>NZ_JAGGML010000001.1:0-1200000 GCF_017875275.1 Xanthobacter flavus | reverse complement strand
GAGGCGGTGCTGCGGGCAGGGGAGCTCTCCCAAGCCGCCTTCGGCCGCATCAACGGCTTTGTCGGGGCCGTTATGGCCGGGGCCGTACCCGAGAGGTGAGTGAACTGCGGAAGCTATCCCGCCGTCATGGCTCGGAACGCCTTACGGGGATTGTACCGTCGGTCTGACGTGGATGCCCGGGACAAGCCCGGGCATGACGGCATATCTCCAGACGGAGGCCTTCAGCCTCAGGCCAGAGCGCGCTCCCCCTCGACCGTCGCCCCGCTGCGCGCCTTCTCCACCAGATGGCCGGCGAGGCGGTGGGCCAGCGCCATGATGGTGAGCGTGAGGTGCTTGTCCGGCAGCACGGGCACGACCCCGCCGTCGCAGACATAGACGTTGTCGAGATCGTGCAGCTTCAGGTCCGCGTCCACCACGCCCCTCTCGGGATCGGCGGTGGTGGCGGTGGTGCCGGCATAGTGGATGCCGGTGCCGGTGTTGTCGCGCGAGGGGTAGATGGAGGTCGCCCCGGCGTGGCGCAGCACCTGGCGGCCCCAGCCGTTCATGGCCTCCATCATCGCCTCCGCGCGCGGCGTGGCGGAGAAGTCCACGGCCACGTGGCGCACGCCGAAGCGGTCGCGGGTGGCGCCGGGCCGCACCCGGTTGGCGGGGGTCGGCTCGCCGGCGCAGAACAGGCCGAGCGTGACGTAGGAATGGAACATGAAGCGGGCGAGCCGCTCCTTCATGAAGGGCGGGAAGCGCTTCATGCCGGCGAGATAGTGGGGAATGTCCGGCACGCCGTGGATGGCGTGGCCGATGAAGGGGAATTCCTCCCCGTCCGGGAGCGTGCCGCGCGACATGAGAATGAGCAGGTCGCCATAGCCGATGTCGAAGTCCCGGCCCTTGCCCCACAGCTTCCACAGCGAGGTGGAGAGCACGGCCTTGGGATTGTCCTGCAGGCGCAGGCCGAGCTGGCCGGTGGTGTTGCCCATGCCCTCGGGCGCGGCATCGTCGGCGGAATTGAACAGGATGCGCGGGCTCTCGATGGCGCCCGCCGCGAGCACCACGTGATCGGCGGTGAGCACGCGCGCCTCGCCGGTGGCCATGTCGCGATATTCGACGCCCATGACCCGCTTGGTGCCGGGCTCGCGCAGCAGCCGCACCACCTTGGCGCCCTGGCGCAGCTCGTAGTTCGGCAGCTTCTCGATCTCCGGCAGCAGCCGGGCGGTGAATTTGTAGACCGCGCCGGTGGGGCAGCCGGAGGTGCAGATGCCGGTGGAGACGCAGGCGTTGGGGCTGTCCGGGCGGGTGTCGATGGCCTTGCGGTTGGGGATGGCGTGCGAATAGGGCTCGTCCATCGCGTTGACCGCATCGACGATCATCACGTCGGCGGGGCGCAGCGGCTTGGGCGGCACATAGATGCCGTCCGGCAGTTCTTCGAGTTGCTCCTCGGTGCCGCAGACGACGATGCGCCGCTCCACCGCCTCGTAATGGGGCGCGAGGTCGGAATAGGAGATGGGCCAGTCGCGGAAATCGCGCGCGGAGAAGCGCACGCTCACCCCGTTCCAGAGGTTCTGGAGCCCGTTGACGGCGAGGATCTGGTAGTGGTGGAAGCCGGTGTCCGGCCAGCCGGTGGAGCCGTCCGCGCCCTTCTCGAACAGGGGATGCACGAACAGGCTGTCGTGCGGCTCGGCTGGCCACACGGTGTTGGCGCGGATGCCGAAGTCGAGCTGGGTTCCCGGTGGGTCCAGGCGCTTGAAATGGTCGTCGGCGAGGCGTCCGCCCTGCTCCAGCGAGACCACATTGAGCCCCGCCTTCGCCAGCTCATAGGCCAGCATGCCGCCGCCAGCCCCGGTGCCGACGACGATCACGTCGCAATGGGTTGCCTCAGCCATGCGCGCCCCCTGAAGCCTTATCCGCCAGCGGCCGCCCGCCCACCAGCGGCCATTCCCCCACCGAGCCCAGGAAGCTGGGCGAGGCGAAATGCACATATTCGAAGAAGGTGCCCACCGCCTCGGCATCCTCCGCCAGATGCTCGCGGTGCACCGCGCCCGCCGGGAAGCCGGCGCGCGCGGCGATGCGATGGAAGGCGGCGTTGAGCTGGGTGTTCAGCGTCGCGATGCGGGCAAGGTCGCCCACCATCGGCTCCAAGGCCGCGTGGTAGGGGCCGAGGGGCAGGAGGGCGACGACGAGCGCCTCGAAATCGAGGGGGGCGTCGGGAGAGGTCTCGCTCATGTCTTCTCCTCAGGCCGCGTGCAGGCGGCCAAGCTCGCGCAGGGGCCGACCGCTCCTCAGGTGGCGCTCGATCTCTTCCAGGCTCACGCCGTTGGTTTCCGGCACCAGCCACTGGGTGAAGGCGAGGCCGGCGACACACACCACGGCATAGAGGCCGAACACGCCGGCGAGGCCGAACTCCGCCACCAGCACCGGGAAGCTGAACACCACGATGAAGTTGAAGCCCCAGTTGACCAGCGAGGCGATGCTCATGCCCAGCGCCCGGCAGTCCAGCGGGAACACCTCGGACATCATCACCCACGGCAGCGGGCCGATGGCGATGGCGAAGGAGGCGATGTAGAGCACCAGCCCGGCGAGGGCGAGCGTGTCGAGCGCCGCGCTGTCGGTGGCGGCGGCGATGGCGATGGCGCCCAGCGAAACCGCGGTGCCGGCGAAGCCGATGAGCAGGAGGAGGCGCCGGCCGAGCCGGTCGATGAGCATCATGCCCACCACCGTCATGAGCACGTTGACCACGCCGATGCCGGCGGTGGCGAGGATCTGGGTGGCGGCGGAATCGAAGCCCGACAGCTGGAACACGGTGGGCGCGTAATAGATCACCGCATTGATGCCGGAGAGCTGCTGCAGCAGGAACAGCCCCATGGCGACGATCAGCGCCGGACGCACGCGGGGGGAAACGAGATCGGCGAACGTCGCCTTGCGACCCTCGTCTTCCGCCACGGCGGCCTGGATCTCCGCATATTCGGCGGCGACCGCCGGATCGCTCTCCGGCTTCTCGCGCATGCGGGCGAGGGCGGCCTTCGCTTCGGCGCCGCGGCCGCGCAAGGCCAGCCAGCGGGGCGTGTCGGACATGGCGAAGATGCCGGCGAACAGGAGCACCGCCGGCACCGCACCCATGGCGAACATCCAGCGCCAGTTCTCGTCGAAGGCATAGCCGACCACATAGGCGCCGAGAATGCCGAGCGTGATGGCGAGCTGGTATATGGAAACCAGCATGCCGCGCTGCTTGGCCGGCGCGCTCTCCGAGATATAGAGGGGCGCCATCATGGCCGCGACGCCCACCGCGAAGCCGATGACGAGGCGCGCGAGGGAGAGGGTGACGAGCCCGCCCGCGAGCGCGCTCAGGAGCGCTCCGCCCACGAACAGCACGGCGGCCCAGAGCAGCAGCTTGCGGCGCCCCGCGGCGGCGGCGAGCCGTCCGCCGACGATGGCGCCGATGAAGGCGCCGAACGGCACCGCCGCCGTCATCAAGCCTTCGGCCGCGGCGTCGGTGACGGGATCGATGCCAAGGTCCCTGCGCAGCGGCGCCAGAGCCCCCGCAATCACGCCCTCGTCGAAGCCGAACAGCGCCCCGGCGAGGCCGGCGATGGCGGCGATCAGATAGATCATGCGCTTCCCCTTCGCGCTTTTCCGCCCGCCGGACAGCCCCGCGGCGCGGCCCCCTGTGTCGTGAAGGCCCGATGCCCGGGCGTCAGGCCAGCACCACGCGCGCCACCTTGCGGACGGCGGCGATGATGTCGTCCTCGTCCTCGGTCGTCAGCGTCGAGGCGATGGTGAGCAGCGCGCCGCGGGCGTGCAGGTCGTCGCAATGGGGCAGGGCGCCGGCGGCGTAGCTGTAGCTCTCGCCGAAGGCGTTGGAGGGGTGGGTCCAGGGGAAGCCGTCGCGGCTGTCGGAGCGCTTGTGCACGAGGCTCGGAATGTTGGAGTACCAGTGCATCCCCCACTCGCGCATGGCGAGGCAGGCGAGCGATCCGGCCGGGCCGGCGATGCCTTCCGCGCGCAAAGCGTCGACGAAGCGGCGGGCGGTGGCCTCGTCCTTCAGCGTCATCAGCATGAAGGGACCGGTGTCGCCGGAGGGGTCGGGCACGTTGCGGAAGCCGAGGCCGGGGAGGTCGGCGAGGGCTTTGCGGATTCGCCACTTGGAGGAGCGCATGTTGCCGGTGATCTGCGGCAGCTTGCGCATCTGGGCGAGGCACATGGCGCCCGTCAGCTCCGACATGCGGGCGCCGACGCCCCAGAGCTGGCAGCTCTCGTCCGAGGTGTCGAGCCGGCCCTTTTCGTTGCGCGGATAGCCGAGGTCATGCAGGGCGACGATGCGGCGGAACAGGTCGTCCCGCTCCGTCACCACCATGCCGCCGTCGCCCGAGGTCATGTTCTTGTTGAGCTGGAAGGAGAAGATGCCGATATCGCCGAACGTACCCACGGCCTTGCCGTTCTGGCTGGCGCCGGCGGTCTGGGCGCAATCCTCGATGAGGGCGATGCCCCGCTCGCGGCAGATGCGGGCGACATCGGCGACCCGGCCGGGCGCGCCGCTCATGTGCACCATTAGCGCGGCGCGGGTGTGGGGGCCGATCTTGCGCTCCACGTCGGCGGGATCGAGGGTGAAGCAGTCGTCCACGTCCACCAGCTTCGGGATGGCGCCGGCGCGCACCACGGCGGCCACGCAGCTCACCCACAGATAGCCGGGCACCAGCACCTCGTCGCCGGGGCCGATGTCGAGGGCCGACATGGCAATGGTCAGCGCGGCGGTGCCGGAGGAGACGCCCAGCGCGTGCTTGTGGCCGAAGGCGGCGCACCATTCCTTCTCCAGCGTGTCCACCATGTGCTGGAGGTCGGGGCCGTAGAAGCGGAAGGGGCTCTGGGCACGCACCACGCGGGAGACGAGTTCCAGCTCCTCCTCGCCGATCCAGTGGGCACCGGGCAGTTCCCACGGCAGCGGCTTGGTGCGGACGGGTTCGCCGCCCTCGATGGCGAGGCGGTTGGCATGTTCGTGCGTTGCCGCGGAAACGGTCACTTGGCGCCCTCCCCATACGGCACGCTCCGGCAGGTGGCCGGGCCTATCGCCGCTCGATTTTTCGTACTTATGCTCTACTGTAGGTGGCGCTTACAAGTCCTGCAGGCCGCTCCATCTCGCGCACGTTATCCGCGCCCTACCTCCATACCCGTCGGATCACATGGCAACCTTGTTCCTCACGGCGGGCCTCGTGCTCCTCAATGGCATGTTGTTCGGCTTCAGCACGGCGTCCATCGCCGGTGTGGTCGGCGCCATCTCCGAGGCGTTCGCCCTGTCCACCCGCGCCACCGAGATGATGGTGACGTCGCTGCTGGCCGGCTGCTTCGTGGGCGCGGTGCTCGCCGCGCCGATTTCCCAGCGGATCGGACGGCGGCCCTCCTGCCTGCTCGCCGCGGCGCTGGCCTTCGCCGGCTACGCACTGGTGCCGCTCGGGCAGGCGATGGCGCCGGGCGTGGGGATGCTGGTGGCGGCGCGCATCCTCATCGGCCTCGGGGTGGGGCTCTCCTCCATGGTGGTCCCCATGTATGCGGCGGAGGTGACGCCGGCGCGCCATCGCGGCGCGGTGGTCTCCCTGTTCCAGCTCGCCGTCACCATCGGCATCCTGCTCGGCTATGCGGTGCCCCTCGCGCTCACCGGCCACGCCACGTGGGCGCAGATGCTGGGCGGCGGCGCGCTGATCGCGGTGGCGTGCGCGGGCGCCGTGCTGCTGCTGCCGGAAAGCCCGCGCTGGCTCATGTCCCGCGGTCGGATCGTAGAGGGCGAGGCGGCGGCCCAGCGGCTGGGCCTTGCCGGCGAGATCTCCGCCGGCGACGGCGAGAGCGCGCCGGCCGGCAACTGGCGGGCCGTGCTCGGCCGGGGCAGCACCAAGGCGGTGCTGGTGCTGTGCAGCGTGCTGTTCGTGCTGCAGAATTTCTCCGGCATCGATGGCATTCTCTATTACGCCCCGCACATCTTCACCGAGCTCGGCTTTCCGGCCGGCGTCGCCGCCCTCGCCGCCACCTTCGGGCTCGGCCTCGTCAACGTGCTGGCGACGCTGGCCGCCATGATGCTGGTGGACCGCCTCGGCCGCCGCCCGCTGCTCATCGCCGGCTCGGCGGCCATGGCGGTGAGCCTCGCCGTGGTGATCGTCGCGGCGCTGGCGGACTGGCCCTATGTGGCGCTCGCGGGGCTCTGCGCCTACATCGTCGCCTTCGCGCTGAGCCTCGGGCCGCTGCCCTATGTGCTCATGTCCGAGCTGTTCCCCTCGGCCATCCGCGAACGGGGCATCGCCGCCGCCTCGGCAACGAGCTGGCTGTTCAACGCCATCGTCGCGGCGAGCTTCCTCTCGGTGGTGGAGGGCATCGGCCTTGCCGCCACCATCGGCATCTTCCTCGTGGTGTGCGTCGCCTCGCTCTTCATCTCCCTCGCCTACGTGCCGGAGACGCGGCAGGTGGAGCTGGAGGACATCGAGACGGACGTGCTCGCTGGCAAGGCCCTGCGACACCTCGGCGCCTGACCGTTTTCAGCCCCGCCCGGAATGGGCTACAGGTGGGGCGAGACAGTGCCGCGCAGGGGGAAGCCATATGCCAGCGACGTTCGAGGTTTCGGGGCTGCTGAGCTTCACCATCGCCATCCTCGTCTACTTCCTCGGCGCCGGCCTCAACGAGATCATCACCCCCCTCAAGCGCTGGAACATCCCCGAGGCCGTCACCGGCGGCATCATCGCGGCGCTCGCCACCCTGTTCGCCTACAAGGTGCTGGGCCTCGCGGTGACCTTCGACCTCAATGCGCGCGACATGTTGCTGCTCTATTTCTTCACCGGCATCGGCCTCAACGCCCGGGTCTCGGACCTCGCCACCGGCGGCAAGCCGCTGGTGATCCTGCTGCTGCTGACGGTGGTCTATCTGGTGCTGCAGAACGTGGTCGCCGTCGGCGGCGCGGCAGTGCTCGGCCTGCCCTATGGCGTGGGGCCGCTGCTGGGCTCGGTGTCTCTGGTGGGCGGCCACGGCACCACCATCGCCTGGGCGCCGCTGATCGCGCAGCGGTTCAATTTGCCCAACGCACTGGAAATCGGCATCGCCAGCGCCACCCTCGGCCTCGTCATCGCCAGCCTGGTGGGCGGTCCAGTGGCGGGCCTGCTCATCTCCCGCTTCAACTTGCGCGGCACCGGCGACGACGCCCCCATGGTGGGCCTGCCGGACACACCGGCCGAGCCCGAGGGCGGTTCGGTGAACTACAAGAACATCCTCGTCACCATCCTGGCGCTCAACATCGTCATCATCATCGCCTATGCGCTGGAAGGCGTGGTGGAGAAGACCGGGCTGAAGCTGCCCATGTTCGTGGTGTGCATGCTGGTGGCCATCGTCATCACCAACATCCTGCCGAAGGTGGCGCCGCGCCTGCCGTGGCCGGCCCGCACCCCGGCGCTGGCGCTGGTATCGGATCTGTCGCTGAAGATCTTCCTCGCCATGTCGCTCATGAGCATGCAGCTGTGGACCCTCGGCGGCCTTGGTCCGGCGCTCGGCACGGTGCTGGCGCTGCAGACGCTGGTGGCGGTGGCCTACATCCTGTTCGTGGTGTTTCCCGCCATGGGCCGGACCTATCAGGCGGCGGTGCTGGCCGCCGGCTTCACCGGCATCAGCCTCGGCGCCACGCCGACCGCCATCGCCAACATGACCGCCGTGACCCGCACCCACGGCCCGGCGCCCATCGCCTTCATCATCCTGCCGCTGGTCTCCGCCTTCTTCATCGACATCGCCAACGCGCTGGCGATCGGCTTCATGCTGAGGTGAGGGGGCGGGGCAGGGCGCTTGCGATCTCGCGAAGCTGCGCCCCCATGCCGCGGCATAGAGCGCGCGCCGGCGCGCGGACCGTCTGGCCGGATCCCGGCCGATCTCTCAGAATGGGGGGAAACTGGAGCGGGCGATGGGAATCGAACCCACGACATACAGCTTGGGAATTTGGCGCAAGCCGTTGAATTGAAATAACCGCGTTCCTCATCACTACCCCTCAGCAGAGGAAAGTAGTGATGGGGCTTCGAAACGAAAGACCCGCGAAGCGTGGCAGCGCTCCGCGGGCCCAATTCAGAAGCAGCTCTTCTCAAGCCGCACATCTTCAGTACCACGAGGAGCGGCAGCCAACAAGCCAGGTGACACTGCTCGACAAGTGGCGCCTGCTCCAGGCCTGTCTGGTGGATGACACGCTGTGCTCGACGGCGAAGAACCTCTTCGGTTTGCTACTGGATCATCTGAACAGCCGGACCGGCCAGTGCAATCCCTCGATCGCGCGCCTTGCCTCCCTGCTCTCCCTCAGTCGACACGCAATCATGCGGTCGCTCGCGGAGTTGGAGAGCCGCGGTTGGGTCGAAGCCGATCGTAAGCAAGGCAGGCGTACCGATTATGAGCTTTGCTTTGATCGGCCGGAGGTCCGGCATCTGGTGTCGGAGAGGCCGGAAGCCGGTTGCGAAAATGCGACCGGCCCTGAACTGGCCGCCCCTAGCACTGGTCGCGAGAATGCGACCGGAGGCAGTTGCAGGAACGCGACCCGAATCCAGGAAGAGAACAAGAAATATATCTCTCATCTGGTCGACGCGGGCCCGGGGTTGATCCCACTGGAGTCCCAGCCACCTCCGGCGGCACAATCGGAGATCAAGCTGCCTTCCGACATTGGGGAGACGTTCGACCAGTTCTGGCAGACCTTCCCCAAAAAGGAGGGCCGCGCTGCTGCGCTTCGCGAATGGACCGCAGCCCGTGCCGCGGCAGTTCCGGCTTCGCTGCTGGTGAGCGGCGCTAAGCGGTACGCGAGGAAGTGCGCCACGCGGGAAGCGCGATGGATCGCATCGCCCGCCAATTGGCTGCGCGGCCAACGCTGGCTCGACGACGAGGCTGATCGGTTCTCAAGAGCCGCGCCGGCCACCCCGCCGCCAGACGACGAAATCACTCGCGCTGTCCGGGAGGCAAAGGCGCCCCGTGACGAAACGACATGGGTCTTCATCCAAGAGGGCTCACCCGAGTGGACCCGATGGCGAGGCGCCTTTGCTTACGCCCGCGCGCCACTCGAGACCGGCGTCCGACGCCTCGTTCAGGCTGAGACCGGCGCCCTTGAGCGCAGGCTGGGCCGGTATTTTCCCACCCCTCTTCCCCCCTCGATCGAGGCCACCTCCCATGGATGACAAGTCATTTTCCAGCATTTTTACGCCCGTCCAGAACGACTATGCCCTCATATCCCTGCGCCGCGTGCTTGGCTGCACAGTGGACGCGGTCTGGAAGGGCACCACCTGTTCTGACGCGAACATGATCGCGACTGCCGCGGCCTTCTTCAACGTTGCGGTGGCGATCGTCGGCTCAATCTTCATCACCTACACGATCTATGTGGGGGTCGCCGATACCGCTCGCGAAGGCGAGGCGATGGGCGGGAACAGCGTCAAATACACCGTGGCCCGCGTCGGCCTCGGGGCCATCATGATTTTGCCCGTGAGCTCCGGCTTCACCCTCGCGCAGCTGCTGGTGATCCAGATCCTTGTTTGGGGCTCCGGCGCAGCCGACAACCTCTGGGCCAAGATCTCTCCCATGATCGCCTCCGGCGGTTACAGCCAAGTCGCGACCGTACCCGAGGACGATTACAAGTTGCGGGGCATGATTGCCGGGGCCATCCGGACCCGGGCCATTGGCTATGTGTGTGCCTACAGGCTCAACGAGATCGCCGAGACATTTGGGCACGGCAGCGCGAGAGACGGCAAGCCGATCGTCGCCCGCACATTGCCCGTCAGGGGCCTGTTCGGCCAGAAGACCGACTCGATTGTCCAGGCCTTCGCGGACTCTGGAACGTGGTTCAACGGCTCCACCTCGCTTTGCGGGTCGGTTCAGTACCAGCTCCCCAAGGCCAGCGCGCTGGGCGTACCGGCCCAAGGCGTTACCGGCGAGATCGATCTCGCGACATGGGAGAAGATGAACGCGATCGCCGTCAATGCCGTGAACGGAGGACTGAACGCGGCCTGGGGGCAGATTGACGCTACCGCGAAGAGCATCGCGAACCAGGTCTATCTCCAGGCGCGGAACGATCAGGAGATCAAGACGCAGATCGGTAGCGGCGTCGCCTCGGCGCAGGCGGCCCTGCGAAATGCGGTCAACAACACCCTGTCGGGAAGCGACGCAAGCATCAAGCAGCTGGCCGCGACCTATCTGGACGAGACCGCCTCTGCAGGATGGGTGTTCGCGATCTCCTGGCAGCGGGCCAACATCAACATCGCCCAATATTTCCAGAGTGTCGTCAATGCCACGAACATGGAGGGCGTGGCGCCCGACAGCCTCAGCTCCATCTTGCAGCCCATGTCTCAGGGCGGCTGGTTGGGTTCCGCGCCCCAGCTGACCGGGAGCACCTGGCGCGTCCTAGCGGATAGCTACGAGCGCGACGTGGGCTATATGCGGTCGTTCGATGCCTATTTCGCGGACTTCAGCAAGGCGAGCCCAGTCGAGGCAGCCGGGCAGGTGGGCGTCCCCGACACCAGCGCGGCGGGCGTTTCCTCCGCGTTCAGGTGGGTTCTCTCCAAGCTGCAGGTCGCGGGCACCAACGGCACCTCGCAGTGGAGCGATCCGCTCCTCATCCTGACGCAGATCGGCGTGGGCCTGGTGGATGCGGGCCTTTGGGCCCTTGGCGGCGCGGCCGTGTCGGACGTGGCTTCGGGCTTCATCCCCCACGTCGGCGGCCTGGTAAAGACGGCAGCGGCCGGGGCATGGTTCGTGGGCGGCATCCTAATGGTCGGGGGCTTCTGGATCGGCGGCGTGCTGCCACTCATGCCGCTGGTCTACTTCTTCGGTGCCGTCATCAGCTGGCTGGTGATCGGCCTCGAGGCGCTGATCGCGGTGCCCATCTGGGTCCTGACGCATTTCTTCCCGGCCCGGGAGCCGTCGCTGATCGGCGCCAGCCGCCAGGGCTATCTGCTGCTCTTCGGCCTCCTGGCCCGGCCGATCCTCATCATCATGGGGCTGATCGTCTCGCTGCTGCTCATGTCGGCGGCGTTCGCGATCCTCAACAGCATGTTCTTCAGCGTGTTCGCGCTGATGATCCCGCTCGACTCCGGTCCGGTCACGTCGGCCATCACCTCGCTGGCCGCCATCGCCATCTACGGGTCGGCGGCGACGATCGTCGTGTGGAACAGCTGTGCGCTCATTTCCGAGCTCGGCGACGCTGCGCTGCGCTGGGTGGAAATCGGCGTGCAGAGCCTGTGGTCGTCCAAGATGGGCGGGGACGTGTTCGGCCAGGTGAGCCCGGCCGCCGGCATCACGAATATGGGCCGGAGCCTCGGAGTCGGCGCACTCCAGGGCAGCAAGCGCGCACAAAAAGGTCTGGCAGGCATTGGCGCGCGACTGCGAAGCAAAAAACAGGACACGGAATGAATAATATGGGTTAAAAATCGCACTTTTTCAGATTTTATCTTGACGCATAGGTTGCATTTGTTAGTATAAATGCACGGAGAATGACATGAAAAATCAGATGAATGAGCTGCTGCACCAGCAGGATACGGAGCGACTTGCCCGCGAGGGCGATCCGGCCATCTATCGCCGGCTCTGCGCGGATTTTCTGTCTACCTATGACCTGATGCGCAGCCAGGGCGTGACGACATCGCCGGCCGCGATGACTGAGGTTCTGAACCGCCTCACCCTGGCGCGGCGGGCACAGCTGCTGCCGGCAACGCGCTTCTGCCGGCAGGCGTGGGTTGCGCTGCGCGACGACCTCGATCCGCAGGTGCTGATCCGGCTGATGGTCCATGCGCGCGAGGACATGGAGCGCCTCTATCGGGACGAGGAGCGCACGGTGGAAAACCTCCGCGACCTCGTCACGCGGTCCATCCTGCTCATGGCCCACGTCCGGGCGGAGAAGGGCCTCCTCGGCTCCCGCTTCAACGCGGGCTGGCGTCTTGCGCGACGCCGGCGGGCCTTCGCCTCCGGACGGCTGCAGGCCATCTGGGACGAGGCCCACCCACAGCCGCAGGTGGTGCATGTGACGCACACGCCCATCATTCATCAGCACGTCGCGCCGACGCCCAGCGGGCGGTGGTGACGCAAATGGTTCTCAAGGAAGAAGGAGCAGAAACGATGTTGGATATTTGCTCGCCAACCGGCCCAACCGGCGATGAGAACAAGGTGTCTCGCCCGCTCGGCGATGAGCACGAGGCGTTGGCGGACCTCGCGGCCGTCGATGCCTTCCTTGAAGGCTGGACTGAATCAATGGATACCCCGGAGAGCAGAAAGACGATTGAACAGGACGGCCGCCTCTTCAGGTGCAACGTTGCTCTGCACCCGAGCATTCCCGACCGCTGGGCCTGGCAACTCGAGGAGGACGTCAGAGAGTGGACCGAGTGCCTGCTCGTCGAAGGGTTTGCGGGCTCCGAGATCAGGGCCAGGCAGCTCTGCTTGCTGGCGCTCGTGGTGATTCTCTCGGACGATCGCGCCAACCCGCTCGCGGTCCGTCGCGCGAAGTACGACCTCTATGCCGATTGAAAAGCCGGTGCTCCAGCGCATGCGCGAGGCTGCCGTCGCTCTCTGGGTAGCTGGCAGCCTCCTCCCTCTCATTCTGTGGGGGTTCACCGACGCCGGGCTGATCGGCGCCGCGAGCGTCGCCATGGTTTTGCCGGCGGCCACGTTCTGCCTGTTCGTCCTAGGCGATGGCCTCGCGCGCGCCTTCGGGCCACCGGCCGGGGCCGTCATTGGCCTCGGCATCGTCACCGTCCGGCACATGGCTGCCCTCACGCGGGCGGCCGGCCGCATTCTTCTCATCACCATCGCCGGGAGGCGCTGATGCTGTCCTACCTCCGGGAAGAGCCGATCGATCTGCCACTCTCCGTCCTGGTCTACCGGACGCGCGGGGTCCGGATCCGCAACGCACGGTGGAGGCTGAAGCTCACCCAGCGGCAGCTGGGTGAAATCATCGGCGTGTCGCGCCAGACGATCTGTGTCGTCGAGACCAGCGGAAGGATGCGCATGCAGACTCGCCGACGCCTCGAGAAGTTCCTCGGCCTCGACCTTGCGCTGTTGCCGGAACCTCCTGTCGAGGTGGAAGTCAGCGAGGAAGGGGGTCCAGGGGCTGCCCCGGCACACGGGGATTAGCGGAGCGGGCCGTAGGCAATCCCCTAGTGTGCTAACTACATCCAGGAACGCATCCGCTATGTCACCTTCAAACGGCCTTGTTGAGCCGCCCAAGGCAGCCGTCCGTTGCGTGACACGCAAGGGGTCCGGCGCCCATATCAAGACCTGGGCCGACCTGACATCTGCGCAGTCCCATGCCCGGCGCCAGGACAAAAAGGGCAAGGAGAGCCAGCGGCCCGGCGCCGACGCCGCCGACAATTATTGCTGGTCGCTCGCCGGTGAAGGGTTCGAGGCCGGCACGAATTATGTCGCCGCCTTCAAGGAGCACAAGCGCCGGCACGGCATCACCAGCGACGGCAACGGCGCGCTGGCGATGCACCTACTGGTGATCCTGTCGCCGGGCTGGCTCGCCGAAACCGGCGATCCCCGCGACTGGCAGGGCAATCCCCGTGTACGGCAGCTGATCGAAGAAGCACGGCGGTGGGCCGAGGCCGCCTTCGGCAAGGACTGCGTGTGGGCGGTACGCTACGACGCCGATGAAGACGGCGCGGGCAACGTGGACATCCTATGTTCGCCGGTCCGCGCCGACGGGCGCGCCAAGGCGCGGCCGAAGCAGAAGATCAGCATCAACAAGGCGCTCCAGGAGCTCGCCAGGCGCCACGGCCGCCAGAAGTCCTATTCCGCGCTCCAGGATTCCTGGGCGGAACACGCCCGGCGGCACCTGGACGCCTGCATTGTGCGGGGGGAAGAGAGCAGCAAGAAGCCGCACCTCACCCCGGAGGAATACAAGGCGAAGCTCGCCGCCGAGCAGGAGCTCGAGGCGGCGCGCCTCAAGCACGAGGAGGTGCAGCGGATCCTCGAGGCGCCGCCGCCGACGATCCCGACGATTGCCTCGCCCACCTTTTCGGAGCGTCTGGCGCCCGATCGCTGGATAGCCGAACAAAATTCCCGGCTAGCCGAGGCGGCCGGACAGGCCGCCGTCCGCATGGCCGCGAGCGACCACGAGCGCCGCCGGCTCGCCGCCGAGCTGGAGCAGGCCCGCACCCTTTCGGCAGCAGCGGAGAAGATTTCGCGCGAGCGCGATTTGGCACGGATGAAAGCCGACAGACTGGCGGACGATCTCAAGGCCGAAAAGGCCGCCTCCGCCCGGCTGAAGGCCGAGCGAGCCGACACGCTCCGCAAGTCGGAGGCGTTCGCCGCTGAAGTCCGCGAGATCCTCGAGGCGCCCGCCCTCAACCTGGTGGACGAGGTGGCGCAGGAACTCGGTCTCTCTCCGGCGGGGCCTTTCCATATTGCCGACGACGGCCGGCGGTTCGTCCTCGGTGCAGAGAGCTGGGAAGAGCCGAGCGCCGGCGCCAGCGGCGTGGGGGCGATCTCGTTCGTCATGCAGGTCCTGCGGGCGCGGTTCGAGCAGGCCCTCCGCTGGCTCACGGAGCGCTTCGGTCTCGTCCGGGTCCAGGCAGAGATTGCCACCGTCGCGGAACTGGACGCTCCCGTGCCGGCTGGCGACGCCCCACGCCGGCCTGGATTGTGAAAGGCGGGCCATGCCGCTCACCTTCGCCATCGGTGACCTGCACGGCCGGTTCGACCTCCTCGAGGCCGCGCTCGCCGCCATCGAGGCCCGCGCTCCAGGCGGCACGATCGTCTTCCTGGGGGACTACGTGGACTGCGGGCCGCAGAGCCGGCAGGTCATTGAGCGCCTCATGGCCGGGCCATCGGCCGGCTGGCAGTGGATCTGCCTGATGGGCAACCACGAGGCCATGCTGGTGGAGCTGATGAAGTTCCCCGAGAACGGGATGTCCCGTTTCCTCGCCAACGGCGGCCGCGCCACGCTCGCCTCCTACGGCGCGGCGGCGTGGGACCCCGATGCGCCGCTCCCGATTCCCGCAGCCCATATCGCGTGGCTCTCCGCCCTCCCGCTCATGCACGTGGACCTGCACCGCGTCTACGTGCATGCCGCCGTCGACCGCTGGCGCCCCCTCCACCGGCAGCGCGAGCAGACGCTGCTCTGGGACCTCTACCCCGACGACGACGAAGGCGGGCATGGCGACTTCCATGTGGTCCACGGCCATCACCAGGTCCCGGTGGGGCCGGTGCTGAAGAAGTACAGGACCAACCTCGACACGTTCGCCTGGCGGAGCGGACGACTGGTGGTGGGGGTGTTCAACGACCAGCGGCCGGGCGGGCCGGAGGAGCTAGTTATCTGCAGTGCCGCGTAGCGCGCATTTGAACAGGCAACCACCTGTGGTAGATGGTGGGAATTGTTATCACTGCGCAGCTGGGTGAGGCCTGCGGCTTAGATGCTGATGGCCGCGTCGGGGGGAGATATGTCAGCTCTTCAAAATTTCTTCGACAGCTATGACAACGATGAAATGGCGCGCATCGACGACCCAGTTCGGTATCGCGCGGCCGTCGCACAATTCATGGAGGCCGTCAAAGCCATTAAAAATAACAAAAATACTGACATAAATCGGATCGAAAATCTTTTATGTTGCATTCCATCAATCTATAGAAGATTTCATGATTCTCAAATTGATAATATATCAAAGGAATTGATAAATTCTTTTAGGAATGAGTTTGATGCCCATCAACTATCTGCATTAGAATCTAGTTTTGAATCCATTCTTGACATTTATTTCTACCAACGAGAAAGAAACATCAATAATTTTTTGGTAATTTATGCGGTGTCTATAATTGAAATTGCACGTCTTTCTGAATTTGAAGGCTTGTGGGCAAGAATGAAGGATAAAATGGAGATTGAACATAATTCGCAAAGGGAAAAGGCGCAACGGTACAAACGTTTCGCATATGAGAAACTGATGGAAATTTGGAAGGAGGCGCACCCAGAGCCCCCGAAGCCGGAAGTAGTAGTCACGCAAGTGCATAACCATTATGTTGCGCCTGGTACGCCATCCTATCGTGGGTGGTAGTTCGGCAACTAGAAGCGGTTTTGCGGGGCCGCCTGAAAGCTCGACTTCATCGGGTTCCCTTTATCAAGGTTTTGTGCCGGTGATCCAGTCGGTCAACGGTTTGAGGTCGTGTGCCCAAAATAGGGTCAGCCCTCGATCCTGCGCATCCAGCAGATTGTGAAGCTTGTAGACGCCGCTCAACACTGCGGCGGGAACAACTTGGCGGAGTCCAAAATCCAATTTCCAGCTCGCAGCCTTAACGGCTGCGTCGTTGTTGAGCCGCTTCACGGAATTGGTCGACGAGTTCGATACCTTGCATTCGATCGGCATGACCCGATGATCCCAAAGGCGCACAATGATGTCACCCTTTCGGTTTCCGAGCACGCTTTCCCCACAGAACTCGCCCGGACCGGGGGCATGCGAAATATTTGGGATTTTACGTGAAGGGACTTCTGCAAAGCCCAGCCCCTTCAGGGCTACCTTTACCATAGCTTCCTGCTGTTCCTTACCTAGCGTGCGCCGCCGTGTCTGTGTGCGGCTGGCGGCCATCAAAGCGGCCGAGGCCATCACCGCGGCGTTACGCTCCGCTTCCGTAGGCTCGCGATCCTCCACGACCCAGGCGAAGCGACGGCGATCAAGCACCTGGCGCACGACGGCGATCAGCCGCTGAACAAGCTCCGGGGACTTCTGCAGATGGCCCTTGGTCAGAGATTGCGCATCAGCCAAGACCTTGAGGTCGTCCTGCGAGATCGGCGGCGCAGCAAGGTAACGAAATGCCTCCAGAAGGCGAGCGTCGCCCAGAACGTCAAGCGCAGATGCCTCAAGGTCAGATAGGTCGACGGTCGTTTCTAGTATTTCTTCGACGTAACCCTGGTACTCGTCGAAAGCTTCAAGATAATCCTCCAGCGGCTCTTCGAGACGTTCCTTCGAGAAGGCGGCGCTGGATTTGACACGGTCGGCTTCGAGCTGTTCGTTGCTCCAAATAGGCGGATCGATCACAATGCGGCTCCGGCAGACAATAGCGCCGGACCCGGCACAATAAGGCGCTCCATTTCACGAGGCTCGAACTTGGTCAGGCCACCGGCGTAGGTGCGCCCGGAACGCTGTGAGATATTGACCTGAAGGTAGTCAACGAGCGCCTTCTTCGCCTTCTCGGTAAGAGGATCGCGCGGATATAGGCCATGCGCGATGTTGATGTGCCGGGCATCCGCCTTGTTGATGACAAAGCCGGGCGGGCGCCGCGCCATGTAGGTCGAAATGATCGGCGCAGCCGCGCGGAGGCCCACTGACCACCACGCCTTGCGGTGGCTGGCGACGTATCCTGTATTTGCGCCCATTGCACGCGCCACCTTCAGGAACTTCGTCACCGCGTCGCGCTCGGACGTATCGAGTTCGTCGAGATCGGCTGGAAGGTCAATGACGCAGCGCAGTCGGGCGGAGTCTGTGAGAAGACCGCCGGAGTCCAGCACCTCGCGCGCTCGGGTGATCGTCGGGAACAGGACGGATTCGGGCAAGCCGACGCTATGAGGGCCGGCAATCCACACATCATTCGCGCCTGTCACAGCTCCCCTGTGCACACGGCACAGTTCGCCCAGTTCGACGAAGCCCTCGGGCGGCTTCTCGGCTGCGCGGGTCAGATGGGACCAACGCCCTTCGTTTGCCAGACGATCCCGGTGAACCTTGCGGCCCTTGCCGAGCTCATCTAGCGCGTCAAGGTCGTCGATCCGGCGGAAATAAAGGGACGTGGGTTTGGCGCCGATCTCAAAAGTTGTGATCGAGGCCGTCGTCGCGGCATCAGGGAAAGGCTGCGCTGCAGGATCGATCACCGTGACGCTCTTTCCCCCAAGCCCACCCAACATGAGGGAACGCACTAGCGCGCCATAATTTACATCCAGCCATTCGGCGGCGGTGATGAAGGCGCCAAAATCCTTAGGCTTGGCGCTACAGGTTGTTGCAAGGAAGAAATACACATGCAGGCCCGCAAGCTTGCTGGCCGTCAGACCGAGCTTCGAGGATTCGACAGCTAGCCAATCTTTCCATTTGGGCGCGATCTGATGATGCCGAACATAGGGCGGGTTGCCGATGTATAGCGTGCTGCCGTCGACGCGCTCGGAGAAACTGCGGTAATCCCCGAGGATTACCCGCGCTCGATCCCCGGCTCCGGCGACGGCTAGGTTGGCGCGGGCCATCAGCGTGGCGAGCGGATCAACATCGATCCCGACCAACTCCGCATTCGGAAAGGCTGCAGCGGCGCGAGTGAGGAACCGCGCCGATCCTACACCCGGGTCTACAATCCGGCTGGCCTTGCGCGTGGCGGCGGCCCAATCCACCATCGTCTGGACGATCGCGGCTGGGGTATAGGTCGCCCCGTTCTCCCGTCTCTCCTCGGCGGAACGCAGGATAGAAAACGCATCCCCAAGGGGGTCTTCCCCCGCAAGAATGGCATCTTTCAAAGATGTAACGGTGGCCTTTCGCAAGGTGGCTTTCGACGCCGATTTTCCGAGCGTGACTTCGGCTGCGGCCAGCGGGCCGCCGGCGACCGCGGCTCCGAGGGCAAGAGCAGCGGCGACCAAATCGCTTTCGCTGCGCAAACTGTCCTTTATTTTTGTCATGCCCCGGGCCCCCTACGCTGGCCTGCTTGCGCGTGCAGCGTTCTTCCTTTGAAGGGGGGAACGTTAATATCCTTTGCTCTCTTCCTCGCCTCGGCAACATCAAAACGATTCTGCATCTGCATCAGCGCCTCCATGGAGGCGCCGAACGCCTTCTCGATCCGCAAAGCCATGTCTGGCGAGAGGTGCGCGCGACCGTTCAGCAGTTTGGACAATGATGGCCTCGTTACGCAGAGAGCTTGCGCTGCGTCGGTGACGGAAAGGCCCAGAGGTTCAATGATCTCGGTCTTCACGAACTCACCCGGATGGGGCGGGGCTTTCATAGTCGCGCTCGTTGCCATCTGCTTCACCGCCCTCGCAGCTCTGTGAGTGGATTGTGCCCTGTAACGTGACGAGCCACAAGATATGTTCTTTATATGTTCTATTTTTGGAAGCGAGCTCTTTTTGATTGGAGCTGCAGGGCGCTGCGAAAGTTGCGCAACTCCTAATTTTTGCGACACCCTCGCCCCTCCCGATCCGCCTCGGCTTCAGCGTTGCAAAAATCAGTCGCAGAATGGATCATCTCTGCGACAAGTTTTGCGACAGGCCTTCTCATGCGCATCGGATATGCCCGCGTCTCGACCGACGACCAGGATCTGACCCGACAACACACGGCGCTGCAGGCAGCCGGCTGCGAGCGCATCTTCGAGGAGAAGGTCAGCGGCGCGGTCCGTGCGCGGCCCCAGCTCGAGGCCATGCTGGGCCAATTGCGGGTGGGCGATGTGGTCACTGTGATGCGCCTCGACCGGCTGGCACGCTCCACCCGCGATCTTCTCGACATCTCGGAGCGCTTGTCGACGGCCGGAGCCGGCCTCCGGTCCCTGGCCGAGCCATGGGCAGACACGACCACGCCGGCGGGTCGCATGGTCTTGACAATTTTTGCGGGTATCGCAGAGTTCGAGCGATCCTTGATTGCTGAACGAACCGGTGAAGGTCGCACGGCCGCAAGGGCGAGGGGCGTGCGGTTTGGTCGGCCGCCGGCCCTGAGCGGTGATCAGGCGCGTTTGGTGAAACGCCTCAGGGCCGAGGGGATGTCGGCACGGGAAATCGCCGCCTCGCTCGGCGTTCATCGGTCAACAATCCACCGACTGGAGCAGGAGAAGCCGTGAACATTTGTCTGCGCGTCGCAATCGGCCCCCTTTTCCTCCTCCCTTTGCTCACAACCGAGTCGTTCGCTCAGAGCGCAAGCGCACCGCCGGCACCGATGGCGCCGGGCAAATGGGTATCCCCGATGTCGAATGAGGAACCGAAGACCGACGCCGAGCGTGAGGAGCTCTGCACGAACCCCGTCGCTGGGGTCGAGGTCTCGGAAAAGAGCTGGATCGAGTTCGACTCGGACGGCCGCCGCGTGTGCGCGCTGCCGAAGTGGAAGGTCAACGGGGCGACCTATCGTGCTCGGCCCATGAAGGGGTCGTCTCAGAAAACGGAAAATAAAGCACGCTAAGCCGGTTGCAGCGGCCGTAGCGGCCTGAACTTGCCCGCGCCGATCTTGGCGCTGCTGCGCCAGAGGTAATCGCCGGTCAGGTTGATGTGCTCCCAGCCGAGCGGCGACAGGTACTGCAACAGGCCGTCATCGACGGCTTGACCGTGGCCACGCAAGGCGTTCGCGGCCCGCTCCAGATAGACCGTGTTCCATAGCACGATGGCCGCCGTCACCAGGTTGAGGCCGCTGGCCCGGTAGCGCTGCTGCTCGAAGCTGCGGTCGCGGATTTCCCCCAGGCGGTTGAAGAACACGGCGCGGGCCAGCGCGTTGCGCGCCTCGCCTTTGTTCAGCCCGGCATGCACGCGGCGGCGCAGCTCGACGCTTTGCAGCCAGTCCAGGATGAACAGTGTGCGCTCGATGCGTCCCAGCTCACGCAGGGCGACGGCCAGGCCGTTCTGGCGCGGGTAGCTGCCAAGCTTCCTGAGCATCAGCGAGGCCGTCGCCGTGCCCTGCTTGATCGAGGTGGCCATCCGCAGGATTTCATCCCAATGGGCGCGGACGTGCTTGATGTTGAGCGTGCCGCCGATCATCGGTTTCAACGCCTCGTAGGTGGCATCGCCCTTCGGGATGTAGAGCTTGGTGTCGCCCAGGTCACGAATGCGCGGGGCGAAGCGGAAGCCCAGCAGGTGCATCAACGCGAAGACGTGGTCCGTGAACCCTGCCGTGTCGGTGTAGTGCTCCTCGATCCGCAGGTCGGATTCGTGATACAGCAGGCCGTCGAGCACGTAGGTCGAGTCGCGCACGCCGACGTTCACGACCTTGGTGTGGAACGGCGCGTACTGGTCGGAGATATGGGTGTAGAACGTCCGCCCTGGGCTGCTGCCGTATTTCGGATTGATGTGGCCGGTGCTCTCGGCCTTGCTGCCGGTGCGGAAGTTCTGGCCGTCCGACGATGACGTGGTGCCGTCGCCCCAATGCTCGGCGAAGGGATGTCGGAACTGCGCGTTGACCAGCTCGGCCAGTGCCGCCCCGTAGGTTTCGTCGCGGATGTGCCAGGCTTGCAGCCAGGCCAGCTTGGCGTAGGTCGTGCCGGGGCACGATTCCGCCATCTTGGTCAGGCCCAGGTTGATCGCGTCGGCGAGGATCGTGGTCAGCAACAGGTTTTTGTCCTTGGCCAGGTCGCCTGACTTCAGGTGGGCGAAGTGCCGGGTGAAGCCCGTCCATTCGTCTACCTCCAGCAGCAATTCGGTGATCTTGACGTGCGGTAGGATCATCGCCGTCTGGTCGATCAGGGCCTGTGCGGTATCGGGCACCGCCGCATCGAGCGGCGTGATCTTCAGGCCCGACTCCGTGATGATGGCGTCCGGCAGCTCGTTGGCCAGCGCCATGCGGTTGACGGTGGCGAGCTGCGTTTCCAGCAGCGTCAGCCGGTCATGCAGGTACTGGTCGCAATCGGTGGCCACGGCCAGCGGCAATTCGCTGGCCTGCTTGAGGCTGGCGAATTTCGCGGGCGGCACCAGGTAGTCCTCGAAGTCCTTGAACTGGCGCGAGCCTTGCACCCAGATGTCGCCGGAGCGCAGCGCGTTCTTCAGCTCCGACAGCGCGCACAGTTCGTAGTAGCGCCGGTCGATGCCGGTGTCGGTCATCACCAGCTTCTGCCAGCGCGGCTTGATGAACTCGGTCGGCGCGTCGGTGGGCACCTTGCGGGCGTTGTCGCTGTTCATGCTGCGCAGCACCTCGATGGCGTCGAGTACGTCCTTGGCGGCGGGCGCGGCCCGCAACTTGAGCACGTCGAGAAATTCCGGCGCGTAGCGGCGCAGCGTGGCGTAGCTCTCGCCGATGCGGTGCAGGAAATCGAAGTCCTCGGGTTGCGCGAGCCGCTGCGCTTCGGTGACGCTCTCGGCGAAAGCATCCCAGGACATGACGGCCTCGATGGCGGCGAACGGATCGCGGCCCGCTTGCTTGGCCTCGATCAGCGCCTGGCCGATGCGCCCGAACAGCCGCACCTTGGCATTGATCGCCTTGCCGGATGCCTGGAACTGCTGCTGATGCTTGTTCTTGGCGGCATTGAACAGCTTGCCCAGGATGCGGTCATGCAGGTCGATGATTTCGTCGGTGACGGTGGCCATGCCCTCGATGGCGAGCGCCACCAGGGTCGCGTAACGCCGCTGCGGCTCGAACTTCGCCAGGTCGGCGGGCGTCATCTGGCCGCCCTCGCGGGCGATCTTGAGCAGCCGGTTCTGGTGAACCAGCCGCTCGATGCCGGAGGGCAGGTCGAGCGCCTGCCACGCCTTGAGGCGTTCGATGTGTTCCAGCATGTGCCGCGAGTTCGGTTTGACCGGGGATTGCCGCAGCCAGGCCAGCCACGTCGTCTTGCCGTTGTCGCGGCGCTTGAGCAGATCGTCGAGGCGACGGCGATGCACGTCCGTCAGCGGCTCAGCCAAGGCGTCGTAGAGACGCCGGTTGGCGCGGGTAATCGCTTCGGCGCTCGCCCGCTCGACGGCGTTGAGGGCGGGCACAATGACCGACTGCCGCCGCAGGTGCTCGATCAAGGCTCTGGCCAGCACGATGCCCTTGTCGGTTTGCATGGCCAGCTCGGTCAGCAACTGGACAGCCTGCCGGTAGTGGCCAATCGTGAACGGCTGGAAGCCGAACACCGTTTGCAGCTCGACCAGGTGCTCGCGTCGGGTCTGCTCACGCTGCCCGTACTCGTCCCAGCTTTCGATGCCGACCTTGAGCTGGTTGGCGACCAGTCTCAGCAATGGCGGGAACGGTGGCTCATCAGCGCCAAGGATGACGCCGGGAAAGCGCAGGTAGCAGAGCTGCACCGCGAAGCCCAGCCGATTGGCCGGGCCGCGCCGCTGCCGGATGATGGAGAGGTCGCTTTCGCTGAACGTGTAGTGACGGATCAACTCATCCTTGGTGTCCGGCAACGCCAGCAGGCTTTCGCGCTCGGCGGCGGAGAGGATCGAACGGCGGGGCATGCGGTTTCCTTCTTCTTGAAAACGTAGGTTTGTGACAAGCCCGCCAAGGCAACCGGCGCGGCACGGGAATCAAGGCATTGCGATTCTCGAAAATAGTTCTTGAAATTCTATTCTTGATTGCATATCATCTCAACGAGTTTCGATAAGAAAGGATGCGCATGCGACCGTCTGTTGTGCTTGACATGAAGCGAAGCGCAGTGCGTGAAGCGGTAGGCCGCTTTCGCGCCGCGAACCCGCGCGTCTTCGGCTCGGTGCTGCATGGCACCGACCGGGATGGCAGCGACCTCGACCTGTTGGTCGATGCGCTGCCCGGTGCCACGTTGTTGGACTTGGGCGATTTGGAAGAAGAACTGAAATCGCTGCTCGGCGTTGACGTCGATCTGCTGACTCCCGGCGACCTGCCGCCGAAGTTCCGGGCCAAGGTGCTCGCGGAGGCGCAACCGATATGAGCGAGAACCGCCTGCCCGATTACCTCGACCACATTCAGCAGGCCGCAACCGATGCGCGCAGCTTCGTGGAAGGGATGGCCAAGGACGACTTCTTGGCCGACAAGCGCACCCAGCAGGCCGTCATCATGAGCCTGATCGTCATCGGCGAGGCGGCCACAAAGGTGATGGATGGCTACGTCGAGTTCACCCAGGCGCATGCCGACGTGCCGTGGCGCAGCATGCGCAATATGCGTAATCGCATGGCTCACGGCTATTTCGACATCAACCTCGATGTGGTGTGGGAGACGGTACAGGAATGGCTGCCGGCGTTGCTCCAGCAATTGCCCGCCGTGCGTCAGGATGCCGACGATGAAGACCGTAACGACAAAGGCATGGAGCCATGACCAATCAAGCCGCCGATGTTCGGCCCCTCTGGCGTGTTCGATCCCGCGACCTATGAGCCGCGCTCGGGCAAGACCTTCTGGATGGCCGCAACGGACGTGAGTTCGCTGGTGGGCAAGGAGGCAGCAGCCGACACGCTCATCGGCAACTGCACGACCGCACGACCAGCCTCCCGTTCAAATTCGAGTTAGAATTCATATCCAGCCTGTCTGGGGGCACTGTGAAAGAGGGATCTCCGATGACTGTTGAATCGAGAATATTTTCTGTAGCCGAGTATGTTCAGCCGTCCGAAGGCGAGCCTATTCGTTCCGTTGTGCTTGAAACCCGAGACTCAATTATCGTGGTTTGGCATGTCCATCCCGGGCAGGAAATTGCGGCTCACATTCATCCTCACGGCCAAGACACGTGGACTGTTTTGTCGGGAATGGCTGATTACTTTCAGGGCAATGGGATTGTTCGTGCCCTCAGGGAAGGTGAGATAGCCGTGGCAAGACCGGGCCAAGTGCACGGGGCGCGAAATACAGGTACCGAGCCATTTGTGTTCGTCTCGGTTGTGGCATCAGCCAATGCCGGTTTCGTATTGGCTGAGCGATAGAGCCCAATCTCTGGAGTTGGTCCAATGAGCGGTCGGGGAGATAGGTAACAGACATGCAGCGGACACGGCTGCTAAACCAGGTCGCAAACCTCCTTGCGTCGCAGCGTGCCGCAAGCGACGCGATCAATCGAATGGGGTCGGCATGAGACTGAACACCATCCAGTTCCCGACCGCGTAGCCGCCTGTCCTGCCGATCAGGTCTTGACCATCGACGCCTGGGATCAGTCCTGAATGTTCTTGGAGACCACTACGTTATGAGCCGCAGCCGCCGCAAAACACCCATCGTCGGGCACACGACCTGCGGCAGCGAGCGCGAGGACAAGAAGCTCTGGCATCAGCGCTGGCGCACCCGTGAGCGCACGGCGCTGACCAGCGCGTCGCCCGAAGCCCTGAGCGCCCATCTGCCCCTGCTGGAAAACCAGGCCAGCAGCGTCTGGTCGATGGGCAAGGATGGCCGCTCCTACTGGCCCGTCAAGCGCCAGGCCGCCACGGCGGATCGCATCGCCAATCACAAGGGACGCAACCCGCAAGAACGCGCCTCCCTGAAAAAGCGCCTGCTGCGCAAGTGGATGAGCAAATGAAGCTCTCCTTCCATCAGCACATTGCGCTGTTCTGGATGATCGGTGCTCCGGGCGTCTTCGCGCCCGTGATCGAGAACGCCAAGCGGCCCGATGCCGGCGCCGTCATGGCGTGGGGTGTCGCGATCGTGGCGGTGATGATCCTCTTCACCCCTTTGCTGCTGCGCTGTCCACCATTCCGGCGCTGGTATGGCCGGACGGATGCGCTGTCGGAGCGGCAGCGCCAGGCGCTTGCCGAGCGCGGCCTGCGCCGCTACTACCAGACCGCTTTCGATGACGGCTACGTGCCCCGCGTGATGCCCTACGTGTGGCGCATCATCTGGACGGTCGGCGGGTTGATGGCTGTGACCGCCGTACTGCCTACCAACACCGGACGGCCAGCCTTCGATGCCTTGGTGGTCTTCTCGACCTGGTATCCGATAGGCGTGATGCTGCTGGTTTTCGCGTCGAGGCCCCTTGGCCGGTTGATTCGCCAAAGAGCACAGGAGCGGCGGAAATGAGCACGTCAACCATCGAGGCGCTGGCCAGCGCCTGGGCAAGGATTGCCGAGGAAGCGGAATTCCCCGCTGACTACGAGGGGACTGCCACACCACAAGCGCATCGGGCTAGCGAAGCTATTCAGGAGCAGATTCGGGAGCGCATCGTCGCCACCAACGACATGCGGCTGTTCAGCCTGCTGCACCTGCTGGGTCAGGCGTCGCTGCGCATGGAGCAAGCGCTGTGGCCGGAGGATTACGAGCGGATGACGCGCGAGGTTGAGGAAGCCCTGCGGCAAGCCACCGACGCCAACGCCAGATCGTACACCCACGAAGAAGTGATGCAGGCGATGCAGGAACGCATCGACCGGGCGCGAGACAAGCCATGTTGATTGGCTATGCGCGCGTCTCGACGCAGGATCAGAACCTGGAGCTGCAACGCGAAGCCTTGAGCAAGGCCGGATGTAAAAAGGTCTTCGAGGACAAGGTGAGTGGCACGCGGGCAGACCGGCCTGGCTTGGCCAAGACGCTCGAAATGCTGCGCGAAGGCGATACTTTGGTCGTCTGGAAGCTCGACCGGCTGGGCCGGTCGGTCAAGCAACTGGTCGATCTGGTCGGCGATCTGCACAAGCACGGTGTCCAGTTCAGGAGCCTCACCGACTCCATCGACACCGGCACACCATCCGGGCGGTTCTTCTTCCACGTCATGGCGAGCCTTGCCGAAATGGAGCGCGAGCTGACCGTCGAGCGCACCCGCGCCGGGCTGGAAGTCGCCAAGCAGCTCGGCCGCAAAGGCGGCCGCAAGCCGAAGATGACCGACAGCAAGATCGAGTCGGCCAAGAAGCTGCTGGCCAGCGGGGTGCCGCCCAAGGACGTGGCCAAGAACCTCGGCGTGTCCATTCCGACGCTGTACCGCTGGGTGCCAGCCTCCACGCACGCTTAGCGTGCTTTATTTTCCGTTTTCTGAGACGACCCCATGAAGTGCAAGCCGGCCGTCGAGGCCGATGGTGACGGGGACGGATCGATATCCGTCCTCGTAAAGGGTCCGAAGTCGGTCGAGATCAACAACTCGCTGTACATCCGCTGCGACTGACGGCGAACGGGCCGCCTCGGTGAATTTCGGGCCGCCCGTGAATGCCACGGTGCTCACCGAGCGCAAGGGGTGGGTCCTCGCCATGCTCGCCGGCATGCCGGCTGTGCGTGGCTCCGGTCCCGGACTGCGCCGCCCTTGCCCTCGGCTCCGCCCCATAGCGCGCCGGAAGGCGTCGGGACGCGGGGCGTCCCCTTGATATGTTCGCCGCCGCGGGCGCCGAACACGGGGCAGATGTCTTGAGGTTTCAAAAGGGGTTCAGGTTCGCCTGAACCCCTGCCACGTGGCGAACGCGGGGAGAGGGAGGGGAGCAAGCGGAATCGGTGCGGGGGGTGCGGGCGCACAAGCGCAGCGCGGAGCCTCGGCCGTGCCGATTGCGCTTGCTGGGGAGGGATGGGGCGGCGCCCCGTCCTTCCCTTTGTCCGCCGGAGGCGAGGTTCAATCCGGCCGCGTCGCATTGAACTGCCGTGCTCGCCGCGACCGAGCATAGTTGTTCCAGAAATGGTAGCGCTGGGCATAGGGATTGGAGAGCCGAGGTGCGCAAACGCGCACGATCATGTCAAACAGCTCCGGCCGCTGGCGGGCGGCGTCTCGCAGATCCAGCCAGTCCCGCATGCGCCCGCGCTCGATCACGTCATCGATGGCGGCGAGCGTGTAGCGCTGGTGGTTCAGGTGGCGATGGCGCATGGTGGCCCCTACCTGCCAAGGTGTGCAAAAACCGCTCGGTCGCTACCAATTCGACCGGAACCCTTGAGGCCAACAGAAGCGTCTGCAGATTCGGATTTTCGTAGACGACTTGGACCGAGCGCACATCGCTCGGCGCCAGCTCCTCGACGTAATCGCGAACGGCACGCTCGCCGCCGTCCCGCTGAAGCCGTTTCAGCTTGGCCACGTTCTCCGGAGTTTTCTCCCGCTCGAGCAGCGCGGCGTATGCGATGCCCTCAGTCGTCTCGACGCGCCGCACGGCCGTCCCAGACCTTTCGATCCAAGCGAGGATCTCATGCGCAAACGGCTTGTCGGGATGACGATGGCACGCCTCGTACTCCACCATGTCCACGATCACGATCTGCCTGTTGGAGAGGCGCATGGTATCGAGCAGGCCGGCCGCGGCGAGGCGCAGGAGAGGCCCGGTGTCCGCGATCACAACCGGGTCGCGCTTATCGTGGGCGGGCATGCCCTCTTCCTTCCTTGGGAGCCTGATGACCATTCTAAGCCTCTATCGCCGCGCCCCTCCGGCTCCGGTCCCATCAACGGGAGGCCATTGCCATCTCCAGTAGCGGTCTCTGCTCCAAGCCGAGCGCATCGCATGCCTCGACCCAATCCGCCTCATCATCGCCGGTCACTTCGTCCCATTCAATGTCGTCGGGCCACAGGCCGCACTTTCCCCACCCCTCGCTCTGCAGCATGTCCGCCAGCGCCCAGGCCGGGCGCAGAACACGCACGGAAACGCGCTCGCGGTGGACGCCCTTCCCGATCGTGGCGAACCACGTGTTGGGACGCGGCACGATCTCATAGGGCTCGACCTGGTAGACCGAATGGCTGGTTTTGACGGCCACGGTCGGGCGCGCCGGGATTTGCGTGGTCCAGCCGGACTGGCGCAGCGATTCAACCCCGAAGATCACTGCGGAGGGCATCGCCTTGACCACGGCCAGCTCCCAATCCGGGTACTGGCTCTTCACGAGATTTGCGAACACGTCGCTGTGCCCGCCCAGCCCCTTTACCAGCCCGCGGCGCTTCCACAGGTAGAGATATTGGGACGCCGTCTTGGAGGTCCACTGGAAGCGGACCGTCAGGTCGGCCCCGCGAAAGACCGCCGGCAGGCTCTGCAGCCGCTCAAGGGCGGAGATGTTTTGGCGCTTCGCCATCGGCACGCCGCATCTTTCTCTAAAAATTCATAGATAAATTATGCCGGTGCGTCGCCCTTCTCAATGCCCCGGCGCTCGACCACGCACGTCTCGAGCGGTTCGCCGCAGATCACGTCATCGATGGCGGCGAGGGTGTACCAGTGGTGGTTCAGGTGGCGATGGAACATGGCGGCTCGCCTCCGCAGTTCGGCTGGGTTTGGATACCAAACACTTAGCATTGCCAGTAGCGGATGGGATATTGGTCGTGCCGAAGCTCTGGCTGCACAATGCGTTTGCCATAGGCGCCAACGTACCACTCGCAGATATCCTGTGGCGCTTCGTAGCCCTTGAAGCCCCAACGATGGGCTTCCGATCCGTCCGCATACTCAATCTCGGGGAAATTTTCGCGAGTGGCCTGAAGCCATTCTTCGGCAACATAGGCGCCGAGTACGACACCTCTCAAAACCGCGAGAATGAAATCGGCCTTTTCAGCCCGCGCTTTGTTGATGCGCCAACAATACCTAACCAAATTGTATATTTCAGAGCGATCGTGTCTATTCTCAAGTTTGCGAATGTTAATCAGAACAAGGCGATGAGGTGGATCAATCGATAAGGCCGGCAAGCCAAATTTAATAATAATTTCGCGAGCTGTCATAAGTCCAGAATCTCCAGACCCATGCCCACTTACAGCGTTTGTAAGGTTCGGGTAGGCATCAATCAGGGCCGCCTCTACCAGGAACGCCTGCTCATCGTTCAAGCCATGGCGGTGAATGAGGTGCTGCACTGTGTTACCGGCGGCCTTGATGGCGCGGATTGTCTCCAGTTTAGGAGGAAGAAGTTCATCCGCTTCCTGCGTGATCTCGCCGCGCGCGTGCTCGAAGACGCGATTACCCGTCCCCTTGCCTACGTAGAATGTTTGTCCGTCTCGAGGATCGATGAGTCTGTAAACATACTTTCCGATCCGGCGCTGAACATGCTCATCAAATGCCGTGGGCTCCTCGATGGCTGTGATCGCATTCATCTCCACCCCCATTTAACCCTTGATTGCATCATGGGTCGGACCGGCAATTAAAAAACCTCAGCCGCCCGCAACAGGCGGCTCATGGTAGAGCGCCTCGTAATCTCGACCTCCGTAGAAAATGTTGGTGATCTCGACGGCCTCGGGCGCGAGGTAGGCTATCACGGCTGAACGCTCGAAGGGGACCATGCGCAATCCAGGTTGGAGGTCGTCACGTGGCCGGCCACCAAACGGAACGTCGCCGATGGATCTGCATCGCCGCATGATGCGTTCGATGAAGCCTTGGGCGACCTTGTGGCTTTGGCTCATTTCCGCAACGGCGCGATAAATCGCCTGAAGATCCTCGATCGCCTCGGGGCGGTAGAAAACCCTAACGCGCTTCACGCTTGGTGGCTTTTTGTTCGATTTCCATAAACCGCGCCATCGTCGCCTCAGCATCATCGGCGGGCAGGCTCGGGCGAGGATCGCTCACGGAGCGTTGCACGCGGGCGCGCAGGGCCTCGAGGCGCTCGGCGAATTCGAGGCGTTGCCGCTGCCACACGCGAACAGCATCCCGCATGGCCTCGCTGGTAGTCGCGAATTCACCAGATTCCACGCTTTCGCGGAGTGCGCGCATCATGTCAGGCGTCATGGTGACGCTGACTTTCTCAGCATTGGGCATGATCGAACCTCATATCACCCCCATGGTAGGATAAAATCCCACTCAGCGCGAGCGCGATGTGCCTGGACGCAAGGAGACTGTCGGCCGGGGCACGCGCGATCCTGAGGCTGGGACCTGGCCTACTCCATGCGAGCTCGAAGCCAGCTTTTTTCAATCGAAAGGCCTACCTCAGTTACCCTGGCCTCTACTGATCTCATGCCGTCGTCCGATGTGATCGTCACCAACCCCGCCTCCGCAAGCGTTCGAATGGCGTGGGCGTATGCAGATCGATAATTACTATCCAGTATTGCCGTTTTTACGTCGTGCAGACGGTTTGAATGATGCCATATGCCTAAATCGTCTCTGTGTCCGTCCGGTAGTCCACAGCACTCGGCAGCCAGTAGGAATAGAGCCCGCAAGAGATCTTCATTATTCACCATCATTTCGATGCTCCCTTGCTCGTTGGTAGATATCATCGGATGAAAACGGATATCATCCGATGCAATCCAATTGCATCCGATTACATCGGATATCATTGGATGGTAACGGATTACGCCGGATGATATCGGGGTGCCCACTGCGTTATCAACGGTTGTAATCCGTTATTAACGATTGATAACCGTTTACAACCGTTATCAACGAGGCCCCAGCGCCGGCTATCCCGCGCAATCTCCGTGCAACTCGGTCCGGATGATGTTGCGATTGCCGTGCCGTTGCAGTCCGACCGGCAACAGAAGCAATACAGGGCTGCGCCTCCCGCCGGCGCGCTGGGCTTATGCAATGCCGAGAAAAATCGTAAGCGAACGTGTCACGGAGAGCATGGAATCCTCCTCGAGGCGGCCGAATGCCGGCCAGACCTTGCTCCGCTCCACAGTGAGCATTTTGTCGATCATCACCTGAGACCGCACGCGAAGTCCGTTATCGACTGAAGGCTCGACAAGCACGCGGAGAAGCGGGGCCTCAACGAGGGCTGACGTTACGAGGAGAACAACGACCGTTCCGGTGAGAGCGAACAGGTCGGCCTGAATTATCAGCGCGGTGCGCAGCCTGCCACGGCTCGAGACGTCTGCGGTCAACACAAAGTCGCCGCGCCTCATGCATCACCCTCGATCACGATTTCGACCCCCTTGAGGAGCTTATCCAGCTTCGCATCCCGTGCATTCGCATCCGCATCTGCCTCTGCCGTTAGGCGGGACTGACGCCGGCATTCCTCTTCAAAGCCCGGATGGCGGGTATCTGGGAGCCAGATCTGCACCGGCCTTAGACCGGCTGCTCGGAGTGCATCGCGGTGCTTTTGAACGCGCTGGCGCACGGTTGTGTTGGCCATTTTATCTTCGCCTCAACGTTACATGTAACATGATCGCTCGTGGTGCGGTTCGCAAGCAATATTGCAGCTCGGCGATCTCCGTCCTGACCAAGCCTCAAATCGAACGGGCGATGGATCTCGCTCCTACCGCGATGCGCGAAACAGTAGAATTTGCACGCTTGACGTGCCGCAGAAATTGTCCGATAAACGGGTCAACTTTTGAGGCGAAAAATGACCTTCGATACGCTGGAGCTGCAGTTTCTCGCAAAGGTGACCTTGGGGGGGGATGTTGAGCCGTCGCGGCTGAGCAGTCAGCTGGGTACCACGCTGACGGCCCTCGCTCCGACGCTCGGTCTGTCCCGCGATTCGGTGTCGAAGCAAGCGCGCATCTATTCGATCGTCACGCAGAGGCGGTTGCGTGAGTTCGTGGACATCATCGTCCGGACCACACCCTGGGCAGGATCGCCTATCCAGGCGTTCGCTTGGTACCGCGGGCAGTCGTTACCGTCATTTGGGGACCTGACGGCGGAGGAATTGGTCAAAATGGGCCGAGCCGACGAGGTGAAGGATTATCTGGGGCGCATTGCGCTGGGAGGGTTCGCGTGAACCGGTTCAAAGGAGTGGTCTATCGCGCGCATCATCCGAACTGGAATTTCGGGCCGATGTCGGGAGATGGTGCTGTCCACCACGGGGGCCGTTTCTCGCCGGTCGGCCTGCCAGCGCTCTATGCCTCTCTTCGTCCGGAAACGGCGTGGCTGGAGGCGCAGCAGGGTTTCCCATTCAAGGCCCGGTCCCTTGTGATGTGCGCCTATGACGTGGACTGCGAAGGCGTCCTCGACCTAACGACTGAAGCAGGCCAGGAGGCCGCCGGGACGAGTTTGAAAGAACTCGCCTGCCCTTGGGAGGATCGGCGAGAGCAGGGATCGGCGACCTGGCGTTTGAGCGCCGGCCTACGCGCCAAGGGCTGCGCAGCAATTCTCGTTCGTAGCTTCGCGCCCGGTGCAGAGCAGTTTGACGTGAATATTGTGTTTTGGCGCTGGAGTGGCGACGCTCCGAGCAATGTTAGATTGTCAGAAAAGTCACTACGGCAGTTTCGTAAAATAAAAATTGAATGATAAATTTCATAAACTCGGGAAATAGATTTCGTTTATCCATGTAAATTCATGATGAAGATCCCAGATTGGCGGATCGAAAATTAACAATCGGACGATGGTGACCGGCCGTGGCTCCACGAACAAAGAACAGCGACAGCGGATTATTTCCGAGCGAGGCAGAAGTTGCGCGCCGATTGAGCCAGGATCCGAGGGGCTGGCGAGAGAAATCGACCGTCCTCGAAAGGGATGGGCTTCCCCGTATCGACCCCCTCATGGGCGGCCGTTATTGGCCGGCTGTCGAAGCCTACTGGAACCGCCGATATGGCCTCTCTACCCTCCTCGCGTCTCAACCCGACGGTGGAGAGAATCTCGATGCCCTCTGATTTTACGGCACCAGGACTAAAACGTCGGCGCAATCGTGACGGGACCATCCGCCTGATTTGGGTAGCCCGTGCCGATCTCGTCTTGCGTGGGTATGTTCCAAAAACGGTGCGCCTGCACTACAATATCGACGATACCGGGGATCGGCGTCTGATCGAAGCTGCCTGTTCGCGCCTTCAGGCCGAAATGCTGGCTTGGGCTTGCGGCGGTCAAAATGACCTCCGGCCGCACGACGGTTCTATAGCTAGTCTTGTGCGACTCTATCAGACGGATCCAGCAAGTCCCTACAGGGATCTGAAATGGAACACCCGGCGCACTTATGATCAAGTCCTCCGGACGATAGAGAAGGCCTTCGGGATGAGGTCTCTCGCGGCGCTGGGTATCCGGGATCTCCGCCGATGGTACGATGAGGCAAAGAAGCCGAAGCAGGCCGGGGGGCAGGAGAGAATCCGAAAGGCACATGGCATCGTCTCGATGATGCGCCGGCTGCTCGGATATGGCGTCATGGCCGAGCTCCCGGAGTGCGGCCGGCTAGCCCGCATCCTCGATGAGGCTAGGTTCAAACAGCCCGGTCGGCGCAAGGCGAAGCTGGAGCTGCATCATGTCGAGGCCTTCATCAAGGCCGCAGTCGCAGCCGGGCGTCCCTCTCTGGCCTTGGGTACAGCGCTTCAGTTCGAGACAACGATGCGGCAACGCGATGTCATCGGAGAGTGGCGGAAGGATGCCCCCAACGGAGGCGGTATCGTGCTGCGCGGCCGATACTGGACCGGGGGGCTCACTTGGTCGCACATCTCGGACGACCTACTCATGGTGAAAGAGACCACTAAGACGGGAGCCGATGTTGGTCATGATCTCAAGCTGACACCGCTCGTGATCGAGCTCCTGTGCCAAATTCCGGCTGACCGTAGGGTCGGCCCCGTCATCGTGGACGAAATCTCCGGCAGGCCCTACGCTGAACATGCCTACGCACGCGAATGGCGAATCATCGCTCGCGCAGCGGGGGTGCCGGACAGAATTTGGAACATGGATGCTCGAGCGGGCGGCATCTCCGAAGCCGACGAGGCGGGCGCTGACCTGGACGCGATCCGATCCGCGGCCGGTCATTCCCAAAGCTCAACGACGCTGCGCTATGTGCGGGGTACGATCGGGAAAAGTCAGAAGGTCGCCCGAATGCGGACGGCTCACCGGAACAAGCGGTAAACAACCATGGGGAACGTGATGGGGAACGCGGGGAACGTCTAGTTCAACGGTAGGCCGACAAGCTCTTGTCAAAGCTCGCGAAACTGGAGCGGGCGATGGGAATCGAACCCACGACATACAGCTTGGGAAGCTGTCGTTCTACCACTGAACTACGCCCGCGATGGTGCCGACCATAATCGGATGCGGGGTTGCCCATCAAGGGCGTTTCGCGAAATACCCACCGCGTTGCCGTCGCCCGGCGGGGCTCCTATGGTCGGCGGGATTTCAACGATTGCGCCGGCGCCCCGCCCATGACGTCTTCTTCGTCCTCTTCGTCCGTTCATTCCGCCTCCCACGGCCATCCCCCGTTCAAGGCGCACTTCCAGACCTTCGAGGATCTGGCCGATGGCGCCGAGGGGCCGGCGCGGCTGGCGGCGCTCCGGGCGGAGCTCGCCCGCCTCGGCTTCGACGGCTATGTGATCCCCCGCGCCGACGCGCATCAGAACGAATATGTGCCGGCCTGCGAGGAGCGCCTCGCCTACCTCACCGGCTTCACCGGCTCGGCCGGTACCTGCGTTGTGCTGCCCACGGAGGCGGCGCTCTTCGTGGACGGACGCTACACGCTCCAGGCCCCCGCGCAGGTGGACGAGGCGGCCTTCACCGTGGTGCCGCTTTCCAAAACGCGGCCGGACAAGTGGATCGGGGAACATCTCCCCCGCGGTGCCCGCCTCGGGTTCGATCCGTGGCGCACCACCATCGACGGCCGCGAGCGGCTGGTGAAGGCGGTGGCTTCGGCCGGGGGTATCCTCGCGCCACTGGAGGCCGATCCCTTCGATCCCATCTGGCCCGACCGGCCCGCCCCCCCGCGCGCGCCGGTGCGCCTGCTGGACCTGTCCGTCGCCGGCGAGGACACGGCAAGCAAGCTCCGGCAGGTGCAGGAGAAGCTTTCCGAGGAGAAGCTCGACGGACTGCTCGTCTCGGACCCCCACGGCGCGGCATGGCTCTTCAACATGCGCGGCGCTGACGTGGCCCACACGCCGCTGCCGCTCGCCTGGTGCATCGTGCCGCGCGAGGGGCTGCCCGATCTTTTCCTCGAGGCGCTGAAGCTCTCCCATGAGGTGCGCGCCGCCCTCGCCGGTCACGCCCGCCTGCACGGCGTCGGCGACCTCGACCGCGTGCTCGCCGCTTTCGCCAAGGGGGAGAATGGCAACGGCAAGGGCCGGCGCATCCGCGTCGATCAGGCCACCGCACCCGTTCGCCTCGCCACGCTCATCGAGACATCGGGCGGCATCGCCGACAAGGGCGCCGACCCCATCTCCCTCATCAAGGCGTCGAAGAACCCGGCCGAGATCGCGGGGATGCGGGCGGCCCATGTGCGCGACGGCGCGGCGCTGGCCCGCTTCCTCGCCTGGTTCGACCGGGAGGCGCCCGCCGGCACGCTCACGGAGATCGATGCGGTGGAGGCGCTGGAGACCTTCCGCCGCGCCACCGGCTGCCTGACCGACATCTCCTTCCCGACCATTGCCGGCGCGGGGGAGAACGGCGCCATCGTTCATTATCGGGTCACACGCAAGACCAACCGGGCGATCCATCCGGGCGAGCTGTTCCTGCTCGATTCCGGCGCGCAATATCCGGACGGCACCACGGACATCACGCGTACCCTTGCCGTCGGGACGCCGACCCGGGACATGCGCCGCCACTATACGCTGGTGCTGAAGGGCCATCTGGCCCTCACCCGCGCGGTGTTTCCAAAGGGCATCACGGGCGCCCAGCTGGATCCGCTCGCGCGGCAGTTCCTGTGGGAGGCAGGGCTCGATTTCGACCACGGCACCGGCCATGGTGTCGGCGCGGGGCTCTCCGTGCATGAGGGGCCGGCACGCATCTCACAGCTCGGCCATCTGCCACTGGCGGCAGGAATGATCCTCTCCAACGAGCCGGGCTTCTATCGCACGGGCGCCTACGGCATCCGCATCGAGAACCTGATCCTGGTGGAGGACCGTCCGGTGGAGGACGGGGAGAAGCCGTGCTTCGGCTTCGCGACCCTCACCCTCGTGCCCTACGACCGGCGCTTGATCGACCTCGATCTCCTCACCGGCACCGAGCGGGCGCAGGTCGATGCCTATCACGCCGAGGTCCGGGCCACCCTTGCGCCGCTGGTCGATGCGGGCACCGTGGACTGGCTCGCAGCGGCGACGGCGCCGCTCTAGGATGGGTGCGATCGCCTGCAGGACCGCGCGCGATCGCCACAAGCCAAGGAACTGCAAGGCCTCGCGCGCGTTACCAGAAACGCAAGGCGGAGCGTGGCTCCGTCGGACTGACTGGGAGGCCGCTGATGTCCACGATCCTCATCATCATCCTCGTGCTGCTGCTCGTCGGAGCGCTGCCGACGTGGGGCTACAGCTCCGGGTGGGGGTATGGGCCGGGTGGCATCGTGGGTGTGCTGCTGATCATCGTGATCGTGCTCGCGCTCACAGGGCGGCTCTAGCGCCATAGCGGCTGCGCCGGCTCCGCCACGGGCGAGCCGGTCGCCCGGGGCGCACCCCTTCTGTTCAAACCGCTTTCACATAAGACCGCGAACGTGCGGCTCACGAGCTTGACGACCCTGCTTCGCGGCCCGAACGACCTGGCCGGCGGCCCGCACCCCGCTGCGGACCGGCGGCCAGGGTGCGTCCGGAGTTCGAACGATCGTCCGCCGCCCGCTGGGCCGCCGGACGATCGATTTCGTGTTCAGACGGTCTTCTCGATGACCCGCCCGAGCTTCTCGACCAGCTCGCCCACCTGATCCTTGGAAATGATGAGCGGCGGCGTGATGACGAGCGTGTCGCCGGCGATGCGCATCATGAAGCCTTCCTCGTGGAAGGCCTTCTCCAGCGCCTCGTAGCCGCGCAGCCCGGGCGAGCCGGCGCGCGGGGCGAGGTCCACCGCGCCGGTGATGCCCACCGTGCGGATGTCGAGCACGCCGGGCTTGTCCTTCAGCGACATGACCGCATCGGCAAAGAAGGGCTCCAGCGCCAGCGCGTGGGTGAAGGTGTTCTCCTGGGCGTAGAGGTCCAGCGTCGCGAGGCCGGCGGCGCAGGCCAGCGGATGGGCGGAATAAGTGTAGCCGTGGAACAGCTCCACCATGTGCTCCGGCCCCTTCATGAAGGCATCGTGGATATGCTTGCGGGCGATGACGCCGCCCATCGGCACCGCGCCGGCCGTGATGCCCTTGGCGAAGCAGATCATGTCCGGGATCACGCCGTAACGCTCGGCGGCGAAGGCGTAGCCGAGACGACCGTAACCGGTGATCACCTCGTCGAAGATCAGCAGGATGCCGTACTTGTCGCAGATCTCGCGCAGGCGCTTGAGATAGCCCTTCGGCGGCGGCAGCACGCCGGTTGAGCCGCCCATGGGCTCGACGATGACGGCGGCGATGGTGGAGGCGTCGTGCAGCCCGACGATGCGCTCCAGCTCGTCGGCGAAATGCGCGCCATAGTCCGGCTCGCCCTTGGAGAAGGCCTGGTTCTCCCGGTCATAGGTGGTGCGCAGGTGGTCGACGCCGGCGAGCATGGTGCCGAAGGTGCGGCGGTTGGCGACCATGCCGCCCACCGAGATGCCGCCGAAGCCGACGCCGTGATACCCGCGCTCGCGGCCGATGAGGCGCGTGCGGGTGCCCTGGCCGATGGTCTGCTGGTAGGCGAGGGCGATCTTCAGCGCGGTGTCCACCGCCTCGGAGCCCGAGTTGCAGAAGAACACATGGTCGAGATCGCCGGGCGCGAGGTCGGCGATCTTGGTGGCGAGGCGGAAGGCGTTCGGATGGCCGTACTGGAAGGTGGGGCCGAAATCCATCTCGGCGGCACCGGCGCGGATGGCTTCGACAATGGGCTCCCGGTTATGGCCGGGGTTGACGCACCACAGGCCGGCGCAACCGTCGAGGATGGGGCGACCTTCCGGCGTGTAATAGTGCATGTCCTTGGCGCGGGACACGAGCCGTGGCCGCTTCTTGAAGGAGCGGTTCGAGGTAAACGGCATCCAGAAGGCTTCGAGGTCGTTCGGAACACTGTCCGCGCGCATGCCGTCGGTCACCAGATCGTCCAGAGCCATGATGGTCCTCTCCCGCGCGCGATGCATCGCGCGCCATGTTTGGGCGCCAGGCCTGTGGCGCCGATTTTTTGCAACGCTCCGGCCGGTGCGGCGCGAGTCCCGCGCCTGCGGCCTGGAGCCGCCCGGCGGCCTCGCATGCGGTCGCGTCGCTGCAACGCTAGCAGCCCGTACCGCCGGTGGAAACTGGCCGGTGGCGGCTTGACGCAGGGAGGCGGTCACCATCATCCCGCCCTCTTGCTTGTGCAAGGGTTCTGACGGACAAAGGTCATGACCGTAGGTTAGGACGGTATTGTGGTGGGCAGTGCTGCGGATGCAGGCGAACAGGGCGCGGTCGAGGCCGTCTCCGAAGGCGTGACCGAGATGGTCGATGCCTCCGTTGGCGTGCGTGCGGCGCTTGATCGCGTGCTCGCCTCGCCCGATTTCGCCGCTTCTCCGCGGCTCGCGGCCTTTCTGAGATTCGTCGTCGAAACGACTCTGGATGGCCGGGCGGACGCGCTGAAGGGCTACACCATCGCGGTGGAGGCGCTGGGCCGGCCGCCGTCTTTCGATCCCCAGTCCGATCCCATCGTCAGGGTGGAGGCCACCCGGCTTCGGCGGGCGCTGGAGAGGTATTATACAACGATTGGCGTCGATGATCCTGTCATCATCGATGTGCCCAAGGGCGGCTATGTGCCCCAGTTCCGCACCCGTGGACTGGAGGATGCTGCGCCGGCCGATCAGGATGTGGTCGATCCGCCCTCCGGCGATGCGCCGCCGCAGGCCATCCGGCCGCGCCGGCTGCTTCCGGCCCTGGCAGCGGGCCTCGCGCTGGTCGTGACCGCGGGTGTCGGGCTCTCCCTGTGGAACCTGGAAAGCAAGACGCCGCGGGATTCGGTGTCGGCCGCCGCGACGGCGGATCGGATCCGCCTGCCGCTGGTCGAGGTCCGCACCTTCGAGGCGGCCGGCGATGGCGCGCCGAACACGACCGAGCTGCGGGCCATCGAGGAGCGCATGCGCGATGCGTTCGCCCGGTTCGATTTTGCCCAGGTGCGCGCGGCAGGTGCCGACATTCGCGAGGGCACCGTCGCCGAAGCCTGCTCGGCGGCCGTGCCGCGCTCGGTCTTCTCCCTCGCGGGCCTCGCCGAGGGGCGGCCGGACGGCACCTTCTCCCTCGCCGTGCGGCTGACCGACCGCTGCGACGGCTCCATCGTCTGGTCCACCGTGATGGATGGTCTGGCCGGGGCCGGAAAGCTGGCGGAGAGCGAGCAACGGGTCATCCACGATGTCGCCGTCGCGGTGATGGAAGGCTATGGCGTGGTGCAGGTCCGCGCCCGGGCCCAGGCGCTCGCCCGTGCTCCCGCCTCCGGCTATGGCTGTGTCGCCGCCGCTGCCGCCCAGCGCCGTAGCGACAGCCAGGAGACCCGGCCGGAGATGAAGGCCGAGACCCGGCAGGAAACCCGCGGCATCAACGTGGACGAGTGCCTCGCGGAACTCACCCACCGGGATCCCGCCTTCGCCCTCGGCCATGCCGTGCGTGCCGAAACCCAGCTGCAGCGCACCCTGCACGACGACACGCCCGCGCCCTCAGAGGCGGAGCTGGAAGTGATGCTGGACGAGGCCGAGCGGGCCGTGGAACTGGCTCCCGCCAGCGCCTATGCCGCCCGCGCCCTGGCTCTGGTCCAATTGTTCGCAGGAGAGCCCGACGAGGCCGTGGCCACCGCCGAGCGCGCCCTGCGCCTCAACCCGCTGGATTTCGACGTGGCGGCGACGGCGGGCGTGGTCTTCATCGGCGCTGGACGCATCGCCGAGGGCGAGGCGCTGCTGGCCAATGCCCGCCGGCAGGGCGCGGTTGCGACCCCGTTCCGCGATTCCTATCTCGCGCTCGCGGCCTTCCTGCGCGGCGACCTGATCGCGGCCCAGGCCATGCTGCCCCAGCTGACCCTCCATCCGACGGTGGAGAACCGGGTCGCGCTCGCCCTCAGCCTCCACGCCCTCGGTCGGCACAGCGAGGAGCGGGAGGTGGTCAATCTGATGGTTCATCAGGCCTCCGACGGCGCCGATGGCGTGCGCCGGCTGGTGACGCGCCTGTTGCCCTCCAAGGACCATGCGACCCGCGCGCTCGACGCGCTTGAAAGCGCGGGTCTCTCGGTCGAGGCGAGAGTGGTCAAGCCGCCGAGGGGATGACGCAAGGGCAATGGGGGTGTGGGGCCTGGGGTAGCTTCGGCCGCGCGTGAACGGGTTGCGCCCACGACAAGGCTTCCTTTACCCTGTCGCGGTTTACTCCCGGCGATGTCCGTTTCCCGCGATCCGCAATCCATGTCTCAGTTTTCCCTTGCGCGACGCTCCAGCGGGCCTGCCCGCCTGCTGATCTGCGATCCTGATCCCGCCGTGCGCGCCATCGTGCGCGCCGCGCTCGCCCGCCGCGATTCCCTCGACATGATCGAGGCCGCCGATATTGCCGCAGCGCTGCCGCTTCTGCCCCGTTGCACCTCGGCCCTCGTCGGCTCCGACGAGCCGGAAGACGCGGTGCGCCGAATCCGCGCCAGCGGCTTCGGCGGCACGCTCGTGGTGGCGCTGGGGGAAAGCTCGGTGAGTGGGGCGGTGGCCGCCATGCGGGCGGGGGCCGATGATGTGGTCCAGAAGCCGCTCGTGGTCGAGGAAGTGATGGACCGCCTGCTGGCTGCGACGCCAGCGCGCCGGGCCGAACGTCGCCGCCGCGCGGCGCGTCCCCTGCCGCGGGGCGGAGACTTCTGCGGTCTCTATGGTCGCTCGGCGCCCATGCAGGCGGTCTATGCGCAGATCGAGCGTCTCGCCGCCTCGCGCGCGGCGGTGTTCGTGACGGGGGAGAGCGGCACCGGCAAGGATCTCGTGGCGGCGGCGGTCCATGCCGCCTCGTCCCGCCGCGACGCGCCGTTCGTCGCGCTCAACTGCGCCGTCATTCCCGCCGAGCTGATGGAAATCGCTTTGTTCGGCCGCGAGGATGCCGGCGCCATGGACCGCGCCCAGAGCGGCACGCTGCACCTCGACGAGATCACGCAGATGGACCTGGCCTGCCAGGCCCGGCTGATGCACTTCGTGGAAACCGGCCGCTTCAGCCCGGTGGGCGAGGTGACCGAGCGGGAAGCGGATGTGCGCCTCGTATGCGCCACCAGCCGCGACCCCCTGGAAGAAGTGCGCGCGGGACGCCTGAGGGAAGACCTCTATTACCGCCTCGCCGTGCTGCCGCTGGCGCTGCCGCCCCTGCGGGCGCGGGGCGACGACGTTCTCCTCCTGGCCGAAACCTTCCTGGCCCGCTTCGCCGGCGAGGAAGGCCGCCCCATGCCGCGCTTCACGCCCGAGGTGGTGGAGGCGCTGCGCGCCCGCCGTTTCCCCGGGAATGTGCGCGAACTGCAGAACCTCATGCGCCGGGTGGTCGTGCTGAGCGAGGGGGGTACCATTCTGCCAGGCCTCCTGGCCGAGCCGGAGGCACCCGAGGCGCCGGGCGCCGGGCGCCCCCCCGAGGTGCTCATCCAGGGCTGGTCGGACAGCTTCGCCTGGCAGGGCCGGGTCGAGCCCCTGTCGGTGGTGGAGCGGCGGGCCATAGAGGCGGCCATCGCCGCCTTCGACGGCAACATCTCGCTTGCGGCGGCCGCCCTCGATCTCAGTCCTTCGACCCTCTATCGCAAGAAGCTCGCCTGGGGCGAGCGCACCCGCCTGTCCTGAGCCGCCTCAGAGGATGAAGCGGCTGAGGTCGGCGTTCTTCGCGAGGTCGGCGACGCGCGAGCGCACATAGTCCGCATCCACCACCACCGTTTCGCCGGAGCGGTCGGGCGCGGAGAAGGAGAGGTCGTCCAGCACCCGCTCGATCACCGTCTGCAGCCGGCGGGCGCCGATATTCTCCACATTGGAATTCACCTCCACCGCCGCGTCGGCGATGGCCTCAACCGCATCCGCGGTCACGTCCAGCGTCACGCCCTCGGTGCCCATCAGGGCCACCGACTGCTTCACAAGGCTCGCCTCGGTCTCGGTGAGGATACGGACGAAATCGGCGCGGGTCAGCGCCTCCAGCTCCACCCGGATGGGCAGCCGGCCCTGAAGTTCCGGCAGGAGGTCGGAGGGCTTCGACACGTGAAACGCGCCGGAGGCGATGAACAGGATATGGTCGGTCTTCACCGACCCGTGCTTGGTGGAGACGGTAGTACCCTCGATGAGCGGCAGCAGGTCGCGCTGCACACCCTCGCGGGAGACATCGGCCCCGGAGCGGCCCTCGCGCCCGGCGATCTTGTCGATCTCGTCAAGGAAGACGATGCCGTTGTTCTCGACCGCGTGGATCGCTTCCTGCGTAATGGCGTCCTGGTCGATCAGCTTGTCCGCCTCCTCGGTGAGGAGGAGGGGATGGGCCTCCTTCACCGTCACGCGGCGCGGCTTGGAGCGGCCGCCGAAGGCCTTGCCCAGCATGTCGCCGAGCGAGATGGCGCCCATCTGCGCGCCGGGCATGCCCGGAATCTCGAACATCGGCATGCCCTGGGAGCCCTGCTGCACCTCGATCTCGACTTCCTTGTCGTCCAGCTCGCCGGCGCGGAGCTTCTTGCGAAACGCGTCGCGGGTGGCCTGCGAGGCGGTGGCGCCGACGAGGGCATCGAGCACGCGGTTCTCGGCGTTGAGGTGGGCTTTGGCCTGCACATCCTTGCGCTTGGCCTCGCGCGTCAAGCCGATGCCGACCTCCACGAGATCGCGCACGATCTGCTCCACGTCGCGGCCCACATAGCCGACCTCGGTGAACTTGGTGGCCTCGACCTTCAGAAAGGGCGCGCCGGCCAGGCGCGCGAGGCGGCGGGAAATCTCGGTCTTGCCGACGCCTGTGGGGCCGATCATCAGGATGTTCTTGGGCAGAACCTCCTCGCGCAGCTTCTCGTCCAGCTGCTGACGGCGCCACCGGTTGCGCAGGGCGATGGCGACCGCGCGCTTGGCCTTGGCCTGGCCGACGATGTGGCGGTCGAGCTCGGAAACGATCTCGCGGGGGGAAAAATCGCTCATGGAATGGTGTCTTTCTGGCGGTGGCGGGCGCTCAGGACCCGATGGTTTCCACGACGATGTTCCGGTTGGTGTAGACGCAGATGTCCGCCGCAATCTCCAGGGACCGGCGCACGATGGCTTCCGGATCCTCCTCGCGATCGAGTAGGGCCCGCGCGGCCGCGAGGGCGAACATGCCGCCCGAGCCGATGCCCGCCACGCCCGCGTCCGGCTCCAGGACGTCGCCGGTGCCGGTGAGGACGAGGGAAATGGAGGCGTCGGCCACGATCATCATGGCTTCCAGCCGGCGCAGGTAGCGGTCGGTCCGCCAGTCCTTGGCGAGTTCCACGGCGGCACGCTGCAACTGACCGGGATACTGCTCCAGCTTCGCCTCCAGCCGCTCGAACAGCGTGAAGGCGTCCGCCGTCGCGCCGGCGAACCCGCCGATCACGTCGCCCTTGCCGAGCCGCCGCACCTTGCGCGCATTGGCCTTGAGCACGGTCTGACCAAGGGTAACCTGCCCGTCGCCGGCGATGGCGACGCGGTTGCCCTTGCGCACGGTGACGATGGTGGTGCCGTAAATGGTATCAGGGGAATGCTGCATGAAGTGCTCCGCTTGGAGCTTACTTATGCGCTTCCGTGGCGGACGCAACTCGTCTCCCGGTCAGCTCGCATTGAGGAAGGCGCGCACCGTGGTGCAGAAGTTCTCCGGCGCCTCCACCATGGGGCAGTGGCCGCTGTCGAGGATCTCGTCCAGCTTGGCACCGGGGATGCCATTGGCCAGGTCCCGCACCATGTGCGGGGAGAATACGCGATCATCGTCGCAATAGATGGCGAGGGTCGGGGCGGCAATACGGCCGATGCGGGCGAGGCTGTCGAAGCCGACGCAGACCCCAACCTGACGGATGAAGGCGTCCTTTTCCTGATAAAGGCCCGCATCCAGCGATTGCTGGACCGCCGCAAAAAGCGGGATCTTGTTCAGCGTGCGCATGCCGAGCACGAAGGTGGTGAGCGCCGCGCCGAACGTCAGCTCGTTGTCGAGCTGCAGCCGCAGCTCCTTGAAAAGCCGCATGATCTCGGTGGTGTAGAGGTCGTTGCGGGCGATGGTGTTGGCCAGCACCAGCCGGTTCACCCGCTGCGGCGCGACGAGTGCCAGTTCCTGCGCGATCATGCCACCCATGGAATGGCCGATGACGTGTGCCTTTTGAAAACCCGAGGCGTCGAGCACGGCAAGGGCGTCGCGGGCCATGTCGGCGGCGGTATAGGGCGCCGTGGCCCGCTGGCTCTTCCCGATGTCGCGGTTATCGAACTCGACGAGGGTGAAGCCCTTGAGAAGCGGGCGCGACAGGGCCCAGAAAGAGCGCTCCGCAGACAGGCCCGAGATGATGAGGAGCGGCGGGCCTTCGCCGCTGACCTGATAGGCAAGTTCCAGCCCGTCGTTCTGCGTCGTCGGCATCGGCGATCCCCGTCGAGTTGACGGTGCCGCTATGCCATAGATGGCGACCCGAGGCGAGGCGGGCCACGCGCGAGCGGCGTCATCTCATCGCCATATGGCGTTGCAGCGAGGTTGCTGATAGAAGCCGCAGCCTTGGAGGAGTTCCATGCGCAAGGCCGAAATCGTCCGCGAGACCAAGGAGACCCGCGTCACGCTCGCCGTCGACCTCGACGGGACGGGGCGGACCAGCGTGTCCACCGGTGTCGGCTTCCTCGACCATATGCTGGACCTGCTCGGCCGCCACGCGCGTTTCGACCTCGATATCAAGGCGGTGGGCGATCTCCACATCGATTTCCACCACACCACCGAGGACGTGGGCATCGTGCTCGGCCAGGCGGTCAAGAAGGCGCTCGGCGACATGCGCGGCATCACGCGCTATGCCGACGTCCTGCTGCCCATGGACGAGACGCTGACCCGCGTCGCCATCGACATTTCCGGCCGGCCTTTCCTGGTCTTCCGCACTGAGTTCGCGGCGCAGAAGATCGGCGAGTTCGATACCGAGCTGGTGCGGGAATTCTTCCAGGCCTTCGCCTCCAATGCCGGGGTGACCCTGCATGTGGAGACGCTGTACGGGGTGAACGCCCACCACATCGCGGAAAGCTGCTTCAAGGGCCTGGCCCGCGTGCTGCGCGCGGCGGTGGCGGTAGACCCGGCGGCGGCGGGGGAAATCCCCTCCACCAAGGGCGCGCTGGGCACCTGAGGCGGGCAGAGACGAGGCAGGAGACGAGGCAGCCATGGCCAGCTGGACCGTTCTGACCCGCGCCGTCCCCGGCGACACCGCCGAGCACGCGGCCGGGCGCACCGTGTTCGTCCGCGAGAAATTCTCCTGGGTGACGCTGTTCTTCGCCCCCATCGTGCTGCTGCGTTTCCGCCTGTGGCTGGTGTTCGCCGCCTATGTCGCAGTGGCCGTGACCCTCGGCCTCGCCGAGGTCTATGGCGGGCTTCCCGATGCCGTGGGCAATGTGGTGATGATCGGCTTCAATGTCCTGCTCGCGTTGGAGCTGCCCCGCCTGCGCCAGCGCAAGCTGGAGCGCCTCGGCTATGAGGAGGCCGCCGTCGTGGTGGCATCCGACCGGGACGAGGCGGAACATCGCTTCTTCGCCGGATGGGAGGGCCTGTATCCGGCGCCGCGCGCAGCCGCCGCCCTTCCGGCCATCCGCCCGTCCTTCCCGGCTCCGGGCGGTTCATCCGGCGTCATCGGCGCCTTTCCGGGAGCCTGAGGCGTGAACGTCGCCATCATCGACTATAATTCCGGTAACCTGCACTCCGCCGCCAAGGCCATGGAGCGCGCGGCGCAGAGCCTCGCCCACGACCTGGGGCAGAGCGTCGTCGTCACCAGTGATCCGGATGTGGTGCGCACCGCCGACCGCGTCGTGCTGCCGGGCGTCGGCGCCTTCGCCGACTGCCGGGCCGGCCTCGATGCCGTTCCCGGGATGGTGGAGGCCATGACCGAGGCGGTGAAGGGCAGGGGGCGTCCCTTCCTCGGCATCTGCGTGGGGCTCCAGCTCCTCGCCGAGCGCGGGCTGGAGCATGGCGTTACGCAGGGCCTCGGCTGGATCCGCGGCGAGGTGGACCGCATCACCCCCAACGATCCGACCCTCAAGATCCCGCACATGGGCTGGAACACGCTGGAAGTCGCGCGCGAGCACCCGCTGCTGGCCGGCATTCCCACCGGTGCGTCCGGCCTTCACGCCTATTTCGTCCATTCCTATCACCTCAAGCCGGCGGACGGCATCGACCTCCTCGCCACCACCGATTACGGCGGCACCATCACCGCCGCGGTGGCGCGGGAGAATGTGGCCGGCACCCAGTTCCATCCCGAGAAGAGCCAGACCCTCGGCCTCGCGCTCCTCGCCAATTTCCTGAAGTGGCATCCGTGATCCTCTTTCCGGCCATCGATCTCAAGGACGGCCTCGCCGTGCGCCTCGAACAGGGCGACATGGCGCGGGCCACCGTGTTCAACCGCGACCCGGCCGCCCAGGCGGCCGAATTCGAGAGCCTCGGCTTCCGCTATCTCCATCTGGTGGACCTGGACGGCGCCTTCGCCGGCAAGCCGGTGAACGCGGCGGCGGTGGACCGCATCCTGGAGACGGTCTCCATCCCGGTGCAGCTCGGCGGCGGCATCCGCGACATGCGCACGGTGGAAGGCTGGCTGGAGAAGGGCGTCACTCGCGTCATCCTCGGCACCGCGGCGGTGCGCGACCCGGACTTCGTGAAGGCGGCGGCGAAAGCCCATCCCGGACGCATCGTGGTGGGCCTCGACGCCCGCGACGGGAACGTCGCCGTGGAAGGCTGGGCGGAAACGTCCGAGCTTGCCGCCGTGGACATCGCCCGGCGCTTCGAGGATGCCGGCGTCGCCGCCATCATCTACACCGACATCGCCCGCGACGGCCTGCTGAAGGGGCTCAACCTTGAGGCCACCATCGCGCTGGCCGAGGCCGTCTCGCTGCCTGTGATCGCCTCCGGCGGCCTCGCCTCCCTCGCCGACATCGAGGGATTGCTCACCCCTGCCGCGAAGAAGCTCGAAGGCGCCATCACCGGCCGCGCCCTTTATGACGGCCGGCTGGACCCGCGCGAGGCCCTCGCGCTGGTGGCGGGACGGTAGGTGCGCCATGCTGAAGGTCCGCGTCATCCCCTGCCTCGACGTGAAGGACGGCCGCGTGGTGAAGGGCGTCCAGTTCGTGGACCTGCGCGACGCCGGTGACCCGGTGGAAGCCGCGCGCGCCTATGACGCCGCCGGGGCCGACGAACTCACCTTCCTCGACATCACCGCCAGCCACGAGAACCGCGGCACCATCCTCGACGTGGTGCGCCGCACCGCCGAGCAGTGCTTCATGCCCCTCACCGTGGGCGGCGGCGTCCGCACGGTGGACGACGTGCGCACGTTGCTGCACGCCGGGGCGGACAAGGTCTCCATCAACACCGCCGCCGTGAACCGCCGCGCCTTCGTGGGCGAGGCGGCGGAGAAGTTCGGCGAGCAGTGCATCGTCGTCGCCATCGACGCCAAGAAGGTGTCGCAGCCGGGCGAGGCGGACCGCTGGGAGATCTTCACCCATGGCGGGCGCAACCCCACCGGCCTCGACGCCATCCAGTATGCCCGCGAGGTGGTGGACCTCGGCGCCGGGGAAATCCTGCTGACCTCCATGGATCGCGACGGCACCGGCCGGGGCTTCGACTGCGCGCTGACCCGTGCGGTTGCGGATGCGGTGCACGTTCCTGTCATCGCCTCCGGCGGCGTCGGCATCCTCGACCATCTGGTGGAGGGCATCCGTGACGGCGGCGCCTCGGCGGTGCTCGCGGCATCCATCTTCCATTTCGGCACCTTCACGGTGCGCGAGGCCAAGGACCGGCTGGCCGAGGCCGGTCTTCCGGTACGGCTCGACTGAGCTTCGCGGGGGCACTGCTAAAGCAGCGCTTCCGTTTAACCCGTTTTTCGCATTTTCTTGATGCGAACCGCGCCCCATGTCGCTGAAAATGCTTCAGTGCCTTCGTTCCTGACCCTTTTTGTGGGGCCGACCCGATGAGCGACAGCTTCTCCCTCGCCGATCTCGAAGCCATCGTCGCGGCGCGGGCCTCGGCGGACGCCGGCGCCTCCTACACTCGCTCCCTGCTCGACAAGGGTGTCGCCAAATGCGCCCAGAAGCTGGGCGAGGAGGCGGTGGAGACGGTGATCGCCGCCGTCTCCGGCAGCGAAAAGGATCTCGTGGGCGAGGCGAGCGATCTCCTCTACCACCTCATGGTGGTGCTGAAGGCGCGCGGGATCGCGCTCGCCGACATCCATGCCGAGCTTGCGCGCAGGACCGCCCAGTCCGGCCTCGCCGAAAAAGCCGCCCGTCCTCAGGCCTGACAGAGACATCGCGACCATGGACCGGCCCCTCGATCCCGGCCTCTCCCCGTATCGCTCCTTCTCGCGTGAGGAGTGGGCGAAGCTGCGCCGCGACACGCCCATGACGCTGCGGCCGGACGAGATCGCGCGGCTGGAAGGCCTCGGCGTCCGCCTCTCCATGAAGGAGGTGGAGGAGATCTACCTCCCGCTCTCGCGCCTGCTGTCGCTCTATGTGGCGGCGACGCAGAAGCTCTATCGCGCCATGAGCCACTTCCTCGACCATCGCGAGGGCGATGCCCATGGCGAGGAGAAGATGCCCTACATCATCGGTGTCGCCGGCTCGGTGGCGGTGGGCAAATCCACCACCGCCCGCGTGCTGCAGGCGCTGCTCGCCCGCTGGCCCAACACGCCCAAGGTGGACCTCGTGACCACCGACGGCTTCCTTCTGCCCAACGCCATCCTCGAGCGCGAGGGGCTGATGGAGAAGAAGGGCTTTCCGGAGAGCTACGACGTCGCCTTGCTGCTGCGCTTCCTCACCGACATCAAGGCCGGCCGCCGGCCGGTGCGCGCGCCGCTCTACTCGCATTTCTTCTACGACGTGATGCCGGACCAGTATGTGGAGATCGACCGCCCGGACATCCTCATCGTCGAGGGGCTGAACGTGCTGCAGACCACCCGTCCGCCGAAGGACGGCAAGGCCATCCCCTTCGTCTCCGACTTCTTCGACTTCTCGGTCTATATCGACGGCGACGAGGACGTGATCGAGCGCTGGTACGTGGAGCGCTTCATGCGCCTGCGCGAAACCGCCTTCACCGATCCCCTGTCCTACTTCCACCGCTACTCGCAGCTGTCCGAGGAGGAAGCGCAGGCGACCGCGCTCTCCATCTGGCGGCGGATCAATCTCTTGAACCTGCAGGAAAACATCCTGCCCACCCGCCAGCGCGCCGACCTCATCCTGCGCAAGGCCGGCCGCCACGAGGTGGCTGAGGTGAGCCTCCGGCGGCTGTAGGCTGCTCGCTGTGGCGAACCCTTGTGTAAGTCTTTGATTTATAATGTAAATGGTGTCCCGGAAGGGATTCGAACCCCTGACCTGCGGTTTAGGAAACCGCTGCTCTATCCTGCTGAGCTACCGGGACATGCCCCCCTTCTAAAACGCGGCACGCCGGGAGGGAAGGGGCGGGAAGGCGGCTTTCCCCAGTGCGGCGCGGGGACGGCTGGGGTGGTGCGAAATGCGGGGTAAGGACAGTTGATCGGTCCTGTCTTCAATTGAGGGGCGGGTTGCCGCTATCGTCGTCGCATGACGCGGGGCAATCCACCACAGCGCGCAGTCCTTACGCACGACATGCATGCATTGCGCGGGGCATGGCGGGCGTTTGCCGGTCTCGCGGGTCTTGCTCTCGCGGTGGGGTTTATTCTCGCGAACGTCTCCCCGGCTTTTGCCCGCTCACCCCAGCGGAGCGGCGCGCCGATCGCCGCAAGTGTTCCAGACTGTGCCGGAGACCCGGCGGATGCGGCCGGCAGCGTTGCCCGCTGGAGTGACGCCGGGGTGCTCTCCCTCGCGGATGGAAAAAGCCTTGTCCCCGAAGGCATCGCCTTGCCGACGCGCCTCTGGCCCGACCGGCGGATGCTCGCGCTCGCGAGGGCGGCCGTTGCTTCGGTGCTTGATGGCTGCGCAATCGCGCCGGCCGCCGCTGCGCCCGACCGCCACGGCCGGCTCGTCGGCCCCGCGGGGCTCGTGTGCCCGGCGGCGGGGGAGGGGTGGCGGGAGGATCTCGCAACGGCGCTCATTCGGGCGGGCGCCGGCTATGCGACGGCGGATGGCGATACCACCTGCGCCGCGCGCCGCCTTGATGCCGAAGCGCAGGCGCGCGGCGCGCGCCGGGGCATCTGGAGCCTTGCCACGGCGATTGCTCAAGCCGGCGATGAACAGGCCATGGAGGAACGGCTCGGCCTGTTTTCCGTTGCGGAAGGCAAGGTCCTTGCCGCCGGCGGGCGCGACCGGATTTTTCTGAATTTCGGGGCAAGGTGGAAGCAAGATTTCACTGTCATGCTGGCGAGGGAGGATTTCGCCACAATCTTGGGCGATAGGCTCGATCCTGCCATTTTGCGCGGTTCCCTTATCCAGGTAAGGGGGGTCGTCCGCGATGAAGGCGGGCCGGCCATGGCGCCGCGGCGGCGGGGCGAGGTGCTGCGCATCGAGGGCAGGGTCGATCCCGCGCCCGATACGCAGGCGCTGCCGTCGAGGCACCGGGAGCGGTGAACGGATGAATGAGGTGCTGGGTGCGTGAGGCGCTGAGAGGCCAGGGTGCGGCGAGGCGGGTTCGGGCGGAAGCGCCTGCGCACGCGCACGCCCCGCGATCAGGCCTTCGTACGCTGCTCGCCTGCGCCGCCGTCGCCTTCCCGCTGTGGCTCACTGGATGCACGGGTATCGACCTTGATCAGGTGAGCGTGCCGCTCGCCTCCACCAGCCCGGCGTCCGAATTCGCCGACATGTCGCCCTCGCAGCGGCGCGAGCATGAAAAGCTCGTTGCGAGCTACGGCGGTGCCTATGACGATCCCGAGCTGAAGGCGCTCATCCAGAAGGTGGTGGAGCGCCTCGTCGCGGCTTCCGAGCGGCCGGACCTGAAGTATCGCGTCACCGTGCTGAATTCGCCGGCCATCAACGCCTTTGCCCTTCCGGACGGCTCGCTCTACGTGACGCGCGGCCTGCTGGCGCTGGCCAACGACACGTCCGAGCTGTCCTCCGTGCTGGCGCACGAGATGGCCCATGTCATCGCTCGCCACGCCACCATTCGCGAGGACCAGGTGAAGCAGGCGGTGCTGGTGAGCCGCGTCATCTCGGACGTGGTGAACGACCCGGATCTCGGCGCCCTTGCCATGCAGAAGAGCCGGCGCACGCTCGCCTCGTTCAATCGCGGGCAGGAGCTGGAGGCGGATGCCATCGGCGTCGGCATCGCCGCGCGCGCCGGCTTCGATCCCTATGGCGCCTCGCGCTTCCTCACCGACATGGGCCGCTATTCGGAGATGAAGAGCACGGCCATCTCGGGATCGTCCTCCAGCACGCCGGACATGGACTTCCTGTCGTCCCACCCGGCGACGCCCGAGCGCATCTCCATCGCCATCGCCAATGCCCGCCAGTATGCGCCGGCGGCCGGCCCGTCCGACGGCGAGCGGGACCGCAGCGCCTATTTCAACGTCATCAACGGCATGGTCTACGGCGACGATCCCAAGGAAGGCTTCGTCCGCGGCCGCAGGTTCCTGCACCCCAAGCTCGGCTTCACCTTCTCCGCGCCGGAAGGCTTCTCGCTGGAAAACACCTCCCAGGCGGTGCTCGGCGCGACCCAGACCGGCCGCGAGGCGCTCAGGCTCGATGCCGTCCGCATTCCCGGCGACCAGTCGCTGGCGCAATATCTCTCGTCCGGCTGGATCGACGGGGTGGAGATCAACACCGTCGAATCGCTCACGGTGAACGGCTTCAGCGCCGCGACGGCGGTGGCGCGGGGGGACCAGTGGTCGTTCCGCATGTTCGCCATCCGCTTCGGCTCGGATGTCTACCGCCTGATCTTCGCCGCCCGCGAGCTGACGCCGGAGCTGGACCGGCAGTTCCGCGCGGCCGCCGACACCTTCCGCCGCGTCTCCTCCGGCGAGGCGGATACGGTGAAGCCGCTGCGCGTGCGCATCGTCCAGGTGGGCCTCGGCGATACGGTGGAGAAGATGGCCGGCAAGATGCAGGTGCCCGACCGCCCGGTGGAGCGGTTCCTCATCCTGAACGGGCTCGATGCGAACGCCCGGCTGAAGTATGGCGAGAAGGTCAAGATCATCGCCGACTGACGGGCATTCTCCCCGCTCCCGGCGAATTGATGGCGCGCAAGCGGTTTCATTGTCCCCCGCTGCTATGATCGAGCTCCCGTTCGGGAGGGAGCCCATGTACAAGAAAATCCTCGTCGCCACCGATGGATCGGCCCTGTCCGATCTCGCGGTGTCCCACGCCGTCGCGCTCGCCGCCGCGCTTCACGCCGGCCTCGTGATCGTCACCGCCAGCGAGCGCTTCCACCTTTTCAGCACCGAGGCCGACCAGATCGCCGACACGGAGGCCGAATACCGGCGCCAGAGCGGGCGAAAGGCCGAAGCCGTGCTCTCCCGCGCCGCCGCTTCCGCCAGCGCGGCGGGGATCGAGGCCAAGCAGGTGCATGTGGAGGACGACCAGCCCTTCCACGGCATCATCGCCACCGCAGAGGCCGAGGGCTGCGATCTCATCGTGATGGCCTCCCACGGCCGCAGGGGGCTTTCGGCCGTGGTGCTGGGCAGCGAAACGACGAAGGTGCTCACGCACTCCGGCATACCGGTGCTGGTGGTGCGGGAGGAGATGGCCCCCGCCGTCCAGGCCAAGCCAGCCGGTAGCGCGGAATGGCCCGAGCCCAGCCCCGCCTTCCTGGCGCCGGGGCGCTGAGCCGCCTCCCGGCGTACCGCCCGCGCTTGGGACACTGGCCCGCGGCCTTGCGCCAGAGGGGTTTTTGCACTATGTGAGCCCCGTTCGTGGCCGCGCTCCCCAAGCGGGGAGCCGCCCGGGCGGGCAGGGACCGGCGGTATACGCGGGTCCTGATCGTTGGAGGCAGCCCGCCCTGGCTTTCTGTGAGCGCGTAGCGACATCCAATTCATCGCCCGTGCCGCCCGGCCTTCGCGCCGGCCCGCCGCTTTTGCGGCGGCCGTTCGTCATTTCTTGAATGGCGGACATCCGAGCGGTTCGGGCCTCGCAACACGAGATGCCGGCGCAGCAAGTCTGGAGCGTGAATGTCCGCCGTAGAAACCACCCGTGAGGATTTTGCCGCCCTGCTCGACGAGAGCTTCGGCCGTGCCGACACCAATGAAGGTTCGGTGGTCAAGGGCATCGTGGTCGCCATCGAGAAGGATCTGGCGATCATCGATATCGGCCTGAAGACGGAAGGGCGCGTGGCCCTGCGCGAGTTCGCCGGCCCCGGCCGCGAGAACGCCATCAAGGTGGGTGACGAGGTCGAGGTCTATCTCGAGCGCGTCGAGAACGCCATGGGCGAAGCCGTCCTCTCGCGCGACAAGGCGCGCCGCGAGGAGAGCTGGGTCAAGCTCGAGAAGGCCTTCACGGCCAACGAGAAGGTCTTCGGCGTGATCTTCAACCAGGTGAAGGGCGGCTTCACCGTCGATCTCGACGGCGCCGTGGCCTTCCTGCCGCGCTCCCAGGTGGACATCCGCCCGATCCGCGACGTCGGCCCGCTGATGCACAACCAGCAGCCTTTCCAGATCCTCAAGATGGATCGTCGCCGCGGCAACATCGTCGTCTCCCGCCGCACCGTGCTGGAAGAGACCCGCGCCGAGCAGCGCCACGAGCTGGTGCAGAACCTCGAAGAGGGTCAGGCCATCGACGGTGTGGTCAAGAACATCACCGATTACGGTGCGTTCGTTGATCTCGGCGGCATCGACGGCCTGCTGCATGTCACCGACATCGCCTGGCGCCGCGTGAACCACCCGACCGAGGTGCTCAACATCGGCCAGACGGTGAAGGTCAAGATCATCAAGATCAACCACGAGACCCACCGCATCTCGCTCGGCATGAAGCAGCTCCTGGGCGATCCCTGGGAGGGCATCGAGGCCAAGTATCCGGTGGAGGCCCGCTTCAAGGGTCGCGTCACCAACATCACCGACTACGGCGCGTTCGTGGAGCTGGAGCCCGGCATCGAGGGCCTCATCCACGTCTCCGAGATGTCGTGGACCAAGAAGAACGTCCACCCTGGCAAGATCGTCTCCACCTCCCAGGAGGTCGAGGTTCAGGTGCTGGAAGTGGATTCGGCCAAGCGCCGCATCTCCCTCGGCCTCAAGCAGACCCTCCAGAACCCCTGGGAGGCCTTCGCCGAGAAGTATGCGCCCGGCGCCGTGGTGGAAGGCGAGGTCAAGAACAAGACCGAGTTCGGCCTGTTCCTCGGCCTCGACGGCGATGTGGACGGCATGGTCCATCTCTCCGACCTCGACTGGAACCGTCCGGGCGAGCAGGTGATCGACGAATACCGCAAGAGCGACATGGTGAAGGCCGTGGTGCTCGACGTGGACGTCGAGAAGGAGCGCATCTCCCTCGGCATCAAGCAGCTGGCCGGCGATCCCTTCGCCGACGCGGGCGAGGTGAAGAAGGGCGCGGTCGTGACCTGCGAAGTCTCCGACGTGAAGGACGGCGGCATCGAGGTGAAGCTCACCGGCACCGATCTGTCCGCCTTCATCAAGCGCTCCGAGCTCGCTCGTGACCGCAACGACCAGCGCCCCGAGCGCTTCTCGGTCGGCGACAAGCTCGACGCCCGCGTCACCCTGTTCGACCGCAAGGCGCGCAAGGTGCAGGTCTCCATCAAGGCGATGGAAATCGCGGAAGAGCGTGAGGCCGTGGCCCAGTTCGGCTCGCAGGATTCGGGCGCTTCGCTCGGCGATATCCTGGGTGCCGCGCTGAAGCAGCGCGCCGCCGATGCCACCGTCGACGAGGTCGAGAAGGAGGACTGATCGCCACGCGCGATCGGATCGTCTGAAAGAACGAAGGGCCGGTGCATTGCACCGGCCCTTTTTTCAACCCGTGCGCCATTCGGACGCCGCCCGGCGTTCTTGTGCCGGGATCGGTGCGGACGTATCCCAGTCTTGCTGTCAAAAATCGGGAGGTTTTGCCATGAAGCGCAGGATGATTTCCCTCGGCGTCGTCGCCGCGGTCTCGCTCGCTGCCACGGGGTCGGCCTTCGCCCTCACCGGCAAGGAATTCCTTCGCAAGTACAACAAGGACAAGGACAGCACCGTCGAGATCGTCGAGGCCATCGACCTCGGGACCAAGGTGTTCAAGGCCATCAATCCCGACAAGGACAAGACCCTGGAGGCCGCCGAGACCAAGGGCCGGCTGTCCGACGAGGACTGGGCGCAGTTCAACAAGGACGGTGACAAGACGCTGGAGCTGGACGAGTGGCTCATCATCGTCCGCAAGCGCTTCAACGATGCCGATGCCAACAAGGACGGCAAGTTGACCGAAGCGGAGCTGGATGCCCCCGCCGGCCAGCAGCTCATTCTGCTCATCGCCAAGTGACGCGGGGCTGACGCGCGCCTGACGCGAGCGTGAGGGAGTCGGGGAGGGCGCGGCGTCCTTCCCCGATGGAAAGACGTGGGGCGCCCCCCATCGCGGCGCCTCCCGTCCCCTGCTTCGTCTCAGTTGAGGCGCAGAAGGAAACGTCGGTTCACCGCCTGCAGCGGGCGGGCGTTCATGGGGAAGATGGCGCGGAAGGCGTCGATATCCGCCTGCGCCACTTCGATGGGCGCCGCGAACACGTTCCAGTCCACGATTTCAGAGCAGGGCGGGGTGGTCAGCGACCCCTCGTAGCGATATGTGCCGCGGGCCGATGGCAGAAAGCCAGCCGGATTGAGCGGGGCGGCCAGCGTCTTGTCTCCGGCCGCGCGCGGCGCCGCCGCCATGATGGTGGAGAGAGCGGCATTGGCCGTGCCGGGCACCATGAAGACGCCCGCCACCAGAAGCCCGCCCTCGGGCGCCGCATGGACGAAATGCGCTTCCATGGCGCTGCGCTTGCCGTCCACGGCATGCTCGCTCGGCGCATGGAAGTGGAACTGCTTCAGCGCATAGGTCTTGCCGCCGAGGGTGGCGGTGCCGCCGTCCCCGGTCACGTCGGCCTGAATGGTGTGGCCATTGTTCACCACCTTGTAGGCGAACGGTTTCCACGCGAGCATGGGGCCGGCGCTCTCGGCTTTCACCGCGCCTTCAAGATTAATGGGCGACTGCTGGGTGCCGACCGAACAGGCGGAAAAGCCTTTCTCCAGCGAACCCCATTCCTGCGGGCCGCCATGGCCTTCGTACGTCCAGTGCGCGCCCTCGGAGGCGCGTGCGGCAGTGGCGCAAACGGGACAGGCAACCAAGCCCGCAAGCAGCGTGCGTCGATTTATGGTCATGGATTTCCCCCCTTGATCTGGCAGCGATCCGCCATGGTGAGGCTTATCAAAGTGGCGGGTGCGCGCCAAAGCTGAGTCCGCTCCGAATTGGATCAGATGGCGTGTGGGGGAATCCCTGCGAGGAGGGTCGCGACGATCGCCGCGGGGTCTTCCGCACGCATGATGCCGCCCATGACGGCGACGCCTTTCGCGCCAGCCCGGAAGCAGATCGGCAGGGTATCCGCGTCGATGCCCGCGAGGGCGATCACCGGCACCGACGAAGTGCGGGCAAAGGCTCCAAGGCCGGCCACGCCTAGAGCCGGGCCGTGCCCCGGCTTGGAGGTGGTAGGGAAAACCGGGCTGGCGGTGAGGTAGTCGAGGACGCCTGGCGCAGCCACAGCGGCTTCGGCGAGGCTGTGGGCGGAGAGGCCCACCAGCGCGTCGGGGCCGAGCAGCGCCCGGGCCGCCGCAGCATCCCCACCGCCGGACAGGTGCACGCCGTCGGCGCCAGCTGCGCGCGCCAGCTCCGGTGTCCCGTGGAGCGTCAGGCGCGCGCCCCATGGCGCGGTGACGATGCGCAGGCGGGCGACAAGCGCGATCTGTTCCGCTTTGGGAAGATCCTTCTCACGCAGGCTGATCCACCGAACGCCGCCGGCGCAGGCCGCGCCTACCACGTCCGCCAGATCGCCGCGCGCCAACGTGCGGTCGGTGATGAGCAGCAGCGGCGGCGATGGCAGGCGGGTCAGCGGGTCAGCTCCCGACGAGGCCGAATTCGGGGCTGGAGGCTTCGGCGTGAAGCTTGCGCGGAATGCGCCCCGCGAGGCGGGCGAGGCGGCCGCCCTCCACCGCGTGGCGGAAGGCGGTGGCCATGCGCACCGGATCAAGCGCCTTGGAGACGGCGGTGTTGAGCAGCACGGCGGCGCAGCCCAGTTCCATGGCCAGCGCCGCATCGGAGGCGGTGCCGATGCCCGCATCCAGCACCACCGGCACCGGGGAGCGGGCGCAGATCAGCTCGATCATGTGCGGGTTGGCGATGCCGAGGCCGGTGCCGATCATGGAGCCCAGCGGCATCACGGTGGCGGCGCCGAGATCGGCCAGCTTCTGGCAGGTGACCGGATCGTCGTTGCAATAGGGCAGTACGACGAAGCCGCGCGAGACCAGCTCTTCCGTCGCCTTCAGCAGTTCCTCCACATTGGGATAGAGCAGCTCGCGGTCGCCGATGACCTCCAGCTTCACCCAGTCCGTCTCCAGCGCCTCGCGGGCGAGCTCGGCGGTGAGCACCGCGTCCTTCGCTGTCTGGCAGCCGGCGGTGTTGGGCAGGATGTGGACGCGGCCAGTGAGCAGGTCCGTCAGGCTCTCCTCATAGCCGGCGAGGCTGATGCGGCGGATGGAGGCCGTCGCCATCTCGCTGCCCGAGGCGGCGAGCGCATCAAGGAACACCTTCTGGTTGGGATAGCCCGCCGTGCCCAGGAACAGCCGTGACGAGAAGGTGCGTCCGGCGATGACGAGGGGATCGGCGTTGGGAGTCTGGAACGCGCTCATGGTGCTTCTTCCCGGCGCCCATTCAGGAGCGCCCTGTTTTGTTGGGCCGGGGCTCAACCGCCCTGCTTGGCCTCGATGATCTCAACGGCGTCGCCTGCGGAAAGGCGCGCCTCGGTCCAGGTGCGGCGGGGCACCACCGCGCCGTTCACCGCCACCGCGATGCCCTTGCGCTCCGGCTCCAGCCCTTTGGCGACGAGCAGGTCGGCGACGGTGGCCACGGGATGGGCCTCCTCGGCGCCGTTCACCTTCAGGGCCAGCATGGTGCTCACTCCGCCGCCGCGCGCGGCGGGCCGAAGCGCTCCGCGCCGAAGGGCAGGGCGACATCCGCCATTGTGCCGCCGAGGATGTGGTCGGCGATCACCTGCGTGGTCACCGGCAGCAGCAGGATGCCGTTGCGGTGGTGGCCGGTGGCGTAGACGAGGCCGTCCACCTCCGGGCTCGGGCCGAGGATGGGCGCGTCGTCCCGGCTACCGGGGCGGAAGCCGACCCATTGCTCGACGATGCTCAATTCCTCCAGCGTCGGCAGCGCCCGCCACGCATGGGTGAGCAGCGCCAGCTGGCCGCCGGCCGTCAGGTCCGTGTCGAACCCCTTCTCCTCGGTGGTGGCGCCGATGATGAGACGTCCGTCGCGCCGAGGCACGAGGTAGGAGCCCGGTGCCCACAGGACATGGGAGAGGATGGGCGCGGCCGGGTCCATGCGCAGGGAGAGCATCTGGCCCTTGATGGGGCGCACCGGCAGCGGCGTCGCCGGGGTGATGTCCACGCCCCGGCTCCAGGCGCCGGCCGCGAGCACCACCACGTCGGCGGCATGGTGCGTCTCGCCCGTGACGACGCCGGTGGCGCGGCCGCCGGCCGTCTCCACCCGGCTGACCGGGGTGTGTTCGTGGAGCCTCGCGCCAGCCTTGAGGGCGGCGATCTTCAGCGCGGCCGCCACCTTGCGGTTGTCGACTTGGTGGTCCTGCGGGCTCAGCACGCCGCCGGCGAGGCGTGGCGCCAGATAGGGCTCGCGTCGGCGGACCTCGGCGGCGCTGAGCCACTGGACGGGCAGGCCCAGCCCCTGCTGGAAGGCGAAGAGGTGGCGCAGCTTGGCGAGGTCATCCGCCGTGAGGGCGATGGTGATCGTGCCTTCGGTGCGCAGGTCCACCGGCTCGCCGGAGATGCGCTCCAGCTCCGCGGCGAAGGCGGGCCAAAGGGTCTGGCTGGCGCGGGTGAGGGGGAGCAGGCCTTCCTCGCCCGGCTCGGCCTCGGCGCAGGCGGCGAGCATGCCGGCGGCGGCGCGGCTCGCGCCTTGCCCGGTCTCGCCGGCATCGAACAGGTCCACCGGGCAGCCGGCGTCCGCGAGGCGCCATGCGAGGGCGAGGCCGATGACGCCGCCGCCAACGATCGCCACACGGGGCTTCACCTTGCCTGCCGATCCGGAGCCGGCTTGCGACGATGGTGCGGAAACAAACTGCGACAAGCTCTCGCTCATCGGCATCTCCCTACGCTGGCATGATCCAGACAGGTTCGATGGGTATAATCTCAGCCGCGCATGATGCGCGGCACCCCAGGCCGTATCTGTTATTTACTCACGCCGGCCGCAGAACTGCAAGGGGCGGGGCGCCGGGAATGGCCCGGACCTCAGCGGTTGAGTTCGCTCTCGTCCAGCTGGCGGGCCTCGTCGGCGAGCATGATCGGGATGCCGTCCCGGATGGGATAGGCGAGGCGCGCTGCGCGGGAGACCAGCTCCTGGCGCTCGCGATCATATTCCAACGGCCCCTTGGTGAGGGGGCAGACCAGGATTTCGAGCAGCTTGGGGTCGACGTCATGGCCGGGACGCTGGGACTGGATCATGTTCTCGCTCTTCAGGGCCGCGCGCTGGGATGGCACGGGTTCGGCGGCGCGCCACCATAGCGGCGACGGTGCCGCCTTTCACCTGCGTTTTTCGCGCCATCACGGTTCCTGATGGTCATATCAAGCGGTTTCGCTGTCTTTTCAGCTGCACACGTCCTAATGAAGCGGCCCTGAACAGCGCCGGGAGCCGCATGGATCGACGTCTGGCCATAGGGCTTCTTCTCGGCTTCGTCGCGGTGGTGATGTTCGGCGCGACGCTGCCGCTCACGCGGTTTGCCCTGCACGATTTCAGCCCCTCCTTCATCAGCTTCGGCCGCGCGGCCCTCGCAGGTTTCGCGGCGCTGGGGCTGGTGCTGGTGATGCGCCGGCCGTGGCCGTTCGGCCAGCGCGCGGTGCTGTGGCGCCTCGCTGTCTCCTCCGCGTGCCTGATTTTCGTGTTCCCGCTGGCCATCGGCGTCGCCACCCAGACGGTGCCGGCGGCCCATGGCGGCATCGTCCTCGGCCTTTTGCCCCTGTGTACGGCGATCGCCGCCATGCTGCTGGCCGGGGAGCGCCCGGGCCTCGGCCTGTTCGCCGCGAGTGCGGTGGGCGCGGGGCTGGTGGTGGCCTTCGCCTTGCGCAACGGCGCGGGCGGCGCGCTGGGGATGGGCGACAGCCTGCTCTTCCTCGGCGTCATCGCCTGCGCCATCGGCTATGCCGTCTCGGGTGGCCTCGCGCGCACCATGTCGGGGTGGGAGGTGATCGCCTTCATGCTGATCCTCTGCCTGCCGGTGACGCTGCCGCTCGCGCTCCTCACCTTTCCATGGGGCGGGGCGGGGGACGTTGCGGGCGCCTCCTGGGCGGCGCTGGTCTATCTTGGCCTGTTCAGCCAGCTCATCGGCTTCTTTTTCTGGAACGCCGGTCTCGCCACAGGCGGCATCGCCCGCGTCGGGCAGATGCAGTTGCTGCAAACCTTCGTGACGGTGGGCCTCGCCTGGCCGATCAATGGCGAGGTGCCGGACGCCGAGACCATCGCCTTCGCCGCCGGCGTGGCGCTGGTGGTGGCCGTGGCGCAGCGCACGCGCTCCCGGCCGCGCTGACCCCCAAAAGCAAACGGCCCGCCGAAGCGGGCCGTCCGTCACTCTCAAAGTGTTGAAACGCTCACGCCGCCTTGGAACGGGCGGTGATGAGCTTGCGGTTCACCAGAACCTCGGCAATCTGCACCGCGTTCAGCGCGGCGCCCTTGCGCAGATTGTCCGACACGCACCAGAAGGCGATGCCGTTGTCCACGGTCGGGTCGTCGCGCAGGCGCGAGATGTAGGTCGCGTCCTCGCCGGCGGCCTCGTGGGGGGTGGCGTAGCCGCCCGGCTCACGGGTGTCGATGACGAGGATGCCCGGCGCCTCGCGCAGGATCTTGCGCGCGTCGTCGGCCGAAAGCTCCTTCTCGAACTCCACGTTCACCGCCTCGGAGTGGGAGATGAAGACCGGCACGCGGACACAGGTGGCCGTGAGCTTGATCTTGGGGTCGAGAATCTTCTTGGTCTCGGCCACCATCTTCCACTCTTCCTTGGTGTAACCGTCGTCCATGAAGACGTCGATCTGCGGGATGAGGTTGAAGGCGATGCGCTTCGGAAACTTCTTCGGCTCCACCGGATCGGAGACGAAGATGGCCCGCGTCTGGGAGAACAGCTCGTCCATGCCGTCCTTGCCGGCGCCGGAGACGGACTGGTAGGTGGAGACCACCACGCGCTTGATGGTCGCGGCATCATGCAGCGGCTTCAGCGCGACCACGAGCTGCGCCGTGGAGCAGTTCGGATTGGCGATGATGTTCTTCTTGGAGAAGCCGACGATGGCGTCCGCATTCACCTCGGGAACGATCAGCGGCACGTCCGGGTCCATGCGCCACTGTGAGGAATTGTCGATGACGACGCAGCCCTGCGCGCCGATCTTCGGCGACCATTCCTTGGACACGGCCCCGCCGGCCGACATCAGGCAGATGTCGGTGTCGGAGAAGTCGTAGGTCTCGAGCGCCTTCACCTTCAGGGTTTTGTCGCCGTAAGAGACTTCCACGCCCTGCGACTTTCGCGAAGCGAGCGCAACGACCTCGTCCGCGGGGAAGCCCCGCTCGTCGAGGATCGAGAGAATCTCCCGGCCCACGTTGCCAGTGGCGCCGACGACGGCGACCTTGTAACCCATGATGTTCCTCGGATGTATCGGCCCATGCGGCCGAAGACCGTGCTTTTAGGCCGAACCCCCTAGCCTTGCAAATCGAAGATTCGCGATCAGCCATGCCATCGGCGCAAGCGACTGTTGCGTGAACGCCACGCGCCGGCCGCGAGACGGCGGGAACATGGCGCCGAGGAGGCGGGTTTCCTTGCGCAGGGGACAAACGTCTATTAATCCAGTCAAGGTCGGCCCTGCGCCGATCTGGGAGGATGCCATGGGTTTCGCTTCGTTCACCGCCTTCGCTTCTCTTGCCCGCACGGGCCTGAAGACGGCGCTCTCGGTGTCGCTGGCGGTCGCGGCCATCGCGGCGACCACGGGCGCCTTCTCCATCGCTTCCGCCGACAGCGCCGAGGCGCAGACGGTGAAGAAGCGCAATCGTATCGTCGTCGAGCGCCGCTCGTATCTCGACGCCGGAACCGTGGTGAAGCCCGGCTCCAAGTCCTATCTCGACTACGCGCTTTCGCCCGGCTACTTCTACCCGACCTATGGACCCACCGCCGCTGGGCCCGGCCCCATCACCGGCCTGCGCTGGCCGCTGCCGGGCGCCTTCGACCTGCCGGGGTTTTGAGCCAAGGCAACCGAAGAAGACGGAAGGGGCCGCCTCGCGGCCCTTTTTTGTGGCGTGAAATCACAGCGATTTCGCGGTGTTTAATTTTTATCCCGGCCAAGCATGACATTTCCGCCCATGCGCGCCATAACGGCCGTATGCCGCGACGTCGGCCCGACCCTACAGCGCAAGATGCCCCCTAAGAGCCCATGCCCCGCCCCCGCTTCGCGCTGCCGATGCTGAGCCGCCAGTCGCGCCGAAGCGTCATTCCGGGCCTGCGGCTCTCGCTCGGCCTCACGCTGCTCTATCTCGGCCTCATCGTGCTCCTGCCCATCGGCGCGCTGCTGCTGAAGGCGGCGGATGTGGGCTTCGAGCGCTACATCGCCATCATCACCTCGCCGCGCACGCTCGCCTCCTTCCAGGTGACGCTGACCACGGCGGCGCTGGCGGCGCTGTTCAACGCGGTCTATGGCCTTGCCCTCGCCTGGGTGCTGGTGCGCTACGAGTTTCCCGGCAAGCGCCTGCTTGATGCCATGGTCGACGTGCCCTTCGCCTTGCCCACGGCGGTGGCTGGCCTCGCGCTGACGGCGCTGTTCGCCAAGAACGGCTGGTTCGGCGCGCCGCTGGCGCAGTGGGGCATTCAGGTGGCTTACGCTCCGGCCGGCATCGTCTGCGCCATGGCCTTCACCTCCATCCCTTTCGTCGTGCGCACGGTGCAGCCGGTGCTGGAGGACATGGAGCCGGAGCTGGAGGAGGCGGGAGCCACGCTTGGCGCGAGCGACCTCACCATCTTCCGCCGCATCATCTTCCCCGCGATCTTCCCGGCCTTCCTCGCCGGCACGTCGCTGGCCTTCGCCCGCTCTTTGGGCGAGTTCGGCGCGGTGGTGTTCATCGCCGGCAACCAGCCGTTCCGCACCGAGATCGTGGCGCTGCTCACCTTCATCCGGCTGGAGGAATATGACTATGCCGCCGCGGCGGCCATCGCCGTCACCATGCTTGGCCTCGCCTTCCTCATGCTGCTGATCGTCAACGCCGTGCAGGCGTGGCACCAGAAGTTCGCGATGGGGGATGCCTGATGGCGTATCCCGTCAACCGCCACCGCCTGCGCGTCGGCGACGGCACGGCAACCCGCTCGGTGATTCTCACATTGGTGCTGGCGACCACTGCGCTGGCGCTGATCGCGCCGCTGGCGGTCATCTTCGCCGAGGCCTTCGCGCGCGGCCTCCCGGCCTATCTCGAAGCGCTCGCCCGGCCCGATACGCTGCACGCGGTGGGGCTGACGCTGCTCGCCGCCATCATCTGCGTGCCGCTCAACACCGCCTTCGGAATCGCGGCGGCCTGGGCGGTGACGAAATTCTCCTTCCGCGGCCGCAACCTGCTGCTTGCGCTGGCGGAGCTGCCCTTCTCCATCTCGCCCATCGTGGCGGGCGTCGCCTATCTCTTCGTCTATGGAGCGCAGGGGCTGTTCGGGCCGTTCCTGCAGGCGCACGACATCAAGATCATGTTCGCGGTGCCGGCCATCATCCTCGCCAGCCTGTTCGTCACCGCGCCCTTCGTGCTGCGCGAGCTGGTGCCGCTGATGATGGCGCAGGGGCGCGACGAGGAGGAAGCGGCGGTGAGCCTGGGCGCCTCGGGCTTTGACGTGCTGCGGCTCGTCACCCTGCCCAACGTGAAGTTCGCGCTGCTCTATGGCGCGGCCCTGTGCAATGCACGGGTGATGGGCGAGTTCGGCGCCGTCTCCATCGTCTCCGGCAACATCCGGGGCCAGACCTCGACCCTGCCGCTGCAGATCGAGCTGCTCTATCAGGACAGCCACACGGTCGCGGCCTTCGCAGCCGCAACCGTGCTCGCCGGCGTGGCACTGTTCACGCTGGTGGCAAAATACCTGATCGAGCGGGCGGAACGGGCACGGGGCGAGATCATCGCGCCGCGCCGGCCGGGGCATTGATCGGCTCGGCTGCGGTCTTCGACCGGTGCCGAGCGTCTTCGCTCAGGAGTCGCGCCGCTTGAGATAGCCTCACGCCGCCGCAGCGGTGCCGGTCGCGGCGGCGATTTCGCGCTTCATGGCTGCGATGGTCGCGGCATAGTCCTTCGCGCCATAGATGGCGCTGCCGGCGACGAAGGTGTCCGCGCCCGCCGCGGCGATGGAGCCGATATTGTCCACCTTCACCCCGCCGTCGATCTCCAGGCGGATGTCGCGGCCGGAGGCGTCGATGCGCTCCCGGATGGCCTTGAGCTTGTCCAGCGCCGAGGGGATGAAGGCCTGCCCGCCGAAGCCGGGATTCACCGACATGACCAGCACGAGGTCGAGCTGCTCCAGCGTGTAGTCCAGCACCGAGAGGGGGGTGGCCGGGTTCAGCACCAGGCCGGCCTTCACGCCCTTTGAGCGGATGAGCTGGAGCGAGCGGTCCACATGCTCGGAGGCTTCGGGGTGGAAGGAGATGAGGTCGGCGCCCGCGCTCGCGAAGGCCTCGATCATGCCGTCCACCGGCTTCACCATGAGGTGGACGTCCACGAACGCCTTCGTCGCCTTGCGCAGGGACTGGAGGATCAGCGGGCCGATGGTGAGGTTGGGGACGTAATGGTTGTCCATCACGTCGAAATGGATCCACTCGGCACCGCCCTCGAGCACCGCATCCACCTCGGCGCCGAGGCGGGTGAAGTCCGCCGAGAGGATGGACGGGGCGATGATGGGATAGGCGCGGGCCATGGCAATCTCCTCAACGTCTGGAGAGCCGGGGTCCGGCACAAGACTGCGCCGAAGTCGGCTCCCTTCATGACCGTCCCTGAAAAGAGCCTGCTGCGCAGGATCCTTCCATGGATCCCGGATCAGCGCTCCAGCTTCGCTGTGGCTTGTCCGGGGAAAGAGGCGGCCATGGCCGCCTCAGGCACTCTATAGGCACGGCGCCGCGTGGGCGCCAGCCGTCCGCTCAATGCACCCGTTCAATGCACCACTTGCGCGAGTTCGCCGGATGCGTAGCGCCTGGCCATGTCGTCCAGCTCGATGGGGCGCACCTTTTCCGCCTTGCCGGCGGAGCCGAAGGCCTCGAAGCGGGCGATGCAGACCTTCTTCGCCTCGTCCATGGCGGCGGCCATGAACTTGCGCGGGTCGAACTCGCTCTTGTTCTTGGCGCCGACGCGGCGGATGGCGGCGGTCATGGCGAGGCGGATGTCGGTGTCGATGTTCACCTTGCGCACGCCGTAGCGGATGCCTTCCTGGATCTCCTCCACCGGCACGCCGTAGGTCTCCTTGATGTCGCCGCCATAGGTGCGGATTTCCTCAAGCAGCTCCTGCGGCACCGAGGACGAGCCGTGCATCACCAGATGGGTGGTGGGGATGCGCTGGTGGATGGCCTTGATGCGGTCGATGGCGAGGATGTCGCCGGTGGGCTTGCGGGTGAATTTGTAGGCGCCGTGGGAGGTGCCGATGGCGATGGCCAGCGCATCGCACTGGGTGGCCTTCACGAACTGCGCGGCCTCGTCCGGATCGGTCAGCAGGCGGGAATGGTCGAGGGCCTCCTCGGCGCCATGGCCGTCCTCGGCCTCGCCCTTGCCGGTCTCCAGCGAGCCGAGGCAGCCAAGCTCGCCTTCCACCGACACGCCCACCGCATGGGCCAGTTCCACCACCTTGGCGGTGACGGAGACGTTGTAGTCGTAGTCCGCCGGGGTCTTGCCGTCTTCCTTGAGCGAGCCGTCCATCATCACCGAGGAGAAGCCGGACTTGATGGCGCCCATGCAGACGGCGGGGGAGGCGCCGTGGTCCTGGTGCATCACCACCGGGATTTCGGGATAGGCCTCCACGGCGGCGGCGATGAGATGGCGCAGGAAGGGCTCGCCGGCATATTTGCGGGCGCCGGCCGAGCCTTGCAGGATGACCGGCGAGGACGTGGCGCGGGCCGCATCCATGATCGCCTTCACCTGCTCCATGTTGTTCACGTTGAAGGCTGGCAGTCCGTAGGAATGCTCCGCCGCATGGTCGAGCAGCTGGCGCATGGAAACGAGGGCCATTGTCCTCTCCTCTTCAATGTTCAAGTCGGTGTCTCGGAATGCGAGCGCCATGGTCCCGTTCGTCCCGCCATCCCCCGGCTTGTCCGGGGGATCCACGATGCCGTTTGGCCGGTGTCCGCTGTCCGCTGTCCTTCACCGCTTATGCGGGCCGGTGGATGCCCCGGACAAGCCGGGGCATGACGGCCGTAGAAGCGGGCCACAGACGCGGCGTTTCTCACCCCACCACCCGCCGCACGGCGTCGGCCACGGCCTCCGGCGTGAAGCCGAAGAGCGGCCAGAGATCCTTTTCCGGCGCGGATTCGCCGAAGCGGTCGATGCCGATGGCGGTGATGGCGTCGGCGCGCGTGCCGGAGAGGCCGCGCCAGCCGCGGGTCACGCCCGCCTCCACCGCCACCACGGGCACACCCTTGGGAAACAGGGTGGCGCGCTCGGTTTCGGTCAGCGCCTCGAAGCGCTCGCGGCAGGGCATGGAGACGATGCGGGTCGGGATGCCGGCGGTATCGAGCAGGTCCGCCGCCGCCGCCGCCAGCTTCACCTCGGAGCCGGTGGCGACCAGCACCGCGCGGGCGAGGCCCTCGCTCTCGCGCAGCACATAGGCGCCGGCCTCGATCGCCTCGATTTGCGCGGCGTCGCGCGGCCAGCAGGGCAGGTTCTGACGGGAGAGGATGAGGGCGCTCGGCCCGCTCGTGCGCGTCAAAGCGGCGTGCCACGCGCTCAGCGTCTCCACCGTGTCGGCGGGGCGCCACACGTCGAGATTGGGGATGAGGCGCAGGCTCTCCACATGCTCCACCGGCTGGTGGGTGGGGCCGTCCTCGCCGAGGCCGATGGAATCGTGGGTGAGGATGTAGATCACCCGCTGGCCCATCAGCGCGCTCATGCGCATGGCGTTGCGGGCATAGTCCGAGAACACGAGGAAGGTGGCGACGAAGGGGATGAACCCGCCGTGCAGGGCGATGCCGTTGGCGATCGCCGACATGCCGAACTCGCGCACGCCGTAGAAGATCTGGTTGCCGGCCGGATCGCGGGTGATGGGTACGGCGCCGGGGAAGGTGGTGAGGTTGGAATGGGCAAGGTCCGCCGAGCCGCCGAGGAATTCCGGTACCGCCGGGGCGAGAGCAGCCAGCGCGAGCTGGCTGGCCTTGCGGGTGGCCACCGTCTCGGCCTTCTCCACCGTTGCCTTGAGGGCTGCGTCATAAGTCGCCACGAAGGCGGGAGAGAGGTCGCCCTTGAGCCGGCGGCGGAATTCGGCGGCCTCCGCCGGATAGGCGCGCGCATAGGCTTCCATCCGCGCCTCCCACGCCGACTGGCGGGCGGCGCCGTCCTTGCGCGCATTCCACAGAGCGTAGATGTCGTCCGGCACCTCGAAGGGCGCATGCTCCCAGCCCATGGCGGCGCGGGTACGGGCGATCTCCTCAGGCCCGAGCGGGGCGCCGTGGGTGTCCTGGTGGCCTTCCTTGGTGGGGGCGCCGCGGCCGATGGTGGTCTTGCAGCAGATCAGCGTCGGCTTGCCGGTCTCGGCAAGCGCCGCCTCGACCGCCGCCCGCAGCTGCGCGGGGGAATGGCCGTCCACGTCGCGGACGACCTGCCAGCCATAGGCGGCGAAGCGGGCCGGAGTGTCGTCCGGGAACCACTCCTCGACCTTGCCGTCGATGGAGATGCCGTTGTCGTCATAGAAGGCGACGAGCTTGCCGAGACCGAGCCGGCCGGCGAGGGAGCAGGCCTCGTGGCTCACGCCCTCCATCAGGCAGCCGTCGCCGAGGAAGACGAAGGTGCGGTGATCGACGATGGAGAGCCCCGGCCGGTTGAACTGGGCCGCCAGCGTCTTCTCGGCAATCGCCATGCCCACCGCATTGGCGAGGCCCTGGCCCAGCGGGCCGGTGGTGGTCTCAACGCCCGGCGTCATGCCCAGCTCGGGATGGCCGGGCGTGCGCGAATGCAGCTGGCGGAAGCGCTTCAGCTCGGCAATCGGCAGATCGTAGCCGGTGAGGTGCAGGAGCGCATAGATGAGCATGGAGCCGTGCCCGTTGGAGAGCACGAAGCGGTCGCGGTCCGGCCAGGACGGGTCCGCCGGATTGTGCCGCAGATGCTCGCGCCAGAGCACGGCGGCGATCTCGGCCATGCCCATGGGCGCGCCGGGATGGCCGGATTTGGCCCGCTCCACGCCGTCCATGGCGAGCGCACGCAGGGCCGCCGTCACAGGCCAGCCGAGCGCGCCGGGCGAACGGTCGACGGGCGCCGGAGCTTCGGCAGCGGCAATGGCAGCGGCGTGGGCGGTCATGGTGTTCTCCCTTCGGCTCGCGCGCCCGGAGATCCCGTCCCGGAGTCGGCGGGGAGGGCGGGCCTTCAATCGGTTACGCAACACGCGCCATCTCGTGCCGGAGGAGGCCACGCTCCGTCCGGAAGAGGTGGGGGGAGGGCGGCAGCCACGCGTCCAAGGTCGCCCGGGCTTCGGGGCTCAAGAACGTGCCGCCCTCCCCCTCGCCCTCCCCCCGGCGCGGGGGAGGGACTGTCGCGCCCGCCTCAGGCGGCGCGGCGCTTGCGGTCCATGAGCTTCATGATGAGCGGGGTCAGCAGGAGCTGCATGGCGAGATCCTGCTTGTTGCCCGGGATGACGATGGAATTCGCCCGCGACATGAAGCTGTTGTGGATCATCGACAGCAGGTACGGGAAATCGATGCCGTGCGGGTCGCGGAAGCGGATCACGACCATCGACTCGTCCGGCGTCGGAATCCAGCGGGCGATGAACGGGTTGGAGGTGTCCACCGTCGGCACGCGCTGGAAGTTGATGTCGGTCTCGGTGAACTGGGGGCAGATGTAGCGCACGTAATCGGGCATGCGCCGCATGATGGTGTCGGTCACGTCCTCGGTGGAATAGCCTCGCGTGGCCTTGTCGCGATGGATCTTCTGAATCCACTCGAGGTTGATGACGGGAACCACGCCGATCTTCAGGTCGGCATGCTGGGCGAGGTTCAGCTCGTCCGTGACGACGGCTCCGTGCAGGCCCTCGTAGAAGAGGATGTCGGTGCCCTGCTCCAGATCTTCCCAGTCGGTGAAGCGGCCAGGTTCGGTGTTGTAGAGCTTCGCCTCGCCGGCATCGTGGACATAGTGGCGGAAGCGGCCGGAGCCGGTGGCGCCATAGTCCTTGAACAACTGGGCGAGATCATCGAGCCGGTTGGTTTCGGGCGAGAAGTGGCTGAAGTGCTTGTTGCCCTTGGCCGCCTCGGCGGCCATCAGCTCGCGCATCTCATAGCGGTCGTAGCGGTGGAAGCTGTCGCCTTCCACGAAGGCCGCCTTGACCTTCTCGCGGTAGAAGATCTGCTCGAAGGTCCGCTTGACGGAGGTCGTTCCGGCGCCCGACGAACCGGTGACGACGATGATGGGGTGCTTGATGGACATGGGATGCTCGAGTTCCGAAGGTCAGGGGGCGCGGGTCAGATGAACAGTCCGCGCCGGGCGAACAGCGGCGATCGCTCGCCGTGGCCGTTCGGCTCGAGGTGATAGCGGCTGACGCGGGCCACCTCGTCGCGCGAGCCGAAGATGAACGGCACGCGCTGGTGCAGGGCGTCGGCGGTCAGGTCGAGGATCGCGCCCCGGCCATCAGTGGCGCAACCGCCGGCCTGTTCCATCAGGAAGGCCACCGGGAAGGCCTCGTAGAGCAGGCGCAGGCGGCCGTGGCTGTAGCCCTTCCGGCCGTCGCCCGGATAAAGATAGATGCCGCCGCGCTGGAAGATGCGGTGCGCGTCCGCCACCATGGAGGCCACCCAGCGCATGTTGAAGTCGCGCTCCCGCGGGCCCTTCTTGCCGGCGAGGCAGTCGTCCACATAGTCGCGCACCGGCGCGTCCCAGTGGTGGTAGTTGGACATGTTGATGGCGAACTCGGCCGCGCCCTCCTTCACCTTCACCTCGGCATCGACCAGACGGAAGAGACCGGCGCGGTCGAGGGCGAAATGCCAGGTGCCGGCGCCCAGCGTCAGCATCATCGCGGTGTGCGGGCCGTAGATGACGTAGCCCGCGGCCAGCATGTCCCGGCCGTTCTGCAGGAAGGCCGAGGGGGCGGACGCGTCGGCGCCCTCGGGACGCGGGAAGACCGCGAAGATGGTGCCCACCGAGATGTCGGTGTCGATGTTGGACGAGCCGTCCAGCGGATCGATGGCAACGAGGAGCGGCGCCGCAGGATCGAGCAGGACCGGCGCGTCATTCTCCTCGGACGCCACCGCCGCCACCGGCGCCGCCTTAAGCGCGCCGATGACGATGTCGTTGGAGATGACGTCGAGCGCCTTCTGGCCTTCGCCGGCCTCGCCGGAAGAGAGGGTGCGGGCGAGATCGCCGGCGAGCGGCCCCTCGGCGATGGCGGCGGCCAGCGACGCGCAGCCGGTTGCAAGGGCGCAGACGGTATCCGCGATGGCACGGCGGCGAGCATCCGCACCCGCCCACTCGTCCAGCATGACGGTGAGCGTGATGCGCGAGGCAGCAACAGCCTGTGCGGCTGCGGCCCGATGGTCTGCGTTCGGCTCCAACATGGCAGGTCTCCCTGAGGGCTCCTCCGCGCGGCCCGTTCGTCGGGCCGTCACAGGTTTTGTTCTTTGGTCGTCTTTGGCTTCGGCGGATCAGCCCGCCTGCGGCTTGTAGTCGGGGGCGTCGATGCCGCCGGCAAACACCCGGCTGGCGCGGACATCCCGCTCGGTGATGGTGGCGAGGGCCTCGCGGTCGGTGAGGCCGCCGGTCTCGAACAGGCGCAGGGACTGGCGCAGGCGCATGCGGTCCAGGGCGTTGCGGATGGAGCGCGCGTTGGCGAAGTTCGGCTGAAGCCGGCGCTTGGCCACATATTCCTCGATGGCGACCTCGGCCTCCGGGCTGAAGATGTAGTCGGCGTCGGCCGCCATGGTCCTGGCGATCTCCACCAGCTCGGCGTCCTCGTAGTCCGGGAAGTCGATGTGGTGGGCGATGCGGGAGCGGAAGCCGGGATTGCTCTCGAAGAAGCGGTCCATGCGGTCCTTGTAGCCGGCGAGGATCACCACGAGATCGTCCCGCTGGTTTTCCATCACCTGGAGCAGGATCTCGATGGCTTCCTGACCGTAATCCCGCTCGTTCTCGGGCCGGTACAGATAATAAGCCTCGTCTATGAACAGGACGCCGCCCATGGCCTTCTTAAGAATCTCTTTGGTCTTCGGTGCCGTGTGGCCGATATATTGACCCACAAGATCATCCCGCGTCACCGAGACAAGATGACCCCGCCGCACATATCCGAGGCGGTGGAGGATCTGCGCCATCTTGAGGGCGACGGTGGTCTTGCCGGTGCCGGGATTGCCGGTGAACGCCATGTGCAGCGTCGGCGCGCCGGAGGTGAGGCCCAGCTTTTCGCGGGCCCGGCCGATGACGAGGTGGGCGGCGATCTCGCGGATGCGCCGCTTGACGGGCTTGAGGCCGATCAGGCCCTCGTCCAGCTCGGCGAGGAATTCGGGGACTTCGCTCTCGGTGAAGAGAGCGCCGAGGTCGAGCCTGCCCTCGGCAGCCTCAGCCGGCAACGCGGCGGACGGTGCGGATGTGGCGACATCGAGCATGGTCGAACCTCGGCGTTAAGTGGCGCGGTGGGAACGGCCGCGCTGGTGAAGCTCGAAAAGGTTGGTCAGGTCACCCGGCCGCGTAGGCCCGGTTCTGGAGTGCATAGCGCTGGGTGCGGCCCGGACCCTCGGTGCGGTCGAGGCGGAAGCCGTCTTCCTTCGCCGGGCGCTGCACGATGAAGGACAGGCGGATCGTCTCCCACCCACGGGTGGAGTCGAAGGCGTTCACGCGCACATATTTGCCGGGATGGGCGGCGCGGCAGGCCTCGACCTCGCCATAGACGCCGGCGGCGTCACGCAGGTCGAACATGGGCAGGCCCCACATTTCCCAATAGGTGTTCCGGGGATGGGGATCGTCCGTGTATTCGACCGAGACCGCCCAGTTCTGTTCCAGCGCATACTGGATCTGGGCCTTGACCTGGGTCGCCGTGAGATCGGGCAGGAAGGAGAAGGTGCCTTGGGTGATGCGCATGTCTCTTCTCCTCAGGCGACGGACGCGGTGGGCACGAAGTCGGACGTGTCGGTGGAGGCGTAGTTGAAGGTCACCTCGCCCCAGGTATCGAGCGCGGCGCGCAGCGGCTGGCACCACTTGGCGGCCTCGATGAGGATTTCCGGGCCTTCGTTCTTGATGTCCCGGCCCTCGTTGCGGGCGAGGATCATGGTCTCGAGGGCGACGCGGTTGGCGATGGCGCCGGCCTGGATGCCGTCCGGATGGCCGATGGTGCCGCCGCCGAACTGGAGCACCACGTCCTCGCCGAACAGGTCGATGAGCTGGTGCATCTGGCCGGCGTGGATGCCGCCCGAGGCGACCGGCATGACCTTGCGCAGGCCCGCCCAGTCCTGATCGAAGAAGATGCCACGGGTGTAGTCGGTCTTCGTCGTCGTCTCGCGGCAGACGTTGTAGTAGCCCTGCACGGTCATGGGGTCGCCTTCCAGCTTGCCCACCGCGGTGCCGGTGTGGAGATGGTCGACGCCGGCGAGGCGCAGCCACTTGGCGATGACGCGGAACGAGATGCCGTGGCCCTTCTGGCGCGTGTAGGTGCCATGGCCCGCACGGTGCATGTGCAGGATCATGTCGTTCTCCCGGCACCAGTGGGAGATGGACTGGATCGCGGTCCAGCCGACGATGAGGTCCACCATCACCACCACGGAGCCCAGCTCCTTGGCGAATTCGGCGCGGCGGTACATCTCCTCCATGGTGCCGGCGGTGATGTTGAGGTAGTGCCCCTTCACCTCGCCGGTCTCGGCCTGCGCCTTGTTGACGGCTTCCATGCAGTAGAGGAAGCGGTCCCGCCAGTGCATGAAGGGCTGGGAGTTGATGTTCTCGTCGTCCTTCACGAAATCGAGGCCGCCCTTGAGGGCTTCATAGACCACGCGGCCGTAATTCTTGCCGGACAGGCCCAGCTTCGGCTTGGTGGTGGCGCCCAGCAGCGGGCGGCCGAACTTGTCGAGGCGCTCGCGCTCCACCACGATGCCGGTGGGCGGGCCCCGGAAGGTCTTCACATAGGCGACGGGGAGGCGCATGTCCTCCAGGCGGCAGGCCTTCAGCGGCTTGAAGGAGAAGACGTTGCCGATGATCGAGGCGGTGAGGTTGGCGATCGAGCCTTCCTCGAACAGGTCGAGATCATAGGCGACCCAGCAGAAATACTGCCCCGGCTGGCCCGGCACCGGCTCCACCTTGTAGGCCTTGGCGCGGTACATGTCGGCGGCGGTGAGGCGGTCGGTCCACACCACGGTCCAGGTGGCGGTGGAACTTTCGCCGGCGACGGCCGCAGCTGCCTCAATGGGGTCGACGCCGTCCTGGGGGGTGACGCGGAACAGCGCGAGGATGTCAGTGTCCTTGGGGACGTAGTCGCCATCCCAATAGCCCATCTGCGCATACTTCAGCACGCCTGCGGCGTACCTCTTCTTGGCGTCCTTGATCTGCCCGATGGCGGCGTCGGCACCCATGATGGCGGCCCTCCTGTTTGTTGAGGTGACCTTGCCCCCGGCTCGATTTCAGGTAAATTTAAATGATATGAACTAGGCATTCAGGAAACCTGAAGTGGCGCCCCACTGGACCCTTCGCCAACTCCGCCTCGTGGCCCTCGCCGCGGCCTCCGGCTCCTACGCCAAAGCCGCGCAGGACATGGGTTTGAGCCCGCCTGCGGTCACCGCCCAGATGAAGGCGCTGGAGGAGGACATCGGTGTCCCCGTCTTCGAGCGCGTGGACGGCCGTCTGCGACCGACCGCCGCTGGACAGGAGCTTCTGTCGGCTCAGGAGCGCATCGCGCGGGCCTTGTCCGAGGCCGAGCAGGCCATCGCGGCGATGAAGAGCCCCGAGCGGGGTTCGGTGGTGGTAGGGGTGGTCTCCACCGCCAAATATTTCGCCCCCATGGCGCTTGCCGCTTTTCGCCGGCGGCGGCCGGAAATCGAGCTGAAGCTCATCATCGGCAATCGCGAGGACATCCTCCGGGGCATGGTGAGCCTCGATTTCGACGTGGCGATCATGGGCCGTCCCCCCACCGCGCTGGAGGCGGAGACGCGGCTCATCGGCGACCATCCGCACATCGTCGTGGCACCCGTGGACCATCCCCTTTTCAAGCGGCGCAAGCGAATCACACCGGCCGATCTCGCCCGCGAATCGCTTCTGGTGCGCGAGCCGGGCTCAGGCACGCGCATGCTCATGGAACGGGTGTTCGAGGAGGCGGGGGCGCCCAACCCGCCCATCGCCATGGAGATCGGCTCCAACGAGACCATCAAGCAATCGGTGATGGCGGGACTCGGCCTCGCCTTCATCTCCGCCCACACGGTGGCGGCGGAGGTGGCGGACGGCCGACTGCGTGTGCTGGAGGTGGAGGGGCTGCCGGTGGTGCGCCAGTGGCTGGCCGTGCGCGCCCGCGACAAGCGCCTGATGCCGGCCGGTCAGGCGCTGATGGACTTCCTCGCCCGCGAGGGCGGCAGCTTCCTGCCGCAGATGCCGGGCGGGGAGGGCGGGCGCTGCTATCTGCCGGAGGCTCGCGTCTAGAGCGTCTCCTGGTTTCATGGAAGCGGGGAGAGGCTCCAGATCCTTGGTTTGATGCGCTTGCGGGCCGTCAGGCAGCCGGCGCGGCCATCTGGAAGGGCTCGCCCGTCTCAACGAGGGTCTTGAGCCGGGACAATCCCTCCGGCCAGCCGTGCACCACGGCCTTGGAGGTTGCCGTCTCTCCGTCGAAATCGTCGTGAATGAGCGTCAGCTTGCAGGCATCCGCGCCGATCGGCGCGATCTCCCATGTGACCCGCGAGGGCTTGTCCGCCGCTACGTCTGGCGCCCACTGGGCGTGGAAGGACAGGACAAGCCGATGCGGTGGCTCCATTTCCAGGATGGTGCAGGCGATGACCTGCCGGTCGCCCATGTAATAGTTCCGCGAGCCTCCGGTCCGCCATTCGGTCCGGCTGGTCATGTTGAAGTGCTCATAGAGCGGCGTTTTCGCATCGTCCGCCAGCACCTCCCAAAGGGCTTGAGGCGTCGCCTTGATGAACAACTCATAGATGTGCTTCGGCGCGGTGGAACTCATTGGATTGTTCTCCAAAAGAAGCTTCAGGCCGGTCATCGCCGCCATATGCGGCGCGGCATAACGGGAAATCCAGCGGTCGGCGACGAGCTGGATAGGGACCGGGTTGAGATAATGGTGCTTCTCACGGCCCACTTTCCGGGTGAGGAGGAGATGTGCTTCCTCCAGCACCTTGAGGTGTTTCATCACGCCGAAGCGGGTGAGGGTGGTGTGCGGCTTCAGCGCCTGCTCCAGCTCGCCAAGCGTGCGGCCATCGTGCTCCTGTAGCAGATCGAGCACCGTTCGCCGGACGGGGTGGGACAGGGCGGCGAAGACGTCATCCATGGGTGCAATATGTTCCAATTTAGTCACGTGTCAAGATGGTCACATATACATGCAAAACAGAAACGCCGCGCTCGGAGGAGCGCGGCGTTTCGATCCCGTTCGAAACAGCGGTGCGGCTATCCCTTCGCCGCCTGCTTCTTGCCGAGGCCTATTGCGCTCTTGATGTTGTCCCACAGTTCGATCTTCACCCCGTGCCGCCGCATGATGAGCGCCTGCTGGGTGACGGAGAGGGTGTTGTTCCAGGCCCAGTAGATCACCAGACCGGCGGCGAAGTGCGCCAGCATGAAGGTGAAGATGATGGGCATCCAGTTGAAGATCATCTGCTGGGTCGGGTCCGGCGGGGCCGGGTTCAGCTTCATCTGCACCCACATGGTCACGCCCATGATGAGCGGCCAGGCGCCGAGCAGGAGATAGCTGCCGATGACCGGCACGGAGCCGGGATCCCAGGGGATCAGCCCGAACAGGTTGAACACGGTGGTCGGGTCGGGCGCCGAGAGGTCGCGGATCCAGCCGAAGAACGGCGCGTGCCGCATCTCGATGGTCACGAACAGCACCTTGTAGAGGGCGAAGAACACCGGAATCTGGATCAGGATGGGCAGGCACCCCGCAACCGGATTGATCTTCTCCTTCTTGTACAGCTCCATCATCGCCTGCTGCTGCTTCACCTTGTCGTCGGCGTAGCGTTCGCGGATGGAGGTGAGTTCCGGCTGCACCGCCTTCATCTTCGCCATCGAGGCGTAGGACTTGTTGGCGAGCGGGAAGAAGATGCCCTTCAGCAGCACGGTCACCACGAGGATGGCGACGCCGAAATTGCCGACGACGCGATAGATCCAGTCGATGACGAGAAACAGCGGCTTGGTGATGAAATAGAACCAGCCCCAGTCGATCAGCCGGTCGAAGCGGTCGATCTTGTAGGTCTCGGCATAGCCGTCCACCACCTGCACCACCTTGGCGCCGGCGAAGAGCTGGCCGGAGGAGGCGACCTTGCCGCCCGGCTCCACCGTCAGGGGCTGGGCGAGATAGTCGGTCTGGAAGGTCTGCTGGCCGTTGATCATGGCCGAGGAGAACTTCGCGTCCACCTTCACGCTCTGGTCGGGAATGACGGTCGCCGCCCAGTATTTGTCCGTTATGCCGAGCCAGCCGCCGGTGGAGGAGAAGGTGAGGGGCTTCTCCTTGTCCAGCTTGGCATAGGTGACTTCCTGCAGGCCATTGTCGCCGAGGACGCCGATCAGGCCCTCGTGCAGGATGTAGAAGCCCTCGACCTTTGGCACGCCGTGGCGCGAGACGAGGGCATAAGGGTAAAGCGTGGCGGCGGCGGCGCCCTTGTTCTCCACCTCGTCCTTCACCGCGAACATGTAATGATCGTCGATGGTGAAGGTGCGGCGGAAGGTCAGGCCCTGCCCATTGTCCCAGGTGAGGACGAGGGGGGTCTTCTCCGTCAGGGTCGCGCCGGGCTGGGCGGTCCACAGGGTGTCGGGGCCGGGCACGGCGACGCCGGCGCCGGCGGCCGAGGTCCAGCCGAATTCCGCGTAGAAGGGATTGGGACCGCCGGACGGCGACAGGAGCACGATGTTCGGGCTCTTGGGGTCCACCGTCTCGTGATACTCGGTCAGCAGGAGGTCGTCCGCCCGGGCGCCGCGCAGCGAGATCGAGCCGCTGAGGCGCTGGGTGGCGATGGGCGCGCGGGGGGAGGCGGCGATCGCCTCGGCGCGGGTCAGCGCCCGCCCGGCGCCGGGCACGCCGGTCTGGGGCAAGCCGGCGGGGGTCGTTCCCGGAGCCGCGCCGGGCGTCGGCGTGGTGCCGGACTGCGCCTGCTGCTGGGCGGCCTGCTCGATTCGCTGCTGCTCTGCGGCCTGGCGCTGCTTTTCCGCCTGCGGAATGCCGAAGAAGAACTGCCAGCCGATGAGGATCGCCATCGACAGGCCGATGGCGATGAACATGTTGCGGTTATCACTCATGCCGGAGGGTCTCCGTCGGCGGCATCGTCAAATCGGGAGTGTTCGGGCCGGCAGCGCCGGTGGAGCGTGCGGCGTCCTTAGACGCCGGCAGCGACTCTTTTAAGACTCGCGGCGCGCCCTGCCGGGGCCGCGACCTGTCTTTTGAGGAGGCATCCTTCGGAGCTTTTGGCGCGTGCAGTTTGCGCACGGCGCGCTCCATCTCGGATACGAGGCTGTCGAAGGGGGTGCGCAGCGCGGCCTCGCGGGCCACCAGCACATAATCGAAGCCGGGGCGTCCGGCCTCCGGCAGCACCAGCCGCACCGCCTCGCGGAGGCGGCGGCGGATGCGATTGCGCATAACGGAATTGCCGGTCTTCTTGGTCACGGTGAAGCCGACCCGCACATCTTCCCCATCGCCGCGATCGCGGCCCTGCATGAGGAAGGAGGCGACGCCGGCACGCTCGGCCTTGGCCGCAGCGAGGAAATCACGGCGTTTCTTGAGGCGGTCCAGCCGGCGGAGACGATCCGGATTGAGATCCGAGGGGCGTTCCACGTTGGACGGCTCCCGAAGACGGGCAGCTCCGCGAGGGTCCACCCTCAGGCGGACAGGCGCTTGCGGCCGTGGGCGCGGCGGGCGGCAATGATCTTGCGGCCGTTGCGGGTCTCCATGCGCGCACGGAAGCCGTGGCGGCGCTTGCGCACGAGCTTGCTGGGTTGATAGGTGCGCTTCACGGTCAAATCTCCAGATGTCTTGAGGCCGCCTTGCGGATCGGACCCCAGCAGCGGCGCTGCGACGGCGATGGTTCGCTGCTGCCCGGCTCGCGACCCGATCCATAAGGATCAAGCGGAAATGAGGGCTGGGCTCCGGCCGCCGCAGCCGCCTGAGTTCGGGCTCGGCTTATAGGGGCAGCGGCGGCGCGCGTCAATCCAGAGCATGGGGACAACACGCGCCGCCGGCGCTTCTCGTCAGGCGCGCAGCGTTGCGCCCGTCTTCTTCGCCACTTCCGCGACGATGCGGCCGGCGACCTCCTCGATCTCCTTGTCGGTGAGCGTGCGCTCGCGCGGCTGGAGCGTGACCTCCACCGCCACCGACTTCTTGTCGGGATCGATTCCCTTGCCCTCGTACAGGTCGAATACGCCGACGCCGGTCACGAGCTTCTTGTCCGCGCCCTGCGCCGCCCTGAGGATGTCAGCGGCGGCAACGTCCCGGCCGACGAGGAAGGCGAAGTCGCGCTTCACCGCCTGGAAGGGGGAAAGGTCGAGATTCGGCTTCACCCGCGTCGCCTTGGCCTTGGGCTCGGGAATCTTGTCGAGCACGATCTCGAAGGCGATCAGCGGCCCCGTCACGTCCAGGGCCTCCAGCACGGCGGGATGGATCTCGCCGAAATGGGCCATGGCGTTGGAGCCGAGGCGCAGCGTGCCGGAGCGGCCGGGGTGGTACCAGCCGGGGGCATCGGTGGTGACCTGCAGATTCGCCACAGGCGCGCCGCAGGCGGCAAGCGCCGCGAGGGCGTCGGCCTTGGCGTCGAAGGCGTCCACCGCCGCCGCATTGCCCGCCCAGTGGCGCCCACCGCCCGTGGGCTTGGCCGTGCCACGGCGGATGCCGGAGGCGGCCTGCCGCTGGTCGCCGGGGCCGTCGCCGAGGAAGATCTGGCCCACCTCGAACAGGGCCACGTCGCCGGCCCCGCGCGCCGCATTGGCGCCGGCCGCCTTGATCAGGCCGGGCAGGAGGCTCGGGCGCATGTCCGAGAGGTCCGAGGCGATGGGATTCGAAAGGGCGAGGGCGTCCGCGCCGCCGCCGAAGATCTTCGCGGCCTCCTTGGACACGAAGGACCAGGTGACCGCCTCCACCATGCCCCGCGCGGCCAGCGCGCGCCGGGCCTTGCGGCTGCGCAGCTGGAGAGTGGTCAGCACCGCCTTGCGGGCATCGGCGCCGCGCGGCAGCTCGGTGGCGGGCACGCGCTCGAGGCCGAGGATGCGCACCACTTCTTCCACGAGGTCCGCCTTGCCCTCTATGTCGCCACGCCACGAGGGCGGCACCACCTCAAGCACCGGCGCGCTGCCTGTGACGACGAAGCCGAGCCTGTCCAGCACGCCGCGAATCTCGTCCTCGCTGGCTTCCAGCCCGGTCAGCCGCTTCACCTCGGTGAGCGGGAAGGCAATGGTGCGGGTGGTGTCGGGGATGGCGCCCGCCAGCACCAGATCGGACGGCGCGCCGCCGCACAGCTCAAGGATGAGGTGGGTGGCGAGGTCGAGCCCCGGCAGAGTGGAGGCCGGGTCGATGCCGCGCTCGAAGCGGAAACGGGCATCGGAATTGATGCCGAGCCTGCGGCCGGTCTGCGCGATGTTGATGGGGTCCCAGAGCGCCGATTCGATCACCACGTCGGTGGTGCTCTCGTCGCAGCCTGACTCTTCGCCGCCCATGATGCCGGCGAGGCTCTCCACGCCGGTGTCGTCAGCGATGACGCACATGCTCTCGTCGAGCATGTAGGTCTTGCCGTCGAGCGCCAGCAGCGTCTCGCCGCCCTTGGCCCGGCGCACCACGAGGTTGCCCGTCACCTTGTTCAGGTCGAAGACGTGGAGCGGGCGGTTGCGGTCGAACGTCATGAAATTGGTGACATCCACCAGCGCGTTGATGGGGCGCAGGCCGATGGCGCGCAGGCGATCCTGCAGCCACTGGGGGGAGGGGCCGTTCTTCACGCCCTTCACCACCCGAAGCGCGAAGGCGGGGCACAGCGGCGAGGACTCGCCGAATTCCAGCGTCACCTTCAGCGGGGCGGGGAAGGTGCCCTCTACCGGCTTCACGCGCGGCGCCATCAGCTCGCCGAGGCCGGCGGCGGCGAGGTCGCGGGCGACGCCGGAGACGCCGAGGCAGTCGGCGCGGTTGGGCGTCACCGCGATCTCAATCACCGGATCGTTGAGGCCGAGCACTTCCGCGAAAGGGGCGCCCACGGGGGCGTCTGCCGGCAGCTCCAGGATGCCGTCATGCTCCTCGGAAAGGCCCATCTCGCGGGCCGAGCAGAGCATGCCGCGGCTTTCCACGTCGCGAATCTTGCCGATCTTCAGTTCCAGCCCCGACGTGGGGATGACCGTGCCTGGCGCCGCGAAGACGGTCTTCAGGCCCGCCCGCGCATTCGGCGCGCCGCAGACCACCTGGATGGGGTCGCCGCTGCCGATGGAGACGGTGCAGACGCGCAGCTTGTCCGCGTTGGGGTGCTTCTCGGCGGTCAGCACCTCGCCCACCACGAAGGGCGCGAGCTGCTTGGCCTTGTCCTCCACGCCCTCGACCTCGAGGCCGATGAGGGAGAGGCGCTCCACGATCTGGTCGAAGCTGGCGGTGGGCTCCAGGTGGTCCTTGAGCCAGGAGTAGGTGAATTTCATGGGTCCTGCTCCTTACGCGCTCAGGCCGCCGGCGAGGGTGGGGAAATCCAGCGGGCGGAAGCCGTAGTGGGAGAGCCAGCGCACATCGGCCTCGAAGAAGGCGCGCAGGTCGCTCATGCCGTACTTGAGCATGGCGATGCGATCGATGCCCATGCCCCAGGCGAAGCCCTGGTATTCGTCCGGGTCGATGCCGCAGTTGCGGAGCACGTTGGGATGCACCATCCCGCAGCCGAGGATTTCCAGCCAGTCCGAGCCCTCGCCGAAGCGGATCTCGCCGGGGCGGGAGCGGTCGCACTGGATGTCCACTTCCATGGACGGCTCGGTGAAGGGGAAGAAGGAGGGGCGGAAGCGCATCTTCACGCCCTCCACCTCGAAGAAGGACTTGCAGAACTCCTCCAGCACCCACTTGAGGTGCCCGAGGTGCGCGCCCTTGTCGATCACCAGCCCCTCCACCTGATGGAACATGGGGGTGTGGGTCTGGTCCGAATCGCAGCGATAGGTGCGGCCGGGGCAGATGACGCGGATGGGCGGCTTCTGCGCCTGCATGGTGCGCACCTGCACGGGGGAGGTGTGGGTGCGCAGCACCTTGCGCTCGCCGTCCGTGCCGGGAGGCAGGAAGAAGGTGTCGTGCATCTCGCGCGCCGGATGGCCGGCGGGGAAGTTCAGCGCGGTGAAATTGTGGAAGTCGTCCTCGATGTCCGGCCCTTCCGCTACCGAGAATCCCATGTCGGCGAAGATGGCGGTCAATTCCTCCATCACCTGCGCGATCGGATGGACGCGGCCGGTCTCGGCGGCGGCCTCGCGCACGGGAAGCGTCACGTCCACCTTTTCGGTGGCGAGGCGCGCCTCCAGCGCGGCGCTCTTCAGGGCGGCGCGGCGGTGGGAGAGGAGGCCCTGCACGGCGTCGCGCAGGCCGTTGATGGCGGGGCCCATCACCTTGCGTTCGTCCGGGCTCATGCCGCCGAGCGATTTCAGCAGTTCGGAGACCGACCCCTTCTTGCCGAGGGCCGCGATGCGGACCTCTTCAAGGCCGGCCTCGTCCTGCGCGCGCAGGATGGCGGCGGAGAGGCATTCCTGAAGGTCTTCCAGGGCGCTCGGATCGGTGGCGGATGGTGTCGCGGACATGGGCCTATCCCGGAAAGCGAAAGGCCGGCGGGGGGCCGGCGTCGGGTCGCGCCGCTTATAGACGGGCCGCGCCCAATGGCAAAAGCCCCGGACGGACGATCCGCACGGGGCTCTTGAAGGTCTCGGAAAAGACGGGAGGAGAAGGCAGCGCGCCGGGCGCTGCGATCAGGCGAGGGCCGCCTCTCAGACGAGAGCGGCCTTGGCCTTCTCCACCAGGGCCTTGAACGCGTCGGGCTCGTGGATGGCGATATCCGAGAGCACCTTGCGGTCGACCTCGATCCCGGCCTTGCCGAGACCATCGATAAATCGCGAATAGGTCAGGTCGAGATCAAGCGCGCGCACGCCGGCGTTGATGCGCTGGATCCAGAGCGCGCGGAAATTGCGCTTCTTCACCTTGCGATCGCGGTAGGCATACTGCATCGACCGTTCGACGGCGGACTTCGCAGCGCGGATGGTATTCTTGCGGCGGCCGTAAAAGCCCTTTGCGGCTTTGTAGACCTTCTTGTGCTTGGCGTGTGAGGTAACGCCACGTTTCACGCGGGCCATGGGAAAGCTCCTTCAGATCGCAGTGGCGTCAGCCGTTCGGCAGGAACGACTTGCGGATGACGCGCCCGTCGCACTCGGCGAGGATGGTCGTGCCGCGCTGGTTGCGGATCTGGTTGTTGGTGCGCTTGATCATGCCATGGCGCTTGCCGGCCTGACCCGCGATCACTTTTCCCGTACCCGTCAGGCGGAAGCGTTTCTTCGCTCCCGACTTGGTCTTCATCTTGGGCATTTGGCTCTCCGTGGCATGGGTCCGCGCCCGCGAGGGCGGTGGACGCTCAGCCTCTTGTTGCTGTTGAGCGGTATGAACCCGCGCGGCAGCCCTTAATCGCCGGCGAGTTCGAAGGCGGCAGTCGTTACAGGAGAGGAGGCATAAAGGCAAGTGCCGCCCCGCCCAGGCTGCGCGCAACAGGCGGTGGGCCGGCATCGGGACACGAAGAAAGGCCGCCGCGCAAGGCGGCGACCTTTTCGTCAACCAGAACGGCCGGGATCAGGGGCAGGGATGCTGCAGCCCGTCATAGCCGGTGTAGGTGCCGGTGGCGGGGTTGTAGGAGCGGAAGCGTTGCGAGCAATAGGCGACCGCGTTGCTACCGCTGTTCGAGTTGGCCGCCGCCGCACCCGCCGCCGCGCCGAGGGCGAGGCCGGCGATGCCGGCCGCGATCCACGCGCCGTTGTTATTGCGGTAGTACCAGCTGCCGTTCCGCCAATAGGGGCGTCCCCAGCGCGCGTGATAGCCGGGGCGCGGCCCATGCCAGCCGGGGCGGCCGTATCCGGGGCGGCCATAGCCCGGTCCACGGACCGGCCCTCGCTTGACGTATCCCGGTCCGCGCCTTGGCCCGCCACGCCGCACCTGCACCTCGTCGGGTGCCGCGGCCTGGACCTTCATGGATGCGGCACCGGCCCGCAACGCCTGCGCCGATGCGGCCGGAGCCGTCGCCACAGTGGCCACACCGACGCTGGAAACGACGATGGCCGCGGAGGTGAGGCCGACGGTGATCCGCCGGAAGGTCTTGCGCAACAGATGATGCATACCGAACTCCTTGTTATTCCCGGTCAACGCCGCCGGGCGATGCAAGGATGCCTCTGGTCACGCACGAGTGATTGGCGGCGGCACGCAAACGATTGAATGCACCACTTCGCCGCTTTCCAGCCGCAAGTTCCGCGACGTCCGCGAAACATTCGACACAAAGAGCGCTGAAGATGGAAAGTGTTGAGGGAGTGAAGATCATGTTCGGCACAAGAAGGGTGGCATTGTTTGCAGCGGCTGCGGTCGCCGGCGGCATGCTTTCGCTTTCGGTTCCCGTCGCGAATGCACAAGCGCTGCGCCTTGGCCTTGCCAATCCCGCGCTTGCCAATGCCGGCGCGGTTGAAACCGTCGCCTGGCGCGGCGGCGGCGGACCGCGGGTCGGGGCCGTGCGCATGGGCGGCCCCCGGGTGGGCGTCCGTCCCGGCTATGTGGGGCGCCCCGGTTATGTCGGCCGTCCCGGCTTCGTCGGTCGTCCGGGCTATGTGGGTCGCCCCGGTTTCGTCGGTCGTCCCGGCTATGTCGGCCGTCCGGTCTATGCGGGCCGTCCCGGTTGGGGTCCTGGCCGTCCCGGCTGGGGACCCGGCGGACCGGGTTGGGGCCGTCCAGGCTGGCGCCCGCCGCCGGGCGCTTGGGGGCCGGGACCGTGGCGTCCGGGCTGGGGCTGGTATCGTCCCGGCTGGGGCTGGGGCTATTACAACAACACCGGCGCGTGGATCGCCCTCGGAGTCGCCAGCGGACTGGCGCTCGGCGCGGTGGCGGCGGCCAATGCCGAGCCGGTCTATACGAACGATGCGGTGGCGTATTGCATGTCGCGCTTCCGGTCGTACAACCCGAACACCGGTACCTACACCGGCTACGACGGGCTCCAGCACCCCTGCCCGTGAGGCTTGCGCGGCCGTTCACGCGGCCGCGCCCCTCATCGGGAGGGGTGGGTCTGAGAGGTCAGAAACGAGAAAAGCCCGGCGCGCTGCGCCGGGCTTTTTCTTTATTCCGTCCTCAAGGCCCGGGTCAGCGGGGGGCGAGAATCATGATCATCTGCCGGCCCTCGAGCATGGGCTCGGCCTCGACCTTGGCCACCGGCGACACATCTTCCTTGAGCTTCTGGAGCAGCTTGTAGCCGATGTCCTGATGCGCCATCTCGCGACCACGGAAGCGCAGGGTCACCTTCACCTTGTCGCCTTCCTCGAAGAAGCGCTGCATGGCCCGCATCTTCACGTCGTAGTCGTGGTCGTCGATGCCCGGGCGGAGCTTGATCTCCTTGACCTCGACCACCTTCTGCTTCTTGCGCGCCTCGCTGGCCTTCTTCTGGTTCTGGTACTTGAAGCGGCCGTAATCGAGGATCTTGCAGACGGGGGGCGCGGAATTGGGGGAAATCTCGACGAGATCGAGCCCGGCTTCCTGCGCCAGCGTGAGCGCATCGCGGATTGCTACCACGCCGCGGTTCTGACCGTCCTGGTCGATCAGTTGGACTTCGCGGATGCGGATTTCCTCATTGACGCGCGGTCCATCCTTCTCCGGCGCGACGGGTCTCATAGGGCGGCGAATGGCTTCAGCTCCTTGGCAATCAACACGATCCCCCGAGGTAAACGGGCCGCGGCGCCGGTCCTCGCCGTCGTCTGCGCAACCCGCCTCTCAGGGTAGGCTGGAAAGATCGTGACAAACCGCCGTAAAGTCAATGACCCATGCGGATTCGCGCGGCGTCGCCCCGGCCTCTGCCGACAGGGTCTGCCGCGATCGGGCCGGCAGGACGGCTCGCTGGTGCCGCCTGCAGGTCAGGGCAGGGGTCACAGTTCAGCCGCCTTCCCTGTGCATGCCTCTGGGACAAGGGTCCGCCGGCCCCCCGGACATCTCCATCCGGACTATGCAATGACGACGACCCCGATGACTGCTCTTCTGCCTCGCTCCCGGCCCCGTGCCGCTGCCGCCGTGGCTGGTATCCTGATGATTGCCGGCTGGACGGCGCTCGCCGGGCCTGCCCGCGCGGACGGGAAGCTGAACGCCAAATATGTGCTGACCGTCGGCGGCGTCGAGCTGGGCCGGGGCTCCATCACCGTCGCGGCCGGCGATCAGGCCTATGAGATTTCCGGCTCGGCCCGCGTCACCGGCGTGCTGCGGGCGGTCTCCTCCGGCAAGGGCGTCGCGGCCTCGCGTGGGACCATCTCCGGCGGAAAGCTGGTGCCGAAGGTCTACGCGCTCAATGCCGAGGCCGATGGCAAGGCGGAAACAGCGCGCCTCGCCATGGCTTCCGGGGCGTTGAAGGAGATGGAGGTGGAGCCGCCGCTGAAGCCGGCCGCCGACCGCGTTCCCATCGAGCAGTCGGTGCTGCAGAACATCCTCGATCCCATGAGTGGCGCTTTCGTCTACGTGCCCGGCACCGGCGACATGCTGTCCGCCGCGGCCTGCGCCCGCTCGGTCCCGGTGTTCGACGGGCGCCAGCGCTACGACCTGGCCCTGACCTACCAGCGCACCGAGGCGGTGAAGGTGGCGGGATATGCGGGCTCTGCGGTGGTGTGCTCGGTGCGTTACCAGCCCGTCGCAGGCCACCGGCCCTCGCGCTATACGGTCAAGTACATGACGGAGAACAAGGACATCTCCGTGTGGCTGGTGCCGATTGCCGGCACCCGCCTGATGGCGCCGTTTCGCGTGTCCGTCGCCACCATGATCGGCACGGCTTTGCTGGAGGCGACCTCGCTGGAAACTGAGGTTAAGGCAAACACCGTCCCTGTGAACGCCCCGCGCTGAGCGGCCGGCCTGAATCCGCTACCGCTCATCCCACACCCCAACATCTCGTAGGGGGAGAAGGGGGAACGCGGCGGGCACTGCGATTCGGTCGCGATTCGTTCGATGGCTGTTCCAAGGAGGCGCCTGCCGCAATCCCGCGCCGGGACACCGCCCTCGCTGTCGCATCTACCCCGAACGTGAGCGTTGCCGGCACCGGGTCGCGTTGACACCGGCAGCGGCGCAGGTGTTCCCTGCTCGGGCGTGAGCGGTTCACGCGCGAGGACATCATGGCGAAACGCAGCAAGGGTGCGCAGAAGGCTCAGGCAACGGCCCCGCGGGGTGTGTCATCGCTGACGGAAGCCAAGGCCTGGATGGCCAGCCGGGGCATCACCGAGATCGAATGCACCGTTCCCGATCTCGCCGGCGTGGCGCGCGGCAAGATCATGCCGGCGTCCAAATTCTTCTCCTCGCCCGTGATGAACCTGCCGCTGTCGGTCTTCTTCCAGACCATCTCCGGCGAATATCCCGACTATGACGGGCTGGTCGATTCGGTGATCGCGGACAGCGACCTCGTGCTGGAGCCGGACCTTGCCACCCTGTGCTCGGTGCCGTGGGCGCAGGACCCCACCGCCCAGGTGATCCATGACGCCTACCACCGCGACGGGCGTCCGGTGGAGCTTGCCCCCCGGCAGGTGCTGCGTCACGTCATCTCGCTCTACGAGAAGAAGGGCTGGAAGCCGGTGGTGGCGCCGGAGATCGAGTTCTATCTCGTCGAGCCCAACACCGATCCCGACTATCCCCTGAAGCCGCCGGTGGGCCGTTCCGGCCGGCCGGAGATCGGCCGCCAGTCCTATTCGATCCAGGCGGTGAACGAGTTCGATGCCCTGTTCGAGGACATCTACGATTATTCCGAGGCCCAGGGGCTGGAGATCGACACGCTGATCCACGAGGACGGCGCGGCGCAGATGGAGATCAACCTGCGCCACGGAGATCCGCTCGTGCTGGCGGACCAGGTGTTCCTGTTCAAGCGCACGATCCGCGAGGCGGCGCTCGCCCACAAGATCTACGCGACCTTCATGGCCAAGCCCATCGCCAACGAGCCGGGCAGCGCCATGCACATCCACCAGTCGGTGCTCAACACCGCCACCGGGGGCAACCTGTTCTCCGACGAGGACGGCGACCCGACGCCGGAGTTCTTCTCCTTCATCGCCGGCCACCAGAAATATCTGCCGGCCGTCATGTGCATCATGGCGCCCTATGTGAATTCCTACCGCCGGCTGACGCGCGACTCCATGGCGCCCATCAACCTGCAATGGGGCTACGACAACCGGACGGCCGGTCTGCGCGTGCCGCCTTCCACCCCCGAGGCGCGGCGGCTGGAGAACCGGGTGCCATCATCGGACGCCAACCCCTATCTCGCCATCGCCGCCTCCCTCGCCTGCGGCTATCTCGGCCTGACAGAGAACCTGCGTGCCACCGATCCCATCGACGGCGACGCGAAAAATCTCGATTTCGACCTGCCCCGCGGGCTCCTGGAGGCGGTTGCGGCGTTTCAGGAGAGCGAACCGCTTGCCGAGGTGCTCGGCGCCCGGTTCGTCTCCGCCTATGCGGCGGTGAAGCAGGCCGAGTTCGAAACCTTCATGAGGGTGATCTCGCCCTGGGAGCGGGAGTACCTTCTGCTCAATGTATGAGGCCGACGGTGCCCAACGAGAAGAAGAAGGAAAACGCCATGCACCGTGTCGCCGCGCCGCTCAACCCGGCCGGCCATGCCCGCTCCTGGTACACGGCGACGGCCACCGCCTTCCCCGCTTTCCCGCCGCTGAAGGGCACGGTGCGCGCGGATGTGTGCATCATCGGCGCCGGCTATACGGGGCTGTCCGCCGCCCTTCATCTCGCCGAGGCCGGGTTCAAGGTGGTGGTGCTGGAATCCGCGCGGGTGGGCTCGGGCGCCTCCGGGCGCAACGGGGGGCAGCTTCACAGCGGCCAGCGCCGCGGCCAGGACTTCCTGGAAAAGGCCGTGGGGAAAGACGACGCCCACAAGCTGTGGGACCTCGCGGAAGAGGGCAAGGCGCTGGTGCGCAGCCTCGTCGCCCGATACGACATTCCGTGCGACCTGCGGGACGGGCTGATCCTCGCCGATCACAAGGCCCGGTACGTTCCGGACAGCTACGATTACGCCCGCACGCTGGCAACGGACTACGGCTATGACGCCCTGGTGCCGCTGTCCCGCGACGAGATCCGCGCCATGGTCGGCACCTCCGCTTATTACGGCGGTCTCCTGGACAAAGGTGCCGGGCATCTGCATCCGCTCAATTTCGCCCTCGGCCTCGGCGCGGCCGCCGTCGCGGCCGGTGCTGAGATTCACGAGGGCACGCGCGCCAGCAAGGTCGCGGATGCCGGCGGCGTGACCGTGACCACCGATACCGGCGGCAGCGTCATGGCCGACATGCTGCTTGAGTGCGGCAACGGCCTCATGGACGGCCTCGACCGGGCGGTCGACGCCCACGTCATGCCCATCTGCAACTACATCGCGGCCACGGAGCCCCTGGGCGAGCGGGCCCGCGAGATCATCGCCAATGACGCGGCGGTGGCGGACAGCCGGTTCGTCATCAACTATTTCCGCCTCTCCGCCGACGGGCGGCTTCTGTTCGGTGGTGGCGAAAGCTATCGGCGCGGGCTGCGGCCGGATGTGGCGGACTTCGTGCGGCCGTTCATGCTGCGCATCTTCCCGCAACTCGGCGACGCGCGCATCGACTATGCCTGGGGTGGCGTGCTGGCCATCACCATGTCGCGGCTACCCTTCGTGCGGCGGATGTCGCCGAACGTCCTCGTTTCGGCGGGCTACAGCGGGCAGGGCGTGGCGCTGGCGCCGCTGTTCGGCAAGATCCTTGCCGAGGCGGTGCAGGGCCAGCTTTCCCGCTTCGATCTGCTCGGCCGCCTTCCGGTGCCGCCTTTTCCCGGCGGCACCCTGCTGCGCACCCCGCTGATGATGGCGGGCCTCAGCTACTACGCCCTGCGCGACCGGCTCTGAGCGCTCAGCCTCAGTTCAGTCCGCCGAGGCGCTTCGCCTCGACTTAGTTGAGTCCGCCCAGGCGCTTCGCCTCGGCGAGGGCCTTGAGGCAGCCGGCCTCGTCGCCCGCCGCCTGCAGGTTGATGGCCTGATTGAGCGCGCCCAAGGCGCCTGAATCCGGCTGGGTCAGGCCCGCCGCAGCCAGCGAGCTTGGCGTCGCCTGCTGATCGGTCTGGGCCGCGATGGACTGCTCCTGCTCCGGCGGCTTCTTGGGATGCGGCAGCCGCTCCTTGAGCGCCGCCTGGACGGTAACGATCTGCTCGAGGCAGGCCTGCGCGCGCGCCGGGGCGGCGAACGCGATCAGCACCAGCGCCGCAATCAGCGCGCCAGCGAAACGGGACGCGGAATCATGAGCCATTCTCGACCTCGGCCACAGGCAGCGGGGTGCCGCCATGCCGGCAGCGTCCCCTTGAGTCGCGGGCCGACCCGCCCGCGCCGCGAGCATAGCGAGGCCCACGGCGCGTTGGAATGCGGCGCTGCGACGGGCTGGCGCCCGGAATGGCGCCGGGAATTGCGCCTCAGTGCCCTTCCCCCGTCGCGCGACGGCGGCGGACCAGCATGTTGAGCGCCTCGATGGCGGTCGAGAAGCCCATGGCGGCGTAGACGTAGCCCTTGGGAACGTGGGCGCCGAAGCCTTCGGCGATCAGCGTCATGCCGATCATGATGAGGAAGCCCAGCGCCAGCATCACCACGGTGGGGTTCGACTCGATGAAGCGCGCCAGCGGGTCGGCGGCCAGCAGCATGCAGGTCACCGCCGCGATCACGGCGATGATCATGATCGGGATATGCTCGGTCATGCCCACGGCGGTGATGATGCTGTCGATGGAGAACACGAGGTCGAGAATCAGGATCTGCACGATGGCGGCGGTGAAGCCGATGGTCACCTTGCTGTCCTTCACGTCCTCCGCGTGGGTGCGCGGGTCCACGTTGTGGTGGATCTCGGTGGTCGCCTTCCACACCAGGAACAGGCCGCCGGCGATGAGGATGAGGTCGCGCCAGGAGAAGGCGTGGCCGAACACCTCGAAGATGGGCGCCGTGAGCCGCACGATGATGGCGATGGTGCCGAGGAGGCCGAGGCGCATGATGAGCGCGAGGCCGATGCCGATGCGCCGCGCCCTGCTGCGGTATTGCTCCGGCAGCTTGTTGGTGAGGATGGAGATGAAGATCAGGTTGTCGATGCCGAGCACGACTTCCATGGCCACCAGCGTCACCAGGGCGACCCACGCGGCGGGATCGGCCGCGAGTTGGAGGAGGTAGTCCATCTAGGAGGTGCCTTCAGCGAGAGGTTGCGATGAATTCTGGACCGCGCCGCCGGCTTCACGCTCGGGCTGGGGCGCGAACTGTGGCGGCGCGTGGACGCGGATGGCGGCGGGCCGGATGCTGAAATGCGCCGGCGTGTAGGTGACCAACTCGCCGTCGGTATTGACCGGGCGGGGACGGCTGGTGCGCACCACCACCTTCCGCGTGCGGAAGGCCCGCACATCGTCCCACTGGCCCTGGGTGCCGTTGCGCAGAGAGGGCAGGAGGGCGAGGAGGCGCCACCAGTGGTCCACCTCCAGGCTGTAGAAATCGAGCTGTCCGTCGTCGGCGGTGGCGTTGGCCTCCACCGTCATGCCACCGCCGTAGTGTCGGCCGTTGCCCACGGACACCTGAAGGGTCCGCACAGCCTCGGCCGTTCCGTCATGCTCGATGTAGGCGGTGAACAGCCGCGACTGGATGAGCAGGCGCGCAGCGACGATGCCGTACCCGACCACGCCGAAATAGCGCTTCGCCTCGCGTGTGAGCGCGCGGGCGAGATCGGCGGAGAAGCCGATGCTCGCGACATTGAGGAAGGGGTGGCCGTTGACGTCGCCGAGATCGATGAAGCGCGGCGGATGGGCCAGGATGACCCGCGCGGCCCCCATCGGGTCGGTGGGAATGGAGAGCGTGCGGGCGAAGTCGTTCGCCGTGCCGAGCGGCAGCACTCCGAGGGGAAGCTGGGTGTCGAAAAGACCGGAGGCGGCGGCGTTGAGCGTTCCGTCGCCGCCGCCGATGATGACAAGGTCCACCGCGTCCGCGCGGGCGCGCAGGAGGTCGGAGATCTCGCCGGCTGGCGGCAGCGGGGCTTCCAGGAGATCAAAACCGGTCTCGAGCAGGGCGCGCACGCCATCGAGCGGCAGCGCGCCGCCGCGGGCGTGCGGGTTCACCATGAACAGCGCGCGCCGCCGGGTCTTGGGGCCTTGCTCGGTCATGCTGACACGGGGCTCGGCAATGGGAAGGAAACCATGGGGCCTCTGGACGGAGCGCGCAAATCACGCCTGATCCGACATCACGCAGAAAATCTGCGCCAGAGGGGCCCGGACCAGTGAGCGGAAAAATGGGGCGTGGAAGCAAGCCGCCAAGAGGGTGTGGCGGAATGTCGCGAGCCAGCGGCGTCTCGGGAAGAGACCGGCGGTTCGGGCTTTCAGGAGGGGGGAGATCAGAGGGAGGAGAGCGGGGGCGTTGCTCTCCTCCCTCTACATCCGGTCAGCGCCAGGGTTGCGGCACCTGGAAATGACCGAACTCCTCAACCGGGAAAGGAGGGAGGAGAGCGGGGGCGTGCTCTCCTCCCTCATTTCAATCAGCACCTGGGTTGCGGTTCCAAGGGGCTGACCGAACGGTTTGGTTCGATGAACATTGACATATCGCACCGCTTTCGGCAAAGCAACAGCGAACTGAACGGTTCGGTCACAAAAATTCTTGCGAAGGCCTTCGGGCGGTGACCCCGCGTTCGCTCGCATGGCCTGTCGTCGGCACCAAAGCGACCCGTGTGGCATCGTTGCCATGGCCGCGGTGCAAGGCGCTTCGGGGCCGTCAATGCGCTTGCGCGCAGGATGGGCGATGACCGAGAACGAAGACATGACGAAGAGACGCGCAGGATGATGGACAGGGACGGCGATATCGCCCTCGAGCCTAGACAGGCGATCGGCTCGCAAGAGAGCGCACCGAGTGATGCGCACGAAGGCGCGTCCGGCGCGGGCCAGGATCCTGAAAAGCGCAACCAGATCCTCGCCGGCGCGCGGCAGGTGTTCTTCGACCGTGGCTTCGATGCCGCCAGCATGGGCGACATCGCCCGCGCGGCCGGGGTCTCCAAGGGCACGCTCTACGTCTATTTCGAGAACAAGGACGACCTCTTCGCCGAGCTCGTCTCCAGCGAATGCTGCGAGACCGCCGAACGCATGTTCGTGGTGGATCCGGATGAAGAGGATCTGGAGGCGGCGCTGACCAAGATCGGCCGCTCTTTCGTCGCGGCCATCCTGCGTCCCAGCAGCATCGCCCTGCTGCGGACCGTCATCGCCATCTCCGGCAAGTTTCCCGACGTGGGGCGACGCTTCTTCGAAGCCGGACCGTGCGCAGGCATTTCGCGCCTCTCGGTGTTCCTGCGCATCAAGGTGCAGCAGGGCCTGCTCGACATCGAGGACGTGGATCAGGCGGCCAGCCAGTTCCTCACCCTCTGCAAGGATGGCGTGACCATTCCCGTCCTCGTCGGCGCGCCGGATGCGCCCGATCCGGCGGCGGTGGAGAAGTCGGTGCGCGGCGCGGTGCGGGTGTTCCTGCGCGCCTATGGCAGCGACCGGCGCACCGCGCCCTGATCTCACGCGCCCGGCAGCACCAGCCGGCCCTCCGCATCGAAGGGGAAGAAGGGATTGTGGGCGACCTCCCACAGATGCCCGTCGGGGTCGGCGAAATAGCCGCTCGTTCCACCCCAGAACGCCTTTTGCGCCGGCTTCACCACGCGCCCGCCCGCCGCTTTCGCCCGCGCGATCAGGTCCCCGGCCTCTTCCGGTGAACCGACGTTGCAGGCGAGCGTCACGCCGGAGAAGGCCTGCGGCGGGGTGTCGTCCAGCGTCGCGTCCGCCGCGAGGCGATCCCGGGGAAAGAGGCTCAGCACCACATTGCCAGCGTGGAAGAAGGCGACGTTGCCCGCTTCTCCCTCTGCCGCTGCGCTCTCCCTGAGGCCGAGCGCGCGATAGAAGGCGGCGGCCCGCGCGAGGTCGGATACGCCGAGCGTGACGAGATGAAGCCTGAGGTCCGGCGCGGTCATGGCATTCCTTACGCGAAGAGGTCGAGCTGCTCGCCCGGCTGCTTTGGGCGGCGGAAATGATCGGTGGTGAGCTTCAGCCCGCGTCCGGCGAGGCCGAGCCGGCGAGCCGTGATCTCGAACCGGCGGCCCACCGTCCACGCATAGGGACCATCCCCGCGCCCCCTCTTGCCGAAGGTTGAGTCGTAATCCTTCCCGCCATGCATCTGGCGGATCAGGTTCAGCACATGGCGGGCCCTGTCCGGGAAATGCGCCACGAGCCACTCGCGGAACAGGTCGGCGATCTCCAGCGGCAGGCGCAGCATTACATAGCCGGCCTCCGACGCCCCTGCGGCCTTGGCGGCATCGAGGATGCGCTCGATCTCCATGTCGTTCAGCGCCGGGATGAGCGGGGCCGTGAGGACGGCGGTGGGGATGCCGGCATCGGCGAGGCGACGGATGGTGCCGAGGCGGACATGGGGGCTGGCGGCGCGCGGCTCCATCGTGCGGGACAGGTGCGGGTCGAGCGTGGTCATGGAAATGGCGACCTTCGCGAGGCCCTTCTCCGCCATGGGCCCGAGGATATCGATGTCGCGCACCACCAGCGCCGACTTGGTGACGATCCCGACCGGATGGCCGAAATCGGCCAGCACCTCCAGGATGCGCCGGGTCAGCTCATAGCGCCGTTCGATGGGCTGGTAGGGATCGGTATTCGTCCCCATGGCGATGACGCGCGGCTTATAGGACGGGTGCGACAGCTCCCGCGCGAGCAGTTCCGCCGCGTCCGGCTTCACGAACAGCTTGGTCTCGAAATCGAGGCCGGCGGAGAGGCCCTGATAGGCGTGGGTCGGCCGCGCGAAGCAATAGATGCAGCCGTGCTCGCACCCCCGGTAGACGTTGATGGAGCGGTCGAAGGCGATGTCGGGCGACTGGTTGCGGGTGATGATGGTGCGCGCCCGCTCCTCCGTGACTTCCGTGCGGAAGGGCGGCAGGTCTTCCAGCGTCTGCCAGCCGTCGTCGAACAAGACACGGGCGGCCGGCTCGAAGCGCCCGGCCGCGTTGGACACCGCGCCCCGGCCACGCCGCCGCTCGGCCTTCACCCCCGTCCCGGTCTCGCCGTCGAGAGCAGCGGGCAAGGGACCGGGTAAGGAATCTGGCAGGGCAGGGGCGGCCGTCCGCCGTTCCTCTGCGAGACGCCCCATGATCCGCTCGGCGCGCGTCTTGATCGGCGGGGAGGCAATGCGCGCCCCGCCGGACATGGCTTTAGGCTGGGCGGCCTTCGATTGTGTGGCATTGGTCTGCGCGGCCTTGGCCGTCACCGGGTGTAGTGGCGCGGCAATTGGTCCCCCCGGAACGGGCGGGGCGGCGGTGCGCGGGCCGTGGGAATCGCGTGCGGGGCTCATGCTCAAAAAGCTAGCACCGAAATCGGAACATAACAAGAACATTGCCAACTCGGCGATCGACTGGCGGATCGCGTCGTTTAATCTGGAATACTGTACACCAGAAGGCAGTTGCCAGACATTCCCATCTCCGGTAAAGGCCTCAGAAGACGCTTAGGAGCAGGGGGATAAGATGGCTGAACACGCCACGATCGAATATGCCACGGCAGACGGTAACGATTATCCCGAGCACGAGCGCACGTACGCCATGTTCACGGCCCTCGCCAAGTGGGGCACCATCGGCGTTGCTGCCATCCTCGTCCTGATGTGGATTTTCCTCCTCTGACCCGCTGAGCGGCCGGAGCACCGGAGAGATCAAGCAATGAAAATCGCTGTTCCCGCCGAGATCGATCTCGGCGAGCCGAGGGTTGGCGCGACCCCGGATACGGTGAAGCGTCTCGTCGCACTCGGCGCATCCGTGGCCGTGGAGAGCGGCGCGGGCGTGAAGTCCGGCATTCTCGATTCCGACTTCGTGGCGGCAGGCGCCACCATCGCCCCGTCGGCATGGGACGCGCTCAACGGCGCGGAAGTCGTACTCAAGGTCCGCCGGCCGACGGAAGCCGAACTTTCGTCTTACAAGCCCGGCGCCCTCGTGCTCGCCATCATGGATCCCTACGGCAATGACGCGGCGCTGGCCGCGATGGCCAATGCCGGGATCGCTTCCTTCGCCATGGAACTGATGCCCCGCATCACCCGTGCGCAGGTGATGGACGTGCTCTCTTCGCAGGCCAACCTCGCCGGCTATCGCGCGGTGATCGATGCGGCCGCCGAGTTCAACCGCGCCCTGCCGCAGATGATGACCGCCGCCGGCACCGTTCCGGCCGCGCGCGTCTTCATCATGGGCGCGGGCGTCGCGGGCCTTCAGGCCATTGCCACCGCTCGCCGCCTCGGCGCCATCGTGACCGCCACCGACGTGCGGCCCGCCGCCAAGGAGCAGGTTGCCTCGCTCGGCGCCAAGTTCGTCGCGGTGGAGGACGAGGAATTCAAGCAGGCCGAGACCGCGGCCGGCTACGCCAAGCCCATGTCGGCGGAGTACCAGGCCAAGCAGGCCGCGCTCGTCGCCGACCACATCAAGAAGCAGGACATCGTCATCACCACCGCGCTGATCCCGGGCCGGCCCGCGCCGCGCCTGGTGACGGCGGAGATGGTGGCCTCCATGAAGCCGGGCTCGGTGCTGGTCGACCTGGCAGTCGAGCGCGGCGGCAACGTGGAGGGCGCGGTGCCCGGCCAGGTGACGTGGGTGGGCGATGTGAAAATCGTCGGCCATCTCAACGTGCCGGGCCGCATCGCCGCCTCGGCGTCGCCGCTCTACGCCAAGAACCTGTTCAACTTCTTCGAGACGATGGTCGACAAGGCGTCCAAGGCGCTGGCCGTCAAGTGGGACGACGAGCTGGTGAAGGCCACGCTCCTCACCCGCGACGGCGCCATCGTGCATCCGAACTTCGCACCCAAGAATCCCGCAGCGAGCAGCGAGGGAGCGGCCTGATGAATCCCGCCACAGCCCAGTCCGCGGCGGACGCCGCACTTCAAGCCCGCACCGCCGCCGAGATCGCGCGGCAGGCCGCGGAAGCAGCGCAGCTCTATGCCGACCAGGCGGCCTCCGCCCTCGGCGCTGCCGCCCACGCGGCGACCGGAGGGGCCATCGACCCCTTCGTGTTCCGCCTCTCCATCTTCGTGCTCGCGGTGTTCGTGGGCTATTACGTGGTGTGGTCGGTGACCCCGGCGCTGCACACCCCGCTCATGAGCGTCACCAACGCCATCTCGTCGGTGATCGTGGTGGGCGCGTTGCTCGCCGTCGGCGTGACCACGGTGGGCGATTCCAGCCACGCCTGGGGCGCGCGCATCTTCGGCTTCATCGCCCTCGTCTTTGCCTCGGTGAACATCTTCGGCGGGTTCATGGTGACCAGCCGGATGCTCGCCATGTACTCCAAGAAGAAGTGAGGCGAGGCCCATGACCGCGAACCTCGCCGCCCTGCTCTACCTCGTTGCAGGCATTCTCTTCGTGCTGGCCCTGCGGGGCCTCTCCCATCCCACCACCTCGCGCCAGGGCAACCTGTTCGGCATGGTGGGCATGGGCATCGCCGTCCTCACCACGCTCGCGCTCTCCCCGCCGTCCGACGGGGTCGGCTGGGTGCTGGTGCTCGCCGGCATCGGCATCGGCGGTGGCGTCGGCGCCGTGGTGGCCAAGCGCATCGCCATGACGGCGATGCCGCAGCTGGTCGCCGCCTTCCACTCGCTGGTGGGCTTGGCCGCCGTGCTCGTCGCCGCGGCGGCGCTCTATGCGCCGCGCGCCTTCGGCATCGGCGATCCCGGCCACCTGCACGCGGCGAGCCTCGTGGAGATGTCGCTGGGCGTGGCCATCGGCGCGATCACCTTCACCGGCTCGATCATCGCCTTCGCCAAGCTCAACGGCAACATGAGCGGCAAGCCGATCATGCTGCCGGCGCGCCACCTCATCAACGGCGGCCTCGCGCTGCTGCTGCTGATCCTTATCGTCGCGTTCGTGCTCACCGGCTCGATCACGCTGTTCTGGATCATCACGGTTCTGTCGCTGGTGCTCGGCGGCCTGCTCATCATCCCCATCGGCGGCGCGGACATGCCCGTCGTGGTGTCGATGCTGAACTCCTACTCGGGTTGGGCGGCGGCCGGCATCGGCTTCACCCTCGGCAACACCGCGCTCATCATCACCGGTGCGCTGGTGGGCTCCTCGGGAGCGATCCTGTCCTACATCATGTGCAAGGGCATGAACCGCTCCTTCATCTCGGTGATCCTCGGCGGCTTCGGCGGTGACGCCGGCGCCGCGGGCGCCGCCGGGCACGTGGAAGCCCGCCCGGTGAAGCAGGGCTCCGCCGACGACGCCGCCTACATCATGAAGAATGCCGAGAAGGTCATCATCGTCCCTGGCTACGGCATGGCGGTGGCGCAGGCCCAGCACGCGCTGCGCGAGATGGCGGACCTGCTCAAGGAGGAGGGCGTCGAGGTCAAGTACGCCATCCACCCGGTGGCGGGCCGCATGCCGGGCCACATGAACGTCCTGCTCGCCGAGGCCCAGGTGCCTTACGACGAGGTGTTCGAGCTCGAGGACATCAACTCCGAGTTCGCCCAGGCGGACGTGGCCTTCGTGATCGGTGCCAACGACGTGACCAACCCGGCGGCGAAGACCGATCCGCAGTCGCCCATCTACGGCATGCCCATCCTCGACGTGGAGAAGGCCAAGACCGTCCTCTTCATCAAGCGCGGCATGTCGGCGGGCTACGCCGGCGTCGAGAACGAGCTGTTCTTCAAGGACAACACCATGATGCTCTTCGGCGACGCCAAGAAGGTCACCGAAGACGTGGTGAAGGCCTTCGGTCACTAAAGACGCCTTAATCTCGAACGAGATGGAGCCGCCGGATCACGAGGTCCGGCGGCTTTTTCTTTGCGCTGCCGGCGATTGCGGCGGATGCGCTGCCCTCCGGTGCGGGCGCTGAGCGTGGCGTTTCCCGCCACAATTTGCGCCATATCCTTGACTGCCCACCACTTCTTAACCAGAAGCACATACCGTGGAACCTGGGATTCGAACGGCGACTGCGGGGATCGGGGGACGATGACACGCTGGACCCATGGACTGGTCAATCGGCTTGTCCTGTCGTGCGACGTCGTCATGGCGGCGCTTGGCGCGATCATCGCCCATCTGCGCTGGGACTTCCTGTCCTGGAGCCAACTTGCCATCCTTTGGGCGTTTGGCATTTTCGTCTATGTTCAAGTCTTGCAGATCGGCCGCGGCTACCGGGTCGAGCACTATGTCCGCCCGTTGCGGCAGATCGGCCATATCATCGTCGGTGTCGTGCCGGCGGGCGCGGTCATCGCGGTCTGCTATTACGCGCTGATCCCCATCGGCCAGACCAATCTGTGGGCGCTCCTCGGCTGGGGCGTCGCCACCACCCTCATGCTCATCTTCGGCCGCCTCGTGCTGGTGCGGATCGGCATGTCGCTGGTGCAGACGCACGAGGTGCTGCGCCGGAACGTCGTGGCCATCGGCGATCTCGGCCGCGCCCGCGACCTCGTGCGGCGCTATGAGGAGGAGGAGGGCAACACCGGCCTCCTCAGCTTCGTCGCGCTCTTCGACGACGGCCACATGCCGGGCGCACCCCTGCCGCCGCCGGGTCCCGATGGTCTGCCCGTGCTGGGCGGGCTGAAGGATCTGCTCGAGTATGTGAAGCACAATCCGGTGGACATCGTGGTGGTGGCCAAGAGCTGGAACGATCCGGCGGCCATCAGCGCCATCGCCAACCAGATGTACCAGATCGCCGCCGACGTCATCGTCGAGCTGGACCCTGACCGCTTCACGCTCAACTACGCCAACCTCACCCGCATCGCCGGTGAGCCGGCCCTCCAGGTGCAGCAGCAGCCGCTCAAGGGCTCGCTCGGCCTGCTCAAGGGGGTGGAGGATTACGTGGTGGCGGCCATCGGCCTGCTCATCACCGCGCCAATCCTCATCGGCGCGGCCATCGCCATCAAGCTGGACTCGCCCGGCCCCATCCTGTTCCGCCAGCCGCGCGTGGGCCTGAACAACCGCGTGTTCCAGTGCTACAAGCTGCGCACCATGCGGGTGGACCCCACCGACGACGGGTCCAAGGGCACCAGCAAGAACGACCCGCGCATCACCAAGGTCGGAAATTTCCTGCGGTCCACGTCCATCGACGAACTGCCCCAGCTCATCAATGTGCTGCGCGGAGAGATGAGCGTGGTTGGCCCGCGTCCGCACGTGCCGAACATGAAGGTCGCCACCAACGTCCGCTACGAGGCCATCAGCCAGTATGTGGCGCGCTACCGCATGAAGCCGGGCATCACCGGCTGGGCGCAGATCAACGGCATGCGCGGGGGCATCAACACCCTGGAGAAGGCCGAGCGCGGTGTCGAGCTCGACCTCTTCTACATCGAGCACTGGTCCATATGGTTCGACATCAGAATCATGCTGCTCACCGTCACCAAGGGCATGGCTGGCCCATCGGTGTTCTGAGCATCGCGCTTCTCGCCCTGGTTCTGACCGTCGCATCGGCGGCGCGGGCGCAGGCGAGCGACCGGCCGTTCCTCGCCTACCTCGCCTCTTGGACGGACGTGACGACCCAGGCGCCCGCCGAGACAATGCTCGCGCGCCTGCCCGGCTATTACACCCATGTGGCGCTGGGCTTCGTGAAGCCGGATCTCGCCTATTCCGGAAATCTCGACCTCTCGGGCACCGGGCTGGCCTTTCCTTATTCGGGCGTAGTGCTGAAGGGCGCGATCGCTGAACTGAAAGCCCGCCACCCCTCGGTCCGCGTGCTGCTCGCCGTGGGCGGCTGGGGCTATTTCGGCTGGGACGCCCGCGATTTTAAGGCGCTGGCGCAGCTCGTGCGCGATCTCGGTGCCGACGGCGTGGACCTCGACTACGAGACCGCCGATGCCGGATGCGTGCGCAAGCCAGAGGGCGGCATTGCCTGCGCAGACGATCTCCGGTCCATCGCCGTGCTGGCCGATTTGCGGGCCGCGCTGCCGCGACCCTGGGTGGTCAGCGTCGCCGGCTGGAGCGTGGGCGCCTATGGCGAAGGCCGCTTCGCCTCCGCCGAGCCGCGGTTCGGGCCGTTCGTGGGCATGATGCGCGCGATGCTGAAGGCGCCGGAGGCGCAGGGCATCGACCTCGTCTCCATCATGTCCTACGACGCCGGGCCAACCTACAGCCCCGAGGAGGCATTCCGCGCCTATCGGAGCCTGTGGCGGGGGCCGCTGGCCCTTGGCATCGCCGTGATGCCGTCCGAGGCGGGAGGCCCGCGCTTCACCATCGACCGCACGGCCCGGCTGCTATCCCAGGTGATGGCGGACCCGAAGGCGGGGGCCATGCTCTACGGCCTCGGCCTCGTGCCGCCCGGCCCGACCGGCCCCGACAATCCCGACTATCGCAGCCTCTCCCTCGCCATCTGCGTCACGCTGGAGCGTCCCGGCTGCGACCAGATGGTGCCCTGATCATCCCGCTTGCGGGAGATCGAGCGCCGCGACGAAATCGAGCAGGTTGCCGCCCGGGAACAGGTGCCCCGCGATCCCAGCCGCCGCCGCCGCCGCCATGTCGGAGGGCTGGTCGCCGATCAGCAGACTCGCTTCCGCCGCGACCGGCCAGTGGGCCATGAGGTCGAGGATCATGCCCGGCGCCGGCTTGCGCCAGGGGTGGGCGGCGCGATAGGCCGCCACCGTCGCCTCGGGATGGAAGGGGCAGTAGCGCCAGTCATCGATCCGCGCGCCGTCCTGAGCGAGGTCTTGCGCCATGAAGCGGTGAAGCGCCACCACGTCCGCCTCGCCGTAAAAGCCGCGCGCGACCCCTGACTGGTTGGTCACCACGAACACCAGATAGCCGAGATCGTTGAGCCGGCGCACCGCCTCCTGCGCGCCCGGGGTCCATTCCAGATCCTCGGCCCGGTGGGCATAGCCGGTGTCCCGGTTGAGCACGCCGTCGCGATCGAGGAAGACCGCGGGACGGCGGTGGGGCTGGCCGGTCAAGTCGTGTTGCCTCAGGTCCGATCGAGGAAAGTATCCGTGCGGTTTTGCAGCACGCGGGCTGCAACCTCCGGGCTATTCATGCGAGCATGAAAATATCTGAAGTATCTTCAATGTAAATTCACTGGAGCCATGTCATTCTGGGCGTCGACGCGCTCCGATGGGAGTGGTGTCTGGCGGGTTTCCACCTCGTTTCCGGAGCTGTGGGGAGCACCGGGAAGGGAGTGAGTTCTGACGACGTTCAAGTCCATTCTTGAAGGCCGCATGCCGCGGCTGTTCGCATTGGCCTGCCCATGGATCGACGAGCGCGTTGCGCGCGATCCCGCGAGCGAGGTCAGGCTGCTGAAGCTTCTGGTGTCGCCGGGGGAAACGGTGTGCGACATCGGCGCCAATCGTGGCCTGTTCACCTACTGGCTGCTGAAGGGCGGCGCGCGCGTGCTCGCCTTCGAGCCGAACCCGCGCCTCGCGCGCATCCTGCGCCTGCGCTTTCCCGCCGAGCTCGCCGATGGCCGGCTGCGCCTGTTCGAGACCGCGCTGGGCAGCACCCGTGGCGAGGCGGTGCTGCACATCCCGCAGGGGATGTCGCCGCTCGCGACCATCGACGGCAATCTCGCCAACGGCCTGTCGGGGACAGTGGACGACGTGCCGGTGGCGCTCAACCCGCTCGATGCGTGCGTGGACGTGCCGGTGAGCTTCATCAAGCTCGATGTGGAGGGCTATGAGAGCGCCGTCCTTCAGGGGGCGACCCGCGTTCTCGCGGAAAGCCGGCCGACCCTGCTGGTGGAGGCCGAGGAACGGCACCGGGCCGGCGCGGTGGCCGACGTGGCGCGGATGCTGGCACCGCTCGGCTATGAGGGCTTCTTCCGCCTCGGGGGCGCCATGAGGCCGCTTTCCGCCTTCGATCCAGTCATCCACCAGAACCGCGAGGCGCTGGTTCCCGACGGGTCCCGCACGCGGCGCGATGCGGTCTACGTCAACAATTTCGTTTTCGCCGCGCGGCCGGAGATCATCGCGCGGCTGAAGGACTGGACGGACTGACGCCCCGGCACCGCCGGGGCGCATACAGTTCGCCAAAAGCCGCCGGGCGATGCCTCAGGCGGCCGGCGCGCCCCCTTCCGAGAGCACGCGGCCCTGCGGATGCAGCGCCACATAGTTGCCGAAGGCGGTGGGGCAGGTCGCGAGCGGCTTCAACGCGCCGTTATCCTCCATCTGGAAGAAGCGATAGCCGTGCGCGGCCAGCGCATTCCAGGCCGCCTCGGTGTCGCCGCCGTCCGCCACGAGGGTCGGGCAGTTCATCTCGAAGATGACGGTCGGATGGAAGGCATCCAGCGTCTTCGCCGCGCCGCCGATCACCCGGTCCTCGGCGCCTTCCACGTCGATCTTGATGCAGTCGACGCGCGCCACCCCTGCGTCCGCCACCAGATTGTCGAGGGTGGTGATCTCCACTTCCTCGCTCTCGGTGCTGGTCCCGTCATTGATGAGCGAGAAGGCCTGCGGGTCGTCGCCGAGCGGATTGTGGAACAGCACGGCCTTGCCCACCGCGTCGGAAATCGCCTTGGGCACGATGGTGACGTTCTTGAAGCCGTTGAGCGCCAGGTTCTGCTTGAGCTGCTGGCCCGCGTCGGCGCCGGGCTCGGCCGCCACCACGCGGCTCACGATGGTCGCCGCCTTCAGGGTGAACAGGCCGATATTGGCGCCCACGTCCACGAACACGTCGCCGGGCCGCAGGAACTTGTCGAGATAGCGCACCTCGGGCTCCACATTGTCGCGGAGCAGATAGATGGAGGTGGTGGTGAAGCGCAGGTCAGCCGGCAGCTTCAGCCGGGCGCCGGGGGTGATCTCGGCGATGGGGCTGCGCCCGAGGGCCACGTGCAGGGCGAGGGAGATCGCGCGCCCCGTCACCGTCAGAGGGGCCTCGCGGAATGCCGGTTCGTTCACGAGCTTCTTCACTCGTCTCAACATCTTGAAACCCCCTCACGCTTCTCGCCGGTCGCGGACCGGAACGCCTGCCGGACACCGGGCCGCCCGGCCCCCCGCTGGGCGGTGCAGCATCGGTCATGAATGTAGGAATAGACAGACCTTGCCGGGGTTCGGCAAGGCGGGAAAGGTAACTTGCGGCGAAAAAGCCGGGGGCCGGGCGCCCGGTTCATCCCGGCCGCTCGGCCGTGGCCTTGCCGGGTACCGGGCGCCGGCCGCTCATGACCCGCAGCAGCGGCCGTTCGACCCAGAGATGGACCAGCACGGAGATCACCATGGCCGCGCCCACGGCAGTGACGCCGCAGGCGATGTAGAGCGCGGGCCCGGAGAGGGGCAGGGATGGCGCGAGGCGCACGAACACCTGCCCCACGGCGGAGAGCACCATGCCGTGCACGAGATAGAGCGAATAGGAAGCGTCGCCCAAAAGCGCCAGCGCGGCGACCCGCGGCACCGGGCGGGCCCGTTCCAGAACCAGCGCGCCCGCCACCACCATGGCCGCCGGCACGCCCCACCTCAGCCACCGCGTCTCCGGCGGCACCTCTCCCTGCGACAGCAGAGAGACGAAGCCGCAGGCGATCAGCACGAAGCCCCAGCCGCGCGGAATGGGCGCGCCGTTCAGATACCAGAGCCCGAGGCCCAGGCCGAAGACGAACTCCAGCATGATGGACGAGGTGTAGAAGGCGAAGAAGGTGTTGTCGCTCGGCAGGGCGAGGCCGAGGACGGAAAGGCCCGCGATGACCGCGCCGACCCCCACCAGCCGGCGCTCCTGCGGGAGCAGGAGGGCGATGCCCCAGAGCAGGTAGAAGAACATCTCGTAGTTCAGCGTCCAGCCGGGCACCACGAGGGGCTCCAGCGTCCCCAGCACCGGGTGGCGGGCGGGCAGGAACAGATAGGAGGCGATGATGTGCCAGGCCTCCGCCTTGCCGCTCTTCACAAGCTGTGGTGCGAAAAGGAGCAGCGCGAGGCTCGCGGTGGTCACGATCCAGTAGAGCGGGACGATGCGCACGAGACGCTTGTGGTAGAAGCTCCCGGTATAGCCGTCGCGCCCGTAGGTGGTGACCAGCATCAGGAAGCCCGACAGCACGAAGAAGATGTCCACGCCCGCCGCGCCCGATTGCGGCCATGGCGCTTCCAGGCCCAGCCGCTGAAGCGGCGCGCCGAGATGGAACACCACCACCATGAGGGCGGCGATGGCGCGCAGGACCTGCAGCGACTCAAGCATTCCGGCCTCCCGACCGCTCAACCTGCGCGCGGGGGGCGCCCGAGCGTGACATGACGCGCACCGCGCCCGCCGATGCGCAGGGCGTGACGCGAGACGGAATGAGCCTCCGCGCCCCGGCTAAAGCCGGACGGCGGCGTCGTCGGCGCGACGGGCGCGGCGCGCCGCTGGCGGTCGAGATACACGATGAGCGCCATGACCACGCCGAGTTCTCCGGGGGTGAAAACCACCGAATACACGGCCGAGCTGACGATGAGGTAAAGCACATAGTCGGCGAGGGCGAGGGTGAAGGCGTCGGTGAGGTCCCGCGTCAGCCGGAACACATAGACGAAGCACCAGCCGTAGAGCACGGCGAGCAGCGCCGCGCCGATCACCCCGTACTCGAAGATCACGCCGATCCAGCCGAGGTCGGCGATGAAGAACTGCTCGTTGCCGAAGATGTCGTTGAGCGTGGTGGTGCTGAAGCGGGTGGTGGCGCCGACGCCGAAGGTCCAGCGCATGGGATCGTCGCCAAGGAAGCCGAACGCCAGCGCGGACGAATTCTGCCGCACCGAGAGCGAGGCGCCGAGCGCGTTGGTCGCTCCGTCGAGGGAGCCCGAGAACAGGCCGAGCTTGTAGGCGACAAGGCCCGTGCCCGCGGCAGCACCCACCAGCGCCGCGCCGATGACGAGGCGCCGGAGCATGGGCGGCAGGGACATGGTCATGCCGAAGGCGACCACCACAACCGCGGCACCGATGGCGGCGCGCTGCTTGAAGATGAACAGCATGGGCAGGAAGGACGCGGCCACGCCGAGCGCGAACAGCACGTTGCGCCGCAGGATGAAGGAGCGGGCGAGGAAGAACACCAGGATCATGCCGAAAAACATGGGCATGTAGACGCGATAGCCGCGCTCGAGATCGTAGAGCAGCAGCTTGCTGTCCGCGGGATTGTCGGAATACCAGGAGGTCGGTGCCGCGAGATAGATCAGCACCATGAGGATGAAGGTGGCCGCGCCGAACGCCAGCACGATCTTGCGGATGCTGGAGGGGTTCACGGCGAGGAGGGCGAGCAAGGCTGAAAGGCTGAAATAATAGGTGAAGGGCCACGCCTTGATTGTGGTGGTCAGCGCGTCGAGGAAGCCGTTGCCGAGCTGGATCATCGACACCAGCGGCGTGAAGCCGAGCGCGTAGGCGAGCACGGCGAGGAAGGCGCCGCTCACCGGCAGCCTGAGCCGCGCCACGGCATAGAAAGCGAGCGGCAGGGTGAGGAAGGGCCAGGCCTTCGACAGCAAATAAGGCGGCGGATACTCGTTCAGATAGTAGAAGACCTGCGCGAACAGCGGCAGGGTGCCGGCAAGCACGAACTTGGCGACGAGCGCCGCGTCGTGGTCGAGACCGGCATCGGCGGCGGAGAAGGCCGCCACATCCCGCCGCAGGGGCATCACCACCCGCGGACGGGTGACGGGGCTCCTGCCTTGCGTGCCGGTGCCGCCCGGGCCGGGAGTGTCCGCCGCCCCGCCCGCCATCAGGGGCGGTCCGCCGGGGCCGGCTTCATGCCATAGGCGGCGGGATCGAGCTTCGCCTTCGCCGCCACCCGGAAGATGGGCAGCGAATCCACGAACACACGTTCGATATGGGTGCCGGGGCTCTGGATCAGGCGGTAGAGCCATTCGAGGCCGAGCTTGCGGAAGGCGGGGCTCGCCCGCTGCACCAGCCCGGTGAGGAAGTTCAGCGCGCTGCCGACGCACAGGCCGGTGCCGACCGCCTTGCCGCGCGCGCGGATCATGTGGGCGAGATATTCCGACCGCGGCGCGCCCACCACGAGGAAGACATAGCGCGCCGGGTGCTCCTCCACGAAGCGGATGGTCGCTTCCACCGCCTGCGGATCGTCGATGAAGCCCATGGGCGGCACGTGCATGTGGAGGGTGCGCAGGCCGTAGCGCTCGATGAGGCGGCGCTTCATCTCGTCATTGCCGCCGATCACCGTCACCGCGTCGTCGGGCGTGATGACATGCTCGAACAGGTAGGTGGTCAGGTCGCTGCCGGGGCACAGCGGGATGTCCAGGCCGAAGACGTTGCGGGCGAGCCAGTGGGGTGCCGAGCCATCGAGGGTGTTGAGGCCGGCGCCCTCGAGCGCGGCGGCGAAACGTGCATCGCCGCGCTCGTTGAGCCGCACCAGATGGGAGGCGTTGGATGTCACCACATAGGCGAACGGCGCTCCCGGCGGGCGGGTGGCGATGGCCTTGGCCGCGCCGGCCACGTCCAGGCAGTCAAATGGCACCTTCAGGAAGGTCTGTGTCCGGACGGAACCGGCCGCCTCGCTCTCCGCGAACATGATGGTCCAGCCTTTTGGGTGCCGCTCGGCTGGCGGCACGGATGATGCGCGGCCGCAGCCCGTCGGCGCAGGTCTACTGCAGAAGCGAGCTTGCGCCGCCGGTCTGGGTGTAGGAGCCGATCGTATAGCTGAACTGACGCTGGAACGGCACCACCTTGGTGATGAACTGGTCAATCCAGAGATTGACTTCGGCGATGGAGGAGCGCGGCACGTAGATGATGTCGCCGGTCACCAGCGGCACGTCGTTGGCGTCGAATCCGGTCTGGATCACGTCGCGCACGTTGATGAGGCGCAACATGGGCTCGTTGTTGGGGCCGCGGCGGATGAGGGCGACCTGTCCGGTGCGCGCCTCCTCGGTGAAGCCGCCGGCCTGGAGAATGCCCTGCAGCACGCTGGTGCCCATGTCGGCCAGCTTGAAGGCGCCGGGGTGGGCCACCATCCCGCCCACATAGACGCGGGCGGAGACCGCCTCCTCCAGCGACACCACCACCTTCTGGTCGACGAGTTCCTTGCGGGACTCGCGGCGGATGTAGTCCTGCACGCTGGACAGGCTGCTGCCTTCCACCCGGATCTGGCCGATCGCCCGCGGCGCGATGGATCCATCGGGACCGACGGTGAGATCCTCATCCATTTCGCGGGTGATGAAATACTTGACCTTGATCTTGTCGCCCGGACCGAGCCGATAGCTCGGCACCTGGTCCGTCCACGGCTTGAAACGGTCGGAATTCACCTCGGTGAAGCGCAGTTCGTGTCCGGTGGTGAAGGGCTCCGTGCCCGTGCTCTGGGACGTCGCGATGGCGGCGCAACCGTTGAGAATACAAAGGCTCGCGAGGACGAGCCCGATGCGCCAAGGGGCGGCGGCACGGCGGCGGGACGCAGCGCCGGTCATCTCCGGTGCCGTTCCGCGCGCGGTGTCTCTCCCGTCGCACTTTGGCAAGACCATCGATAACCCCCGGAACGAATCATAAGCGAATAGTTAACGCGCAAACAAACCGTGTGTCGGCTGCCATTGGCGAACCGTCAACAGATGAGCCTGCGGCGAGAACCGTCGAACGTGGTAAAGGCACCCTAAAGGGCCATGGTTAACGTTCGCTTATTGGCGGGGCAGCGCCTGCTGCGGTGCAGAGAAGCCTTTGACGCTCAAATGCATAAGGGGCGCTAATGCGCCCCTTTGTCGTGGTGTCTTGCAGCTTCAGGGTGCAGATTAGGCGCGCCTATACAGCCAGTTGGGAAGATAATAGCGGCGGCCGAGGAAGATGAAGCCGAACAGGAGCCCGCCGCTCTCGATCACAGAATCACGCAGGTGGATCGCGGCCGGCTTGCGGGTGCGCTCGGCCTGCACGGCCATCACATTGCCGTCCACGAGCTGGGAGAAGCGCTGGGTGACGAGGGAGGCGCGCGGCAGGTTGGAGCAGACGACGATGCAGTCGAACGCCTGCTTCAGCTCGGCCATCATCATCTCTGCCTCGGCGATGGGCAGGCGCAGGTCGAGAAGCGGCGAGCGGTCGGCCTCCGCAGCGACCCACAGCAGCGGAACCGGCGTGGCGGCGACCGCGACACCACCGCGCACCGCGCTGTCGGCCCCGACGAGCGGATAGGGCGTCGCCGAGCATAGATCGACGAAGAGGGTGCGCTTCTGGCGCTGGCGCGCGAACTCCTCGGCGAGGGAGCGCGCGAACCACGGCAGGGCGTCATCGTCCTCGGGGGACAGGAAGTGGATGGCGCGGAGCGGCTGGTCATCGATCCGGGTGTCGAGGAGGAGGGTGGCGCAACTGCTGATGGCCCGCTCGGTGGCGAGGGAGTCCGGCTGCTCCCCGGTGTCGTCGAGCACGGCGATGGCCGGCATCCCGAGCGCCCGCTCGGCCTCGCCTGGCATGATGAAGGACGTGCGCAGGGTGGAGGCGATGGCGCCCGCCGCGCCGCCGAACAACAGGCCGGCGAACAGGCCGGCCGCCACCAGCGGCAGCGCCAGCGAGCGCTTGGTAACGGCGGAGCCCGCGTCTTGCACCACCCGCACCGACGACTGGCGCGACTGGGCCGCGGCCTCCTCGATGGAGGCGGCCACCGCGCGGCGCTGATATTCGCGGAAACCCTCGCCGAGGGAATCGCGCCGGCGGTTCAGCTCGATGAGGGGCGTTTCTGCCGCGCGCAGGGCGGCGAGGCGCTCCTCGGCCACCCGCTGCTGCTGCACCAGCTCGTCCTTCTGTCGGGAGAGCGAATCCTGCTCCACCCGCAGGCTCAGGATCATGTTCTGGATGTAGTTGACCTGCGGATTGCGCACCGCGCGATCGGTGTTGTAGCGCCGCTCCGAGCGGCTCTTGATGCGGGCGCGGATGGTGGCGATCTGCCGGTCGAGATCGCGCAGCAGCTGGCTTCCGGGAGCGTACTGGGACGACACGCGGTCACGCTCGAGCAGGAGCTTGGTGAGAGTGTTGTTGTCCTCGTCGCCGGGGAGGGCGTCGGTCTTCTCGGAGAAGTCGAAGACCGAGTCCGGCAAGGCGGCGAGCTGCTTCTCCGCCTCGGTGAGCTGGGCGGTGACGGCGACCTCGCGCTCGGCCACCTGGCGGCGGCGCTGGAGGATGCCGTCCACCTGGTTGGACGCAAGAATGGCATCCTGGCTGAACTCGATGATCCCGACCTTGGCCTTGAGCTTCTCGATCTGGGCATCGACGGAGCTGAGATCCTGGCGGAAGCGCTCCACCTCCAGGTTGAGGATCTTGGCCGTGGGGTTCTCGAACAGCCGGCGCCGGACGGAGAGATAGTTCTTCACCAGCGCATCGGCCGCTTCCACCGCCACCTCGCGGTCGGGATTGGTGAAGCTGACGCGGATGACGTTGGAATCCGCCAGGACCGAGGCCCTCAGGCTCGCCTGGAAGCGCTCCACCGCCTTGTCCATGGCGTCCTTGTCGGAGCTGAACATGCGGGTGATGGCGGAGAAGCGGCCGGGCGGGAACAGTCGGTCCACGCCCACCTGCTCCACCGTGGCGCGCACCACGTCCGCGCTCTCGATGATCTGCACTTCGGATTCGACCTGCTTGAGGCCCTCGATGCTCAGCACGGAGGGACCCGAATCGGTCACGTTCTGGGAATTGGAGACCTCGCGGCTCACGATGACCATGAGCAGGCTGGAGGCGGTGTATTCGGTGCGGCTCGTCGCTGCCGCGCCGATGGCGATGGCGAACGGAAGCGCGGCCGCGAGGAGTACGATCCGGATATGGTAGAAGGTGGCGATCAGGAAGTCGCGGACCGTGAATCCGAGGGATCCGGTCGCGACGGCTGGGGACGAAACCGTTGCGTCCGGCTGCGCCGCGTGCGGCATCAACATGCTTCCCCCTGAATGCTCCGCGGCGCCGGCCAGCTCTCTGGTCATCACTTCGCACCTCGGCTGAGGCGCGGCAGAACGGTCGAAATCTCGCCGTGAGACTGCCGGAGCGCCATTACTTTAGCGTTAACCACCTGTTGCGAAAAGCGATGCACCGCCCGCGCGAATTCGCGTCTTAGAAGGCGCGCGGCATGGTGCGCAGAACCGCCAGCGCCGAGCCGATGGCGAGCTGGGAGGCGAACACGGCCGTGGCGATGGCCGCGCCGACCATGCCGAAGGGCGGGATGAGCAGCACGCACAGGATCAGGCAGACCACCGTCTGCGCCACCGTGAGCCAGCGCAGCAAACCGCCGTGGCCCGCCATGGCCAGCACGATCTCCTGGCAGGGCAGGAGGGCATAGACCAGTTGGCCCACCGCGAGGATGACCAGCGCGGTGGCCGCGATCTCGAAGCCCGGGCCCACCAGATGCAGGATCATCGCAGGGAAGAAGAACATCCCGACCAGCAGCGGCGCGCTGAACACCGCGATGGCCAGGCGCACCTTGCGGTTCAGCTGGCGCAGCGCGTCCCACTGGCCCTGCCGGTGGCGGGCGGCGAAGGACGGCGCCGCCACGCTGCCGATGGAGGCGCTCACAACCCAGGTCAGCATGGAGATGCGGCTCGCCACGCTGAAGGCGCCCACCTGCGCCGGTTGGCCGAAGGTGGCGAGCAGAAGCACCGGCAGGGAGGGCAGGAGGATCTGCACCGTCTCAACCACTGCCAGCGGCATGGCCGTGCGCCACAGCGCGGGCAGTTGCTCCGCCGTGCCGTCCACATCGGAGGGGGTGTCCACGAAGCGGTGGCGATCCCGCCAGACCAGCACGAGGCCGATGAGCGTGGCCGCGACGTTGGCTGCCGCCAGCGCGATCAGAATGCCCTCCAGGGAGTGAACACCAGCGAGCAGCGCCGCCAGCGTGAAGCAGGGCCAGAGCCCGTTCTGCACGAGTTGCCCCCAGGCGCTCTTGTGCAGGCCCATCAGCGCATTGCCGACGAAATAGCACATGGCCTGGGGCAGGATGATGAAGGCGGCGAGGAACAGGGGGCGGGCCGCCTCGGGGTCGCGGAAGAGGCGGGTGGCGATCGGCTCCGACAAGGCGCCGGTGATGAGGGAGACGACCAGCCCGATAACCAGCACGGCTACGCCGCCGGTCAAGAGGGCGTGCCGGGCGGCGCGCCCCTTGCCGATGGCGAGTTCTCCGGCGACATGGCGGACCACGGCCCGCTCGAAGCCGCCGCGCGAGACGGTGGCGAAAACCCCGACCCAGGTGAGGCAAAGGAAGAAATAGCCTGAGTCATGCACGCCCAGAACGCGCGCGCCGATCACGTAAAGGCCGAGCTTGCCGACCAGTTCGAGCCCCCGCGCCATCATGGCCGCGAGATAGATGCCGTAGGTGTTGATGAGCCCCGTGACGGAGCGCAACTGGGCGGCGCTCATGGACGGATCGATCCGGTGCCGTGAGCCGGGAGGCCGAGGTCCGATCCCCGCGCGGAGTACGCCAGCATGTGGCCCGCGCCCCTCTCGTCCGATCTCGCCACCCGAGCCCCCGTCGCCGTCATTCAGCCCCGGCGGGGTCGTGAACCTGCCGGTGCGGGACCGGTTCCGCAAAGCAGCATCCGGCCCTATGAGGGAGCATTAGTGCGCGCGCGTGCCCAAGGGAAGCGGTAGGTCGCGCAGGGCTTGCCGCTTTTTGGGGCGGGAGCGGGCGGCACAGGCGACGGGGAACGGGAGGCGGCCGATGACGGAACAGACCGGACGCAGGCGAGGGGGGAGGACCCTCGCAGGTCGCAGCCTGATTGGCCTATTCGCCGGCCTGCTGATTTTCGTGCTGACGGGCGGCCCGGGGCGCGCGCAGGCCCCCATGCAGAGCTTCGGCGACATGCCGGCGCGGCCGCGCATCAACCCGGATGTGGACCCCTATCCGTTCGATCCGTTCCTGTCGCTGCGCATCTACCTGCGCCAGCGCCTGCCAGCCGGATGGTGGGCGCGCGACCCGGTCTACGACGCCGGCGCCTTCACCGTCGTAGTCAACATTCCGGAGAACTGGCGGGGCAATCCCACCTCCGCCATGCTCCAGCTATGCCCGCAGCCGACCAGCGCCCTGTGGCAGGGCATTAATCTGATCGAACTCAAACCGTTCTTTCACAAGAGCCCGTGGCCGTCGGTCACCTGCCGCAAGTGATCCAGGCGGCAAGTGAGCCGGGCGGCAAGTAGATCTGCCTTCGATTGGCGCCGGGCGCCGAAGCCTCAGAGATTGACCTCGCTGCGCAGCGAGCGGTGGACATGGACCGGGGCCGCCGGGGCCAGATGACGGCCCGACTTCCGCTCGAAGCCGAAGACGGCAGCCATGATGACGAAGGCGAAGAAGATGATGCTGCTCGCGGTGCTCAGCGTCAGCACAAGGCTGCCCAGCGCGACGAACATTTCCGAGGGGTGGGTGACCACCGCGAACAGGAACGCGAAGGCGAAAAGGGCCGGAAGAACGGCACGAACGATCCACATGGCGATGCCTCCGAATTGGCGCGGTCCAGCGCCAAAATGTCACGTATAATATTAACGTTAACACATATTTTACCATTTTGAGAAGCGCGCGCTGGCGCGGCTCGCGCTCGCCTGAAGAGCGGATAGCCGGCGGAGTTCCGGTGGAGAATTCGAAGGGGGAACGGGAGCTGGCAGGTCCGCGGACCCCGCGTCCGGCTGGCGCCTGGCCGCGACCGGCGCCTCCAGCCTTCAGCGCGCCAGCCCCAAAATGAAAGGACCGCCGCGCCGGTGAGGCGGGCGGTCCGGAAGAGCCGGCGATGTCGGGCGCGTCAGATCTGGCGCTCGACCATCATCTTCTTGATCTCGGCGATGGCCTTGGCCGGGTTGAGGCTCTTCGGGCACGCCTGGGCGCAGTTCATGATGGTGTGGCAGCGATAGAGCCGGAAGGGGTCTTCCAGATAGTCGAGGCGCTCGCCCGTCCGCTCGTCGCGGCTGTCCTTCAGCCAGCGGGTGGCCTGGAGGAGGGCGGCGGGGCCGAGATAGCGGTCGCCGTTCCACCAGTAGCTGGGGCAGGAGGTGGAGCAGCAGGCGCACAGGATGCACTCGTAGAGGCCGTCCAGCTTCTCGCGGTCGTCCTTGGACTGGCGCCACTCCTTCTCGGGAGCGGCGGTGTCCGTCTGCAGCCAGGGCTCGATGGAGGCGTGCTGGGCGTAGAAATTGGTGAGGTCGGGCACCAGATCCTTCACCACCGGCAGATGCGGCAGGGGATAGATGTTGACCACGCCCTTCACCAGCACCTCGTCCATGCCCTTGGTGCAGGCCAGAGTGTTGGTGCCGCCGATGTTCATGGCGCACGAGCCGCACACGCCTTCGCGGCAGGAGCGGCGGAAGGTGAGGGTCGGGTCGATCTTGTTCTTGATGTAGATGAGGCCGTCCAGCACCATCGGGCCGCAATCCTCGCGATCGACGTAATAGGTGTCGATGCGCGGGTTCTTCCCGTCGTCCGGATTCCAGCGGTAGATGCGGAACTCGGTCAGCTTCTTGGCGCCGGCGGGCTTCGGCCAGGTCTTGCCGGTCGTGACCTGCGAGTTCTTCGGAAGAGTGAGCTCAACCATGGGACGTCCTGAAGCGCTGGAGCGGTGACCGCCCGCAGGAATTCTTGCCATGGCCGCGCGCGGCGGGCCTTCGCCCCAGCGCGCGCGGTCGAGTGGGGCTCAGTACACGCGCTTCTTGGGCTCGATGTACTGGATGTCGTTGGACAGCGTGTAGGTGTGCACCGGGCGGTCGTCGAGCCGCACGGTGCCGGCCGTGGTGTCGAAATAGGCCAGCGTGTGCTTCATCCAGTTCACGTCGTCCCGGTCCGGGAAGTCCTCGCGGGCATGGGCGCCGCGGCTTTCCTGGCGGTTCGCGGCGCTCTCCATGGTGACGATGGCCTGCGAGATGAGGTTCTCGTACTCCAGCGTCTCGATGAGATCCGAGTTCCACACCAGCGAGCGGTCGGTGACGCCGATGTCGCTGGAGGCCTTGAACACGTCGTGGATGAGCTTGCGGCCCTCCTCGAGCACCTCGCCGGTGCGGAAGACGGCGCAGTTGTTCTGCATCACCTTCTGCATGTTGAGACGCAGCTCGGCGGTGGGCGTGCCGCCGGAGGCATGGCGGTATTTGTCGAGGCGGCCGAGGGCCAGCTCGGCGCTGTTGTCCGGCAGGGGCCGGTGCTTCTCGCCGGGCTTCACCAGCTCCGCCGCGCGCAGGCCGGCGGCGCGGCCGAACACCACGAGGTCGATGAGCGAGTTGGAGCCGAGGCGGTTGGCACCGTGGACGGAGACGCAGGCGGCCTCGCCGATGGCCATCAGGCCGGGCACCACCTTGTCCGGGTCGCCGGCGCGCTTGTCCAGCACCTCGCCGTAATAGTTCGTGGGGATGCCGCCCATGTTGTAGTGCACGGTCGGGATCACCGGGATCGGCTCGCGGGTCACGTCGACGCCGGCGAAGATCTTCGCGCTCTCCGAGATGCCGGGCAGGCGCTCGTGGAGGATGGCGGGGTCGAGGTGGTCGAGGTGCAGGAAGATGTGGTCCTTGGCCTTGCCCACGCCGCGGCCCTCGCGGATCTCCATGGTCATGGAGCGCGAAACCACGTCGCGGGAGGCCAGGTCCTTGGCCGAGGGGGCATAGCGCTCCATGAAGCGCTCGCCCTCGGAATTGGTCAGGTAGCCGCCCTCGCCGCGGGAGCCCTCGGTGATGAGGCAGCCCGAGCCGTAGATGCCGGTGGGGTGGAACTGCACGAATTCCATGTCCTGCAGGGGCAGGCCGGCGCGCAGCACCATGCCGCCGCCGTCGCCGGTGCAGGTATGGGCCGAGGTGGCGGAGAAGTAGGCGCGGCCGTAGCCGCCGGTGGCGAGCACGGTGAGGTGCGCGCGGAAGCGGTGGATGGTGCCGTCGTCAAGCTTGATCGCCACCACGCCGCGGCAGCGGCCTTCCTCATCCATGATGAGGTCGATGGCGAAGTACTCGATGAAGAATTCCGCCTGGTGCTTCAGCGCCGCGCCGTAGAGCGTGTGCAGCATGGCGTGGCCGGTGCGGTCCGCCGCGGCGCAGGTGCGCTGGGCGGTGCCCTTGCCGAAATGGGTGGTCATGCCGCCGAACGGGCGCTGGTAGATCTTGCCGTCCTCGGTGCGGGAGAAGGGCACGCCCCAGTGCTCCAGCTCGTAGACGGCGGCCGGCGCGTTGCGCACGAGGTATTCGATGGCGTCCTGGTCGCCCAGCCAGTCCGACCCCTTGACGGTGTCGTACATGTGCCATTCCCACTTGTCGTCGCCCATGTTGCCGAGCGAGGCGGCGACGCCGCCCTGGGCCGCGACCGTGTGGGAGCGAGTGGGGAACACCTTGGTGATGCAGGCCGTGCGCAGGCCCGCCTCGGAGCAGCCCACCACGGCACGCAGGCCCGCGCCGCCGGCGCCGACCACGAGCACGTCGTAGGTGTGATCCTCGATGGGGTAGGCGGCGCCGTTGATGCCGGGCGCGGCGGCCCCGTTCGTTGCGGTATCGGCCATGTGTCAGCCTCCCAGGCTGATCTTGAGCACGGCGAAGGCGCCGGCGAGGGCAACGGCAATGCTGAAGAAGGTGTTGGCCACGATGAGCAGCACCTTGAGGCCTTCGGCGTGCACGTAGTCCTCAATGACCACCTGCATGCCGATGCGCATGTGGGTGGTTACGGAAAGCAGCGTGAGCAGGATGATGACGGCCACCAGGGGTTGGCCGAGCGTCGCGCGGGCCGCGGCGTAGCTCTGGCCCGCCACCGAGATCACGATGATGATGAAGGCGATGGAGAGCAGCAGGTTCGCCGCGCCGGTGAGACGCTGGGTGAAGAAGTGCTCGGTGCCCGACTTGGCGGCGCCGAGGCCGCGGACGCGGCCGAGCGGTGTGCGCATGGGGGCATGACCGGAATGGGGGGTGCTCATGGCGTTCTCCTCAGCCCCTCAGCGCAAGGCCGATGATCCAGACGACGACGGTGAGCACCACCGAGCCGGCCAGCGTGGCCTTGGCGAGCAGCACGCGCTCCTGCGGGCCGAAGCCGTGGATGAAGTCCCAGATGAAATGCCGCACGCCGCCGAGGGCGTGGTGCAGCAGAGCCCAGGTGAAGCCGAACAGCACGAGAAGGCCGATGGGAGAACCCGCCACCGCGCTGAACGTGCCGTAGGCCGAGGGGGAGGTTGCCGCGGCAAGCAGCCACCAGACGAGGATCGCCATGCCGAAATACAGGCCGACGCCCGTGATGCGATGCACAATGGACATCATCATCGTGAACAGCGGACGGTAGATCTGTAGGTGTGGCGATAGGGGGCGATCAATGCGCTGAGGGCTGTCGGCCATGGGGCCTCCTCCTAAAAAATCGATCGATCAGGTATCTCAATCGTCGTCTCTTCGCAACGATTCCAAAGCACCTTGGGTGGCTTTAAAGATCGATACGCAGCGGCAGGCAATTGGATGATCGTCCTATAGCGGCGCTTGTAGCGACCGATTGTTGCGGTGCCAACGCTCCGCAAGCCAGAATCCGAAGGCCGCGCTCCTATCGGAAGGGCAGCGGACCCTTGAGGGTGGCAGACCTCCCTTCGGCGGAGGCGAAAAAAAAACGCCGGGCAGGCCCGGCGTTTTCTCGATGCGATCGGATCGATCGGTCAGAAGCGGTAGGTCACGCCCGTGCCGAAGATCCAGGGATTGATCTGCGCGCTGCCCTGCAGGTAGGCGCCGCCGACCGTCTGGAGCAGGAAGTCCGGCTGCAGGAAGATCTTCTTCACGTCGACGTTGATGCCCCAGTGGCGATCGAACATCCAGTCGAAGCCGGCCTGCAGGGCGAAGCCCCACGCATCGTTGACCTTCAGCGAGGCGAAGGCCGGGTTGGTGGCTTCTTGGCTGAAGAAGGCGGTGTAGTTCACACCGGCACCGATATAGGGCTTGAAGGGGCCGAAGTCGGTGAAGTGGTACTGCAGGGTGAGGGTGGGGGGCAGCAGCCACACCTTGCCCACCTGGCCGAGACCGGCGATGGTCCCCGCGCCATCGATGTCGTGGGGCGTCACGCCGAGAATGAGTTCGGCGGCGATATTCTTCGTGAAGTAATAGGTGATGTCGAGTTCGGGAACGACCGAGTTGGAGATGGAGAGGTCGGAACCGGGAATGCCCGTCACCGAACCGCCGGCCTCCGGCACCACGTAAAGGGCACGCACGCGGATCTGCCAGGGGCTCAGGGGCTCCTCGACCGCCGGGGCCTTGTAGACCGGGGTGGACAGATCGGCGGCGGACGCGCTGCCGGCAACGAGGGCGCTGAGCCCCGCCGCGAGAATGATACCAAGTCCGAGCTTCGACATGCCCCGCTCCCAAAAACCCTTTGAGGTAACTGATGGGAAAGACTTCCTCCCGAGCGGCCTTGTTCAGTTTGATCTAGATCAAAATGACAACGGAGGGGCTCAATGTGTGTCCGTGATGACACACCTCCGCCCCGCCGTCGCCGTATTCGCAAGGCAAGCCTGCATCTGCTGACGAGGGTGGCGGTCGCAATAAAGTTCATTTATTTCAAGAGGCTTATTGGGCTCATGACCGTTTCTGCCGCCTCTTTTCAAGGCCCACCCGTACGCCAAGCTCCGACTTTAGACCTGCGGCAATCGTGGCTGCGGCGGGGCGCCGCTGGTCGATGGATGTTCCTGGCCAGTCTCTTTTTGTTCCTCATTTGGTCCGTGTCTACACCCGTCCTCGCGGAATCGGTCAAGGACCTGCGGCTGTCGGTCAACGGCGAGACCCGCCGCTATGTGGTGGTGACGCCCGACGGCGTGACCACGCCGGCGCCCACGGTGATCGCGCTCCACGGCGCGGCGCAGACCCCGGAGAGCTTCCGCGCCTATTTCGGCCTCGACGACGCAGCGGCGAAGCACGGCTTTGTCGCGGTGTATCCGGAGGGCGAGGGCCGCACATGGAACGACGGGCGGCCGGCAGCCATGCGGCTGAAGATGATGCTGCGGCCGGGCGACGACGTGGCGTTCCTGGTGGCGCTGGCGCGGCGGCTGGCGGCGGACGGCTTCGCCGATCCGAACCGCATCTATCTCACCGGCATCTCCAACGGCGGCTTCATGGTGCAGCGCATGGCCTGCGAACACACCGAGCTGTTCGCCGCCTACTCGGCCATCATGTCCACCGCCCCTGCCAATTACAGGGAAGAGTGCCAGCCCTCGCGGCCGATCTCCATCCAGTTCATTCACGGCACGGGGGATTCTGTGATCGGCTATGGCGGCTTCTGGACGCCGCTGGGCTCGACCCTCTCGGCGCCCGACAGCGCCCGCCTTTACGCCGCGCTCGACGGATGCGGGCCGGCCAAGGCCAGCAAGCTGCCCGACCTCGCGCCCGGCGACGGCACCACAGCCGTCGTCAGCCGCTGGGATGAATGCCGGGACGGCAGCGCCGTGGAACTCATCACCATCGAGCGCGGCGGCCACCAGTCCCCGGCCATGGTCGAGACTAAGCCGGACCTTGCGACGCCGTTTCTCGGCTTGCGCAGTCACGACATCGATGCCGGCGAGGAGATCTGGCGCTTCATGTCGGTCTATGGCGGTCTGCCCGCCGCCCCGCCACCCGTCGTGCCCCCGCGCAAGCCGAAGCCGAAGCCTGCCGCGTCCGGCGCGGCGGCCAAGCCGGCTCCGGCGAGCGCCACGCCGGCCGACGGGGGCAAGCCACCGGCAGCCAAGCCGCCGGCGTCCGCTGCCAAGCCACAAGGCGCCAGCGCTGCGCCGCCTTCAGCTTCTGCCGGGGCGGCGTCCGGCGCGGCCGGTCAGCGCGGGATCAGCGCCCAGTAGTCGAGATCGAGGATTACGCTCGGGTCGTAATCGCCGTTCTCCGCCTTCAGGGGGAAGTCGGCGGTCGGCTGGTCCTTGGTCGCGACCGTACGCAGGCGCAGCGCGCCCACGTCGTCGCGGCCCGGCAGCTCCTGCGCGTCCAGCACTTCGCTCCAAGCATGCACGGTCAGGCCCGCGAACAGCGGCGCAACGTGCCGGCCGCCGTTGATGGCGGCAATGTGGAAGGCGTTGGCGAGGCCGTTGAACGACAGGGCGCGGGCGATCGAGATCACATGCCCGCCGTAGATCAGGCGGCGGCCGAAGCGGCCCTGGCCCTCGGTGAACTGGTTGAAATGGACCTTCGCCGTGTTCTGGTAGAGGCGCGTGGCGATCATGTGCTCCGCCTCCTCCACCGTCATGCCGTCCACATGATCGATACGCTCGCCAACCGCATAGTCCGAGAACCGGGCGGTGGAGCCGGAGAGGTCATCCCGCCAGCCCTCGATGTCGAGCACCGGCACGGCACCGCCGAGCGCATCGGGCGCCAGCGCGGCCGGAAGGGTGGGGACGACCGGCTCGGGGGCGGGGAGGGAGGGGTCGGCCTTGCGCACCATCACCCAGCGCACATAGTCCAGCACCTCCGCGCCGTCCTGGTTGAAACCCACCGAGCGGACATAGACGACGCCGCTCTGGCCGTTGGAATTCTCCCTGAGGCCGATGACCTCGGAGACGGCTGTGAGGGTGTCGCCCGGATAGACCGGAGCGAGGAAGCGCCCGCCGGCATAGCCGAGGTTCGCCACGGCGTTGAGGGAGATGTCCGGCACCGTCTTGCCGAACACGGTGTGAAACACGAGCAGGTCGTCCACCGGGGCGGCGGGATAGCCGATGTCCTGGGCGAAGGTGTCGGCCGACTGGACCGCGAAGCGGGTGCCGTACAGGGCGCTGTAGAGGCTCACGTCACCCACCGTCACGGTGCGCGGCGTCGCATGGCGGATCACCTGGCCGACGCTGAAATCCTCGAAGAAATTGCCCCGGTTGGTCTTGCTCATCTAGGGTCCCCCCGTTTGTCGGCGCATGTTGCAGAGCGCGTGGGTGCGACGCAACAGGCCGAAGGGAGAAGGTGCCGAATTGCGGCCGCAATGCCGGTTCGGCTTGACGCATGCCCCCCTCATGGTCCTCATGGGTGCGTTCCGGAGAGGTGCTGGGCCGCTCCGGAAGGCGAAGCGGAAAGAGGGGGCGTTCGTGTCGGGTTCGGCGAGCCAGAAGCTGTCATTTCAGGCCATGATCTTCACGGCCTGCCTCTTCCCCTTCTACATCCTCGCCGCGACGCTCACCAATTCGGCGGCGATCCTCACGGACCTCCTCGCCACCTCCTTCGACCTCACCGCGCTCACCGCCTGCTGGCTGGTGCTGAAGCTCGCCCATAATGCCCATGCCGGCAAATATGCCTACGGCCTCGGCAAGCTCGAAAACCTCGCGGAGCTGATGATCGCGCTGCTGCAGACCATTCTGGTGGTCATCGCCGGCACCCGCGCCATCATCCGCGTGATGCATCCGGAGGGCGTGGACGGCGCCGAGCTTGGCCTCTTCGTGGCGGCGCTGGCGGTGATCGGCAATGTGATCCTGAACCGCAAGGCGACCCGCCTCGCCCACGAGACCCATTCGCCGGTGCTGGCCGCGCAGGCCCGCGTTCACCTTGTCTCGGCCATCGCCTCGGGCTCGGTGTTCACCGTCACGGTGATCCTGTCGATCTTCAACAACATCCCGATCCTGTACTACCTCGATCCGATGGGTTCGTTCGTGGTCATCGGGTTCATGATCTACAATATCTACGCCATGCTCTCGAACTCGGTCGCCTCGCTGCTCGACCAGGCCATCGACGAGGCGGGGCAGCTGCGCATCCTCAAGGTGCTGACCACCCACTTCGACGACTTCGACGAACTGGGCGACATCCGCACCCGCCAGTTTGGTGGCAAGATGTTCGTGGAGCTGCATCTCGGTTTCGAGAGCGACTGGACGGTCGCCCACGCCCGCGCGGTGGTGGCCAAGCTCACCGAGTCGGTGAAGCGGGAATTCCGCGAGGCGGGCGACGAGGTGGACGTGTCCATCGTGCTCATGCCGGGCCATGCCGCCGCGGCCGAGGCGACGACGGCCTGATCCCCAGCCGTATCCGCAGCCGCGTCCACGGCCTCAGTGCTCTGAGAGCACCACCGCGTCCGACCACTCGCCCTCCACCTCCTTGACGATCGCCTGACCGCAGATGACGCGCCCCTGCACGCTGTCGAAGGTCAGCGTCGGCGCGCCGTGCAACTGCCAGCCCCGGTTGAGGGCGGCCGACACGCGCTTGCAGAAGGCGGCGTCGTCCGGGCCGGTGAGGTAGCGATAGAGCTTCATGGTTCAGTCCCCCTCGGGTGTCAGAGCCGCGCGCCGATGCGGCGGGCGACGGCGTCGCGTCTGTCCTGGAAGCCCTGCGTCCGGCCACGCACCTCCTCCACAAGGCGGGGATCCTCCTTGTCGCGGGGCGGGAAGGGCGGTTCGGGCTGGTATTCGATGGCGAGGGTGATGCGCCGCGCCTCGTCCGCTCCGGCAATCTCGATCGCCAGAGCCAGCGCAAGGTCGATGCCCGAGGAAACGCCGGCGCCGGTGAGGCGGTTGCGGTCCACCACCACCCGCTCCTCCACCGGGATCGCCCCGAGGTGGGCGAGCTGCGGCAGCGACAGCCAGTGGCAGGTGGCGCGGTATCCCTTCAGCAGCCCGGCGGCACCGAGGATCAGCGAGCCGGTGCAGACCGACGTCACATAGCGCGCGCCGGCCGCCATCTCCTGGAGAAAGCCGAGGGTCTCCCGATCCTCCATCAGCTCGAGCTGGCCCGGTCCCCCGGGCACGAACAGCACGTCGCAGCCGTGGATTTCCTTGAAGGCGGTGGTCGGCATGATGGCGAGGCCCGCCGCGTCCTTAACCGGCGTGGTGCTCGTTTTCCAGACGATGTCGATCTTCGCGCCCGGCAGCCGGGCGAACACCTCGAACGGGCCGGTGAGGTCGAGCTGGGTCATGTCGGGATAGGCGAGCATGACGATGCGCAGGGGCGGAGGAGGAGGGGGTGCCGCAGGCATGGCGCGCTCAGACGCGGGCGGCGATGGCGTCGGCCAGCGCCACGGTGCGCTTGGCCATCTCGGCGTGCAGCAGCTCCACCATGCGGCCGTCCAGCGTGATGACGCCCTTGCCGGCGTTCTCCGGCAGCGCGAAGGCGGCGATGATGGCGCGGGCGCGCGCCACTTCCGCCTCGGGCGGGCTGAAGGCGCTGTTGCAGGGCTCGATCTGGCTCGGATGGATCAGCGTCTTGCCGTCCATGCCGAATTCGACGCCCTGGGCGCACTCGGCCTTGAAGCCGTCGAGATCCTGGAACTGGTTCCACACGCCATCGAGCACGTCCACGCCATAGACGCGGGCGGCGGCCACCACCAGGCTCAGCCAGCCCACCATGGGCGCGCGGCCGGGCACGAGCGCGGCACGGGTTTCCTTGGCGAGATCGTTGGTGCCGAGCACGAACACGGACAGGCGGGTCAGCGGGTCCTGCGCGGCGGCGGCGATGGACTTGATGTCGAGGATCGCCAGCGGCGTCTCGATCATGGCCCACACGCGCGTGGTGGCGGGCACGTCCAGCGCCTTGAGGCGGCGGCCGACCGTGACGAGCTGTTCCACCGACTGCACCTTGGGCAGCAGGATGGCGTCGGGCGTCGCGGACGCGGCGGCTTCGAGGTCGTCCGAACCCCACGGCGTATCGAGGCCGTTGATGCGGATGACGACCTCACGCGGGCCGAACCCGCCGGCCTTCACTGTCTCCACGATGCGGCCGCGGGCTTCCACCTTGGCGTCAGGCGCAACCGCGTCCTCAAGATCGAGAATCACCGCGTCGGCGGGCAGGGTGCGCGCCTTTTCCAGCGCGCGGGCGTTGGAGCCGGGCATGTAGAGGACGCTGCGGCGCGGACGGATGGACGCGGCGGAATTTCCCTCGGACATGACGGCTCCTCGACCGATGCGGCGGGCGGCGCCCGCACTTCTCTCAGCAAATCGGTAAAGCGCCGCTTGGGCTTTGAAAAGCGGATTTTGCCGCGCTGCGGCACCGCTCCGGCTGGCGGTGCCCGGCCCGCCGGTGCTCAGCGTGCGGGCGGCGCTACAGGCGGCTCGGCACCCGGCGGCGGCCAGGTGAAATCGTCCGCCCGTCCGCGCACGGGGGGCGGTGCGACACCATCCTTGAGCACCTTCGCCGCCGACATCGCGCTGGTGGACACCTGCACCGCATCGGGGCGCGGCGCGTCACGGCCGGTCGTAGGGGCGCCGGCCAGAGCGGCGGGGCGTGCCGGCCCGCTGGTGGCGTCCGGCGTCGGCGCGGCCTTCGCGCCGGCGCTCTCCTCCAGCATGCGGTTGACGTCCTTCTGCACGAAGAAAGCGAGCTTGCGCCCGCCCGCGCGGGTGAAGCGCACGCCGTCATTGAATCGCAGGCGCCGGCGCTGGCCATCCACCGCGGGGCCGTTCGCCATGTATTTCCCGTCCTCGTCGACGAAGCCGTCCCACACATTGGCGAACGTGAACCCGGCCCGGGCCACACGGGCCCGCAGGATCTCGTTCAGCTTGGCATAATCGTCGGAGAGCTGGCCGCTGGCGACAGGGGCGAGGCCGACCACGATGACCCGCCCGGCCTTCTCACGCAGGGCGGCGAGCACCTCGTCCACGCGCTTGCCGTAGAGTTCGTTCCAGCGCTCGGTCAGCGGCTCGGCCTGGCTGTCCCCGTCCTTGATGGGCTGGAGATCGTCCGAGCCGAGGGCCACTACGGTTACCGAGGGGCGGGCGGCTGCGATGGCGTCGGGCAGGCGCGTCAGCCAGTCCACCGGAGTCGGCAGGAAGCCGCTTTCGTCAACCGTATTATCGACGATGGCGATGCGTTGGCGCTCGGGCACGTAAGAATCGGCGAGGCCCTGCGCCAGCTGGCCGGCGAGGCGGTCGCCAAGCACCAGCACGAACTGGCTCGGCGGCACGCGCTTGCCCTGGCTCGCGGCATCGGCGGAGCCATAGACCACGCCCGTCGGCTCGGCCGGAGCCTGGGGCTTGGCCTGCTGGGGCGGCGGGGGAAGGAGATCGGGCTGGGGCTGGAAGGGCCACCAGCCGGAATTCTGGGGTGGCCGCTGTTGCTGCTGCTGCTGCCGCTGCTGAGGCTGCGGATTGCCGCGCGGCACGTTGGCGGGGGGCCGCAGGAAGAAGAAGAAATCGTTTTGCGCGAAGGCCGGGCGAGAGGCATCGGCGCAGAGCATCAGGCCAGTGGACAGGGCCAGGAGGACGAGGGCGGCCCGGCTCGGCCGTGCGCGCAGTCGGGCGCGCGCCCGGCCATGGTTGAAAGAACGAATGTCTGCGGCGCGCCACATGCCCTAGCAATGGACCAGCGCGGCGGCTCAATCAAGGCGTCCGCGAAGCGGGGCTCGCGGGGGCGGGGGCAATCCGTGCCTGTAGGCCTCTCGCGGCTGGCAAGGAGGCGTGGTCCCGGCTGGAGTCTATCGCGCGGCCTTGGACGGCGCGGGCATGAAAAAGGCCGCCAGAGGCGGCCTTCGAGAACATTGGAAATCGGAAGATGGCTTCAGCCGAACTCAGTTCAGCTTGGTCTTGACCTCGCCGATGGCGTTCGAGATCAGCCGGTCGGCCACGTCGCCCGTGGCAGCGCGGCCGAGAAGCACTTCGGCGGCCTTGGCGGCGGCTTCGGCAGCGATGGCCTTCACGTCGGCCACGGCCTGATGCTCCGCCTGGGCAATCTTGTCCTCAGCCATCTTGGTGCGACGGGACACAAAATCCTCAAGCTTGGCCTTGGCCTCGGCGGCGAGACGCTCGGCCTCTGCCTTGGCTGCGGTGACGATGGATTCGGCCTCGGCCTCGGCCTCGCGCTGCTTGCGCTTGAACTCAGCGACGAGCTTTTGCGCCTCTTCCTTGAGGCGGCGCGCTTCTTCCAGCTCGGCCGAGATACGCTGGCCGCGGCTGTCGAGCGCGGAGGCGATCGCGCGGTGCGCGCCGGCATAGATGAGGATGCCGACGAAGACCACGAAGGCGATGGCGACCCAAAGTTCAGCCAGTGACATCTCGTTCATAACGTGGTCCTCGGGTCCGTCTGCGTCAGCCCGGTCGGCCTGCGCGACGTTGAAACGTCAGGGGCTCGTCAAGAACGCAACCCGATCCGGCGCGTTCGGAATTCCAGGCCCGGCAGCCGTGACGGCCGCGGGCATCGCGGCCCTCAGGCCGCGTCCTTCTTGGCGAGGGCGCCATCGACCGCCTGCTCCACCTCGTGCTGAGCGGGGCTCGTGCCGATGAGGGTGGAAACAATGGCACCGGTGGCGTCCACGGCGATGCCCTTCACATGGGTGAGGGCCTCGGTCTTGGTGGAGGCGATGCGCTCTTCCGCGGAGGCCAGCTTGCTGGCGAGATCCGCTTCCAGAGACTTGCGATTGGTGTCCTGCTCGGCGCTGAGACGGTTGCGCGTCTCACCGGCGATGGAATTGGCCTTGGCGCGAGCCTCGGCGAGGGCCTTCTCGTAGGCCGCCTGGGCGGCCTCGCTGTCGGCCTTGTGCTTCGCCGCCTCCTCAAGGTCATCGGCGATGCGGTCGTGACGCTCTTCCAGGATGCGGCCGATGCGCGGGAGGGCGATGCGGCTCATCAGGAAGTAGAGCAGGCCGAAGCTCAGGGCGAGCCACAGCAGCTGCGAGGCGAAGGTGGTGCCGTCGAAAGGCGGAAAATGGCTCTTGTTGCCATGGCCCGCATCCGCATGCCCCGCTCCGGGAACTGCGGCGGCAGGCTCGTGTGTTCCGTGCCCGGCTGCGCCGGTGGGCGGAGCCGCCTGCGCGACCACGGCCGGCTTGCCGGCAGGATCGCTCGCCGCCGAGACGGGAGCGCCCATCAGGACCGCACCCGCAAACGCCAGCGCGACAGTCACTTTCCACGACTTCATCATGGCTTGCCCGCCTTCGCACCTGTCGAGGCAACGGCGCCTCGGCACAGGGTGTCAATCACTGCGCCCGGGCGCCTGGCGCCCGGGAGACCTCTTCCGTCGCGCGCCTGAAATCAGGCCACGAACAGCAGGACGAGGGCGACGACGAGCGAGAAGATGCCGAGACCTTCCGCGAGGGCCGCGCCGATGAACGCGCGGGCGAACTGGCCGTCGGCCGCCGACGGGTTGCGCAGGGCGCCGGAAAGGAAGTTGCCGAAGATGTTACCGACGCCGACACCGGCGAGACCCATGCCGAGGCAGGCGAGACCGGCACCAATGTACTTACCAGCTGCGGGATCCATGGACTGCTCCTTCAGAAAACTCGAGTTGGGGAAACGGCGGAACGGCGAGGCGACGTCCGGGTCAGTGACCCGGATGGATCGCGTCGTTGAGGTAGATCGAGGTGAGCACCGCGAACACGTAGGCCTGCAGCACCGCCACCAGAAGTTCCAGCGCGGTGAGCGCCACGATCATCAGGAAGGGCAGCGTCGCGCCGAACCAGCCGGCGACACCGGCCGAGGCCAGGCCCACCACGAAGAAGGCGAACACCTTCAATGCGATATGGCCGGCCAGCATGTTGGCGAAGAGACGCAGCGACAGGCTGATGGGGCGGGAGAGGAACGAGACGACCTCGATCACCACCAGGAAGGGCAGCAGGAACGCCGGGACGCCAGACGGCACGAACAGGTGCAGGAAGTGGGTCCCGTGCTTCATGAAGCCGTAGATGATCACGGTGCCGATCACCAGCAGCGCCAGAGCGGCGGTGACGATCAGGTGGGCCGTGACGGTGAAGGTGTAGGGGATGAGGCCCACCACATTCGCCACCAGCACGAACATGAACAGCGAGAACACCAGGGGGAAGAACACCATGCCCTGGTTGCCGGCGCTGTCGCGCACCATCTTGGCGATGAATTCGTAGCTCATCTCCGCCGCCGACTGCGCCCGGCCCGGTACGAGGGTGCGGCCGCGGGTGGCGTAGGTCAGGAAGAAGAAGATGATCGCCACGATGCCGAACATGAACACGGCGGCATTCGTGAACGAGAATTGCACGCTGCTGAAATTCAGCAGGTCGACATAGCGCTTGATCTCGAACTGGTGGATCGGATCGACGGTCATCCGAACACGCCCCCTGCCATCGCGGCCTCGGCCGCTGAACCCAAGATCACGGCCGAAGCCGCCAAATGCATCAACAGGACGCAATCCGTCGCCGGACCCACCCCAATGACCCGGGCGGCTCGCGCCACCCCGAAAAACTCGTCCCGCCCGCGCTTCCGTCGAGGAGCGCCCGTCAGGACTTGCCGGAGCCGATCTTCCGGCCTTCGCCGGAGACTCTCAGCATGTTCACCACGCCCGCGGCAAAGCCGACCAGCGTGAACACGATCAGCCCCCAGGGCGTGATCGAGAAGAAGCGGTCGATTCCGTAGCCGATGAGAGATCCCACCAGAACGCCCGACACAAATTCGGCACCCAGCCGGAAGGCAAGCGCGACGCCAGATTTGGACGAAGTATCCTGCCCTTTCGGGGCCGGCACCTCGGTTTTGGCACGCACCTGGCCCAACGAAGAGTTGAGCTGCTCAAGCCTCGCGGAGAGCTCGGTATCGCTGGGCCGGGAGCCTGCCGCCCCGTCCGGTCCGCTTTTGCCTCGCGAGGAGGTGTCGTCAGGTCCGGACATGGCGCAAGTTCCTGGCTCCGGTGGAGGACAGCAGCCCTCCCCCTCGAACCGCGGCGCACCATAGTTGCGTCAAAATTGGGTGTCAAGGCGGCCGCACTAGGTATCAAGTTTTTGAAAATAAAAGAGAAAAATGTGGCTGCGACATCGTGCTTCGCCGCTGTGCTGCCGTTCCGGGCGAAAGCGTGCGCCCACCGCCTTCCGCATGGGCGGCCAGGCCGCGCAGGAAAGGCCGCGCTCAAGCCTCTGCGGGGTCGCTAGACGGCCTCGCGCAGGCGCTCGGCGCTCTGCAGATCCACCGACACCAGACGGGAGATTCCCCGCTCGGCCATGGTCACGCCGAACAGGCGATTCTGGTGGGCCATGGTGATGGGATTGTGCGTGATGGTGAGGAAACGCGTGTCGGTGAGGCGCGTCATCTCCTCCAGCAGGGTGCAGAATCGCTCGACGTTGGCGTCGTCGAGCGGCGCGTCCACCTCGTCCAGCACGCAGATGGGCGCGGGATTGGTCAGGAACACCGCGAAGATGAGCGCCATGGCGGTCAGCGCCTGCTCGCCGCCGGAGAGCAGCATCAGCGTTTGCGGCTTCTTGCCGGGCGGCTTCGCGATGATGTCGAGGCCGGCTTCCAGCGGATCGTCCGCATCGGTGAGGACCAGTTGCGCCTCGCCGCCGCCGAACAGCGTGTCGAACAGCTTGCGGAAATGCCCGTCCACCACGGCGAAGGAGGCCTGAAGCCGTTCCCGCGCCTCGCGATTCAGGCTCTGGATCGCGGCGCGCAGGCGGCGGATGGCCTCGTTCAGGTCGTCGCGTTCGGTGGTGAGTCGGGTGTGCTGGGCTTCGGCTTCCTCCAGCTCCACGTCGGCGCGCAGGTTCACGGCGCCGAGGCGCTCCCTGTCGCGCTTCGCCCGCTCCAGCGTCGCCTCGATGGCCGCGACATTCGGGGGAGGGGACGAATCGCTGATTCCGGCCTGCTCTCGGGCGAGGTCCGGCGGACCGTCAAGGATGTCGGCAATCTCGCGCTGGAGATCGTCGCGGCGCTGGCGGGCGCCTTCCAGCCGGGCGTCGGCGCGGGCGGCCTCGGCGCGGGCGCCGGACATGGCCTCCAGCGCCTCGCGTGCGGCCCGGTCTGCAGCGGCGAGCGCCTCCTCGCCCTCGGCGAGGCGGTCGGCGGCCTCGCGTCGGGCGGCCTCCGCCTCTTCCAGCGCATTCATCAGGGCGCGGCGGCGGCGGATGAATTCGGAGGGCGCTTCCTCGATCTCGGCCAGCTCGGCCTGCGCCTCCGCTTCCCGGGCGGCGATGGCGGCGAGGCGCTCCCCGGCACCGCCGGCGCGCTGGCGCCAGGAGCGTTCCTCGGCGGCGATGGCTTCCAGGCGACGCATGCGCTGGGTGGCATCGCGCCGCAAGGCATCGAGCCGGGCGCGGGCCTCCGCCACGGCGGCGCGTCGCTCGGCCGTCTCGGCACGGGCGCGGGCCAGATCCGATTCGAGCACCTGCGGGGTGTCGAGCGCGGCAAGCTGGCGCTCGGCGTCCGCGAGGGCCGCTTCCGATTCGCTCCGCACGGCGGCGAGGCGGTTGCGCGCCTCGGCCAAAGCGGAAAGGCGGGCGAGATGCTGGGCGGCGCGGCGCTCGGCTGCTTCCAGCGTGGCGCGGCTCGCCTCGGCGGCGCGCTGGGCGGTGCGGCGGGCCTCGCGGGCCATGGTTTCGGCCTCGGCGGCCTGCCGCAGCACGCTCTCCCGATCGGCGAGGGTGGCGCGCACCTCGTCGAGATGCGCTTCCGCCACGGCCGCCTCGGCCTCGATGTCGGCGAGCCGGTTGCGCTCGGCGAGGCGGCGGGCGGCGGCGGTGGGGGCGTCGGCGGCGGCCACCACGCCGTCCCAGCGCCACAAGTCGCCCTCCATCGAGACGAGGCGTTGCCCGGCCTTGAGTCGCGCCGCCAGCGCCGGGCCGTCGGCGCGGGCCACGATGCCCACCTGTGCTAGCCGACGCGCCAGCGCCGGGGCGCCGGAGACAAATCGGGAAAGAGGCTCCGCGCCTTCAGGCATGGCGGGGTCGGCCGAATCGATGATTGCCCCAGACCAGCGGGCAGGGGCGGCCCCGTCCACCGGCAGATCGAGATCGTCACCCAAGGCCGCACCCAGCGCCGTCTCATAGCCCTTTGCGACGGTGACGAGGTCGGCCACCGGCGGGAAGCGTGCGTCGGAGGACTGAAGCACCTTCGCCAGCGTTCGCGCCTCGGTCTCCAGACGGCCGAAGCGGGCCTGCGCCTCAGCTAAAGTCGGGCGCAGTTCCTCCATGGCGCGGCGGGCGAGGGTGTGCGCCACTTCGGCGTCGATGCTGGATTCCTCGGCCTCGGCCAAAGCGTCGCGGGCGGCCTCTGCCTCCATGCGCAAGCCTTCGAGGGCGTCAGTGCCGGCCTGCTGCTTGAGGCGGCTTTCCTCCGCCTCCACCGAGGCGCGCTCGGCGGCGTTTCGAACCAAACGGTCGCGTGTCTCCCGCAGAAGCTGCTCCAGCGAGGCGCGCCGGGCGCCGAGATCGGCGAAGTGCGCGGTCTTCTCCTCCAGCGCGCGCTCGGCCTCCTCCAGAAAGGCGGCGGCCTCTTCCTGCATGTCGGTGGCGATGGCCTCGCGCTCGGCCGCCTCCTCCTGCTCGAAGCGCAGGTTTTCGGCCTCGGTGGCGAGACGCTCCAGCACGCTTTCGGCATCGTGGGAGAGTGCCTCCTCGCGGGCGGTATCCTGTGCCAGCTGGACGAGGCGGCGCTCCAGTTCTCCCTTGCGGGCGGCGAGGCGGGCCTCCTCGGCGTCCAGCTCCTGCCGGGCATGGGTGAGGCGCTGAAGCGCGGCGGCGGCTTCCGCCTCCTTCTGGCGTAGAGCGGGCAGGGCGTGGGCGGCGAGGGCCTGGAGGCGCGCGGCTTCGGCCTGAAGGCGTGTGTGCTCGGCGCCGTCGTGCCTGGCGGCTTCGACGGCCTGCTCGGCGTCGGCCAGCGCCTTCGTCACGTCCTGCCAGCGCAGCCAGAGCAGGGTCGCCTCGCACTGGCGGATCTCGGCGGCCAGCGACTTGTAGCGCACGGTCTGTCGCGACTGGCGGCGCAGGCTGTCCACCTGCGTTCCGAGTTGGGTGATCACGTCTTCCAGCCGCAGCAGATTTTGCTCTGCCGCCTTCAGCCGGGTCTCCGCCTCGTGGCGGCGGGCGTGGAGGCCGGCGACGCCGGCGGCCTCTTCCAGGATGCGGCGGCGGGCATTGGGCTTGGCGCCGACGATCTCGCCGATCTGCCCCTGCCGCACCAAGGCCGGGGAGCGGGCGCCGGTGGAGGCGTCAGCGAAGATGAGCTGCACGTCGCGGGCGCGCACATCCTTGCCGTTGATACGGTAGCTCGATCCGGAGCCGCGCTCGATGCGGCGGACGATCTCCAGCTGGTCCCACTCATTGAACGCGGCCGGGGCCGTCCGGTCGGAATTGTCGAGGTGCAGCACCACCTCGGCGGAATTGCGCGCCGGCCGCCCCGTGGTGCCGGAGAAGATGACATCCTCCATGTCGTTGGCGCGCATGGCTTTGTAGGAGCTTTCGCCCATCACCCAGCGCAGCGCCTCGACGAGGTTGGACTTGCCGCAGCCGTTCGGCCCCACGACGCCGGTGAGGCCGGGCTCGATCAGGAGATCGGTGGGCTCAACGAAGGTCTTGAAGCCCACGAGCCGCAGGCGGTCGAACTTCATGCCGCGATCTTGGCTGTGGGAACGGGGACGGTCATCGGCGCGGGGTGTGCCAGCCTTTCCGGTGGAGGTCAAACCAGCGTGCATGGGCCGTCGCCCCTGCGCAAGCCTTGGCCCGCCAACGATCCACAAAGGGTCATCGCTGTGGCGGCGGGAGATGCACGCAGATGCGCCTCATGGTTGCGCTGACGCCTCCTGCCTTACCTTCCCGGCCCGAAAGGGGTACAAGGCGGCAAGCGCCGCATTGCGTCGGTGCGCCGGCGCCCCATTTATGGGGAGCCCCCCGGCTGCGCGCCTTCGGGCGCCGCGGGGAACGATTTTCGGGGATTGCGACACATGCTGCTCAATCAGGCAGGCGCCATGGGTGCCAAACCGGCTGCGGGTTCGGACAGCGCCGGCGGCGACATCATCGAGACCACCACCCAGACCTTCATGGCCGAGGTGATGGAGGAATCGAAGCGACGTCCGGTCCTCGTGGATTTCTGGGCGCCTTGGTGCGGCCCGTGCAAGACGCTGACCCCGGTGATCGAGAAGGTGGTGAAGGCCGCCAAGGGCAAGGTGCGCCTCGCCAAGCTCAATATCGACGATCATCCGGTGATCCCCGGCAAGCTCGGCATCCAGTCCGTGCCCACCGTCTATGCTTTCGTGAACGGCCAGCCGGTGGACGGCTTCATGGGCGCGCTGCCCGAGGGGCAGGTGAAGGCGTTCATCGACCGCCTCCTCGGTCCCGCCACGGACGGGCTTGAGGAAGCCCTCGCGGCCGCCGAGGGCGCGCTGGCGGATGGCGACCTCACCGCAGCCGCGGAAATCTTCGCCGGCGTGCTCGGCGAAGAGCCGGACAATCTGAAGGCGCTCGCCGGGCTCGTGCGTACCCAGGTGGCGGCCGGCGCGCTGGAGCAGGGGAAGGCGACGCTGGCGCTGGCGCCTGCCGACAAGGCGAACGATCCGTCCATCGCCGCCGCCCGCGCCGCCCTTGATGTGGCAGAGCAGGCGGCCTCTCTCGGCGACCTCGCGACGCTTCAGGCGAAGCTCGATCTCGACCCCGCCGACCATCAGGCCCGCTTCGACCTCGCGCTCGGCCTCAATGCCAAGGGCCGGCGGGAGGACGCGCTGATCCACCTGCTCGACATCGTCAAGCGCGACCGCTCGTGGAACGAGGATGCGGCGCGCAAGCAGCTGGTTCAGCTGTTCGAGGCGTGGGGCCCGACCGATCCACTCACCCTTTCAGGCCGTAAGAAATTGTCAGCGATCATGTTCGCCTGAGAGCGCGGCCTTCCTGTCCGGGGCGGGCGCGTCTTTCGATCGTTTGGGTCGATGCGCTTTCCCGATGCGGATGGAATTTCGCTCGCAGGCGATCGAAAAGGATTTTTTTCGTGGCTGCCAACCGCAACTACCTGGCGCCGGCGGACATTCCGCTGGTGATCCCCGTATTTCCGCTAACCGGCGCGCTGCTGCTGCCGCGGGCGGAGCTGCCGCTCAACATCTTCGAGCCGCGCTATCTGGCGATGGTGGACGATGCGCTCGGGGGCGCGCGGCTCATCGGGATGATCCAGCCGGACGAGGCGGCGCCGGCCAGCGCGCGCGGCCCGGCTGTTCATAAGGTCGGCTGCGTGGGGCGGCTCACCCAGTTCGGCGAGACCGGGGACGGGCGCTACCTAATTACCCTGAGCGGAATCTGTCGCTTCCGGGTGGTCGAGGAGATGCCGGTGACGACGCCGTACCGCCAGTTCCGCATCGATACCGGCACGTTCGCCGAAGATTTCGATGTCTCGGCCGGCGAGGCGGAGGTGGATCGGGATGCCGTGCTTGCCGCCCTCGCGGCCTTTCTCGACGCGAACAAGCTGGAGGCGGACTGGGATGGCATCCGCCAGGCCGGCACCGAGACGCTGGTGAATGCGCTCTCGGTGATGTCGCCCTATGGCGCGCTGGAGAAGCAGGCGCTGCTGGAGGCGGACAATCTCAAGGCGCGGGCGGACATGCTGGTCGCGATCACCCAGATGATGCTGGCCCGCATGCCGGGCGACGGCGAAGGCTCGCTCCAGTAGCTCAGGGTTCCACCGCGAAGCGCAGCCGTCCGGCCGGCGCAAGCGTGCGGGCGTCGAAGGTGCGGATCTCGGTCGCGCCGTTGAGCTCGATGGCCACCACCACCACGTCGCCGGAGACGGCGGTGGAGACGATGCGGCTGCCCTTGGGAAGAAGCGCGGTCATTTCGCCGGAAGCGAGCGGTTTCGCCCGGATCATGCGATAACCGATCACGCCGAACACGGCCGCCACCCCCAGCACCATGACCAGCATGGAGATGCTGGAGAAGCGGCGGAACTTGCGGATCACGCGCTCCTGCTCCGGCGTCAGCGCCTCTTCGGGGGTGTCGATCTGGGGCGGGCGGTGGAACATGAGGGGCCGGGGCTCCTGACGGGACAAGAATGAACGCGAAGACGACCGAAGCTGCCCTTGCCGACGGCTTCGACGACCTCACCGATGAGATCGGGCCGGACGAGACCGGTCAGGACGCAGGCGCGAGCCTTATCCTCGCCGTCGCGCCCGAGGATGCGGGCCAGCGGCTGGATCGCGTCCTGGCACGCCTCGCGCCCGAACTCAGCCGCACCCGCATCCAGCGTCTCGTTGCGGAAGGGCAGGTGTCCATCGGCGGGGGAGTGGTAGGGGACGCGGCCGCGAGGGTCAATGCCGGCGAGGTCTACACTCTCACCCTGCCGCCCCCCGAGCCGGCCGAGCCGGTGGCCGAAGACCTCCCTCTCACCATCGCCTTCGAAGACGATCACCTCATCGTCATCGACAAGCCGGCGGGACTGGTGGTGCATCCGGCGCCGGGGCATGCCTCGGGCACACTGGTGAATGCGCTGCTGCACCATTGCGGCGACAGCCTGTCGGGCATTGGCGGAGTGCGGCGGCCGGGCATCGTGCATCGCATTGACAAGGATACGTCTGGGCTCCTGGTGGTCGCCAAGTCGGACGCCGCCCACAAGGGCCTTGCCGCCCAGTTCGCCGACCACGGCCGCACCGGGCCGCTGGAGAGGGCCTATCTCGCCTTCGTCTGGGGCGCGCCCGAGCCGAAGGGCAGGGTGGATGCGCCCATCGACCGCCATCCCACGCACCGCCAGAAGATGGCGGTGCGCGGGTCCGGCCGCCATGCGGTGACCCATTGGGACGTGCTGGGCACCTTCGTCGGCAAGAACGGCGCGGAGGTTGCGAGCCTCATCGAATGCCGTCTGGAGACCGGGCGCACCCACCAGATCCGCGTCCATATGGCCCACGCCGGCCACCCGCTCCTCGGCGACGAAGTGTATGGCCAGGGCTTCCGCACCAAGGTCTCGCTGCTGCCGGACGAGGCTCGGGCCTGCCTCGCCGCCCTCGGCCGGCAGGCGCTGCATGCGGCGCGGCTCGGCTTCGCGCACCCGGTGACGGGCGAGGAATTGTCGTTTGAAAGCGCGCTGCCGCAGGATCTTGCGGATCTGGAGGCGGCGCTGCGCGACTGATCGCGAGCGTGCAGAAACGCAATCCGCTCTCGCAGCGACGTGAGAGGATGAAACCTATCCGCGCCCCATTCGTATCTATATCATCATGCGTCGCGGTCGGCGTCATGCGGCCGCACAGGCGGCTGCCCGGACGGGGGCCGCGGGAGAAGGAGGCCTCGTGATGGCCCAGCAGAAGTCCATGTCCATTCCCTCCGCAGAGGGCGGGCTTTCTCGGTACCTGGAGGAAATCCGGCGGTTCCCCATGCTGGAGCCGCAGGAGGAATATATGCTCGCGAAAAGCTGGCGCGAGCACGGGGACCGCGACGCCGCTCACAAGCTGGTGACGAGTCATCTGCGCCTCGTGGCCAAGATCGCCATGGGATACCGCGGTTATGGCCTCCCCATCTCCGAGGTGATCTCCGAAGGCAATGTGGGGCTTATGCAGGCTGTGAAGCGGTTCGAGCCCGAGAAGGGCTTCCGCCTCGCGACCTATGCCATGTGGTGGATCCGCGCCTCCATCCAGGAATACATCCTGCGTTCGTGGAGCCTCGTGAAGATGGGCACCACGGCGGCGCAGAAGAAGCTGTTCTTCAACCTGCGCAAGGCCAAGAGCCAGATCTCCGCCCTGGAGGAGGGCGACCTTCGCCCCGATCAGGTGAAGCAGATCGCGACCAAGCTCGGCGTCACCGAGCAGGACGTGGTGGACATGAACCGCCGCCTCTCCGGCGACGCCTCCCTCAACGCCCCCATCCGCGAGGAGTCGGAGGGCGGCGAGTGGCAGGACTGGCTGGTGGACGAGCGCCTCGACCAGGAGGAGCAACTTGCGGAGAGCGAGGAACTGGACAATCGCCGCACAGCCCTGTCCGGCGCCCTGTCCGTTCTCAACGATCGCGAACGCCGCATCTTCGAGGCGCGCCGCCTCTCCGATGATCCGATGACGCTGGAGGACCTCGCTTCCGAGTTCGGCGTTTCGCGCGAGCGTGTGCGCCAGATCGAGGTGCGCGCCTTCGAGAAGGTGCAAAAGGCGGTCGTGGACCGGGTGCGCAAGATCGAGGCCCATGAGGCGGAGGCGATCTCCGCCTGATCCTTGACCTCGCGAGTCGCGTCTTCGTCGCCGGGCGGGGTCCGCAGAGCGCGGCCCATGTCCTTTGGGGGCTGTCGCGTTCGTGCTGAGAATCCTTGCCGGGTCACGCTGTCACATTAGGGCTGCTTCGGCCAGGGTTCGCCTGAATTGACGCACACGGCAGTCGATCAACTCTAAGTAATTGCTCCTCGAAGAAAAATCGGTCCAAAACGGCAAGGTTTGGATCGATCTGATCTGGATCGGTCCCACCTAGCATGATACCTGCCTAGCTCAACTTTGATCGGCTTCGACAGAGGCCCGCCGTGCCTGCTGATTGTTTCCTGGCGTTAGGAGCGTCAGCCGCGGCGGCGGGATGGCACTCGGGTATGCTGGACGTTGCGGTCATTATCGTCGATGACGACAAGGATTTCCTTGGTGAGGTGCGGCAAGGACTTGCCCTTGAGAACCTGTCGGTGGTCTGCGCTTCGTCTCCGCTGACCGCGCTCGACATCATCGAGCAGAATCTTGCCATCCGCGTCCTGGTCACCGACCTCTCCATGCCCGGTCTCGACGGGCTGGAACTGATCCGTCGCGTGGGCGAACTGCGTCAGGCGCCGCAGATCCTGCCCATCGTTCTCACGGGGAACGGATCGCTGGACAGTTGCATTGCCGCCCTGCGGATGGGCGCGGTGGATTTTCTCCAGAAGCCGTTGGAAATCGCCAGTCTCGCGGCAGCCATCCGGCGGGCGCTCGATCTTTCCCTGCAGAAGTGGCGGGCGGCGACCCTGCTCGACGATCCCCTGGCGCTGCTGCGTCTGCTGGATCGCCTGCGCATGGACCGCAAGCGCGTGCTTCCCAGCGTGGCCGGCGGGGATGCCGCCTGGGAAATGCTGCTCGATCTCGCCATGGCGCAGGCTGCCGGCCGGCAGGTTTCCGTCTCGGCGCTGTGTGCCGGTGCCGGAACCTCAACCACCACCGCGTTGCGTCGCCTGGAAGCGCTCGAGCAGGAGGGGCTGGTGGAGCGGCGCCCCGACCCCGAAGACCGGCGAAGGGTCTGGCTCCAACTCACCCACAAGGGCGGCGTGTCCGTCCGGCAGGCCGGACGGCGCTTCGCCGAGACACTTCGGGCGATGGTATGAAGTAAATTTCAATATGTGTCTGGATTATTTCGCTGCGATATCCGATCATCACAAATAAGGTCCGCTATGCCTAAAAATTTAGCTCCAGTTCTGGATGTTACGACAGAAATATGGACCTGATTACCATTGTGAAAATTTAGGTATAGAGGTACTTTCCGCTCAGTTAATTGGGTGGGGTGCCATGCGTGCAGCCGTGATTGCTGATGATGGCGGTCGTGTCATCAATCCTTCTCATCACGAGCGAGGTCTCGTTGCGGCCTGGCTCGGAAATGCCATCGGGACGTTTGTCGAGGTCGGCGCGGGTGACCCCATTCGCGGCAGCCAGACCTATCATCTCGAACTGAATGGCTGGCGCGGTCTGCTCATCGAGCCCTCCGCGGAGCTTGCCAGAGCCCTCAGGACGACGCGGAAGGCCGAGGTCGTCCCGGTCGCCTGCGCCGGTCCCGGAGCCCCGGCCACGCTTCAGCTCTGGCTCTTGGGATGGGAGGCGCGGTCGCACCTGTTTCCGGGCGAGCAGCCGAGCGGCGTGATGCAGGTCGAGGCCCGACGGCTCGACGATATCCTGACGGATGCGGGCGTGACCGGCTTCGACTTCCTCTCCATCGACGTGGGCGGCACGGAGGCGGATGTGCTCTCCGGCTTCACGGCCTCGCGGTTCCGGCCGCGACTTGTCCTGGTTGACGATCGGGTGCAGTTCGGCCGCAGCCGCCGCCTGCTCCGGGCGCAGGGTTATGTGCTGGTGCGTCGCACCGGTCACAATGCCTGGTTCGTGCCCCGTGCCGACAGCGGCATGGCGTTCGCGGACCGGATGGCCCTGGCATGGCACTACGGGCCGGCCCGCCTCGGGCGGCGGCTGTTGCGACGCGCCTTGGCCTGAGGCTGGGCGAGGGGGCGCTGGTCCTGATCCGATCAAGGTGAAACAACCCGATCGGTGAAGCGTCCTCGAACGCTCAAAAAGAGAACGCGTCATCCAAGCTGATCGCGCAATCAGATCGGCGCGTGCTCTAGCCGGCCGGCCCGGTCGTCGGCCTGGTCGCGGTCTCTCGGGCGATCTGCCTGCGCTTCAGCGCGGACAGCACGAACGACGCAGCCAGCATCAGCGCGACGCCGATGAAAATCCCCGCGAGACGTTCAAGCACCGGCATCAGCGCATCCGGTGGCCCTCCGTCCGTGATGAGTGCGGTGATGAAGGCGACGCCGCCCTGGGTGCCGATATAGCTCTGGGGCCCGCCGCCATTGTGCAGGCGGGAGAAATAGAAGATGCCGCCCGCCAGCACGGTCAGATAGACGACCAGATTGTCGAGCTGGAGCAGCAGCGCGGCAAGCCCGGCAAGCGCACCCAGGATGCAGCCGAGCACGCGCTGGCGTCCGCGCACCCGCATGGCGCCGAAGTCCTTGTCCAGCACCGCCAGCGAAGAGCCGATGGCCTGCGGCAGCGATGGCAGGTCGAACCAGGACCACAGCGCCACCATCGCCACCGCCGATGTGCCCGCCACGAGCCCGATATGCACGAGGTCGAGATCAGCCGGCTGCGCGGGCGCTGCCGGTTCACCGGGTGAGGCAGGCAACGCGGTCGCGGCCCGGTCGCTCCGGGGGCGGGCGGCGGCGTGAATGACGGCGCTTGCCACCACGCCACAGGCGATCTCCAGGAAACGGTTCTGCGCGAAGGAAAAGAGCGCGCCGGTCTCGACGATGCTCACCGCCAGCATCAGCATGAGCGTGATGGTGCCGTAGAACCACGCATAGCCGTAGCGGCTCCCGAACCGCAAATAGGAGCCGACCCCGCAGATGATGAACAGGGCCAGCGCCTGGAACAGCGGAATGCCCTCCAGCGCCACCGCAAGGACATAGCCGGCGGAAAGCCCCACCGCGGTGCCGGCGAGGCGCATGCCGGCCTTGCGCCAGAGCGCGGAAAAATCCGGGTTCGACACCACCCAGGCCGAGATCGCGGCCCACCACAGTCCCTGCAGCCCGAGCGCCGCCGCCATCAGCAGGGCGAGCACCACGCTCGCGGCTGTGATGAGGCCCTGCCGCGCGCTCCAGCCTGTCGCGGCCATGGGGTCAGAACCAGATCAGCACGCGGGCGTCGGCGCCGCGGTAGAGCGGCGCGCGCGCCGGCAGGTCGCCCATGTCGATGAGCACGGGGAAGCGGCGGGGCAGGCGGATCCAGTCGGTGCTCAGGGGCACGTAGGGGAGGGCACCATCCTCGCCGGCGGTGCGGGAGATGCCCGGCGAGATCGAGCGCACCGTGCCCCAGTGCGACCGCCAGGGATCGGAGCCGATGCTGAACAGCACGCTCTGGCCGGGCTTCAGCCGCGCCAGATGGCGCTCGTCCACCGCCGCGACGATGTGCCAATTCAGATCCGACACCACGGCCGCGAGGGGCCTGCCGGCGGTGGCGTAATCGCCGGTGCGCACCGTGAGCGGCGCGACGCGTCCCTTTACCGGGCTGACGATGCGGGTGCGGGAGAGTTCGTAGCTGGCCTTGGCGAGGGCCTGGGCGGCAGTCGCCTGCTCCGCCCGCCGCACGGTGACGAGGGTCTGCGCCACGGCGGCGAGGCTTTCCGCCTTCTGAAGGTCGGCGGCGGCGACCACCGCGTCCCGCCGCACCATATCCAGCGCCTCGGCGGAGATGTCGCCGGTCTGGGAGAGGGATTCGGAGCGGGTCTGCTGGCGCCGGGCGTTGTCGAGGGACGCGCGGGCGGCGGACACCATGGCCGTGCTCTCGTCGATCGCCGCCTCGGCAAGGCGAATGCGCTCGGCCGCCAGCGCGACCTGCGCCTCGGCGGCGCTGACCGCCAGCGCGAACGGCTCCCGCTCGATCTCGGCGAGCATCGCCCCGGCCGCGACCTGGGCGTCATCGCCCACCGCCACCTTGGCGAGGGGGCCGGACACCTCGGGCGCGACGAAGATTACATCCGTCGCCACATAGGCATCGCCCGTGTAGGCGAAGAACCGCACCGAGGTTTCGTAGACGAGGAACGCCAGCACCACGGAGCCGAGGATCGAGGCGATCACATGGCGTTCGACAAAGGACAGCAAAGGCGCCTCCCCACATGACCTCCGCAGGGCGCGGAGGTCAACCGCCCGCCGCGCTGGGGCGTGCCGCCGCTTGATACCCTTTGGGAACCCCTCGGCGCCAGAGCCGGACTTGAGAAGCTCCGGCGCCCTACGCCGGCTCAGCCGTTCCTGTCCTTGTTCTCCCCGATGGACGTGGCGATGTCGGTGAAGGTCGGGGCCGGGCCTTCCTGGCGATTGGTGGCTGCGCGCAGGAAGCGGATGGGAAACAGCACCCCTTCGGCCTGCCCCGGGCTTATGGTGCGGCAGGCGGCATCGCGGCGGCAGGCGTCCTCCGCCTCGGCGAGCGCCGTCTCGATCTCGCCGGATGTGAGGAGGCCCTTGTGCCGCATGGTCTCGAGTAGGCGTGACAAGGCGAGGAGCACGCCTTCCAATTGCAGGTTCGCGGTGTTCATGGGGTCCTCCGGACTGGCCCGGCGTTTCGCCGTCCAGCCATGCCAACGCTGCGGACCTCCCCCCGGTTTCCCCGCGCGCACCGCAGGTTCTCAATTGCACCGTTGCCGCATAGGATGTCAGCCCGCCCCGGCGCCTGCCCGCCACGCCCTGTTCCGATGTTCAGTCCCGCAGCGCTCCAGCCGGTTTGCCGGATGGCGGCCACCGGCACGTCGGGGCGCAAAGACCGATACGAAGACGCGATTCGATTGGCGCCCGTGCACTCTGCCGCGCGACGCCCAGGGAGAAAACCCAATGTCCGATGCCTATCCGAACGTCCAGCTCCACATCGACGGCGTCTGGCGCGACGCCGAGGGTGGCCGCCGCATCCCGGTCATCAATCCCGCCACGGAGGAGGAGATCGGTTCGGTCGCCCATTGCTCGCGCGCCGACCTCGACGCGGCGCTGGAAGCGACGGAGCGCGGATTCGCCACCTGGAGCAAGATGTCCGCCTTTGATCGGTCCAAGCTCATGCGCAAGGCCGCCGACCTGCTGCGCGAGCGCGCGGACGGCATCGCCCGCCTGATGACGCTGGAGCAGGGAAAGCCGCTGGTGGAGGCGCGGATGGAGACGCTGGCCGCCGCCGACATCATTGACTGGTTCGCCGAGGAGGCCCGCCGCGCCTATGGCCGGGTCATTCCGGCCCGCGCGCCCGGCGTCTACCAGCTCGTCATCAAGGAGCCGGTGGGGCCGGTGGCGGCCTTCACGCCGTGGAACTTCCCCATCAACCAGGTGGTGCGCAAGCTGTGCGGCGCCCTGGCGGCCGGCTGCTCCATCATCGTGAAGGCGCCGGAGGAGACGCCGGCCTCGCCCGCCGAGCTGATCCGCGCCTTCGTGGACGTGGGCGTTCCGGCCGGGGTCATCGGGCTTGTCTATGGCGTGCCGGCTGAGGTGAGCGAGTATCTCATCCCGCATCCCACCATCCGCAAGATCACCTTCACCGGCTCCACGCCCGTGGGCAAGAAGCTGGCGGCGCTCGCCGGCGAGCACATGAAGCGCGCCACCATGGAACTGGGCGGGCACTCGCCGGTGATCGTGTTCGACGATGCCGACGTGACCGCCGCAGCCAAGCAGATCGCCGCTGCGAAGTTCCGCAATGCCGGTCAGGTGTGCGTCTCGCCGACCCGCTATCTCATTCAGGAGAACGTCTACGAGGAGTTCGTGGACGCCTTCGTCACCGTCGCCAAGGGGGTGAAAGTGGGCAACGGCCTTGAGGCCGGGACCACCATGGGTCCGCTCGCCAACGAGCGCCGCATCCCGGCCATGGAGGCCCTCATCGCCGATGCCCGTCAGAAGGGCGCGGAGGTGGCGACCGGCGGCGGACGCATTGGAAACAAAGGCTATTTCTTCGAGCCCACGGTGGTCACCGGCGTCACCCGCGACATGCGGATGATGAATGAGGAGCCGTTCGGGCCGCTGGCCATGATGCTGCCCTTCTCGGATTTCGAGGAGGCCGTCACCGAGGCCAATCGGCTGCCCTATGGCCTTGCCTCCTATGCCTATACCCGCTCGGCCAAGACCGCCCAGCAGGTGGCGCACCGGGTGCAGGCCGGCATGATGACCATCAACCACCTGGGCCTTGCGCTGCCTGAGGTTCCGTTCGGCGGCATCAAGGATTCCGGCTATGGCTCGGAGGGCGGCTCGGAGGCCATCGAGGCCTATCTGAACCCCAAGTTCGTGTCGCAGGCCGGGATCTAACCCTCAGGCCGGAAATGACTTTCGCCGCCCTCCGGCTGGGCTGGAGGGCGGCGAGGGTTCAGGCGCCTACACCAGCATCTGCATGTCGCCGTCCACCGCGATGGCCTGGCCGGAGATGGTGGAGCCCATCGGGGACGACAGGAAAACTGCAACATTGGCAAGGTGTTGCGGCGGGATGAGGCGCTTCAGCGAGGTGGCGGAGAGGGCCATCGCCTGCACCTCCTCCATGGACATGTTGCGCTCCCGCGCCTTGTTCTCGAACACCGAGCGGATGCGCGGGCCGTCCACCGATCCGGGCAGTATGGCATTGGCGCGTATACCGAATTCGCCCAATTCCATGGCCAGCGACTTGATGAACCCGACCACCCCCCACTTCGCTGCCGCATAAGGCGAGCGGAGAGGAAAGCCGAAGCGGCCGGCGGCCGAGGAGAGGCCGATGATGGAGGCGTTGTCGCTCTCCTTCAGGGCCGGCACGGCGAGGCGGGTGACGTTGAAATGGCCGGTGATGTCCACCGCCAAAGTACGGTCCCAGTCCTCCGGCGAGATCTGGTCCACGCGGCCGGTGGGGCCGGCGATTCCCGCATTGTTCACAAGCACATCGAGGCCGCCGAGGCGGCCCAGCGCACCCTCCATGAAGGCGGCGACGGAGGCCCGGTCGGAGACGTCGCACCAGGTGCCGACGGCCCCCGGCGCGGTGTCGCCCAGGGCTTCCAGCGCGGCATCATCCACGTCGCAGACTTCGACCTTCGCCCCCTCCTTCAGGAAGGCGCGGGCGATCTCCAGGCCGATGCCGCCGGCGCCGGCGGTGATGATGACGCGGATGCCGGCGATGCCGAGGTCCATGGCGTTCTCCCTAGGTTTTCTAGTGGGGGTTCGGTGCAGTCAGGTGCCGGTTCGGGCGCATTCAGCTTTGAGTCAGTCCGGCAGCACGTCGCGCGAGAGGATGAAGTCGCCCGCGCTCCAGATATCCGCCACCAGCGCGTCGCGTGCCGCCTCCGGATCGCGGGCCTTGAGGGCGGCGACGAGGCGGGCGTGGTGGAGGTGGGCCTCCCCCTGCCGCACCCGCTCCGGGCCGGCGCGGAAATCGAGGTTGAGGACGGGACCGATCTGCAGCCAGAGGCCCTCGATCATGCCCATGAGGGTGGGCAGGTGGGCGGCGCGGTAGAGGGCGAAGTGCAGGTCCTTGTTGTGGCGCATGGCGGCGGCGCCGTCCGGTCTCTTCTTCCCCCGCTCGGCGGCGAAGGCGCGTTCAAAGCGGACCACCTCGGCGATCTCGTCCGCCGTCGCCTCGCGGGCGGCAGTGGCGGCGGCGAGGCCTTCGAGGCTCGTGCGGATGAGGCGCAATTCGGCGAAGCGGGCGCGGGGCATGAGGGGCACGCGCACGGCGCGGTTGGGCAGCACTTCCAGCGCGTTCTCGGCGACGAGGCGCGACACGGCCTCGCGCACCGGCATGGCGCTGGTGCCGATGGCGGCGGCGAGCCCGCGCAGGGTGAAGCGCTCGCCCGGGGCGGCGCGGCCGGAGAGCAGCAGCTCCTTCAGATCGCCATAGACCTGATCCGCCAGCGTCTGGCGGACGATGCGGCCGACGCGGCCATCGAGCGTTTCCGCCGGCGCCTCGCCGCGGGCCTCGGGGGCATCGCCATCGGTGGCGGATCGCATCTTGTGTTCCATGTTCCGCGTCTGCTATGTGTGATCACAGATAACAGATAGCCGAGCCATTCGGCAATCATTCCGGTGCGGTCCGGACGGGAAAAATCCTGCCACCGCAACATCCAAGCCGGATCCATGGGAGGAGACGACGCCGTGACTGACTTTCCGCTTCACGCCCGAATTGCGTCCGCATCCATCGGCCGCCGCACGCTCCTGAAGGGCGCCGGCGCGGCCGCGCTTCTCGGCGGCGTCGGCATGCCGGCGATCGTGAAGGCGCAGGCCGACACGGTGACCTTCGGCCATCTCACGCCGCTCACCGGCTTCCTCGGCCCGCTCGGCGCCTATGGCCAGATGGGCGTCCAACTCGCGGTGGAGGAACTGAACGCGGCCGGCGGCATCAACGGCCGCAAGATCAACCTCGTGATGGAAGACAGCGTGAACCCCGCCACCGCCTCCTCCAAGGCGGAGCGCTATATCGAGCGCGAGAAGGCGGCGGTCATCATCGGCGAGATCTCGTCCGCCTCTGCGCTGGCCATTGCCCAGGTTGTGGCGCGCAACAAGGTGGTGTTCGTGAACACGGGCGGCAATTCCGATGCGCTGCGCGGCAAGGATTGCAACCGTTACATGTTCCATGTGGAAGGCGCCAATACCCAATATGTGAAGGCGGTGGGCGCGGCGATGCTGCGTGACGGCCTCATCAAGGGCAAGAAACTCTTCTTCCTCACCGCCGACTATGCCTTCGGCCATGATCTGTCGCGCGTCGCCAAGCGCTTTATCGGCCAGAATGGCGGCGAGGTCATCGCCGACGAACTGGTGCCCACCGACGCAACGGACTTCTCGCCCTATCTTCTCAAGGTGCGCCAGTCGCGTCCCGACGTGGTGATCTCCAACCTCGCCGGAAACCAGATAACCAACTTCATCAAGCAGTATTCGGAATTCGGCCTGAAGTATCCGTTCGGCGGCTTCGGTTTCGATACGGCGGTGGCCTGGGGCGCCGGCAAGGGCACCTTCGGCGGCATCTGGCCCATGATCTGGCACCATGACGTGCCGACCCCCGGCTCGAAGGCCTTCGTCGCGGCCTTCGTGAAGAAGTTCGGCAAGCCGCCGGAGAACCAGGCCTGGGGCGATTACGTCGCCACCAAGAGCGTGGCCCGCGCCATGATCGAGACCAAGAGCACGGCGGCGGCCGACCTCATCGCCTTCTTCGAGAAGGAGCCGGAGCTGGACATCCTCAAGGCGCGCAAGGGCTATTTCCGCTCCTGGGACCATCAGCTCATCCAGGAGATGTACACGGTGACCGCCCGCCCGGTGGCCGAGGTCAAGGACCAGTGGGATCTCATGATCCTCGGCCCCGCCGTGCCCGGCGCGGAAACCGCCCTCTCGGCCATCGCCCCGACGCCGGAAGAGAACGCCTGCACCTTCCCCGCGGGGTGAGGGGGCGCGCACCTCCACAGGTGCCGGCCGACGGCTCTTGCGGCGCTGTACCCCTCACCCCAACCCTCTCCCGCAAGGGGAGAGGGGGCTTGGCCGGTTCGGGTCTGGAGGTCCGCTTCCTTTCACCGCCGTCATGCCCGGCCGTGTGCCGGGCATCCACGTCGGGCCGCCTGCGTTCTCCTCCCCTCTCCCTCGAAGTCGGCTGTTGCCGACTTCGACTTTCACGAACCGAACTCGGCAAGAGCCGAGTTCGGGCGGGAGAGGGGCCGGGGGTGAGGGGTGGGGATGTCTCCACAGGTGCCGGCCAACCGTTCTTGCGGCGCCGTACCCCTCACCCCAGCCCTCTCCCGCAAGGGGAGAGGGGGGCGAGCGGCGCGGGGTCCGCCGTCGATGTCTGTCAGTAAAAGCGCCTCAGGCCGGAGAAGACTTCATGCCCATGGAACTCGTCTTCCTCATCGAGCAATTGCTCAACGGGCTTCTTGTGGGTGTCGCCTATCTGCTGATCGCCCTCGGGCTCTCGCTCATCTTCTCCCTCGGCGGCATCGTGAACCTTGCCCATGGCGGCTTCTATGCCATCGGCGCCTATATCGGCGTCGAGGTCGGCAACCGCTTCGGCTTTCCCGCCGCCTTCGTCGCGGCGCCGCTGTCGGTGGCGCTCATCGGCATGGTCATCGAGCGCACCCTGTTCTCGCGCTTCTACCGGGCTGATCCCATCCTTTCGCTGCTGCTCACCTTCGGCCTCGCCATGGTGATCGAGCAGGCGCTGCGCATGGCCTTCGGCGCGACGCCCATTCCCTTCTCGATCCCCGAATTCCTGCGCGGCCAGATCTTCCTCGGCGATTTCATCTATTCGCGCTATCGCCTCGCCATCCTGGTGGTGGCGGCGGCGGCGGTGCTCGGCCTGTGGCTGCTGCTCCAGCGCACCGCCTTCGGCCGCGTGGTGCGGGCCGGGGTGCAGAACCCGGACATGGTGGGCGCGCTCGGCATCTCGCTCACCCCCTATCTCACGGCGGTGGCGGCCATCGGCATCGGCCTTGCGGGGCTCGCCGGCATCATGCTCGCGCCCATCTCCGGCGTGCATCCGGCCATGGGCTCGGAAATCCTCACCGCCGCCTTCGTGGTGGTGGTCATCGGCGGCCTCGGCTCGTTCTGGGGCGTGGTGGCGGCCGGGCTGCTGGTGGGCCTCGTGCGCGGGCTGACGGTCTACTTCATCCCGCCGGCGGCCGAGGCGTCCATGTACGTGCTCATGCTGGCGGTGCTGCTCACCCGTCCGCGTGGCCTGTTCGGCGAGCGCATCCTGCGCTTCGAGTGACCGCCATGCTGAAGACCTCCGCCGCCCCCAACGCTCCCGCCGTGACTGCGACACCTTCCTCTTCAGGAGCCGCGATGCTCGCCCGCAATGCCAACCTCATCGTCGCCGCGGTGGCTCTGGCTGTGCTGCCGGCGCTGCTGTCCGCCCTCGGCCTGACGGTGACCTCCGCCACCGACGTGGTGATCCTCGCGCTCGCCTGCATGGCGCTGAACCTGCTCGTGGGCTACACCGGCCTCGTCTCCTTCGGCCATGGCGCGTGGTTCGGCCTCGGCGCCTATGCGGCGGCGCTGCTGCAGCAGCGGCTGTTTCCCGACTGGGGCGTCGCCCTCGCGGTGCCGGCGGCGGCGCTGGTGACGCTGGCGGCGATCCCCGTGGGCTATGTGGTGCTGCGCCGGCGCGGCGTCTATTTCTCGCTGCTGACGCTGGCCTTGACCGCGCTCCTCTATACCGTCGCCTTCCGCTGGACGGCGGTGACGGGCGGCGAGAACGGGCTCGGCGGCGTCAATCGCGGACCCTTCTTCGGCCTCGACCTCGACCGCAACGCCACCTTCTACTGGGTGGTGGCGGCGGTGGCCTTCGTCATCATCTACAAGCTCCAGCGCTTCGTGCGCTCGCCGGTGGGCACGGTGCTCGTCGCCATCCGCGAGAACGAGCAGCGGGCGCGCTTCATCGGCTACGACACGCGGGCCTACAAGATCGCCTGCTTCACCCTGTCCGCGGGCCTCACCGCGTTCGCCGGCGCGCTCGTCGCCTTCAACCACCGCTTCGCCTCGGCCGATCCCATCGCCATCGCCTTTTCGGGCGAGCTGCTGGCCATGGTGGTCATCGGCGGCATGCGCTCCTTCCTCGGGCCGGCGCTGGGCGCGCTGTTCTTCGTGCTGTTCCGCGAATTCCTCTCCATGTGGACGCCGAACTGGCTGTTCTTCTTCGGCCTCCTGTTCATGGCCTTCATCGTCTTCTCGCCCACCGGGCTCGTGGGCGTCGCCGGCCGGCTTCTCGCGCCGCTGAGGAAGAAGACCATCGAGGCCGCCGCCATGGGCCGGCGCGCCTCCGCCGAGAAGCGGCCCTTGCCCTCCTCCCTCACCGCCCGCGCGCGGTGGGAGAGTCCCGCGCCGCTGCTCGAGGCGAAGGATCTTGCCCTCGGCTTCGGCGCCATCAAGGCGGTGCGGGCCGGCGCGGTGGCGGTGAAGGACCGCACGCTCCACGCCCTCATCGGCCCCAACGGCGCGGGCAAGACCACCACCTTCAACATGATTTCCGGCATGTTCGCCCCCCATGCCGGCGAGATCCGCCTCGCCGGGGAGCGCATCGACGGGCTCGCGCCCAACGCCGTGTGCATGAAGGGCCTCGCGCGCTCCTTCCAGATCACCAACCTGTTCCCGACGCTCAGCGTGGAGGAAAACCTGCGCCTCGGCGTGCAGGCCACCCACAAGAGCCGGCTCAATCCCTGGCGCGATGCCGCCGCCATCCCCGAGATCAATTCCGAGACGGCGGAGATGGTGGCCTTCCTCGGTGTCGCCGGCATGGAGAAGGCGGAGGCCGGCGCGCTCTCCTATGGCGGCCAGCGCCTGCTCGACATGGGCCTCGCCCTCACCTCCCGCCCGCGCGTGCTGCTGCTGGACGAGCCGCTCGCGGGCCTCGCGGCGGCGGAGCGCACCCGCGTCTCCAACCTCATCAAGGACATTTCCGCCGAGGTGCCGGTGCTGCTGGTGGAGCACGACATCGACCGCGTGTTCGAACTGGCCGACGCCGTGACCGTGATGGCCGATGGCGCTGTGCTGGTGGACGGCACGGTGGAGGATGCGCGGTCCGACAAGCGCGTGCAGGAGGTCTACATCGGCTCCGGTGCCGCGGCGCTCGCCGCCCGCGACCTTGAATCCGCCGCCACCGAGAAGACGATGCTGCGCCTCCACGGCATCGACGCCTTCTACGGCAAGAGCCGCATCCTCGCCGGCGTCTCGCTGGAGGCGAAGGAGGGCGAGATCCTCGCGCTGCTCGGCCGCAACGGGGCGGGAAAATCCACCTTGCTCAAGGCCATCACCGGCATCGTCAAGCCCATGAACGGCTCCCTGACCTTGGCGGGCGAAGAACTCATGGGCCTCTCCTCCGCCGCCATCGCCCGGCGCGGCGTCGGCTATGTGCCGCAGGGGCGGGCGCTGTTCCACGGCATGAGCGTGCGCCACAACCTCGAACTGGGGCGCCTCAAGCGCATCACCGGCGCCGGCCGGCACTTCAGCGAGGAAGAGGTGCTGGACCTCTTCCCCCGGCTGAAGGAGCGCATCGACACGCCGGCCGACCTCCTCTCCGGCGGCGAGCAGCAGATGGTGGCGGTGGCCCGCGCGCTCATGGGCGACACCCGCGTGCTGCTGCTGGACGAGCCCTTCGAGGGCCTGTCCCCGGCGGTCACGGAAGAGCTGTTCGACGCCTTCGACCGGCTGCGCCATGCGCTCACGCTCGTCATCGTGGATCACCATCTCGACGTGGTGCTGAACCTCGCCGACCGCGCCGTGGTGCTGGAGCGCGGCGAGGTGGTCCACGAAGGCCCCGCCCGCCCGCTGGCGCGGGACCTCGATCTGAGAAGGCAAGTGCTGTGGCTGTGAGGGGCGGCCGTGTGATCTCCGCGATCCTCCCCTCTCCCCTTGAAGTCGGCTGTTGCCGACTTCGACTTCCACCAACCGCACTCGGCAACTGCCGAGTGCGGGCGGGAGAGGGGGCGGGGGTGAGGGGGAGGGGCCTCTCCACCCTCGCACTCATCGGCCGAACGACACCACCCCTCATCCGTCTCGCGGCCTTGCCGCGATCCACCTTCTCCCGCGGGGGGAGAAGGGTCGTCCGGCTCTCGCACGGCGGCCTTCGGGCATCGCCGGCTGCGCCGACTTTTCCCCTGGGCCCCGGCTCGGCGCTCCGGCTGCGCCGTCGCTGGTCCGGGGCGCGGGTCTTTCTCGGAACGCGCGGACCCGTTCCCTCCGTCATGCCCCGGCTCGTCCGGGGCATCCACGGCGCCACAAGAGGGGTTTCTGGATGCCCGGCACGGCGCTTTCTGCGGGGTGGATCCCCCGGACGAGCCGGGGGATGACGGCGCTGTAAACACAAGGCGTCTGAGCTAGCCGCGTAACGGAATCGATTGAAGAGGCATCCATGACCAAGATCGCCATCATCGGCTCGGGCTTCATCGGCCGGGCCTGGGCCATCACCTTCGCCCGCGCCGGCTTCGACGTGGCGCTGGCGGACAAGGCGGAGGGCGCGCCCGAGGCGGCGCTCGCCTATATCGAAGGCGTGCTGCCGGACCTCGCCGCCAACGACCTGCTGAATGGCAACGCCCCTGAGGCCGTGCGCGCGCGCCTTTCCGCCGCTTCTTCCTATGCCGACGCGCTCGACGGCGCCGTCCATGCGCAGGAGAATGCGCCGGAAGACCTCGCCCTCAAGCAGGCGCTCTATGCCGAACTCGATGCGCTGGCGGCGCCGGAGACCGTGCTCGCCTCCTCCACCTCGGCGATCCTGCCCTCGCGCTTCTCGGAAGGCTTGAAGCATCGCGAGCGGGTGTGCGTGTGCCACCCCATCAATCCGCCCTATCTGATCCCCGCCGTGGAGGTGGTGCCCGCGCCGTGGACGGCGGCCGAGACCATGGCCCGCGCCGCCGATCTCATGCGCGCCGCCGGTCAGTCGCCCATCGTGATGAAGCGCGAGCTGGACGGCTTCGTGATGAACCGCATGCAGGGCGCGCTGCTGGAGGAGGCGTTCCGCCTCGTGGCCGATGGCTATGCGAGCGTCGAGGACGTGGACATCGGCATCCGCGAGGGGCTGGCGCTGCGCTGGTCCTTCATGGGGCCGTTCGAGACCATCGATCTCAACGCGCCCGGCGGCGTCGCGGACTATGTGGCGCGCTACCAGCAGATCTATGAGCGCATCTCGCCCGACCAGTGGCGCCGCGTGGATTGGGCCGGCCCGGTGCTGGAGACCGTGCTGGCCGAGCGCCGCGCGCGCCTGTCCCACGATGCGCTTCAGGAGCGGCAGGTGTGGCGCGACCGCCGGCTGATGGCGCTCGCCGCCCACAAGCGCAAGGCCGACAAGGATATCGGCGCCTGACCCTTTCCGACCCTTCGACATTCCCGAGAAACGAGGCAAGACCGCCATGAATGAGACCGTCATGACCGAGGCCGCCCCCGCCAAGAAATCCAATCGCAAGGTCATCATCACCTGCGCCATCACGGGGGCGATCCACACGCCCACCATGTCGCCCTACCTGCCCATCACGCCGGACGAGATCGTCGCCGACGCGCTGAAGGCGGCCGAGGCCGGCGCGGCCATCCTGCATCTGCATGCCCGAAACCCCGAGACCGGCCAGCCGGACCAGACGCCGGAGGCCTTCGCGCCCTTCCTGCCGCGCATCAAGCAGGCGACGAGCGCGGTCATCAACATCACCTCCGGCGGCAGCCCCTACATGAAGGTGGAGGAGCGCGTGCTGCCCGCCGCCACCTTCAAGCCGGAAGTGGCCTCCCTCAACATGGGTTCCATGAATTTCGGGCTGTTCCACCTGCTCGACAAGTACAAGGAGTTCAAGCACCCGTGGGAGAAGACGCATCTTGAGAACACGCGCGATCTCGTCTTCCGCAACACCTTCAAGGATATCGAATATATCCTGACCACCTGCTACGACAACGGCACGCGCTTCGAGTTCGAGTGCTACGACATCGGCCATCTCTACAATCTCGCGCACTTCCTGGAGCGCGGGCTGGTGAAGCCGCCGCTGTTCGTGCAGTCCGTGTTCGGGCTTCTCGGCGGCATCGGTCCCCATCCCGAGGACGTGATGCACATGAAGCGCACCTGCGACCGGCTGTTCGGCGATCAGTATCGCTGGTCCGTGCTGGGCGCCGGCCGCAACCAGCTCCCCATCGCCGCCATGGCCGCCTCCATGGGCGGCAACATCCGCGTGGGGCTGGAGGATTCGCTCTGGGCCGGGCGCGGCAAGCTCGCCACCTCCAACGCCGATCAGGTGAAGCTCGCCGCCAAGATCATCGAGGGCCTGGGCCTGGAAGTCGCAAGCCCCGACGAGGCACGCGAGATCCTCGAATTGAAGGGCGCGGACAAGACCAACATCTGAGGCCGCGCGGGGCGCCCCCACGCGGTTCCGCCATCGTGCGTCGGCTGCGCCGGCGCACGATGCGTTTCAGTGGATGCGCGCGTCAGCCGATGCGGGATTTGCCGATGATGGCGAAGCGCAGGCGGGAGGAGATGAAGTCGATCACCGCCACCATGATGAGCATCATCAGGATGAGAAACGACACCTTCTGCCATTCCAGCACGCGGATCTGCTCGGCGAGGTGAAGGCCGAGGCCGCCCGCGCCGACGATGCCGACGATGGTGGACTGGCGGGCGTTGGATTCGAAATAATAGAGCAGCTGGCTCGCCAGCACCGGCAGCACCTGCGGCAGCATGCCGAAGCGCACCGCCTCCACGGGCGAGCCACCGGTGGAGACGACGCCCTCCACGGGCTTGCGATCCAGCGCCTCCACGGCCTCGGAGAACAGCTTGCCCAGCTCGGCGAAGCTCGCGGTGGCGATGGCGAGGATGCCGGCGAACGGGCCGAGGCCCACCACCGTCACATAGATCAGCGCCCAGATCAGCCGGTCCACGCCGCGCACCGTGTCGAGCACGCGGCGGACAGTGAAATGGGCGAAGATGTTGGGGATGACGTTCTTCGCCGCGAGGAAGCCGAAGGGAAAGGCGATGAGTGCCCCGCCCAGCGTGCCGAGGAAGGCGATGGCCAGCGTCTCGCCCAGCGCGTGGATATAGAGCGGCAGCTGGGTGCCGGGATCGGGCGGCATCATCAGCGTGACGAAATGGGCGAGCTGCCCGATGCCGGTGCCGAGCCGGTCGAAATTGAAGCCGAGCTGCCAGAAGCCGAAGGCGGCGATGCCGGCGAACACCGCGATGATGACGCCCACGCGGACCCGCGTGTCGACGGGCGGCGCGACAAGGTGCGGATGGGCGGCGGCGAGGCGCGCGCGCTCCTCGCCCGAGAGGGTGATGCGCGCCCGGCTCATCGCTGCGCTCCGAAGCCGAGCAGGCGATGGCGCACCTGCTCGGTGACGAGATCGATCACCATCACCGTCGCGATGATGAGGAGGAGGATGGCGGAGACATCCGAATAATAGAACTTGCGGATGGCCTCCACGAGATCCTGCCCGATGCCGCCGGCGCCGACGAAGCCCATGATGGAGGCCTCCCGCACGTTGACCTCGAAGCGTAGCAGGCCGTAGGAGGCGAAGTTGGAGAGCACCTGCGGCACCACGGCGAAGCGCACGGTGGTGAGCCAGGACGCGCCGGAGGCGGTGGCGCCCTCCACCGGCTTCATGTCGATGTTTTCCACCACCTCGGCGAACAATTTGCCCAGCGCGCCCATGGTGTGGATGGCGAGGGCCAGCACGCCCGGCAGCGGGCCGAGGCCGAAGGCCACCACGAACAGCAGCGCGAACACCAGCTCCGGCACCGTGCGGCAGAATTCGAGAAAGCGCCGCGCGCCGAGCCGGATCCACGGGCTCCGCACCAGATTGGCGCTGGCGAGGAAGCACAGGCAGAAGCCGCCGATGGCCCCCATGAGCGTGCCAAGATAGGCGATCAGGATCGTATCCGCCAGCAGCTTCAGCCAGTGATCGAGGTTCCAGTACCACTCGGCGAGGTCGGCGCCGAGGGTGTCCCAGCGCAGGACCGGGGTGATGCTCCAGAAGTAATTGGGCAGCCGGTCGGCATGGGCGAAGAAGACCGCCGGCTTCACCTCGCCCATCCAGGCGGCGAGCACGATGCACACGGCGATCACGCCGGCGACGATCAGCGTATGCCGCCGCCGCGCCTGCACCGCCGCATCGTAATGGGCGATCAGCGGAGCGATCTGCTCGTCGGGCAGCCGGGTGATGGCGTGGGACAAGACCATGTTCTCCCTCGCGCCCCGGCCGACTGGAACGGAGCGGGAGCGCAGTGGAAGGAGAGCCGGGGCCCAGCGCAACACTGCGCCGGAGGCGGCTCAAACGAAAAGGCCGGCGGGCCATTGCCGGCTTCGCCGGACCTGACCCAGGGCCTCAGATTGGAGACCCCGGATCTACGCTCCGGCCGCGCCGTCGCTTGTCCGGGAGGGGGTTTCTTCCCGCCGTCATGCTCCGGCTTGACCGGAGCATCCATCTCTCCCCCGGGCAGCTTGCCCGCTCCTGCCATGGGTCCTCCGGTCAAGCCGGAGGACGACAGGGAGAGCGGCCTGCGGCACGCGGGCCGAGGAGAGGCGGAGAGCGCGCCTCAGCTCTTCTTCTTGCGCAGCTCGTCGACGAACTTGTTCAGCTCGATGATCTGCACATAGGCCTCGTTGTCGATGGGCTGCCAGGGCTGCTGCTTGCCTTCATAGATGCGGTCGAAGGCGGCCTTGTCCTTGGTCTGGATCGAGAAGAAGGCGTCGCGGATCTTGGCCTTCAGGTCGGCCGGCAGGTCCGAGAGATAGGCGAAGGGCGAGTTCACGATCTGGTCGGACGTGAAGATGATGCGGAAGTCGTCGTACTTCGCCATCCCCTTGCGCTCCATGCGCTTGAGGTTGGATTCCTGCGCGTCGTTCCACCAGTTGAAGGCGGCGTCGCAGGTGCCCTGCTGCACGGCGATGACGGCGTTCTCGTGCGAGCCGGCGTAGACCACCTTGCCGAAGAAGTCGTCGGGCTTGACGCCCATCTTGTTCAGGGCGAAGCGCGGCACGTTATTGCCGGAGGTGGAGTTGGGATCGACCAGGCAGAGGTTCTTGCCCTTCAGGTCCTCGATGGACTTGTAGGGGCTGTCGGCCTTCACATAGAGCACCGAGTGATAGCCCTTGGTGCCGTCGAGATTCACCTCGATGGCGAAGGCGTCGATCTTGGCGCCGGTCATCAGCGCGCGGGCGAAGGACGAGGGGCCGTAGGAGGCGATCTGGATGTTGCCGGCGCGCTGGCCCTCGATGACGGCCGCGTAGTCGTTGGCGACGCGCAGTGTCACCTTGGTGCCGAGCTCCTTGGAGAGATAGTCCATGAGCGGCTGGTAGCGGTCGGTCACGCCCGAGGCGTTCTCGGCCGGGATCACCGCGAACACCAGCTCGGGATACTTCGCCTTCCAGTCCTGCGCTGCGGCGGTGCCAGCGGACATCACGAGCGCGGCGGCGGCCGCGATCAGGCTACGACGGTTCAGCATGTCTGGTGCTCCTGTCGGACGAAATCGAACGTGAACAAGGCGATGCGGCCGGCCCGCGGTCGCGGGTCGGCGCGGGAGGCGCACGCTCAGGCGAGGGCGGCCGCTTCGGGGATACCGTCCTCAACGGTGGCGGGCCGGCCGGCCGGCATGTCCATCACCTCGCCGGCCTCGAGGCCGTAGAGGTCGTGCGCCACCGCATTGGTCAGCGCCGCCGGGGCGCCGTCGAACACCACGCGGCCCTGCGCCATGCCCACGAGGCGGTCGCAGTAGGCGCGGGCGAGATCGAGCGAGTGCAGGTTGCACAGCACGGTGATGCCGAAGTGCTTGTTGATGCGCAAAAGCGCATCCATCACGATCTTGGTGTTGCGCGGGTCGAGCGAGGCGATGGGCTCGTCGGCGAGGATCAGCGCCGGCTCCTGCGCCAGCGCGCGGGCGATGGCCACGCGCTGCTGCTGGCCGCCGGAGAGGCTGTCGGCGCGCTGCGCGGCGAGGGTGGCGATGTCGAACTGGTCGAGGGCGGAGAGGGCGATGGCCCGGTCATCCGCGCTCCAGCTCTTGGTGAGGGCGCGCCACGCGGGCACCGTGGCGAGGCGGCCCATGAGCACGTTGGTCAGCACGTCCAGCCGGCCGACCAGATTGAACTGCTGGAAGATCATCGCCGCCTCGGCGCGCCACTCGCGCAGCGCGCGGCCCTTGAGGGCGGTCACGTCCCGTCCGTCGAAGGAGATCCGGCCGGAGGAGGGGTCCTGCAGGCGGTTCACCATGCGCAGCAGGGTGGACTTGCCGGCGCCCGACCGGCCGATGACGCCCACGAAGGCGCCCTGGCCGATCTCGAGATTCACGTTGGATACGGCCTCCTTGTCGCCGAAGCGTCGGGTGAGGCCCTCGATCACCAGCATCCGCAGGCTCCCAGAGCACGCGACGGCCGGCTTGCAGGGCAAGCCGGCCGGACAGCGCAGTCTCGATCCAGTGGCCGGTGGTGGAGCGGGGGGACGGACCCGGACCGATCGCACACCGGCGCGTCGGACCGATCGATAGCGTTGCTCCGCAACACCCATATGACGATGGCGGAAGGATTGACGATGTTTGGAGGAGGGGATGCGGGGCGCGCGGTCGCAATCACGCTGGCGGCGGTGGGGGCGCCGGTGTGACAGGCCGTTTGTGACGGTGCCCCACGGGGTCCAAGCGTGCTGTCAAAGGCATGTCATGAAGGGCGGCCAGAAGGGGGACGGTATCCGGTAGCGCGACTGCCCGCGAGTCCGGACCCTGAAACGAGCGGCGCCGGGGAGTCTGGCTCCCCGGCGCCCTCGATCGACCGGACCTCGGTTCTTTGTGTTCTCGGGTCCCTAAGGGCGGTGGCGGGTCCGAACCTCAGACCAGACCAAACAGCACAGCGCCGACAAAGCCGAAGGCTGCGCACGTCTCGATCACGGTGAGGAGATGGCCGAATGTCACCTTGTGCCTCGCAGGGTCGATCTTGAGAGAAGCTTAACAAACTCTCAGACTGCGAAAAGAGGTAAGTTGTGCTGCATCGCCGCTGCAAACTATTGCAGCGCATGACTTTCCGCAGTGCAGCACGGGCCAAGTGCAGCCTGCCTCTATGCTTTCCCTTCCGCTGCGGCGCACGGTACGCGGCGGTGGAATACTGCATTTCAGGGCGCGATGGCGGCTTCCACGAGGTTCGCGACGCCGAGCGCCTGCCGGTCGCGGCCAAAACGCCCCACCACCTGCACGCCCACGGGCATGCCGTTGGCGGCGGAAAGGCCCGCCACATTGATCGCCGGGCAGCCCATCAGGGTCCACAGCCGGTTGAAGATGGCCGAGCCGGTGCTGGCGAATCCCTCCGGCGCCGGGCCGGGGGCGGAGAAGGTGAGGAGCGCGTCCACGTCCGCGAACACGTCGCCCAGCGCATGCCGCGCCCGCTTCGCGGTGCGCCGGGCGCCGTCATAAAGATCGGGCGGGATCGTGCGCGCGGCCTCCAGATGGCCGCGCAGCAGCGGCGAGAGGCGATCGGCGTCATAGGTCAGTTCGTCGCCAAGGGCGAGCGCCGCCTCGAAATCCTGCACCGTGCCGTGGATGGCGTCGGCCGCCTCCAGCGCTTCGGGCAGGTCCAGATCGAAGATGCGCGCGCCCTTCGCCTCGGCGGCGCGGGCAGCGGCCTCCAGCGCGGCGTGGGCGTCGGGCGAGGCGGCGCCGGCGCGGGCGGTGCGCACGATGGCGATGCGGGGCGCGACGGCGGTCTCGTCCCCGATGTCGAGGCCACGCCCGGCGATGGCATCGGCGGCGAACGCCACGTCGCGCACCCGCGCGCCGAACAGGCCGATCGTGTCGAGATGCCAGGAGAAGGTCTTCATGCCCAGCGTGGGCAGCAGGCGGAAGGTGGGCTTGTAGCCGGTGACGCCGCAGAAGGCGGCCGGGCGGATCACCGATCCGCCGGTCTGGGTGCCGAGCGCCAGCGGCAGCATCCCCGCCGCCACCGCCGCCGCCGACCCGGCCGAAGAGCCGCCGGGTGAGAAGCCGAGGTGGCGCGGGTTGCGGGTGCGCGCCGGCTCAAGGAAGGCAAATTCGGTGGTCTCGGTCTTGCCCACGACAAGGCCGCCGGCCCGGCGCGTCATCGCCACCACGGGCGCGTCGGTGCGCGGACGATAGCCGTCATAGATGGGGCTGCCGTAGGTGGTGGGCATGTCGCGGGTGTCGATGATGTCCTTCACCCCCACCGGCAGGCCGGCGAGCGGCGTCGCGGCAAGGCCCGGCGCGCGGGCGGCGACGCGGGCCTCGTCGAGCGCGAGGGTGACGAACGCGCCCACCTCGCCTTCCCGCGCGGCGATGGCCTCCGCGACCTGTTCGAGCACGGCTTGCGGCGTGGTGCGGCCGGAGCGGATGGCGTGGGCGAGATCACGGGCGGACAGGGGGGACGGCAGGCTCATACGCTCACTCTGCGGCATCGAAGGGCCGCCACCATGCGCAAGGCGGGCGGCGGAGGCAATGGTGCGGGGCGCGGAGAGGAAGACGCTCGGCCGATCCGCGTCGTCCTCCGGCTAGACCGGAGGGCGACGGCAGCGCGTTTGAATGCAGTGCCCCCCTCAGCACTCCGGGACGTTCACCGCGAGGCCGCCTTGCGAGGTCTCCTTGTATTTGGACTGCATGTCCGCCCCCGTCTGGCGCATGGTCTCGATGACCTGATCCAGCGAGACGAGGTGCACGCCGTCGCCCCGCATCGCGAGGGAGGCGGCGGCGATGGCCTTGTTGGCGCCGAAGGCGTTGCGCTCGATGCAGGGGATCTGCACCAGCCCGCCGATGGGATCGCACGTCATGCCGAGATGATGCTCCATGGCGATCTCGGCGGCGTTCTCGATCTGCGCCGGGCTCGCCCCGAGCACGCAGGCGAGCCCCGCCGCAGCCATGGCGGCAGCGGAGCCCACCTCGCCCTGGCAGCCCACCTCCGCGCCGGAGATGGAGGCGTTGCGCTTGATGAGCGCGCCAACGGCCGCAGCCGTCAGCAGGAAGTCGCGCAACTGGGCGTGGGTGGTGTCCGGGCAGATGTCGCGCACATAGCGCAGCACCGCCGGCACGATGCCCGCCGCGCCGTTGGTGGGGGCGGTGACGATGCGCCCGCCGGCCGCATTCTCCTCGTTCACCGCCATGGCGAAGACGGAGACCCAGTCCATGATCTCGTGCGGCGGCCGGCGGTTGGCGAGGCGGTCCGCCTCCAGCTGGTCACGGATGGCCTTGGCCCGTCGCCGCACGCGCAGCCGGCCGGGCAGGGTGCCCTCCTGCGCGAGGCCGCGATCGATGGAGGCGAACATGGCCGCGAGGAGCGCGTCCAGCCGCGCCTCCACCTCGTCCGCAGGACGCAGCGCGCATTCATTGGCCATCTGCAGGCCGGCGATGGAAAGCCCGGTGCGGGCGCAGGCGGAGAGCAGCTCCGAGGCTTTCGCGAACGGGTGGGGCACCTCAACCGCCTCCGGCTCGCGCGCCTCCCCCTCCGCCACCACGAAGCCGCCGCCGATGGAATAGAAGACCTGTTCATCGATGAGGGCGCCGTCTTCGCCATAGGCCCGAAAGCGCATGGCGTTGGAGTGCAGCGGCATCAGCGTGTCGAAATCGAAGATGAGATCGGCCTCGGGATCGAAGGCGATGCGGATGCCATCCACCTCGATGGACTTGCGGATGGTGAGCCGCGCCACCAGCGCCGGCACGTCGTCCGGCTCCAGCGTCTCAGGGCGGGCGCCCATGAGGCCGAGCGCTATGGCGCGGTCGGAGGCGTGGCCCTTGCCGGTCCAGGCCAGAGAGCCGAACAGCTCGGCGGTGATGCGACGGGTGCCGGCGGGCAGCGCCTCCCGGAAGCGGCGCGCCGCCACCATGGGGCCGACCGTGTGGGACGAGGACGGCCCGATGCCGATCTTGAACAGGTCGAACACGCTGGTCATCCGGTCCCTCCAGGGGCGGCGATCTTGTTCTATCGGTATCCCAGGGACTTGTCGCGCCCGTCTTGACCCGCTCAGGCACCGGGGCGAAGCTCCATCATGCTGGCCGGCGAGGGCGACCGCTCGTCCCCTTGCGACTTTCGTCTGGAACAGATGCGACACGTTCTCTCCGCCCGCGCCACGCCGTCCGCCAAGCTCAGGGTGGGGTTCGTGCTCCTGCCGAACTTCACGCTGACGGCCTTCTCCAGCTTCGTGGACGTGCTGCGCCTCGCCGCCGACAAGGGCGACCGCTCGCGCCCCATCGACTGCTCGTGGCAGGTGATGAGCCCGCGCCTGCGGCCGGCGCGCTCCTCCTGCGGCATCGACATCCAGCCCACCTCCGAGCTGCTCGACCCGCGGGAGTTCGACTACATCGTGGCGGTGGGCGGCCTGCTGCGCGGGGTGCCGGCGCAGGCCGATCCGCTGGGGGACTATCTGAAGCGCGCGGCGGCGGCGGGCGTGCCGCTCATCGGCGTGTGCACCGGCTCGTTCCTGCTCTGCCGGCTGGGGCTGATGGCGCAGCGCAAATGCTGCGTGAGCTGGTATCACTACCGCGATTTTCTCGACGAATTCCCCACCCTCGTGCCGGTGGCGGACCAATTGTTCGTGGTGGATGGCGACCGCATCACCTGCTCGGGCGGCGCGGGCGTCGCGGACCTTGCCGCCCGCCTCGTCACCGAGCATCTCGGTGCCGCCACGGCCCAGAAGGCGCTCAACATCCTCCTCATCGACCGCCCCCGCGCGGCCGAGAGCGCCCAGCCCGCGCCGCGCCTCGCGGAAGGCACGGTGGACGATGCCCGCGTCTCCCGCGCGCTGCTGCTGATGGAGCAGAACCTCGCCGAGCCGCTGGCCATCGCCGCCATCGCCGATGCGCTGGGGCTGAGCGTGCGCCAATTGGAGCGGCTGTTCGCGGATCGCCTCAGCGAGAGCCCGCAGGAGAGCTATCTGGCGCTGCGCCTGCGCCATGCGCGCTGGATGCTGGCCAACACGCGCTTTTCCGCCGCCCGCATCGCCGCCGACCTCGGCTTTGCCGACGGCTCCCATTTCGGCCGCGCCTTCAAGGCCCGCTTCGGCGCAACCCCCGCCGCCTTCCGCCGCACGGCGGCGCCGCGCCCAGGGCGGGGCGCGGCCGATGGCGAGGGGCGGGTGTTCGAGACGCCGTAGGCCGCGCGTTCCTCGCGAGGATCAGACGGTCGCGAAGATCTTGGCGAAGTCCCAGTCGTGCTGGGCCACGCCGCTGCTGTCGTTGGTCAGATGGCCCGGCGCGTCGCCATGGTCGCGGCCGAGGGACCACATGGCGATGGACGCGATGTGGTCGTTGCCGTCCGCATAGTCCACCAGCTGCTGCGCGTCCTCGAGGGTGAACACCTCGCTGCGCACGTCGTTGATGCCGATCATGGGCGTGATGCCCACCTTGGCATCGATGCCGAGGGCTTCGAGCTGGGCGATGGTGGCTTCCGCCGCGTCGATGGCGTCCTGGCCCATGTCGCCGGAATCGTTCTCCGCCCCGTAGTTCATCACCATGATGTTGACGGTGTCGATGTCCACGCCCGCCGCGTGCGCCGCCTGCAGCAGCTCGATGTCGTCCTGCGTCAGGCCGGTGGTCAGCGCCGGCAAGGTGAAGGAGATGGAGAGGTCCGGATTGGCCTGCTCCAGCGCCACCAGCGCCTCGTTGCGCAGGGCGTTGGCGGCGTCGTTGGTGAGGGCGTCGCCTTCCACGTCGAAATCGAGGGAGGTCACGCCATAGGTGTCGATCACCGACTGGTAGGCGGCGGTGAGGGCCGTGGCGTCGGTGAAATAGAGCGCCGGCTCTTCGCCGTGGCCGCCGCCGAAGGAGATGGTCACGTCCACGCCCTGCGCCTGAAGATCGTGGACCACCGAGGCGACGGAACTGCCGTCAGCGAGCGTGTTGCCGGAGCCGAGGCCGGCAAAGCCGATCGTGTTGCTCCCGGTGCCCACGACGAAGGCGAGGGTGACGGCATCGATGCCGGCCGCGCTCACGTCCTGAACCAGGTCGGCCGCGCTCGACACCATGGAGAGGTCCACATAGGGCGAGAACACCTGATGGTCCGCCGCATCGGTGCCCACCGGATCGGTGGTGACGGAGACGGCCTGCGAGGGGTGCGAGGCTCCCGCCTCGTCCAGCGCGACGATGGAGAAACTGTAGGACGTATCCGCCTCCAGCCCCGCCACCTTGAAGCTGCGGTCGGTGGTGGTGCCGATCAGCTCGCCATCCTGATAGACGGCATATCCGGAAATCGTGCCGACGCCGAACACCTCGGCGGCGTCCCAGGTCAGCGTCACCGAGGTCTCGGTGGTGGTGGCGGCATGGACATCTTCCGGCGTCTCGGGCGCCACCGGGGTCAGGTCCGAATAGCCGACGCGGGTCCACACATGGCCGGAGCCGGCGGGGCCGTAATCGTGCTCGGGATCGCTGCCCAGGGTCCACCACTTGGCCTCGTAGACCACATGGCCGACCGTGACCTGATCGCCCGCCGTATAGACCGTGTCGGCGGACCAGTCCGGCGCCTCGATCACCTGCGGCGGGACCGTGCCCGTGGTGTCGCCGGTCGTCTCTCCTTTTGCCTCGGCGATGGCCTCGGCCCAGGCGTCGGTGACGAAGCGGGTCTTGCCGATGATGTCGTCCGGCGACAGATCGGCGAGGGTCACGCCCGCGAGCGTGATGGTCTGCTGGCTGGAGGCGAGGATGATGACGAGGGAGCCATTGACCTCGGCCAGCGAGAAATCCTGCGGCTGGAGCCAGCCGAAATCGAGCGTGTCGTGGGCGGGGTCGAAAGCGATCACCTGCTGGGTGTTCCACTGCCAGCCCACCGTATAGGTGGTGCCCTCCGTGGCGCCCGCGCTCGCGCTGGCGGTGGTGCCGGCGCCGGCGCCCTTCAGCGCGGCATTCCACTCGGCGAGCAGGGCGCCGTCGGCCCCCTTGATGTTGCCGATGGCGAGGTCCTGAAGGCTGACACCCTCCAGGATGTAGGTCTGCTGCGACTTGGGCAGGAAGATCACGACCGAGCCGTTGGCCTCGGCGATGGCGATGTCGTCCGCCGTCAGGCCGGAGAAGTCGAGCGTGTCGTGCTGCGGGTCGAACGCCAGCACCGTGTCGGTGCTGCGCGCCACGGTGATCACGGTATTGACGCCGCCGGTGATGACGTGGCTCGCGGCGAGGGCATCGCTCCACTCCGCGAACATGGAGGCGTCATGGCCGGTGATGTTCGCAAGGGAGAGGTCCGCGAGCGTGACGCCCGTCAGCGTGTAGCTGTGGTTGTTGGCGGGCAGGTCGATGACCACCGAGCCGTTGACCTCGGTGATCGTGAAGCTGTCCGCGCCGATCCAGCCGAAATCGAGCGTGTCGGTGGCCGGGTCGAAATCGATTGTGTCGTGGGCGCCCCACGACCAGTTGATCGAGACGGTTGCCATGCAGCCCTCCACCTGGTCTTCCGCCGCCAGGGCGGGAGCTTCACAGCATACCGCCGCGCTCGTTTCGCGATAGGGGAAAATGGAGCCGAATCCGCAATAAATGCTTGATAAATATCAGGAAAATCGTCGCAAAATGCGAAAACAACGATGGATTCCAGCGGGTATCGCGGGCATGGGTCTTGGGGCGCAGCTTCTGATTGAATGGATGGCCGGCACCATGCCGCGCAGCCCCGCGGGACGCGCCCGGTCGGGCCGGATTCAGCCAGGGGCGAGGAGGTTGTTTTGCCGGGGCAGATGGCGCGCGGGTTCCACGCCACGCGACGAGAGGCATCGTCCGATCAGATTGCGACGCAAACCAGATCGGCGCCTGCCCTTAGGCTTCCGGAACGTTGCGCTCCAGCTCGGCCAGCCACACGCCCGGCCCGCTGTCGGAGGGCTGGCGCCAGTCGCCGCGCGGGGAGAGGGAGCCGCCGGAGGAGATCTTCGGCCCGTTGGGCAGCGCCGATCGCTTGAACTGGCTGGTGAAGAAGCGGGAGAGGAACACCTTCATCCAGCGGCGGATTTCGGGAAGGTCATAGGCCCGCTGCTCCGCCTGCGGGATGCCCTGCGGCCAGCGCCCCTTGTCCGCATCCGCCCAGGCGTGCTCCGAGAGAAAGGCGATCTTGGATGGCGGAAAGCCGTAACGGATCAAATAGAAGAGCGTGAAGTCCTGCAGCGGATAGGGCCCGATGATGCTCTGGGTGGACTGGATGGGGCCGCCCGCGCTCGCCGGCACCAGTTCCGGCGAGATCTCGGTGGCGAGGATGGCGTGGAGGATGCGCGCCGTCTCCGCGCTCACGTCGCCGGAGGCGGCGACGAAGCGGATGAGGTGCTGGATCAGCGTCTTCGGCACCGAGGCGTTGACGTTGTAATGGGACATCTGGTCCCCGACGCCATAGGTGCACCAGCCCAGCCCCAGCTCGGACAGGTCGCCGGTGCCCACCACGAGGCCGCGATGGTGGTTGGCGAGGCGGAAGAGATAATCCGTCCGCAGGCCCGCCTGCACATTCTCGAAGGTCACGTCATAGGTCGCCTGGCCCTCCGCGAAGGGGTGGCCGAGGTCCGCCAGCATCTGCCGCGCGGCGGGGCGGATGTCGATCTCCTCCGCGCTCACGCCGAGCGCGCGCATCAGCGCCCAGGCATTGCCCTTCGTCTCGTCGGAGGTGGCGAAGCCCGGCAGGGTATAGGCCAGCACGTTGGAGCGGGGATGGCCGACGCGGTCCATGGCGCGCACGGCGACGATCAGCGCCTGCGTGGAATCGAGGCCGCCCGAGACGCCGATGACCACCCGCGACATGCCGGTCGCGGCAAGGCGCTGGGCGAGGCCCTGCACCTGGATGTTGTAGGCCTCGTAGCAGTCTTCCCTGAGCCGCGCCGGATCGTTGGGCACGAAGGGGAAGCGCGCCACGTCGCGGTTCAGCGGCACAGGCTCGGCCGGCGGCGCATAGGCGAAATGGGCGGTGCGGAAGGGCGGGGCGGTGTCGCGCTCCAGCCGGGCGCACTCCCCGAACGTGTTGAGGCGCATCCGCTCCTGCCGGAGGCGGCCGAGGTCGATGTCCGCCACCGCCATGGTCGCGTCGGGGGCGAAGCGCTCGGCCTCGGCGAGGGTGTCGCCATATTCGAAGATGGCGGCGTGCCCGTCCCAGGCGAGATCGGTGGTGGATTCCCCCGGCCCCGCCGCCGAATAGGCATAGGCCGCGACGCAGCGGGCGGATTGCGAGCCGCACAGCAGCCGGCGGGATTCCGCCTTGCCGATGGTGATGTTGCTGGCGGAGAGATTGAGCAGCACCTCGGCGCCGGCGAGCGCGCCGCGCGTGGAGGGCGGCAGGGGCACCCACACGTCCTCGCAGATCTCCACATGGAAGGTGAAGGGCACCTCGCCTTCCGAGCGGAACAGCAGGTCCACACCAAACGGCACTTCGGCGCCGAGCAGCGCGATGTATCCGCCGTGCTCGTCGAGGCCGGGGGTGAAGTGGCGGCGCTCGTAGAACTCGCGGTAGTTGGGCAGATAGCTCTTGGGCACCACCCCGAGGATGGTGCCGGCATGGATCACCACCGCCGTGTTGTAGAGCCGGCCCTGATGGCGCAGCGGCGCGCCCACCACCAGCACGGGGGAGAGATCCTCCGAGGCCGCGACGAGGGTCGCGAGCGCGCCCTCCACCGCATCGAGGAGCGGGGCCTGGAACAGGAGGTCGTCGATGGCGTAGGCGGACAGGCCCAGCTCGGGAAAGAGCATCAGCGCGGTGCCCGCCTCATGGCCCTGCGTCGCCATCTCCAGCGTTTCGGCAACGGCGAAGCTCGGGTCCGCCACGGCCCCGCGCGGCACGCAGGAGGCGATGCGCAGGAAGTCGTGGCGGTAGAGGCAGCGGAAGTCTCGCATCGCGTCCCTGTCGTCCGGGCTCCGCGCGGCGGCGCGGGCCGGACTCTCCGGTGAAATCTCCGGCAGGAGAATAGGGCGCGGGCCGGCGATTGCCAGCGAAAGGCGACGACGCGCCCTTGCCGGCGCGCCGGCCCTTCAGGGCGCGGGGTTTCCGTGCAGCTGGTGCAGGGCGGCGATGCGCTGCTCGATCTCGGGCGTGATCGTCACGTCGAGCGAGGAGAGATTCTCCTCCAGCTGCGCGAGGGTGGTGGCGCCGATGATGTTGGCGGTCACGAACGGGCGGCTGGTGACGTAGGCGATGGCAAGCTGCGCCGGCTTGAGTCCCACTTCGCGGGCGAGCGCCACATAGGCCCGCACTGCCTGTTCCGTGCCCGGCTTCTCATAGCGCTGGCCGCGGTTGAACAGCGTGTGGCGGCTGCCGGGCGGACGCGCACCGTCGAGATATTTGCCCGTGAGGAACCCCTGCGCCAGCGGCGAATAGGCGAGCAGCCCCACGCCCTCGCGCTGGTGGAATTCGGCGAGGCCCGTGTCATAGGTCCGGTTGACGAGGTTGTAGGCGTTCTGCACCGAGGCGACGCGCGGGCCGATGCCCTTTTCCGCCGCCGCGAGGAAGGCCGAAAGGCCCCACGCGGTTTCGTTGGAGAGGCCGATGTGGCGCACCTTGCCGGCCTTTACCAGCCCATCGAGGGCCGCCAGCGTCTCCTCGATGGGCACTTCCGGCCCGTCGCCGCCGCCGCGGGCGCGGGTGGTGTCGCTCTGGCCGAACAGGGGCACGGCGCGGTCGGGCCAATGCAGCTGGTAGAGGTCGATGTAATCGGTGCCGAGGTTCTTGAGCGATCGCTCGACGGCCTCGTTGATGTTCTTCGCGTCGAGCCGGGTGCGACTGCCGTCGGCGCGGAAATAGGTGGCGTCGGAGCGGCCCACCACCTTGGTGGCGATCACCACCTTGTCGCGGCCGCCGCGCGCCTTCAGCCAGGAGGCGATGATGCGCTCGGTGGCCCCCTGCGTCTCCGCCTTGGGCGGGATGGGATAGAGTTCGGCGGCGTCGATGAGATTGATGCCACGGTCGCGGGCGCCGTCGAGCTGGGCGTGGCCCTCGGCCTCGGTGTTCTGCTGGCCGAAGGTCATGGTGCCGAGCGCGATGGACGACACCGAGATGCCGGTGCGCCCGAGGGGGCGATATTCGAGCATGGGGGAATGGGAATCCGGAAGGTGAGCTGGGGCGGAAGGTGGCCGCGCGGGGCCGGCGCGTCAATGCGGGAAGGGCAATCCGTGGCGCTCGGCGATCAGCTCCAGGATGCGGCGGGTGAAGGGCGCGCTCAATATGAAGTGCCGGCGCGGAGCCATGCCTCGGGTGCCGCCCGGGCCAACCTCGCGCTGCATGCGACGAAGCTCGGCTGGCATGCCCACGGCATCGCCCGGCTTCATCGTCGGCTCCCCCGGTCTACAAGACCTCCTGCGAAGAGGGTACGCTGCGCGAGAAGCTGTTCCGCCGCGGTCCCCTCCTGCCCGACACCCACCCCGCCGCCGGCTTCCGCCGGACTGCAGGGGCCGTCGCCGAGAAGCCGCGCGCCACGGCCTGATCGCTTGAGGGCGTTCGCGCGCCGTCCCATGGAGTTTGCCCGCTGATGCCCGAGACTGCCGACACCTCCGGCGCCACCCTCGCGCCCGACGAGGCCGCCGCCGCCCGTGCTTTGCTGGAGGCCCGCTACGGCGCGGCCGAGGCGCCCGCCTCAATCCTTCTCAACGACACCATCGCCGGCCTGCTGAACCACCGCACCGTGCGCGCCTTCACCAAGGAGCCGCTGCCCGAAGGGCTGATCGAGACGCTGGTGGCGGCGGCGCAGTCGGCGCCGTCCTCCTCCAACCTCCAGACCTTCAGCGTGGTGGCGGTGGAGAACCCGGCCACCAAGGCGCGCCTCGCCGAGATCGCCGGCGGGCAGAAGCATGTGGTCGAGGCGCCTTTGGTGCTGGTGTGGCTCGCCGACCTTTCGCGGCTGGAGGAGATCGGCCGCCGCAACGCCCAGCCCACAGACGCGCTCTCCTTTCTGGAGACGCTGTTCGTCGGCATGATCGATGCGGCGCTGGGGGCGCAGAATGCGCTGGTGGCGCTGGAATCCCTCGGCCTCGGCGGGGTCTATCTCGGCGCGCTGCGCAACCGGCCGGAGGAACTCGCCGAGCTGCTCGGCCTGCCGCCCAATGTGGTGGGCGTGTTCGGCCTCGCCATCGGCCATCCCGACCCCGCCCGCCCGGCGGACGTGAAGCCGCGCCTCTCCCAGCGCCTCGTGCTCCACCGCGAGCGCTATGACGCCAGCCTGCCCCAGGATGCGCTGGACCATTACGAGGCGGCGCTTAAGGCGTTCCAGAAGGGGCAGAAACTCCCCGAGATCGGCTGGATCGCCGCTGCCTTGCCGCGCGTGCGCGGCGCGCAATCCCTCGCCGGTCGCGACCGCATCCGTGATGCGCTCACCGCGCTGGGCTTCGGCCTGCGCTGAGAGCTTTCGGCGCAGCGGGTTCGGGCGGCAGCGAGAGCGGCGAGCCGGTCGTTCTCGCCAGGGCGGCCCCCGCGTTGGGGAACTCTTCGTGCCCCCATGGCTTGTCTCCTGATCCCCGGTCTGTGCGCGGCGCGCCGGGGAGAAGCCCAGACATGCAAGCGCGAGGAGGAAGCCATGGCGGCACCCCGACCGGCCCATCCCGCAACGACGGCCTATCCCGACGATCTTCTCCAGAGCGAACGCGACCGTCGCAATCCACCACTGGCGCAGGCTTCCGCAGCCGAGGGCGCGCCGAGCGACAGCGTCTATGAGGGCAAGGCCGGCGGCGAGCGGCCGGCGACGGATTTCGGCAGTGCCCTCTCGCCAATCCACGGGCGCGACGTGCTCCCCGGCCCCGATCCGCAGTCCCGGGGCGAGAGCCATTGGGACGCTCCACTCCCCATCCCTCTCGCCGCGACGGCGGTCCCCGGCCTCGTGCTGCGGACCCTGGCGGACGCGGGTGCCTTCGTCTCCGGACGCTATGCCACGCTCGAGCATTCAGCCGCCCTGCAGGAGACTGCTCACGTCCTCATCGACGCGGCGCGGCTCGGGACCGACGCGGCGGTGGATTCGGCCAGCCGGCACATGGCGGCCTATCTCGCCGCCATGCGGATGAGCTGAGGAGCGCCAACCATGAACGAACTGAGCGATGCCGCCAGCGGCTTCTTTTTCCTCGCGGTGGTCGGCGGTGCCGTCGTATTGCTCGCCGCGCTGCTCTTCGGCGCCTACCAGCGGCGCCGCCGCCGGCAGGAACTCAATGAGCGCCTGCCGGGGGAAGATCCGCCACGCTGAGGTCGCGTGCGGCCCTGAGGTCGGCGAGGAAGCCGGCATAGGCGCCCGCCCGGTCGGCGTCGGGCGCCCGCAGGATGGAGGACGGGTGGACGGTGACGAAGGCCTCCCGGCCCTGCAGACGCGCCGGCCCGCGCAGGCGGGATATGGCGAGGGGCTTCCCGGAAAGAGCCAGCAGGGCGGTGGCACCCAGCGTCACCACGCGGCGTGGCGCGACGAGATCGAGCTCTGCCTCCAGCCACCAGCGATAATAGGCGACATCCCCCGCGCCGGGCTTCTGATGGATGCGCCGCTTGCCACGCTGGACGAACTTGAAGTGCTTCACCGCATTGGTGAGATAACAGTCTCTCCGCGCAATCCCCGCCTCCTCCAGAGCCCGGTCGAGCAGCCTGCCGGCGGGGCCGACGAAGGGGCGGCCTTCCTCGTCCTCCTTGTCGCCCGGCTGCTCGCCGATGAGCGCGAGTGGCGCGTCGAGGGGACCTTCACCGAACACCGGGCGGGTGGACGCTGCCCAATGCGGCCCCTTCTCCGCCCCGGCCGCATTCAGTGCCGCGAGCGCCTCCGCGCGGCCGTCTGGAGCGCGCCAATTGAGCGGCGGCTGCGCCATGCCCGGCTCCTGTCATGAAAACGGCGCCCGCCGGAGCGGGCGCCGGATGGACCGCCTCAGGCGGCCTTCTTGTTCACATTGGCGGAGGCGAGGCGGGTGAGGAGCTGGTCGGTCTCCTTCTCCTCTTTGAGGGTTGCCTCCAGCAGGGGGACCGCATCGGCGAGGCCGAGCTGCTTGGCCCAGGCGATCAGCGTGCCGTAGCGGGCGATCTCATAATGCTCCACCGCCTGCGCGGCGGAGAGAAGGCCGGCGTCCAGCGCCTCGGTGCCGGCGAAATCCTCCATGATCTCCTTGCCCTCGTCCACGATGCCGACGATGGCCGGGCAGTGCTTGCCGCGGGCGGCCTTGCCCATCATCTCGAATACCTGCTCCAGGCGCTCGATCTGGCCTTCGGTCTGCTCCTGATGGGTGAGGAAGGCGGCCTTCAGCTCCTCCGACTGGGCGGAGCGCGCCATCTTCGGCAGCGCCTTCAGGATCTGCTTTTCGGCGTAATAGATGTCCTTGAGCGTCTCGGAGAAGAGGTCCTGCAGGGTCTTGGACTGTGCCATGGGAGATGTCCTTTCGGTTGGCGTTGCCGCCGGTTGTTCTCGTGTCGCAGGCCCAAATCGCACCATGGCGCGCCGGCGCGCGCGACGGCGCGCGTCCATCCGCGGGGGGCACGGGTGGGACCGGGTTGTCCTTGGGCGATCACCCGCGAGCGCGATGCGCTTCGGGCTGCGAGCACAACGGGCAGCGGGCGGCAGAGTTCCGTTGCGTCGCGCGGCGCGTGCTCTAGCGCTGCGCCTCGCGCACGAAGGCCGCGACGGTCTTCCTGCTCTCGGCGTCGATCAGCTCTTCGCCATCCTGCGCGAGATCGGCGAGGGTCTGGGTCTTCAGGGACTGGCGCCACAGCTCTTCCGCCGCCAGCATCCGGCGCTTGATGAAGCAGTCCGTCTGGTAGGCGCAGGGGTCCTTGGACTTGCCCGGCCCGCGCCGGCGGATCTCCCTGCAGGTGAAGGCGGGCTCTTTGCCGTCGATGGCCTCCACGATGTCGAGAAGCGTGATCTCGTGCGGGCGCCGCGCCAGCCGATAGCCGCCGCGGGGGCCGGGGAGGGCTTCCACGAGGCCGGCCTCGGTGAGGGCGCGCATGTGCTTGAGCAGGTAGCTCTCCGACAGGCCGTGCATCTCGGCGAGGCTCTTGCCCGGCAGCACCTTGCCCGGCTCCAGCCAGCACAGCACCAGCGCGCAGTGCAGCGCCGCCTCCACCCCGTCTCCCAACCGCCTCATGCCTGCTCCGGATACTGCCCCGGGTCCATCACCGGCTGGCCTCTTTCCTACTCCGATAATCATCGATATAATATGTCCATGATTCTCGGCCAAGACGGGCGGGATCGCACATCCGAGAGCAGACTGGAGAGCGCGCATGGAACCCAGGATGAACGTGGCCGAGGCCGCCCCCGCCCTTTATGCCGCCGTGCGGGCGCTGGACGGGGCGGTGATGAAGTCGGGGCTGGAGAAGCGGCTCCTGCATCTCGTCAAGCTACGCGCGTCGCAGATCAACGGCTGCGCCTACTGCATCGACATGCACGTGAAGGAATCGCTCGCCGACGGCATTCCCGCCCAGCATCTCCACATGCTTGCGGCGTGGCGCGAATCGCCCCTCTACAGCCCGCGCGACCGGGCGGCGCTGGAATGGATCGAGAGCGTGACGCTTATTTCCCAGACCGGCATTCCCGACAGCGCCTATGCGGCGGTGACGACAGAATTCTCGCCGGAAGAGATCGCCAAGCTCACCATCGCCATCGGGACCATCAATGTGTGGAACCGCATCGCGGTCTCCTCGCGCATGCTGCACCCGGTGGATCGCGCCGCCGCGGCCTGAGGGAGCGGCGCCGCGCGCCCCTCGGGGCGCTTCAATCCGGAGCGTTTCGGCCCTATGGCTATTCCGGTGCGGAAAGCGTGGCGGAGGCGGGCATGGATGACGCGGGCAAGACGCAGCCAGGAGCCGGTGCGGGAGAGGGCCGCGACTTCTGGCTGCGCGAGGGGCCGTATCTCGCCATCCTCGCGCTGACGGTGGGCGGCATCGCCTATGTGGCGATGACCCGCCGCCCCCTCGTCGCCTTCTGGGAATTCGTCGCGCTGGCAAGCTGCGCCGTGGGCATCTTCGCTGGCTGGCGCCGCGCGGCGCTCAAGGAACAGCGCATCCGGCTGGTGGTGACGCAGCTCCTCCACTGGGGCGCCTTCCTCGCGGCCATGAACCTCGTGTTCCTGCCGAGCGTGCAGGCGGTGGCCGACGCCGATTCCACCAGCCTCATCGTGCTTCTGCTGCTGGCGCTGGGCACCTTCGTGGCCGGTGTTCATACCCAGTCGTGGCGCATGGGGCTGAATGGCGTGTTCATGGCCCTGTGCGTGCCGGCCGTGGCGTGGCTGGACCAGTCGGCGCTGTTCGTCGCGCTGGTCGGCGCCGTGGCGGTTGCACTGGCCGGCTTCGTGCTGTGGGCGCGCCTGCGGATCTGAGGGGGCCGAACGATCGCCCCCCTCTCCCCTCGCGGGAGAGGGATCGGGGGTGAGGGGGCTGGCCGCGCAATCCCGAGTTGGGGCAAATGGAGCAATACCCCTCGCCCCAACGCTCTCCCGCAAGGGGAGAGGGAGTGCGGCCCCCGCTCCGCCGCCCTTCACCCCCGCCCGAGCGCCCGCGCGATGTCCGCCTGAAGCTGCGGCACCAGCTCGGCGTCGAAATAGGGGTTCTTCTTCAGCCAGCCGGTGTTGCGCCACGAGGGGTGGGGCAGGGTGTAGACCGCCACCGGATGGGCGAGCTGTTCCCCCGCCGCGCGCACCGCCCGCCAATTGGCCACCGTCTCGGTCAGGCTCGGCTTCAGATGCGCCGCGAGCCCGAGGCGCGACAGGTGATAGGCCTGCGCCGGGCGCCCCACGGCGAGGATCAGCCGGAAGGGCGGCAGGGTGGAAAACAGCGTGTCGTGCCAGGTGGCGACGCATTCCCGCCGCGGCGGCAGGTCGCCCCCCGCCGCATCCTGTCCGGGAAAGCAGAAGCCCATGGGGGCGATGGCGATGCGGGCGGCATCGTAGAAGGTGGCCTTGTCCACCCCCATCCAGGCCCTGAGCCGGTCGCCGGAGGCATCGGTAAAGGGCAGGCCGGAGAGGTGCACCTTCGTGCCCGGCGCCTGGCTCGCAATCAGGATGGAGGCGGCGGCGGACACCTGAAGCACCGGCCGCGGCTCGTGGGGAAGGGGCGCCCCGCGCGGGGCCTCGCGGCAGACCCGGCAGGCGCGGATGCGCGCGACCAGAGCGTCGAGATCGCCGTCAGAGGTCGCGCTCAAGCCCGTCCTCGGCCACGGTGAAATGGGCTTCATCCACCTCGCCCCGCCGCGCCCACATCTCGTCGCCCATGTGGGTGAGCAGGATGTGCTTCGCCCCCAGCGCTTCGCGCTTTTCCGCGATGGTCTCGTAGGCCATGTGGCCGTGCGGGCTGCCGGAGAAGGCGAAGCATTCGCAGATGAAGAGGTCCGCCCCGGCAGCGATGGGCAGCAGCGCGTCGGTCCACTGCGTGTCGCCGGAGAAGGCAATGGTGCGCTTGCCGTCCGTGACCCGGAGCGCGGTGGAGGGGGCGCCGGAGCCGTGGAGCACCTCGGCGGTGGTGAGGGTCAGGGGGCCGTGCCGGGAGGTCGAGCCGGGCTCGACCTCCCTCACCTCGAAATCGAACCGCCAGGCATTGGTGGCCATCCTCGGGAACAGCACCTCCATGGCCGCGTCCAGGCGTGCCCCGGTGCCGGGCGGGCCGATGATGGTCAGCGGTTCGCTGCGGCGGTGGACGAACTGGCCGTCAAGCAGCAGGAAGGGCAGGCCGCCGAAGTGATCGCCGTGCAGATGGCTGAGAAACACCTGCCGCACGCCCTGCGCCTCCAGGCCGAGCCGGTGCATCTGGACGAGGGCGCTCGCGCCGAAGTCGAGGGTCGCGACATGCCCGTCCGTCTCGATCCGGTAGCAGGAGTTTCCCCGCCCGCCCGAGCCGAACGCATCGCCGCACCCCACAACCGTAAGCTTCATGATCTCAGGCCTTCGCGCTCGGCCGCTGGGAAACGACATCGTACCAGCGCTTGAGGTGGGTCTGGTGCTCGGACACCTCGGTGCGGATCACCCGCAGGAAATCCACCGCCACCAGCATGGTAATGTCCGCCACCGTGAAGCGGGGGCCGGCGATGAACGCCCTGTCGGCCAGCTGGTCGTTGAAAAAGCCAAGCGCGGCGAGAACCTTGGGCTTGTTCGCCTCGCCCCATTCGGGCACCTGCGGCACCTCCATCTGGGCCATGGCGGGGTTGAGGTGCCGCAGCACCATCATGATGGGATAGAACAGGTCCAGCTCCACCCGCCGCTGCCACATCTCCACCAGCCCCTGCTCCTCCGGCGTGCGGCCGAACAGGTTGGGCTCGGGCTGCAAGGCCTCGAAATAGCGGCAGATGGCGATGGTTTCGGCGATGGCCGTGCCGTCATCGAGCACAAGGAGCGGCACGCGCTGGCGGGGATTGAGGCCGGTGAATTCGGCGCTCTTGTGCTCGCCCTTGCCCAGGTCGATGGGCACCAGCGGCACCGAAATCCCCTTTTCCGCCAGGAAGATGCGGACGCGGCGCGGGTTCGGCGCACGGTTGGTGTCATAGAGCTTCATGGCGTCGCGCCTCCCCGGCGTGGTTGTTGTGGCCCGCGAAAGACCATGCCTGCGGCGACCGCGCAAGGGTGCGCCGGTTCCGCCCGCCCGTTCCACGATCACGGGCCGCGCGGATGCTCGGCCCGGTAGTCGGCGGGACGCTGGAAGCTGCCGGCCCACAAGCCCCGCCGTGCCGCCCGTGCTGTCGCCTCCTCGCTCTGGTAGGCATTGCCAAGATAGGCGACGGCCAGCCCCTGACGGACCATCAGCGACGCGAGGTCGGTGCCGCTGACGGTGCAAAGGGCGAGGGGCCGCCGGTATTTGTCGCGCTTCTCGGCGCGGCAGGAAACGGTCCCGCCCGCGAGCGCCTCTTCCAGCGCCGCCCGCGCCGCCTCGCCGCAGCGCCAGGCGCGGCCCTCCCGCTCGCAGGTCTGGCGCAGCTCCGGTGCATCGATGCCGGAGAGGCGGATGTGCGTGCCGGCAATGTCCAGCGTGTCGCCGTCCACCGCCTCCGCCCGGCCTTCCAGATGCTCGGCGCGCGAGAGCATTTCCACTGCGGCAGCGAGCACGGCGAGGATCAAGGCGGCACGCAAAATATCGAACAGACGCATGGGCTTGATGGGTCCGGCCTCGGCCGCCGCACGGGTGCGGCGCATCCGCCGGGGAGGATGGGGCGAGGGCGTTAACCAATCGTTAACCCACCTGCCGCAGGAGTCGGAGCCAAGGTGACGTTCCGCAGGGTGGTCGATTCCACCGACACTCCGTCCGCGAAGGGTTCCCGCCGCATGTCCGGCCCCCTCTGCCTCCCCCTCGGTCCTGCCGCGGCCTCCCAACCGGAGCCGGCGGAGGCGGAGGAGGGATTCGCGGCTCCGGCGGTGATCCCCGCGAAACTCATGGTCATCGCCATCGCGGCCGTCGCCGGGGTCGCGCTGGCGGGTGGCGCGGTCGCCGGACCGGCCCTCGCGCTGCTCGGCGCCGCTGTCGGCGCCATCGGCGTCTTTCTTGTCGGCCGGCACGTCCGGCGCCTCGATGCGGCGCGGGCCGCGGCCGAGGCCCGCGCGTCCGAGGCCGAGGCGGAGAGCCGGCGGGTGGCGGCGGAAAGCCTCGCCAAGTCGCGTTTCCTCGCCGAGATGAGCCACGAGCTGCGCACGCCGCTCAACACGGTGATGGGCTTTTCCGAAATGATGGCGGAGGAGGTGCTGGGTCCGCACCGCGTTCCGGCCTATGGCGGCTACGCCCGCGACATCCACGGCGCCGGCCGGCACCTGCTGGCGCTCGCCGACGATCTGCTGGATCTCGCCCGCATCGAGAGCGGCCACCGCACGCTGGTGGAGACGCCCGTGCGCCTCGATGCGCTCGCCGAGGATTGCCTCGCCATGATGCGTCCCCTCGCGGCCGAGCGGCGGCTGCGCCTGTCGCTGGAGCAGGGCGCAACCGTGCGGCTGTGGGGCGACGAGCGGGCGATCCGGCAGGTCGCGCTCAACCTATTGACGAATGCGGTGAAGTTCACCCCGCTGGAGGGACAGGTGCGGCTGGTGACCGGGCTCGGCCCCGATGGCGGCGCCATGCTCGTCATCGAGGACAGCGGCCCGGGGATCGCCGATGGCGAACTCCCGCTCGGTGCCGCCCACGCCCGCGAGAGCCGGCTCGATCTGGCGACCGGCCGGGGCGCGGGCCTTGGCCTTGCCATCGCGCGGGGCCTCGCGACGCTTCATGGCGGAGAGCTGGAGCTGGCCCGCCGCGCGGGTGGCGGGACGCGGGCGCGGGTGACGTTCCCGCCCGCCCGCACCCTGCGCGGCGCCTGATTCAGCCCTCGGAGACGCCGGCCTCGGCGAAGGTCGCCATGCCGCGATGGCAGGCGACGGCCGCCTTCACCACGCCGATGGACAGCGCGGCGCCCGAGCCTTCGCCCAGCCGCATGCCGAGATCGAGCAGCGGCACCAGCCCGAGCCGATCCAGCAACTGGCGGTGGGCCTTCTCCGCCGAGACGTGCCCGGCGAGGCAATGGTCCAGCGCGGACGGGTTCATGGCATGGAGCACGGCGGCGGCGGCGGTCACGACATAGCCGTCCAGCACCACGGGGACCTTCTCGTGCCGCGCGGCGATGATGGCGCCGGCGATGGCGGCGATCTCCCGCCCGCCGAGGCGCCGCAGCACTTCGAGCGGATCGGAGAGATGATCCTTGTGGAAGGCAACGGCGGCGCGGACGGCCGCGATCTTGCGATCCAGAACCTCGCCGGATGCGCCGGTGCCGGCGCCCACCCACTCCTCGGCCGTGCCGCCATAAAGGCCGTGGCAGAGGGCGGCGGCGACGGTGGTGTTGCCGATGCCCATCTCGCCGAGGCACAGCAGGTCAGATCCGCCGGCGATGGCTTCCATGCCGAAGGCCATGGTGGCGGCGCAGGCCTTCTCGTCGAGGGCGGCGTTCGTCGTGATGTCGGGGGTCGGATAGTCGAGGGCGAGGTCGAACACCCTGAGCCCGGCGTCGAAGGTGGCGCAGATCTGGTTCACCGCCGCCTTGCCGGCGGTGAAGGTGGCCATCATCTGCTTGGTCACGGCGCCGGGATAGGGCGACACGCCGAGATCGGCCACGCCGTGGGTCGCGGCGAACACCGCCACCATGGGGCGGTTGACGGTGGGCATGGAATTGCCCTGCCAGGCGGAGAGATGGGCGGCGATGGCTTCGAGCCGCCCGAGCGCGCCGGGCGGCTTCACCAACTGCTCCTGCCGGGCCAGCGCCGCCTCGCGGGCGCCCTCATTGGGGCCGGGCAGGGTGGCGACGAGCTGGCGGATGTCGTCGAAGGGCGAGCCGGTATCTTGCGGGAACATCGGGCGGAATGACCTCTGGAGCACGCGCCGACCTGATTGCGTCGCAATCAGATCGGATCACGCGTTCTCTTTCTTGAGTTGAGAGGGCGATTCACCGATCAAGTTGATTCAACTTGATCGGATCGTGCTCTAACCACCGGCATCGCCGGGCGGGGAACGCTGCCGCTCAATAGAGCGGGCGCCCCGATCCGGCAAATCCGCCCCGCCGCCCGCGGGACGGTGGGGGTGCCTCAGCGGTCGCCCTGCTGAGCCTGGGAGACGTGGTCGCGCAACTCCTGCAGCGAGGCGAAGCGGACGACGCCGGTGGGCAGCTCGGCCTGGATCGAGCCGTCCGAATAAAGCGTATAGGCCATGCCGCCGACGATGCCGGACTTCAGGATGCGCGGCTCGTCCGGCTCACGCGCCGGGGCGGGCGGGGCGATGGCGGCCTGCTCGGGCGGTGCCGCGCGGGCAGGACGGGGCGGGGGCTCATAGCCGGTGCGCGGGCGGGGCGGCGCGGGCGGGGCGGCCGGCGCCTCGGGTGCCGGCTCCGGGCCGCGCTGAAGCCGCTGGCGGCGCGCATCGAGCATGGGATCGGCCGGCTGGCCGGCCTCGGGCGGCGGCAGCGAGGCCGGGGCGGCGGGACGACGCGGCGCCGGCGGACGCTCCGGTTGCCGCTCGGCCGCCCGTTCGGGGGCGCGCTCCGGGTTCCGCTCCTGATTGCGCTCCTGATTGCGCTCCTGGGGCCGCTCGGCGCGGTCGCGGGCGGCCGGCGCGGGGGGCTCGGCGTCCTGCTCCGGTGCGACGAGATCATCCACGGAGAGGCGGGGCGCCGCGTTGCGGCCAGCGCGGGCGGGGCGGGCGGCCGGCGGTGCCGCGGGCTCCTCGGCCTCGGCCTCGTCCTCGCCGGCGGGATAGGAGCGCTCGATCTGCCGGGTCAGCCGGTCCAGCTGGCGCAGCACCAGCCCCATGGCGGTGATGACGAAGCCGCCCGAGGCGGCCACCGCGCCGGTGGTGATCAGCGTATTGCCGAAGGCCGAGACGTAGATCGTCACCCCAAGGCCGATGACCGCGAGCCCGGCCAGAGCGATGAGAACGCCGAGAAGGACCAGGAACCACCACATCTCGCACCCCACTTCCGCTTGCCGGCCTTAGCCGTTCTTAATCAAAGGTGGTACCTCGCCGCGAAAATCGGCCGCTTCAAGGTTGTTTGATGGCGAACGCAACCCTATCTAGGTCCACGCTCGGACATGTCGTATACCCGGTATGCCGCCGGGGCAGCGATTTCGCCCCGGGCGAGACGCCGGATAGATTGCGGAGATGTTTCATGTCCTTCACGCTGCCCGACCTGCCCTATGCCTATGACGCGCTTGCGCCCTACATGTCGCGCGAAACGCTGGAATACCATCACGACAAGCATCATCTCGCTTATGTCAACAATGGCAACAATCTCCTAAAGGGAACTGAATTTGAAGGGAAAACCCTTGAGGAGATCGTCGTGGGCTCGTTCGGCAAGAACGCCCCGCTCTTCAACAACGCCGGCCAGCACTACAACCACCTCCATTTCTGGAACTGGATGAAGCCCAACGGCGGCGGACCCATCCCCGGCGAGCTGGAAAAGAAGATCATCGAGGACCTCGGCTCGGTCGAGAAGTTCAAGGAGGACTTCATCGCCGCCGGTGTCGGCCAGTTCGGCTCGGGCTGGGCGTGGCTCGCGCTCAAGGACGGCAAGCTCTCCATCATGAAGAGCGCCAACGGCGAGAACCCGCTGGTGCAGGGCGCGACCCCGCTGCTCGGCGTCGACGTGTGGGAGCACTCCTACTACATCGACTACCGCAACCGCCGTCCCGACTACCTGAAGGCGTTCGTCGAGCACCTCATCAACTGGGACTACGTGGCCGAGCTTTACAGCAAGGCCGGCTGACCCTTTTCCGCCGGGCTTGCGCCGCTCCGCGAGGGGGTGGCGCAAGCCTGCTGCGAAGCCCTGACGGCGCCCGCGAGTTGCGAGGCGCCGTTTTTCTTTTCCTGCGAGTGATTGACTCTGCCTCGCAAGAACAAGATGCCGCCTTAACTTACCGTCCGTCAGCTCTGCTGCCTCATTTGTTCCCGAAGCTGCCTTATTTTTTTGCAGCGCCAGGCATAATTTTGTTGCGATCCGCCTCTACTCCATCTTAGCTGTGTTCCGCGTAGCCACCTGCGGTATTATGGTGGAGTGCCGCGCTGGGGGCCCGGGAGCGATCCTGGAAACGGCGCGACGGAGTTGGGTTCGGGATCCTCCATCAATGTCGTTCCTTGAAATCGAACGTCGGCCGGGCGCGATCGCGGACGCCTGCGCCGTTGTCCTGATCGCCGGCGTGGCGGTCATCGCCGCGCTCACGTTCTCCGACTACGGGCTCGGCTGGGATGACTTCACCCACTCCCAGTATGGCGATCTGCTCTATTCCTACTTCTCGTCGGGATTGACGGAGCGGAAAGTCTTTTCCTTCGTCAACCTCTATTACTACGGCGGCGGCTTCGACCTCGCCGCGGCGGCCATCGCCAAGGCCCTGCCGTTCGTCGATGTGTTCGACATCCGCCGCCTGCTGGGCGCGCTGGTCGGCATCATCGGCTTCCTGCTGGTGTGGCGGACCGGGCGGCGCCTTGCCGGCCCCTGGGGCGGACTTGCCGCCGTCGCCCTGCTGATGATCTGCCCGCTCTACTACGGGCACATGTTCATGAACGCGAAGGATGCGCCCTTCGCCGTCGCGGTGGCGGGCGTGCTCTATGCCTGCGTGCGCGCGTTCGATGAATTCCCCCAGCCGTCGCCGCGCACCGTCACGCTTTTCGGCCTCTTCCTCGGCCTTGCCGTCGGCACGCGCGTGCTCGGCCTGCTCTGCGGCGTCTATCTCTCCGCGGCCATCGCCTTCGTGCTGGCGGTCGAATGCGTGCGGCTCGGCATCAAGCCCGCCCTGCTGCGCACCCTGCGCTTCACCGGCCTGTTGCTGCTGGCCATGCCGCTCGCCTATTTCGTGCTGGGCATGGTCTGGCCCTGGGGCGTCGCGGAGCCGCTCAACCCGCTCGTGGCGCTGAAGTATTATTCCCACTTCTGGGAAGTGCCGTGGCGCGAGATGTTCGAGGGCCGGCCCATCCTCGTGCCGGACATGCCGCGCACCTATGTGCCGACGCTGTTCTCCGTGCAGATGCCCGAGCTGTTCCTCGGCCTCGCGGTGGCTGGCGCGGCGGGGGCCATCGTCTCGGCGCTCGTGGGCAAGGACACCCCGGCGAAGCGCGCCCGGCTGGTGCTCATCTTCACCGCCGCCGCCTTCCCGGTGCTGCTCACGGTCGTCACCCGGCCCGTGATGTACAACGGCATCCGCCACTTCGTGTTCGTGACGCCGGCGCTGGCGCTGCTGGGCGGCTACGCCGCGTCCTGGCTCTGGCAGAAGGCGCAGGGCCTGCCGCGCCTGGCCCAAGCGGCCGTCGCCGCGACCTTCGCGGTGGGCGTCGCGGTGCCGGCGGTGGATTTCCACAACCTGCACCCTTATGAATACACCTACTACAACCACTTCGTCGGCGGCATCAAGGGTGCGGATGATCAGTTCATGCTCGATTACTGGGGCCTCGCCTTCAAGCAGGCCACGGAGGAGCTGGACGAATACGTGGAGCAGCATCGCCGGACCCTGCCGCAGGGCCGCAAGCTGCGCGTCGCCGTCTGCGGTCCGCACTTCGCCGCCGCCGCCGAACTCGGCCCGCGCTACGAGACGACCTATGACAGCAAGAATGCCGACTTCTACATGCGCCTCGGCGAGTTCTACTGCGCCGACGTGAAGGCGCCGCTGCTGGTGAAGGTGGAGCGGGAGGGCGTCACCTACGCCACCGTGTACGACGTGCGCGGCCGCCCGTTCCCGAGCGTGTTCGCCGCCGGGCAGTAGGGCGATCCGGCATCGGAGCAGCGAAAAGGCCGGGCTCGCGCCCGGCCTTCTGCTTTTCTGCGGCAGGAGAGTGTGCGCCCTTACCCTCACTTGGCGACGAGCAGCTCCGGCACGCTGAGCAGGACGAACTCGTTGTCGTCGTTCTTCTGCGGGGTCCGGCCGGCGGAGTAGGGCAGGTTGTTGTCGTTGCCCACCACGATCTCGGTGGGGCTCACCATCACCACGTCCTCGATGGTGAAGAAGGGCATGTCCAGCACGCCCTCGGTGCCGCCCTGCTTGGCCTTGCCGTTGGGGTCCTTTATGGCAAGCAGGTCGATGTAGCCGACCTTGCGCACCACCTGGCCGGCGGTCTCGGGCGAGAAGGCGATCTTGTAGACGCGCTTGAACTGGGCCGGCTTGTCGAAGCAGGTGGGCTCCGCCTTTCCGGCGGCGCAGGCCTTGAAACGGGAGCCTTCCAGGCTGTCGCGCTCGATGATCAGGCCGTGGGTGTCGTCGATCATGTTGAAGTCGCCGATGGCGTTGCCCGCCACCGCCAGCGGATACTTCCACGAGCGGCCGGTCCACTCGCGCTTGCCGAGATCGAACTCGACGATGCGCAGCACTTCGTTCTCGCCCGCCTTCTCCTTGCCGCCGGTCGCGGCGTCGAAGATCGGGCCTTCCAGCAGAGCGTAGAGCTTGGTCTTGTCCGGGGAAAGCGCCATGCCCTCGAAGCCCTTGGAGCGGTAGACGCTGAACGCGACCTTGCCGTCCGGCGCGCCGGGGGTGGTGACCACCGGATGGTCAGGCGAGCGCACGACCTTGCCGTCCACCTTGGTCTCGAACACCGCCTTCACCTTGCCGTCGAGGTCGGTCTCGATGAGGAAGGGACCGAACTCCTCGCCGAACCACAGGCTGTCGCCGACGCGCTGTATCGATTCGAGATCGAAGTCCGAGCCGGTGAGATAGCGGGTGGCGGTGCCTTCCATTGTGATGGGGTAGGGCACCTTCCGGTCCGGATCGTTGAGGAAGATGGTCTTGACACGCTCGATGGTGCCGGCCTTGAAGTCCATCTTCAGCCGGTGGGCCATCAGCATGGCGTCCGGGGAGTTGGCCTTGGAGCCGAAGCCGTTGTCGGTGAGCACCAGGAAATTGCCGTCGCCCTCCGAGACGATGCCGGAGAAGCCCTGTACCGGCTGGCCCTCGAACGGCAGGGAAAGGCCGGTCTCGCGCGGGGCAGCGGGATTGGACAGGACGCTGACGCCCTTGACGCTGCCGATAACGTCGATGCGCGCGCGGTCGGCGGTGGTGAACTTGCCCGACGTCTTCAGCGCATCCGGCGCGTCAGAGGGGGCGGGGACGAAGGTCGCGGCCGGCAGGACCACATGGCCGGCGAGGACGGCCGGGAAGGCGGTGCCTTCGGCGGGCTTGTCCGGATTGGCGGCGGTCTGGGACAGGGCCGGAGAAACGAAGGCGGCGCCGGCGAGCAGCGCGAGGGCGATGCATTTCAGGGTGCGCATGGGAAACCTCCAAAGGTCCGTGCGCACCGCATCTGCGGCATGGTCGTTGACGCAGCGGCGACAGGGCCGCGAACTTTGCGTGACCTGAGACGGGGCCGTGGCAGCGACCCGGCTGCCCCGGTTCCCGTCAGATCCACTTCATCCGGCGGAAGCTCCACAACAGGATGAAGCCGAGCAGCAGCAGGAACACGCTGAGCGCCCAGAAGGCGGCGGGATCGCCGCTGCCGGGGATGCCGCCCACGTTCATGCCGAACATGCCAGAGATGAGCGTCATGGGGGCGAACACCACCGTCACCACCGCCAGCACCAGCATGGACTTGTTCATCTGCTCCGCGCGGGCGTCCACCATCTGGTCGCGGATGACCGCCGCGCGCTCGCGCACGCTGTCCAGTTCCTCGGAGAAGCGGGCCACCCGGTCGGCCGCGTCGCGCAGGCGGTTCCGGTCCTTCGGCCCCATCCAGGGGTCATCCTCCAGCGCGAAATGGTTGAGCGCCTCGCGCTGGGGCGCGATGTGGCGGCGCAGCTTGATGGCCACCCGGCGCAGCACGGCGAGCTTCGGCAGAAGCTCGGATGTCTCCGTGACGAGGACGGCATCCTCAAGCTCGTCCGCCTCCTCGATCAGCGTCGTCACCACCGCGTCCACCCGCTCGACGAGGCGCATGGAGAGATCGGCCACGAACTCGCCCTGGGTGCGCGGGCAGCGGCCGCGCCCGAGCGCATCCTCGAAGTCGGCGATGGCCGAGAGGAACTCGTGCTGAACCGAGACGATGCGGCGGGCATCCACCCACAGGTGAACGGTGATCAGCTCCTCGGGCAGGGCGTTGCGCTGCAGGTTGATGCCGCGCAGGGAAAGCAGGGCACCGTCCGCGAACATCACGCAGCGCGGCCGGCACTGGTCCTCGGCCATCGTTTCCACCGCGGGTGCATCGAGGCCGATGTCCTGCCGGAGCCAGGTTTGCGGCGCCCGGGGCAGGTGCTTGAAATGCAGCCAGATGAAGCCGCCCTCCGGCGCTGTCGCGGCCACTGCCTCTTCCGGGCGGATGCGGCCGGCCGCGCCTTTGCCGTCGAACCACCACGCCGAGAGGAGACCCTGCGTGTCGATGGTGGGGGCGGGAGCGGCCATGGCAGGTTCCGTCACTGACGTTAAGCGCCTTCCCTCGCACGATTGCACGACGCGAAAAAGTCTGGCGTTACGTGAACGCACCGCAGCGCGTTAGCTGGCGCAACTCACCGCTGCGCCAGTGCATCGAGAATCCGCACCCAGCTGCGCGTGCCCTTGTGGAAGGACGTGAGGTCGTACTTCTCGTTGGGCGAATGAACGCGGTCGTCGTCGAGGGCGAAGCCGATCAGCAGCGTATCCACCCCCAGCCGGTCCTTGAACTGGCCGACCACCGGGATGGAGCCGCCCGAGCCGATGGTGACGGGGGCAACGCCCCATTCCGCCGCGAGCGCGCCGGCGGCGTGGCCGAGGTCCGGGCTTTCCGGCGGCACGAGGAAGGCGCGCGCGCCCTCGCCCCAGTGGAAGACGGCCCGGCAATCCGCCGGCACGCGCGCCGCCACGAAGGTTTCGAAGCCGGCGCGCAGCTTGGCCGGGTCCTGGTCCGCCACGAGGCGGAAGGAGATCTTGGCGGTCGCCCGCGCGGGGATGATGGTCTTGGTGCCGGCACCGGTATAGCCGCCGAAGATGCCGTTGACCTCGAAGGTCGGCCGCGACTGGATCTGCTCGATCACCAGCCTATCGCGCTCGCCGGCGGAGACGGACAGGCCCACGGGCTTCAGGAAGGCTTCGGCGGTGAGGCCCAGCGCCTGCCACCGGGCGCGCACCTCGGCGGGCGGCTCGCGCACATCGTCATAGAAGCCGGGGAGGGTGACGCGGCCCTCGCCGTCATGGGCATCGGCGAGGATGGTCGCCAGCACATGGATGGGATTGCGCGCCGCGCCGCCGAAGAGGCCGGAATGCAGATCGCGGTCGGCGCCCTCGATGGTCAGCTCGGTGTGCAGGATGCCGCGGAGCGAACTGGTGATGGAGGGCGTGCGCTGGTCCCACATGCCGGTGTCGCAGACGAGCGCGAGATCGGCTGAAAGCGCGCTTGCGTGCGCCGCGAGGAAGCCGGGGAGGTTGGGCGAGCCGCACTCCTCCTCGCCTTCGAGCAGCACGGTGACGTCCACGGGCAAGGCACCGCGCGTCGCCCGGAACGCCCGGAGCGCTTCGAGAAAGGTCAGCACCTGCCCCTTGTCGTCGCAGGCCCCGCGCCCGACGATGGTGCGTCGCCCGTCCGGGGTCGTGCCGAGACGCGGCTCGAACGGCGGCGTCTCCCACAGGTCGAGCGGGTCCACCGGCTGGACATCGTAATGGCCGTAGAACAGCACGCGGCGCGGCGCGCCGGTGTCGGTGCGGGCCACCACGACCGGGTGGCCGGCGGTGGGATGCACGGTGGCGGAAAAGCCCAGCGCCTCCAGTTCTCCCGCCACCCATTGCGCGGCGTCTTGGCAGGCACCCGCGTGGGCCGGATCGGTCGAGATGGAGGGGATGCGCAGGAAATCGAAGAGGCGCGCCAGAGCCGCGTCGAGACCGGCGTCCACGGCCTTGAGAACAGGCTCCAGTTCCACCGGCCGCGTTCCCGCGCGATCACCGTCCGCCATGTCGTCCTCCACCAGCGCACCTTGTGTTCCGGGCCACGATGGACCCGGAATCAGGGGAATGCTGGAGGGACGCGGACCGTCTGGCAAGGTGCCAGACGGTTCGGTGCCAGGTCAGCCGGCGGTGACGAGATCGGCGGGCGTGGAGATCACTGCGGAGGCAGGACGCCCTAGACGGCGCGCGCGCTGGAGGACCGAGCCGATGCGGCGATAGAGCAGCCGTGGCGCGATGGGCGTGCCGAGGGCGGCGTCATAGCCGGACCGGCCGGCGGCCCGCACCAGTTGCTGCGCGGGCACTTCAGCCACGAGCACGGCGGGAATGCCGGCACCGAAGCGGAAGGGATTGGCAGGGGCATCCTCCGGATCGTCCACCTGCACCACGAGCACGTCGGCCGTGCCCTGGGCGGCAGGATCGGTTACTTCGTCGATGGAGGCGACTTCGCGCACCGCACCCACCCCGAGGGCGGACAGGGCAAGGCGCGTCGCCTGGCGACGTTCCATATTGGCATCGAGGAGAACGATGCGGGCAGTGGGCAACACCTTCATGAGGCGCTCCAGGTCATGGCGCGCCTCGGTTCCAATCCGCAAGGAATGAAGGCTCGGGCACGCGCGTTGAGCATCTCTGCCGACGCGACCCCGCAATCTCGCCGACACGCTATGACACTACCGCTGCGAGCCTTCTGAAGCAACACTTTCCACCGCTTAGAAGCCGAAGCGTCGCCAGGTTAAAGCCAAGCTGCAGTTAGGTACCTTTGCGCGGTGCGACAACACCTTGAGCCATGCCATGACGAGAGCGGTCCGCCGAGGGCAACCTGGGCGGCTCCGTCAGCGCTTGCTGATGCTTCCTAGGATACCTCTCAAAATGGCTTTTCCCAGTTGGGAGCCCACCTGAGTCGCCACGGATCGGGCCACCTGCCGCACCACCACCTCTGTGGTGGACATGCGCGTGCTCGGCCGGGGCGCGGGCGCGCCGGTGCCGGTGGATCGTCCCGTCGTGGTCGGGACGCGCGGCGTCGTGGACCCCTGCCGGGGCGCGCCACCGCGCGGCGCGGGCTCCACCTTCGGCGCGCCGGTGGCGGTGCCCAGCACCCCGCCGAGAATGCTGTCGAGAATGCTGCTGCCGCCCGAGGACGGCGCGGCCTCCTCCGCCGGCTGGGCCTTCTCCTCGGCCCGGGCCTGGAGCATCTCGAACGCCGATTCGCGATCCACCGCCGTGTCGTAGAGATGCCCGACCGGGCTTTTCGCCATGATGGCCGCCCGCTCGGCCGGCGTGAGCGGCCCGATGCGGCCGGAGGGCGGCCGGATCAGCGTGCGCTCCACCATGGAAGGGATGCCATTGCCCTCCAGCATGGAAACCAGTGCCTCGCCCTTGCCCAGCTCCATGATGGCCTTGGCGGTGTCGAGATCCGGATTGGGCCGGAAGGTCTCCGCGGCGGCCTTCACCGCCTTCTGGTCGCGCGGGGTGAAGGCGCGCAGCGCGTGCTGCACTCGGTTACCGAGCTGGGCCAGCACGGTCTCCGGCACGTCGAGTGGGTTCTGGGTGACGAAATAGACGCCCACGCCCTTGGAGCGGATGAGCCGCACCACCTGCTCCACCTTCTCCAAAAGCGCCTTGGGCGCCTCGTTGAACAGGAGGTGGGCCTCATCGAAGAAGAAGACGAGCTTGGGTTTCTCCGGATCGCCCACCTCCGGCAGCCGCTCGAAGAGTTCGGAGAGCAGCCAGAGCAGGAAGCAGGAGTAAAGCCGGGGCGAGCCCATGAGCTTGTCGGCGGCGAGGATGTTGATGGTGCCGTAGCCCGCGCGGTCCACCCGCATGATGTCGGCGATGTCGAGGGCGGGCTCGCCGAAGAACTTGTCCGCGCCCTGGTTCTCCAGCACGAGCAGCTGGCGCTGGATGGCGCCGACGCTCTGGGCCGAGACGTTGCCATAGGTGGCGGTGAGGGTCGCCGCATTGGCCGAGACGTTGGCCAGCATGGCCCTGAGATCCTTCAGGTCGAGCAGCAGCAGGCCCTGCTCGTCGGCGATGCGGAAGACGATGTTGAGCACGCCCTCCTGCGTCTCGTTCAGCCCCATCAGGCGGGCGAGCAGCAGGGGCCCCATCTCGGAGATGGTGGCGCGCACGGGGTGGCCCTGCTCGCCGAACATGTCCCAGAAGATCACCGGGAAGCTGTCCGGCGTGTAGGCGATGCCCACCTCCTCGGCCCGCTTCAGCAGGAAGTCCTTGGCCTCGCCCTCGGCCGCGACGCCGGAGAGGTCGCCCTTGATGTCGGCCGCGAACACTGGAACGCCGGCCCGCGAGAAGCCTTCCGCCAGCACCTGCAGCGTCACTGTCTTGCCGGTACCGGTCGCGCCGGTGACGAGGCCGTGGCGGTTGGCGAGGCGCAGGGTGAGATATTCGTCCTTGGATTTGGCGTGCGTCGCCGTCGCCTCGACCCGGCCGAGGAAGCTGCGCCCCACGAGGACGCGGCCGTCGCTCTCGGGCGCCGGCGCCCGCCCGCCGGAAGACGCTGCGGAAGACGCTGCGGAGGAGGTGCGCGGCACGGACGTGCGGCTCCACGGGCCGGCCGGCGGCGCGGCCCCGGCCGGGTCGCTCGTCTCAGGGGGTAACCCGGAACCGGTCCCGAAATTCGTCCCTCGGCTCTTGGCCATGGCGGTGTCCTCGCTCGGGGCAGGCGGTCCAGCCGAATCGCGCGTCGGGTCCGGCCGCGTCATCGGGCAGTTTTCGCCCGCCTTCGGGACAGGGGCAAGCCCGTTCCGGCACCGCTCTCGCTTGCGAAAGCGCGCCATGCCCGGCAATGTTCAGGCCAGTCTCGCCTGCGATGCGGCGCAAGGAGATGGCATGGACGAGTTGATTGCGCGTTTGACCGAGCGGGTCGAGGTGGATGCCCCGACCGCCGCGGCCCTGGTGGCCATCGTCATCCAGTTTCTCGCCCGCGAGGCGCCGGCCGAGGCCATGGCGCCCCTCTATCAAACTCACCCCTGGGCCAAGTCTCTCGCCGATGCGGCGCCGCGCGAGGACGCCACCGCCCAGTCCGAGCGGCATTTCGGCGGCATGGCGCGGCTCATGCAGGTCGCGGACCGCATGATGGCCCACGGGCTCACCATGCCGCAGGTCCAGCTCGCCGTGCGAGAAACGGTGGCCTATGCCCGCGAGACTGTCGGCGCGGAACCGGTGAACCTCCTGGTGCGCTCGGTGCCCGGCCTCACCCACGTGGTCTGAGGCGCCGGGAAGCCGGGCAGTTGACTCGGCCCACGGTTGTGGCCTGATCTTGCTGCCGGCATGCACAAGCCGGGTTTGAGGGGGGTCTCATGTCCTATCCCATCATCGAGATCGAAGGCGTCGGCGCGGTCTATGCCGAGAAGCTCAAGGCCGCCGGAATTACCACCACTGAGGGGCTGCTGGAGCGGGCCAAGTCGCCCAAGCTGCGCAAGGAGCTGGCAGCGGCCACCGGCATCGACGAGACGCGCATCCTCAAATGGGCCAACATGGCCGACCTCATGCGCATCAAGGGCGTGGGCGAGGAATATTCCGAGCTGCTCGAGGCGGCGGGCGTCGATACGGTGAAGGAACTCAAGGCCCGCGTGCCCGCCAACCTCACCAAGGCCATGGCCGAGGCGAACGCCAAGCGCAAGCTGGTCCGCGCCCTGCCCACCGAGAGCATGGTGGAGAAGTGGGTGGCGCAGGCCAAGGAACTGCCGCCCGTTCTCACCTACTGAACCCCTCCCGCCCCATTGCCGCCCGCGCCCGCAAGACCTGCCGGAGCGGGCCGCCGCCCAGCCCTCCCGGCTGGCTCGCCGCAACACCTTGCGGGGATGCTTTGCGCCGACCCTTGAAAAGGGCGCGGCCTCCCCGTAATAGAGGGCGCGCGTGCCGCGGTAGCTCAGCTGGTAGAGCAACGCATTCGTAATGCGTGGGTCGGGGGTTCGAATCCCTTCCGCGGCACCATTGCCTCGAAACCGCCGTTCGCTGACGTAACTAAATCCTGCGAACATAAGGCTCGCATGATCGTCACCGGTCCAGAGGTCCCTTGCGCCGGCCGTCAGATGCCCTGGCCGCCAGACACCTCGATGCGCTGCGCGTTGACCCAACGATTGTCCTCGGAGAGGAGGCTGGCGATCATCGGCCCGATGTCGTCAGGCAGGCCGACCCGGCCGAGGGCCGTCATCTCGGCGAAGCTCTTGTTCAGCTCGGGATTGTCCCGCACCGCGCCGCCGCCGAAGTCGGTCTCGATCGCACCGGGCGCGACCGTGTTGACGGCGATCCCGCGGGCCCCGAGTTCTTTCGCCATGTAGCGGGTCAGCACCTCGACCGCGCCCTTCACCGCCGCATAGGCGGCATAGCCCGGATAGGACAGGCGGGTGAGGCCGGAGGAGAGGTTCACGATCCGCCCGCCATCCGCGAGCATCGGCAGCAGAGTCTGGGTGAGGAAATAGACCCCCTTGAAGTGGACATTGACCAGCCGGTCAAATTGCGCCTCGCTGGTCTCGCCGATCAGCGCATAGTCGCCGTGGCCGGCATTGTTCACGAGGTGGTCGAAGATTTGGCGCTGCCACGTCTCGGCGAGGGCGGCGCGCAGGTGCTCGGCGAAGTCCGGGAAGGTCGTCACGTCGCCCGTGTCGAGCTTCAGCGCAACAGCCTTGCGGCCCAGCGCCTCGATCTCGCTGACCACCGCCTGCGCATCTTCGGCGCGGCTCTGATAGGTCACGATCACGTCCCCGCCATGGCGGGCGATGCTGAGCGCGGTGTTGCGGCCCAGGCCGCGGCTGGCTCCAGTGACAAGGGCAATCTTGGTCATGGTCCGTCTCCATCTGTTGGACGAGACGGTTATCGCTCCGACGATGCGGCGGCAGTTGCCGGATGCTCGGCGATCCTTGCCTAATCCTCCGAAAGGGGTGCGTTGGCGGGAAGTCCGGGTTACATTCGATCCATGACCGGCTTGCTCGATGCTGTTCGCCGCTTCTCGGAAGCGCATGCCAATGCCCAAGGAATCGCGGCAACGCCCATTCTAGGGCTTGCCACCGTGCGGGCCACCGCGCCGAGCGACCTTATCGCGGACATCTCGCGCCCCCTGGTCTGCCTCGTGCTGCAGGGAAGCAAGCACGTGGCCCAGGGCAATCAGGGCTTCGCCTTCTCCGCCGGCGAGTCCCTCCTCATCACGGCTGATGTGCCGACGGTGAGCCAGATCACCCGAGCAACGCCGGCTGCGCCCTATCTCTCCCTGGTGCTGGAACTCGACCCCGCCGTGATCTCGGGGCTCGTGGCGGAGATGTCAGCGGCGGAGGAAGTGGACCATGCGCCGGTCCGGATCGATCCCACGGACGCGGAGGTGGCGGATGCGGCGCTTCGGCTGATGCGCCTGCTCGAGCGCCCGGCGTCATTGCCGGTGTTGGGCGCGCAACTGGTGCGGGAGATGCACTATTGGCTCCTGGCAGGGCGCCACGGCTCGGCGATCCGCCGCCTGGGCTGGCCCGAAAGCCATGTGCATCGCGTGGCCCGCGCGGTGGCCGTGTTGCGAACTGAATTCCGGCAGCGGCTCCCGGTAGAGCGTCTGGCCGCTGCGGCAGGGATGAGCACCTCCTCCTTCCACGAGCATTTTCGGGCGGTGACCTCGCTCTCGCCGCTCCAGTTCCAGAAGCAGCTGAGGCTGATCGAGGCGCGGCGCCTCATGCTGTGGGAGGGCATGAGCGCGAGCTCCGCAGCTTTCGACGTCGGCTACGAGAGCGTGCCGCAGTTCACGCGGGAGTATGGTCGCATGTTCGGCGCGCCGCCGGTGCGCGACATCGAGGCCGCGCGGCGCAGGGGCTCGGTGGCGGCCTGAGGGCAAAAGCCTCGGCGGAGCGAGTACGGTCCGCCGCCCACGCTACTGGGCCCCAAAGCAAAAACACGGGCCTGCGCGCGAGCAATTGCGCGCGCAGGCCCGGTTAAGCGGGGGCGCCAGGGACGTCTGGAAGGGTGGGGAACCGCCTCCCCATCGCCGACGCCGCCGCAACCAACGAAGAGCTATTTGCCGATGCGGTGGAGCGGGCGCCCGCCGACGCCGAGGCACAAGGCGATAAGAATTTCGTCCGGCCGCGGCGCGTCGGGGATTGCGATCTCCGCCGAGTCCATGTCGTCAAAGCTCCAGATGTTGTTCTTGTTGGTGAGCGGCATCAGGAGCGGCGACCCCGGCCCGCCAATCTTCTTGGTGCCGGGGATGATGTCCTTGCCCGTGCCGACCGCGGCCCGGACCGGTGCGCCGAACCGCGGATGCAGCAGGGCGGCGGAGTGCTCCAGCTCCCCGTTGACCCCGACCACGGCGCCTTTGCCGTAGCTCACCACCTCGTCCGGCGCGATCCCCAACGCCGCGACGCCGCGGGTCGCCATCAGGCCGCCGACCTCCGCGCCCAGATCGTAGAGCGGGGTCAGATCCTCCACATACGTTCCCGCGTATGGGTTGGCGATGACGGCCGCCACCGTGACCTTGCGGCTGGGCGGGGAAACCTCGCGGCCCATTTCCTCGTGGGTCTCTTCCACCTGCACCACGAGCTTGCGGACTTTCAGCAATGACATGATGTTTCCTTCGGACTTGGATGACGGGCGAAACCGCGGTCAGCTCTTCAGCAGGGCGCACTCGCTCTGGGAGAGCGGGCGGAAGGCCTCTTCGGCTGGAATGGTGGCGCGCAGCTTGTAGTAGTCCCACGGCGCCTTGGATTCGGCGGGCTTTTTCACCTCGAACAGGTACATGTCGTGGATCTTGCGCCCGTCCGCGCGGATGCGGCCCTCGCCGAACAGAGGATCCTTGATGGGCTTGGCCTTCATGGCGTCCACGACCTTGCGGCCATCCTTGGCATCGCCCAGATCCGCCACCGTCTTCAGATAGTTGAGGGTCGCGGAATAGACGCCGGCCTGCACCATGGTGGGCTTGGCGCCCCGCATCTTCTCGGCGAAGCGCTGGGAGAAGGCGCGGGTCTTGTCGTTCATGTCCCAATAGAAGGGCGAGGTGAGGATCAGTCCCTGCGCGACCGGCAGGCCCATCGAGTTCACGTCGGAAATGTAGATGAGCAGCCCGGCGAGGTTCTGGCCGCCGGCCACGATGCCGAATTCAGCTGCCTGCTTGATGGAGTTCGTGGTGTCCGCCCCTGAATTGGCGAGGCCGACGATCTTTGCTTTTGAGCCCTGCGCCTGCACGAGGAAGGACGAGAAGTCGGATGTGCCGAGCGGAACGCGCACGCGGCCGACCACCTTGCCGCCGTTCTTCTCCACCACGTCGGCCGTGTCGCGCTCCAGTGCTTGGCCGAAGGCATAGTCGGCGGTGAGGAAGAACCAGGTGTCGCCGCCCGTCTTCACGATCGCCTGTCCGGTGCCGTGGGCGAAGGCCCAGGTGTCGGAGGTCCAGTGCACGGTGTTGGGCGAGCAGGCCTTGCCGGTGAGATCGGAGGTGGCCGGGCCGGAGGCCAGCATCACCTTGTTCTTGTCCCGCGTGATCTGGTTCACCGCGAGGGCCGCCGCCGAATTCGTCACGTCGGTGATCATGTCGACGCCGTCCACGTCGAACCAGCCGCGGGCGACGTTGGCGGCAATGTCGGCCTTGTTCTGGTGGTCGGCGGAAAGCACGTCGATGGTCCAGCCCTTCTGCTTCAGGCCGGAATCCTCGATGGCGAGCTGCGCGGCGATGACGGAACCGACACCGCCCATGTCGGCATAGGCGCCGGACTGGTCGTTGAGGACGCCGATCTTCACCGTCTTCGGGGCTTGCGCGCTGGCCGCGGTGGTTGCGGCAAGTAGAATGGCAAGTCCAATCAGGATGCGTGATTTCATCTTGTTTCCTCCCATATTTTTTGTTCGTTCTGCTTGCGGGTTCCCCGTTATGTCCCTGAGCGTCGTTTGGCGCCGAAGTTCAGAGGGTTTTCAGGTAGGAGATGACCGCGGAATAGTCCCGGCCGCGCCCGCCATTGGCCGCGTAGCGCCCGAAGATGTCCTCCGCCGCCGCGCCGAGCGGAGTGCGGGAGCCGCTGGCGTCGGCGGCTTCCTGCGAGAGGCGAAGGTCCTTCGCCATCAGCTCGGTGGCGAACCCCGGCGTGTAGCCGCGATTGGCGGAGGCGGTGGGCACCGGGCCAGGCACCGGGCAATGGGTGGTGAGGGCGTAGCACTGGCCCGAGGAGGTGGAAGCCACCTCGAACAGCGCTTGATGGGAGAGGCCGAGGGATTCGGCGAGGTTGAACGCCTCGCTGACGGCGATCATCGAGACGCCGAGGATCATGTTGTTGCAGATCTTCGCGACCTCGCCATTGCCCGGCCCGCCGCAATGCACGATGCGCCGCCCCATGGCCGCGAGCAGCGGCTGGCCGACGGCGAAGGCCTCGTCCGTGCCGCCCGCCATGAAGGTCAGCGTGCCGGCGGTCGCGCCCTCCGTGCCGCCGGAGACCGGCGCGTCGAGGGACAGCAGTCCCGCCGCCGCGGCCAGATCATGGGCGGCGCGGGAGCTGGTGACGTCGATGGTGGAGGAATCGATCATCAGCGCGCCTGGCGCCATCTGCGGCACCGCTCGCGACCACACCGCGCGCACCGCGGCACCGCTCGGCAGCATTGTGATGACCACGTCAGCGCCGTCGAACAGTCCGTCCTCCGACGCAGCGACCTTCAGCCCCGCCGCGGCGGCTGCCGCGCGCGCCTCGGCCGACAGGTCGAAGCCGGTGACCGAATGATTGGCCTTCTGGAGGTTGGCCGCCATGGGGCGGCCCATGTTGCCGAGGCCGATGAAGACGATATGTGCCACGCCGAAAATCCCCTTCTCACGCGACCGACGCCTCTGAAGAGCCGCGCGCGAATGTGCCGCAACGACGATTAGCTGTTCCTCTGCGGTCAGGCGCTGCTTATGTTTCCGCCATAGTTGTGCAGAAATGGGCAGCGGAGCGCGGCATGAACTGGGACTATCTGCGGGCGCTCATTGCGGTGGCGCGCGGCGGCACGCTGTCGGCGGCGGCGAAGATGCTCGGTGTGAAGCATTCCACGGTGAGCCGGCACCTGGCCGGCCTGGAGGCCGAGATCCGGACCCGCCTCGTGGTGCGCGCGCCGGGCGGGCTGACGCTCACCGACGCTGGACTGCGCCTGCTGGAGGCCGCGGAAGCCATGGAGCTTCAGGCCCAGACCGCGCAGGACGAGATATCGGGACGCGACGTATCCATCTCCGGAACGGTGCGCATCGGCGCGCCGGATGCCTTCGGCGCCTATTTCCTGTCGCCGCGCCTCACCCGCCTCCTGGACCAGAACCCGGCGTTGAAGGTGCAGCTCGTGGCCACGCCGCGCTCCTTCAACCTCACCAAGCGCGAGGCCGACATCGCCATTGCCCTGACCATGCCGGAGCGCGGTCGTCTCGTGACCCGCAAGATGGCGACCTATGGGCTCGGCGTGTTCGCCAGCGCCGCCTATCTCGCGGAGAAGCCAGCGATCCGCAGCGTGGACGACCTGCGCCGCCATCGCTTCATCAGCTACATCGACGATCTCATCTTCACCCGCGAGCTCGATTATCTCGGCGAGGTCGCCACCGGCATCGATGCCGCCTTCCAGAGCTCGAACCTCTTTGCCCAGATGCACGCGGCGCGGGCGGGGCTCGGTGTCTGCATCCTGCCCTACTTCCTGGCGTCTGGTTGTCCGGACCTGAGGCTGGTGCTGCCGGATGCCGTGCGCCTCGTGCGGTCATGGTGGATCATCGTCCATGAGGAGCAGAAGAACATCGCGCGGGTGCGCATCACCGCGGATTTCATCACGCAGGAACTTGCCAACGAAGCCACCCTGCTGATGCAGCCGGCCGCGCAGAACCTTTAAGGCGGCGAGGCGCTGCAGATCAGTGTTGACCTTGGCTGATTGCGCGTTTGACCGATGGGATCGGAGCGTCCTGCCTTGCGCATGAGCATTTCATCGGCCGCCTGCGCAGGACGGCGTCCAGCGCGAGAACCCCGAGTTTGACCATGAGCCGCACACTGCAATGGCAGCCCCGATGGCCGCAGGGGTGTCTGCCACTGATCCCCACGAATGGATCCCGCCAACCTCGTATTGTCGGATGGATTGATGGTCTCGATTGCATCCGAGCCCAGCCATTCGCCTCAGATGCGTCCGTGTTTGGTGATGACGACCTGGGAAAAGCCCCGAGGTTTGTTCGTCGAGCGGCTGGCCTGCGATCCTGTCGCTGTCGAGCAGCTCTTGGAGGAGGCCGTCAAGCGCGGCTACGCCCTCTCGGATCGGAAATCCTGAAGACCAACCGGGGTGCCGCAGTTGCCGTGATGCGCGGCGACAACGGCGAACGCGAAGGCTCAGCTTTTCTTGAGCACGCGCCGATTTGATTGCTCTGCGCGCGCTTCTTCGACGTGCGTCTCGCGCAGGTCACTCGGCCGCCGTCTGCCGCAAAGATCTGTTCAAGAAGCTTTGCTTTTTCATCGCAAATTCTATGGCGCCGGTTCAGTTTATTATGTGACACATGGGTCGGCCGCTTGTACAGACAAGCCTTGCCGGAGGAACAAGTGCTTCCTCTCGCCGTTGGCCTCCAGGAGCCGGCCTGAGCGAGCGGCGAGCCGCGACCTCTTTCCGCCATTCATCAAGCTCCGGCCCACGCATCAGGAGATAATTGATGAAGGCACTGACCTTCCACGGCAAAGGCGACATCCGCTGCGAGCAGGTTCCGGACCCGCAGATTCAGCATGCGCGGGACGCAATCATCAAGGTCACGGCCTGCGCCATCTGCGGCTCGGACGTGCACATCTACGATGGTGTCATCCCCTCGATGGAGCATGGCGACGTGCTGGGGCACGAGACCATGGGTGAGGTGGTGGAGGTCGGCAGCGGCGCGTCCAACCTGAAGGTGGGCGACCGCGTGGTGGTCCCCTTCACCATTTCCTGCGGCGAATGCTTCTTCTGCCGGCGCGGCTTCTATTCGGGCTGTGAGCGTTCCAATCCCAACCACAAGATGGCCGAAGAGATGTGGGGATACTCGCCTGCCGGCCTCTTCGGATACTCTCATATGCTGGGCGGATACTCGGGCGGGCAGGCGGAATATCTGCGCGTGCCCTATGCCGATGTCGGCCCCATCAAGGTGCCGGACGGGCTCACCGACGAGCAGGTGCTTTTCCTCTCCGATATTTTCCCGACTGGCTACATGGCCGCCGAATTCTGCGAGCTGAAGGGTGGTGAGACGGTTGCGGTGTGGGGCTGCGGCCCGGTGGGTCAGATGGCCATCCGCAGCGCCTTCCTGCTGGGCGCGGAGCGTGTGATCGCCATCGACACAGTGCCCGAGCGCCTTGCCCTGGCGCGGGCCGGCGGCGCGGAAACGCTGGATTTCCTCGGCGAGGACATCTACGAGCGCATCCGCGACATGACGAACGGCCGTGGCGCCGACGCCTGCATCGATGCCGTGGGCACGGAGGCGGATGCCTCATCGTCCCTCTACGCCCGCATCGACCGCATCAAGGTGGCGGCCTTCATGGGCACCGATCGGCCCCATGTGCTGCGGCAGGCCATCCAATGCTGCCGCAACTTCGGTGTCGTCTCCATCGTCGGCGTCTATGGCGGCTTTCTGGACAAGATCCCGATGGGTTCTGCCATAAATCGCGGCCTCACCTTCCGGATGGCCCAGACCCCGGTCCAGCGTTACCTGCCAATCCTGCTGGAGCGCATCCAGAACGGCGACATCGACCCGTCCTTCGTCATCACCCACCGTGCCGGGCTCGAGGACGGTCCGGATCTTTACGCCCAATTCCGCGACAAGAAGGACGGCTGCATCAAGGTCGTCCTCAAGCCCTGAAAGGACATGCCATGGCCCAGGCCATTCCCCATACCCGAGCTTCTGGGACGCGGCCTCTTGCGGTCGTAACCGGCGCATCGTCGGGCATCGGCTACGAACTGGCGCTGCTGCTGGCGCAGGACGGGTTCGATCTCGTCATCGCCGCCGACCAGCCAGACATCGTGACGGCATCGGAGGCCCTCAGCGCGGCGGGCGCGAAGGTGCATTCCCTCCAGACCGATCTCGCTACCACCGAGGGTGTGGACAAGCTCTGCGCCGAGGTCGGGCGCCTCGGACGGCCTGTGGAGGTGCTCTGTGCCAACGCCGGCCACGGACTCGGGAAGGGCTTTCTCGATCAGGATTTCAATGCCGCGCGGCATGTTGTGGACACCAACGTCACCGGCACGATCTATCTCATCCATCGCATCGGCAACGCCATGCGGCGGGAGGGGACGGGCCGCATCCTCATCACGGGCTCCATCGCGGGCTTCATGCCGGGCAGCTTCCAGGCGGTCTACAACGGCACCAAGGCCTTCATCGATTCCTTCGCCTGGGCCCTGCGCAACGAACTGAAGGACACCGGCATCACTATCACCTGCCTGATGCCGGGCCCGACTGAGACCGAATTCTTCCAGCGTGCGGACCTGATGGACACGCAGGTCGGGCAGGCCGAGAAGGACGACCCCGCCGATGTGGCGCGCGCCGGATACAAGGCGATGATGTCGGGCGAGGGCGATGTGGTCGCCGGCTGGAAGAACCGCATCGAGAGCGCGATCGCCAATGTCACGCCGGCAGCGGTACTGGCCGAGCAGCACCGCAAGATGGCCGAGCCGGGATCAGGTGAGGGCTGAAGCGGAACAATACTTCATAACTGCCGAATAATTCGCAGCATTAGCTGTATTTTCTCACTTCAAACTTGACGTTAGGAACAATAACGGGTCCCAAGCCTTCCCGATGTGGTGGCTGCGGCACGATTAGTCGGCCCCGAAAACCTGAACACAAGTGGAGACGGAAATGGCGACGAGCCCGACCCGAGATCTCTTCGTCGTGGGGCTAAGGAATGCCCACGCCGTGGAGAACGAAGCGCTTTCCATCATGAACCGGCAGATCGACCGGCTGGAAAACTACCCCGAACTTTCCGCGCGGCTGCGGACGCACGTGGAGGAGACCAACGGCCAGCTCAAGCGGCTGGACGATATCCTTGGGAGCCTTGGCGAGGACAACTCCACTTTCAAAGATGTCGCGGCGTCGTTCATGGGAAACATGGCCGCCCTCGGCCATTCGATGGCGGGCGACGAGATCTTAAAGAACTCCTTCGCGGACTACGCCTTCGAGAATTACGAGATCGCGGCTTACCGCTCCCTCATCACCATGGCCGAAACCTGCGGCGCGCTTGCGGCGGTGCCGCTGCTGAAGGCCTCGCTGGAAGAAGAGCAGGCCATGGCCGAATGGCTGGAAATGCACCTGCCGCAGGTCACGCAGCGCTACATCGCGCTGGAGTCCGCCGGCGAGAAGGCGAACCGCTGACGCAGCGATTTCCTAAGGAGACACCGTCATGTTCATCCATCGCAAGCAACTGCAGTATCACGCGAAGCCCGACGCGCCGGATCCTCTGTTCGCCAAGCTTCTTCAGGAGCCGCTCGGCGGGCAGTGGGGCGAGATCAGCGTCATGATGAGCTACCTCTGGCAGGGCTGGTCCTGCCGGGGGCCCCAGAAGTATCGCGACATGATCCTTGACATCGGGACCGAAGAGATCGGCCATGTGGAGATGCTCGCCACCATGATCGCGCGCCTGCTCGAAAGTTCACCGGTGGAGGCACAGGAGAACGCGGCAAAGGATTCCGCCGTGGGCGCCATCCTCGGCGGTGCGCGTATCGAGGACGCGATCATGGCGGGCATGAACCCGCAGCATGCCATAGTCGCCGGCTCCGGCCCGCGTCCGGTGGACAGTGCCGGCAATCCCTGGACCGCGGGCTACATGACCGCGAGCGGCAATCTCCTCGCCGACTTTCGCTTCAATCTCACGGCGGAAAGCCAAGGCCGGCTTCAGGTGGCGCGGCTCTACAATCTCACCAGCGACACCGGCGTGCGCGACATGCTGTCCTTCCTCATCGCGCGGGACACCATGCACCAGAACCAATGGCTCGCCGCCATCAAGGAGCTGGAGGAGGAAGGCTTCGACCGCACGCCGGTGCCGGCCAACTTCCCGCGCGAGATGGAGATGCAGGATGTCTCCTACCTCTACATCGACGCCTCCGAAGGCACCGCGAGCAAGGCCGGGCGCTGGGCCAAGGGGCCTTCGCCGGACGGTCAGGGCGAACTGAGCTATGAGCAGATTCGCCCTCTTGCCGAAGACGATGGAATCCTGGGCGAGGCCGACCCCCGCATGTACGGCACTGCGGCCGTGCCGATGCCGCCGGCCGCCGCCGAGTAACACCTTCTAGAATGAAGCCGGGGTGCCGAACGGCCCCCCGGCCGTGCGGCGCCGCCTTCGGGCGGCGCATGCGGTTTTGCGCCTCGAGTATTGAACTATCCGCCGGCCCGCTCCTGCAGCAGGCGTTGCGCAATGACGGAGGCACTCGCCACGTGCTGGAGGGCGGCAGCATGCGCGTCCTCGGCCTTGCCCGCGCGGATCGCTTCCACGATCCGCTGCATCTGCTTGGGGCCTTCCACCTCACGGCCCGGCGTCTTGATCGTCATCGAGCGCGCCGCCCGCCAGGCCATGATGCTGGGCGCGACCCATGCGGGGCTCGCGGTGTCGAACACGTCCACCGCACTCATCCACGGGCTGAGCCGGCCCATCGGCGCCTTCTTCCATGTGCCGCACGGCCTCTCGAACGCCATGCTCCTGCCGCTGGTGACGGAATACTCACTCTCCGCCGCGCCTGCGGGCTACGCGGCGGCCGCCCGTGCACTCGGCTGGGCGACGGGCGCCACGGGAGACGAAGAGGCCGGGCGAGCCTTGGTGCGGGGATTTCGCGATCTCAATGACCGCTTGAAGGTGCCCACACCCAAGGCCTATGGCCTGGACGAGGACACTTATTTCCGCCTCCGCCCGGAAATGGCCAGCCAGGCCCTCGCCTCTGGCACGCCGGGGAACAACCCGCGCATTCCCACCGAAGACGAGATCATCCGTCTCTACGAGATCGCCTGGGATGGGGGGCAATTGGCGCGTGACAACGTTGCCTGACGGCTCGGACCCCCACGCTCCACCACCTCGTGAGGGATGTTTGCGCGGCAGCCGGCCGCCCGAATGCCCCGCAGACGACGAACGATCGAAATTTGGGCACGGGTCGGAAAGTGACCGCCCAGCACAGCGGCATACCCCATATTTAGTGATTTAAAACAATCATTTAATGGAGTAACGACTGGCCAATCAATCAGCTTTACCGGGCGTGGCGGCCTGCACAAACTAAGTAAGCACTTAATTTGTTTACACGCCCCGCCGCCGCCGTACAGCCGGAGATTTCGGACATGTCGCTGACCCGTCGCGCCTTCGGCCGTAACCTGTTGACCGGCGCCGGCCTCGCAGCCGCCGGCGCCTTTCCCGGCGGGCTGATCACCCCCGCGCGCGCCGCCGACCGGCTGCTCGTGGTGCAGTGGGGCGCGCAGTGGATCGAGGTCTCAAAGCAGATCGCAGCCGATTTCAACAAGACGAACCCCACGCAGATCGCCTGGGAGCTTCACTCCGGCGGCGCGGCGGCTGTCGTCGCCAAGATCAAGGCGGTTTGGCCGAACACCCAATACAATGTACTCTCGGTGTGGGATCCGGTCTTCCGAGCGATGATCAAGGAAGACTGGCTCCTTCCGATCGACGAGAGCATCGTCACCAACCTCGCCACCATCCCCGACCAGTTCATCCAGAAGAACGACAAGGGCCAGAAGATGAGCGTGCCGCTCTCCACGGCCGGCGCGTTCTGGGGCTATCGGGAGGACCTGCTGCCGGGCGGCTTCAATTCGGTTGAAGACCTGCTGCGTCCGGAGTTCAAGGGCAAGCTGTGCGTGCCCTATCCCATCGGGCTGACCGGGCTCTTCATCGTGAGCTGCGCGCTCCAGCGCGGCGGCAATGAGCGGAACGCCGAGCCGGGCTGGGAGCTGGTCAAGGAACTGGCGTCGAAGGGCCAGATCGGCATGATCGCCACCAACAATTCCGAGTATATCAACGCGATGGCAAGCGGCCAGTACTCGGTCGGCTTCTGGAACAACGGCGGCTGGTTCGCCACCGCCAAGAATTTTCCGGTCAAGTTGAAGAACCGAATGCCGGGCAACAAGGTGTTCCTCTACAATGAAGGCTTCTGCGTGCTGAAGGGTTCGCCCGCGAAGGCCGCCTTCGAGTTCGCCAATTTCTTTGCCGAGCCGAAGATGAACGAGCTCTACAACATGAATCTCGGCTCCGGGCCGACCCAGCCCTCCGCCAAGCCCAATCCGATGCTGGCGGACTGGTATTTCGCGCCGAGCGATCTGGAGAAATACGCTTACTTCGCAGACTTCGCCTATCTCGGCTCGGTGGTGAACGAGTGGAACGCCCGATGGGAGCGCGAGATCGTGCCGCTGGTGCGGCGCGGCTGATCGGGAGGCGAGGGGAACGGGGCGAACGGCGACATGGCACGAGCGGGCGGCAAACGGCGCGACGGCTTGACGGCGCTTCTCCTGTGGCCGGCGCTCATCATCGTGGCGCCGCTGCTGCTCGGCCCCCTTCTGGTGCTCGGTCACGAGAGCCTGAAGCCGTTCGTGGGCGGGCGCATCGGCGGCGACGATGCCGGTGCGCTCACCCTCGACAACTACGCCCAGATCGCCGCGCCGGAATACGCGCGCTATTTCCTCGACACGTTCCGCATAAGCTTCATCAGCGCCGGCCTTGCCATGGTGCTGGGCTTCCCCATGGCGCATTTCATCGCCCGGCGGGCTGGGCCGCTCATGCGCCGGGTGCTGATGGGCGGCCTGGTCGGAACGCTCTTCCTCAGCATCATCGTGCGGGTTTACGCCATCGCCGTGAGCTTTGGCCCGCTCGGCCCGCTCTCGGGGTTCGGACGCCTGTTCGGCATCGCCCCTGCCAGCCCGGACGGTGCGGAGCTGATGGTGGTGCTCAGCCTGATGAACACGACGCTGCCGCTGGTCGCCCTCACGCTGGTTGGAACGCTGCAGAACATCAATCCGCGGCTCGAGGAGGCGGCGATGTCGCTCGGGGCGCCGCGCTGGAAAACCTTCTTCCAGGTCACGGTGGCGATGAGCCTGCCCGGCATTCTATCGGCGGGCATCATCGCCTATGCCTTCTGCCTCAGCAATCTGGTGGTGCCGATGCTGGTGGGGCGCGGCTTTATCCTGTTCGTGTCGAACCTCATCTACTCGCGCTTCTCGGAAGTGGCCAATTTCCCCGGCGGCGCCGCGCTGTCGATCGTGATGATGGTGGTCTCCGTCGCCCTGTTCTACGGGCTGCTGCACCTCGTACGCGCCAATTGGCAGGAGGCGGGCAAATGAGCGATTCCCATGTGAACGGACGGTTGCTCAGCAAGCGCATGGCGGATGCCCTGTTCGAGGCCGCCTACCTTTCGCTCGTCACCTTGTTCATCGCCTTCTCGCTGATCCCGGTCCTTGTCGCGATCGTGCTGTCATTCGATGCGCGCAGCTTCATCGGCCCGTTCCCGCCCACCGCATTCTCCCTGCGCTGGTATGAGCGCTTCCTGGCCGACAATTACTATCAGGACGGCCTCGTCAACAGCCTGATCATCGCCACCGTGGCGACGCTGGTGGCGACCGTTGTCGGCACGCTGGCGGCCATCGCGCTCAGCCGTGCCACCTTCCGCGGTCGCGCCTTGCTGCAGGCGGCGCTGCTCTCGCCGCTGGTGGTGCCCAATGTCGTCCTTGGCTTCGGCATGCTGATCTTCGCCAGCCGGCTGGGCATCATCGATGGCATGACACGGCTGATCATGGGGCACATCCTGATCACCTTTCCCTATGTCATGCGCACCACCGCCGCTTCGTTGGTCGGCATCAAGGCGAGCTACTACGAGGCGGCGCTCAGCCTGGGCTCGCCGCCCTGGAAGGCGCTGTGGCAGATCACCTTGCCGCTGGCCCGCACCGGCATCATCGCCGGCGCCGTGTTCGGCTTCGTCACCTCCTTCGACAATGTGGGCATCAGCATCTTCCTGACCGACGCCTTCACCTTCACCCTGCCTGTCGCGCTTCTCGCGCAGATGCGGGCGAACCTCGACCTGACCATCGCGGCACTGTCGGTCATCTTCATCGTCGCCACCGTGTTGCTCATCGTCGTGCTCGACCGCGTCGCGGGGCTCGATGTGGTGGTCGGGCGCGGCGTATACGGGCGCTGAGCATGTCTGTTCTCGACATCCAGAACATCACCAAGCGTTTTGGCACCACTGCGGCCGTCGACAATGTGAGCTTCTCCGTCGATCGCGGCGAAATCGTTGCGCTGCTCGGTCCATCGGGCTGCGGGAAAACGACGACGCTGCGCATGATCGCCGGCTTCGAGTGGCCGGACGAGGGACGCATCGTCATCGGCGGCGCCGACATGGCGACACGCCAGCCCTACGAGCGCAATGTCGGCCTTGTGTTTCAGGACTACGCGCTGTTCCCGCATATGAGCGTCGCGCAGAACATTGCCTATGGCATGAAGAACCGGGGCGTGAAGCGGGCCGAGATCAGCCAACGCATCCGCGAGGTGCTGGAGCAGGTGCAACTGCCCGGCATCGAGGAGCGCCGGCCAAGCGCGCTCAGCGGCGGCCAGCAGCAGCGCGTCGCGCTGGCCCGGGCGCTCGTCACCAGGCCGGATATCATGCTGCTCGACGAGCCATTGTCCAATCTCGACGCCAAGCTGCGGCTCCAGCTCCGCCGGGAGATCCGCACCATCCTCGGCAGGTTCGGCTGTACGTCGATCATCGTGACCCACGATCAGGAAGAGGCGATGGGCCTCGCCGATCGCATCGTGCTGATGAACAAGGGGCGGATCGAGCAGATCGACACGCCGCACGCGCTCTATCAAAGCCCGCGCACGCTGTTTGCCGCCGACTTCATCGGCCATTCCAACTGGATCGGCGGCACGCTTTCCCGCCGCGGCGGCGGTGCGGCGACTGTCGAGACGGCTCTTGGGCTTCTGCCGGTCATTCCGCGTGACGTCGCGGACGGCCCGGTGACACTCTGCATCCGTCCCGAGCGCCTTGCCCTCCTCAACTCCTCCGACCAGGCCGAAATCATGCTCGACGCGCTGGTCGAGCGGCACGATCCCATCGGTGCGGATCTGCGCATCTGGTCGCGGCTCGCCGATGGCACGTCGGTCCAGTCGCTGGAGAAGAATGTCGGACGCGAGCTTCCCGCACCGGGCGCGCGCGTCAGGCTCGGCCTGCGCATCGTCGACGGCATCGTGCTTGCGGGGCGGAGGCAGGAGCCATGATACAGCGCCCGCTCGCCATACGCGGCGGCCTTATGGCGTTTCCCTCGGAGGGGGAGGTACGCGCGGCCGATCTTCTGATCCAGGATGGGCGGATCGCCGCCATCGTCGCGCCCGGTGCCGCGCTGCCCGAGGAGGCTGAGCTGGTCGGCGCGAACGACCGGCTGATCATGCCCGGCCTCGTCAACGCGCACACCCACAGCCATCTCGCCATCGCCAAGGGCGTCTCGCGTGCCTGGACGCTTGAGCTGCATCTCCACAACGGCCCATGGACCGGCGGCGGCCAGAACCTCGCGGATCGCCATCTGCTGGCCCAGGCCTCAGCCGCCGAGATGCTGCTCAAGGGCTGCACCGCCTGTTACGATCTGGTGCTGGAGCTTCCGCACCCCTCGCCGGACGGCATGTTCGCCACCGCCGCCGGCTATATCGACGCCGGCATGCGCGCCGTCGTCGCCCCGATGCTAGCCGATCGCACCTTCTGGCAGGCGATCCCCGGCCTGCGCGATGCGCTGCCGGACCATGCGCGGGCCGAGATCGACACCATCCGCATGGCCGGCGTCGACGCCAACCTTGAAGCCTGCGAGCGCATGTTGAGGGAATGGCCGCACGATCGGTCATGGGTGCGCCTGGGCCTCGCCCCCACCATCCCGCTGCACTGCTCGGACGCGTTCTGGACGGGAGCACGCGCGCTGGCCAATGCCCACGGCGCGCCGATGCATGCTCATCTTGCGGAATCGAAGATCCAGGCCATCGCCGGACGCGCCCGCTATGGCATGAGCCTCACTGCTCACCTCGATGCACTCGGTATCCTCGGCCCCGATTTCACCGCCGCCCACGGCATCTGGCTCGATGACGCCGATCTCGAACTGCTGGCACGGCGCGGCTGCTCGGTCGCGCATAATCCGTCGAGCAATTTCCGGCTCGGCAGCGGCATCGCGAACGTGCCGGCCATGGTGGCGGCCGGCGTGCGCGTCGGCCTCGGCTCGGACGCCTGCAGCTGCTCGGACCACCAGAACCTGTTCGAGGTCATGCGCCTCGCCTGCTATCTCTCCCGCACCGCCTCGTTCGATCCCGACGACTGGCTCTCGCCGCGCGATGTGTTCGAAATGGCGACTTGCGGCAGCGCGCGGGCGCTCGGCCTGCATGAGATCACCGGCGACATCCGGCCGGGTCTCGCGGCGGATCTTGTCTTTCTCGACCTCGGCAGCGTCAACTTCACGCCGCTCAATGATCCGCTCTACCAGCTCGTCTTCGCCGAAGAGGGGCGCAGCATCACCCGCGTCATGGTCGGCGGCCGCACGGTGGTGGAGGACGGACGTTTGACCACCATCGACTATCCGGCGCTGCGCGCACGGCTGAACGACCGCGCGCGCGAGATCTTTGCCGCCAACGCTCCGCGCAAGGAGATGCTGGCCGCCATCGAGCCGTTCGTGAAGCATTTCTGCGTCGGCCTTGCGCAGGGGCGTATTGAACTCGCGGAGAGTGTCGCGCCATGATCGCCACCACCGACGCTGCCGCACTGCGTGCAGCCTTCTCCCCCATCCTCGCCACGCTGATGGAACAGACGGGCGCGATACGCTGCACCGTGCGCCTCGACTATCCCGCGCTCGGCCTCAGCGTGAACGTACCTTGCGCCGAGGTGCTGGCGCCGGGCGCCGCCTCAATGATGGATAATAGCGCCGTCGATCATCGTCGGGCGCGGAGTGTCCGCTGGATCGAGAAGAACCGGCGCGCCCTGATCCAGGGGGACGTCTTCGCCGATCCCGATCTTGCCCCGCCGCCGGCGCTGATCCGCATCTTCGGAACCCGCTCGCAGATGGTGGCGCCGCTGGTCGGGCGCGACGACTATCTGTTCGGCTGGGTATCCGCCCATTTCGCCGAAGGACCCCGCGTGTTCGAGCCCGCCATCATCGCCGCGCTGGAGGCGGCGCGCGATGCCGTGCGCGATACGCCGGGGGTGCCGTTGGACATCTGAACGGAGCGCGCGGCAGGGCTCGCAGGGGGCCGTTCCTCCCATCCGCATCGCCAGTGATGCGCCGAAAGGACTTTCGATCATGGGACAGCGCCGCAAGGATATGGACGTGAGGGATTTCGCCGCGCGGAACGTCTCGGACGGAGCCATTCGGCTGGAGAACCGATGACGACCGCCTCATCCAAGCCAGCCGGAGAACGCCGGAAGAATTCGGCACACGAAGAGCCAGCGGACACGGCCAAGGCGGCGAAAAATGCGCGGCAGCGTTCGCCGGGAAAGCGCAACGCCGCCGCCACGCGCCAGCGCATTCTCGAAGCGGCGATGGCTGAGTTCGCCCAGCACGGCTACAGCGGCAGCCGGATCGAACGCATTACGGCGTCCGCCGATGTCAATGTCGGCATGATCTATCATTACTTCGGCAACAAGGACGATCTCTACCTCGCGGCGCTTGAAGCGTCTTACAAGATCATCCGCGACCGCGAGCAGACGCTCGATGTCACCGGCACCGATCCACGATCGGCGCTGGCGGCCCTGATCGAGCTGACGTTCGATTTCCTCAGTACCGATCCGCATTTCGTGCGTCTGATCATGAATGAGAATCTCATGATGGGCCGAACTGCCCAGCGCTCAGCCACGATCCCTCACATGACGCGGCCCCTGCTCGACTCGCTCAGCAATATTCTCACGCTTGGGCAGGAGCAGGACATATTCAAACAGAATGTCGACGCGGAAAGCCTATACATTTCCATTTTAGGGCTGTGCTTCATCCATGTGTCAAACCGGCATACCCTGAGCAGCATGTTCCAGCATGATTTTTCAGAGCCTCAGTGGCTCGACCAGAGAAAATCGATCGTTGTGCAGACGATACTGTCGTTCGTTTCGGCTATCGAAGGGCAGTCAGGATCGATTTCGCCGTAGCACGAGAAGCCCGCGAAACTCTCGTGGGATCGACGCTTGCCGGCTGCCAGATGAGGCTCCGCGACCTCATTGCCGCGGAGCCTTATGATGAGCTGATAAAGGCACGTCTCTCGCGGCCGGCAGGCGCGGGAGGCGACCAGCGGTCAATCGAGAGCGTCGGCGATGGCCTTGCCGCAGGTCTGCGTGTCGGCTGAACCGCCGATGTCGGCCGTGCGCCCCGCGGGATCGGCCAGCACCCGCTCGATGGCGCGCTCGATGGCAGCGGCGGCGTCCACTTCCCCGAGATGCTCCAGCATCATGGCCGTGGACCAGATCTGGCCCACCGGGTTCGCAATGCCACGGCCGGCGATGTCCGGCGCCGAGCCGTGCACCGGCTCGAACAGGGACGGGAAGGTGCGGTCCGGGTTGATGTTGCCGGAGGGCGCGATGCCGATGGTGCCCGTGCAGGCCGGGCCAAGATCGGAGAGGATGTCGCCGAACAGGTTGGAAGCGACCACCACGTCGAACCGGTCCGGGTGCAGCACGAACTGCGCGGTGAGGATGTCGATGTGGTACTTGTCCGTGCGCACCTCGGGGTAGGTCGCCGCCATCGCCTCCACCCGCTCGTCCCAATAGGGCATGGTGATCGCGATGCCGTTGGACTTGGTGGCGGAGGTGAGGTGCCGGTTCGGCCGCCGCATGGCCAGCTCGAAGGCGAATTTCAAGACGCGGTCGACGCCGTGGCGCGACATCACCGTTTCCTGGATCACCAGTTCGCGGGATGTGCCGGGATACATGCGCCCGCCGATGGAGGTGTATTCGCCCTCCGTGTTCTCGCGCACCACCCAGAAGTCGATGTCGCCCGGCTTGCGGCCGACGAGGGGGCAGGGGACACCGGGCATCAGCCGCACGGGCCGTAGGTTCACATATTGGTCGAACTCCCGCCGGAACTGGAGCAGCGAGCCCCAGAGCGAGATATGGTCCGGCACCGTGTCGGGCCAGCCCACCGCGCCGAACAGGATGGCGTCCGAGGTGCCGACCCGCTCTTTCCAGTCGGCCGGCATCATCTCGCCATGGCGGGCGTAATAGTCGCAGCACGCGAAATCGTGCCAGGTGAGATCGAGGCTGAAACCATAGAGCGCCGCCGCCTTCTCCAGCACGCGCACGCCCTCGGGCATCACTTCCTTGCCGATGCCGTCCCCGGGGATGACGGCGATGCGATGGTGTCTTGCGGCCATGGTCACGTTTCCTGCGATTTGTGTGTGGTTGGGGTCAGACGGGCGCTGTAAGGCGCAGGCCGCCCAGGTGGAAAGCCTTGGGCTCCAGATATTCGGCGATGCCGAGATAGCCGCCCTCGCGGCCGAGCCCGGACTGCTTCACGCCGCCGAAGGGCGCGACTTCCATGGATATGGCGCCGGTGTTCAGCCCGACCATGCCGAATTCCAGCGCCTCTCCCACCCGCCAGGCGCGGTGCATGTCCTCGGTGAAGAAATAGGCGGCGAGGCCATAGGGGGTGCCGTTGGCGATGGCGATCGCCTCCGCCTCGGTCTCGAAGCGGAACACCGGGGCCACCGGGCCGAAGGTCTCCTCATTGGCGAGCCGCATGTCGGTGGTGGCGCCGGTGAGGAGGAGGGGTGCCACGAAGTTTCCGTCTTCGTTGGAGGTCACGCTCTGCTGCACCACGCGCGCGCCCTTCGCCAGCGCGTCGGCGACGTGCGCGTGCACCTTCTCCGCCGCGGCGCGGTTGATGAGCGGACCGATGGCGACGCCGGGCTCTGTGCCGGGGCCGACCTTCTGTGCCGCGATGCGCGCGCCGAGGCGGGCGACGAAGGCGTCATGGATGCCGGCCTGCACCAGAATGCGGTTGGCGCACACGCAGGTCTGTCCGGCATTGCGAAACTTGGAGGCCATGGCCCCCTCCACCGCAAGGTCAAGGTCGGCATCGTCGAAGACGATGAAGGGCGCGTTGCCGCCGAGTTCCAGGCTCAGCTTCTTCAGCGTTCCCGCCGCCGCGCGCATGAGATGGGCGCCGACCCGGGTCGAGCCGGTGAAGGAGATCTTGCGCACCGCGGGGTTGGAGGTGAGTTCATCCCCGATGGCGGCAGGCTGCCCCGTCACCACGGAGATGACGCCCGAGGGGATGCCGGCCCGCTCCGCGAGCTTCACCACCGCCAGAGCGGAAAACGGCGTCAGCTCGGAGGGCTTGATGACCATGGTGCAGCCGGCGGCGAGGGCCGGGGCGCATTTGCGCGCGATCATCGCGATGGGAAAATTCCACGGTGTGACGGCGGCGGTGACGCCGATGGGCTCTTCCAGCATCAGGATGCGCCGGTCGGCGCCCGGCGCCGGGATGGTGCGGCCGTAGATGCGCCGGGCCTCTTCCGCGAACCACTTCACGAAGGACGCGCCATAGCGCACTTCCCCCTCCGCCTCGGCGAGGGGCTTGCCCTGCTCGGCCGTCATGATCCGCGCGAGATCGGCGGCGTTGGCGAGGATCAGATCGTTCCATCGCTCCAGAAGGCGTGCCCGTTCGGCGGCCGGCACCGTGCGCCAGGCGCGATAGACGGCCTCCGCCGCCGCGATGGCGCGCCGGGTCTCGGCCGCACCGCAGGCCGGCACTGTGCCTACGGGCCGGCCGGTTGCCGGGTCCTCGACGACGAGCGTCGCGCCTTCATCGGCGGCGCACCACTGCCCGCCGATGAAGGCCGCCTCGACGAGGAGGCTCGGATCGGCAAGTGCGAGCGGGTTTTCAGCGGCGGGGGACATGGCGAGGTCTTTCAATAGCCGCGGCTGCGATCCACGAGGCCGATCATCGGCTCGCCCGCGGCATGGCGGCGGAGATTTTCGAGGAGGCTGATGACGGCGGTTTCCGGCCGGGTGAGGCTCGCGACGTGGGGCGTCAGCAGGATGCGCGGATGGCTCCAGAACGGATGCTCCGGCGGCAGAGGCTCCGGCTCCGTGACATCGAGCACCGCGCCCGAGAGGGTGCCGGCATCGAGGGCGGCGACCAGATCGTCCGCCACCACATGGCCGCCGCGCCCCGCGTTGACGATGCGCGCGCCCGTCGGCATCCGGGCGAACAGGCGGGCATCGAGAATGCCCCGCGTTTCGGCGGTGAGCGGCAGGAGGCAGACGAGAATGTCCGTGCGGGTGAGGAACGGTCCGAGCCCGGCCTCGCCGGCGAAGGTCTCCACGTTCGGGATGGCCCGCGGCGACCGGCTCCAGCCCGCAAGCGGAAAGCCGAACGGCGCGAGGCCCGCGAGCGACGCCTGCCCCAGCGAGCCGAGCCCCATGATGCCGACGCGCCGTTGCGCCGCCGGCGTTTCATAGTGCTGCGCCCAGACGTGCTTTTTCTGCTGGTCGATGTAGGTCGGCAGGTCGCGGTGGAGGGCGAGCACGGCCATGGTCACATACTCGACCATGCCCTCGACGATCCCCGGCTCCACCATGCGCACCACGGGAATCCGCGCCGGGATGCGCGAGAAATCCAGGTGATCCACGCCGGCGCCGGTGGAGAAGATCACTTCGAGGTTCGGGAACGTGGCGGTGAGGTCCACATGCACGTCCCACACCGCGACCCAGCGGATGTCGGCGGGGTTGCCGATGTTCGGCCAGATGCGCACGTCGATGTCGGGCGCCATTTCGCCGATCAGCCGGCGCCAGACTTCGCCGCGGGCGGGATCGGCCATGTAGAGGAGTGCCATGGGACGGACCTTGCTGGATGGTGAGAGATCAGGAAACGGCGACCCATAGCTTGCGGACGGTTTCGATCGTTTCCCAGGTGCCGACGAAGCCCGGCCGCAGCACGAAGGTGTCGCCCGCGCGGAAGCGGCGCGGGGTGCCGCCATCCTCGGTCAGAACCACGACGCCGGACAGGATCGTGCAATATTCCCAGGTCGCGCCCTTGATGGAGCGCGTGACGCCGGGCGTCGCCTCCCAGATGCCGGTGCGGATGTCCTTGTGGCCGGCCCCCAGAAGTCCGCCCAGGTCTGCGGCGCTTTGGCGGCGAATTTCTTCTTGTTGTAGGCGAGCACCGAGGAATAGAACTCGTAGGCCACCGAATAGTGGGTCTTGTACTGCGCCGGCATGGATGCGGCGTTGGGGATCTTCGAGAAGTCGAGCTTCTCGACCATGCCCTGCTCGCCGCCGCGGATGCAGATGGTGGTTGGTGAATCGATGACGTCCCAGATGGCCTTGCCGGTGGCGGCCTGGGTTTTCAGAACCGGCCACGCATCGGGCGCGCTGTCCTGGTTGATGGTGATGCCGAGCAGCTTGGCCGCCGGATTGAGGATGGCCTTGGTCTGGGCCTCGATGCCAAGGCGCTTGAATAGCTCATTCTCCACATAGACGCCGCTCGCGCTGTCCGAGTAGGCGACGGATTTCGCGTTGAGCAAGGCGGTGCGGAGCGCATCTACGATGGAGATGTCGGGCTTCTGCGTGCCGGCGCGCAAGGCAACGCCGATGGGCGAGCGGACGAGATCGACGCGCGACACCTTGTCCAACTTGCCCTGCTCGGTCAGGCCGGTGAGCGCTTCGCCCACCATGATGAGCACGTCCACCGGCTCCCCCCGGTTGAGACGCACCGGAATCGCGTTCTCGGTGGTGCCGATGGACGGCCCATAAGCGGTCAAAACTTGAGCTCGGTCTCGCGCTCGAACTGCGGCACCAACTGCTTGTAGGCGGCGGAGAGGCCGCCCGAGATCATCACCCGCACCTCATCGGCCTGCGCCGAAGCAGGCAGGGCCAGTGCAAGGCCGACCAGAAGCGTGCAAACCCCGCGTGTCGCGATGTTCTTTCCTCCGATGTGATTTTATCGATTTGATCCGGCCCGTCGACCGGGCCCGAGCCATGTTCAAGGCGCTTGGCGTAACGCAGCCTGAATCGGCATTCGGGGGGCGGGCGGATTGCGGGCGCCTTGAACCGATAGGTGGGCGCGACGCTCGGGAGCGTCGCGTCCTTCCGCTTAATGTCGCACGAGCGGCGTGCTGCGACCGCGATAGATGAGGATGGTGGCGATGAGGCCCGAGGCGGCCGCCGCCATAAGCCAGAAGCCGGGCGCCGCACGGTTGCCGGTCATGTCGATCAGCCAGGTGGAGACCAGGGGCGTGAACGTGCCGAAGAGAGCGGCGGCGAGGGCGAAGGCGAGCGAGAAGCAGGTGGTGCGCACATGCGCTGGCACCTCTTCGGACAATGCCGCCACCATGGCGCCGTTGTACACGCCGAAGCACAGGGAGAACCACAGCTCCACCATCAGCATCTTGTTGAAGGTCGGCTCCACCACCAGCCACGCGAGGGCGGGATAGGCCGTCACCAGCGCCAGGATGGCAATGGCCAGCAGCACCGGACGACGGCCCACGCGGTCCGAGATGGCGCCGCCGATGGGCAGCCAGATGAAGTTGGTGGTGGCCACCAGCAGCGTGACGAGAAGGCTGTCGGTGATGGACAGCTTCAGCACGTTCCTGCCGAAGGTGGGAGTGTAGACGGTGATGAAATAGAAGGTCACCGTGGTCATGGCCGTCAGCATCATGCCCAGCAGCACGATCCGCCAGTTGGCCAGTATCGCGGCGAAGACTTCGCGCTGGGTCGGGTGCTTCTTCTGCTTGAGGAACTCGGGGGTTTCCTCCAGCGTGCGGCGGATGAAGAAGATGAAGGGGATGATCGCGCAGCCGATGAAGAAGGGAATGCGCCAGCCCCAGGCGGAGATGGTCTCGGGCGGCATCAGCTGGCTCAGCGAGAAGCCGATGATGGCGGCGAAGAAGATGGCGACCTGCTGGCTGGCCGACTGAAACGAGGTGTAGAAGCCCTTGTTTCCCGGCGTCGCGATCTCGAACAGGTAGATCGAGACGCCGCCCAGTTCCACGCCCGCCGAGAAGCCCTGCAGCAGGCGGCCGAACAGCACGATGAGCGGCGCCGCGATGCCAATCTGCGCATAAGTGGGGCAAACCGCGATCAGCACCGTGCCGGCGGCCATGATGCCGAGGGTCACGATCAGGCCCTTGCGGCGGCCGATGTGATCGAGATAGGCGCCGAGGACGATGGCGCCGACGGGCCGCATCAGCGCGCCGAGCCAGAAGGTGGTGAAGGTGAGCAGCAGTTCGGTGACTTCATTTCCGGTGGGGAAGAACGCCTTGGAAATGGACGTCGCGTAGAAGCCGAACAGGAAGAAATCGAACTGCTCGAGGAAATTGCCGCTCGTCGAGCGCAGGATGGCTGCGGTCCTCGACTTGATCGCAGGCACGCCTGCGGTCGCGGTGGGTGGAACGGCGGCTGCCGAAGGCCCGACCATGCGTTGTCTCCCATGCCGGCGCAGCCGCTCGCGGCGTTTCTGCGCTGCTTGTTGTTGCTTCGTCCGGCCGCCTGCAGCCCGCCAGTCTCTGGCGGAGACCTAGCGCAGCCCATCGCATGGCGGCATCGGCGGGAGCCTAGGGGGGAGAACCTGTCAAGAACCTGTCACGTCCCGCGCGACGATCGTCCGGCGCGCGCGGCGGTCGATCATTGCCCTTCCAGGGCCTTGCGCCATTCGCGGAAGAAGATGCGGCGCCTCGACTGGTCCTGGTAGGCCAGAAGCTCCGGCCCCACGTGGATGGGACGCAGCCGGGCGGGATCGGCGCCCCCTTCGGCGGGCGGTGGCATGTCGAGCCGCACCGTGCCGAAGGCCCGGCGCGCGAGATCCTCCTGGCCTTCGCGGGACAACAGGAAGTCCAGGAAAAGATGGGCCTGTTCGGGGTGCGGCGCCTGCTTGGGAATGAGCGCGATGCGCGTCATCACCAGCGTGTAGTCCTCGAAGGCCACGACGCCGATGGCGGGCTCCTCCCGTGCCCGTGCCCGCGCATAGGAGGAGATGGTGTTGTAGGCGAACAACTGGTCGCCGTCCGACACGCGATCGAGCATGGTGTGGGCGAAGGAATAGAGTTTCGGCGCGGTCCGGCCCAGCGCCCGCACCAGTTGCCAGGTGTCGGCGGTGATGCGCACGTCGCTGTTCCAGAACAGATAGCCGGTTCCGCTGCGCTCGGGGTCGTAAGCCGCGATCTTCCCCCGGTAGGCGGCGCCCTTCTCGCGCAGGAGGCGGATGAAATCGGCATGGGTGCGCGGCACGTCTTCCGGTGGAACACGCATCTTGTTGTAGACGAGGACGATCGGCTCCGCCGTGACCCCAAAGGCCTCGTTGCGCCATACCGCCCATGGGGGCAGGACGGCCGCGGCGGCGGGTTCGTGGCGGGCGGCGTAGCCGTCGTTGACGAGCTTGATCTGGAGATCCATGGCGGAACTCCAGGCGAGATCGGGACAGGGCCGCGCCTCGTTGCACTCGACCACGTCGGAATAGATGTCCAGCGAGTTCTTGTGCCGGTAGGTCAGCTTGATGTCCGGATAGCGTGCCCGCCAGTGTTCCAGCAGTTCACCCATCTCCACCGGATCGATGGAGGACAGGACGGTGAGCGCGCCGGCGGTTCCGGTACCCACCGAAACCTCGTCCGAGCGCAGGGGTTGTGCTCGGGCCGGGCCGGCCGCCGCTGCAACGAGGGTTGCGGCCAGCAACGCCGCACGGAAAAGTCCCGCCGCGAAGGTCCGGGCCTTACGCCGCCGCGCTGCGGGACTGCGCCGCGCGACAGACATGGCGCTCCGCTCCCCATCGCCGCTCACCGGGGCCATCCACCCGCCTCCCGCACGCACGTCCGCCCCGTCTCTTGAACTTGCTTCCGTTCGCCGGTCTACATTATGCGATGCGACCGGTGTGGTCACGTATGGGGCATCCTTCCCGCTCCGAGACGGGGGCGTTCACGCCTTGCGGCCAGCTGCAATCCGGCCGGGAGACGTCCTGATGCGTATCCTCATCGTAGAAGACGACCGGGCGCTGGCGAGCGGACTGAAGCGCTCCCTCGCATCCCTCGGCTATGCGGTCGATCACGAGGCCGATGCGGCCGATGCGGTCGGGTTGGCGACGCGCGAGGCCTACAATCTGGTGGTGCTCGATCTCGGCCTGCCCAACGGCAGCGGATATGACGTGCTGCGAGCGATTCGCCGCGCGGGCCTCAAGACGCCGGTAATGATCCTCACCGCCCGCGACCATGTGAGCGAGAAGGTGAAGGCGCTGGACCTCGGCGCAGACGATTACGTGAATAAGCCGTTCGCCCTCGCCGAGTTCGAGGCGCGAGTGCGGGCGCTGGTGCGCCGGGGCTTCGGTGTCAGCGACGCCGTTCTGGAATTCGGGCCGCTGCAGTTCGACACCGCGCAGCATGTCGCGCGGCTCGAGGGAAACCCGCTCGATCTGCGCCGCCGCGAGCTTGCGGTGCTGCACCTTCTGCTGTTGCAGGCTGGCAAGCTCGTGCCCAAGGCCAGGCTCATCTCGGAGGTGTTCGGGCTCGACGATGCGGTGGGCCCGAACGCACTGGAGCTGTATATCGCCCGCCTGCGCAAGAAGCTTGGGGAAAGCGGGCTGCGAATCCGCACCGTGCGCGGCCTCGGCTACATGCTGGAGAAGGACTGATGCGCGCCACCCGCCGCTCGCTGAAGCGCGCGGTTCTCCTCAACCTGCTGGCGCCGGTGCTCCTGCTGGCGGTGGCCATCGGGGCTGGCGGCTACCTCACCATCACTTCGGTGGTGGAAAGCTCCCACGATCGCCTGCTCGACGGCTCCTTGATGGCCATCGCCGAGCGGCTCGCGGTGGAGAGCGGCGAGGTGGTGGTGGACATGCCGCAGGTCGCGCTGGGCATGCTCGAAACCAAGACGCAGGACAATGTCTATTACCTCGTCGCGACCGACGCCGGGCCGGTGACGGGCTATCCCGATCTGCCCCTCGGGCGGATGCCGGCGGTGGAGCCCGGCCAGCCCGCCCATTGGGACGAAACCTATCGCGGCAATGCCGTGCGGGTCGCGGCGGTGTCCCGTCACGTCTATGGCGTCGAGGCGCCGGTCATCGTCGCCGTCGCCGAGACCCGGCTTGCCCGCAACCAGCTGCGCAACGAAATGCTGCGGAACCTCGGCCTCGCGGAAGCCGCGCTCATCCTGGCCATCGCGGTGCTGGCGTGGGTATCCGTCGAGCGCGGACTAATGCCGCTCGTCGATCTCAGCCGGCAGATCGACAACCGCGCCGTCAGCGACTGGCGCGACCTGCGGCCGCTCGATCTGTCCGATGTGCCGCAGGAGGCCGTGGCGCCCGCCACCGCCATCAACGCCATGTTCGAGCGCCTGCGCTCGGCGACGGAGCTTCTCCGCCGCTTCACCGCAGATGCCTCTCACCAGATGCGCACGCCGCTTGCGATCGTGCGCGTGCATGTGGATCTCCTGCGCCGGGAGAGTTCCGATCCCGAGCTGCGCGACACGGCCTTGGCCGAGCTGGATCAGGGGGCGGAACGGTTGGAGCGGCTCATCACCCAGTTGCTCACCCTCGCCCGTGCCGACGAAAGCGCCGTGGCGGCGGCGGGCGGCACGCCCTGTGACATGGGCGAGGTGATCGAGCACGTCATCGCCGACCGCATTGCGGGCATTCCGGCCGACACGCAGATTTCCTGCCTCATCCGGCATCGGCCCCTGCCGCTGGTGTCGGACACCGTGCTGCTATCCGAATTGCTGGGCAACCTTCTGGACAATGCGGTGAAGTATTCCGGCGCCGGTGGTCAGGTGGTCCTCTCCGCCCGGCGCGAGGACGACATGGCGCTCGTGACCATCGAGGACAGCGGGCCGGGCATTCCGGAGGCCGAGCGGGAGCGCGTGTTCCAGCGCTTCTATCGCGTGCCCGACCGGCCGGACGTGCCCGGCAGCGGCCTCGGCATGTCCATCGTGAAGGTCATCGCCGAACTGCTTCATATCTCGATCGCCCTCGACCGCAGCCCCGATCTCGGTGGTCTGCGCGTGACCCTGCGCGCGCCGCTGGCACCGCTCTCCCCCATCCCGGTCTGACCTCACCCCCAGTCTGTCGGAAGGCCGTCCAGGAAGACGCGGGCCGCTTGGACGATCTCGGCCCGCTGCGCCGCCGGCATGCGGGCGAGGGTGCGGTAGGGCATCGCCATGCGCGGATTGGGCGAAAGCACGTCCGTGTTCTCGATCAGGAAGTTCCAGTAGAGATAATTGAACGGGCAGGCGCCCGGCCCGAGCTTCACCTTCGGATCGTAGCTGCACCCGGTGCAATAGTCCGACATGCGGTGGATGTAGGCGCCGGAGGCCGCATAGGGCTTGGAGCCGAGGCGCCCGCCGTCCGCGTGCATCACCATGCCGTGGACGTTGGGCAGCTCGACCCATTCATAGGCATCGGCGTAGACGGCGAGGTACCACGCCTCGATCTGTGCGGGCTCGACCCCCGCCAGCAAGGCGAAATTGCCGGTCACCATCAGCCGCTGGATGTGGTGGGCATAGGCATGGCGGCGGGTCGTGCCGATGCATTCCGCCATGCAGCGCATCGGCGTGTCGCCGGTCCAGTAGAGCGCGGGCAGGGGGCGGGTGGCGTTGAGGTGATTGCCGCCGGCATAGCCGGGCATCTCGGCCCAGTAGATGCCGCGCACGAATTCCCGCCAGCCGAGGATCTGGCGGATGAAGCCCTCGACCGCATTGATCGGCGCCGCGCCATCGCCCAAGGCCTCCACCGCCCGGTCGCAGGCCTCGCGGGCGGTGAGGAGGCCGCAGTTCAGATAGGGCGAGATCAGGCTGTGGAAGAGGAAATCCTCGCCCGCCTTCATGGCATCCTGATAGTCGCCGAAGCGGGGCAGGCCGACGGCGATGAAATCGTCCAGCGCCAGCAGGGCATCCGCGCGGGTCACGGCCCATCCGAACGGTTCAAGGTCGCCGAAATGGGTGCCGAAGCGCGATGCGGTGAGCGCCAGCACCTCCCGCGTGATCGCATCCGGCGGGAAGCGCCGGCGCTCCGGCACGCGCGTGCCACGGGGCAGGGCCTTGCGGTTGTCGGGATCGAAGTTCCATTGGCCACCCACCGGCGTGTCGCCGTCCATGAGGTAGCCGGTGCGGCGGCGCATCTCGCGGTAGAAGAACTCCATGCGCCCGGTCTTGCGGGCCCGGACCAGCGCGGTGAAATCGGCGCGGGAGCAGAAGAAGCGGTCGTCAGCGCGGATCTCGACCGGGACGGGCAGGGACTGCGCCCACCCCCGCATCATCTCCTCCACCCGCCATTCCCCGGGCTCAGTGACGATGACGCGCTTCGGCACGTGGCGGGCGACGGCGCGGGCGAGTTCACCGGTAAAGTCCTGCGTGTTGTCCGGATCGTCGAGGCGCACGTAATCCACGCGGATACCCTCGGCGCGCAGGGCCTCGGCGAAATGGCGCATGGCGGACAGGAGGAAGGCGATCTTCTGCCGGTGGTGCGGCACGGCGCGCCCCTCGGCCTCCACCTCCACCATCAGCACCGTGTCGCGGGCGGGGTCGATGTCGACGAGGGCCGAGAGGTCGCGGGTGAGCTGATCGCCCAGCACGAAGCGCAGGTTTCCGCTCATGTTCGCCCCTCAGTCTGCGGCCCGCTCTTGGCAACGCGGCAGCGGTCCGAGCAATAGAGCACCCGGTCCCAGTCGCGCGCCCATTTGCGCCGCCAGGCGAAGGGCCGGCCGCAGGCGCGGCAGGTGCGGGTGGGCAGCTCGGCTTTCTTGCGCATGCGCGGCATGGCGGACCTGTTCGGCGGCGCGGGTGGATCAGAACGGAAGCGGCTGGCCGTGGCGGTCGAAGAAGCCGCCGCTGTCGTCCGGCCGCAGCCGCGCGAGACCCGCGAGGATGTCGCGCGCTGCCGTCTCGGCTGTGAGCGTGTCGAGCCCGGTCTTGGCGAAGGGGCGCGACAGGCGCGTGTCCACGGTTCCAGGATGGAGGGCGACGCAGATGGCCCGGGGATGGGTCCGCGCCAGCTCAATGGCGGCGGTGCGCACCAGCTGGTTCAGCGCCGCCTTTGAGGCGCGGTAGCTGTACCAACCCCCGAGCCGGTTGTCGCCGATGCTGCCGACCTTGGCGGACAGCGTGGCAAACACAGCGGGCGCATCGCGTGGCAGGCGGGGCAGGAAATGTTTCATCAGCAGCGCCGGGCCGATCGCATTGATGGCGAAGGCGCGGGCCATGGCGGCCGGATCGATGGCACGCAGCGATTTTTCCGGCTTGAGGTCGGCATCGGAGAGAAGTCCGGTGGCGTCCAGCACGAGATGGGGTGTGCCAAGCTCGGCCACCTGCGCGGCGGCCGCGGCGATGGACTCTTCCGCGCACAGGTCGAGCGATGGCGACGAGTGCCGCGACAACCCCACCACGGCATCGAACGCGCCGGTCGCGTCTAGCGCCCGCGCCAGCGCGGTGCCGATGCCGCCGCGCGCCCCGATCACCACGGCGAGCCTCACGCGCGGTCTCCCTCAAGGCGCCGGGCAAGGCCCTGGAGGCGCGGGCGGATGCGCAGGAAGGCGATGTAGGTCCGTTCCAGCAGCGCCAGAACGCGCGGGTTGCGCGCCGCCCGGCCAAGCCAGCGCAGCCGGGGGATCTGGCGCCACATGGCGGCGAAGGCCGCCGCGCCGGAGAGAAGCTGGCCATCCTCGCTGGCATGGAAACGCGCCAGCATGGCGCCTTGATCGAGTGGGCAGCCCGTTCCCGAATGCAGATCGACGAAGGTGATCCGCGCGTCCCGGTCCAGTCGCCGCATGAGGGCGATCTCGCGCCGACAGAGCGGACAGGCGGAATCGTACCAGACCGTCACCGCGGACATGGCGTGGCTCCCTCGCGACAGGCAGCGTTCGCCGGGAAGGCGCGGATCATGCGGTCAACTCGATCGGGACGCAGCGTGGACATCGCAAATGGTACGACCGGCTGCGGCGGGCGGATCGTCCGGGCGACGATTTTCGTGCCGCCGTAAGCGACCGAGCCGGCGACAAGCCGGGCATGGCGGCCGTGGTCCCGATGGGACGCTCCCGGCCCTCAGCCGTAGCGCGAGAGGGCGAGGTCGGCGGCCTCAATGGCGGGCCGGCGGCCGTTGACCAGATCCGCCAGCACCGCGCCCGATCCGCAGGCCATGGTCCAGCCGAGCGTGCCGTGGCCGGCATTGATGTAGAGGTTCGGGCAGGAGGTGGCGCCGATGATGGGCGTGCCATCCGGCGTCATCGGCCGAAGGCCGGTCCAGAAATTGACCTCCCGGGTGTCCGCTGCTCCGGCGAACAAGTCGCCCACCGAGTGCAGGAGGGTGCTGCGGCGGGCGTCGTTGAGATCCCGGTTGAAGCCGGCGATTTCCGCCATGCCGCCCACGCGGATGCGCGAGCCGAGGCGGGTGATGGCGACCTTGAAGGTTTCGTCCATCACGGTAGAGACCGGCGCGCGGGCCTCGTCCATCACCGCCATGGTGATGGAATAGCCCTTCACCGGATAGATGGGCAGCCGCAGCCCGAGCGGCGCCAGCAGCGCCGGCGTGTAGCTGCCGAGCGCGGCGATGAAGAGATCGCCGACAATGTCGCCCGTGGCGGTCTCCACCGCCGTGACCCGGCCGGTCCTCTGGCCGCCCGCCTGCTTCAGCCCCCGAATGTCCACGCCGAAGCGGAAGGTGACGCCCATCCCGCGGCACAGCTCCGTCAGCGCCTCGGTGAACTTGAAGCAGTCGCCGGTCTCGTCACCGGGCAGGCGCAGGCCGCCGACGATGCGCTCCGCCGCCTGCGCCAGCCCCGGCTCGGCGGCGACGCAGCCGGCGCGGTCCAGCACTTCGAACGGCACGCCATCGGCGCGCAGCACCTCGATGTCCTTGGCGATGGCGTCGAGCTGCTTCTGCGTGCGGAACACCTGCAAAGTGCCCTGCATCCGCTCGTCATAGGCAATGCCGGTTTCGGCGCGCAGGTCGGCGAGGCGGTCGCGGCTGTATTCCGCAAGGCGCACCATGCGGCCCTTGTTCACCTTGTAGCGCTCGGACGTGCAGTTGCGCAGCAGGGCCAGCATCCAGCGCCAGGTGGCGGGATCCGCCGTGGGATGCAGGATCAGCGGCGCGTGCTTCATGAACAGCCACTTCAGCGCCTTCATCGGAACACCGGGCGCGGCCCAGGGCGAGGAATAGCCGGGCGAGACCTCGCCGGCGTTCGCGAAGCTGGTCTCCAGCGCCGGCCCGGGCTGGCGGTCGATGACGGTGACGGTGTGGCCGGCTTTCGCCAGATAATATGCGGAGGTGACGCCGATGACGCCGGCTCCGAGCACGACGATGTTCATGGGGCTTCTCTTTGCAATGCGGTGGCGCGCCTCAACGGTAGCGGCGGCGGTAGCGGCGGCCGAGCTGGGTGAGCAGTTCGTAGGAAATGGTCCCGGCGGCGGTCGCGAGTTCATCGAGGCTCTGATGGGGCCCGATCAGTTCCACGAGCGCGCCTTCGACGAGCGCGCCTTCGGGCAAAGCGCTGGCATCGACGATGAGGCTGTCCATGGAGACGCGGCCGACCATGGGCAGGCGCACCCCCTCGAACCACGCCGCGCCCCGGTTGCCCAGGCAGCGCGGCAGGCCATCCGCATATCCGACGGCGAGGGTGGCGAGGCGCATCGGGGAGGTCGCCACGAAAGCGCCCCCGTAGCCGATGCGGGCGCCGACCGGCACGCTCCGCGTCTGGATCACCCGCACATCGAGCCGCACCACGGGACGCATGGGGTTCTCGCGGGCCGCCGTCGGTGCGCCGCCATAAAGCGCAATTCCCGGCCGCGCCAGCGCGCCGTGATAGTCCGCGCCGAGGAAAGCACCGCCGGAATTGGCGAAGGATACCAGGGCATCGGGAAACGCCGCCGCGATGGCGCGCAGGACGCGCAGCTGATCGTCGTTCTGGGGATTGTCCGGCTCGTCCGCGCTGGCGAGATGGCTCATGATGGCGCGGATGTCGAGGGTGTCGGCGAGGCCGTCGCGGATGATGGCCTCCGCATCGGTGGGCGCCATGCCGAGCCGGGACATGCCACTGTCGAACTGCAGCACGGCAGGTAGCTTCTCGCCCCGCGCAGCCGCCGTGCCCGCCCAGCGCGCCAACTGGCTAAGGCTGTTGATCACGGGGATGATGCCCGCCGCCGCGCATGTCCCCTCCGAACCGGGCATGAGGCCGTTCAGCACGTAGAGGTGGGGCTCGGCTTCGCCCGGCGAACCATGCGCTTCGCGCAGCGTCGGCAGCAGCTCCAGCGCTTCGCCGAGATGGGCGACGAAGAAATCCCGACAGCCGGCGGCGATCAGCTCGGGCACCACATCCAGCGCACCAAGGCCGTAGGCATTCGCCTTCACCACCGCCGCGGCGCGGGCGGGCGCGACTTGCGCGCGCAGCAGGCGGTAATTATCGGTCAGCGCGCCGCAATCGATGGTGAGCACGCCACCCGCCGCCTCGCCGGTGTCGATATGTGAGATCGTTCCGTGCATCGTCCGCCCTCTCGCGACCGACAGCAAAGCTAGCGCAAAGACCGCGCACAATCCGGGCTTTGTGCGCGCGATAACTTGGTTATGATCGCCCGGATGAAAAAATCAGGCAGAGTTTGAAAGAATCGCGCATGCGCAGCCTGGACGCCATCGACCAAGCCATCCTTCGCCAGCTGCTGCTGAACGCGCGCATCAGCACCACCGATCTCGCGGCCGAGGTCGGCCTGTCCCCATCCTCCTGCCTGCGACGCATACGCATTCTGGAAACCAGTGGGGCCATCAAGGGCTACACGGCCATCGTCGATCGCGGCGCTGCGGAAGCCGGCATGTCGGTGATGGTGGACATCACCCTCGAACGGCAGACCGAGGACTTCCTCCGCCGGTTCGAGAACGCTGTGCGCAAGTATCCGGAAGTCCGCGAGTGCTACCTGATGACGGGCGGCGCGGACTATCGCCTGCGGGTCGAAGTGGAGACCGCCGGCGATTTCGAGCGCGTGCACACGGATATTCTCTCCACCCTGCCGGGGGTGCGGCGCATCCATTCCAGCTTCGCCATCCGCAACGTGCTCGCCACCCGCGCCCGTCCACGGCGCGGCGGAGCCGCCTGAGGAGCCGGCAGGACGCCAGAGGGTCAATGCGGGGCGGCGAAGTCGGCGTCCACGTGCACGCATCTGGTCGGGCATGTTGCCCTGGGCCGTCGGCAAGTTTTCGAAGGCGTGCCGCCTTTTGCGGTCAAGCTTGGGCGCAGATGAATGCCCCGCACGGGCGCCGGCCGTCCGGTGCGCTCTCGAAGCCTGTTTTCAGCCAATCCTCGGCAAGTGGAGCGCGACGGTCTCGCCCGCGCTGCCTTCCACGGCCGGATAGAGCGCGCGGACCCTCGGGTCGTGGCCCGGCACGATCATCTCCTCGTGCCCGTTCGCCAGCACCCGCGCGCGCCCCCAGCCGGCGGCCATGTCGCCGACATTGAAGACGATGGGGAAGGGCAGGCCGTCCTGCATGTTGGCGTAGAAGTGGCTGGCGTCACTGGCGAGCACCAGCGGGCCGCGCGCGGTCTCGACCCGCACCATCTGCAGGCCGTCTGTGTGGCCGCCGACATGGTGGACGCTGACGCCGGGCGCGACCTCCCCGTCACCGGTGTGGAAGTGTACCCGGCCGGCGTAAAGCGCGCGCACCATCTTCACCACATCCTCCACATCGAATGCGTGGCGCATGCAGGCGACGCACATGTGCCGTCCGGTGGCGAAGCCCATCTCGCGTTCCTGAAGGTGGAAGGTGGCCTTCGGAAACAGGTCGAGGTTGCCGGCGTGGTCGTAATGGAGGTGGGTGATGATCACGTCCTCCACCTCGGCAGGATCGCAGCCGAGATCGCCATAGGCCGTCGCCACATCCCGAAGGATTCGGCGTCCCCGTGCGGGCGTGCCGACCTTCGCGAAGCCGGTGTCCACCGCGATCAGCCGGCTGCCGCTGCGCAGGAGCCAGACGTAGAAATCGAGTGGCATCGGCGTATCGTGCGGATCGCCCGCGCCGATGAAATTCATGCCGCGCGTGCGCTGCTGATCGCCATAGCGCAGGGCATAGACCTCCCACTGCATCTCGTTCCCTCCCGATCCCCGGTTCTGTGCCGGGCGGTTTCGTCGTGAGCCTCGGTCACACGGGCGTCTGAGACTTGCTTATCGGACCCGGCGAAGCCGCTTGCCAGCGGATCGTCTCTCTGTATATTCAACTTACAAAAAAGAACAGATGTTCTGTCTAACAGAACAATAGGGAGGGTTCTGGTGGATCCCGATGACCATGTGGCGGCGCGGCTCGCCCGCCTGCCGGCGCTGTTGGAAGGCATGCCCGCCCTTCAGCAGCGCGGCCGCTTTCTGTCCACGGAATGCCTCGTGGGGCTTCCCGGCCGGGCCTTCCGCTTGCGGATCGCGCAGGGCCGCATCGTGCAGATGGACGAGGCGCCGCGCGTGATGGCGAACTGGCGCTTCGCCTACCGCGCCACCCCCGAGGCGTGGAGCGCGTTCTGGCAGCCCATGCCAAAGGCGGGCTGGCACGACCTTCTGGCGCTGACCAAGCGCGGGGCGGCGACGCTGGAGGGAGACCTTCACCCCTTCATCGCCAACCTCCAGTACTTCAAGGACCTTCTGGCGCTGCCGCGGGAGGCACGGGCATGAGCATGACCGTTCCCGCGACCATCGAGCCCCAGATCGAACCCATGGTCGGGCGCTATGTAACCTTCCCCATCGAAGGCCGCCCGCACCGCGTCTATTTCGAGGAGGCCGGTGCCGGCATCCCGCTCGTCTGCCTGCACACGGCGGGTTCGGATGGACGCCAGTGGCGCCACCTTCTGGCCGACGCCGAGATCACGCGGCACTTCCGCGTCATCGCCTTCGATCTGCCGTTCCACGGCAAGTCCAACCCGCCCGAGGACTGGGACGGCACGGAATATCGCCTCACCACGGCGGCCTACACCTCCACCATCCGCGCCTTCTGCGGTGCGCTCGGACTTGAGAAGCCGGTGGTGATGGGCTGCTCCATCGGCGGGCGCATCGTGCTCAACCTCGCCATCGATCACGCGGCGGAGTTTTCCGCGCTGATCGGCCTCGAGGCCGCGGATTTCCAGCAGCCCTGGTACGACACGGAATGGCTCAACCGACCCGACGTGCACGGCGGTGAAGCCTGCGCGGCGCTGGTTTCCGGCCTGATGTCGCCTGATGTGCCCCCGGCGCGGCGCATGGAAACGCTGTGGCATTACAAGCAGAGCGGGCCGGGCGTCTTCAAGGGTGACCTCTATTTCTACCGCGTCGATGGCGATCTGCGTGGCCGCACCGCCGCCATCGACACCAATGTCTGCCCGCTCTACCTGCTCACGGGCGAATACGACTATTCCTGCTCCCCAGACGACACGCTCCGCGCCGCCCGCACTATCGCCGGCGCGCAGGTGACGGTGATGGAGCGCCTCGGCCACTTCCCGATGAGCGAGAACCCCGAGCAGTTCCGCCGCTACATCGCTCCCGTCCTCGACGAGGTGCGGGCGCGTGCCGGTCAATCATGACCAACGATAATTCGCGAGGAGACGCCAGAATGAACACAACGAAAAAGAGGTTCGCCGCCGCCGCGCTCGGTATGGCGCTCGCCGCAGCTCCGGTCGCTGCCCGTGCGGCAGACGACGTGATCCGCATCGGCATCCTGAACGACCAGTCCGGCGTGTTCGCCGACAATGGCGGGCGCGGTTCGGTGGTCGCCGCCAGGCTCGCGGCGGAAGACTTCGCCAACGAGGTCATCGGCCAGCGCATCGAGATCATCGACGCCGACCACCAGAACAAGGCGGACATCGCCTCCGCCACTGCCCGCAAGTGGTTCGATACCCAGGGCGTGGACCTGATCGCGGACGGTGCGGCCTCCTCGGCCGGCTTCGCGATCCTGGAGGCGGCCAAGGAACGCAAGAAGATCTTCATCGTGAACGGCCCGGCCTCGTCGGACTTCACGGGCAAGGCCTGCTCGCCCTATTCCTTCCACTTCACCTACGACACCTACGCCCTCGCCAAGATCACCAGCCAGGCCATCACCAAGGCCGGCGGCAAGAGCTGGTACTTCATCACGGCGGACTACGCCTTCGGCCACGCGCTCCAGCGCGACGCCACCAAGTTCATCGAGGCGGCGGGCGGCAAGGTTGTGGGGCAGGCGGCCCATCCGCTCGGCACCAACGATTTCTCCTCCTTCCTCCTTCAGGCGCAGGCATCGAAGGCCAACGTGGTCGGCCTCGCCACCTCGGGCCGCGACGTGCAGACCGCCATCAAGCAGGCGGGTGAGTTCGGCATCGTCGAGGGCGGGCAGAAGCTCGCCGGCCTCCTCGTCTTCATCACCGACGTGAAGGCGCTGGGCGTGAAGGCGGCGCAGGGCCTTCAGGTGACCACCTCCTTCTACTGGGATCTAACCGACGAGACCCGCGCCTGGACCAAGCGCTTCCAGGCCCAGATGGGCGGGCGCGTCCCCTCCATGATCCATGCCGGCGTCTACAGCGGCGTGAAGCACTATCTCGCGGCGGTGAAGGCGCTCGGCAACAAGGATGGCGAGAAGGTCGCCGCCAAGATGCACGAGATGAAGGTCAACGACATGTACAACAAGGATGTCGTGATCCGTCCGGACGGCCGCGTGCTCCACGACATGTACCTGATGCAGGTGAAGACGCCGGCTGAGTCGAAGTACGAGTTCGACTATTACAAGACGGTCGAGCGCTTCCCCGGCTCCGAATCCTACCGCCCGCTGAGCGAAAGCGAGTGCCCGCTCGTCAAGCGCTGATCCGTATCGCCGGGCCCGCGCACCGCGCGGGCCGGCTCCCCTGCGAGAACCCCATGTCCCCATTGCCCTTCTTCGTGTCCGGAAAGTCCGTCACGGGCACCGGCCCCACCTTCGTCTCGCGCAATCCCGCGACGGGCGAGGTGAATTACGAGCTCTCCGCCGCCTCCGCCGCTGATGTGGACGCGGCCGTCGCATCGGCCCAGCAGGCCGTGCGGTCGGCGGCCTGGCGGAACATGCGGCCCCACGAGCGCGCCCGCATCATCGCCCGCATCGCCGACGGCATGGCCGCCAATGCTGATGAGCTGGCTGCCATCCAGATGCGCGAGAACGGCAAGGTCATCGCCGAGTGCCGCACCCAGGTGGCGAGCGCCATCGCGACCTTCCGCTACTTCGCGGCGGTGTGCGAGACGCTCGGCTCCGAGGTCACGCCGGCGCGCGGCGACTACATGTCCATGACGGTCTATGAGCCCATGGGCGTCATCGCCGCCATCACCCCCTGGAATTCGCCGCTCACCATGGAGGCGCAGAAGGTGGCCCCGGCGCTCGCCGCCGGCAACGCCATCATCGTGAAGCCCTCCGAGGTGACGCCCACCGCTGCCATCCTCGTCGCCCGCATCGCCGCGGAAGCGGGCCTGCCCCCGGGTATCCTGAATGTGGTGACCGGCCTCGGCGGCGACACCGGCGTCGCGCTGGTGCAGCATCCGGGCGTGCGCATGGTGTCCTTCACCGGCGGCACCGGCACCGGGCGCGCAATCGGCCGTATCTGCGCCGACCGGCTCATTCCTGCCGCGCTGGAACTCGGCGGCAAATCGCCGAACATCGTCTTCGAGGATGCCGATCTCGAAGCGGCGGTGGCCGGCGTCATGGGCGGCATCTTCGAGGGCTCCGGCCAGTCCTGCGTCGCCGGCTCGCGCCTGTTCGTGCAGAGGTCGGTCTACAATGCCTTCGTGGATCGCCTGAAGGCGAAAACCGAGGCGCTGGCGGTGGGCATGCCCACGGAGCCGGCCTCGAAGATGGGACCGCTCGCCTCCTTCCCCCACCGTGACCGGGTGGAAAGCATGGTGGACGTGGCCCGCAAGGAGGGCGGCGACATCATCGTCGGCGGTCGCCGTCCCGATGCGGATGCGCTCGCCAACGGCGCCTTCTATCTACCCACCCTCATCGGCGGGCTGACCAATGCGGCGCGGGTGGCTCAGGAGGAAATCTTCGGCCCCGTGCTGGTGATCCTGCCCTTCTCCGACGAAGCGGACCTCGTCGCCCAGGCCAACGACAGCGTCTACGGCCTCGCCTGCGGCATCTGGACGGCCGACTACCGGCGCGCCTGGCGCGTGGCGCGGGCCATCGAGGCCGGCACCATCTGGATCAACACCTACAAGCAGCTTTCCGTGGCGACGCCGTTCGGCGGCTTCAAGGAAAGCGGCATCGGCCGCGAGAAGGGCATTTCCGGCGTCCGCCTCTATCAGCAGGCGAAGGGCATCTATTGGGACATGGGCAAGCTGGTGCCCGAGGAAGGCATGGGACAATGAGCGGCAGCGTCGGTTTCATCGGGCTCGGCGTCATGGGCGAGCCCATGTGCCGCAACCTCGCGCAGAAGAGTGGACGGCCCGTGGTCGGCTTCGACCGGGCGGACGCGCCGCTGGAGCGGCTCGCCGCCTTCGGGGTGACCCGCGCGCAGAGCCTCGCCGATCTGGCAGCGGCGTGCGACGTCATCTTCATGGCCCTGCCCAGCGGCGCCCATGTGGAAGCCGTGACCCTCGGCGCTGATGGCCTCCTCGCCCATGTCCGTCCGGGACAGGTGATCGTCGATCTCGGCACCTCGCCGGTGGAGTTGACGCGGGACATTGCGTCGAAGGTCGTCGCGGCCGGCGCCCGCTATGCCGACGCGCCCATCGCGCGCACCCGGCAGGCGGCCGAGGCGGGCACGCTCTCCATCATGGTGGGCGCGGACGAGCCGACCTTCGACCTCGTGCGACCGCTGCTCGCGACCTTCGCCAGCGACATCACCCATTGCGGGCCGATCGGGGCGGGACAGATCGTCAAGATCCTCAACAACATGGTTCTGGTTGAGACGGTCGTGGCGCTGAGCGAGGCGATGGCCACGGCCACGCGCGCGGGCGTCGATGGCAAGCTCCTGTTCGAGACCCTGATGAAGGGCTCGGCCGACAGCTTCGCCCTGCGCAACCACGGCATGAAGGCCGTGGTGCCGGACACCTTCCCGGAGCGCGCCTTCTCCACCACCTACGCCCGCAAGGACATCAGCTACGCGCTGTCCCTCGCGCAATCGGTGGGGCTCAAGCTGCAAGGGGCGGAACTCGCCGACCGACTGCTGGAGAAGACGCAGGCCGAAGGCTTCGGCGATCTCTACTGGCCCGTGGTGAGCCGCATCGTCGCCAAATCAAGCTGACGGCGGAGGCGGGCGCGTCGGCGCGCCTCTTGCCCGGTGGGGATGGTCCGGCGCGGCGGGAGCGTTCCAATTGCCGGCCGCTTCTGCAATCATCCATCGCCCGCCCGGCGCAGTCGGCGGGCGTACTGGAGATGCGTGTGTCCGAGTCCAAGACCCCCGGTCAGCCCGATGGCGGCGGCGTCGCCGCCGTCGAACGGGCGCTCAGCATCGTCAGCGCGCTGGAGCGCGCGAACGGTCCCGTCAGCCTCGCGGACCTCTCCCGCCTGACGGGGTTCTACAAGAGCACCATCCTCCGCCTCATGGCGTCGCTGGAAGGCAACGGCTATGTCACGCGCCTGCGCGATGGCGGCTATGATCTGGGGCCGGCTGCCTTCCGGCTCGGCATTGCCTATGAGCGGCGCAACGGGCTGCGCGGCCATGTGCTGCCGGTTCTGCAGGAACTGGTGGATCGCGGGACCGAAAGCTCGTCGTTCCATGTCCGGCAGGATGCCGGCCACCGCCTGTGCCTGTTCCGCGTGGATTCGCGCCATGCGACGCTGGACCGGGTGGCGGCGGGCGATGTTTATCCCATTCGGGTGGGAGCGGGCGGACATGTCCTCCTTGCCTTCGACGGCGAGGCCGGTCCGCGTTACGACGCCATCCGCTCCGAAGGCTGGGCGCTCTCGCAGGGCGAGCGCGATCCCGCCTGCGCGGCGGTTGCTGCCCCGGTGTTCGGCCCCACCGGCCTGTTCGGCACCCTCTCCCTGTCCGGCCCGCGCGAGCGCTTCTCGCCCGAGCGGATCGCGGCCATGCGCGCAGAGCTACTGCCGCAGGCGGAGAGACTGACCCGCACCCTCGGCGGCACCTGGCCGGCCTTTCAGCATCCCGCCGGAACGGCCGAGCGCGGCGCCGCCTGAGGGAAAGCGACACCGCGCCCGGTTCACGGCCCGACAATCGCATCCCGGTCCGCGCAGAACGCGGACCGGGAGCGGGAAGACCTCACTTCAGGGACGCGCCGGAAGCCTTCACCGCGGCGGCCCACTTGCCGCTCTCTTCCTGCATGAAGCGCGCAAACTCGGCCGGCGTGCTGTTGACCACATCGCCACCGAGCTGCTCGATGCGGCGGCGCATGTCCGGCTCCGCGACGATCTTCGACACGTCGGTGTAGATTTTCTCGACCAGCTCCGGCTTGATCTTCGCGGGCGCCAGCAGGCCGAACCAGGTGGCGGCCTCGAAATCCTTTACGCCGGCCTCGGCGAAGGTGGGCACCTGCGGCAGCGCGCTGATGCGGCGGTTATGGGCGACGGCGATCGCCTTAACCTTGCCGCTCTCGATGAGCGGAATGACCGCCGTCGCGGTCGCGAGCATCATCTGCACCTGGCCGCCCATGAGATCGGTGAGGGCCGGCGCGTCGCCCTTGTACGGCACGTGGGTGATGCCGCTCTTGGTGGCGATCTTGAACAACTCGGCCGACAGGTGCTGCGCGGTGCCGATGCCGGGGGAGGCGTAGTTCACCTTGTCCCCCTCCTTGGCGAGCCAGGCGAGGAATTCCGACATGTTGGAGGCAGGCACCTGCGGGCTCACCACCAGAACCAGCGGCACCTTGGTGACGAGGGTGATCGGCGCGAAGTCCTTCACCGCGTCGAAGGTCAGGCCGGGATAGAGGTGCCCCGAGATCGTGTGGGCCGAGGTGGTCATGTAGAGGAGGTAGCCGTCCGCCGGCGCCTGCGCGACCGTCCGGGCCGCGATGGTGGTGCCGGCTCCGGCGCGGTTGTCCACGACCACCGCCTGTCCCCAGGCGCCCGTGAGCTTTTCGGCGACCGCCCGGGCCACCACGTCGGTAGCGCCCCCGGCGGCATACGGGACGATCATCGTCACCGGCCGCGCCGGATAGGTCTCGGCCGACGCAGGGCCGGAGAGGGCAATGCAACTCGCGAGGCAACCGGCGAGGGCGGCCATCGTGCTTCGGAACGACATGTTTCCTCCTGAGCCGCACCGCGCGGCAAATCGTTCTGTTAGACAGAACTATTATTCTCTTTTATAACCGTCGCGAATTTGCATCCCCCCGTCAAGGGGGGCGCTTGACGCGAACAATAAACGCGCGCAGATATCTGCGCACGACTGTATACAATAGAATGCAATGCATGGCGCGAAGGCGTCGGGACGGGTGGAGGGGCGGATGACGGGAGTGCGAGCCGAAGCGCAGACGGCGGCTGAAGCCTCCGCTTTGCTGGGCCGCCGCTGGGACGTGCTCGTGGTGGGCGGCGGCAACGCGGCCCTGTGCGCGGCCATCGCGGCGCGGCGGGACGGCGCGTCGGTTCTCGTCCTGGAGATGGCGCCGCGCTTCTATCGCGGCGGCAACACCCGCCACACCCGCAACATGCGCTGCGCCCACGACACCGCCACCGATACGCTCACCGGCCCCTACACCGAGGACGAGTTCTGGGACGACCTGAAGCGCGTCACCCAGGGCCATACGGACGAGGAACTGGCCCGCTTCATGATTGCCCAGTCCAAGGACATGCTGGGCTGGATCACCGAGCAGGGCGTGCGGTTCCAGCCCTCCCTCGGCGGCACGTTGAGCCTCGGGCGCACCAATTCCTTCTTCCTCGGCGGCGGCCGCTCGATGCTGAACGCGCTGTACCAGACCGCCGAGCGGCTCGGCGTGGAGGTGCTGTACGACGCCGAGGTGGTGGACCTCGACATCGACAACGGCTTCTTCCTCGGTGCCCATGTCAAGCATGGTGGCGCGCGCCACACGGTGCGCGCGGGCGCCCTCGTCGCGGCGGCCGGCGGGTTCGAGGCCAATATCGACTGGCTGAAGGAGTATTGGGGGCCGCCGGCGGAGAATTTCCTCATTCGCGGTACGCCCTACAACCGGGGCACCATGCTGCGGATGCTGCTGGACAAGGGCGTGAAGGCGGTGGGCGATCCCACCCAGTGCCACGCGGTGGCCATCGATGCGCGCGCCCCCAAGTTCGATGGCGGCATCATCACCCGGCTCGACTGCGTGGTGTTCGGCATCGTGATGAACAACAAGGCCGAGCGCTTCTATGACGAGGGCGAGGATTTCTGGCCCAAGCGCTACGCCATCTGGGGCCGCCTCGTCGCCCAGCAGCCGGATCAGATCGCCTACATCGTGTTTGACGCCAAGTCGCTCACCTCCTTCATGCCCTCGCTCTATCCGCCCATCAGCGCGGCGACGCCGGAGGAGCTGGCGGGGAAGCTCGGGCTCGACCCGGAGGCTTTCGCCGCCACCATCTCGCGATTCAACGGGTCCATTGTGCCCGGCGGCAGCTTCGACCACACGGTCCTCGACGACTGCCGCACGGAGGGCCTCACCCCGCCCAAGACCCATTGGGCGCGGCCCATCGATACCGCGCCGTTCTATGCCTATCCGGTGCGGCCGGGCATCACCTTTACCTATCTCGGCGTGCGCGTGGACCGCGAGGCGCGGATGCAGATGGCCGACGGCTCCAAGGCGGCCAACATGTTCGCCGCGGGCGAGATCATGGCGGGCAACGTGCTCGGCCGCGGCTATGCCGCGGGCATCGGCATGACCATCGGCAGCGTGTTCGGCCGCTGCGCCGGCACCGGGGCGGCCCGCAGTGTGCGCAATTAGCCGGAGCGGCTCAGTCGAGCTGCATCAGCGCCAGCCGCGCCTCCTGCGCATGCTGGATGTGCAGCCGCGCCGCCCGCTCGGCGGCGTCCGGATCGCGGGCGGCGATGGCGGCCACGATGGCGGCATGCTCACGCACTGCCAGCGGTCCGCGCTCGGCCAGCTGGAAGGTGGTGCCCGGCAGCAGGGCGAGGGCGTCGCTCAGCTCGTCCAGCATGCGGACCAGGTAGCGGTTGTGGGCGGCGTCCACGATGGCGGAATGAAAACGGCGGTTCAGCTCGGCCAGCCGGTCCGCATCGCCGAACGCCGTCTCGAAGGCGGACGAGAGGCGGTCGAGCATGGCGATCTCGCTGGGCGCGGCGTGCTGGGCGGCGAAGCGGGCGGCCGAGCCTTCCAGCACCTCGCGCATGGCGTAGAGCTCAAGGGTCTGGGGGCGGGAGATGGTGGCCACCACCAGTCCGGCCGGCGTCGCCTCGATCAGCCCGCGCGCGGTGAGCCGCGTCAGCGCCTCGCGCACCGGCGTTCGGCTGACGCCCAGCGCCCGCGCCACCTGCTCCTCGCGCACGCGCTCGCCGCGCCGGAGGGCCCCGGCCCGGATATCCTCCTTCAGCCGCTCGTAGACGCGCTGCGCGCGGGAGAGGCCGTCGTCTCCTTGAGCCGTCGCATCCGCCATTGCGCTCCTCCCCGCTGTCCGGTGCGCGCCGCGCGCCGGTCCTTGAAGGGAGTACGGCTGTGCGCAGCTGTATGCAAGACAACTCACACAACAAGGAAGAATTCCAGATGAACGCGCACAGCTCGCCGCTGGAGGAAGCGGCCCGGCTCATGACGGTCTGCAATTCGTGCCGCTATTGCGAGGGCCTGTGCGCCGTGTTTCCGGCCATGGAGATGCGTCGGGCATTCTCGGCTGGCGATCTCAACTATTTGTCGAACCTCTGCCATTCCTGCGGCGCGTGCTATTTTGACTGCCAGTTCTCGCCGCCGCACGAATTCAATGTGAACGTGCCGCGCACGCTCGCCGAGGTGCGCAACGATTCCTATGCCCATTATGCGTGGCCGCGTCCGCTCGCCGGCCTGTTCCGGCGCAACGGCCTCGTCGTGGCCCTCATAACCGCCGCGTCGGTCGCCGCCTTCCTCGGCGGGTTCATGGCCTTCAATGATCCGGCTGTGATGTTCGGCGCGCATGTGGGGCCGGGCGCCTTCTTCCGCCTCATGCCGCACAATGCCATGGTGGCGCTGTTCGGCGGGGTGTTCCTCTACGCCTTGCTGGCCCTGTTCATGGGCCTGCGCGCCTTCTGGCGGGACATGGAAAACGGCAAGCCCCTGCCGCCCGATGCGCCCTCCCTCTGGCAGGCCATGAAGGATGCGGGCCAGCTGCGCTATCTGGATGGCGGCGGCGTGGGCTGCATGAACGAGGACGAGAAGCCCACCGACAATCGTCGGCTGTTCCACCATTTCACCTTCTACGGCTTCGCCTTGTGCTTCGCCGCGACCTCGGTGGCGACCCTCTACCATTATCTGCTGGGCCGCATGTCGCCCTATCCGTGGTGGGACCTGCCGGTGGTGCTCGGCACCCTCGGCGGCATCGGCCTGGTGATCGGGCCGGCCGGGCTGTTTCTGGCGAAGAAGGCGCGTGATCCCATGATGATGGACGACACGCGCCGGGGCATGGACGCGGCCTTTCTCGCCATGCTGTTCGGCACCGCGCTCACCGGCCTCGCGCTTTTGGTGCTGCGCGCGACGCCGGCCATGGGGACGATGCTCGCCATTCACCTCGGCTTCGTCTTTGGCTTCTTCCTGACCATGCCCTACGGCAAGTTCGTCCACGGCCTCTACCGTTTCGCCGCGCTGGTGCGCTACGCCAAGGAGCGGCGGCTGGAGGCACATGCGGCTGGCGAATAATCAGAGGCTCGCTGCCGTCCGGCCGGGGGGTCAGAACTTCAGCCGGGCGGAGAGGGTTGCCTCGAACGGGGCACCGATGGCGACGCCGAGATTGTTGGTGCCGATGGACGAGACGTAATAGGTCGTGTCGAACAGGTTTTTCACATTGAGCTGCACGGTCAGCGGCGTCACCGCCCAGGGCGTGGGCTGGGGGATGGTGTAGGCGACCATGGCGTCGAACACCACATAGCCCGGCAGCCAGAAAGTGTTGGCGGCCGATCCGGGCGCCTCGCTCTGGCCATGGAAGCCGCCGCCCACCTTCAGGGAATTTTCGCCCCAGACCTTGCCGAAATCATAGGTCGCGAACAGCGAGAAGGTGTGTGACGCGACGTTGGCCGGGACGTTGCCCGCATATTGCGGATCCTCGACGATCTTCGCATCCGTGTAGCCGTAGCTGGCGATGACGTTGATCTGCTCGGTCACGGCGCCGGAAATGTCGAACTCGAAGCCCCGCGAGCGCACCTTTCCGGCGGTGCGGGCGAAGGTCTCGCCATTGATGACCTCGTTATAGAGCACGTTCTCCTTCTCGATGTTGAAGACGGCGACGGTGCCCGTCAGCCCCTTAAGCACCTCGAATTTCATGCCCGCCTCGTAGGACACGCCGGTCTCCGGCGGCAGCGAGCCGATCTCGCTGGCGATGGAGATCTGCGGCACGAATGAGGTGGCGTAATTGGCGTAGAAGGAGAGCTTGTCGGTGGCCTTGTAGACCACGCCCGCCCGGGGCATGAACTCGCCGCCTTCGGCATCTGTGTTGAGGTTGAAGGGGCGGCCCTTGCCGGCGGTCTGGGTGTACCAGGCATAGCTGCCGCCGGCGACGACGATCCACTGGTCGGTCAGGTAGACCGCATCCTGCGCATAACCACTGTAGAGGGTCTGGTTGGCCCGCTGGTCGCTGTCGGCGGCGGAGACGGTGGTGCAGGCGGGCAAGGTGCCGTACACCGGGTGGTAGATGTTGAAACCCTTGACGTTCTTGCAGCGGATCATGTCCGTGCGCAGCACGTCGTAGTCGTTCACATTGGCGCCGAACAGCAGCTCGTTCTTCATGCCCGCGATCATGACCGTGCCGGTGAGGTCGGCGCGCAGGTTGTTGTCGTGCTGGGTGGAATCCTGGGTCGCGTCGGCCCGCCGCGTGAGGATGCCGGTGGCTGGATCGTAGGCGATCACGCGGGCCTGGTTGTCCTCATAGACGTCCTGGCTCCAGGCGTAGTTGACCTTCAGCTTCCAGGCGTCGTTGAAGGCATGCTCGACGCCCGCGAGCACGAGGTCGGACGTGCCGTTGGTGACGTTATAGGGCTCGTCGAAGCGGATGCGCCGGTCCACGGGCACGGCCTTGCCGGTGTTGAGATCGAAGATGGTGCCGCGGTCGAACGGCACGGAATATTCGCGGTGGGTGTAGGCGAGGGTCGCCGTGGTGTTCTCGCCGTACCAGGCCAGCGACGGGGCAAGGATGTTCTGCTCGATGTCGCCGAAGTTGCGCCAGTAGTTCTGGTCCTGCCACTCGCCGATGAAGCGGAAGGCGAGGCCCGTGCCGTTGATCGGACCCGTGACGTCGAAATCGCCGGTACCGCCGCCGAAGCTGGAGATCGAGCCGTTGAGATAGGCGTTGAAGGTCTCCTGCGGCTTCTTGGTGATGACGTTGATGATGCCGCCCGGCTCCTGGATGCCGTAGAGGGTGGAGGCCGGCCCCTTCAACACCTCCACCCGGTCGGTGGTGGCGTTGAAGCTGCGGGGCAGCACGGTGCGCAGTCCGTTCGTCAGCACGCCGCCGTCGCGATTGTCGCCGAAGCCGCGGCGGATGAAGGCATCCTGCGTGCCGCCGAGGGTGTTGGCGACGGTCACGTTCGAGATGTTCTGCAGCACCTGTTCGAGGGTGGTGGCGTTCTGGTCCTGGATGACGTCCTGCGTCACCGTGTTGATGGCCGCCGGAATATCCAGCACGGGCATCTGGGTGAGGGTGGCGGTTGAGGTGGTGATGGTCTGGTAGCCCACCACGACGCCGTCGCCGCGCTCGGCATTCACCACGATGGTCGGAAGGTCCGTGTCGGTGGCCGGAAGGTCCCAGGCGGGCGGCGGGGCCGTTTGCGCGGAAGCGCCGTCCGCCGCGAACGGGGCGAGCGCCAGCAGGGAGGCGGAGAGCATCAGGCGTGCGCGCGACGGCAATGAAGAAATCATCTGTCCCAAAATCCCGGTCCGACGCGCGGCCGCATGAACTTCGCCGCGCGGTGTCGGACCGAGTTCCTCAAAATGTGCTGTAGTAGTAAAATCTGGAAAGCGTCCAATGCCTCAGGGTGAAGGGGATGCTTCATCGAAGCCGAATGGCGCAGTGATTGCAAACGGGGTCAATTTCACGACCAAAGCGCATGGAAGTGGCGTGTTGTCAGGCGTTGTCCCCGCTGGGCAGATCACATTCAAATTATTCCAATATTAAAATGACGCTCCGGACGTGATGTGTATTGGCCACATGATTTGCGTCTGTTCAAATATGCGCTGGCTTTTGGCGCCGTCACGGTTTGACTACTACAGGGCCGCGCGGGAGAGGGAAGGGGCCTGAGAGGCACGCGCTTTCCGAATGTGGAGGCTGCGACGGCGTGGGAGCGGAGCGGTGCAGAATTGGGTGCGGGCGGATGCGGTCACGGACCCGGATGCCGTCCGCCTGCGCGTCGCCGACCTGAAGGCCGGCTATGGCCAGCGCCTCGTCGTGGACGGGGTGAGCTTCACTGTCGCCGCCGGCCGCATGACGGCGCTCATCGGCCCCAACGGCTCCGGCAAGTCTACGCTCCTCGCCACCATGGCCCGGCTGCTCCAGCCCATGGGCGGAACGGTTCTGCTCGACGGCCGGGCCGTGCACGGGCAGCCGACGCGGGTGCTGGCGCGGGAGCTGGGCATCCTGCCGCAGAGCCCGCTGGTGCCGGAGGGGCTCACCGCCTACGAACTCGTCTCGCGCGGGCGCCATCCGCATCAGGGCTTCCTCAGCCAGTGGAGCGATAAGGACGCCGCCGCCGTGGATGCCGCCATGGGCCTCACCGGCACCAGCGATTTCGCCGGGACGCCGGTCGCCGCGCTCTCCGGTGGCCAGCGCCAGCGCTGCTGGATCGCCATGGCCATGGCGCAGGAAACCTCGGTGATCCTGCTGGATGAACCCACCACCTTCCTGGACCTGCGCTATCAGGTGGAGGTGCTCGACCTGCTCGCCCGCCTCGCCCATGCGCACGGCCGCACCGTGGTGGTGGTGCTGCACGATCTCAACATGGCCGTCGCTTATGCCGATACGGTGCTCTGCCTGAAGGACGGCCGCATTCGCGCCGTGGCGGGAGAGGGGCGGAGCCTTTCGGCGGCGGATGTGGCCGACATTTTCGGCCTTGAGGTGGAGGCGGTGCCGCATCCGCGCACCGGCAAGCCGGTGTTCGTCCCGCTCGGGCCTTCCGGGGGAGGGCAGCGTTGAGCATTGCCGCCACACCCTCCGCCGTCGCCGGCGTCCGCCTTCGCGCGGCGCGCCCCCTGCTCGTCGCCTGCGGGCTCGGGCTGCTGGTCGCCGGGCTGTCCGTCTCGCATCTCGGCTTCGGGGCGCGGGCGATTCCGGCTTCGACGGTGGTGCGGGCGCTGGTCGCCTTCGATGCGGACAGCTTCGACCATAACGTCATCGTGGAATTGCGGCTGCTGCGCCTGCTGGCTGCGCTCGCGGTGGGCGCGGGCCTCGGCCTTACCGGTGCGCTGATCCAGTCGGTCACGCGCAACCCGCTGGGCGAGCCCCATGTGCTTGGGCTGAACGCCGGTGCGGCCCTGGCGGTGGTCTCGACGCTGACCCTGTCGCCGCTGCTCGGAGGGGGGCTGCCTGCGTCCGCGCTCGCTGCCATCCGCCCGCTGGTGGCGGGGCTCGGCGCAACACTGCTGTGCGCGCTTGTCCTTGCCGCGGCCTCCCTCGGCCGCACAGGGCTGACGCCGTTGAAGGTGACACTCTGCGGCGTCGCGTTCTCCGCCTTCGCCGCCGCGCTCACCTCCGCCCAGCTGCTGCTGGACGACCAGACGCTCGCCACCGTGCGCCTGTGGCTCGCCGGCGACCTCTCCGGCCTCAGCTACGGCGGGCTGTGGGCCGCGCTGCCTCCGGCCGCCGTTGGCCTCGGGCTGGCCCTTGTGCTGGCGCGGCGGCTCGATGCGCTGGCCATGGGCGATCAGGTGGCGGCCGGGCTCGGCATAGATGTGGCGCGCACCCGCCTCGCCGCGCTCGTCTCCGCCGGCCTGCTCTGCGGCGCGGCGGTGTCGCTGGCCGGCCCCATCGGCTTCGTCGGGCTGGTGGTGCCCCATGCGGTCAAGGCGCTGGGCGTGCGCGACATGCGGCTCGTGCTGCCGCTGAGCGCGCTTGCCGGCGCGGCGCTGCTGGTGGCGGCGGACCTTGCCGCGCGCAGCCTGTTCGCGCCCCGCGAACTGGCGACCGGCATCGTCACCGCGCTGGTGGGCGTGCCGGTCTTCATCGCCCTCGCATCGCGGCGGCGGCCGTGAGCGCCCTGGCCCGCGCGGCGGGCTACCGGCAAGTGCGGGTGGGGCCGCTGAGCCTGCGTGTGCGGCCGCGCGCGGCTGCGGCGGCGATGGTTGTTCTCATCCTGATCGCGGGCGGGGCGGCCTTCGCCCTCGCGACCGGCAGCCTGCCCATCCCCCTCGACCGGGTGCTGGCCGCCATTCTTGCTCGCGACGTACCGCCCGACGTGGCCCATGTGGTGACCGGCGTGCGCCTGCCGCGGGTGGTGCTCGCGCTGCTGGCCGGCGCCATGCTGGGCCTGTCCGGCGCCGCCTTGCAGGCGCTGACGCGCAATGGCCTCGCCGATCCCGGCCTCGTGGGCATCAAGGAAGGTGCGAGCCTCGCGGTGCTGGCGCTGATCCTCGCCGCGCCGGCGCTTGGCCCCGGCTGGCGCCTGCCGGCGGGAATGGCGGGTGGGCTCGCCGTCGCGCTGGTGGTGGTGCTCGTCGCCCGCGACTTGTCCGGGGTGCGCTTCGTTCTGGTGGGCATCGGCGTGTCGTGGCTGCTCGCCTCGGCGCTGCTCGTGTTCATCACAACCGCCGACATCAACGATGTCGAGACGGCCCTCGTCTGGCTCGCGGGCAGCCTCCATGCCGCCGAATGGACGCTGATCCCCGCCCTTGCGCTGTGGGGTGTGCTGGGCGCGGTCCTCCTCTTCGCCACCGCCCGCGCCGCCGACGCGATGCTGCTGGGCGATGCGGCCGCAAAAGGTCTCGGGGTGCGTCTGCGGCTCGCGGGTGCGCTTGGGCTCGCGGCGCCGGTGCTGATGACGGCGGCGGCGGTCTCCTGCGTCGGCAGCCTTGGCTTCGTGGGGCTCATCGCGCCGCATATGGCGCGGCTGGTCATCGGAGGCGGACAGGCCGCCGTGCTCGCCGCCAGCGGGCTGATCGGCGCGGCGCTGGTGCTGCTCGCGGATACGGCGGGCCGGCTCGCCTTCGCCCCGCTGCAGATCCCCGCCGGCATCGTGATGACCCTTGCCGGCGTTCCGCTCTTCCTCTTCCTGCTGTGGCGGCGACGGGACCAGATATGACCGGACCGAACCGATGACTGCTCTGCTCCGCTTCGCCGTTCTGGCGCTTGTCATCGCCTGCGTCTCCGCACCGGCCCATGCCCAGACGCGGGCCTTCACAGACGATCTCGGCCGGACGGTGCAGGTGCCGGTCCGCCCCCAGCGCATCGTGTCCCTGCACGATCTCGACATCACCCTGCCGCTGATCGAACTCGGCGTGACGCCGGTGGCGAGCCATGGCCGGGTGCGGCCGGATGGCACGCGCTTTCTCAGGGCGGGCAAGCTGCTCACCGGCGTCGATTTCGACACCGCGCCCATCGCCTTCGTCGGTGCCAATGCAATCGACATCGAGGCAGTGGCGGCGGCGAAGCCCGATCTCATCATCACCTCGCCCACACGCGACACGCCGGTGTCGCAGCTGGAGCGCATCGCACCCACCGTGAGCATCGAGCATCTGAAGGGAGGACCGGCGGCGATCTACGGCAAGCTCGCGGACCTCACCGGCACCGGCGCGCGGCTGGCCGCCCTTCAGGCGCGCTACGCGGCGCAAATCGCCCAGCTGCGCAGCCTCGTGGACACCGGCAGCCTCAGCGTGGTGAGCTTCCAGGCGAACCAGGGCAAGATCACGCTCTTCCACACCGACCGCGCCCTTGGCCGGGTGCTCCGCGATGCCGGATTCCGCTTCCCGAAGATCGTCGAGGCCATGTCGGAGGGCGACCGCATGGATGTCAGCGCGGAGCGCCTGCCGGATCTGGAGGCCGACCTCGCCTTCGGCACCTTCCGCTCCGATCTCGGCCACGGGCCGCGACGGAGATGGCCGACATGGAGAAGGTGATGCCCGGCTGGTGCCGCCTGATGAAGGCCTGTCGCGACGGCCGCTACGTGCTGCTGCCACGGGACGAGACCATCTCCAACACCTATGCCGCCCTCAATCTCGTGGCGGCGGTGGTGGAAGCCGAGGTCATCCGGCTCAAGGTCGCCCGACGCTAGCGGGAAGACGCACTTCGGAGCCGTTCCAAACATCTGCCGCCACATGGAAAACGGGCTGTGGCTGTGCCAGCATGCTCCTCGTTTTCGAGGCATGGGCGGGGCAGGACCGGCAGGGGGATGACGGCACAGGGACGCAAGGCCAGGGTGGATCGCTTCGGCGAGCGCCTGCGCAGCCGGGGCGCCAGCCTCTCCCCGCAGCTGAAGGTGGTGGCCGACTATATCAACGAGAACCGCCGCACGGCGCTTGGCCAGTCGGCGCTGGAGATCGCGGCGGAAACCGGAACGTCCGACGCCACCGTCATCCGCGCCGTGCAGGCACTCGGCTTCGACGGACTGAAGGATCTCAAGCGCACCCTTGCCGGCTTCCTCGGTGGCGTCGTCTCCTCGGCCGACAAGATGACCTCCACCACGGAGCAGCTCGCTCGCGACGTGGATGCTTCCATCGATTTCGTCCGGGCCGGTCATATCGCCGGCATCGAGCAGGTCACGAGCGCGGAAAACCGCCGCGCCATCGCCAATGCCATCGCGCTGATGCGGGAGCGCGCCGGCATCGGCATCTTCGGCATCGGCGCGTCCGCCATCCTCGCCGACTACGCAGCGCGGCTGCTGATGCGCAACGGGCGGCACGCCTATGCGCTCAACCGCACGGGCATCGCGCTTGGCGAGCAGTTGCTCGCCATGCGCCGGGGAGACGTGCTCATCATGATGGGGCAGGCGAGCGCCCACCGCGAGGGCGTCGCCGCGCTGGAGGAGGCGCGCCGGCTGGAGGTGCCGATGATCCTGCTCACCGGCGCCGCCTCGCCCGCCTTCGGCAAGCAGGCGCAGGTGGTGGTGAAGGTTCCGCGGGGCAAGTCGGAGACCGTTCCCCTGCACGGCGTGGTCCTGGCCTGCCTGGAGATGATCGTGTTCGGCCTCGCGGCGGCGGAGCCGGAGCGCTCGCTGCAGTCGCTGGAGCGGCTGCATGTGCTTTACGAGGACATCCGCCGCCCCCCGCGGGGAACCTAGGCCGCTGACCGGCGACGCGCCTCAGATGCGGGGTGTCGGCAGGTCCAGCTCCTGCGTGATCCAGGTGGCGAACATGCGCACCGCGCGGCGGGCCTTGGCTGCGCGGGGAAAGACCAGATAGTGCCCCACATAGGTCACGTCGTTGGCCTTGCCGGCCAGCGGCGCCACCAGTTGGCCGCGCGCGATCTCGCGCTCGGCGAGACGGGTGGATTCAAGCGCGATCCCGAGCCCGTCCACCGCCGCCGCGATGGCCATGAAGGAGCGGTCGAAACGCGAGCCGCGCGGGCCGGGCGGGGTGACGCCGTTGGACTCGAACCAGTGATTCCAGCGCACCCGCTTGTTGTCGCTCTCGATGAGGTCGTGTTCGAGCAGGTCCAGCGGTCCCGCGATGCGCGCGGCCATCTCCGGCGCGCACAGGGGCGTCACCGTCTCCTCGCCGAGGGGCACGACGATCAGCCCCTCCTGCCGTGGCGGGCCGTAGCAGATATCCGCATCGAACGCGTCATGCTCGAAGCGCGGGTAGTCGACGCCGGCCGCCAGCCGCACCTCCAGCCCCGGCTGCTTGGCCAGCAGCGTGCGCAATCGCGGCAGCAGCCATTGGGCGGCGAGGGAGGGCGCGCAGTGCAGCCGCAGCAGGTTCACCGAGCGCGCGCCCACCATCTCGATGCCCTGCCGCATCTCGTCGAAGCCCGCCGAGACGTGGCGCATCAGCGCCTCCCCCGCCGGATTGAGCCGCACCGCGCGGCCTTCCCGCTCGAACAGGGCCGCGCCCATCAGATCCTCCAGCTTGCGCACGGCATGGCTGATGGCGCTGGGCGAGATGCCCAGTTCCTCCCCGGCGACGCGGAAGGAGCCGCGACGCGCGGCTGACTCGAACGCCTGCAAGGCGGACAGCGGAAGGCGCTTCATGGTTGAGCCCTCAAGACGGCGGTCGCTACGGAAGCCCGGCTGCGCCGAGGGGCTAGATGAACATGACTCATCTATTCGCGCAATTTTTGCGTTTTTCAGCCGGGAAAAGGCGAGCCAGTATCACTCTTACAAAAAGAAGCCCCTCGTGGAGGAAACCATGTTGCTTCAGAACAAGACCGCCGCCATTTCCGGCGCGGCCAGCGCCCGCGGTATCGGTCTTGCCACGGCGAAGCTGTTCGCTGCCCACGGCGCGCGTATCGCCATTCTCGACATCGACGAGGCCGCCGCCAAGGCCGCCGCCACCGAACTCGGCCCCGAGCACATGGGCGTCGGCTGCGACGTCGCCAACAAGGCCTCCTGCCAGGCCGCCGCCGATGCGGTGATCGCCGCGTTCGGCCATGTGGACATCCTCGTCAACAATGCCGGAGTGACCCAGCCGGTGAAGACCCTCGACATCGACGAGGCGAGCTGGGACCGCATCCAGGACATCAACTGCAAGGGCGTCCTGTTCCTCAGCCAGGTGTTCATCCCGCACATGCGCGAGCGCAAGTCCGGCTCCATCGCCTGCATGTCGTCGGTGTCCGCGCAGCGCGGCGGCGGCATCTTCGGCGGCCCGCACTATTCCTCCGCCAAGGCCGGCGTGCTCGGCCTCGCCAAGGCGATGGCCCGCGAGTTCGGCGTGGATGGCATCCGCGTGAACTGCGTCACCCCCGGCCTGATCCAGACCGACATCACCGGCGGCAAGCTGACCGACGAGATGCGCAAGGACATCCTGAAGGGCATCCCGCTCAACCGCCTCGGCGACGCGAGCGACGTGGCCGGCATCTATCTGTTCCTCGCCAGCGACCTCTCCGCCTACGTCACCGGCGCGGTGATCGACGTCAACGGCGGCATGCTGATCCACTAATCCCGGTCCGCCACGGCGCGATGAGGACGGCTGGTCGCAGGGCGACCGGGGCCGTTCCGGCGCGGGCGCTCCCCGACAGGAAGAGGGACAATGACCACTTCAACTTCCAACGTCTCGCTGGAGCGGCGCGCCTGGAACATCCGGCGTCATGCCATCCGCATGGGCGAGGTGCAGGGGCAGGGCTATATCGCCCAGGCCCTCGACATCGCGGACGTGCTGGCCACCGCCTATTTCCATGCCATGCGCTACGAGCCTCAGAACCCCGAATGGGAGGGGCGCGACCGCTTCCTGCTCTCCAACGGCCATTATGCGATCGCGCTCTATGCGGCGCTGATCGAGGCCGGCATTGTCCCCGAGGACGAGCTGGAGACCTACGGCTTTGACGACAGCCGCCTGCCCATGTCGGGCATGGCGGCCTACACCCCGGGCATGGAAATGTCCGGCGGCTCGCTGGGCCTCGGCCTGTCCATCGCGGTGGGCAAGTGCCTCGGCCTGAAGCGCAAGGGCTCGGACAGCCGGGTCTACACCCTGTTCTCCGACGGCGAGCTGGACGAAGGCTCGGTGTGGGAGGCCATCCTGTCGGCCGCCCATTACAAGCTCGACAACCTCATCGCCATCGTCGACGTGAACAACCAGCAGGCGGACGGCCCGTCCACCTCCATGCTCGGCTTCGAGCCGCTGGCGGAGAAGCTCGCGGCATTCAACTGGTTCGTACAGCGGGTGGACGGCAACGACCTTAACGCCGTGCGCAACGCCTTCGACGCGGCCAAGGACGCCAACGGCGGCCGGCCCAGCATGATCATCGCCGACACGCTCATGGGCAAGGGCATCCCCTTCCTCGAGGCGCGCGACAAGAACCACTTCATCCGTGTGGATGCCCATGAGTGGCAGCTGGCCCTGGCCGCCCTCGACGAGAGGAAGCCCGCATGAAACCCGCAGCTACCGCCAAGGCTGACGCCCCGGCCAAGCCGCGCCTGACCACCTCCGCCATGATCGCGTCCATCGCGGGCGAGGGGCAGCGCACCAAGCCGGCCCCGTTCGGCCACGCGCTGGTGGAATGCGCGAAGACCGACCCCTCCATCGTCGGCATGACGGCGGACCTCGGCAAGTATACGGACCTGCACATCTTCCAGCAGGCCTTCCCGGACCGCTACTACCAGATGGGAATGGCCGAGCAGCTTCTGTTCGGCGCCGCCTCGGGCCTCGCGGCGGAAGGCTTCACGCCCTTCGCCACCACCTATGCGGTGTTCGCCTCGCGCCGGGCCTACGACTTCATCCACCAGACGATCGCGGAAGAAGACCGCAACGTGAAGATCGTCTGCGCCCTGCCGGGCCTCACCTCCGGTTACGGCCCGTCCCATCAGGCGGCCGAGGATCTGGCGCTGATGCGCGCCATTCCGAACATGACGGTGATCGATCCCTGCGATGCGCACGAGATCGAACAGGCGGTACCGGCCGTCGTCGCCCACAAGGGCCCGGTCTACATGCGCCTGCTGCGCGGGCAGGTTCCGCTGGTGCTCGACGAGTATGGCTACACCTTCGAGCTGGGCAAGGCGAAGCTGCTGCGCGACGGCTACGAGGTGCTGTTCATCTCGTCCGGCATCATGACCATGCGCGCGCTCGAGGCCGCCAAGGCCCTGGAAGCTGACCGCGTGGACGTGGGCGTGCTGCATGTGCCCACCATCAAGCCGCTCGACACGGCGACCATTCTGGAAGCCTGCGCCAAGCCCGGTCGCCTCGTGGTCGTGGTGGAGAACCACACCGTCATCGGTGGCCTCGGCGAGGCGGTGGCAGGGCTGCTGATGCGCGAGGGCGTCCACCCCGCCTTCCGCATGATCGGCCTGCCGGACGAATTCCTGGCCGCCGGCGCGCTGCCCACCCTGCACGATCGCTACGGCATCTCCACCGACGCGCTCTGCGCGCAGGTGAAGGGCTGGCTGAAATAGATCCATACGGCCCCAGCCTCCGGCAAGAGAGGCGGGCCGAACGGGAGGACAAGATGAAGAAGATCGGCTTTGTGGGGCTCGGCTCCATGGGCCTGCCGATGGCCGCCAACCTCGCCCGTGCCGGCTTCGCCGTGACGGGCTTCGATATCCGGCCCGAGGCCGGGACGAAGCTCGCCGAGGCCGGGGGCGCGGCCGCGGCCAGTGTGGCAGACGCTTTCGCCGGCCAGGATGCCGTGGTGCTGATGGTGGTGAATGCCGCCCAGGCCGAGGATATCCTGTTCGGCGCGGGCGCATTGGCGCATATGCCAGAGGGCGGCGCGGTCATCCTCATGGCTACCTGCCCGCCGGCCGCCGTGGCGGCCCTCGCGAAGCGTGTGGAAGCCGAAGGCCGCCGCCTCGTGGACGCCCCCGTCTCGGGTGGCGTGGTCGGGGCGGAAGCCGGCAGCCTCACCATCATGGTCGCGGCGGCGTCCGATCTCTTCGCTCAGGTGAAGCCGGTGCTGGACGCCATGGGCTCCAAGGTGGTTCTGCTAGGCGACAAGGCCGGGCAGGGCGCCACCGCCAAGGCGGTGAACCAGCTCCTGTGCGGCGTGCATCTGGCGGTCGCCGGCGAGGCCCTGTCGCTCGCCGAGACGCTCGGCCTAGACATGAACGCCATGCTCGACATCGTCTCCGGCTCCGCGGCCTCCAGCTGGATGCTGCGGGATCGCGGCCCGCGCATGCTGGAGAGCGCGCCGCGCGTGACCAGCGCGGTGGACATCTTCGTGAAGGATCTCGGCATCGTGCTGGAAGCCGGTGCCGGCGCGAAGACCGCGCTGCCGCTCGCCGCAACCGCCCACCAGATGTTCCTCTCCGTCTCCGGCCGTGGCCGTGGCGCCGAGGACGACAGCCAGGTCATCGCCGCCTACCGCGCCCTGCAGGGCCGGGACTGACCAATCAAAAGCAGCCGAACACGGCATGATGGAGGAAACGAAAATGAACGATACGCCGACCATCCTGAGGCCGAACCGCCGTACCCTGCTGGCGGCCGGTCTGGCCATGCCCGCCATCCTGACCCTGACGCGCGGAGCCTTCGCCCAGGCGCAGATCAACCTCACCCTCGGGCACAATGCCGCTGCCGGCAACCCGCGGTGGGTCGCCGCGGACAAGTTCGGCGAACTCGTCAAGGAGCGCACCAACGGCCGCATCTCGGTGCGCGTCGCCGGCGCCGAGCAGCTCGGCAACGAGCAGTCGCTGCTCACCAGCCTGCGCACCGGCGCCGTGGACATGACGGTGAATTCCCAGGGCTCCACGTCGGCCCTTTTGCCGGAGCTGGCAGCGCTCGGGCTTCCCTTCCTGTTCGCGAATTCCGCAGCCGCCTTCAAGGTGCTGGAAGGCCCCATCGGCACCGAGCTTGACCAGCGTTTCGGCAAGATCGGCATGGTGCCGCTCGGCTGGTGGGACAACGGCATCCGCAACGTCACCAACAGCAAGCGGCCCATTGTGAAGCCGGCGGACCTCAAGGGTCTCAAGATCCGCACCCCGCCGGATCCGATGACCATCGACATTTTCCAGACCCTCGGCGCATCCACCGAGCAGATCTCGTTCGGCGAGTTGTATGTGGCGCTCCAGCAGGGCGTGGTGGACGGTCAGGAGAACCCGCTGGTCAATATCTATTCTTCGAAGCTCTACGAGGTGAACAAGTTCATCTCCCTCACCGGGCACAAGTGGGAATGCTCGCCTTTCCTCATGTCGCAGATCACCTGGATGCGCCTCACCCCGGCCGACCGCGACGTGATCAAGGGAGCGGCCAAGGAGGCGGGCGACCTGCAGCGCAAGCTGTTCGCCGACGCCAATGCCAAGGCGGAGGCGGACTTCCGCGCCAATCCGAAGCTCGAGGTCAACGAGGCGGACAAGCCGGCCTTCCGCGAAGCCTCCGCCAAGGTCTACGAGATCTGGAAGGCGAAGCCCTTCGGCGATTTCGTCACCCGTCTCGTCGCTGCCGCCCGGACCTGATCCCGTGAACAGCGATACCACGACCGCCCCGTCCGGATGGCGCTCAGGCGCCATCCGCGGTGCCGATCGCGTGGATCTCGCCATCGCCTGGTTCTGCCAGGCGGTGGTGATCCTCGTTGGCACGCTGCTACTCGCCCTGCTCGCCGCCAATGTGGCGGCGCGCTATGTCCTCGAATCCGGCGGCTTCCGCTTCGCGCAAGAACTGCCGGAGCGGCTGTTCCCGGTGTTCATCATGGCCGGTGTGGTGCTCGCCGTTCAGAGGGGCGGCCACATGGCGGTGGAGACGGTGCTCTCGAAGCTTGGCCGCACCGGCGCGCGCAACATGCTGGTGTTCGGCCATATCATCGTGATCGCCAGCTACATCGTCCTGTCGCGCGACATCTTCGAGCTGGCCGACATGCTCTGGATCGACAAGTCGCCCGTGATGGGCATTCCCTCGAGCTACGGCTACCTCACCCTCGGCGGCGGGCTTGTGCTCGTCATCCTCGCCACAGCAACCCAGGCCACGCGGGTCGCCCTTCTCGGGCCGGAGGCCATGCCGGTGCCAAGCCCCGAGGAGCTTGTCTCGTGAGCCTTGTTCTCATCTTCGCATTCACCCTCCTGATGCTGCTGGCCATTCCCGTCGGGCACGCCCTCGTCATCTCGGCCGGCGTGGCGCTGCTCGTGCAGGGCCAGATCCCGCTGACCATCATCGGTCAGCAGATGTACCAGCAGACACAGTCCTTCCCCATGCTGGCGCTGCCCTTCTTCATGCTCGCCGGCTCTCTGATGCTGGGCGGGAAGCTCGGCAGCGAACTGCTCGCCTTCGCCTCGAAGGCCATGCAGCGCTGGCGCGGCGGGCCGCTTTCCACCACGGTGGTGGCGTCCGTCGTGTTCGGCGGAGTCTCCGGGAGCGCAGTGGCGAACGCCAGCGCCCTCGGCTCGGTGCTGATCCCCTGGCAGAAGAAGCAGGGCTATCCCGCGCCGTTGTGCGCGGCGAACAACGCGACCTCGGCGATCATCGACATCCTGATCCCACCGTCGATCCCCCTGATCCTGTATTCGCTGGTCTCGAACGTCTCGATCGCCGACCTGTTCACGGCCGGAATCCTGCCGGGTCTCCTCATGGCGGGCGGCTTCATCGTGCTGTGCAGCTACATTGCGCGGCGGCGCGGCTACGTCTCGGCAGAGACGCCGGTGTCGAAGGTGGAGCTGATGCGCCTGGCCTGGCGCAGCATGCCGGCGCTGTTGATGCCCGTTCTCATCCTGCTGGGCCTGCGATTCGGCATCGCGACACCCACCGAGATCGCGGTCCTCGCGGTGCTCTATTCGCTGATCCTGAGCCTTGTGCTTTACCGCGACATGACGTGGGCGCGCTTCCGCGTCTCGATGATCGAGGCCGGCTTGGCCACAGGCGTGGTCATGCTGGTCATCATGGGCTCGGCCATCGTCGGCTGGATCCTGACGTTCGACCAGGTGCCGCAGCGGTTCGCGGAGTGGGTGTCCGCCACCATCTCCAACCCCATGCTCGTCATCCTGGCCATGAACGTGCTGCTGCTGCTCGTGGGCATGCCCATCGACCTGCCGCCGGCGATCCTGCTGCTGGGGCCGATCTTCGTGCCGCTGGCCGCGTCCATCGGGCTCGATCCCGTGCAGCTCGGCATCATCATGGTGCTGAACCTGGGCATCGGTCTCTACACGCCGCCCATAGGAACGACGCTATTCATCTCCACTTCCATCGCGCGAACGACGCTGGGAGAGACGACGCGGGAACTGTGGCCCTTCTTCGGCGTGGCCATGGTTGTGCTGCTACTGATGAGCTATGTCCCGGCCCTGACCATCTACTGACGGGATCGAAGCCCACGCGCAAACAGGGGAAAGGCGGCCGGAACGGCCGCCTTTTCTGTATCGGTCGACGGGAAAGCCGGCGCGGAGGCGCCGGCCGCCTCAGTCCGGCGAAACCACGTTGGTGGGGCGGCCGGCGACGAAGTTCTCGATGTTGTCGATGAGCTGGTCGGCCAGCGCCTGCTGGGCCTCCAGCGAGGCCCATGCGATGTGCGGCGTGCAGATGACGTTGCGCCGCCGCGCGAGGCGCATGAAGGCGCTGTCGGGGGCCGGGGGCTCGGGCAGGGTCACGTCGAGGCCGGCGGCGCTCACCAGTCCCTCGTCGAGGGCGATCTCCAGGTCCTCCTCCACGATCAGCCCGCCGCGGGCGGTGTTAATGAGGATCGGCCGGTTCTTCATGCGCCGGAAGGCGGCCATGTCGAACATGCCGCGCGTCTCGTCGGTGAGCGGGCAGTGCAGGGTGATGGCATGGGAGGTCTCGATCAGCTCGTCGAGGCTCACGACGCCCGCCGTGCCCGGCTTCGCCATGGGATCGTAGAACACCACGTCCATCCCAAACGCCCGCGCGATGCCGGCCACCTGCAAGCCCAGCACGCCCGCGCCGACGATGCCGAGCCTGCGGCCGGCGAGATCCACGATGGGGTTGGTGAAGAAGCAGAATTGCTGCGCCGCCTGCCACGCGCCCTCCAGCACCTCGGCCCGGTAGGGCACGATGGAGCGGGCGAGGGAGAGCAGCAGCGCGAAGGTGTGCTCCGGCACGGTCGCCTTGGCATAGCCACGGATGTTCACCGTGGGGACGCCCTGCTCGGCCGCCGCGGCCTTGTCCACGCAATCGGTGCCGGTGGCGGCGATGGCGATGAGCTTCAGGTGGGGCAGTTGGGCGAGCGTGTCGGCCCGCAGGTCCACCTTGTTGTTGATGATGATGGTGGCGTCCTTCGCCCGTTCGATCACCTCGCTTGCGCTGGTGCGATCATATTCCACCCATTCATGGGGGAAGGACGGGCGGCGGACATTTACCTCAGGCGCGATGGTGTCGCGGTCGAGAACGACGATCCTATGCATGTTCTTGTTCTTTCCGATTGTCGCGACAGGCTCAGAGCCGCACGCGCGCGGCCTCGGCCACGGCCTCGGCGGTGATGCCGAAGTGCCGGTACAACGCATCAGCCGGGCCGGAGGCTCCGAAGCCCGTCATGCCGACGAAGCCGCCCTCCTCGCCGATCCAGCGTTCCCAGCCGAACTTCACCGCCGCCTCGACGGCGACCCGCACGGCGCCCGCGCCAAGCACCGCCTTGCGGTAAGCGGCATCCTGAGCCTCAAAGAGGCTCCAGCAAGGCATGGAGACCACCGCTGTGGGAATGCCCTCGGCCTGCAACTGCGCGCGGGCTTCCACGGCGATCTGAACTTCCGAGCCAGTGGAGATGAGGGTGACGCGGCGCGGGCCGCCCTCGGCCTCCTGAAGGACATAGGCGCCGCGGGCCGAGCGGTTCTCCGCGCCGCCATCGTGACGCAGGGCCGGCAGCGACTGGCGCGCGAACACGAGCGCCACCGGGCCGGTGCGATGCTCCAGCGCGATCTCCCACGCCTCGGCCGCCTCGATGGCGTCGCACGGGCGCAGCACCATCATGTTCGGCATGGCGCGCAGCGAGGCGATGATCTCCACCGGCTGGTGGGTCGGCCCGTTCTTGCCGATGCCGATGGAATCGTGGCTGAACACGAACTTCACCGGCAGACCCATGAGCGCCGCCATGCGCAGGGCCGGGCGCTCGTAATCCGAGAACGGCAGGTAGGTGACCGCCAGCGGGATGACGCCGCCGTGCGCGGCCATGCCGTTGGCGAGGGAGCCCATGGCATGCTCGCGCACGCCGCAATGGATGTAGCGGCCGGCGCGGTCCTTCGCGGTGAAGGCGGCGAGCTGGCGCTTGTGGTTGGTGGGGGCTTCCAGGTCCGCGCAGGCGGTCATGATGTCGGGCAGCACCTCGTAGAGCGAGCCTGCGATGTCGCCGGAGGTGGCGATGGAAAAGTCCGCCTTCGCCTCGGCCGCCGCCTTCGCCTTGTAGGCGTGGATGGCCTCGCGCGCGCCGGCAGGAAGGGTGCCGGCGATGGTGCGGTGGAACTCATCCTGCACCGCATTGCCGGTGGCGGCGAGCCGCTGACGCCAGGCGGCCCGCGCGTCCGCGCCGGGCCTGCTCGTGGCGCGCCAGGCCGCGCCAATGTCGGCGGGAATGTCGAAGCTGCCGCCGGTCCAGCCGAAGCGGGCGGCCATGGCGGCGCGATCCTCGGGGAAGAGCTTGCCGGAATGGCCGCCGCGCTGGCCTTCAAGGCGCGGGATGCCACGGGCGATGGTGGTCTTGCAGGCGATCATGGAGGGCCGGGGATCGGCCTTGGCGGCGCTTATGGCGGCGTCCACCGCCGCGATGTCGTGGCCGTCGATCTCCACCACATGCCAGCCGGCGACGCGGAAGCGTTCAGCCACGTTCTCGGAGATGGAGAGCTCGGTGGAGCCGTCGTCGGTGATGGAATTGTCGTCCCAGAAGAAGGTGAGCTTGCCGAGCTTCAGGTGGCCGGCGAGCTGGATCACCTCCTGCCCCACGCCCTCCTGCAGGCAGCCGTCGCCGACGAAGGCCCAGGTGCGATGGTCGATCAGATCATCGCCGAAGCGGGCGTTGAGATGGGCTTCGGCGATGGCCATGCCCAGCGCATTTGCGATGCCCTGCCCGAGCGGGCCGGTGGTGGTCTCGATACCGGCGGCCGGCTCGTATTCGGGATGGCCGGCGCAGGTTGAACCGAGTTCACGGAAGCTCTTCACTGCATCCAGCGAGATGTGGTGATAGCCAGTGAGGTGCAGCAGCGCATAGAGCAAAGTGGAGCCGTGCCCGTTGGAGAGCACCACGCGGTCCCGGTCCGGCCAGGTGGGGTCGGCGGGATCGAATTTCAGGTGTCGGCTGTAGAGCACCGTCGCGATCTCGGCCATGCCGAGGGGAACGCCCTGATGGCCTTCGCCCGCCGCGAGAATGGCATCCACCGCCAGAAAGCGGATGGCATGCGCCATGAGCGGGAGTGCCGTGGAAAGGGACACGCCATCGGGTCCGGAAAGGACGATATCGCCAGGGATGGCAGGGGCTTGGCCGCTCAACGTTCGTCTCCTCATCGTGCTTTGATCTTTTAAGCGCGCGATGATGCCGAAAGCGGCGCGAGGCCGGTAACGCGAAAAACACAACGATTACTGAATCTGGCTCACCAATGCAGTGGCTTTTAGCAGGGTTGCCGGCGTTTCAGTTCATCCCGTTCACGTGTGGGAATACATCGTCTTGCCGGCCGCCGGCATGTCCACCTTCAGGATCGTGCCCGTGTCGGATTCTGTGATGAACAGGGTTTTGTTGTCCTTGCCGCCAAAGGCGATGTTGGTAAGGGTCCGCCCGACGCGGCCGGTGATGAGGTGCGTGGGCATGCCGAGGGAATCGAAACGCCACACGCCGACGCCGAGCTGGCAGACGATGAGCCCGTCTTCCTCGTCCAGCGCCATGCCGTCCGGGCCGCCATGGCCGCCGGAGAGCTGGATATAGGTGCCGACCTTGGAGAGGGTGCCGTCCGTCATGATGGGGCAGCGCCAGACGGCGTTCTGGCGCGTCACGGCGAGGTAGAGGCGGCTCTCGGTTATGTCGAGCACGAGGCCGTTCGGGCTCGGCACGTTGCCCAGCAGCATGTCGAGCTTCCCGCCGACATCGAGCCGGTAGACGCGGCCGGTGGGGTCGTGCATGCCGGTCTGGCCCTGATCGGTGAAGTAGAGCGTGCCGTCGGCGGCAAAGACGAGGTCGTTCAGGCCCTTCCAGGCCTCGCTGTTGCGCGAGGCGAGGAGCGGCGCGATGGTCCCCGTCCGGGGATCGAGCAGCATCAGGCCCGCTTTGTGGTCGCAGATGAAGATGCGGCCGTCCCTGTGGATCTTCAGCCCATTCGGCCAGCCGTCGTATTCGCAGACCAGATCGCAATCGCCGCCGGGCGTTAACCGGAACACGCGGCCGAAGGGGATGTCGACGAAGAAGAGGTTGCCGTCGCGGTCGAACGAGGGGCCTTCCAGGAAGCTGTCCACCTCGGCATTGGCGCGGTTGGGGTCCGACCAGGCGGTGCGGCCCTTCTTCCGCCACTTCTCGTCGAGCCGGTAGTGAACCTCGGCGACCAGACGCTCGACAGGATTGAGGAACAGCATCGAAACCCCCGATCGACGGACCGACAGCGCCGCGGCCCCGGCCAAGACCTAGAGCGCGATCCGATCAAATTGAACCAATTTGATCGGTTAATCGCCTTCTAACTTAATGATAGAGAACGCGTTATCCGATCTGATTGCGGTGCAATCAGATCGGCGCGTGCTCTCGTCCTGACGGGACGCGCTGTTCAATGCAATTGCGGCTTTGTCCATCGCGCGCATGGGAGGCGGGCTGGAACGTCTGCCGGGGCAGGGCACTTTCCTTTGCGAGACAGGCAAGAGCGAAAGGAGCGCAGCCATGGCACAAGAGGGATCCGACGCCGAGAGAACCCGCCACGCCACCGACACCGGCCAGAACCGCGACAAGGTGCGCGGCCCCGATTTCGCCGCCGCTCCGCTGGGGACGGACGACGAGGCCGGCGGCCACGCGCCGCAGCAGGACTGGCGGCCGCCGGAGACGGGCGACCGGATCGCCGACGGTGACCCCAGCCTCGGCGAGCTGTATCGGCCCCAAAGCGAGGAGGACAACCGCGCCCACGCCAACGCGCCGCCGAACTGGGGCACCTGGGCGCTCGTCGCGGCAGGCCTGCTGGTACTTGGGCTCGCGGCGGCCAGCTTCGCCAGCTGATCGCCGCGCGGGCGGAAAGACGACGGACGGCTGCATCGAGGTCGTCTTCAGGCCTCGAAAAGCCACCTTCACGCGCCGCGGCCGATCCGCACGAACAACGCGAACGGCAACGCCAGCTGGCTCAGGCCGGCAGGACGACGACCTTGGTCTTCACCGGCGTCTTGTCATAAAGATCGATCATGTCCTGGCTGAGCAGGCCGACGCAGCCGCTGGTGATGCCGGAGCCGATCGACTCTGGGTCGCTGCTCGCATAGATGGTGTAGAGCGTGTACTGACCGTTCTGGTAGAGATACAGCGTGCGGGCTCCCAGGGGGTTATCGAGGCCGCCGGGCATGCCGTTGGCCCATTTGCCCGCCTCGGGCTGGCGCTTGATCATCTCCTTGGGGGGCGTCCACACCGCCCACTCGCCCTTGCGCCCGACATAGGCATCGCCGCTCCACAGGAAGCCGGCGCGGCCCACATTCGCGCCGTAGCGGGTGGCCTTGCCCTCGCCCTCGATGCGGTAGACGTAATAATTGCTCGGGTCGACGATGATTGTGCCGGGCGCCTCATTGCTCTCGTAGGCGACGGTGCGGCGGTAGTACTTGGGGTTGACCTTGCTGATGTCCGGCGCGGGGATCGGGAACTTCTCGTTCGGCATTGCCGGGTAGATCTTCTGTGCTTCGGCGAGGCTCATCACGTCGGACGAGCAGCCGGCGAGACCCAGTGCGCCGACGCCGAGGGCCGAGCCGAAGAGGAAGGAGCGGCGGCTAAGGGCGCCGGACCGGGCCCCGGACATGGCAACGTCATCGGTCATGGTAATCTCTAAGTGTCCCTTCTGCCCGTCGCGCGACGCGGATGCCGCGACTGTCGCAACGCTTGAGCACATTTCGGCGGGGACTTTGCCGCCAAGCGGCGTCTCTGGCAAGCGCCAGCCTCAATCCCGCAGGGCAGCCATCCGCCGAAGACGCAGCATTTGCGCCGTTTCGCCTGTGTCTAAGGGGCGGAAACCGGCTATCGCGGCGTGAGGTGTGGCAATTGTGCCATCGCCATGCGGGCGGGCCGCCGGCCGACGCGAACGGCCTTCATCGGGGCACTCATCGCGGCTTCCGGGTCAGGCTTTGATACGGCGCTTTGCAGTCGTCTTTTTGCCGGTCTTGGTGGCGGGAATGGCCGCGGCCTCCCGATCGCGCGCCTCACGCACGGCGCGCAGACGCGCGCTGTTCTCGCGCATCGCCTCGAAGTCGGTCCTGTAGCGATCCATGGCCCGCTCGATGGATTCATCCAGCTGGCGGCGGCTCTCGGCGCTGGAAAGCGTATTCTGATGTGGTGTGATCGGAGTCATGAATCACAATACCACATCCGAGATCAAAGCCGCAGAGATAAGATAAGCGAACTGAAAAATGAAATAAAAAACCCCGCCGGTAAGGGCGGGGCTTTTCAGAGCTGTATGTGCATCAGTCCAGCGGCCAGTACATCCGTGGTCCGCTAGAGTAATGTCACGCGGCCTGGAGGTTTCCGGCCGAGTTCTTTCCGGACTTGTTGTCACGGACGACGTCGAACTGGAGCTTCTGGCCTTCGGCGAGGCCCTGCATTCCGGCGCGCTCGACGGCCGAGATATGCACGAACACATCCGCGCCGCCGTTGTCGGGCTGGATGAAGCCGAAGCCCTTGGTGGCGTTGAACCACTTCACAGTACCGATATTCATGACGATTTCCTTTCAATCGCGCGTGGGTGCACAGCCCGAGTGATCGAGCTGAACAAAAGTTAGAAATTGAAGGGAGGTATCGTCAGGCACTCTGTGGCGCCAGAAAATCAGCCGTCAAATTCAGACAAACACAACATAGGAGGCTATTGTGTTGATAGCAAGGCCCGGTTTTTTTATCCGTGCCGCTCCATATACCGCCTATATTTCGCCGGGTCGGCGCAGTTCGGATTCGCGCGCGATCCGCTCGAACGCCTCGTGCTCGCCTTTTACGCGATAGCTCGGCTCGCCTTTGTCATCGGGCATGATGCGAACGATCCTGAACCGCCCTTGCGGGGATCGGAAGCCTGCGACGAACTCAACGAGGCCGTCAGCGTCAAATTTAGTGTTCATGGGCCCTCTGTAGCACGGTTTTACGCGCGGGCGCGATCAATTCTCGTCGAGACGAAAGAATCAGCCCCGTAGTTTTCGGGCGGTCCCCTCGCCCATCTATGCTAGGATCATTGCGGCTTCGAAGCGGAAGCTGATGGAGCTGTCATGAAAAAGACGTATGCCCTCGCTTGCCTCATCTCAGCAGGCATCTCCTCCGCCGCGGCGAGCGCTCCGGACATGACGCTCGATTTCACCTGGCTCGGAACCACCATGTGCGTGCCGCGGCCGAACAGCCCGGAGTTCCAGTTGGGCAACGTGCCGGCGGGCACCGCCAGACTGCGTTTCGCGCTGCTGGGGCCGAGCGGCCGGGAACTGGGCGGAGCGGATGTGCAACTCCCCAAGCAGGGCGCTGTCCCGCGGGGCGCCGTGTCCTACAGGTCGCCCTGTGTCGGCGGTATCTACACATGGACCGTCGAGGCCCTCGACGCGGATGGCAAACGCCTCGCCTCGGCCAGCCTCGCCCGGCCGTTCTACTGAGCAGCGGTAACTGGTGGCGGGTGGCCGGGGCCCGGGCCCCGACCCACCGCGGGAATCACCGGGCGGTAAAAGAGGGCGCGGCGCCGGTTGCCGGGCCTCGGCCGGCCGTGGGCCTGGCGCGGCGCTTGGGGGCGGCGATCAGGCCTTCATACTGCGCCTTCTTGCGCGCCGCCTTGCGGTGCCGACGCACCGCCTCGTCATGCTCGCGCGCCTTGCGTTCCGAGGGCTTTTCATAGGCCTTGCGCTGCTTCATCTCGCGGAAAATGCCCTCCCGCTGCATGCGCTTCTTGAGAACCTTGAGGGCCTGCTCAACGTTGTTGTCTCTGACGAGAACCTGCAAAAGATATCCAATCTGAAGATCATCCCGGTTCCCCGGCCAGCTGTCTGGCCGTTTGCCCGGAGGCCGGCCTTGGCCGGTGTGGGGTGAGTGTAGAGGGGACGGGCCACCAAAGCGATGGGCTTCGTCCGCCATCACCTATGCGGCCGCCGCAGCCTCGTGCGTAACCACCTTGAACGACGTGAGCGTCGCGGGGCCGAAGGATGTCACGAGCGCGACATCGGTCGCGTCCCGTCCCCGGGCCATCAGGATGCGGCCAATGCGCGGGGTGTTGTGCCGGGCGTCGAACGTATACCACCGTCCGCCGAGATAGACCTCGAACCACGCGCTGAAATCCATCGGCGCCGGATCGGCCGGGACGCCGATGTCGCCGAGATAGCCGGTGCAGTAGCGGGCCGGAATGTTCATGCAGCGGCACAGGGTGATGGCGAGATGGGCAAAGTCGCGGCAGACGCCTTCCTTGCTCGTGAAGGCGTCGAAGGCGGTCTTCAGCGGGCTCGCGTGGGCATAGTCGAACGCGATGTGGTTGTGGACGAAATCGCAGATGGCCTGCACCAGCGGCCAGCCCTTGGGCAAGTGCCCGAACTTCGACCAGGCGAACGCGCTCAGGCGATCCGTCTCGCAATAGCGGCTGCCCAGAAGGAAGAGGAGCACGCCCACGGGCAGTTCGCCGAGGGGATGCTGTGGGGCGGAGGGAGCCACGTCGTCCGGCAGGCCGCTGTCGCGAATCGTGAAGTTCGTGCGCATGGTGAGGCCGCCGGCGGGCGCCTGGATGACATGGCAGAAATTGCCGAAGCTGTCGTGATAGGTGTTGGCGAGAATCGGCGGGTCGAACATCACCCGGTCCGGGTTCACGAGATCGTCGAACCGCGAGGGGTGGACGCTCAGGGTGAGAATCATGGGCGTCGGCTGCGGGCAGCCGTAAGTAATTTCGTAGCCGGCGTGGATCAGCATATGGGCCTCAGCTCTGTGCGGACATGGCCCGCGGATCGGTTATGGTGCGCGCAGCCCCGGGGCTGTCGCGTCAGATGCATGGCCCGTGCCGGAAAGGTTCTGACGTGAGCGCGCCTGTTTCCCTGTTGACGGCCGGCGACATGCCGCCAGTCACGGTATTAAATCCCGAAGGCCGTTCCGCGTTCCTTCTCGTTGCGGATCACGCGGGAAACAGGCTTCCCCGCTCTGTCGGAACGCTTGGCCTCTCGGCGGTGGACCGCGAGCGTCACATCGCCTGGGACATCGGCATCGCCAGCGTCTGCCACGCGCTTTCAGAATTACTCGATGCCACGCTCATTCAACAGAACTATTCTCGCCTGTTGATCGATTGCAACAGGCCGCTGGGCGCCGCGCAGTCCATCCCGGTGGAAAGCGACGCGACGCCCGTTCCCGGCAACCAGGGGGTCGGCGCGGCGGATCGCCTGGTGCGCGAGAGTGAAATCTTCCTGCCGTATCACGCGCGCATCGCCGCTGAACTCGATCGGCGGCAGGCCGCGGGCGCGCCGGTCCTCCTGATCGCCATGCACAGTTTCACGCCGGTCTTCGCCGGCTTCGTGCGGCCGTGGCACGCGGGCCTGCTTCACCACCGCGACAGCCGCCTCGCGCAGGCACTGCTTCCGCTGCTGCGCGCCGATGCCACGCTCACCGTGGGAGACAACGAGCCCTACGCGGTGAGCGAGGAGACGGACTGGACCATTCCGGAGCACGGCGAGCGGCGCGGCATTCCCCATGTGGGCATCGAGATCCGGCAGGATCTGGTCGCCCGCCCGGACGGTCAGCGGCAATGGGCGGAGCGGCTGGCGCCCCTTTTCAGGGCCGCCGCCGCGCGGCTCGAGGACGCCGGCCAGCTGGCTGCGCGAAGCCCGCTGCTCCAGGATTGATCTGCCCGGCCGGCGGGGCCGGGGAAGACGCCTCAGCTGCCGAGGTAGGCCGCCCGCACGTGGGGATCGTCGATGAGGTCCGCGCCCTTGCCGGACATCACGATGCGTCCGGCCTCCAGCAGATAGGCGTAGTCGCACAGTTCCAGCGCGGCGAACGCGTTCTGCTCCACGAGGAGCACGGTGGTGCCGGCATCGCGGATGGAGCCGATGATGGCGAACATCTGCTCCACGATGTTCGGCGCGAGCCCGAGCGAAGGCTCGTCGAACAGGACGAGACGGGGCCTCGACATGAGCGCGCGGCCGATGGCCAGCATCTGCTGCTCGCCGCCGGAAAGGGTGCCGGCCATCTGGTGGCGCCGCTCGGCGAGGCGGGGAAAGCTCGTGTAGATGCGCTCGTAGTCGGCCTTCAGGCCGGCATCGCTGGCGCGCAGATAGGCGCCCATGGCGAGGTTTTCGGAAACGCTCATGTGCGGGAACACCCGCCGGCCTTCCGGGCAGTGGGCGACACCGAGCTTCAGCATCTTCTGCGGCCCGGCCCGGGTCACGTCGTCACCCTGAAGGCGGATGGAGCCGGCGCGGGCCGGGACGAGGCCGGAGATGGTGCGCAGCGTGGTGGACTTGCCCGCGCCGTTGGCGCCGACCAGCGCCACCAACTGTCCTTCGCCCACGGTCAGCGAAATGCCCCGCAGCGCGGCGACCTGCCCATAGCCGCAAACGAGATCGGAAATCTCAAGCATGGGCCACCTCCCGCTGCTCCAGCTTCGCGGCGCTCTTGCCGAGATAGGCTTCGATGACCTTCGGGTCCGTTCGGATGGCCTCGGGTGGGCCTTCCGCGATCAGCCGCCCGTAATTGAGGCAGACGATGCGGTCAGACACCTCCATCACCATGGGCATGTCGTGCTCCACGAGAAGGATGGTGACGCCTTCGTCCCGCACCTTGCGGATGAGGCGCACGAAGCCCTGCGTTTCAGAGGCATTCATCCCGGACACCGGCTCGTCCAGCAGCAGCATCTTCGGCTCCACGGCGAGCGCGAGCGCGAAGCCGACGAGGCGCTGCTCGCCATAGGAGAGGGAGCCCGCCTTGTCGCCGGCGCGGGCGGTGAGGCCCACCATGTCGATGATGGCGTCTGCCCGCTCGCGCACCGTATTCTCTGCCCGCCGCGCGGCGGGGGTGGGGAAGAGACGGTCGAGGAGGATTCCCGAGCGCGTGTCCTCGCCGTGGCGGTGCAGGCCGATGAGCACGTTGTCGCGCACGCTGTCGTCGGCGAACACGCTGGTGCGCTGGAAGGTGCGGGCAAGGCCCAGGCGGGCGATCTCGTTCGGCCGGGTCTGCGAGAGGTCGCGGCCACGGAACAGCACCCGGCCCTGCGTCGGCTTCAGAAAGCCGGTCATGATGTTGAAGGCGGTGGTCTTGCCGGCGCCGTTGGGGCCGATGAGGCTCAGGATCTCGCCTTCATGGACGTCGAAATGCAGGTCGGCGATGGCCGTGAGGCCGCCGAACTTCATGCCCACGTGCTCGACATTCAGGATGGCGTTGCCATGGGTGGTGCTCATGGGTTCGCTCCCATCTTGGCAGGCATCGCGTCGGATGGCTTGTCACTGGCCTTCCTGCGGGCCGCGATGCGCTCGGCAAGGCCTTCCAGCGCCGGCACGATGCCGCGCGGCATCAGGAACAGGATGGCGATGAGGATGGCGCCGTAGACGATCCACTGCGCTTCCGGCGCCATCACCGGGCGCAGCGCCACCGGCAGCAGCCCGAAGATGATGCCGCCCACCAGCGGCCCCGCCAGCGTGCCCTTGCCGCCGGACACCACCATGATGACCATGGTGACGGTGTAGGAGAACAGGAACACGTCCGGATCGATGATGCGGATGTAGTGGGCATAAAGGCTGCCCGCCGCCCCCGCCATGGCGGCCGAGACGGTGGCGGCGATGGTGAGCGTCCGCGTGGCGTTGATGCCGAGGGAGAGCGCGAGGGACTCATTCTCCTTCAGCCCCCGCATGGCCCGGCCGAAGCGCGAGGCCACGAGGCGCGCGATGAGGAGATAGCTCGCCACCCCAACCGCCAGCACCAGATAATAGTTCTGCATCTTGGAGCGCAGCGCCACGTCGCCGAGGCTGGGTACCGGCAGCACCATGTTGGGAATGGCAGTGAGGGCGAGGGGGCCCTGCGTCAGCTCCACCCAGTTCAGCGCCACCAGCCGCACCACCTCGGCGAACGAGATGGTGACGATGACGAAGTAGGCACCGCGCACCCGGAACGACAGCCGCCCGATGAGGTAGCCGCACAGCCCGGTGAGCACGATGGCGAGTACGAAGCCGAGGAGCGGCGAGCCACCCTCGTGGGTGACGCGCATGCCGAAGGGCAGGCTCACGTCGAAGCCAAGCGCCGTGAGCGCGCTGACATAGGCGCCGATGCCGAAGAAGGCCACATGCCCGAGGCTGAGCTGTCCGGTGAAGCCCAGCAGCAGGTTGAGGCTCATGGCGCAGATGGTGAGGATGCCCGTGATGATGAGGGCATTGAGCAGATAGGGGTCGGTGAGGCCCAGCGGCAGCAGGGCGAAGACGACCAGGAACAGGGGGGCGATGAGGCGCGTCATCCGATCCGCTCCGCACGCGCGAACAGGCCGGTGGGCTTCACCAGCAGAACCGCGATGATGATGAGGAAGCCCATGGCGTCGCGATATCCCGAGGAGATGTAGCCGGCGCCCAGCTCCTCCGCGAAGGCGAGGATGAAGCCGCCGATGGTGGCGCCCGAGATGGAGCCGAGGCCGCCGAGGATGACGATGGCGAAGGCCTTCACCGCCGCGAGGTCGCCCATCTGCGGCGTCACCACATAGACCGGCCCGAGCAGCGCGCCCGCCGCCGATGCCAGCGCCGAGCCGATGGCGAAGGTGGCTGTGTAGATGAGCGAGACATTGACGCCCATCAGCGACGCCGTGTCATGGTCCTGGAAGGTGCAGCGCATGGCGCGGCCGAGCTTGGTGCCGTTGATGGTGAAGTAGGTGATGGCGATGAGCGCCACCGCCGCGCACAGCACGAACAAATTCACGTAGGAGAGCGACACCGGGCCGAAGGTGAGCGGCTGCGCCGGGAAGGGCGTGGGCACGGCCTTGGCGACGCCGCCGAAGATCCAGAGCGTGCCGGACTGCATGATGATGCCCGCGCCGATCATCACCAGCATGGTGGTGTCGATGTCCGAGCGGCGCAGTGGCCGCAGCAGGGTGAACTCGATGAGCGCGCCGAGCACGAGACCGGCCACGAGGGCCACCGGCAGCGCCACGAAGAAGTTCAGTCCCAGCGCCACGGCGGCCAGATACATGGCGTAGCCGCCGAAGGTGTAGAGCGCGCCGTGGGTGAAGTTCACCACGTTCATGATGCCGAAGATCAAGGTGAGGCCGATGCCCAGGAGCGCATAGGTGCCGCCGAGCACCAGCGCGTTGAAGATGTGTTGCAGCAATTGGTCCATCTGGCCTGTCCGGTCTGGCGTTCGGGGCAGGGTGGGGGGCGGCCCGAGCCGTCCCCCACCTGAAGCGCCGCCCAAGGGCGGAGGAATTTGAGTAGAACCGGATCAGCCGCCGAGCTGAACCTGGTTCACCTTCCCGCCGGAAATCTCGATGATGTAGACGTTGGGCTTGGACTGGCCGCTTTCCTTGCCCGCCGGGCCGCTCTTCTGGAACTTGATGGGGCCGTTGAGGCCCATGAAGTCCACCTTCCAGAAGCCCTTCTGGATGGAGGCGGGATCGGTGCCGCCGCCGGCAGCGATGGCCGCCGCCACCGTGCGGATGCCGTCATAGCCACGGAAGCTCTCGGTGGCACCGGCGAAGTCGAAGCCGCGCTTCTTCCACTCGTTGAGGAAATAGGCGGTGGCCTCGGGGTTCGGGGTCTTTTCCGGCCACCAGGGCAGGAAGGTCGTGAGGTGCATGGTGCCGTCTGCCGCCGCGCCGGCCTGGGCGATGATCTGGTCCGGATTCTGCGAGCCGCCGGTGGTGATGACGCGCTTCTTCAGGCCCAGCGCCGCCATCTGCTTGAACAGGAGGGTGAGCTGGTCCACCGCGCTCGTCACCATGATGGTGTCGGCGTCGGAGGCCTTCAGCTTGGCGAGCTGGGCGCTCATGTCCTGTGCCGACTGGTCCATGGTCTCCACGAGGCCGACCTCGACGCCGTTGGCCTTCAGCATCTTGGAGAAGTCGACGGCGGCGCCACGGCCCCAGTCGTTGTTGATGACGAGGAAGTCCACCTTCTTCAGGCCGAGCTTCTTGACGCTGGGCTCGAACGCTTCCGCCTCGACCGCCGACGGGGGCGAGATGCGGAAGATGAAGGGGTTGCCGGAGGTGGTGATCTTGCCGGAGGAGGAGGTCTCCACCAGCATCGGCACGGAATATTCCTCCAGCTTCGGCATGGTGGCGAGGGTGAGCGAGGAGCCCCAGGCGCCCATCAGCACCGGCACCTTGTCGGAGGTGATGAGCTTTTCCGCCACCGAGGCGGCTTCGGTCGGGTTGCTCTTGTTGTCTTCGATGACCAGCTCGACCTTCTTGCCGAGGATGCCGCCCTTGGCGTTGATCTCGTCGGCGGCGATCTTGGCGCCGTTCACCACATAGGTGCCGGAGGCCGCGAAGGCGCCGGTGAGGGGCTCGTTGACGCCGATCTTGATGGTGTCGGCGGCGAAGGCCGTGCCGGCCATGAGGCTGAAGGCGAGGGCGGCGAGGGTAGTCCGGCGTGACATCATCATGGATGGTCTCCAGTCTCGAAGGGCAGTCAGGGTCAAGAGGAGGGGCCGCCACGGCGCCACAGGCGGCCGAGGCGATCGGAAACGAGCGAGAAGAGAAGCTTGAGCGGGTCGAGGCCGCGCGCCTCTACGGGCGGCGGCGCGGTGCCGGAAAGGCGGGCTTCGAGGTTCGCCGCGAATTCGGCGATGAGCCGCCCCGCCACCTCGCGCACGAGTCCCGGCCGGCCGAACTGGGCAAGCGGCCCCTTCAGCGTGTAGCCCACATCCAGCGCGACGCGGGAGGAGCCGGGCGCCGCCCCGTCCGTGACGCGATAGCGGATGATGCCTTCCGTGCGCGAACGCCCGTCGGCGCCCGCGCCATGGATGGTGCCGCTCTTCATCGCCTCGTCGCGGCCGATGCGGGCGCCGCCGCGGAAGGTGGTGGCGATGGGGCCGAGCTTCACCCGCATGCCGCCCTGCACGTTGTCCGGCGAGGGCATGGCATCGATGACCGCGCCGGGCAGGCAGGCCGCCACTTCCTCGATGTGGCCGAAGAAAGCGAACACCTCGGCCGGCGGGAAGGGCACCTCGAAGCTCTGCTCGAAGCTGTGGGCGGGGGTGAAATCCTCGGCGAGGGAGGTGGTGACGGAGGACGGCCCCGCCGTGATGGCAACGCTCGCTGGCAGCGCGGCGGAAACCGCGCCGCCCGTCCGCGCGCCCACCGGGCCGAGGCGGCGCTCGGTGGTCATGGGGCCGATGCCCTGCGCCCGCCGGGCGGCGATGACGGAGGCCACCGCCTTCACGATGCCCGCATAGCCGGTGCAGCGGCAGAGATTGCCGGCGAGGCCGAGCCGGATGCGCGTCTCGTCCGCCTCGGGCAGGCGCAGCACGAGGTCGCGCGCGGACACCAGCATGCCCGGCGTGCAGAAGCCGCACTGGAGCGCGTGCTCGCGATTGAAGGCGGCGCGCAGCTCGGCGGTGACGGGATCATCATCCAACCCCTCGATGGTGACGACATCCGCCCCCTGGCAGGCACCGGCGAAGGAAAGGCAGGCGCGGGCCGGCTCGCCATCCACGAGGATGGTGCAGGCGCCGCACACGCCGTGCTCGCAGCCGAGATGGGTGCCGGTGAGGTTCAGCGTGTCGCGCACGAAATCGGCGAGGTTGGTGCGCCCCTCGGCCTCGGCCGTCACGGGGCGGCCGTTGAGGGTCAGCGAGATCATGCGGGACGCGCCCATGGCGAGGGTCTCGGGCCTTGGCGAAGCGGTCATGCGGCGCTCCGCGTGTCGGTGAAGAGGCTGGCGGCCTGGGCGACGGCGCGGCGCAGCACTTCGACGTGGACATGGCGGTCCACCGCGTCCGTCATGCCGGCTGCGGTAAGGGCCGCGTCGGCGGTGGAGGCGTCGAAGCGCGTGGAGAAGCCGGCATCGATGCGGCCGCCAAACAGCGGCGCGGCATCAGCGAAGACGAGAGGCGGCGCGTCGATGGCGCCCATCAGCGCGCGGCCGGTGCCGGCGGCGGAATCGATCAGCACGGCACCGATGGCGTGGGCGAATTCGCCCACCTTGCGGCAGTGCTTCACATAGCCGAAGCGCGCGGTGGCGGGCACCTTGGGCACCCGCACGGAAACGAGGATTTCGCCTGGCGCCAGCGCGGTGGCGAGCGCCCCGGCGAGGAAGGCGCCCATGGCGAGGCGGCGCGTGCCCGCCGGCCCGGCGATCTCCACCTCGGCACCGAGCACGGACAAGGCATTCACCCAGTCGGCGGCGGGATCGGCGTGGGATAGGCTGCCGCCGATGGTGCCGCGATTTCGCACCGCGCGATAGGCGATGCCACCGGCCACGCGGCGCAAGATATTTGGGCCCACGTCCGGGGCGCGGCTGTCCTCCACATCGGCGTGGGTGACGAGGGCGCCATAGACCCTGTGCCCGGCCTCTTCGCGCACGGTGCGAAGGGCGTCGATGCCGGAGAGATCGACGATCAGGTCGGGCGTGGCGAGGCGCAGATTGAGCATGGGGCCGAGGGACTGGCCGCCGGCCATCACCTTCGCGCCGTCCCCGCCGGAGACGAGCAGCGCGACGGCGTCGGCGATGGTGTGCGGGCGCTCGATGCGGAAGGGGGCGGGCTTCATGCCGCGCTCCTTTCGCCGGCGCGCACCGCCAGCACCTGCTCCACGATGCGCCGGGGCGTCACGGGGGAGCGCAGCATTTCGGCGCCGAGGGGCCGGAGCGCGTCGTTGATGGCGTTGGCGATGGCGGCGGGCGGCGCGATGGCCCCGCCCTCGCCGATGCCCTTCACGCCGAACTTGGTATAGGGCGAGGGCGTTTCCATGTGGCCGATGAAGGGCATGGGCACTTCCGGCGCGCCGGGCAGGAGATAATCCGCCAGCGTCGAGGCCAGCGGCTGGCCGGAGGCGTCGAACGCCATCTCCTCATAGAGCGCGGTGCCGATGCCCTGGGCGAGGCCGCCGATGATCTGGCCGTCCACCACCATGGGGTTCACCAGCGTGCCGCCGTCTTCCACGATGGCGTAATCGAGGATCTCCACCTCGCCGAGGTCCGGGTCCACCGCGACGACCACCGCATGGGCCGCGTAGCTGAAGGTGCCGCTGTCGCGCACCGGCTTGTAGCCGGCGGTGACTTCGAGGCCGTGCGGGTCCACGTCCGCCGGCAGGTCCTGCGGGCGGCGATACCAGGTGTGCGCCACCTGCTGGATGGTCACGTCGCCGGACGGACCGACCACGCGGCCGCCTTCGAGCCGCACATCCTCGGGCCGCGCCTGGAGCATGTGCGCGCCGATGCGGCGGATGCGCTCGGCAAGCTCGGTGCAGGCGGTCGCCACGGCGCCGCCGGCCATCACCATCACCCGCGAGCCCCAGCTGCCGGTGGAATAGGGCGTCATGGCCGTGTCGCCATGAACAAGGCGGGTGCGGGCGACGGGCATTCCGAGGATTTCGTGGGCGACCTGCGCCAGCGTCGTCTCCAGCCCCTGGCCGTGGGAATGGGCGCCGATGCGCAGTTCCAGCCCGCCGTCCGGGGTCAGGCGCGCGCCGGCCTGCTCGTGGCCGGGCACCATGGGAATGCCCCAGCCCGAATAAACCGAGGTGCCGTGCGCTGCCTGCTCGCAATAGATGGAGAGGCCAAGGCCGATGCGGCGGCCGTCCGGCTCCCCCGCCTGCTGGCGCGTGCGCACCGCATCGGCCTTGATGGCGTCCAGCGCCTGCCGCAGCGCCTCGGGATAATCGCCGCTGTCGAAATGCTTGTTGGTGATGTTGTCGAACGGCATCTGCTCCGGCCGCACGAGGTTCTTCAGCCGAACCACTTCCGGGGCGAGGCCGAGTTCGGCCGCCAGCGCATCCAGCGCCACTTCCAGCGCGAAGCACACGCCGGTGCGTGCCACGCCGCGATAGGGCAGGATCGGGCACTTGTTGGTGGCCACCGACCAGGTGCGGCAGCGATAGGCGGGGAAGTCGTAGGGGCCGGGCAGGATGCTCGCCACCTGCGCGGCTTCGAGGCACGCAGAGAAGGGATAGGCGGAATAGGCGCCGCTATCCACGCTCGCCTCACAATCGATGCCGCGCAGCGTGCCGTCGCGCTCGGCATAGAGCGTGATCTCGTAATGGTGCTCGCGGCAATTGGCGCTGGCGGTCAAATGCTCGCGGCGATCCTCCAGCCAGCGCACGGGCCGGCCGATCTTGCGTGCGAGCCAGCCAAGGCAGACGTCCTCGCTGAGCAGAATGGCCTTGTAGCCGAAGCCGCCGCCCACGTCCGGGGAGATGATGCGGACCTGCCCCTCTTCCAGCCCGAGGCATTCGGAGAGGCCCGAGCGCACGATGTGCGGCATCTGGCTGGCGGTGTGCACCACCAGCTGGTCGGAGCGGTGATCGAAATGCACCACCGTGCCGCGCCCCTCGATGGGCGCCATGCACTGGCGGGCGGTGGAGATGGTGCGCGAGATCTTGACCGGCGCGTCGAAGGCGGCCTCGATGTTGATGTTCACGAGGCTTTCGAGAAAGACGTTGTCGCCCCAATGCTCGTGCACCAGCGCCGCCCCGGGCTTGCGGGCTTCCAGCATGTCGTGGAGGGCGGGCAGCTCTTCCAGGTCGAGTTCTACCCGCGCGGCCATGTCCTCGGCCTCGGCGCGGGTGTCGGCGACGCACATGGCGATGAGCTCGCCCACCTGCCGCACCTTGCCGGTGGCGAGCACGGGCTGCTCCGACACCTTGAAGCCGGGCAGGCCGGAGACGGCGCGGATGGGCTTCACCCCGTCGAGATCGGCGGCGGTGAAGACGCGGCCCTTCAGATCATCAGGCACATGGATGGCGTGGATGCGCGCATGGGCCAGCGGGCTGCGCACGAAGGCGACATCCTGCATCCCGGCGAGGCGGATATCGGCGATGAACTGGCCGCGCCCGCGCATCAGCCGCTCGTCTTCCTTGCGGGGAAGCCGGGCGCCGACGCCCTCTTTAGTGCCAGGCTCGCTCATGCGTGCGCTCCCGCCATCAGGTCGAGCGCGGCGCGCACCAGAAGGCCGTCGGGGCGGCGCAATTCGTCGAGGATGGAGAAATGGTCGGCGCCGAGGATGGGCAGAAGGGCGCCGGGCGCGTGGGCGGCCACCCGCTTTGCCGCCAGCGCGCGGGAATCATGCACCAGCGCGGGCACTTCCGCCGTGCCGTAGGCGATGGCCAGCGGCTTCGGCGACGGCGCATGGCGCAGCGGCGAGCAGGCCGCGATTTCCGCGTCCGAGAGATCCAGCGCGGCATTCAGGAAGGTGTCGCGCAGCGGCGCCAGCTCATAGACGCCGGAGATGGCGAGGCCGGCGGCGACGGCGGGATGGTCCAGCTGCATCACCGCCAGCTGCGCGCCAGCGGACCAGCCGGAGACAACCACCGGGCCGGTGAGGCCATACAGCGCGCCGTCCTTCGCGATGAGGTCGAGCGCCGCGCCCATCTCGGCGACGATCGCGCCGAGGCGCGCCTCAGGTGCCAGCGTGTAGCTCGGCATCGCCACGGACCAGCCGTGGGCGAGGAGGCCCTCCGCATAATGGGCGAAGACCTCGCGCGTGTTGCGCTGCCAATAGCCGCCATGGATGAAGACGAGGCAGGGCGCGCCCGGCTTTCCGGGATAGATGTCCAGCTTCTGCCGCGCGCCGGAGCCGTAGGGAATGTCCAGATGGGCGGGCGTGGCGGCGCGGAAGAGCGGGGCCGCCTTGTCGCGCGCCTCGACCCATGCCGCGCTGTCCTTCACCGCGGCATTGTTGTTGTAGGCGGCATCCCGCTCGGCCTGGGACAGGGTGTCCCAGACCTCTTGCGGGGCCTGCCGAACGGCTGCGGATGCCGGGCTCACGCCGCCACCGCCCGGGGCAGGATGACGGCGTCGGCGTCGAACTTCTTGCCGGCGCGCAGGCAGAAGGCGGGGGTGAGCAGCCGCTCGGCCACCACCTTGGTGTCCTCGTTGTCGCGCAGCAGGAAGCGGCCGCGATTGTCGTCCAGCACCGAGATGTCGGCGGCGTAGCCCACCGTGAGCGAGCCCACCCGGTCGGTGAGGCCGATCATCTTCGCCGGGTTGATGGTGACCATGGGCACCACGTCCTGCAGCGACAGGCCGAGCGCCATCATGGAGCTCATGGCCTGGGTGAGGCTGAAGCGGGCCTGGCCCTTGAAGGGGTGGTTCTCGTCGTCATAGTGCTCCTCCGGCGTGCCGGCGGGGGCGGGGACATGGGTGTTGTAGCCGTGCATGTCGGCGCCCAGCGTGTGCGGCACGACGCCGGCGGCGATGGCCTTCTTCGCGAGGCGATAGGAGAAGTGGCTGCCATGGCCCACGTCCACCTTCAGGCCACGATCGAGCGCCGCCTGGATGACATGGTGGACTTCGCCCTGCTGGTTCACAAAGCCGCCGGGATGACGGGTGAAGGGATGGGCGAGCACGTCGCCTTCCTTCAGCAGGGGGATGACGCGCTCCAGGATGGTGTCGGCGTCCTCGCCGTTGGCGCCGCTCTCCGGCAGGCCCCAGAGGGTGCCGAAGTGGACGTAAAGCGGCACTTCCGCACGGCGGGCGATCTCCGCCGCCATCTCCATCACCTTGATGCCCCAGCGGGCGAAGCCGCCGATCTCCGCATGCCCCTTGATGCCGCGCACGAGGTCGCGATTGGCGATGGCGGAGCGCACGGTGGCTTCGATGTCCACGCAGTCCGGGCTGTAGAGGTTGGGATAGTAATGGCCTTCGAGGCCGCCCACGAGATAGGCGGAGAGGAACGCGTAGATGCGCGTCTCGGAGGGCTCGGCGATGAACTTGCGGAAGCCCGGCAGCGTCATGCAGGAGGGGCCGCCCTGGTCGATCACGGTGGTGACGCCGGAATGCACGCCCACCATGTCCGGGTTCAGGCCGAAGCGGCCGGTGACATATTGATAGACGTGGCCGTGCGTGTCGATCATGCCCGGCAGCACCAGCTTGCCGGAGACATCGATGGTCTCGGTGGCGCTGGAGGGGAGGATTGTCTCCTCGACGGCCGCGATGCGCCCATCGCGCACCGCCACGTCGCGGATGCCGTCGATGCCGTTGGCGGGGCAGATGACATGTCCGCCCTTGAGGAGGATATCGTAGCCGGCGGGTTCAGCCATCAGGGTCTCCGTCCATGCATGCGCGGCCGTTTGGGCCGGATTGGAAAAGCGAAGCATGCTTCGTATTCCCATTATGCAGGGCGCGTGCCAGAATTTGATCTGGATCAATTTCGACGGGCCGGATTGGCGGTCGGAGGGGCAGGGACGTGACGGGATCGCGTGAAAATTCAAAGGGCTCCAATGTGGAACCCGAAAACGTCGTGGACATGGACTGGCCGCTATCCGACCGCCCCGGCTTCCTCGCGCGGCGGGTGCATCAGATCCATGTCAGCCTGTTTTCTGAGCTGTGTGCCCCGTTCGGCGTAACGCCGGTGCAGTACAGCCTCCTGTCGGCCCTCGCGGATCGGGCGGAGGCGGATCAGACCACGCTCTCGCGCATCGTCGCGCTGGACCGCACCACCACCACCGGAGCCTTGAAGCGCCTTGAGGCGCGGGGACTGGTGCGGCGCGGCACCTCGGCCACCGACCGGCGCTCGCAGAGCTGCTCGCTGACCGATGAGGGCCGCCGCATGCTGGAGGAGATGGAGGCCGCCGCGCGCCGCGCCCACGCGCTGACGGTGGAGATGCTGGCGCCCGAGGAGCAGCGCCAATTCATTGAGGCCATGAAGAAAATCGTCGCGGCTCACGCCGGACGGCAGGCCTCGTCCGATCTGCTTTGAATGCGGTCGTTATGCCCAATAATTGGGCGTCTGCGCCGGCGGCAGCCGTCTACAGCACCGGTCCCAGCATGGCGATGGTGTTGTTCCACAGGCGGCGCGGGGCGCTGAAGGCGTCGGCGTCGTCCCGCGTCACCGGCGTCGCCGCGTCGAGGAAAACCTGCTGGCGCGCCCGCATGGCGCGGGTGAAGGCGGCATCGCACAGGAGGATGTTGTTTTCCGCATTCAGCTCGAAGCTGCGGCGATCGATGTTGGCCGAGCCGATCAGGGTCACTTCGCCGTCGAGGGTCAGGGTCTTGGCGTGCAGCAGGCCGCCGACGTACTCGCGGATATTCACGCCAGCCTCGAGCAGGTCGCTGTAATAGCTGCGGCTGGCGGCGGCGACGATCCAGCTGTCGTTGCGCTTCGGGAACACGATGGTGGTCGAAACCCCGCGCCGGGCCGCGGCGCACAGGGCCGCCTGGAGGGGCTCGTCCGGCACGTAATAGGGCGTGGTGATGACGAGTTCGCCCCGCGCCGCATTCATCAGCGCCACGAACGTCTCCGGCATGGCCGAATAGCGCACCCCGGCACCCGAGCCGATGACCTGCGCCACAAAGCCGGGCTGCGGCGCCGGCAGGGGCTCGGCGAAGAGCGGGGCGAGGTCTTCCTCCACCTGCGCCATCCAGTTGCTGGCGAACAGATGCTGGTTCTGCCGCACCACCGGGCCTTCGAAGCGGGCCATCACATCCACCCAGGGCGCGAACTTCGCCTTCACCGCGAAGGCGGCGTCGGCGCAGTTCTGGCTGCCGCAGTAGGTGATGGCATTGTCGATCACCACGATCTTGCGGTGGTTGCGCATGTCGATGCGCCCCTTGAACGGGCGCAGCAGCGGGTTGCCGATGGGCAGGGCCCTGGCGAGCCGCACGCCCGCCGCTGCCATGTCGCGCCACAGGGGCGAGTGGATGAGCGCGCGGGAGCCGAGATCGTCCGCCATGGCCCGGCAGACGACGCCGCGTCCCGCCGCGCGCTTCAGCGCCTCCATCACGGAGCGCCCGCTGGCGTCGTCGAGCCAGATGTAGAAGAGCACATGGACGCTCGAGCGGGCGGCATCGATGTCCTTGACCATGGAGGCGATGGCGGAGGCGGAATCCGGCAGCAGCTCGGCCCGGTTTCCCCCCACCGGCAGGAAATGGTTCACCGACTGGCCGACGCGGAACAGCGGGACGTGGCGCTCCGCGATATCCGCTTCCGCAGAAGGACCGGCGACGCCCTCGGCCGGCGGCAGCTCCGCCACCGCGGCGCGCAATTGCTCCACCGCCTTTCGCCCGAGGTTCACCTCGCCGAACAGGATGTAGGCGACGACGCCCACCACCGGCGCCAGCGCGATCACCAGCACCCAGGCCATGCGCGAGGAGGGCTCGCGGTGCGGCCGGAGCAGGGCGCGGACGATGAAGATGATCTGAAGGCTCAAATGGGCGGCGAACAGCGCCCAGGTGATCACGGTGGACTCATCCATGTCTGCGGCACGCCCGGCGAGAGAAGCACCGCCGTTCTAAAGCATTTTCCAGCAAAGTGGATTCCGGCTCGCCTGAAGAACATGCGTATCGGGCAAAGCCGGCACCGTCGTCGCCGGCGCGAACGCCTCACGCGCCGGCGTAGAGCCCGCGCAGGGTGTCGGCCGTGGCGAGCGGTCGGTTGAGGAGCCGCGCGCCATCCGCCGCGCGCCGCACTTGCGCGGCATTGTGTTCGGCGCGGGTGCCGTCCGGCGCGAAGAGATTGTTCTCGAAGCCCACGCGCACATGCCCGCCGAGGCCGGCGGCGACGGTGGCGCAAGCATTCTCCTTCGGCCCGAACGCGCACATGGCCCACAGCCGCGGCGGCGTGCCGGCGGCGAGGAAGGGCACAAGGTCGGCCGGCGTGGAGACCTGTCCGCTGGTGTAGCGGCCGAGGACGAAGAGCGGGAAATCCTCGCCCTCGCCCAGCAGGCCGCGCCCCTTCAGCGCCTGATAGCGATGCACCTCCTCCGCCGAATAGAGGATGATCTGCACCAAGATGCGCTCGCGCCGCAGCCAGGCGAAGAACTCGGCGGCGGCGGCTTCGTGCGCGTCGTCCGGGATGATCTCCCGCAAGGCGAGGGAGACCGCCTCCGGCCGCAGGGCGCGCACCACGGCGATCTGCTCCGACGCGGTGTAGCGCCCCGCCCCCTCCGAGGTGGCCTGCACCACCAGCCTGTCGCCCACCTCCCGGCGGATGGCTGCGGTGGCGTCGCGGTAGGCCTCCACATCGAGAAGGTGCCGCCCCTCGCCGTCGCGCACATGGATGTGGATGAGCGCGGCGCCCGCCTCGACGATCTCGGCCGCGTTGCGCGCCAGCTCCGCCGCGGTCATGGGCAAGGCCGGGTGGTCCGCCTTGGTGCGGGTGGCGCCGTTGGGGGCGTTGGCGATGACGAGGGGCGGCCAGAGGAGGGCCTCGGCGGGGGCGGCGGTCAGGGGCATGGAGGGTCCGGAAAGGTCAGTCGGTGGAGGCGAGGCCGAGCCGCTTCATACGGTCGTGCAGGGTCTTACGGGGGATGTTGAGGGCGAGGGCGGCGGCGGAGACGCGGTGGCCGGAGGCTTTCAGCGCGTCTTCGATGACGAGGCGCTCCACCCGGTCCAGCAGTTCGTTGAGGCTCGGCGCGGCGGCCGCGCCGCCGGTGAAATCGGGCGCGAGGAAGCCCAGCATATGGCGCTCGGCGGCATTCTTCAGCTCGCGCACATTGCCCGGCCAGTCGGCCAGCATCAGCGCGCGCCGCAGCGAGGGCGGAACCTCCACCACCGGCCGCTGATACTTCACTGCCGCCTGCACCAGGAATAGCTCGAAGAGAAGCGGGATGTCCTCCCGCCGCTCGCGCAGGGGCGGGAGGGAGAGCTTCACCACGTCGAGGCGGAAGAACAGGTCTTTCCGGAATCGGCCGGCATCGGCGAGCGCGCCGAGGTCTTCCTTGGTGGCGGCGATGACGCGCAGATCCACCGGCACCGGCGTGTTGGAACCGAGGCGCTCGATGCGGCGGTCCTGCAGCACCCGCAGCAGCTTCACCTGCATGGCGAGGGGCATGCTCTCCACCTCGTCGAGGAAGAGCGTGCCGCCGGAGGCGTGCTCGATCTTGCCGATGCGCCGCTTGCCGGCCCCGGTGAAGGCGCCGGCCTCGTGGCCGAACATCTCGCTCTCGAACATGCTCTCGGGAATGGCGCCGCAATTGACCGCCACGAACGGCCTGTCGCGCCGCGCACCGCCCTCGTGCAGGGCGCGGGCGACCTGCTCCTTGCCGGCGCCGGTTTCGCCCAGCACCAGCACGTCGGCGCTGGTGGAGGCGAGCTGTGCGATGTCGTCGCGCAGGCGTCGCATGGCCGCGGACTGCCCCACGAGATGCCGCTCGATGGCATCGCCCCGGTCGAGCGCGGTGCGCAGGCGGCGGTTTTCCAGCACGAGGGCGCGCTTCTCCAGCGCCCGCTTTATGACCTCAACGAAGGCGTCGCTCACGAACGGCTTCTCGATGAAGTCGTAGGCGCCTTCGCGCATGGCGCTGACCGCCATGGCCACGTCGCCATGGCCGGTGATGAGCACCACCGGCAGCTCCGGATCGCGGCGGCGGATATCCGCCAGAAGCTCCAGCCCATCGCGCGCGGGCAGGCGCACGTCGGTGACCACGATGCCGGGATAATCCCGGCCGATGGCGGGCAAGGCGGCCTCCGCGCTGGCGAAGGCGGTCACGTCGATGCCGGCGAGGTCCAGCGTCTGCTCGATGGAGAGGCGGATCATCTCCTCGTCGTCCACCAGCAGCACGCGCGGGCGGCTGGCGTGGCGAGGCGCTTCGGCCTCGGCGGAGATGGCGCGTTCAGGAAACATGGCGCAGCGGCTCCGCAGATACGGTAAGGGGCGCTTCGGCCTCGGCCGCGTCCATCACGAGATCGAACGCGGTGCCGCCTTCCGGACGGGCGCGGGCGGCGAGGGTGGCGCCGAAATCGCGGGCGATGGCGAGCGAGATGGGCAGGCCGAGCCCCAGCCCCTCGCCCGCCGGCTTGGTGGTGAAGAAGGGATCGAAGATGCGCTCCGCCGCGCCGTCCGAAAGCCCCGGCCCGTTGTCCTCCACCGTGAGGACGATGCGGCCGCCTTCGCGATGGGACGAGATGCGGACCAGAGCGCCCGGCCGCCCCTTCACCGCGTCGAGCGCATTGCCCACGAGGTTCACCAGCACCTGGCTGAGGCGGATGGGCTCGAACATCACCTGCGTGGCGTCGGGGTCCAGTGCGCTGACGACGCGCGCGCCCGATGCCCGAAGGCGTGGGGCGAGGATGGCGAGGCTTTCCGCCAGCACGGTGGCGGCATCCACCGGCCCCTTCTCGCTGGAGGTGCGGCGGGCGAAGGCGCGCAACTGGCCGGTGATCTTGCCGAGGCGGTCCACCAGCGCCGCGATGCGGGCGAGGTTCGCCTCCGCATCCTCCTCGCGGCCGTGCTGGAGCAGCTTGGCGGTGTTGTCGGCCAGCGCCCGGAGCGCGGTGAGGGGCTGGTTCAGCTCGTGGGTCACGCCGGCCGCCATCTGGCCGAGGGTCGCCATCTTGGCGGCCTGTACCAGTTCGTCCTGCGCCGCGCGCAGCTCAGTCTCGGCGCGGCGGCGCTCCTCGATCTCGGCGGCAAGGCGGGTGTTGGCGGCGGAAAGGTCCGCAGTGCGTTCCACCACCTTGCCCTCCAGCTCGCGATGGGCGGCGGCCAGCGCCGCCTGGGCGGCGAGACTTTCCCGCGCGCGCTTGAGGTGCTGGCGCCAATAGAGGCCGACAAGGCCGAGGATGACCAAGGCCAGCGTCATGCCGATGCGCGCGGAGCGACCGGCCAGCACCACCGGAGCGGCATCCGTAAACAGCAGCAGCCGCCAGTCGTAGATGGGCAGATCCTTCTCGTCGCGGATGACGCGGCCGGAGGGGCTGATGTCCGAGCCCGACAGCACCCTGAGGCCGCCTTCGTCCTCCCCTTTTCCCATGCGCAGCAGGGGATAAGACTTGTGGCCATACTGGCGGGTGCGGGCCATCTCGGCGGCGGCGGTGGCCTCGATGGGCCGAAGCGCGCGAAACTTGAACTTCGGGTCCGAGGCGAGGAAGACGATGCCGTGCTCGTCCGCCACCAGCACGGTATCGGCCGCCTCGTGCCAGACGGCTTCCAGTGGGTCGAGATTGACCTTGGTGGCCACCACGCCCGCGACCTTGCCGTCCACAATCACCGGAGCGCTGATGAAATAGCCCGGCACGCCGGTGAGCGTGCCCACCGCATAGAAGCGGCCGGTGCGGCCTTCCATGGCCTCGGTGAAATAGGGGCGATAGCTGAAATCGGTTCCCACATAGGTTTCCGGCGTGTTCCAGTTGGAGGCCGCGATGGTCATGCCGCCGGGGGCCAGCAGATAGAGCACCGTGCCGCCGGCAGCGCGGTTCAGCGTTTCGAGATAGGCATTCACCCGCGCTACCTGCTCGGCATCGGCAGGGGCGGCAAGAAGGCGCTTCACGTTGTCATCAAGGGCAGCGGCGGCGGGCAGGTAGCCGAACCGCTCGATGGCGCCTTCGAGGCTCTGGGCATAAATCTCCGCCCGGTGCCGCGCATCCGAGGCGAGGCGCTCGCCCACCCGCGCCTCCGCCATCTCGCCGGCCTCGAAAACGGCGAACACCGCAGCCGCAGCCAGCACAACGGCCAGCACGGCGCCAAGGACCGTGGTGCGGTTGGGGCGCATGGAAATCGCCTGTCCTCAAGGTGGTGTGGCCGGGCCACGCGAGGCCCGGCCACAAGGGCCGGATGCTGGTCCGCCCTCAGTCGGTGGTCAAGCCTTTGACCTCGACCTCCTCGAACCGGTGCTGCTCGGCGGTCACGAGGGCGGAAAGCTCCCGCTTCAGCTCGTTGAACGCGGTGGAGGCGGAATCCCGCGGGCGTGGCAGGTCCACCTTGATGTCCCGCTTGATGGTGCCCGGCCGGTAGGTGAGCACGACGATGCGGTCCGCCAGATAGATGGACTCCTCGATGGAGTGGGTCACGAAGACAATGGTCTTGCCCGTCGCCGACCAGATGCGGATGAGTTCGTCCTGCAGCGAGCGGCGGGTGAGGGCGTCGAGCGCGCCGAACGGCTCGTCCATCAGCATCACCGGGCTGTCGAGCGCCAGAACGCGGGCGATGGCCACGCGCTGGCGCATGCCGCCGGAAAGGTCCTTCGGGAAGCGGTCGCGGAACTCAGTGAGCTTCAGCATGGCGAGCAGCTCGCTCACCTTCGGCTCGATCTCGGCGCGGCTCATGCCCTTGATCTCGAGGCCGAAGGCGATGTTCTGCGCCACCGTCATCCACGGGAACAGGGCGTATTCCTGAAACACCATGCCCCGATCCGGCCCCGGATCCTTCACCGCGCGGCCGTCCACCGTGATCGTGCCGCGGGTCGGGGCCGAGAAGCCGGCGATGGCATTGAGCAAGGTGGACTTGCCGCAGCCCGAGGGGCCGAGCAGGCAGACGAACTCGCCCTCATTGATGGTGAGGTCGATGTCCTTCAGGGCGACGATCTCGCCGCCGGGAACGACGAAGCGCTTGTCGACCCCGGAGACGACAATGTGGGGGGAGGCCGCATGCGCGACGGCAGCGGCAGAGGCGGAAGGCATGACAGCCATTGGCGTTGCGAGGGGCATGGCGTTCCTCAGGATTCCAGGCCGCGATGCCAGCGCAGCAGATGATTGTTCAGGCGGCTGACGAGGAGATCGATGGCGAGGCCGATGAGGCCGATCGTCAGCATTCCCGCGATGATCTTGTCCGACCAGAAGTATTCGCGCGCTTCCAGAATGCGGAAGCCGAGGCCGTTGTTGACCGCGATCATCTCGGCCACGATCACCACGATGAAGGCGGTGCCGATGCCGATGCGCGCGCCGGACAGGATGTAGGGCGTCGCCGCCGGCAGGATCACCCGCCGGAAGATGGTGAGGCGGCTCGCCCCGAGGCTGCGGGCGGCGCGGATGTAGATGCTGTCCACGTGCCGCACGCCGGCGATGGTGTTCATCAGCACCGGGAAGAAGGCACCGATGGCGATGAGGAACACCGCCGGGGCGTTGCCGAGGCCGAACCACAGGATGGAGAGCGGGATGTAGGCGATGGGCGGGATGGGCCGCAGCACCTGCATCAGCGGATTGACGAAGCGATAGACGGAATCGCTCGTGCCCATGAACAGCCCGAGCGGCAGCGCGAGGCCTGCGCCGACCGCAAAGCCCATCACCACCCGCGAGAGGCTGGCGATGGAATCATGCAGCAATTCGCCGGAGAAGATCCAGGCGATCCGGCTTTCGGTCGCCGGGTTGAACGGTTCGAGCGGGGCGAGGTAGCTCCACCAGCGCGCCGCGACGGCGGCGGGGGAGGGGAGCACCATGGGGTTTACCCAGCCCGCCGAGCAGGCAATCTGCCAGATGAGGAGCACACCGACGGGTACGAGCAGCCCCTCGCCGAGCGCCTTGAAGCGCGAGATGTTCATTTTGCCGCCCTCACTTGATGCCGTTGGACGCCTTGGCGGCATTGAGCAGGTCGAGCTTCACCCAGTCCTCGGCCTTGGCGGGCGCGGACATCTTGCCGACGCCGTACTTCGCCATCACGTCCGTGGTCTTCTGGATGTGGTCGGCGCTCATTTCGAGGGAGTAGGGCGAGTTGGCGAGGGCTTCCTGGAATTCCTCGCCGGTGAGCTGGCCCTTGAACACGTCCTGCGTCACGAACTTCTCGGCGGCCTTGGGATCGTTCATGAAGATCTTCTGCGCCTTCACGAAGCAATCCATCAGCTTCTTCGCCGTCTCGGGACGCTCCTTGTAGAACTTCTCGCTCATCACCAGCGTGCGGATGGGCGAGCCGATGGGCGTGTCGTAAGGCTTCAGCACCTCCACGCCGAAGCCGCGGGCGATGGCCTGCGCCGACTGCGGCTCGGTCTGCATGATGGCGTCCACCTGCTTCTGCAAGAGCGCCTGGTTGAGGTCGGGATAGCCGAGATAGACGATGGTGATGTCCTTGGCGGACATGCCGTTCTTGCCGAGTTCGGCAGCCAGCAGCACTTCCTGGATGGAGCCGCGTGTAACGCCGACGCGCTTGCCCTTCATGTCGGGCACGGCCTTGATGCCGCTGTCGGGCGTCGCCAGAAGCCGCGCGCCGCCGCTGGCGAAGCCGCCGACGATATAGATGGGCGCGCCATTGCCACGGCCGGAGATCGCCGCCTCGGAGGCGGTGGCGCCCACGTCCAGCTCGCCGGCGAGGATCGCCTGCATCACGTCCGGCCCCTTGGGAAAGAGCTTGAGATCGATGGCGATGCCGCAGCTCGGCGCGATCTCCTTCATGTAGGAGACGCCGGCGAAATGGGCGAGCTTGAGGTTGCCCACCCGCACGGTTTCCTGCGCCGTGGCCGCGCCCGCCGCAACGGCGGACATCAGAACGGCGGACACAAGGGTGGCGGTGATGCGAAGTCGTTTAAGCATGGCGCTTCTCCCAGGAGCCCGGCATTGGTGCCGGTTCGAATGCGCCATCCATTGCACCGCGCATGCCAGCCATGCGGCCTGCGCCAGACTTCCTTAATGCGTTGTGATGATGCTGGTTTCTTAGGGCATCGAGAAGAGAGGCGGGCGAAAATCCGCCGGTTCACAGGAAGGGGCGGCGGAAATCCGCCACCCCTCGCGCCTTCCAAGTCGACGCCGTGCAGCCGGATCGCGGGCCGTCAGCCGCAGGCCGTCGCGGCCTTCAGGCGCTGGCGGCTGCGCCGCAGCAGGAGCGTGAAGGCGAGGCCGGCGAGGGCGGTGGCCGCTCCGGCGAGGGAGACGGCGGGATAGCCGAGGCCCGCGTCGATCACCGCGCCGCCCAGCGCCGCGCCCAGCGCGTTGCCGAGGTTGAAGGCGCCGATATTCATGGCCGAGGCGAGGTGCGGCGCCTCCGCCGCCTCGTGCACCACCCGCATCTGGAGCGGCGGCACGAGGGCGAAGCTGGCGATGCCCCACAGGAAGACCAGCGGCACCGTGGCGATGTGCGAGCGCATGCCCGGCACGAACAGCACCAGCAGCACCGCCACCGCCGCCAGCGAGCCGATGAGCGTGCCGTCCAGCGAGCGGTCGGCGAAGCGCCCGCCCAGCCAGTTGCCGAGCGCGAGGCCCAGCCCGTAGACCACCAGCATGGCGGTGACGAAGCCGGATGCGGCGCCGGTCTCCACCTGAAGGATCGGCGCGATATAGGTGAAGACGGTGAACATGGCGCTGGAGCTGACCACCGTCAGCAGCAGCGCGGCGAGCACCGGGCCGCGCATCAGCACCTTGAGTTCCGAGCGCATGTCGCTCTCGCCTTGCACCTCCAGCGGCGGCAGGGAGAGGCGCACCGCCAGCATGGCGACGGCGCCGATGACGGCGATGCCGAAGAAGGCCGCGCGCCAGCCGATGGTCTCGCCCACGAAGGCGGCCAGCGGCACGCCGCCGATGGTGGCGATGGTGAGTCCCGAGAACATGGCGGCGACGGCCCCGGCGCGCTTGTCCGCCGGCACCACGCTCGCCGCCACCACCGCGCCGACGCCGAAGAAGGCGCCGTGGTTGAAGGAGGTGACAATGCGGCCGGCGAGCAGCATCCAGTAGCCGTCCGCAAAGGCGGAGATGAGGTTGCCCACGGTGAAGATGCCCATGGAGAGCACCAGCAGCCGGCGGCGTGGCATGCTGGAGAAGGCCAGCGTCATGATGGGCGCCGTCACCAGCACGCCGAAGGCATAGGCGCTCACCAGCAGGCCGGCGGCGGGAATGGAAACGCCGAGATCGGTGGCGATGATCGGCAGCATCCCCATGGGCGAGAATTCTGTGACGCCGATGCCGAAGGCGCCGATGGCCAGCGCCAGCAGCGGCAGGTTAATCTTCATGGGAGGAACTCCGGGGCAAATCGTGTTGCGCCGAATATGGTTGACATTGCAGTGCAGCAATAGAGAGCATCCGAGACCAGCATCTGTGCGCCGGAGTCACGAATGGACCGCCCCGACCGGACCGGAGAGATGGCCGCCTTCCTCAAGGTCGCGTGCGCGGGGAGCCTCTCCGGCGCGGCCCGCGAGCTGGGGCTGACCCCCTCGGCGGTGAGCCGCATCCTCGCCCGCATCGAGGCGCGCCTGGGCGTGCGCCTGATGGTGCGGACGACCCGCCAGCTGCGTCTCACCGAGGAGGGCGAGGCCTATGCCCGCGCCGCCCGGCGCATCCTCGCCGACATCGACGAGACGGAAGCCGCGCTCGCCGACCGGGCCAATCCGCGCGGGCGCATCCGCGTCAGCGCCGCCATGGCCCACGGGCGCCTCGTCATCGTGCCCCTGCTCGGCGAATTCGTCGCACGCTATCCGGACATCGAGGTGGAGATGGAGCTGAGCGACGAGGTGGCCGACGTGCTCGGCGGGCGGGTGGACGTGGCCATCCGCTTCGGCCCCCTCGCCGACAGCCCGCTGACCGCCCGCCGGCTCGGCGAAACGGGGCGCACCGTCCTCGCCGCGCCGTCCTATCTCGCCCGTCACGGCACGCCCCGCGTGCCGGCCGACCTCGCCCACCACAATTGCCTCGATTTCAGCTTCCGCCGCATCGAGCCCGGCTGGCCGTTCCGGGAGGAGGGGCGCGACTACATGCTGGAGGTGAAGGGCAACATCACCGCCAACAACGGCGAGACGCTGGTGCAGCTCGCCGCCCAGGGCGTCGGCATCACCCGCGTCGGCAATTTCCACATCGACGAGGCCCATGCGCGCGGCGAATTTCCGAGCGGCACGCTGGTGCCGCTGCTGGAGGCGTTCAACCCGCAGGACCGGGAGAGCATCCACGCGGTGTTCGTGGGCGGCGCGAACACGCCGGCCCGCGTGCGCGTCTTCGTCGATTTTCTCGCCGCGAAGCTGAAGGGTCCGCATCCCGGGGCGTGACCGCGTGCTCCCCTGCCTCTTGTGCGCCCCCCGCGTTCCGGCTCATCTCGCCGCTTCGGGAGAGGACGAGCGATGTCGGCGACAAAAGAGAAGACCCCCGCCCAGACGGGCGCGCGCCGGCCGCCGGCGCTCCGGCGCAGCTGGCTGTTCGCGCCGGGTGGCGACAAGGGCGCGCTGATGGCGGCGACCACTTGCGGTGCGGATGCGCTGATTCAGGAACTGGAGGATTTCACGCCGCCGGAATTGCGGGCCGAGGCGCGGTCGCTGTCGGCCGGAGTCATGGCGGCGTGGCGCGCGGCCGGCATCGTCGCCTGCGTCCGCATCAACCCCTTGGAGGGCGACGGCCTCGCCGACCTCGCGGGCGTCATCGAGGGAAGGCCGGACGCCGTCCACCTGCCGAAGATCGCCGAGCCCGCTCAGGTCGTGGCGCTGGACGCGGAAATCACCCGCCACGAGGCGAGGCTCGGCCTGCCGCCGGGCGCCATCGAGATCGTGCCCAACATCGAGACCGCGCGCGGCATCATGCAGACCTATGCCATCGCCACCGCCAGCCCACGCGTGACGGCCGTGCTCTGCTCGACGGAGGATCTGGCGGAAGACCTCGACGCGCCGCGCAGCCGGGCAGCCGTGGAACTCGCCTATGCGCGTCAGCGGCTGCATCTGGAGGCGCGGGCGGCGAAGGTGCTCTCTATCGATTGCCCCTACACCTTCGCGGATCCGGAAGGCTGCGAAGCCGATGCCCGCGCCGGCCGGGCGCTCGGCTACAGCGCCAAGAGCGCCGTGGAGCCGGGCCATATCGCGCTCATCAACGCGGTGATGACCCCTTCCGCAACCGACATCACCGAGGCGGACGCGATCGTCGCCGCCTTCGAGGCGGCCCGCGCCGCCGGGCAAGACCGGGCGCGGCTCGGCGACCTGCTCATCGAGGTGCCGTTCTATCTCTCGGCCAAACGGCTCCTCGCCCGCGCGGCGTCGCTGGAGGCGGGGCGCTCCGCCTTGTGATAGCGGTTCCGGCCGCCCGCCTTGGCCTGGTAGAGGGCGACGTCCGCGCGGCGGATGGCGGAGGCGAGGGGCTCGCGGGCCGCGACCAGCGTGCCGCCGAGGCTGGCCGTGATGCGCTGCCCGTCGGGCAGCCAGGGGAAGCGCATCTCCTCCGCTCCGGTCCGCAGCCGCGCGGCGACGCGGGCGAGGGCATCGGCATCGGCGGCGGGCATCAGCAGGCAGAACTCCTCGCCGCCGATGCGGCCGCACAGATCCCGCGGACCCGCGCAGGCGGCGAGCAGCGCGCCGAACCGCCGGATCACCTCATCACCCGCCGGATGGCCGAAGCGATCATTGATCGACTTGAAATGATCGAGGTCGCACATGAGCAGGCCCACGTGCGTTCCGGGTGGTGCGGCATCGACCAGACGCTCCGCGCGCTCGAGGAAAGCGCTGCGGGTGAGGACGCCCGAGAGGCCGTCCCGCTCCAGCCGGCCGGTCGCCTCGGCGATGACCTCCCTCACCACGAGGGCCAGCAGCGCCACCCCGAGCATGAGCGACAGGATGCTGCCGGCGGTCTGCGAATATCGGGCATAGGAGCTGACAAGATAATCGCGGACGCCGTTATCCGCCCCGTGGAGGGGGATGAGCACGGCCTTCGCCGCGAACTGCAGCGCGCAGAGCCCCAGCACGGTGGCCAGCACGAGATCCACCGCGCGTCGCGACCCGTGTCGCAGGACGGTGCCGGCGGCGAGCGCCGTCAGGGCCGCGAACGGCAATTGGTAGGTCAGCGCCTGCGCCCAGCCCCCGCGTGGAAGGTCGACGCCGAAGAGCGCCGTGAACGCCACCGCGGCGAGCGTTGCCAGACTCAGCCAGCGGATCGACGAACCGGGCCGGTAGTGGCGCGCGAGCCCCGCCGCGATGAGGAACAGCGCGGTTAGAAGAGAGCCGAACGACAGGGTCGATGCGAGCCGGACGGAGGGAAGCTCCCGCGCCAGCGCCTCGATGGTTACGGTGGCGGCGGCGCAGACAAAGGCGGCAGCGCACCAGCGGCCGAGCCTGGTGGAGGAGCGCCAGCTCGTGCCCAGAAACGCCGCCGCGAAGGTGAGGCCGATGGCGCAATTGATGATCAGCAGGAATGTGGCGTCGGTCATGGCGCCCCTCTTTCTTGCCCTATCGGCACCGGGCCATCGCGCGTTGCAAACTTACCACATCTTGCGCCGATCCATCGCTGGCAGGTAGCCAGTGACGATGCGCGCGGGCGTGGTCGGCAGCACGATCCGGCGATCTAAGCACAGATTCCGTCGATGTTTTTCTGCCGGGCAGAGGCGCGGGAGGCGTCATTTCCATACCGCTAGTTTAGAGATATTCTATATCAATAAGGGTCCCGGCAGATTGACAAAGCGGGGCCGCATGCCCCCAATCCGGCCTTGTTCGCGGCGATTTGCAGGCTTTTTCAGCCTCAGGCGTCGCGCTGTAAAATGGTAGTCGCACAGTCGCGGTCGGGCCGCTGTTGTGCGTCTGCGCACCACCTGCCTGCTGGGGGATTTCGAGATGTTGGATACCGTGCTTCGGACCGCCGCCCTCCGTAGCCGCGGGAGCCTTCCGGGCACCCGGTCCCTTCTCGCCCGCTATCTTCTCGCCGGTGTCGCGGCTGGTGCGCTGCTCGGCGCCCCCTTGCTGAATGTGGCGCACGCCGCCGACGTCGCCACCAAGGCTCCCGCCGAACCGGCGGCCGAGGAAGAGGAGGCGGAGCCCTCCATCGCCCCGCAACTCGGCTGGCTCGGAGATTGGGGCGGCTACCGTCCCAAGCTGGAGGCGGCCGGCATCAAGGTGGGCGTGAACTATATCGGCGAGCTCTGGCGCAACGTGGACGGCGGCCTCGGCACCGGCACCGCCTACAACGGCCGCTTCCAGTTCTCGCTCGATGCCGATCTCGAAAAGCTGTTCAACTGGAAAGGCGCGACCTTCCACGTCAGCGCGCTGCAGATCCAGGGCTCGGGCTTCTCCGGCCAGTATCTCGGCAACATCATGGGCGTCAGCAATGTGGACGCCCTCTCGAGCACCCGCCTGTTCGAACTCTACATCGAGCAGACCTTCGCCGACGGCAAGTCGAGCGTTCGCTTCGGCCAGCTCTCCGCCGATTCGGAGTTCGCCATCAGCGAGAACGGCGGCCTGTTCCTGAACTCCACCTTCGGCTGGCCGGCCCTGTTCGCCGCCGATCTGCCCAGCAGCGGCCCGGCCTATCCGCTGGCGACCCCCGGCGTGCGGCTGAAGTGGGTGGCGAATGACGAATGGACCGTCATGCTCGGCCTCTTCAACGGCAATCCCGCGCCTTGCTGCGGCGACCCCCAGGAAGAGAACAAGTATGGCCTGAACTTCATCGTCGATGAGGGCGTTTTCCTGATCGGCGAAGTGGCCTACAGCTACAACAGCGCGGACAATGCCCCGTGGCTGCCCGGCACCATCAAGGTCGGCGGCTGGTACAATTCCAACTCGTTCGACGATCAGGTCTACGACATCTTCGGCGTGCCGCTCGTGAACCCGGCGTCCATCGGCCTGCCGAACCAGATCCAGGGTGACTACGCCTTCTACGCCATCATCGACCAGATGATCTGGCGGATGCCCGGCACGAAGGACAAGGGCATCAGCGTGTTCGGCCGCGTCACCGCGGCGCCCAGCGCGCAGAACCAGATCGGCTTCTACTGGGACGGTGGCGTCACCTTCAAGGGCGTGATCCCCGGTCGCGAGGACGATGCCTTCGGCGTCGCCTTCGGCAATGCGCGGGTGACGAATGCCGCCCAGCAGGCCGATTTCTACACCGGCATCTACAACGGCAGCTACTACCCCATCCGCAGCAGCGAGACCGTTCTGGAAGTGACCTATTCGGCGCAGGTGATGCCGGGATGGACCATCCAGCCCGACTTCCAGTACATCTGGAACCCGGGCGGCGGCGTGCTGAACCCGAACGATCCGTTCGGCCTGACCACCGTGAAGAATGCCGCTGTGTTCGGCGTGCGCACCACCATCAACTACTGATCGAGCCAAAGAAAAGCCGGGCGGCCGCAAGATGCGCGCCGCCCGGCTTTTTTGTGCGCGTCCGGCTCAGGGGGCCGGCGTCACCTCGAACAGGCAGTGGTCGAAGCCCTCGGCGGCGCACTGCACCTCGCGCGCCTCAAGCCGGCGCGGCGCGCCCGCCTGTTCGCACACGAATTCCAGCGCCCCGGCCAGCCACGGCGCGAACATGTAGCAGAGCTTGCGGCCCGCGCCCTTCGTCGCATCGGTGACGAAGGAGGAATGATCGAGCCGGATCGTCCCCGTCCCCGCCGCCGGATCGAGGGCGAGGATGGTGAAGCGGCCCCATCCGCGCTGAGACAGCCGCTTCATGTAATGCGCGAACACGTCGGGGCCGGTCAGGCCATAGACCTCCGCCTGCCGCTCGCACCACACGAAGGCCGAGAGCCGCCCGGCAGGCGCCAGCGCCGCGTCGAACGCCTCCGCGCCCAGCGCCGCCTCGATGGCGAAGTGGTTGTTGTTGTAGAAGTGCTGGGGCACCAGAATCATGGGCATCTTGTCCGCGAACCAGCGGCCGGTCGCCTCGTCCACGTCGATCTCGATTTCAGGCTTCGCCATCTGGGGCCTTCCCGGTGAAGTATGAGCCGTCATGCCCCGGCTTGTCCGGGGCATCCACCGTGCCGAGAGGGCGGCGCTTCGTTGCCTGCATCAGGCGGCGGCGAAGTGGATCCCCCGGACGAGTCGGGGGATGACAGCCTTTCAAGGCATTGCTGCGAGCAAAGTCAAAGGGCGACTTCCTCTCACTTCCCCCACACATCCTTGAGCAACTGCAGCCAGTTTCCACCCATCACCTTCTCGATGCGCGCGGTGGACCAGCCGCGCTTTTCCATCGCCGCGGTGAGGTTGGGGAAGTCGCCGATCACACGGAAGCCTTCCGGATTGATGACCTCCCCGAAGTCGGTGAGCTTGCGGCCGGTGCCCTTGTCGTGAGTGATCCAGTCGAAGAAGGGCTTGCCGTAGCCCTGGGTGAAGTCGGTGCCGACGCCCACCATGTCCTCGCCGGCAATGTCGATCACGTATTCCATCGCCTCCACATAATCGGCGACGGTGGAGGCCGGCCCCTTCTTCAGGAAGGGCGGGAACATGGTCACGCCGATGAAGCCGCCCTTGTCGGCGATGAAGCGCAGCTGCTCGTCGGTCTTGTTGCGCGGATGGGCCTTGAGGCCGGCCGGCAGGCAGTGGGAATAGGCGACGCGCTGCTTCGAGGCGAGGATGGTGTCTTCCGACGTCTTCGGGCCAACGTGGGAGAGATCGCACAGGATGCCGAGGCGGTTCATCTCCGCCACCACGTCGCGGCCGAAATCGGAGAGGCCGCTGTCGCGGCTCTCGTAGCAGCCGGAGCCCACCCAGTTCTGGGTATTGTAGGTCATCTGGATGATGCGCACGCCGAGCTCGTGAAACAGCTCGAGATATTCGAGGTGATCTTCGATGGCGGTGGTGTTCTGCCAGCCGAGGATGATACCGGTCTTGCCCTCTTCCTTCGCCTTCAGGATGTCTTGGGTGGTGTAGACCTGAGAGATCAGGTCCGCATTGGCCGCGAAATCCTTCTTCCACTTGGCGATGTTGCGCATCGTCTCGGTGAAGTTGTCCCAGATGGAGCAGGTGCAGTTGGCGGCGGTGAGGCCGCCCTTGCGCATGTCCTCGAACACCGGGCGGGAGAAGTCGGAGATGATGAGCCCGTCGATGACGATGAGCTTGTCGTGAAGGTCGGACACCGGGTTTACCCCTTTATTGGAAACGGATTTCGGGAAGGCTCAGGCTGCCACGAGCGTGCCGGCGTCGGGATGCCAGGAGACGCGGACTGGCTGGCCGGGCTGGAGCGGGGCGGGGCCGCCCACGGCGGGCGAGGGGCGGCGGGCGATGAGGACGATGCCGGAGGCGGTGGCGACGCGATAGTCGATGACGAGGCCGCGATAGGTGGCAAGCTCCACCACGGCTGGAAGGGCGTTATGGTTGTCCTCCGTGCCGTCGAGAATCAGCCGCTCCGGCCGCACCGCGAGGGAAAGATCGCCGGAGACGCCCACCGGATCGACGCGTACCTCCTCCCCGCTCGCCAGCCGGAAGCGGCCGACGCCGACAAGCTCGCCGGGCAGAAGGTTCGTCACGCCCATGAACTCGGCGGCGAAGCGTGAGGCGGGGCGGCCGAAGAGATCGTCCGGCGCGCCCTGCTGCTCGATCCTGCCGTTGCGCATGAGCACCACGCGGTCGGCCACCGACAGCGCCTCGTCCTGGTCGTGGGTGACGAAGATGGTGGTGATGCCGAGCTGCTGCTGCAGGGTGCGGATCTCGGTCTTCATCTCGTGGCGCAACTGGGCGTCGAGGTTGGAGAGCGGCTCGTCCAGCAGCAGCACGTCCGGCTCGATGACGAGCGCGCGGGCCAACGCCACGCGCTGCTGCTGGCCGCCGGAGAGCTGCTTGGGCAGGCGCTCGGCGAGGTGGGAGAGCTTCACCCGGTCCAGCGCCGTCTTCACCTTCGCCGCGATTTCGGCCTTGGGAAGCTTGCGCATCTCCAGACCGAAGGCGACGTTCTCGGCGACGCTCATGTGCGGGAACAGCGCATAGTTCTGGAAGCCGAAGCCCATGTTGCGCTTGTTCGGCGGCAGGTGGGTGAGGTCGCGGCCCCCCACGAGAATTCGCCCCTCGGTGACGGGGATGAAGCCGCCCACCATGCGCAGCGTCGTGGTCTTGCCGCAGCCCGAGGGGCCGAGCAGCGCCACCAGCTCGCCCTCGCCGATGGTGAGGGATACGTGGTCCACGGCGGTCATGGCGTCGTAGCGCTTGACGATGGATTGCAGCACGACATCGGACATGTGGCTCGCTCCTCAGAAGGCGCGGGAGAGGCGGGCGTAGCGGTCCGATACGAGGAGCAGCACGCCGATGATGAGGATCTGCACGGTGGCCACCGCCGCCACCGTCGAATCCAGATTCCATTCGAGATAGGAAACGAGCGCGATCTGCAGCGTGGAGCGCCCCGGCCCCACGAGGAAGATCGACTTCTCCAGATCGATGAAGGAGATGACGAAGGAGAACAATGCCGCCGCCACGATGCCCGGCTTGATGATGGGCAGCGTCACGCGGAAGAAGGTGGTGAGGCGCCCCGCCCCCAAAGACTGCGCCGCTTCTTCGTAGGACGGGCTCATCCCCACCAGCGAGGCGGTGACGAGGCGCACCGTCCACGGCAGCGCGATGAGGCCGTGGGCGACGAACAGGCCCGGCAGGGTACCGGAGATGTCCACGTCCAGCAGGATTTCCAGCTCGATGAAGGCCATGAACAGCGCGGCACCGCCGACGATGCCCGGCACCACCATGGGCGAGAGGAGCAGGGTCTGGATGGCGTCGCGGCCGGGGAAGCGGTAGCGCACCAGCGCGAGGCTGGCCGGCACGCCGAGCACCAGCGAGAGGGCGACCGCCACCAGTGCCGTCTCCACGCTGGTGATGAAGCCGTTGCGGAAGGCGTCGAGCTCCCACGCCCGGGCGTACCAGTCGAGCGTGTAGCCGGTGGCCGGGAAGGAGAGGATGCGGTTGGCGAAGAAGCTGACCCAGATCACCGCGCCCAGCGGCAGCACCACGAAGGCGAGCACGAGGGCGGTGATGGCGGCATAGATGCGGTTGACGGCGAGAAGTCCCATCGGTGCCTCACTCGCTCCAGCGCCGGTAGCGGCGCTGCACCAGGACGTTGGCGGTGGTGGTGAGCACGAGCGTCACCGCCATCAGCACGAAGGCGAGCGCCGCGCCGAACGGCCAGTTCATGGCCTTGGCCACCTGCTGGTAGACGGTGGGCGCCATCATGTGAAACGTCGGGCCGCCGATGAGCACCGGCGTCGCATAGGCATTCATGGAGAGGATGAAGCAGAGCATCGTCCCCGCCAGGATGCCGGGCAGAGCGAGCGGCAGGACCACGCGCCACAGTACGGTGAGATGCGAGGCGCCGAGCGACTGGGCGGCGGATTCAAGATTGGCGTCGATGCCCTCGATGACGCTCTGGAGCGTCACGATCATGAAGGGCAGCAGCACCGAGACGAGGCCGATGACGACGGCGGTTGGCGTGTACATCAGCTTCACCGGCGACAGGCCGACGGTCTCGATCACCGCGTTGAACAGCCCCTTGTCGCCGAGGATGACCATCCACGCCGCCGTGCGCACCGCATTGCCCATGAGCAGCGGCAGCACGATGAGCAGGAGGAGCCGGCCCTTCCACTTGTCGCTCGCCTGCCGCACGAGAAAGTAGGCGACCGGGAAGCCCGCCACCAGGCAGAGGAGGGTGGAGAGGGCGGAGATCCACAGGGTGGTGCCGAGCACCTCCTGATAGAAGCTGTCGGCGAAGAAGCGGGCGTAATTGTCCAGCGTCAGCGCCTCCACCATCATCTGACCCGGCACGAACCGGTTCAGTGAATAGCGGAACATCAGCGCCAAAGGCCCCATCAGCGCCAGCAGCACGAAGATCGTGGCTGGTGCCGTGAGGCCATAGGCGGGGGCGAGGCGCCGCCCCTCCCGCCCGCGTGGGGCGGGCGGGGATGCCGTCGCCGCCGGCGCGGTGGCGCCGGAGCTTGCGGAGGAGGTCATGGGAGCCTCGCTCAGCGGGCGATGTTCTTGTTCCACCACTCCAGCCATTCCGCCGTATTCTTGGCCACGTGCGCGTAATCGGGGAACTTCAGCGCGGCGGCCTCGGCGGCGGTGAAGTCCACCTTCGCCTTGAGTTCGGGGGACAGCTCCGCCTTGCCGTTGGCCGGTGCGTAGAAGCTCGCGCCGGCAAGGCCGGCCATGGCCTTCGGGTCCAGCATGGCGTTGAAATAGATCAAGGACAACTCGGGGCTCGGCGCCTTCTTCGGCAGCGCCGCGCCGAACATCACCGCGATGGCGCCTTCGGACGGGTAGCCGATGGCGAGGGGCGCGCCGTCATTGGCCCATTGCAGGCCGCGCGCCTTGTAGTTCACCGCAATGTCCACTTCGCCATTGACGAGGCCCGCGCCGAGCTGCTGGTGGGCGGCGTAGATGCGCGGCTGGGTCAGTTCCTTCAACTCGATGAGGCGCGCCTTGCCCTCCTCGGTATTGGTGACGCTGCCGCCCTTAATCAGGCCGGCCATCATGATGTAGTTGAAATAAAGCTGGTTGGTGAGGCCGATCTTCCCGGCCCATTTCTTGTCCCACAGCTCGGCATAGGACTTGGGCGGGTTCGGCACCTTGTCCTTGTTGTAGATGATGGTCACGCCGCTGTAGAGCCACGGCACGAAGAAGGGCTTGGACTTCAGCGCCGGCACCACGTTCGCGTAATTGGGGACCTTGGAGAAGTCGATGTTCTCGATCACCTCCTGCCCGTAAAGCTCGACGCTGTCGCCCTCGTTGATGTGGATGACGTCGATGGTGCCGCGACGCAGGCGCTTCTCGGCGATCAGCTTCGCCTTGCGCTCGGGCTCCATGCCGAGGTCGCGGACGATCTTGATGCCCTGGCTCTCCACGAGCGGGGCTTCCACGAACTTGATGGTGCGTTCGTTCCAGTCGCCGCCCCAGTTGGAGACGACGAGGGTCTTGTCCTGCGCGCGGGCAAGGCCGGGCAAAGAGAGAGCGGCGGCGCCCGCGCCGAGGCCGGCGAGGATCGCACGGCGGGAGGGCGCGCCGGTGAGCTGGTCGATGAGCTTGGTCATGTTCGCCTCTGGATTATGATTTGAAGTCGAACGCGTAAAACCGGCGGCGCTGGGGGCGCCACCGGCAGGTGTCTTCAGATGTGTTCCGGCCTCACGCCGCCGCCTTGGACTTGCCGCCCACCTCGTCGAGATAGGCGATGCAGCGCTCCAGCGGCTCCACGTCGGCGAACTTGGCGTCGATGTCGAACAGGTTCCACGCCACCGCGCCGGGCACGCGATCACCGATGCATTCCTTCACCGCGATGGTGCGGAAGCCCTCGGCGAGGCCATCGCACAGCGTGGTGCGCACGCAGGCCGAGGCGGTGACGCCCGTGACGAGGATGGTGTCCACATTGTTGGCGCGCAGGAAGCCGGCGAGATAGGTGCCATGGAAGGCGGAGGCCCGCTTCTTGACGAGCACCTGCTCGCCCGTCACCGGCTCGATACGGCTGTCGATGGCCCACAGCTCGGGCTTGGCCTGGTCCACCACCTCGATCGGGATCTTGTGGTGCCACAGGCCCATGTCGGTGGCGGCCTTGGTCTCGTCCGTCACCTGATAGCAGGTGGTGACATGGACGACTGGATGGCCGTTGCGCCGGCAGGCGGCGAGCAGCGCCTGCACGCCGGGGATGATCTGGTCGTCGATCTTCTCGCAGGTGAAGGGATTGCCCGGGCGGGTCCACGCATTGGCGAGGTCCACATTGATAAGCGCCGGCCGCCGGCCGAAGCCGACCCGCCGCTGGAAGCCGTTGCGCTTGTAAAGCTCGGTTGCCTGCTCGAAGGCGCGCGTCAGCGCTGCGTCGAGGTCTTCCTCGAAGGCCATGTCCTTGATCCCTGATGGTTTTGTGCCCGTTGCCACCGAGCTCGCAGGGACAAGATTGGGGGAGGTCAGCCGGCTTGGGAAATTCTAATTTCGTCGCTATTGATATCCTGTGTGGTATCAATAGCGATGCGCTTCGATCTCCGCCACATCCGCTGCTTCGTCATCCTCGCCGAGGAACTGCATTTCGGCCGTGCCGCTCAGCGTGCCCACATGACCCAGCCGGGCATGAGCCGTCTCATCCGAGATCTGGAGCAGGACGTCGGCGTGCCCCTGTTCGCCCGCACCACGCGCACCGTGGTGCTCACCGAAGCCGGCAAGGCCTTCCTCGCGGAAAGCCGCGAGGCGCTGGCGCGTCTGGAGCGCGCTGTCACCAGCGCACGGCGCACGGCCGGCGGTGAGGTCGGCGTGCTGCGCATCGGCTACATGGATTTCGCCATCAACGGCCGGCTGCCGGAATTTCTCAACGCCTTCAGTCGCTACCGGCCGGAAATCCGGCTGGAGCTGTTGTTCACGCCGACGCTCAAGCAGCAGGAGGCCCTTTATGCCGACCGCATCGACATCGGCTTCATGATCGGTCCGTTCGAGGAGGCGGGCATGGAGAGCTACGCCTTCGACGATCATCGCTATGTGGCGCTGCTCCCCATCACCCATCCACTCTCCAATGTGCGGGTGCTGCGCCTCGCCGACCTTGCCGACCAGCCATTCGTGCTCGGGTCGGGCGAGAACTGGGGCGCCTTCCGCACCGCCTTCTTCGCCGTCTGTCACCGCGCCGGCTTCAGCCCCCGCATCGTGCAGGAGGCGTCGTCCTCCGAAGGCATCTTCGGGCTGGTGGCGGCGGGGGCGGGGGTGTCGGTCTATGCGAGCTGCGTGCGGAATGTACAGCGGCGCGGCATCGTCATCCGCGATCTCGACGACGTGGCCGACAAGCTCATCACCTGCGCCGCCTGGGCCACCCCGGTGCGCGCACCGGCCGTGACCGTCTTCACCGACTACATGCGGCGGGTGTGGGGTGGAAGTTGAGCGGTGCTTCGCTCGGGCGCCGCAGTGGTTTTGGCGCTGCCTTCGCTCAGGCGCCGCGCGGGCTTTATGGGTGGGTGCTTCGCTCAAACGCCGCGCGTGGTTTTGGCGTTGCCTTCGCTCAGGCGCCGCGCGGGCTTTATGGGTGGGTGCTTCGCTCAAACGCCGCGCGTGGCTTTGGCGCTGCCTTCGCTCAAACGCCGCGCGGGCTTAAGGGGGGCGCAGACCGCGCCCTCAGCGCGCCTTGGGATAGAGCGGGGCGAGGGTGCGGGCGGCGCGGGTTTTGGGTGGGGTGTGCGCGGCCTTGCGCTCCGCGGCGAAGGCGGTCCGGAAGCCGGCACCGTCCCACGTATCCCGCTCGCCAGCATAGAGGTGACGGCTGATTTCGTGCAGCGCCGCCGCCATGGCCGGTGTTCGGGCCGAGGCGGTGCCCGCATGGCCCGGCCCTGACGCGCGGTTCCAGTCGAGATAGGCGCGATAGGCGGCGGCGGCCTTGCCGGCCTTGCAGGCGGCCTCCACCGCGACGGCAGCGGTCTTCTCGTCGGGGAGGGATAGACGCGGCCGGCGCACGGCGGGGCGCGTGGGCGCGGGGCGGCCGGGGCGCGCGGGAAGGCCGGCGACGGGCCGTTCCGGCGGCGGGGAGGCGATGCGCGCCTTCCGGGCGGCGCGCCGGCCGGAGAACAGCAGGAAGCCGGCGATCATCACCACCACGAGCGCGATGGCGGCCATGTCGCGCAGGGGCAGCGGCGCGGCCTCGGCGGCCGGGTCCGCCTGCGGCCGGGGGGCGTCCTTCGCTGTCGCCGGAGGCGGAGCGAGGCCGGCGGGATCGGCCGCTCCGGTCACCTGCAGCGTCACCGCCGGCAACTGGGCCATCTCGGCGCGGTTGGTCACGACGTTCCACCACGGGATGGTCACCGCCGGCAGGGTGATCGTTCCGGCGCGGGTGGGCACGACGCTGACGCGGACCTCCGCCACGGCGCCGGGGGCGCCGCCCACGGGTGCGGCCTCGGGGCGCTCCTCGTCGGCATACTGACGCACGCCGTCCGTCTCCACCGGCTTCAGCGGCGGCAATTGGGCGGGGCTGGCGCCCTGAACCTCCAGCCGCAGCGTGCGGGTGAGGGCGACCCCCACCTTCGCCTTGGCCGGCGGACTGCTCCAGGTCTCCTTGAGGCGCACCGCGCGGGCCGGCAGGAACCAGCCGGTGACGCCCGCCGGCCGTGGCTGGACTGTCACCTCCACGGGATTGGAGAACACCGTGACCTTGCGCCCCGCATCGAAATTGCCGCCGAGCCACGGCATGGCAGGCCGCCCCATCGCCCGGGCCTGCTCCTGCGCGCCGGGCGGCGAGGTGGGGATGGTGGCGCGCAGGGCGACGGACGGGATCTGGATGGTGCCGGTGCGCTGCGGCCGCATGATGTAGCGCAGCTCCACCACGCGGAAGCGCCGCCGATCGAATACGCGCGCGTAGCTCTTCGGCTCACCCTCCTGCGAGAAGGTGGCGCCGTCCGCCGTGGGCGGATCGCCGGTCGCCCCGAGGGTCCCGACCCGGTCGTACATGCGCACGACGATGGGAATCTCGCTCTGGAGGAAGAAGGGCGGCGTTCCCAGCACGTCGACGGAGAGGGAGATCGGCCCGTCGTCCGGCGGCTCGGGGATGGCGGCGGCCGAGACGTTCATCTCGATGGGCGCGCTCGTCTCCGCGCCGAGGGTGAGGGGCGGGATGACGAGCCGGCCGGCGCGCTTGGGCGCCAGCAGCAGCACCCACTCGTTCACCTCCGCCATGCGGCCGCCGATAAGCTCCATGCGGCTGCGCTTGCCGCGGTCGAGGATCTCGAAATCCTTGTTGAGGGGCGCGACGTTGGGCGGTTCGAGGCTGTCCCGGCCGATGACGCTGAGCACCAGCTCGAAGGTGTCGCCCTGGTCGGCCGGCGGCTTCTCCACCGTGGCCTTGAAGCCGGCGGCGCCCGCGGCCGTCGCCCACAGCGCGAGGGCGAGGACCGCGATGGACGCGCGGGCGCGCGCCGGCGGGAGCAACAACGAGCGGAAGGCGGCGCCGGTCATCGCGCATCCTCCTCGGACAGAGTCACCGGGCGGCCGGTGTACTGGGCGCGGATGCGCGCGCGCAGCAGCCCGCCGGGGTCGTCCGGCACCTGCCGCAGCGCCTGCTCGCGGCTCTGGTCGTCGTCGCTGATGGACACCTGCGGCGGCGCGCCGGGCGGCGGCTTGGGCGGCGTCGGCTGGGCCACCTGCGACGGCGCGGTGGGTGGTGCCGCGAATTCCGCGTTGGGATCGGGCTTGGCGTCCGTCTCGCCGTCCTTGTCGTCCGGCATGGGCGGGGGCGGCGCCTTGGGCGTCACCGGAGCGGCGGGCACGTCGCCGGCCATCATCTCCGGCGACTGCGGAGGCTGTTGCGCGGGCTGCTGCGGTGGTTCCTGAAGCGGCGGCTGGGCGGGCGGCGGGGCGTCGGGCGGCGCCTGCCGGGCCTGCTCCTTCGAAGGAGGCGATTGCGAGGGCGGCGATTGCGGGGGCTGCTGCTGCGCCAGCTCGGGTGGGCGGCGCGGCGGCAGGGGCGCGGGCGGCGGCGGGGAACCGCCGGGCTGGGGCGTGTTCTGCGCGTCCTGCGGCTTGTCCCCGCCGGGCTTCTGGTCCTGCTTCTGGTCCGATTTGGGGTCGGGCTTGGCGTCCTTGTTCGGGTCCTTCTTCTGATCCTGCCCGCCGCCACCGCCACCGGCCTGGTTCTGCTTCTCGTCCTGCTTCTTCTTGTCTTCCTCTTGCTTCTTTCTGGCGTCGATCAGCTTCTGCACGAGGTCGCGGTTGAACTTGGCGTCGGCATCGTCGGGGGTGGCGGCCAGCGCCTTGTCGTAGGCGGCCACAGCCTCCTCCAGCTGTCCGGCGCGGGCGAGCGCGTTGCCGCGATTGTAGTCGCTGCCCGGCAGGCGGGAGAGGGCGGCCGCGGCGCCGGAATAATCGCCGGCCTTGTAGAGGGCATTGGCCTTCCAGGCGGGATCGTCGAACTTCTGCGCGGCGGCGGCGTAGTCGCCCCGCGCGAAGTCGGCCGCGCCCTGCTGGTCCGGGCGCCACCACAGGTCGGCCCAGCTCTGCGGCAGGGATTGCGGGATCGTCTGCGCCTGCGCGCCATCGGGCGTCGCGAGGCCGCCGAGGGCGGCGACGGCGAGAACGGCGATCCAGCCCCGGCGGAAGGCGAGGGGGGCGAGCAGCACAGCGAGCAGCAGCACGAACGGCCCCATGTCCGCCCACACGTCGGCGGTGAAGCCCTCGCTGTCGGTGACGGCGCCGTTCGATGCGGCGACGGGGGGCAAAGCGGCGGCGATGTCGCGGTCATCGGCGGTGAGCGGCGTGAAGGTCCCCTGACCGGCCGTGGCGATGGCGGTCAGCGCCGCCGTGTCCACCGCCGGCGCGCCGTTGGCGCCCTCCGCGCCGACGCCGATGACATTGACCTTGTAGCCCTCCGCCGCCGCCGTCCTGGCGGCGACCTGCGTCTTGCCTGGCTCCTCGCCCGGCCCGTCGGTCACGAGCAGGATGCGGCCGCTCGCGGCGCCCGCGCCCCTGAGCAGATCGACGGCCATGGCGATGGCGTCCTGCGGGCGGTTCGCATTGCCGCGCATGAGGCGGGTGGAGAGGTCCGGCAGCATCTGCGCCACCACCTGCGCATCCTGCGTCAGCGGCGCGGCGGCGAACGGGATGTCGGAATAGAGCACCAGCGCCACCTCGCTACCGCGCATGCGCTGGAGCACGTCGGCGATCTTGTAGCGGGCGGCGATGAGGCGGGAGGGGCTGGCATCGGGCGCGTTCATGCTCGGCGACAGGCTGAGCGCGATCACCAGCGGGTCGAGCCGCCCCGTCACCGGCTGCGGCAGCTTCTGCCAGGTGGGGCCGGCCATGGCGAACACGGCGGCGACCCAGCCGGCGAACAGCAGCACGGCCGGCCATTGCCCGCTTGCGCGCCGGCCGGGAAGGGCGAGATGGGCGAGAAGATGGGGATCGACCTCGCGCGCCCAGTCATTGCTGCCCGCGCGCAGCCGCCGATGCAGCAGGGCCGCGAGGAGCGCCGCCGGCAGCAGCGCCAGGAGCCATTCGGGGCGTAGGAAATGGAAGCTCGCCATCAGCGCGCCTCCGCGACGGGCAGGGCCTGGGCATCGGCGTCCGGAGCCGCCTGCGGCGCAGGCACGGCGCCTCGGGCCGGCAGGCGCAGCATGAGAGCGGCGGCGAACAGGAAGCTCGCGATCAACGCCGCGCCGAGGGGCCAGAAGAACAGGGTGAGCGCCGGCCGCACATATTGCGGATCGCCGGCCACCGGCTCCAGCTTGTCGATCTCGGCATAGATGCCGGCGAGGCCCTGCTGGTCGCGGGCACGGAAATACTTGCCGCCGGTTAGGCCTGAGATGGCCCTGAGCGTGCCCTCGTCGAGATCGGAGGAGGGGTTGAGAGCGCCGAAGGGCACGAACTCACCCGTGTCGGAGCCGACGCCGATGGTGTGGATGCGCAGATTTTCCTTGGCGGCGATGGCCGCCGCCTGGAGCGGATCGAGCACGCCTGAGGTGTTGGCGCCATCGGTGAGCAGCACCACCACCCGTTCCTTCTCCGGCCCGTCGCGCAGGGTCTTCACCGCAAGGCCGATGGCGTCGCCGATGGAGGTGTTGTTGCCGGTCATGCCGATGGTGGCCTCGGCCAGCAGCGCGCGCACCGCACGGCGGTCGAGGGTGAGGGGTGCCTGCACATAGGCGCGGGTGCTGAAGAGAATGAGGCCCACCCGGTCGCCGGCCCGGCGGGCGATGAAGTCGTCGGCCACCTGCTTCACCACCTGGAGGCGGTCCATGGGCCGGGCGAGGGAGAGGTCGCGCTGCGCCATGGAGGCGGACAGATCGATGACCAGCATGATCTCGCGCCCCTCCACCGGCACCTCCACCGGTCGGCCCACATAGACGGGCTGGGCGGCGGCGATGACGAGGAGCGTCCAGATGAAGGCGAGAACCGCGAGCCGCGTCAGGCGCCACGCCGGGCGGCCGGGCGTCACCAGTCCGGCGCGGGCGAGCTCGGCGAAGAAGGGCAGGCGTAGCGCGCCGGCCTTCTGCTCGCGGGCGCGCGGCACCAGCATGCGGGCGAGGAGGGGGGCCGGCAGCAGCGCCAGCATCCAGGGCCAGGCGAGCGTGATCATCGGCGCGCCCGGATGTGGCGCCGCACGGCGTCGGCGAGGGTGGCCGGGGTGATGCTGCCGGCCGCCACCTGCTCCGCAGTCTCAGGCGGCATGTAGGGCGCGCGGGCGAGGAAGGCCGCCTCGCGTGGGGCGAACGGCGCGCGGCCGGTGACCAGAAGGCGCGCCCAGGCTTCGCCGGTGAGCGTCGCCTTCGCCTCCCCGGACTCCGCACGCACCAGCCGGCGCAGCACATCGGAGGCGGCGACGGCGACGGCGTGGGTGTTGTCGGGCTCGGCCCGGCCGACCTCGGCATCGAACATCTTCAGGGCCTTGTAGGCGAGCGTCTGCCGCCAGCGCCATTCGCGCACGGCGAGAATGGCGAGCACCAGCACCACCAGCCCGGCCAGCATGTACCAGCCCGGTGCCAGCGGGAAGATCGGAACATCCGGTGGCAGATGGATGTCGCGCAGCGCCGCCAGCGGGTCTTCCGCCGAGCCCGGCGCGGGCGGAGGCGGGGGCGTGTTCAGGAAGTCCGGCGTCTGGAAATTCGGCGGTGTCGCCGTGCCGGGCGGGGGAATGAGTGTGGGGCCGGTGGCGGCGGGCGGCACCGTTGTCGCGGGCGCGGGGGCGGGGCTGGTCATCGCGCCCCCGCCCGTGCGGTTCCGGTCGCCCCCGCCCGCGCGGTGATCGCGGCCTGCCGCATCCGCTCGGGATTGAGGACCTCCGCCGGATCGCAGCCGGTCTCAAGGTCCATCAAGGTGAGGCCGCGCTCGCGGCAGAGCCGCTCCAGCGCGCCGCGCCGCTCGGCGAACCGGCGGGCATAGCCCTCGCGCAGCGATGTGCGGGTGCCGTCCAGCCGGGCGACCGCCGCACCGTCGGTGACGGGGAAGACGCCGCCCGACGGCATCTGCGTCTCCAGCCGGTCATAGACGAAGAGGCAGGTGACGTGCCCGTCCAGCGCGATGCGGCCGAGCTCGCGGGCGGCGTGCTCGTCGAGGTCGGCGAAGTCGGAAACGAGGAAGATCAGCGTGCCGGGCTTCACCAGCGGCCGCAGGCGGGCCAGCGCCTCGCCCAATGTCGGCTCGGCGCCGGGCGGGCCGAGGCGTTCGGCGGTGGCGTCGGCGATGGCGCGCACGAACGCGAGGATACGCCGGCGAGTGCGCTCGGCGCGCAGCGCGATGATGCCGGAGGGCGCCAGCACCAGCCCGCCCACCCGGTCGCCGCCGCCGATGCCGATCCAGGCCAGCACCGCCGCCGCCTTGGCCGCCAGCACGGACTTGAAGCAGTCGCGCGTGCCGAAGCGCATGGAGGCGCGCGCATCCACCAGCACCAGCACCGGGCGCTCGCGCTCCTCCTGGAACAGCTTGGTGTGCGGCTTCCCGGTGCGGGCCGTCACCCGCCAGTCGATGGTGCGCACATCATCGCCGGGGTGGTAGACGCGCACCTCGTCGAACTCCATGCCGCGGCCGCGGAAGGAGGAGCTGTGGCCCCCATAGAGCTGGCTGCTGACGCGCTTGCCGCCCGAAAAGCCGCCCTGGACGCGCGGACGCGCCGCTACGAGATCGGCGAGGCGGGCAACGACGCCCCGGAGCGGATCGCGCTCGGCCATGGAGTGTGTCGCCTCAGCCCACCGGTACCCGGGCCAGCAGCAGGTCGATGAAGTCGTCGCTGGTCACGCCGTCGGCCTCGGCCTCGAAGGTCATGAGCACGCGGTGGCGCAAGACCGCCTTGGCGATGGCCTGCACGTCCTCGGGGATCACGTAGTCGCGCTTGCGCCGCCACGCATGGGCGCGGGCGCAGCGGTCGAGGGCGATGGTGCCGCGCGGGCTGGCGCCGAAGCCGACGAGGCCCTGGAGATCCGCGCCGTAAAGCTCGGGACGGCGCGTCGCCTGCACCAACTGGAGCAGATACTCCTCCACCTGCTCCGCCATGTGGACGGCCAGCACCTCGCGCCGGGCGGCGAAGACCACCTCCTGCGGCAGCGGCTGGCCGAAGTCGGGCGCCTCGCCCCGCGCCTCGCCGCGCACGAGGCGCAGGATCTCGCGCTCGGCGTCGATGTCCGGGAAATCGATGCGCACATGCAGCAGGAAGCGGTCGAGCTGCGCCTCGGGCAGGGGATAGGTGCCTTCCTGCTCGATGGGGTTCTGGGTCGCCATCACCATGAACAGCGGCGGCAGGCGGCGGGTGGTGCGCCCCACCGTCACCTGACGCTCGGCCATGGCCTCCAGCAGCGCCGACTGCACCTTGGCGGGGGCGCGGTTGATCTCGTCGGCGAGGATGAAGTTGTGGAACACCGGCCCTTCCTGGAACTGGAAGCTGCCGTCTTCAGGGCGGTAGATGTCGGTGCCGGTAAGGTCGGAGGGCAGAAGGTCCGGCGTGAACTGGATGCGCTGGTCGGTGAGGTCGATGGCATGGGCCAGCGCCTTGATGGCCTTGGTCTTGGCAAGGCCGGGCGCGCCTTCCACCAGCAGGTGGCCGTCCGCCAGAACGGCGATCAGCAGCAGCTCGACGAAGGCCGGCTGCCCGAGGATGCAGGCATTCATGTAGACGGAGAGGTCGTCGAAGGCGCGGGCGAGCCCGGCGCGGTCCATCACCGGCTGGCGCGCGCGGGCGGCGGAGACAGACGCGGGCGGCTCCCGGCGGGCGGCATCGAGGAAGGACGCATCTCGGCTCGTGCTCATCTCTTGCTCGCGCTCGACTCTCAGGTTCGGCCACGGGCAGGGCCGTGACAGGTGCTCGCGCTCCATCCGGCATCGGTGCAGGGGATCGCCTCGTCGGCTCCTTATAGCGCCGCGGCTTCCGCGTCACACCTTATCTTGCGTTCATTTTTCAGGCATGGCGCCACCTTATGGCCGGCCGCGCCGGAGCCGGAGGAGCAGACGTCGCCGTGGCAAACAGTGCGGAAGAGCGAGCGGCGTGTCGTCTTTGTTCCAGATCACTGTCGCATTCCCACGAGAGCGTGACCCCGGCCGGGCGCATTGTCGCGGGCGAACAGGGATCACCCCGGATACCCACCAGGGACACCGATGCGCCGCTTCTCGCTACCCACCCTCCTCGCCGAGGCGCTGAACGCCCATCAGGGCTGGAGCCGCCAGTGGCGCAACCCGGCGCCCAAGCCGGCCTATGATGCCCTCATCATCGGCGGGGGCAGCCACGGGCTCGGCGCCGCCTATTACCTCGCCAAGGAGCATGGCCTCCGCAACATCGCGGTGCTGGAGAAGGGCTGGATCGGCGGCGGCAATTCCGGCCGCAATACCACCATCATCCGCTCCAACTACCTGTTCGACGAGAGCGCCGCTCTCTACGAGCACGCGGTGAAGCTCTGGGAAGGGCTGTCGCAGGAGCTGAACTACAACGTCATGTTCTCCCAGCGCGGCGTTCTGATGCTGGCCCATAACCAGCACGACGTGCAGAGCTTCAAGCGCCACGTCTATGCCAACCGCCTCAACGGCATCGACAATGAGTGGCTGACGCGGGAGGAGGCGAAGGACTTCTGCCCGCCGCTCAATATCTCTCCTGACATCCGCTATCCGGTGCTCGGCGCGGCCCTTCAGCGGCGCGGCGGCACGGCGCGGCATGATGCGGTGGTGTGGGGCTATGCCCGTGGCGCGGACGCGCTCGGTGTCGACATCATCCAGAATTGCGAGGTCACAGCCATCAATCGCGGGCCGGACGGGGCGGTGACCGGGGTGGAGACCACGCGCGGGCCGATCGGGGCGAAGAAGATCGGCGTCTCGGCGGCGGGGCATACCTCCATGGTCATGGCCATGGCCGGGGTGCGGATGCCGCTGGAGAGCTTCCCGCTGCAGGCGCTGGTCTCCGAGCCGGTGAAGCCGTGCTTTCCCTGCGTGCTGATGTCCAACGCGGTGCACGCCTACATCTCCCAGTCCGACAAGGGCGAACTCGTCATCGGCGCGGGCACGGACCAGTACGTTTCCTACAGCCAGCAGGGCGGTCTCCACATCACCACCCACACGCTGGATGCCATCTGCGAGCTGTTCCCCGAGTTCACGCGCATGAAGATGCTGCGCAACTGGGGCGGCATCGTCGACGTGACGCCGGACCGCTCGCCCATCATCGGCAAGACGCCGGTGAAGGGCCTCTATGTGAATTGCGGCTGGGGCACGGGCGGGTTCAAGGCGACGCCGGGCTCGGCCCATGTGTTCGCTTATACCATCGCCCGCGACGAGCCCCACCCCATCAACGCCCCCTTCACCCTCGACCGCTTCCGCACCGGCCGCCTCATCGACGAGGCGGCGGCGGCGGCGGTGGCGCATTGAGGCTGCTCACATGCTCCTAGTACCCTGTCCCTATTGCGGGCCGCGCCCCGAGGTGGAATTCCGCTGCGGCGGCGAGGCGCACATCGCCCGTCCCGCCGATCCCGCCGCCCTCGATGACGCCGCCTGGGCCGAATACCTCTTCGCCCGCACCAGCCCCAAGGGCGTCCACGCCGAGCGCTGGCTGCACGCCCACGGCTGCGGCCGCTGGTTCAATGCCTTGCGCAACACGGTGAGCGACGCCTTCATCACCACCTACGAGATGGGCCAGCCGCGTCCCGACATCGGGGGAGGCCGCTGATGGCGCAGGAATACCGCCTTCCCGGCCGCGGCCGCATCGACCGCGCAAAGCCCGTCGCCTTCACCTTCAACGGTCGCACCGTCGAAGGCTATCGGGGCGACACGCTCGCCTCGGCGCTGCTGGCCAACGGCATCAGGCTGGTGGGCCGCTCGTTCAAATATCACCGCCCGCGCGGGGTGCTGACCCATGGCGCGGACGAGCCCAACGCCCTCTTCCGCGTGGATCGCGGCCCCGGCCGAGCCGATCCCAACAACCGGGCGACGGTGGTGGAGGCGGTCGCGGGGCTCAAGGTGTCCTCGCAGAACCATTGGCCGTCGCTGGAGCACGACATCGGGCAGGTGAACGATCTCGTCGCGCCGGTGCTGACGGCCGGCTTCTACTACAAGACCTTCATGTGGCCGCGCTCCTTCTGGGACAAGCTCTATGAGCCCGCCATCCGCGCCGCCGCCGGCCTCGGCGTCGCGCCGGACGTGCCGGACGCCGACCGCTACGTCCATCGCAATGCCCATTGCGACGTGCTGGTCGTCGGTGCCGGCCCGGCCGGCCTCGCCGCGGCGCTGGCGGCGTCGGAGACGGGAAAGCGCGTGATCCTCGCCGACGAGCAGGCGGAGATGGGCGGCGGCCTGCTGGCCGATGCCACCTCCACCATCGATGGCAAGAGCCCGTCGGCCTTCGTGGCGGATGCGCTGGCGACGCTGGTGGGACGGGAGAACGTCACGCTTCTCAACCGCACCACGGCCTTCGGCTATTACAATCACAACCACGTGGTCCTCACCGAGCGCGTGACCGACCATCTCGCCGCGCCGGATCCCAAGCTGCCGCGCGAGCGGCTGTGGCAGGTGCGGGCGAAGGAGGTGGTGCTCGCCACCGGCGCCCACGAGCGCCCGCTTGCCTTCGCCGACAACGACCGGCCGGGCATCCTGCTGGCCGAGAGCGTGCGCACCTATGTGAACCGCTACGCCGTCGCGCCGGGCCGCCGCATCGTCTTCGCAACCAACGGCGCCTCCGCCTATCGCGCCGCGGCCGATGCCAAGGCGGTGGGGCTGGACGTGACGATCGTGGACCTGCGCCCCGAGGCGGAGATCGGCCCCGAGCGGGGGCTCGCCTCCGGCATCGAGATCCTTGCCGGGCATACGGTGGTCGGCTCCACCGGCGGCAAGGCGGTGACGGGGCTCATCGTGGCACCGCTGTCGGGCGGGCGCGTCGGCGCGCGTCGGACGCTGCCGTGTGATTGCGTGGGCATGTCCGGCGGCTGGACGCCGGCCGTGCATCTCTTCTCCCAGTCGCGCGGCAAGCTCACCTTCCGCACCGAGATCGACGCCTTCGTGCCGAGCACATCCGTGCAGGCGGAGCGCTCGGCCGGCGCGTCCAAGGGCACCTATGACCTTGCCGCCATCCTCGCCGAGGGGTGGGCGGCCGGCGCGGACGCGGCCGGCGTGCCTTCCGCCCGCGCCTTCGCGGCGGCGCCCGCCACGCCCACCGGCTTCAGGCCCGCGCGGGTGCTGCCCACCGATGCGAACCCCAAGAAGGTGCGCGCCTTCCTCGACTTCCAGAACGACGTGACCGCCAAGGACATCGGCCTTGCGGTGCGCGAGGGGTTCGAGAGCGTCGAGCATGTGAAGCGCTACACCACCAACGGCATGGCCACCGACCAGGGCAAGACCTCCAACATGGCCGCCCTCGGCCTTGTTTCGGAGATCCTGGCGAAGGACATCCCGCAGGTGGGCACCACCACCTTCCGCCCGCCCTACACGCCCGTCACCTTCGGCGCCATCGTCGGCACGGCGCGGGGCGAGACCTTCGACCCCATCCGCATCGCGCCGCTGCACGACTGGGCGGTGGAGCAGGGCGCGAAGTTCGAGAACGTCGCCTTGTGGCGCCGCGCCTGGTACTTCCCCAAGGCGGGGGAAGACATGCACGCGGCGGTAGCGCGCGAATGCCGCGCGGTGCGCAATGGCGTCGGCCTGCTCGATGCCTCGACGCTCGGCAAGATCGAGGTGGTGGGGCCGGATGCGGCCGAATTCATGAACCGCATCTATCCCAACGCCTGGACGAAGCTCGAACCCGGCAAGTGCCGCTACGGCCTGATGCTGAAGGAAGACGGCTTCATCCTCGACGACGGCATCGTCGCCCGCATGGCCCCCGACCGCTTCCACGTCACCACCTCCACCGGCGGCGCGCCCCGCGTGCTGGCGCACATGGAGGATTATCTTCAGACGGAATGGCCGGACCTCGACGTCTTCCTCACCTCCATCACCGAGGAGTGGGGCGTCATCGCCGTGCAGGGGCCGCGGGCGCGGGACGTGCTGGCGCCCTTCGTGACCGGCATCGATCTCTCAGGGGAGGCCTTCCCCCACATGGCGGTGCGCGAGGGGGAGATCCTCGGCGTGCCGACACGGCTCATGCGCGTGTCCTTCACCGGCGAGCTCGGCTTCGAGATCAATGTGCCGGCGGACTATACGCGGGCCGTGTGGGAGGCGCTGTTCGCCTACGGCGAGCGCTTCGGAATCACCGCCTATGGCACCGAGACGATGCATGTGCTGCGCGCCGAGCGCGGCTTCATCATCGTCGGGCAGGAGACGGACGGCACCGTGACGGCGGACGACCTCGGCCTCGGCGGCATGGTCTCCAAGGTGAAGAAGGATTTCGTCGGCAAGCGCTCGCTGGCCCGGCCGGACATGGCGCGGGCGGATCGCAAGCAACTGGTCGGCCTTCTCTCCGTGGACGGCCGCACGGTCTTGGATGAAGGGGCGCAGATCGTCGCCGACACCGCCCAGCCCGTTCCGATGAAGATGCTGGGGCACGTCACGTCGTCCTATTTCAGCCCGACCGTCGGGAACCCGATCGCCCTCGCGCTCGTTTCTGCGGGCAGAACACGACTGGGCGAAACGCTTCACGCGACAACCCCCGGCGGCTTCACGCCGGTGAAAGTGGTGGCGCCCGTCTTCTTCGATGCAGAAGGCATTCGCGTGAACGGCAGCATCGAAGGTTCGACCCATGCGTGAGTCCCCCGTTACGGCCTTTCGCGCCCCCGTCCTTCCCCCTGTCTCCACCGGCTTCGTGCGCGCGCTCCCGTCCGCCGACCGCTTCGCATTGCGCCTCAAGGGCGAGCGGGTGGTCGCCGGCGGCTTCGACCTTACCGGGCCGCTCAACAGCGTGCGCGGCACGCCCGAGCGCTTCGCTGCCCGGATCGGGCCGGACGAATGGCTGCTCGCCTGTCCGGCGGGCGAGGGGAGGGCGGCGGAAGCGGCCCTCGACGCCGATCTCGCCGGGCGCTTCTTCTCGCTGGTGGCGGTGGGGCACCGGAATGCGGCGATCGCCGTTTGCGGCCCGCATGCGGCGGAGATCCTGAACGCCGGCATCGCGCTCGACCTCTCCGCCACCGCTTTCCCACCCGGTTCGGCCACCCGCACGCTGTTGGGAAAGGCCGAGGTGGTGGTGGTGCGCACCGGCGACGACTTGCGGGTGGAGTGCTGGCGCTCCTTCGCGCCCTATGTCCACGCCTTCCTTCAGGAGGCGGCGCGGGAATTCGGCTGAGGTCTCACTTCTTCAGCTCGCGCACCTCGGCAGGCCTCTGGTTGATGGTGGTGCCCGTGGCGTCCGGGATGAATTCCAGCGGAACCGCCAGCATCCGGCCGCAGGCGGCGACCGTCCATGTCTCGCGCCATGGCCCGGTCTCCGGCGCCTTCTTGTCGCCGGAGGAAAGGCCGAACCCGTCGAAGGCGGTATCCGCCACCTCCATGTCCTTGCAGTCGCGCACCTTGGTGCCGGCGCCGATGAAGGCATAGGTGAGCCCGTCGCGCTGGAGCACCACATTGGCGCGGGTGCGGCCCGGCAGCGTGACGAGGAAGCGCACGCCCGACGGCTCGGCCCGGAACAGGATGTTGATGATCCGCTCCGCGCCGCAGCCGGAGACGGGATAATGCCCCCACCATGCGCCGGATTTCGGCAGGCCCTTGGCATCGAAGGCCACATCCTGTTGCAGCGTCACCGACACGTTGCCGTCGGTCAGCGAGCCGCAGGCGGGCAGCGAGACGGGGGGCACCTTCTTCCAGGCTGCGGCCAGTGCGGCCCGGTAGGCGTCCGAATAGAGATAGCTCTGGAATTTCTTCGGATCGGTTGCCTCCGGAGCTGTCGCCGCCCATCCGGTTCCCACCTGGAGGAGGAGCAGGCCGAGCATGAGGCCGGCGGGGCCCGGCCCAGTGCGGCGCGCGGCCCGGGTCCGGCCGTTGGTGTGGAAGATCGGCATGGTCCTGCCCCCAACGGTCTTGCCCCCAATGGTCCTGCCCCTGGGTCGCGCGATCGGAATTCAGCAGGCATACCACCGGTGTCAGGCCCCCGCCATGCAGGGCTGCGCTACTGGTCCACTTCGCAGCGCAATTCCTGCCGCCCGTCCGGCAGCGTGCGGCGGTGGGTGCGGTCGGACAGACGGGTGATGAGGAGGAAGGTGACGCCATTGAGCATCGCCTCCTCATCCACCTCGACATCGAATGTCGGCTTCGGCCCCGGCTGAAGTGCGCGTCCGGCCCAGGTGAAGGACACGTCCAGCACGAACTCGTCGAACCGCGTCGTCACCTCCACCGGTCCCTCCACCAGAGACGGGGCGGCGGTGGCGAATTCCTCCGCGATCTGGGCGATGCGCCCCACCTCGTCGGTGCGCGCGCCATCGGCGGCGGCGCTGTCCATGAGGAACTGGCGCAGCACCGCATGCCCCTCCGCGGTAGACCAGACGAGGCGGCGGCTCTTCACCGCGCCGATGCGGAACAGGGCATTGAGCGCAAGCGCCGTGAATAGCCCCAGCACCAGCGACGAGGTGACGATCTCGTGCACCGTCTCGGAAAGCGCCCGCGCGTAGAAATCCGGAATCTCGTCGAAGGAAATGCCGATGAGGAAGCCGAGGCCCACCACGATGGTGCGGCGCGCATCCAGCAGCCGCTGGCCGAGGATGGAGATGCCAGACAGCACGATGAAGGCGGAGGCGAACAGCAGCGCCGCCCCCAGCACCGGGCGGGGGATCGCCATCACCGCCACCGAGGAGCCGGGGATGAAGGCGAGCGCGATCCAGCCGATGCCGACGCCGAGCCCCACACGGCGCGCCTTCACCTCGGTGGCGACGGAGAGGCCCACACTGGCCGAATAGGTATTGAGGCCCATGGTGCCGATGAGCCCAGCGCACAGGGTGCCCAGGCCGTCGGCCATCACGCCGGCCTCGATGTTGGTATAATCCGGCCGGCGCCAATTGGGATCATTGGCGCGCTGGCTCGCCACCATGTCGCCGAAGCTGCGCAGGATGCAGGCGAGCGCCCCGGCGAGGAAGCCGGGCAGCAGCCCGATGCTGAAGCTCGGCACCACGATCGGCCAGCGGATGAGCTCCAGCATGGGCTTCACGCTAACCTGCGGCAGCGGTGCGCCGATGCCGAGGGCGAAATGCACCGCCGTGCCCACGGCGAGCCCCACCAGCACCGCCATGGCGCGCCACGGCGGACTGCCCCAGGCGGCGAGGGCGATCATCACCACGAGGCCGGCTGCCGCGCCGCCGCTGCCGGTGAGGGTGACGCTGGCCATGGACTGGCTGTAGCCCACCATCAGCTTGATGGCGACGATGCCGAGGATGATGCCGATGAGCATCACCACCAGCCCGACGATCTCGACGGGCAGGAAGGGGCGCACGCGGTGCATGATCCGGCTGAACAGCACCTCGGCGAGCCCGGCCGCAATCGTCATGCCCGCCACCGCCTCCAGCCCGCCCGCGCGGGCGGTAAAGAGGGCGGCGGGCAGATAGGCGGCGGTGAACACGGCGGGCAGGAGATAGCCGCAGCCGACTCGGGGCAGGAACAGGAGTGGCCGGCCCCAGCATTGGAACAGGGTCGCCACCCCCATGGCCAGCATGGCGAGGTCCAGATAGCGCCGCTGCATCTCGGCATCGGCGCCGGCCGCCTGCGCCACCAGCAGCGGGAACACCAGCGTCACCGCCATCAGGCCCATGTGCTGGGCCACGGAGCCCAAAAGCACCGCGAGCGGCGGGTGAGAATCGTGATCGTAACGCAGCCTGCCGCTTCCCACGCGCCTCTCCCCCAAACCGGCCGCTTGGCGGCTCTTCGTCTGCTCTGCCGAGACCCCGCTCAGGGCGGCCCGCGCGACTCATCTCGAATGGCGCGTGACCGCATGAGGCGATCCGGCGGAAACCGGCCGGGCCAGCCTAAAGGGTTTGGGAAAAAGGGGAAAGCGCTCTGGAGGCCCTGTCCCGCGCGCCGTGCGCGGGACCCTTGCCAGCAGGGCAGGCCGCGCGGCTACAGCGCCACGTAGATGAACTTGTCGGCCTTGAGGGCGGGGTAGTTGGCGCGCAGCGCGGTGGCGATCTTGCCCACCAGATCCTTGTCGCCAGCTGCGGAGGGGCCGACGAAATCGGTGCCGGCCATCCAGGTCTCGAAGAAGCCGTGGAGGCCCTCGTCATAATCCGCGCCGGTGGGATTGGCGGTCTTGTCGGCGAGGGTGGCGATGCCGTCCTTGCTCACTTCCAGTCGCCAGTCGCGGTCATCGACCACGGAGCCGATGAGGGCAGCAAGCTCCGCGTTCGTCCAGTCTGTCTTGAGGTCGAGGGCCATTGTCGCAAGTCCTACCCGAAAAGGTCTCGGGCAGGGCTCACGCAAGAAGCGGTCCAGCGCGGGCGAGGCGGCGAGGCGCCCCGCTCCCCGACGCGGATCAGCGACGGTTGGGGAGGTCGGCGGCCTTTACCGCCTCTTCGTGATACCAGCTGCTTCCGATCACGGCCTGCGCGGCTCCCATGGCGGCGATCTCGGCGGCCCATTTCGCCTCTTTGGCGGGCATGCCGTTCTTCGCGCCATTCTTCACTGGGAAGACATAGATTTTCGCCGTCTCGCGCTCGTGGTTCGCAGTCATCACTCCGGTCTCCTGTCCGATGAGCCTCCTAGGCGCCATCACTTGCAGACTTCATAACATGATTTGCCCCGTACATATACATCAATACGGGCAAATTTTAGTTTAATGCCTAAATTTTAGGCACAACTAAATTGACATCAGTCCGCCGATTTATTTGGGCGTTTGCTGCATGGCCCGCGCGCGTCTTTCGCAGTGCAGCGTGGTGCCTCTTCCTAAGCGTGGGTGCCGCGGTTTTGTTCCCGCGCTTCTGCCGATTGTACCCCGGCGCAAGGTCAGTGATCGGCAGATGCACAGGTCTTGGGCTGTGCGCCTAACGCTTCGGCCGATTCATGATGCATCGATGAGCGGCTTACGCAGCGGACGCGTGCAGAAAGCCCTTGTCCGGCTACGGGATCCCGGCTGGCACGCGGATTGCTAGATAAGCGCCGGCCCCCGCGGCCGGTGGATCCTTCACGGCCGGACGCTTCAAAGAGTTCCTGAAACAAAGAGTTCGAGAAGCAAAGTTCCGAATTTCACGTCATCGGCTCAGAGAGACTGCAATGCCAAAGTTTAAGCTCGAGTATATCTGGCTCGACGGCTACACCCCGGTTCCCAATCTCCGGGGCAAGACCCAGATCAAGGAATATGACGTGTTCCCGAGCCTCGAAGAGCTGCCGCTCTGGGGCTTCGACGGTTCGTCCACCCAGCAGGCCGAGGGCCGCAGCTCGGACTGCGTGCTGAAGCCGGTCGCCATCTATCCCGACCCGGCCCGCACCAACGGTGCCCTGGTGATGTGCGAAGTGATGATGCCGGATGGCGTCACCCCGCACCCCACCAACAAGCGCGCCACCATCCTCGATGATGCCGGCGCCTGGTTCGGCTTCGAGCAGGAATACTTCTTCTACAAGAACGGCCGTCCGCTCGGCTTCCCCGAGGCCGGCTACCCCGCGCCGCAGGGCCCCTATTACACGGGCGTCGGCTTCAAGAACGTGGGCGACGTCGCCCGCACCATCGTCGAGGAGCATCTCGACCTCTGCCTCGCCGCCGGGATCAACCACGAGGGCATCAACGCGGAAGTCGCGAAGGGCCAGTGGGAATTCCAGGTGTTCGGCAAGGGCTCCAAGAAGGCCGCCGACGAAGTGTGGATGGCCCGCTACCTGCTCCTGCGTCTCACCGAGAAGTATGGCGTGGACATCGAGTTCCACTGCAAGCCGCTCGGCGACACCGACTGGAACGGCTCGGGCATGCACGCCAACTTCTCCACGTCCTACATGCGTGAAGTGGGCGGCAAGGCGTATTTCGAGAACCTGATGGCGGCTTTCGAGGCCAACCTCGACGACCACATCGCCGTCTATGGCCCGGACAACCACATGCGCCTCACCGGCAAGCATGAGACCGCGCCGTGGAACAAGTTCTCCTACGGCGTCGCGGACCGTGGCGCGTCCATCCGCGTCCCCCACTCCTTCGTGAAGAACGACTACAAGGGCTATCTCGAGGATCGCCGCCCGAACTCCATGGGCGACCCCTACCAGATCGCCTCCCAGATCCTGAAGACCATTGCGTCGGTTCCCACCGACGTTTCGGCTGCGGCCTGACCACTTCGCCACGGCGCCCTCCGCGCGCCGTGGCGTTTTTTTGGGGGCCGAGACGGCCATTGCGTTCCGCTGCGGCCCGACCTTTCCGGCGCATGCTCTGCGGGCATTCCATCCAGAGCGCCTTGGGCGCCTTTCCTCCGGCCTTCGCCGTCGAGATCTCGCCGTCCGCACCCGATATTTTTCACGCCCCCACTGGCCCGCTCCCGCGGCGCGCGCCGCCGCCCGCAGAGAACTGCGCCATGCCCGTCGCCCCAGCGGCGAAGCTGGTATAAGCAGGGATATTCCTTGCGGCGCCGCGCCGTGGCGCCTCAGTCCCTCGCGCCGGGAGTCGCTGATGTCCGCCGACTGGAACGCCAGCCAGTATCTGAAGTTCGAGGACCAGCGCACCCGCCCGGCGCGCGATCTCCTCGCGGCGGTGCCGCTTGATGATGCGGCGTTCGTGGTGGATCTGGGGTGCGGACCCGGCAACTCCACCGAAATCCTCGCGCAGCGCTTCCCCCGCGCGGAACTCCTCGGCCTCGACACCTCGCCGGCCATGCTGGAGGCCGCCCGCGCCCGCCTGCCCGGCGTCGCCTTCGATCTCGCCGACGCCTCCACCTTCACCCTGCCGAAGCCGGCGGACCTGATCTACGCCAATGCCGTACTGCAATGGGTGCCGGACCACGCGGCGCTGCTGCCGCGGCTCATGTCCCTGCTGGCACCCGGCGGCGTGCTGGCGGTGCAGATGCCGGACAATCTGGAGGAGCCGTCCCATGTGGCCATGCGCGAGACCGCCATGTCCGGCCCTTGGGCGGACACGCTCCACGCTGCCACCCGCGCCCGCGCCGTTCTGCCCGAACCAGGCGCCTATTACGACATGCTGAAGCCCCACGCGGGGGCGGTGGACGTGTGGCACACCATCTACAACCACCCGCTCGATGGCATCCCGGCCATCGTGGAATGGGTGAAGGGCACGGGCCTGCGGCCCTTCATCGATCCGCTGGAGGGCGACGAACGCACGCAATTCCTGGAGGAATACGCCGCCCGCCTCGCGGATTCCTATCTGCCGCGGGTGGACGGCAAGGTGCTCCTCGCCTTCCCCCGCTTCTTCATCGTGGCGGTGAAGTAAGGGCCCGCGCGGCGCCTAAGTGAAGCTCCCGCCCGCTGTTCTGTCATCGCCCGCCTTGTACGGGCGATCCACGGTGCCGTTGGAGGGATCTAGGACCGGCGAGCGCAGGACGCGCGGCGAGGTGGATCCCCCGGACAAACCGGGGGATGACCGGGTGGTGGGGGCGCGCACCCTCACCAGCTCGGCAGCACCGCGCCCTTGAAGGTCTCAAGGATGAACGTGCGCGTCTCCGGCGAGTGGTAGGTCTCGACGAAGGTCTTCACCCACGGCTTGTCCTTGTCCTGCGCGCGCACGGCGATGACGTTGACGTAAGGCCCCTTGGGATCCTCGCGCAGGATGGGGTCCTTCACCGGGTCGAGCCCGGCCTCCTTCGCATAATTGGTGTTGATGCCCGCCGCCGCGAGGTCGGGGAGGGAGCGCGGCAATTGCGCCGCGTCGATCTCCACGAACTTCAGCTTCTTCGGGTTCTCCACCACGTCGATCACGGACGCCTTCACGCCAACGCCGTCCTTGAGCTTGATGATGCCCTTGTCGGCGAGCAGCAGCAGCACGCGCCCTCCGTTGGTGGGATCGTTGGGAATGCCGATGGAGGAGCCCGCCGGGATGTCCGCGAAGGTCTTGTACTTGGTGGAATAGATTCCGATGGGAAAGTTCACCGTGGTACCCACGGAGACGATCTTGTAGCCGCGATCGGCGATCTGGTTGTCGAGATAGGGCTGGTGCTGGAAGGAATTGGCCTCGATGTCGCCGGACGACAAAGCGGCATTGGGCACCACATAGTCGGAGAACTCGATTACCTTGATGTCGAGCCCCTTCTTGGCCGCCTCTTCCTTCACCTTCTCCAGGATCTGGGCGTGCGGGCCGGGGGTGACGCCGACCTTGATGGTCTCGGCGGCGGCGGAAAACGCGACGAGGGAAATGCCGGCGGCAAGCGCCAGCGCCAGGGCCTTCATGGAAACCTCCATCTGAATCTGAACGGGTCTGTGCGCGCCGGGGCTCAGCCGCGGCTGCGCTTGTCGAGGCGGCGGGCGAGGAGATCGCCGAGCGTCTGCACCGCCTGCACGAGGAGAATGAGCACGATCACCACCGCCGCCATCACCTCGGGCATGAAGCGCTGGTAGCCGAAGCGGATGCCGAGATCGCCGAGGCCGCCGCCGCCCACCGCGCCCACCATGGCCGAGTAGCCGAGCAGCGACACGGCGGCGAGGGTGAGGGCCAGCGTGATGGCGGGCAGCGCCTCGGGCAGCAGCACCTTGGCGACGATCTGGATGGGGCTCGCGCCCATGGCCCGCGCGGCTTCCACCAGCCCCTGGTCCACCTCGCGGATGGCCGCCTCGATGAGGCGCGCGATGAAGGGCGCCGCCGCCACGGTCAGCGGCACGATGGCCGCGCTGGTGCCGATGGAAGTGCCCGCCACGAGGCGGGTGAAGGGGATGATGGCGACCACGAGGATGATGAAGGGCGTGGAGCGCGCCGCATTCACCACGAGGCCGAGGGTCTGGTTGAGCCACGGCGCGGCGAACAACTCGCCCGCCCGGCTGGTGGCGAGGAACACGCCCAGCGGCAGGCCGATGAGCGTGCCGAGCGCGCCGGAGACGGCCACCATGTAGAGCGTCTGCTGGGTGGCGTCGATGATGAGGTCGACGATGGTCGGCGGCAGCAGGCCGAAGGTGATGTCAAACATAGCCGAGGACCTCCGCCGTCAGGTTGAGCCGCTCCACGGCATTGATGACGGCGCTCAGGGTGGGGGCGTCGCCGGGCACCGAGACCACGATGACGCCGAAGGGCGTGCCGGCGATTTCGTCCACCTGGGCCTGGATGATGTTCACGTCCACCGAGAGCAGGCGCGACACCCGCGACAGCACCGGGTCCTGTGCGTGCTCGCCAGTGAAGACGATGCGCAGCACGGCCTGGTCGCGTCCCTCGCGCGGCTCGGCGGACAGGCGCTCGGCGACGCGGCGCGGCAGGCTCTTGGCAGTGAGCGCGGCGAGGAAGGAGCGGGTGGTGGAATGGCGCGGGCGGGCGAACACCTCGTAGGTGGCGCCGTCCTCCACGATGCGGCCACCGTCGATCACCGCCACCTTGTCGGCCACCGCCTTGATGACCGCCATCTCGTGGGTGATGAGCAGCACGGTGAGATTCAGCTCCGCATTCACCCGGCGCAGCAGCGCGAGGATCTGCTCGGTGGTTTCGGGATCGAGCGCCGAGGTGGCCTCGTCTGAGAGCAGCACGCGGGGGCGGGTGGCGAGCGCGCGGGCGATGCCGACGCGCTGCTTCTGGCCGCCGGAAAGTTCTGCGGGGTAGCGGTCGCGCTTGTCGGAGAGGCCGACGAGATCGAGCAGCGGCTCCACCCGCGCCTTGATTTCAGCGCGCGGGACGCCGGCGATCTCCAGCGGCAGGGCCACATTGTCGAAGGCGGTGCGGCGCGCCAGCAGGTTGAAGTGCTGGAAGATCATGCCGATGGAGCGGCGCTCCTTGCGCAGCGCGGCCTCATCGAGGGCGCCGATGTCCACGTCGTCCACCAGCACGCGCCCGCCGGTGGGCTTCTCCAGCCCGTTGACGAGGCGGATGAGGGTGGACTTGCCCGCCCCCGACCGGCCGATGACGCCGAGGATCGCGCCCTCCGGCACGTCCAGCGTGATGTCGGAGAGGGCATGCACCGCCGCATGGCCGCGGCGCGCCGGAAAGGTCTTCGCCACCCGCTCGAAGCGGATGATGGAGCGCGCGGGAGCCGGGATGGCGGCGGGAGAAACGACAGGCGAAACGGACGGTTCGGGGAGGGTAGGCACGGCGGCCGCCAAAGTCAGGGGGGCGTTCATGAAAGGCTCCGGCATCACCGGCTGTTCGTCAATCCGGTCCTTCGCCCGGCGCAGTTAAGCGGCGGCAGGGGGGCGGAGGCGGGAACAGGCGGCTTGGGAAAGGATGGGTGTCGGCGCAACCGGGACTGGGCCGCGCCTGGCGCGGCATTCGGCGGTTTCACGCCGCTCCAGCGGCTGTCAGCGACACATCATCATGGCAGGGCCCATCCGTTCCGGGGCGAACATGGCGGCAATATCGTTCGGTTTATCGAACGCGTCAAGTCTGAATAAAGTTGATTATATTGGTCGGATTATAGCCCGTCCAGCAGCCGCCGGCCCAGCCGCTCCAGCGCCCGGCCGAACACGGCGGGATCATTCAGCGCGCGGGCCAGCACCAGCGCGCCCTGGATGGCGAGCACCGCCTCCTCCGCCCGGTCGTCCGCTTCAGCGGAAGGCAGGCCGGCGCGGGCGAGGGCGGCGGCGAGGGCATCGCGCCAGCGGGCGAAGTAGGATGCGACCGCTTCACCGAACCGGTCCCGCACCTCGCCGAGGGCGAACACGCCCACGAGGCACACCCGCCGGCCGGAGCGGAAATAGGCATCGGTGCGCGCCAGCATGTCCCGCACCGCGGCGGCCGGGTCGTCGTCCGCGCGCAGGGGGGCGTAGACGTTGGCCTCGAACCAGCCATCGATCTCCCGGAGCACGGCGGCCGCCATCTCCTCCTTCCCGCCGGGGAAGAAGTGATAGAGGCTGCCCTTGCCGAGCCCGGTGCGGGCGGTGATGTGGGCGAGGCTCGCCCCCTCGTATCCGTGCTCGCGGAACACCTCGCCCAGGAGGGGCAGGATGTCCGCGCGCTCGGCCACCGTTCGTGCCATCACATCCCCAGTTCGGTGAGGCCCGGATGGTCCGCCGGACGCGGGCCGAGGGGCCACAGGAAGCGGCGGTCGCTTTCGGCGATCGCCACGTCGTTGATGGAGGCTTCGCGCCGGCGCATCAGGCCCTCGGCGTCGAACTCCCACTGCTCGTTGCCATAGGAGCGGTACCACGCGCCATCGGCATCGTGCCACTCATACTGGAAGCGCACCGCGATGCGGTTGTCGTTCAGCCCCCACAGCTCCTTGATGAGGCGATAGTCCAGCTCCCGCCGCCACTTGGCGGTGAGGAAGGTGACGATCTCGGTGCGGCCGGCGAGGAAGTCGGAGCGGTTCCGCCAGCGGCTGTCCGGCGTGTAGGCGAGGGAGACGCGCTCCGGGTCGCGGGTGTTCCAAGCATCCTCCGCCATGCGCACCTTCTGCGCGGCGGTCTCGACGGTGAAGGGCGGCAGCGGCGGGCGGGCCATGGGTCTCTCCTGTACCGATCAGTCAATAATGTACTGAATGGTACACATGGCGACACGAGTCAAGCGGCCCTCCCGTCCGGAGGGAGGGGAGGGCCGCTGGATGGGCAGATGAAGGGCGGGCTACTCGCCGGCCGGATGGTTCAGGGCCGGAGGCAGGTCGCGGCCGTCCGGCTCGTCCTTGCCGCCGATGAAGCGGCCGAAGATGCGGCCGAGGAAGTGGCTCAGATCGTCCATCACCGTGAACACCGCCGGCACGAACACCAGCGACAGCACGGTGGAGGTGATGAGGCCGCCGATGACCGCGATGGCCATGGGTGCGCGGAAGGCGCCGCCTTCGCCCAGCGCCAGCGCCGAGGGCACCATGCCGGCCACCATGGCGATGGTGGTCATTACGATGGGCTGCGCCCGCTTGCGGCCGGCCTCGATGAGGGAGGTGAAGCGGTCGACGCCCTGGTGCATGGACTCGATGGCGAAATCCACAAGCAGGATGGCGTTCTTGGTCACGATGCCCATCAGCATCAGGAAGCCGATGACCACGGGCATGGACACCGAGTTGCCGGTGATGAGCAGCGCGATGAAGGCGCCGCCCACGCTCAGCGGCAGCGAGACGAGGATGGTGATGGGCTGCAGGATGTCGTGGAACAGCAGCACCAGCACCGCCAGCACCAGCATCAGCCCCGCCGCCATGGCCATGGCGAAGCCGGAGAACACCTCGGCCATGATCTCCGCGTCGCCGGCCTCCTTCAGCGTCACGCCGGCGGGCAGGTTCTGCGCCGCGGGCAGGGCCTTCACCTTGGCGAGGGCGTCGCCCAAAGGCGTATCGCCCACGAGGTCCGCCTCCACCGCCACGCGGCGGGCGCGGTCGTAGCGGTCGAGGGCGGTCGGTCCCTTGCCGAACTGGACGTCCGCCACGGCGGAAAGCGGCACCGCGCCGCCGGAGGCGGTGGGCACCTTCAGCGCATCGAAGGTGGACAGCCGGGTTCGCGCGTTCTCGGCGAGCTGCACGCGGATGTCGATCTGCCGGTCCTTGGCGGAGAACTTGGCGAGGTTGGCGGAGATGTCGCCGATGGTGGCGATGCGCACCGTCTCGGCGATGGTGTCCACCGAGACGCCCAGTTCGGCCGCCTCGTCGAGCTTGGGCACGATGCGGATCTCCGGCCGGTCGAGGGCGGCGGAGGAAACCACGTTGGCGAGCTCCGGCACGTCGGCGCGCACCGCCTTCTCCACCGCCACCGCGGCCTCGGCCACCGCCGCGCCGTCGCTGCCGGAGAGGATGACCTCGAAGCCGCGCTGGGTGTTCTGTCCGTTCTGGCTCCAGGAGACGCGCAGGTCGGGCATGGTGGCCAGCGTCTTCGAGAATTGGGTCTCGAAGGTCTTCTGGTCGATCTTGCGCGCGCTGCGGGGCTTCAGGTTGATGACGATCTGCGCCTTGCGCACCTCGCCGGAGGACAGCGCGAGGCCGCCGGAGCCGCCGGAGCCGGCGGTGGCGTAGACACTCTTCACCTCGGGCAGGCTGAGCGCCGCGCGGGCGATCTCGTCCGACACCTTCTGCGTCTCCGCCAGCGTGCTGCCGGGCGGCAACTCCACCGAGAGGAGGGCGCGCGAGATGTCGTTGGTGGGCAGGAAGCCCGAGGGCAGCAGGGTCGAGAGCCAGATGGAGCCGGCGAAGATGGCGATGCCCATGCCGATGGTGGCGAAGCGGTGCCGCACCGACCAGCCGAGCAGGCGCACATAGCCGCGCATGACGGCGCCGTCCCGGCCCTCGCGGTGGCCGGTGTCCTTCATGAAATAGGCCGCCACCAGTGGCGTGATGAGCCGGGCCACGGCCAGCGAGAACAGCACGGCGATGGCGACCGTCAGGCCGAACTGCTTGAAATACTGGCCCGCGATGCCGCCCATGAAGGACACGGGCGCGAACACCGCGGCGATGGTGAGGGTGGTCGCCACCACCGCGAGGCCGATCTCGTCCGCCGCCTCGATGGCCGCGCGATAGGGCGATTTGCCCATGCGCATGTGGCGGACGATGTTTTCGATCTCCACGATGGCGTCGTCCACCAGGATGCCGGTGACGAGGGTGATTGCGAGCAGGCTCACCGCGTTCAGCGAGAAGCCCAGCATGTCCATGACCCAGAAGGTGGGCAGGATGGACAAGGGGATGGCGAGGGCGGTGATGAGGGTCGCGCGGATGTCGCGCAGGAACAGGAACACCACGATGACCGCGAGGATCGCGCCCTCGATCAGCGTGTGCATGGCGCTTTCATAGTCCGACTTGGTGAAGCGGACCGTGGTGTCGATCTCGGTGACGGTGACGTCGGGATGGGCAGCGCGCAGCTTGTCAAGCTCTTCGGTCACGCGGTCATAGACCGTCACGTCCGAGAAGCCCTTGGCGCGGTAGACGCCAAAGGCCACCACGCTCTTGCCGTCGAGGCGGGCGAACACGCGTTGCTCGGCCGCGCCATCCACCACGGTGCCAAGTTCGCCGAGGCGCACCGAGCGGCCATTGGAGAGCACGATGCGGGTGTCGGCGAGCGCTTCCACGGAGGAGGCGCCGGCGAGTGTGCGGATGGGCTGCTCCTGCGTGCCCACCTCGCCCCGGCCGCCGGAAACGTCGAGATTGGTGGCACGCAACTGGCGGCTCACCTCGGCGGCGGTGATGCCGAGCGACATGAGCCGGTCGGGATCGAGCGCGATGCGGATCTCGCGGTCGACGCCGCCCTGCCGCTTCACCTGCGCCACGCCGCGCACGCCCTGCAGGGCGCGGGCGAGGGTATCGTCGATGAACCAGCTCACCTGCTCCGTCGTCATGTTGGGCGCGGAGACCGCGTAGGTGACGATGGGCAGGCCTTCGATGTCGATGCGCTGGATCTGCGGCTCGTCGATGGAGCGGGGCAGGTCCATGCGGATCTTGGTGATGGCGTCGCGCGTGTCGTTCACGGCGCGGTCCACCAGCGTTTCCAGATGGAATTCCACCAGCGTGACGCTCGCCCCCTCGCTGATTGAGGAGGTGATGTGCTTGACGCCGGAGATGCCGGCGATGGCGTTCTCCACCTTCTTCGTCACCTGCGTCTCCAGCTCGCTCGGCGCGGCGCCGGACTGGGTGACGGTGACCATGACGATGGGCAGGTCGATGTTCGGCATCTGCGTCACCGGGAGTTCCCGGAAATGCACGATGCCGAGCGCCGTCAGGATGAAGAAGAAGACGAGGGCGGGGACGGGCTTGCGGATCGCCCAGGCGGAGACGTTGAGAGCCATCAGCGCGCCTCGCCAAGGGAGAGCGGCGCGCGCGCCGGTGTCACCCGGTCGCCGTCCCGCAGGAAGCTGCCGGCCCGCGCCACCACGTCCGCGTCGGCGGAGAGCCCCTCGGTGACGAGGATGCGCCCATCCTTCTTGAGGCCGGGGGTGACGCGCTGGATGCCGACGATGCCGTCGGTGACGGTGAGCACATAGGCGCCCTCCGCATCGAACATGACGGCGGACTGGGGCAGGCTGAGACCCTTCACCTCGCCGAGCGCGATCACCGCGCGGCCATAGGCGCCGGACTTCAGGCGCGGGTCGTCGGGCAAGGCGATCTTCACCTTGCCGAGGCGCGAGGCGCGGTCCACCTCGGCGGAAACGAGGCGCACCTTGCCGCCGATGGGCTCGTCGAAGCCGGCCGGCACGACCTGGACGGAAAGCCCGTCCTTCATGCGCGGCATGGCGCCTTCGGGCACGTCGGCGTCGAGGTCCATGGCGCCGTCCTCGGCGATGCGGAACAACGGCGCGGCGCGGGTGGACAAGGCGATGGCGCCAAGCTTCGCCTCGCGCGAAAGCACGAGGCCGGAGGCGGGGGCGCGCACGTCGGTGCGCTTCAGCTTCACGTCCAGCTCGTCGCGCTGCGCCTTCACGAACACTGCTTCCGCCTGGGCGGCGATCAGCGTCTCGCGGGCGGCGGCGACCTGGGCGGTGGCGACCTTGGCCGCGCGCTCGCGCTGCTCCAGCTGCTCCTGAGAGGAGGTGCCGGTCTTGCTGAGCTGGCGGGTGCGCTCCACCGCCGAATTGGCCTCGGTCTCCTGCGCGATGGCCTGGTCAAGGGCGGCCTGCTGCTGGGCGATGGCGGCGCGGGCCTTGGCGGCGGAGGCGGTGTTCTGGGCGAGCTGGGTCTCCAGCACGTCGCGCGACAGGCGGGCGAGCACCTGGCCCTTCTGGACCCGGTCTCCGGCCTCCACCAGAATCTCCATGAGGCGATAGCCCTCGATCTCCGGCCCCACCTCGATCTCCTCGCGCGGCTTGATGGAGCCGGTGACGAGCAGCGTGTCGGTCAGGGTATCGGGCCGGGGCTTCACCACCGTCACCGAGAGCGCGGCCGCGCGGGCCGCCTCGGCCGCCTTGGCCGGATCGGCTGCGACGGCGGGAGGCGCGGCAAGGGCTCCGGCGGCAAGGGCTCCGGCGGCGAAAGCCGAGACGGCAAGGCGGGAAGCCGCAGAGCGGGCGGGACGGAGCGCCGGACGGACGGACGCAGACATGGTGGACAGAACCTCGTTCCGGATGGGCGCGGGACCGTGCGGCTGAACCGCGGCATTCCCGTGACGCAAGACAAGGGCGATGCAGTTCTTGAGTGTGCGTGTCATTCCGGCACCGCTTTCGGTTGGGCCGGGGATAGCATCCGGCGCACCATCGCCTCGATCTCGGGCAGCCGGTCCTCCAGCTGCCATTCGGGATGCAACTGGTGATGCAGGAGCAGGCCGTCGCCGACGACCTGCAGCATCATGGCGACCAGGTCCGGGTCGAGCGCGGGGTCGATCTCACCCTGCCTTTCGGCGGCAGCGAGGGCGTCGGCCAGAAGGATGCTGGTTTCCGCCTCGCAAGGTTCGATCGCCTTGCGCAGGTCAGCGTTGCGGATCGCCTCTGCCTGAATCTCCGGTCCGAGCCGTGCTGTGGCGATATTGCGCTCTGTGAACAGGATGCGCAGGCACGCGACCATCCCGCCCAGCACCGACGGCGCCTTGGTGATCATGTCGAACATGCCGAGCCGTTCGGCCCGCTCGCCCTCGACGATGGCGGCGATGAGCGATTCCTTGGAGGGGAAATAGCGGTAGAGCGCCCCCGGGCTCATGCCCGCCTCGGCGCAGATCTTCTGCATGGACGCGCCATGGAAGCCGTCGCGGCCGAAGCAGACCACGGCGGCATCGAGGATGCGCTTGCGCTGTTCCTGCTTGTGGTCCGGACGCGAGGCGGCAGCGTCGCGCATCGCGGTCTCTGGGAAGGAACGTGACATCTGGGCGGGTCGACACCTTGCAGGATGGCTGAGAGCGAATGTTCGTTCGCAATAATCCAACCAAGTCCCCGACGCAAGAGTGAACGTTCGTTCGCAGCGCTTGAGCCGCCGCCGCTTGCGGCATTGCGCCGGGCCGCCAATGCTCGCATTTCCAGCGGAGCCCCGATTCCCGATGCCGCTTCCAATGCCCGTTTCCGTCAGAACCCGCCAAGCGCGGCTTTGTGCCGCGGTCCTTTTGGCCGGCCTGCTTCTTTCCACCACCGCACACGCCGAGGAGGCCGCCCCGCGACGCTCCAGCCGGGCATGAGCGTGGTGATGATCGAGACCAAGCTCCTCTTCGGCCTCGCTAGCGCCGACGGCAGCGGGGTGAGCGAGCAGGAATGGGAGGGCTTCCTCGCCCGCGAGGTGACGCCCCGCTTCCCGGACGGACTCACCGTGATCGCCGCCTACGGCCAGGTGAAGGGCGAGGCGCATGGTTCGGCGCAGGTGGTGCGCGAGGGCATGCGCCTCGTACTGATCTACCACCCCGACACGCCCGAGGCGGCGGCGAAGCTGGCGGAGATCCGCAGGCTCTTTTCCGAGCGGTTTCATCAGTGGGGCGTGCTGCAGGTGACCAATGCGGTCCGCGTCACGCTGTGAGGCTCCTGCATCGCTCGGCCGCCGCGCGGGTTCATCTTGCTTGGCGCACTTGAGCCGTGAGGCCCCACACCCTACCTCTCGCCCACACCTCCGGCCTTTGCGCCTGAGGGGCCGCGCTCACCGGGAGAGACCATGCTCGCCGCCGCCATCCTCGCCCTGCGCCAGACCTTCTCGCCGCTGCTGCGCGGCGTGCTCCTGAAATCCATGGGGCTGGCGCTGGCGCTGCTCATCGGCCTCGCGGTGGGGCTGGAGGCGGCGCTGACGCACTTCGTCGAGATCTCGTCCTATCCGTGGATCGAGACCACGCTGGCCGTGATCGCGGGGCTGGGGCTGGTGTTCGGCGTGGTCTATCTGATGCCGGCGGTGTCCTCGCTGGTGGCCGGCCTCTTCCTCGACGAGGTGGCCGAGCGGGTGGAGGCCGCGACCTATCCCAACGATCCGCCCGGCCAGCCGCAGCCCTTCCTGCGCGCGCTGCTCTATTCCCTGCGCTTCTTCGGGCTGGTGCTGCTCGTCAACCTCGCGGCCCTGTTGCTGCTGCTGGTGCCGGGGGTGAACGTCATCATCTTCTACGTGGCCAACGCCTATCTCATCAGCCGGGAATATTTCGAGCTGGCGGCCATGCGCTACCGCTCGCCCGAGGAGGCGCGGGCGCTCCGGCGGGCGAACGGGGTGAAGGTGTTCGTCGCCGGCCTTTTGATCGCGCCCATCCTGTTCGTGCCGATCCTCAACCTCATCCTGCCGGTGTTCGGCACCGCCTTCATGGTGCATTTCCACCGCCGCCTCGCCCCGCTGCCGGCAGCACGCGGCGCCGATGGCACGCTGGTAATTGAAGGCCGCCGGGTCTGACGCTATCAGGGCGCCCGCGCCGGCGGCAGTCCCGCGGCGACGCGTTCTTCCAGATAGGGAAAGAAGGGATTCGACGACATGCGGACCAGCATGTCCACGCCCACGACCAGCGCGCCATATTCCCCCCGCGCCGCGATATCGCCGAGGCGGATGCCGAACTTTTCCGCCGGGTCCGGATCGAGCCCGTAGAGCCCGTCCGACAGCGGGAAGGGCACCGCGACATGGGAGAGCGAATAGACATCGTCCGGATAGGGGGCGCTGAGCGGCCGCACGGTTTCCTCGCGCGCGCCGGCCGGCGTCTCGCGCACCACGGTTGTGGCGGCGCCGGGCGCCGCATTGCCGATGACGGCGGTGCGGAAGCGGCGCGGCGCCGGGGGCAGCAGGGTTGCGATGGCGGTATCGGAGCGCCGTGTCAGCAGGTCCTCGAACTGGCCAGAGCGGTTGATGTCGAACAGCACCAGCTCGCTGCCATTGTCCTCCAGCCGCGCGTGCAACTGTTCGATCACCGCCCGCGCGCTCACCGTGTGGTCGAGCACCGACTGGAAGGTGAGCACCGGCGCGAGGCCCGTAAGGCGGCCGGAGCGGGCGTGGCGCTCGATATTGGCTTGCAGGAGCTGGGTCAGCGCGAAGGATTCGCGCGCGGCATGCACCGGGAAGGAATTGTACTTGAAGGGGTTGAATTCCGGCACGATGTTCAGCCACGCCGCCTTGGCGAAGGCCGGGAAGATGGCCGGAAGCCCCGCGAGGCCGGCGAAGCGGGCGAATTCCGTCACCCCCACCATGGGCGACATCAGCACGATGCGGGCCGGCCGCACCAGCGCGGGATCGTCCAGCGCGTCGAGCGCATGCATCAGCGCCAGCGCGCCGCCGTTGGAATAGCCGACGATATGCACCGGCCGGTCCGGCCCCACGCGCCTGCGGGCCTCGCGCATGGCGAGGCGTGTGGCGGCGATCCACTCCTCGTGGCCGATTTCCGTCAGCGATCCGGGCACGGTGCCGTGTCCGGGCAGGCGCAGCACGATGGCGATGAAGCCATGGTCCGCATAAAGCTGCGCCAGATGCCGGTGGCTGTAGGGGGAATCGGTCAGGCCGTGCAGGAATACCGCCGCCCCCGCCGGCTCGCCCCCATCTTCCCGCGCCTTGGGCTGAAGCACGTAGGTGCGGTTGAAGTCCTGCGCGAAGCCGGGCGGGTAGATGGGGCTGGAGGCGAAGTAGCGGTTGAAGCGGACGCGATCCTCCGGGTCCACCTTGTCGGTCACATTGGCCTTCACGCCAGCGAAGGCCTTGTCCTCGGCGGCCATGTAGGCGGCGAGGTCGGCGCGCGCGAGTTCGCTGCGGCTCAGCTCCGGCGGGTGGTAGGTGTGCCAGCGGTCAAGGGGCGGGCCGCGCTGGGAATCCACCGCCCGCACCACGAAGACCGTGGCGATGACCGCGAAGATCAGCAGCGCCGCGATTTTCACCGTGCGCTTCGTTCCCCGCCACATGAACCCGACCGCCCCCATCCGTGCCTCCCCCGTCGCGGGGCGAACCTACAGGGCGCAGCCTTGCCGGCAAAGCACGCCGACGCGACCGCCCGTGCGCCCTGATCGAGCGTGGCCGGATGCGCGCCGGCGCCCGGTGAAGGCACCGGCCGCGCCCCCTCTCCCCTTGCGGGAGAGGGGAGAACAGCCGGCAGCGGGACCACCTTCCCCCCCCCCAGCCCCTTGCGGGCGGCGGGTGGCGTCGCTATCTGCGGTTCACGCCCCCAAGAGGCTGCATCGCAATGGAAAACCTGAAGCTCATCGCCCTCGACGAGGAAGACCTCGCCATTTTTTCCGCCCATCTGCAGGATGCGGTGGTGAAGAAGGTGGACATGGGCTTCCTGCCCCGGCTGCAGCGTTTTGCCCTGGTGCTGAACCGCTTCGACTGGGACCAGAAGGTCGCCGCCAACGAGACGGTGCGCCGCCGCACCGGCCTGCATTTCGAGCGGGTGCGGGACGTGAAGTGCCGCGGCATGGAGGAGGCGCAGCGGACCGGCGTGCTCAATCTTCTCGCCGTCACCTTCATGCCGGGCGATCAGCCCTCGGGCTTCGTCTATCTCACCTTCTCCGGCGGTGCCGAGGTGCGGCTCGAGGTGGAGTGCATCGAGGCCGGCCTCAGGGATCTCGGCCCGGCTTGGGGCTGCACCCATGCGCCCAGGCATCCGGAAGTTGCCGATCCCGCCGCCAGTCCAGGCGGTAGCGCAGGATAGGGTCCTCGCCCAAAACCCAAGAATTCGAACCGCGTATGATCCGTGCGTATCGCAGGGTCGTAACGTTCTGGCGATGATTGATGATGACGCTGACACAGGCGGTCAGCGTCACTCTGGAATCGTCGCTATGAAATGTGTCATGAATGCACGTAGTTAATGGTGGCCAGGGGCTGCCAAGGACAAAACACCTATACTTATGTCGCGCGGCACTTCAAATAATGCGACCAGTCGTCGTTCGATCCTGACTTATGGCAGCATAATTCTCGTATCCATCGCCTCTTATTTTGCTCTCCTCCATTTGGACATTTTTCATCCTTTGTTTTCGCTGGGGTCTAGGCATGAAGTCTGGTATCTCGATGAAGTATTCGCCGGATGGGCTGTCGCGACACTCGCTCTCATCACGATCCTGATCGTCCGCGAACGCCGGCTGCGCAGGCTCGTGGTCCGGCAGCGGGCGACGCAGAAGGAGGCGGACGATGCCTCCGCATTCGACAGTCTCACCGGCATCGCCAACCGCATGCAGTTCGAGCAGGAATTCAGCCGGGAGCTGAAGGCGGCCTGGGGCAAGGGCACGCGTCTCGCGCTCCTTGTGGTGGACGTGGACATGATGCGCGGGGTGAACGAGCAGCACGGACACGTCGCCGGTGACGATCTCCTGCGCCAGGTGGCGGCGCGCCTCGTTTCCACCCCGCGTCGCGATGGCATGGTCGCCCGGCTGGGAAGCGCCGAGTTCGCCATCCTGTTCCCGATGGGGGCTGATGAGACCGATGCGCTCTTTCGAATGGCGAGCCGTCTGCTGTCGCGCCTGCGCGAGCCGTTCGATTGCCATGGCGCCGAGGTTGAGATCACCGCCAGCATCGGCATCAGCAAATACCCCCGCGACGGGTCGTCGCCGTCCGTGCTCCTGCAATCCGCCGAAAAGGCCCTTCGCCAGGCCAAGGCCGCGGGCAAGGACCGCTATGCGCTCTATGATTCCGACCTCGACGCCCGCGGACGGGCGCGACGCGAAATCGAGGCCGAGCTCAGGGCCGGCCTGGAATCCGGCGAGATCGTCGCTCAGTACCAGCCGGTGGTCAGGCTCGCGACGGGCGAGACGGCGGGATTCGAGGCGCTGGCGCGCTGGCGGCATCCCGAGCGTGGCCTCCTTGGTCCGGTGGACTTCATCCCCATCGCGGAGGATGAGGGCCTGATCGATGCGCTGTTCACCGCCATGCTGCGCCGGGTGGGGAATGACCTCGCCACCTGGCCGACACAGCTGCCGGTGGCCGTGAACCTCTCCCCGGTCCAACTGGCGGATCCACGCCTTCCGTTTCGCACCCTTGCGCTCTTCGCGCAGATGAACATTCCGCCCCACCAGATCGAGCTGGAAATCACCGAGACTGGCCTTCTGGCCGATTTCGAAACCGCGCGCAGCACCCTTGCGGCCTTCAAGCAGGCCGGAGTGCGCATCTCCCTCGACGATTTCGGCACCGGCTTTTCCAGCCTGCGCCATCTCAACGAGCTGCCCATCGACAAGATCAAGATCGACCGATCCTTCACGCGGCGCATCGCCACAGAGGCGCAGAGCAGCAAGATCATCACCTCCATGCTCAGCCTCGGCCGGGCGCTGGATCTGACCACCGTGGCGGAGGGTGTCGAGACCCGCGACGAGGCCGACTTTCTCCTGAGCCAGGGCTGCGAGCTCGCGCAGGGCTACCTGTTCGCCCGGCCGCTCTGGCCCCAGGAGGCCTTCCGCGCCGCCCGTTGACCCTCCGCACCGCGCCCGGTTGCGCGGCGAGGGCCGATGCACGGCGGCTGCACCGCTTGGGGCTTCCCTCGCGCGCGAACCTGCTCTAGCAAGGCGGCATGCCGATCCGCCTCACTCTTTCCCAGCCCGACTTTCCCGAGCGCTTCATCGACTTCCTCGGCTCCAAGCGCGAGGCGTCCGTGGACGTGCAGGACAAGGTGTCCGCCATCATCGCCGATGTCCGCGCCCGCGGCGACCGGGCGCTGGTGGACCTGTCGCGCACCTTCGACCGGGTGGACCTCGACGCCCTCGGCATCAAGGTGAGCGACGCCGAGCTGGACGCGGCCCTCGCCTCCATCCCCGAAGAGACCCGCGCGGCGCTGGACTTCGCCAAGGCCCGCATCGAGGCGCACCACGCCCGCCAGAAGCCGACGGACGAGACCTATGTGGACGCCGCCGGCGTCACCCTCGGCCATCGCTGGACCAGCGTGGATGCCGTGGGCCTCTACGTGCCCGGCGGTACCGCCGCCTATCCGTCATCCGTGCTGATGAATGCGGTGCCGGCGCAGGTGGCTGGCGTGCCGCGCATCGTCATGGTGGTGCCGGCGCCGGACGGCGTGATCGCGCCGCTGGTGCTCGCGGCCGCCCGGCTCGCCGGGGTGCACGAGGTCTATCGCGTGGGCGGGGCGCAGGCGGTGGCGGCGCTCGCCTACGGGACGGAGACCATCCGCCCGGTGGACAAGATCGTCGGCCCCGGCAACGCCTTCGTGGCGGCGGCCAAGCGGCAGGTGTTCGGCAAGGTCGGCATCGACATGGTGGCCGGCCCCTCCGAGGTGCTGATCCTCGCCGACGGCGACGCGAGCGCGGATTTCATCGCCGCCGACCTCCTTGCCCAGGCGGAGCATGACACCGCCGCCCAGTCCATCCTCATCACCAATTCGCCGGAGCTGGCGGACCGGGTGGAACAGGCGGTGGAGGGCATGCTCGCCACCCTGCCGCGCGCCGCGATCGCCTCCGCCTCCTGGCGCGACCATGGCGCCATCTTCCTGGTGGACAGCCTCGCCGACGCCATCCCGCTGGTGGACCGCATCGCGCCGGAGCATCTGGAGATCCACGCGGTGGACGCCGACGCGCTGGCCGCCAGGGTGCGGCACGCCGGCGCCATCTTCATCGGCGCCTGGACCCCGGAGGCCATCGGCGACTATGTGGGCGGCACCAACCACGTGCTCCCCACCGCCCGCTCGGCCCGCTTTTCCTCCGGGCTCGGCGTGCTGGACTTCATGAAGCGAACGTCCATCCTCAAGCTCGATGCCGACGCGCTGGAAAAGCTCGGCCCGGCCGCCGTGCGCCTCGCCGCCGTGGAGCGGTTGGACGCGCACGGGCGGTCCGTCTCCATCCGCAGCAACAGATGACGGGGGAATAGCGATGAGCGACAAGCCGGAGAGGAGCCCCACGGCCCGCCTCTGCGCCGTGACCCTCGACGACGCCTCCATCGGCCACGCCGGCAGCCCGGACATCGAGCACGAGCGCGCGACCGCCATCTGGGACCTCATCGAGGACAACAGCTTCATGCCCTGCGGCGATCCGGGGGAGGGGCCTTACCGCCTCGTCATCTCGCTCGCCGACAACCGCCTCGTGCTGGACGTCAAGCGCGAGAGCGGCGATCAGGTGGTGCAGCACCACCTCTCTCTCACCCCCTTCCGCAAGGTGGTGAAGGACTATTTCCTGGTCTGCGAGAGCTATTACAACGCCATCCGCACCGCCTCGCCGAGCCAGATCGAGGCCATCGACATGGGCCGGCGGGGCCTGCACAACGAGGGATCTACGCTGTTGCAGGAGCGCCTGGACGGCAAGGTGGTGGTGGATTTCGACACCGCCCGCCGCCTGTTCACGCTCATCTGCGCCCTGCACTGGAAAGGCTGAGCGACGATGGAGCCCCCTGCGGCGCCCCAGCGCTCAGCGCGGCCGCAATCGGTTCTCTTCATGTGCGGACAGAACGTGGTGCGCTCGGTGATGGCGTCCGCGCTCGCCCGGCATCTGTTCGGCAAATCCGTCTATGTGGGCTCGGCCGGGGTGATCGCCGGCGATGCCGATCCCTTCGTCACAGCGGTGATGGAGGAGATCGGCCTCGATGTGAAGAAGCACCGGCCGCAGAGCGTCGAGGATCTGGAGGAGTATGAGGGGCTGAATTTCGACCTCGCCATCTCCCTCTCCCCCGACGCCCACCACCGCGCGCTGGAGCTGACCCGCACCAACGCCCTCAAGGTGGAATACTGGCCCACCCCCGACCCCACCGGCGAAGGCGGCAACCGCGAGCAGCGCCTCGACGCCTACCGGCAGGTGCGCGACGAGCTGGAACGGCGAATCCGGGCGCGGTTCCGGCAGATCTAGAGGCGCGGAACCCGGCCGATGAACCGCCGCGTGCCCGGTGCACGGCTGCCGCTCCGGCTGCGCCGTTGCTGTCCGACGTGCGAACGTGGTTCCCGTCCCTCATTTGACAATCCCGCCCGCCCTGCCTTTAGTGGCGGCGTCGAAGGTCCCGTGTTCCCACACGGGCGAAAAAGGGAATGCGGTGCGGAGGTGAATACCCTCCAATGCCGCGGCTGCCCCCGCAACTGTCGGCGGTGAGCCCCTGCCAGACGCCACTGGATTCATCCGGGAAGGCGGCAGGGGCGGTGATCCGCGAGCCAGGAGACCTGCCTTCGACGAGGTCCGCGCCGGGCGGGGTGCTCCGGTTCTGCGTCCCTTCGAGCCCGCACGCGTGGGCGCTCGCACCCGTGGACCGGCCGGTGGAGCGCAGCGCGATTCCCGACAGCACGTCACCCGAGCCGGGCGCTGAAAGCCTGGAATCCGGCTGCGCGCCTGAAGCCGCGCGCGATACCGCTCCCGCCGTCACCCTCCTCATCTGCACGACCTGCCGCGCCCCCGGCAACGACGCCCCGCCCGACGCCGAGCGCGACGGCGCGCGCCTCCTCGCCTCCGCCTGTGCGGCCACCGTCTCCGACGGCGTCGCGGTCGTGGGCGTCTCTTGCCTCGCCAATTGCAAGCGCGCGCTGTCCGCCGCCATGGTCCGCCGCGACGGCTGGACCTATGTGTTCGGCGACCTTTCCCCCGACAGCGCCGCCGACCTTCTCGCCGGCGCCGCGCTTCTCGCCGGCTCGCAGGACGGCCTGATGCCATGGCGCGGCCGGCCGGACGCGCTCAAGCGCGGCATGGTCGCGCGCATTCCCCCGCTTTCCCTTCCCAAGGAGACCCGATGACCTCGCTCGCCCGCGTGCCCTGCACCATCGTCACCGGCTTCCTCGGCGCCGGGAAGACGACGCTGATCCGCCATGTGCTCGAGAATGCCGGCGGCAAGCGCCTCGCGGTCATCGTCAACGAGTTCGGCGACGTGGGCATCGACGGCGAAATCCTGAAGGGCTGCGGCATCGAGAGCTGCGACGAGACCAGCATCGTGGAACTCGCCAACGGCTGCCTGTGCTGCACCGTGGCGGATGATTTCGTGCCGGCGCTGGACCAGATCCTCGCCCGCGCGCCGAGAGTGGACCACATCCTCATCGAGACCTCCGGCCTCGCGCTGCCCAAGCCCCTGGTCCAGGCCTTCCAGTGGCCGGCCATCAAGGGCCGGGTGACGGTGGATGGCGTGATCGCCGTGGTGGATGGCCCGGCGCTGGCCGAAGGCCGCGTCGCGCCCGATCTCGCCGCGCTCGATGCGCAAAGGGCCGGGGATGAGAGCCTCGACCATGACGACCCGGTGGAAGAGGTGTTCGAGGACCAGATCGCCTGCGCCGATCTCGTCGTGCTCTCCAAGTCCGACCTCTTGGACGCGGCCGGTTTCGCCGCCGCCGAGAAGGCCGTGGCCGGCGCCCTGCCGCGCGCGGTGAAGCTGGTGCGCGCTTCCGGTGGCAAGGTGGATCTGGCGGTGCTGCTCGGCCTCGGCGTCGGCGCGGAGGATGTTATCGATGCCCGCCGCACCCACCACGACGACGAGGAAGACCACGATCACGACGAGTTCGAGAGCATCGTGCTGGCGCTGCCCGAAATCGCCGATCCCGCCGCTTTGGCCGCCCGCGTGGTGAAGGCGGCGGAGACGCCGGACGTGCTGCGTGTGAAGGGCTTCGCCGCCGTGGAAGGCAAGCCGCTGCGCCTGCTGGTGCAGGGCGTCGGCCCGCGCGTGTCGCACCATTTCGATCGCGCATGGAATGCGGGCGAGGCACGGCGCGGGGCGCTGGTGGTGATCGGCCTCAAGGGCTTCGATCGCGCGGCCGTGGAACAGGCCATCCTCGGCTAGGCCATGCACATCCTCGCCACCACATCGACGAGCCTGGAGGAGTTGGCCGAGCCGGTCGACCTCGCCCAGCCGCCCGGCGACATGGTGGCCCTCTCCTTCACCGACAGCGATCTCATCGGCCTGTCCGCCGCCTGGCGGGCGCGCGGCGCTGCGGTTCCGAGCCTGCGCCTCGCGCGGCTGAAGGATCTGCGCCACCCCATGTCCGTGGATTTGTGGGTTCAGAAGGTCGCGGCCAAGGCGAAGGTGGTGCTGGTGCGCCAGCTCGGCGGGCTGGACTGGTGGCGCTATGGCGCCGAGCAATTGGCCGCCATGGCCCGCGCGCGCGGCATCGCCCTCGCGCTCCTGCCGGGGGAGGACCAGGACGATCCGCGCCTCGCCGCGCTCTCCACGCTGCCGCAGGACACGCTCGCCCTTTGGCTTGGTTATTTCCGCGCCGGCGGGCCGGACAATATGGCGGCCCTGCTCGCCGCCATGGGTGAGGCGGCGGGCTTCGCCGCGCCCGGCCCCATCCCCGCGCCGCGCCCGGTTCCGGGCACCGCCTTCCATCGCCCCGGCGCGGGTCTCGCGACGCTGGAGGACGTGCGCGGAGCCCGCGAAGGGCGGCCGAACGCGCTCATCCTCTTCTATCGGTCGCAATGGCTCGCCGCCGACACCGCCGCCGTGGATGCGCTGGCGGAGGCGCTGGAGGCGCGGGGCATCGCGGCGCACTGCCTGTTCGTGCCCAGCCTGAAGGCGCCGGAGGCCCGCGCCGCCGTGCGGGAAGCTTGCGCGGCGCTCGATCCGGCGGTCATCCTCACCACCACCGCCTTCGCGGCAGGAGACGCGGCTGAGCTGTTCCCGGAAGGTGGCCCCCCGGTGCTTCAGGCCGCGCCCGCGACCACGGCGCGGGAGGCGTGGGCGGGGAGCCCGCGCGGCTTCTCGGCGGCGGACCTCGCCATGCACGTGGTGCTGCCGGAGCTGGACGGGCGTGTGCTGGCCGGCGCCCTCTCCTTCAAGGATTTCGCCCCGCCCGACGCCGACCTCGCCTTCACCGCCGCCATCAACCGGCCGGAGCCGCAGGCGGTGGCCCATGTGGCGGACCGCGCGGCGGCGCTGGTCCGCCTCGCCGCCACGCCGCACGCAGAGCGGCGCCTCGCGCTGATCCTGCCGGATTATCCCGGCGCCGAGGGCCGCTCGGGCTATGCGGTGGGCCTCGACGTGCCCGAGAGCGCGCGGCGGATGCTTGGGACACTCGCGGCGGCTGGATATGGCGCGGGCCCCGTGCCCGACGATGCAAAGGCGCTCCTCGCCGCCATCCGGCCGGAACCGGCACTGGCGCTGGACGACTATCGCCGCCTGTTCGCCGTTTTGCCCGAGCCCGTGCAGGCCGCCGTGACCGCCGCCTGGGGCGCGCCTGAGGACGATGCAGACGTTGCCGGCGGTGCCTTCCGCTTTCGCCTCGCCCGCTCTGGAAACATCACGCTCGCCTTCGCCCCCGATCGCGGCGCGAGCCTCGACCGGCGGGCGGATTATCACGACGCGAGCCTGCCGCCGCGCCACGGGCTCCTCGCCTTCGGCCTGTGGCTGCGCGCGGGGCTCGATGCCCATGCGGTGGTCCATCTCGGCGCCCATGGCACGCTGGAGTGGCTGCCGGGCAAGGCGGTGGCGCTCACGCCGGCCTGTTTCCCGCAGGTGGTGATGGGCGCGCTGCCGGTGGTCTATCCCTTCATCGTCTCCAATCCCGGCGAGGCGGCACAGGCCAAGCGCCGGCTCGCCGCCGTCACCATCGGCCATCTGCCGCCGCCCCTCACGAGTGCGGGCCTCAGCGAGGCCGAGCAGCGGCTGGAGCGGCTGGTGGACGAATATGCGCAGGCGGACGGCCTCGACCGCCGCCGCCGCGAACGTCTGGCCACGCTCATCGTCGAGACCGCCGCCGAGACCGGCCTTGCCGCCACCGCTGGCGTTTCCGCCGCCACCGATCCCGACGAGGCGCTGCGCCGCATCGATGCCTGGCTGTGTGACCTGAAGGATCTGGCGGTGAAGGACGGCCTCCACATCTTCGGCGCCATGGCCGAGGGCGAGGCCGACCCGCTGCGCGCCGCCTCGGCGGGCGCGGAAACCTGCGCGCTGCTCACGGCCCTCGACGGCCGCTTCGTGCCGGCCGGCCCGGCCGGCGCCCCGGCGCGGGGGCGGCGGGATGTGCTGCCCACCGGGCGCAATCTCTTCACCGCCGATCCGCGCACGCTGCCCACCCCCACCGCCTGCGACCTCGCCCGCAAGGCGGCGGACGAGGCGCTGCGCCTCATCCTGCAAGAGCAGGGCGACTGGCCCCGCGCGCTGGTGCTGGACCTGTGGGGCAGCGCCAGCCTGCGCACGGGGGGCGAGGAGATCGCCCAGGGGCTCGCCTTCCTCGGTTGCCGGCCGGTGTGGGAGGCGGCGACCGGCCGCGTGACGGGCGTGGAGGTGCTGCCGCCCGCCGTGCTCGGCCGCCCGCGCATCGACGTGACCTTCCGCATCTCCGGCCTGTTCCGCGACATCTTCCCCACCCAGATCGCTTTGCTCGATGCCGCCGTCCGCGCGGTGGCCGCGCGCGACGAGGAGGAGAGCGAAAACCCCCTCGCCGCGGCCCGGCGCAAGGGCGAGGACCTCGCCCGCCTGTTCGGCTCCGCCCCCGGCGCCTATGGCGCGGGCATCGAGGCGCAATTGCAGCGCGGCGCGTTCGAGACGCGGGAGGAATTGGGCGCCGCCTATCTCGCCGCCGCCTCCCATGCCTATGGCGGGGCGGATGGAACGGCGCGCCCGGCGCCCGGCCTGTTCGCGGCGCGCCTCGCGGAGGCGGATGCGCTCGTGCATGGCGCGGACGATGCGGCCCGCGACCTGCTCGACGGCAGCGAGGACGCTGCCTTCATGGGCGGCTTCGCGGCGGCGGGTGCGGCGCTCGGGCGCTCGGCCCATCTGGTCGTGCTCGACACCACGGACCCCGACCGTCCCCGCGCCCGGCCGCTGAAGGAGGCGCTGACGCGGCTGGTGCACGGGCGCGTCTCAGTCCGTTTCATCGCCGGCCAGATGCGCCATGGCCCGCGCGGCGCGGCGGAACTGGCGGAGACGGTGGACCGCCTCGTCGCCTTCGCCGAGACGACGGAGCAGGTGCCCTCAGCGCTGCTGGATCGGCTGCATTCCGCCTATGTGATGGACCCGGCAGTGCGGGCTTTCCTCCTCGCGCAGAACCCCGATGCCGCCCGCGCCATCGCCCGCCGCTTCGCCGATGCCCGCCGCCGCGGCCTGTGGCATGCCCGGCGCAACGATCTCGACGCCGATCTCGAAGCGCTCCGCGACGCGGGCCGGGAGGCTGCGGAATGACGCCCATCCCACCTACCCGCCGCGGCGCCTGCCCTGCCTTTCTCGCGCCCATGGAGACTGGCGACGGCCTCATCCTGCGGCTCGTGCCTGCCGATGGCCGGCTCGCCCCGGCGCAATTGCGCGGGCTGGCGGACGCCGCCCGCCGCTTCGGCAATGGCATGATGGAGGTGACGGCGCGCGGCAGCCTTCAGGTGCGTGGGCTCGCACCGGAGACGGTCGGACCCTTGCAGGTGGCAGTGGCCGCCCTCGGCATCACCCCGCGCATCGGGCTGGCGGTGGATGTCTCGCCATTGGGGGGGCTCGACCCCAGCGAGGTGTCGGATGGCCATCCGCTGGCCGCCGCCATCCTCGCCGGGGCGGAGCATTTGGCGGGGCAACTGGGGCCGAAGGTGTCCGTGGTGGTGGAGGGGGGCGGCGCCGTCAGCCTCGCGGGCCAGAAGGCCGATGTGCGGCTGGTGGCCACCGGGCCGGGGCAATGGGCACTCACCATCGGCAATGGACCGGCCCGCGTGCTCCCCGAGGCGGAAGCGGCGGCCGAGGCGCTGGCCGCGCTCTCCGCCATCGCCGCCTTGGGCCGCGCCGCGCGCGCCACTGATCTGCCCGGCTGCGACGGCCGGGCGCGCCTTGCCGAGGTCGCGCCGCCGCTGGGGCTCATGCCTCTTGCGGACGGGACGCTGGCGTTCGGCTTCGGCCTGCCGTTCGGGGCCGGCGATGCCGGGCAGTTCGCGGCCATCGCCGATGCGGCGGAAGCGGCCGGCGTGCGGGATCTTCGCCCCGCGCCCGAACGCACGCTCATCGCCACCGGGCTGTCGGAAGGCGCCGCCGACACCTTCGCCGCGCGCCTCGCCGCGCTCGGCTGCGTCACCGCCCCGGGCGATCCGCGTGCCTCCATCGCCGCCTGCGCCGGGGCGCCGGCCTGCGCCTCCGCGCATGTCTCCGCCCGCGCGCTGGGCCCGGTTCTGGCGGAGGCCTTCGCGCCGCTGCTGGATGGAACGGTTTCCCTGCACCTCTCGGCCTGCACCAAGGGCTGCGCCCATCCGGCGCCCGCCACCCTCGCCTTCGTGGGCATGGACGGCGGCGTCGCGCTGGTGCATGACGGCCCGGCCTCCGGCGCGGCGCGCCCGGTGCGGCCTGAGGCAGACTTTCCCGCCGCCGTCGCATCCCTCGCCGCGACGCTGGCGGCCCGGCGCGCGCCGGGCGAAACCACCCGCGCGCTCCTCGCCCGCCTCGATCCGGTGGGCCTGTGGGCGGGCGCGGCGACGAAAAGAAATGATGACGTGACGAGCCGCGCAGAATGACCCTTCCCCTTGATTACGTGCGCGACGGCACGGCCATCTACGAACGCTCCTTCGCCATCATCCGCGCGGAAGCCGACCTCTCCCGCTTCGCGCCGGAGGAGGAGGACGTGGCGGTGCGCATGATCCACGCCTGCGGCCTCGTGGAGGCGGCGCGGGACTTCGTGTTCGGCCCCGGCTCAGTTGCCGCCGCGCGCGCCGCGCTTCAAGCCGGCGCGCCGATCCTGTGCGACGCGCAGATGGTGGCCCACGGTATCACCCGCGCGCGCCTGCCCGCCGGCAATGAGGTGATCTGCACCCTGCGCGATCCGGCGGTGCCGGCGCTGGCGGAAAAGCTGGGCACCACCCGCTCCGCCGCCGCGCTGGAATTGTGGGGCGATCGCCTCGCCGGCGCGGTGGTGGCCATCGGCAATGCGCCGACCGCGCTCTTTCACCTGCTGGAAATGCTGGATCGCGGCGCGCCCAAGCCGGCGGCCATCCTCGGCATGCCGGTGGGCTTCGTGGGCGCGGCGGAATCGAAGGATGCGCTGGCGGACGATCCGCGCGGCGTGCCCTTCGCCATCGTGCGCGGGCGGCTCGGCGGCAGCGCCATCACCTCCGCCGCTGTCAACGCGCTTGCGAGGGCCGGGCTGTGAAGGGGCATCTCATCGGCGTGGGCGTCGGCCCGGGCGATCCCGACCTTCTCACCCTCAAGGCGGTGAAGGCGCTGCAAAGCGCGGACGTGGTGGGCTATTTCGCCAAGGCCGGCAACGTGAGCCACGCGCGCACGGTGGCCGCCGCCCACTTCCCGCCGGGTGCGGTGGAGCTGCCGCTGCTCTATCCCGTCACCACCGAGATCCACCGGCATGACGACGCCTACCGCACGGCCATCGGCGCCTTCTACGACGCCTCCGCGGCCGCGGTGGCCGAGCATCTCATGGCCGGGCGCACGGTGGCGGTGCTGAGCGAGGGCGACCCGCTCTTCTACGGCTCCTACATGCACATCCATGTGCGCCTCGCGGGGCGGTTCCAGACGCAGGTGATCCCCGGCGTCACCGGCATGTCCGGCTGCTGGTCGGAGGCCGGCGCGCCCATCGCACAGGGCGACGACGTGCTGATGGTGCTGCCCGGCACGCTGGACGAAGACGAGCTGGCGCGGCGCCTCGCGGAGGCGGACGCGGCGGTCATCATGAAGGTGGGGCGCAACCTGCCGAAGATCCGCCGCGCGCTCGCCGCCGCCGGCCGGCTCGACCGCGCGGTCTATGTGGAGCGCGGCACCATGGCCGATTGCGCGCTCATTCCGCTCGCCGAACGGGCGGAGGGGCCGGCGCCCTATTTCGCCATCGTGCTGGTGCCCGGCTGGGAGCGCGCGGCGTGAACGGGCGGCTGACGGTGGCGGGTCGTCTTACGGTGGTCGGCCTCGGCCCGGGTTCGGCGCGGCAGATGACGCCGGAGGCGGCCGAGGCGGTGGCGGCGGCGGATGTCCTCTTCGGCTATATGCCCTATCTCGCCCGCCTGCCGGAGCGGCCGGGGCAGGAGCGGCGCGCCTCGGACAATCGCGAGGAGATCGCCCGTGCGTCCGCAGCCCTTGAGGCGGCCGTGGCCGGGGCGAAGGTGGCGATGGTCTCGGGCGGTGATCCCGGCGTGTTCGCCATGGCGGCTGCGGTGTGCGAGGCCATCGAGCATGGCCCGGCGGAATGGCGGGCGCTGGATGTCGAGATCGTGCCCGGCGTCACCGCGATGCTGGCGGTGGCCGCCCGCTGCGGCGCGCCCTTGGGGCACGATTTCTGCGCCATCTCCCTTTCGGACAATCTGAAGCCCTGGCCGCTGGTGGAAAAGCGCCTCGCGCTCGCCGCCGAGGCCGGCTTCGTGATCGCCCTCTATAATCCCATCAGCAAGGCGCGGCCCTGGCAGCTCGGCCGCGCGTTCGAGCTGCTGCGCGAAAAGCTGCCGGGCTCCGTGCCCGTGGTGTTCGGCCGCGCGGCGGGGCGGGACGACGAGCGCATCGCGCTGGCGACGCTGGCGGACGCCGATCCCGCGCGGGCGGATATGGCGACCTGCGTCCTCATCGGCACCGCCGAGACGCGGATCGTGCCGCGCGACGGCAAGTCGCCTCTCGTCTATGCGCCGCGCTCGGCGCCCGCGCCGTGAGCGAGGATGCCGTCGAGCCACGCTTCGGCCTCGGCCGGGCGTTCCACGGCGGTGACGTCCGGCGTCGGGGGGCGGGCGATCAGGAGCACCTCGATGGCGAGCGCCCGCGCCGCCGCCATCTTGCCATAGGTGGCGCTGCCGCCGCTGTTCTTGGCGACGATGGTGTCGATGCCATGGGCCTTGAGCAAAGCATGATCCTCTGCCTCGCCGAACGGCCCGCGCCCGAGCACATAATCCGCCTGCGGCACGGCGAGCGGCGGCGCGACGGGATCGACGCTGCGGACGAGATAGGTGTGCTGGGGCGCCGCCTCGAAGGCGCGCACCTCATTGCGGCCGAGGGCGAGGAAGACGCGGCGGGGTTGCTCCCCCAGCGCCGCCACGGCGGCCGGCACGTCCGCCACTTCGCGCCAGCGGTCGCCCGGCTGGGGCTGCCACGGCGCGCGGCGCAGCGCGAGGAGCGGCACGCTCGCCGCCGCGCAGGCCAGCGCCGCGTTGAAGGACATGCGCGCCGCATAGGGATGCGTCGCATCGATGACGGCGGCGATGCCTTCCGCCTTGAGATAGTCTTCCAGCCCGGCCGGCCCGCCGAAGCCGCCGACGCGCACCGGCACGGGCTGCGGCGCCGGATTTTCCGTGCGGCCGGCGAGCGAGAGCGTGACGCGGATGTCCGTTCGCGGCGCAAGCCGGGTCGCGAGCGCGCGGGCATCGCCGGTGCCGCCGAGGAGAAGGATGTGGGGTTTCATGGCTGAGGCAGGGGTTTCCATCGCCGCCGACACTGCCCCGGCTGGGCGCTGGCTGTCCATCGTCGGCATTGGCGAGGATGGGGCTGAAGGACTCTCTCCCGCCGCCCGCGCCGCCATTGCTGCCGCCGAGATCGTATTCGGCGGGGCGCGGCATCTGGCGCTGGCCGGCGACCTGGTGACGGGTGAGGGGCGGGTGTGGCCGAGCCCCTTTAGCCTGGACGGCGTGCTGGTCGCGCGCGGGCGCAGCGTATGCGTGCTGGCCTCGGGCGATCCGTTTCTCTACGGCGTCGGCGCGAGCCTTGCCCGCCATGTGCCGGCGGCGGAGATGGCCGCCTTTCCCGCCCCCTCCGCCTTCGCGCTGGCTGCTGCGCGGCTGGGCTGGGCGCAGCAGGAGGTGGACATGGTCTCCCTCCATGGCCGCCCGCTGGCGCGGCTGCGGCCCTTCCTGCAGGACGGCGCGCGGCTGCTGCTGCTGACCTCGGACGGCGACGGCCCGGCGCAGGTGGCGGCCTTCGCCACCGCCCACGGCTGCGGCGCCGCGCGCCTCACGGTGCTGGAGGCGCTGGGCGGCCCGGCGGAGCGCATCCGCAGCGCCACGGCCGAAGCGTTCGATCTGAAAGACGTGGCCGCCCTCAATTTGGTGGCGCTGGAGGTGCGGGCGGCCCCCGACGCCCCCATCCTGCCGCTGGCAGCCGGCCTCGCGGACGATCTGTTCGAGCATGACGGGCAGATCACCAAGCGCGAGGTGCGCGCGCTCACGCTCTCCTCCCTCGCGCCGCGACGGGGCGAATTGCTGTGGGACATCGGCGCGGGGGCGGGCTCCATCGCCATCGAATGGCTGCTGGCGCATCCCTCGCTTTCCGCCATCGCCATCGAGGGGCATGGGGAACGCGCCGCCCGCATCGGCCGCAATGCCCATAAGCTCGGCGTGCCGCACCTCAAGATCGTCGAGGGTGCGGCACCGGGCGCCCTTGCCGGATTGCCCACGCCGGATGTGATCTTCATCGGCGGCGGCGCCAGCGAGCCCGGCGTGTTCGATACGGCTCTGGCAGCGCTGAAGCCGGGCGGGCGGATGGTGGCCAATGCGGTGACGCTGGAGACCGAGGCGCTCCTGATCGCCTCCCATGCCCGCCTCGGCGGCACGCTCACGCGCATTTCGCTGGCGCGGTCGGTGGCGGTGAAGGGCATGACCGGCTGGCGGCCGGCCATGCCGGTGACGCAATGGCGCTGGGTGAAGCCCGGTGCGATGGGAGAGGGCGCATGATCGTCGCCGGGATCGGCTCGAAGCGGGGCGTGTCGGTGGAGGAGGTGATCGCCGCCTTCGACGCTGCCCTCGCGCGCGCCGAACTGGAGAGGGACGACGTGTCCCTCGTCGCCACCCCGGCGATCAAAGGCGGGGAGGCGGGCATCAGCGAGGCGGCGGCGCTGCTCGGCCTGCCTTTGGTGCTGGTGCCGCAGAGCCAGCTCGAGGCCGCGTCCAGCCGGGCCAAGACCCATTCCGAGCGGGTGGTTGCGCTGCTGCGCGTGCCTTCGGCCGCCGAGACGGCAGCGCTGGCGGCGGCGGGGGCGCACGGCCGCCTCATCGGTCCGCGCCTCGCGCTCGGCCCCGTCACCTGCGCGCTGGCGCGGCGGGAGGGCGTGGTGTGACCGTCCATTTCATTGGCGCCGGCCCCGGCGCGGCAGACCTCATCACCGTGCGCGGACGCGATCTCATCGCCCGCTGCCCGGTGTGCCTCTATGCCGGCTCCATCGTGCCGGCGGAGATGCTGGGCTGGTGCCCGCCGGGCGCGCGTATCGTCGATACGGCGCCGCTGGACCTTGACCGGATCGAAGCGGAATACGTCCGCGCCTTCGAGGCCGGGGAGGACGTGGCGCGTCTCCATTCGGGCGACCTCTCGGTCTACAGCGCGGTGGCCGAGCAGATGCGGCGCCTCGAGCGGCGGGGCATTCCCTATACGCTCACACCCGGCGTGCCGGCCTTCGCGGCGGCGGCGTCCGTGCTCGGGCGGGAATTGACCGTGCCGGAAGTGGCGCAGAGCCTCGTCATCACCCGCGTCTCCGGCCGCGCCTCGGCCATGCCGGAGGCGGAAAAGCTGGCGGCCTTCGCCCAGACGGGGGCGACGCTCGCCATCCATCTCGCCATCCATGCGCTGGATCAGGTGGTGGCGGAACTGGTGCCCGTGCTGGGCGCCGACTGCCCGGTGGCGGTGGTGGCGCGCGCGACGTGGCCGAACGAACGGGTGGTGCGCGGCACGCTCGGCGATATCGCCGGGAAGCTCGCCGCAGATCCCATCCCGCGCACGGCGCTGATTCTCGTGGGGCGGGCGCTCGCGGCCGAGGATTTCCGCGAGAGCGCGCTGTACGACACGGCCTATGTCCGCCGCTTCCGCGGGGGCGGGGAATGAAGCGCGGTTCAGCGCTTCGCGGCAGACAGCGGCGCGCGGCCCATGAGGGTGCCGTCGCGGTCGAACACGGTGATTTCCAGCAGCACATCCGCCCGGTCGAGGGCGCGGGCGGCGGTGGCCCAGGCGGCGCGCGCGACGCAATCGCCCAGCGGGAAACCGGCCGCGTTGGCGATCTGGAAGGCTTCCGCCACCATGTTCGCCCCGGCGATGCGGGCGCAGAGATCGGCCTCCGCGCCCGCTTCGGCGGCGAGGCGGGCGAGGGCGGGAAGATCGGCGCTGCCGCGCTTGGAGTGCAGATCGAGGAAGCCCTGCGCGAGCTTGGTCATCTTGGCGACGCCGCCGGCCACCGTCACCTTGGGCACGGGGTGGGCGTGAAGATATTTCAGCATGCCGCCGACGAAATCGCCCATGTCGATGAGCGCCACCTCGTCGAGGGCGTGCAGCTTCGCCACCGCCGCCTCGGAGGCCGAACCGGTGGCGCCGGCCACGTGATCGAGCCCCATGGCGCGCGCGACGTCGATGCCGCGATGGATGGAGTGGATCCACGCCGCGCAGGAATAGGGCACGACGATGCCCGTCGTCCCCAGCACCGACAGGCCGCCGACGATGCCGAGGCGCGGGTTGAGCGTCTTCAGCGCCAGCGCCGCGCCGTCCTCGATGGAAATCTCCACCTCCGCGTCGGGCGCGACGCCATGGGCGGCGGCCACCTCCGCGATGCCGGCGGCGATCATGCGGCGGGGCACGGGATTGATGGCCGGCTCGCCGGGCGGGATGGGCAGGCCCGGCCGCGTCACGGTGCCGACGCCCGCGCCGGCCTTGAAGGTGATGCCCGCGCCCGCCGCGCCGCGCCGCACGGTGGCGCGGACAAGGGCGCCGTGGGTCACGTCCGGATCATCGCCCGCATCCTTCACAATGCCGGCGGTGGCCATCTCCGCCGCGCGCTCGTGCGTGGCGAGAGCGAAGGCCGGGCGGGCGCCGGAGGGCAGCTCCACCTCGACCGGATCGGGAAAGTCGCCAGTGACCAGCGCCGCGAACGCCGCCTTGGCCGCGCCGGCCGCGCAGGTGCCGGTGGTCCAGCCGCGTTTCAGCGGCCTGTCGGGTGCGTCGTCGGCGGTGTCGCCCGTGCTCATGATGTTGGTGATAGCGGGCCGGACGCGGGCAAGGAAGGGTGCGCGTCATGAGCGATACGCCCCGCGGCCTCCTCGTCGCCGCCCCGCGCTCGGGCTCGGGCAAGACGACGGTGACGCTCGCCCTCCTCGCCGCGCTCAAGCGGCGCGGCACGGCGGTGCGGGCCATCAAGTCCGGGCCGGACTATATCGACCCCGCCTTCCATGCCGCCGCCACGGGCCGGCCGGGGTTGAACCTCGACAGCTGGGCCATGCCCCCGGCGCTGCTGGATTATCTCGCCGCGCTGGCGGGGGAGGGGGCACAGATCGTCATCGGCGAGGGGGCCATGGGCCTGTTCGACGGCGTGGCGGTGGAAAAGGGCCGCACCGGCGCGGGGGCGGATGTGGCGGCCCGGCTGGGCCTGCCGGTGCTGCTGGTGCTGGATGTCTCCGGCCAGTCGCAGACGGCGGCGGCGGTGCTGCGCGGCTTCATCGGGCATGATCCGGCGGTGCGCATCGCCGGGGTTGTGCTGAACAAATTGGGCAGCGAGCGGCACGAGCGGATGATCCGCGAGGCGGTCGCCCCTCTCGGTGTGCCGGTGCTCGGCACGCTGCCGCGCACGGCCGACATCGTGCTGCCGGAGCGCCATCTCGGCCTCGTGCAGGCGGGGGAGACGGACGATCTTCCGGCCCGCCTCGCGGCGCTGGCCGATCTTGCCGAGGCCCATCTGGACCTCGACGGCATCCTCGCCGCCGCCGCGCCATTTCGGGCGGTTGAAGGGGCGGGGCAGGGAAACAACACGGCGCTGCTGCCGCCGCCGGGCCAGCGGATCGCGCTGGCGCAGGATGCCGCCTTCGGCTTCGTCTATGCCCACATGCTCGCGGGCTGGCGCGGGCAGGGGGCGGAGATCGTGCCCTTCTCGCCGCTCGCCGACGCGGCGCCGGATGCGTCCTGCGACGCGCTCTGGCTGCCCGGCGGCTATCCCGAACTGCACGCAGGCCGGCTCGCGGCGGCGGAACGCTTCCGCGCCGGGGTCCATGCCTTCGCCGCGGCGGGAAAGCCGGTGCATGGGGAGTGCGGGGGCTACATGGCGCTGGGCGCCGGCCTCGTGGATGCCAAGGGCGTGCGCCATGCCATGCTCGGCCTCATCGAGCTGGAAACCAGCTTCGCCAAGCGCCGGATGAATCTCGGCTACCGCCAGGCGCGCCTCATCGCACCCTCGCCGCTGGGGCCGGAGGGGGCGTGGGTGCGCGGCCACGAATTCCATTACGCGACCGTGCTCTCGCGCGGGGCCGACCAGCCGCTGGCCGATCTTTCGGATGCCGAAGGCCGCCCCCTCGGGCCGGCGGGCAGCCGCCGGGGCAGCGTCACCGGCAGCTTCTTCCACGCCATCGCGCGGGGGTGAGGATCAGGAATTGCCCGTGCGCACCGCGACCGTGGCGATGCCCGCCCCGATGAGCAGCGAGCCGCCCGCCTTGTTGATGACGCCGATGACGCGGGGGCTGCGCACGGCCCGGCGGGCGCGGGCGGCGGCGAGCGCATAGCCGAGCGCGTTCAGGAAGGCGAGGGTGAGGAAGGTCGCCTGGAACACCAGCAATTGCGGCAGGAAGTCCGCCTTCGGATCGAGAAACTGGGGCAGGAAGGCCACGAAGAAGGTGATGCTCTTGGGGTTCAGCGCCGTCACCAGCCAGGCATGGGCCATCATCTTCACGGGCGCGGAGCGTTCGGTGCGCGGGGCCGCATCCATCGTCCCGCCGGCGCGCCACAGCTTGATGCCGAGATAGACGAGATATGCCGCGCCGGCCCATTTGACCGCAAGGAACAGGCTCGCGGAGGCGGACAGCAGCGCACCCACCCCCAGCATGGAGAGGGTCATGGCCGTGAAATCGCCGAGCGCGACGCCGACCGCCATGGGCAGAGCCGTCCGCCATCCCTGCCCGAGGGCGTAGGACACCACCAAGAGCACGGTGGGGCCGGGGATGACGAGGAGAACGGCGGAGGCCGCCGCGAATGCGGCCCAGGTCTGCAGCCCCATTTCAAGGCCCATGAAACCACCCCTCCATCCACGACGTGGACCGAGGATGCTCGCCGTCCTCCGGCGCCGTCAACCGCGCCTCAGGCTTCCTTCGCCATCAGGCATTCTTGCCGGTGATCGTCATGATGCGCTTGGCGATGTAGAGCGCAAACGGAATGGCGACCACCGCGCCGATGCCGGCAGCGATGGGAATAAGGCGCATGTCCTGACCAGACAGCGAGGGGATGGACAGCACGGTCATCACCGCTACGCCCGCAAGGGTAGTGCCGAGAACGATCCAGACGAGAATCGCGATTTTGAGCATGACAAGGCTCCCGCAGGCAGACCTGTTCTAGATACGCCTTTCCCCAACGGCGCCTTTTGATGCCGATCAACAGGAGATGGCTGCCCGATGTCGCATGTGTTCTACGCATGACCATAGGCGCCCCTTCGGCGTTATAGTTGCTGCAGACGCGCCGGCCCGCCGGGCCGCAAGCGCGCCCGGCTTCCCGCGGGAGGGACGCGATGCAGTGCCAGAACAAGGAAGACGATTTCCGCCAGGCCGTCCTCGACATCGTCGGCCACAAGGAAGGCCAGGCCATCATCATCCAGGTGGTGGGCGGCAACACCATCACCGGCTTTGCGCCCCTGAGCATCGGCAAGGACTATCTGCGCTGCCAGGTGGCGGCGGGGGCCGGGCAGAAGGAGCAGATCGTGCCCTTCCACTCCATCACCTGCGTGCGTTGATACCGACCCACTGGTCCGGGCCGGGCTGATCGTATATCCCACGGACGCCGCCGCGCCCGGCACGAGCGCGCGCCCTCCGGCAGCCCACGGCTGGAGGAAGCAAGATCCAAGGAGCACGTCCATGGCCGCCACCCAGCCCGCCTTCACGTCCGAGGCCCACCGCTTCACCCTGCTGCGCGACAAGATGCTCATCGGCGGCGCCTGGGTGGATGCCGACGGCGGCGAGACCATCGCGGTCAACAATCCGGCCACGGGCGAGATCATCGGCACCATCCCCAAGGCCGGTGCCGCCGAGACGCGTCGCGCCATCGAGGCTGCCGCCGCCGCCTTCAAGACCTGGCGCGCCACCACCGCCGCCGAGCGCGCGGGCAAGCTGCACAAGCTCGCCGACCTCATCACCCAGAATGCCGACGAGCTGGCCCTCATCCTCACCACCGAGCAGGGCAAGCCGCTGGCCGAGGCCAAGGGCGAGATCGGCGCTTCCGCCGCCTATGTGCGCTGGTTCGCCGAGGAGGCGCGCCGCCTCTATGGCGACGTGATCCCCTCGCCGTGGCCCAACCGCCGCATCCTCGTGACCAAGGAGCCGGTGGGCGTGTGCGCGGCGGTGACGCCGTGGAACTTTCCCTCCTCCATGCTCTCGCGCAAGATCGGCGCGGCGCTGGCGGCCGGCTGCACCGTGGTGTGCAAGCCCTCGGAGCTGACCCCCTATTCCGGCCTCGCCTGGGGCGTGCTGGCGGAGATGGCCGGCATTCCGGCCGGCGTCGTCAACATCGTGGTGGGCGATGCCCCGGCCATCGGCGGGGAGATGACCTCAAACCCGGCGGTCAAGAAGGTGACGTTCACCGGCTCGACCCCCGTCGGCAAGCTGCTGATGAAGCAGTCCGCCGACACCATGAAGAAAGTGTCGCTGGAGCTGGGCGGCAACGCGCCCTTCCTCGTCTTCGACGATGCCGACCTCGACCTCGCCGTGGAGCAGGCCATCGCCTCCAAGTATCGCAACGTGGGCCAGACCTGCGTCTGCGCCAACCGCTTCTATGTGCAGGCGGGCATCTATGACGCCTTCGCCGCCAAGTTCGCCGAGGCCTCCAAGACGCTGAAGGTGGGCAATGGCGTGGACGCGGGCGTGGTCGCCGGTCCCCTCATCGACACGCGGGCGCTGGCCAAGGTGGAGCGGCTGCTGAAGGACGCGCTCGACAAGGGCGCCACCGTGCTCACCGGCGGCAAGCAGCCGGCGCTGGGCGGCACCTTCTTCGAGCCCACCGTGCTCGCCAACGCCACGCAGGACATGGCCTTCGCCCGCGACGAGATCTTCGGCCCGCTGGCGCCGCTGTTCAAGTTCGAGACGGAGGAGGAGGCCGTCTCCTACGCCAACGACACCGAATACGGCCTCGCCTGTTACTTCTTCACCAAGGACCTCGGCCGCGCCTTCCGCGTCTCCGAGCAGCTGCAGTACGGGCAGGTGGGCGTGAATGCCGGCGTCATCACCACCGAGGTGGCGCCCTTCGGCGGCGTCAAGGAGAGCGGCGTCGGCCGCGAGGGCTCCAAGTACGGCTGCGACGACTATCTGAACATCAAGTACGTCTGCATGGGCGGGATGTGAGGCGGTAGAGCCGGAAGCTAGAAACCGTCATCCCCCGGCTTGTCCGGGGGATCCACGGTGCGGCCGGGTCGGTGTCGGTGCTCCAACGCACCTCGTTCGGCGGGGTGGATGCCCCGGACAAGCCGGGGCATGACGACCCTTAAGAGCCCTCACGCCTCGAAATTGAAGGCGATGCCGATCCGGTTCCAGGCGTTGATGGTGGCGATGGCGACGGTGAGGAACAGCGCCTCGTCCGCCGAGAATTCCTCCAGCACCGCCTCCCAGGCGTCCTGTGAGGCCGCGCCGGTGCCGAGCAGCGTCAGCTCCTCGGTCCAGGCCAGCGCCGCCTTTTCCCGTTCGGAGAAGGCGGAGGCCTCTTCCCAGGCCGCCAGCAGGTCCAGCTTCTCCTGTGCGACGCCGGCCTTGCGGGCGACGCCGAGATGGAACTTCAGGCAGAAGGCGCAGCCATTGAGCTGCGAGGCGCGCACCTTCACCAGCTCGGTCAGGCCCTTGTCGAGGCCGGTGGCGTCCACGCCCTTGGTGAGGGCGGCAAGGCCGGCATAGATATCCGGCGCACGCTCGGTGAACGCCTTGTAGGTGGGGCGGGAAAAGTCTTCGGACATGATGGGCCTTTCGGGGCGGTTCAGCTCTTCAGCCGGTAGCCGGTGCGGAACATCCAGCGCACGATGAGGAGGCAGGCGATGAGGAAGGCCAGCGTCATCGCCGCGCTAACCTCCACCCGCACGTCCGAGGTGCCGAAGAAGCTCCAGCGGAAGCCGGCGACGAGATAGACGACCGGGTTGAACAGGGTGATGGTGCGCCACACCGGCGGCAGCATATCCAGCGAATAGAAGGTGCCGCCCAGGAAGGTGAGGGGCGTGATCACCAGCATGGGGATGAGCTGCAATCGCTCGAACCCGTCCGCCCAGATGCCGATGATGAAGCCGAACAGCGAGAAGGTGACGGCGGTGAGCACCAGGAAGGTGAGCATCCAGAAGGGATGCCGCACTTCCATGGGCACGAACAAAGCGGCCGTGGCGAGGATGATGAGGCCGAGCAGCACCGATTTCGTCGCCGCCGCCCCCACATAGCCGGCGACGATCTCGAATGGCGAGACCGGCGCCGAGAGCAGCTCGTAGATGGTGCCGGTGAAGCGCGGGAAGTAGATGGCGAAGGCCGCGTTGCTGATGGATTGGGTCAGCAGCGTCAGCATCATCAGGCCGGGCACGATGAAGGCGCCGTAGGGCACGCCCCCCACCTCCGACATGCGCGAGCCGATGGCCGAGCCGAACACGACGAAATAGAGCGAGGTGGACAGCACGGGCGAGACGATGCTCTGGCCGATGGTGCGGCGCGTGCGGTTCATCTCGTAGGTGTAAATGGCGCGGATGGCTTGGAAATTCACGAGCGCCTCACCAGGCTGACGAAGATGTCCTCGAGCGAGCTTTGCTCCGTATGCAGGTCGCGGAAGGCGATGCCCTCGGCGGCCAGCGCCTCCAGGAGGTCGGCGATGCCGTGGTCGCGACCCTCGGTCCCCTCGACGGTCGCCGCATAGCTGTAGGTCAGGCAGGCGCCGCCGTCGGAGAGGGTGAGGTCGAACGGGGCGAGGCGCGCCGGGATGGTGGCCAGCGGCGCGTTGAGCTCCACGGAGAGCTTCTTCTTGCCCAGCGTCTTCATCAGCGCGGCCTTCTCCTCCACGAGGATCAGCTCGCCCCGGCTGATGACGCCCACCCTGTCGGCCATCTCCTCGGCCTCTTCCAGATAATGGGTGGTTAGGATGATGGTGACGCCGGAATCGCGCAGCTCGCGCACCAGGCGCCACATGTCGCGGCGCAGCTCCACGTCCACGCCCGCGGAAGGCTCATCCAGGAACAGCACCTCCGGTTCGTGGGCCAGCGCCTTGGCGATGAGCACGCGCCGCTTCATGCCGCCCGAGAGCGTCATGATGCGCGAATCGCGCTTCTCCCAGAGGGAGAGGCTGCGGATGACCTTCTCCACATAGGCGGGATCGGGCTTCTTGCCGAACAGGCCGCGGGAGAAGCTCACCGTGGCGAACACGCTCTCGAAGGCTTCGGCGGTCAGCTCCTGCGGAACGAGGCCGATGCGCGAGCGGGTCTCGCGATATTGGGAGACGATGTCGAAGCCGGACACCGTGACAGTGCCCGCCGTGGGCTTCACGAGGCCGCAGATGATGGAGATGAGCGTGGTCTTGCCCGCCCCGTTGGGACCGAGAAGGGCGAAGATCTCGCCCCGCCGGATGTCCAGCGAGACATTGTTCAGGGCCGTGTGGCCGGTGGCGTAGGTCTTGCTCAGCCCTGAGACGCTGATGACGTCTGAGGCGGTGATGGCGTTCGGCATGCGCGCCTTATAACGCGTTCCGCCCGGGGGTGGACCCGGGCGGATGGAAATTCTGAATTCGTCGGGAGGACGGAACCGCGCCCCTCAGGTTTCCTGAATGGCGCTGAGCAGCCACGGCCCGGTGCCGAAGGGGCCGCGCTCGCGCACGAAGGTCCACAGCTCCGTGGTCTCGCCCACGCCGGTGTTGCCGGAGACGACGCGGCCGGTGGCGCGGTCCACCATCTGGTCCTTGATTGCGTAGCGGATGGCCACGGTGGCGTAGTCGCGCGAGCCCTCGCGCCAGGCTTCGGCCACGTCGCCCTGCAGCAGCTGCACATCGGAGACCTGGTTGCGCAGGCCCTTCTCCGCATTGTCGCGCAGCTCGTCGGCGAGGAAGCCGAACATCTCCGGCGTGGTGTTGGCCTTCAGCTCGCCCTGGTCCTCGCGGGAGAAGGCGGTCTGGACGGTGGCGAGCAGGCGCTCGAACGTGTCGAGGTCGGCGGGCAGGATGCCAATCTCGTCGGTCTTGCCGCCCCGGGCCGGGGATGCGGGCGAGGGCTGGGGCGGCACCGGGCCGCCGGCCATTCCGCCACCCAATCCTCCACCCAACCCGAGGCCGGACAGGGGGCCGCCGGACATCGGGCGGCCGGACATCGGACCCCCCGACATGGACCCGTTGTTCGCCGGGCCGCCATTGGGGCCGCCGGGAACCGGGCCGCCCATCATGGAGCGGCCATAGCCGGCGGCGGCGGGGGTGGTGCTGCGGCCGCGCAGCAGGCGCATCACCAGATAGATGACGCCACCGACGAGGGCCACCTGCAGCAGCAGCCCCAGAATACCGGCCATGCCGCCGAGGCCGCCGCCGAACAGCATGCCCACGAGGCCGCCGATGAGCAGGCCGCGCATCAGCGCGCCGCCGAAGCCGTTGCCGAACATGGAGGGGCGCGCCGCCGCCTGCGCGCCGGCACCGGGATTGGCGGCCTGCGGGCCGGGCTGCGGCGTGGTGGAGCGCTGGATGGGCGCCGCCGTGCTGGGCGCGGTCTGGGTGGGGGCCGGCGTCGTATAGGTGCGGGTGCCCCGGCTGCCGAAGGAGCCGCCCTGGCGCGCGTCAGCCTGATCGGCGACGACGAGGCTCAGCGCCATCGCCACGGCCACTGCCGCAATCCCCGAAACCTTGCGCGAACCCATGCTGGACCCCTTGCTCGACCCCTTGCTCGACCCTTGGCCAAATCTGGACATCTGTTCCCTCGATCCTCCGCGCGGCGACTGCCGCACCGCTGCGTTTTCCGAAGGTCATATGGGGGTGTGCCCTGCGATTTGCGAGGGGCAGGCGCTTGATAATTTCCCTAACGTCATGTCCTGCGGAGGAACCTGAGACGTGACAGTGCCGGAGGTGCGTTCGCGCATTCCCCGCCGTGTACCGCGCTGCTAAGGTCCGGCGCCCCCGGCCGACCGGAGATCGTGATGCCTGCCTTCGATTCGCGCGCCCCGCGCGTCAAAGCCCTGCTTGCCGGCCTCGCCGGCGCAGTTCTCGCCATCACCGCCGCCGGGGCGGAGCCGGTCGGCGTCACGGTGCGCAACGAGAGTATCAACGCAACCTGCGCCGAGACAGACAATGTGACGCTCAAGCTGGTGTCCGACCAGGTGCGGAAGTTCAACATCTCCGTCCGCCACCCGGCCTATCTCGGCATGCTGATGATGGACAACACCGCGCCCGATTGGGAAACCTGCGACATGTCCGGCGACCCGGTCGTGCCGGCCGATCCCAAGGCGCTCCAGCCCGCCGCCGCGACTCCGCCCGCCGGGACCCCGCCGGCCGCCACGCCCGCCGCCGCGACGACTGCCAAGCGCGTCACCATCTTCGAGACGCCGGACATGTGGCTCACCGGCTTCGTCTTCCCCAGCTTCTGGCGGGCGGCGACCGTGCCCGTCCGCATCGGCGGGGAGGTGACGCAGGGGCTGCACATGATCCAGCTGTGGATGCGCGTGGACGGAAAGGCCGAGGAGGTGCTGGTGGTCTACCCGCCGGACGGCTACTGGCGCGCCCGCCCCATGTCGCCGGCGCACCTGCGCGATACCGCCTACGGCTCCTCCTTCCTGGTCGGCCCGGTGGAGCAGGCGGAACGCCCCATCGTGCGGCTGAAGGAACTGGATTTCGCACCGCAGACCCGCACCTTCACCCTGCATTTCGCGGCCGGCGGCAAGGCGCGCATGCAAGTGGTGAAGGCCGCGTCCGATGAGGTGCGCCTCGAGGTCCAGCTGGACGGCACGCCGCCCGGCACGTTCGCCGCGCTGCGCTCCATGTATGTGACGGAAGGCAATGCCGATGTCGCCCGCGTCACATGGCGCAGCCTCGGCAGCGGCAAGGGCGGGGCCGGCGGCATCATGGGCGAGGCCCCGGTGCTGACCTTCGCCGATGCCCAGAACGTCGCCATGCTGTGGGCCGGGCGGCTCGTGCCCTCCCGCCACAACACCAGCGCACCGGATTTCATCTTCGACGGCTTCGCGGGGCGCTGATTTCTTCAGGCGCTAAATCTACCCTATAATACCGCGATTTGTTGCATTTTGCGATTCGTGCGAGAAATACGAGCCGCGATGCAATGGAACTGCATTGAGGCTCGCGTGTCTTTGTTGTTCGCGGTGGGACGGGAGGGGTCTTGCCGCGATCCAGAGCGCTGGTCCCGGGAGGCCGGCTGTCCCTCATGCAGGTTCAATGCGCCCGCACACGATGCAGCCCGTAGGGCCGCCGACGGTGAGCCCGCCGGTGCCACAGCCACAGAACTCCGCCGAAGCGGCCGCCGCCGTTCCGGCGCCGCAGGGCATGGCTGCGCCGCGCGGGACGGATGCGGGGCAAAAGACGGAGGCGGGGCAAAAGACGGATGCGGGGCAAGCGACGGACGGGGCGCAGCAAAATCCCGTGCCGCCGAAACGGGACGCGCCGGGCAGCTCCGTCATCGCCTTTCTCACCGACCTCGTGCTGTTCGCGGTGTTCTACGGCGGGCTGGTGATTGCCTTCACCGAGGTGGGGCGCCGCCTCGAGATCTATCCGGCGGTCTGGCCTACCGATGCGCTGGCGGTGGGTGCCTATTTCCTCATGTTCCGGGATGCGCTGGGGCGGCTTGCCGCCGCGGTCACCCTTGTCTCCATCGGCGTCCACCTCACGGTGCTGGGGCACGACCTCGGCTCGGCGCTCGCCGTCGGCTGCGCCAACGGGCTCACCTTCGCATTGGTGGGCTGGGGCTGCGTGCGCGCGGGTATGGAGCATGGCGCGCTGCGCAGCGTGCCCATGGTGGTGAGCCTGGGCGTGGTGGCGGTGGCCGGAACGCTACCGGGGGCGGTCATCACCGCCTTCGTCCAGTACCTTTCGACGGACGCCGCGTTTGCGCCCCTGCTGCTGCGGTGGTGGATTCCCGAGATGGCGGCCGTGGTGCTGCTGTTGCCGCCGTTCCTGCTGTGGCACGGACGCGAGGATGACGTGGGCCTGCGCGGGCAGGGGGGCACGCGCCCCAAGCTGTCCCGCGAGGAGGAACTGGCCTTCGCCAGCCTCACGCTCGCCACCGCGCTGGTTGCGAGCGCCTATTACGGCGAGCCGCTGCTGCGCGACCTTGGCGGCGTCATCCTGCTGTGGTTCGCCTTCCGCCTCGGCCTGTTCGCCACGGCCGTGGCCGCCAGCCTCTATGCGCTGGCGGTGCTGGGGCTGGGCATGGCGAGCGTGTGGCCCCACCTGACCTGGTCAACCCCGGTCAAGACCGATCTCGTGGACGTCATGCTGCGCCTGGAGGCGCGCCTCGTCCTCATCATGCTGCCGGCGCTGCTCATCGCCGCCATCATGTCCCAGCGCGGTCGCCAGCAGCGCGAGGTGCAGGAAGACCGCCGCCGCCTCGCCTATGCGCTGGAAGGCGCCAACGATGGCATCTGGGACTGGCATTTGCCATCCGACGCGGTGTTCTTCAGCGTCCGCGCGCTCAGGATGCTCGGCATGGAGCCCGACGAGGCGAACCGGCGCCTCTCCGACTATGGCCAGCTGATCCATCCCGACGATCTGCCGGACGTGGCCAAGGCGCTGAAGGACCATGCGGGCGGCCGTCGCCTGCTGTTCCAGGCGGAGATGCGCGCGCGCCAGGGCGGCGACAACTGGGTGTGGGTGCTGGTGCGCGGCAAGATCGTCGAGCGCGATCCCGTGGGCCGGCCCACCCGCGCGGTGGGCACCATCACCGACATTTCCCAGCGCAAGCATCTGGAAGCCGCGCTGGAGCACGCCGCCTCGCATGATCCGCTCACCGGCCTCGCCAACCGCGGCGGCTTCGATCGCGCGCTGGAGCTGGCGCGCCGCCGCCTCGTGCGCGACGGCGCGCTATTCGCGGTGGTGCTCATCGACATCGATTATTTCAAGTCGGTCAATGACCAGCACGGCCATATCGCCGGCGATCTGCTGCTGACCACCGCCGCGCGGCGGCTGCAATCGGCCATCCGCGCCGGCGACCTCGTGGCCCGCTATGGCGGCGACGAGTTCGCCATCATCGCCGCCGGCAAGCACCGGGAGGAGTTCGCCGCCATGGCCGAGCGCCTGCATCGGCACCTGTCGCGTCCGGTGGAGGTGGAGGGGCTGGTGCTGCCCGCCTCCTTCTCCCTCGGCATGGCGGTGGCGGACGACCGCACGCTGGATGCCGCCGCCCTCATCGCCGAGGCCGACGCTGCCCTCTACGCGGCCAAGGATGCCGGGCGCGGCACCTGGCGCGCGGTGGGCATCGCCGCCCGCACCGCCGAGGAGGCCGCCCACGAAACCCCGCGCCGGCAATCGCTTCCGCGCGCCGGCCTGCGCCCCGAAGGCCGGCCGCCGGCCTCGGCCTAGCCGGGCCGGCCAGCCGGGTTCGCCTCACCCGATCGCCATCACCGCCTCGGCATCCAGCACGCCGCCAGCGCCGCCGGTGACGGCCTCTTCCAGCCCCTTCGCCTCCACCGCGATATTCTCCGCGAAAAAGCGGGCCACCGCGATACGGGCGGCAAGCCGGGGGTCCGTGGCCCCGCCCGCGCGCTCGGCATAAGCGGCGAGCGCGGTGCGGGCGAGGAAGGCGCCGCCGGCCGCGCGGGCGTAGAGACGCAGATAGGGGGTGGCCGTGGCGAGCGCCTTGGCCGGTTCGTCGGCGACGCGATCCAGCATCACGCGGGTCGCCCGGGCGAGGGCGTCCACCGCCTCCCCGAGGCGTGCGCCGGCATGGCCGAAGTCCGGTGCGTTGAGGGCGGAGACTTCCTCCGCCGTCTCGCGATAGTCGGCGATCAGCGCGGTCACCACGTCGCCGCCCTCCTGCGGCAGCTTGCGGGTGACGAGATCGATGGCCTGGATGCCGTTGGTGCCTTCATAGATGGCGAAGATGCGGGCATCGCGCAGGTGCTGGGCGGCGCCCGTCTCCTCCACATAGCCCATGCCGCCGTGGACCTGCACGCCGATGGAGGACACCTCGATGCCGGCATCGGAGGAGAAGGCCTTCGCCACCGGCGTCAGCAGGCTGGCCTCGGCCAGCGCCGCCGCGCGGGCGATGGGGTCGGGCAAGAGGCGCGAGCGGTCGAGCGCGTCGGCGGTCTTCAGGCACAGCGCGCGGGCGGCGTCGGTTTCGGCGCGCATGGTGAGCAGCATGCGCTTCACGTCCGGATGGGCGATGATGGGGGCTGAGCCCTCCACCCCCGGCGCCTTGCCCTGCTTGCGATCCCTTGCAAAGGCGAAAGCGCGCTGGGTGGCGCGCTCGGCCACCGCCACGCCCTGCACGCCCACCGCGAGGCGGGCGTTATTCATCATGGTGAACATGCAGGCGAGGCCCCGGTTCTCCTCGCCGACGAGGTAGCCGATGGCGCCCTCGCCCTTTTCGCCGAACACCATCGTGCAGGTGGGCGAGCCGTGCAGGCCCAGCTTGTGCTCGATGCCGGCGCAGACCACGTCATTGCGGGCGCCGAGGCTGCCGTCCTCGTTCACGAGGAACTTCGGCACCACAAACAGGGAGATGCCCCTGGTGCCGGCCGGCGCGTCCGGCAGGCGGGCAAGCACGAGGTGGATGATGTTGTCGGCGATGTCGTGCTCGCCGTAGGTGATGAAGATCTTGGTGCCGAAGATGCGGTAGGTGCCGTCCGCCTGCTTCACCGCCTTGGAGCGCAGGGCGGCGAGGTCCGAGCCGGCCTGCGGCTCGGTGAGGTTCATGGTGCCCGTCCAGGTGCCGGCCACCATCTTCGGCAGGAAGGTGTGCTGCAGCTCGGCCGTGCCGTGGGCGGTGAGCGCCTCGACGGCGCCGAGGGTGAGCACCCCGCAGATGCCGAAGGCGGGGGAGGCGGAATTCCAGAATTCGGTCAGCGCCGAGGTGACGGAGGTGGGCAGGTTCTGGCCGCCGAACTCCTCCTCCGCCGCGACCCCGCTCCAGCCGGCCTCGCTCCACGCCTCATAGGTGGCGCGCATGCCATCCGGCGTCGTCACGGCGCCGTCCTTGATGGTGCAGCCCTGCCGGTCCGCCGCGTGGTCGAAGGGCGCGACGACGGAGGCGGCGAACTTGCCGGCCTCCTCCAAAACGGCGTCCACCACGTCGAAGGACAGGTCCACGAGGCCCTGGGCCATCAGCTCGGGGAGCGAGGTGGAGGTCTTCAGGAAATAGGAAATCTCTTCCACCGGCGCGCGATAGCTCACGGAACCCTCCCTCACGGTTATGGGCGCCGGCTTGACCGCTCCCGGCGGGCGCGCTCTAAGCACGGCGATTGCCGGTCTCCCACATCGCGGTGCCGGCCGCTGACGTCAAGAGGCGCGCCCTGACCCTTTGGTCGGGGGGCGGGTTCCAAGCCATGGCCGTGTCCGCTCCCGAACGCTCCACCCGGCTCCTCGCCGCCCACGCGCCGGGCGCGGTGGAGGAGGCCGCGCGGCTGCTGGCGGCGGGCGGGCTGGTGGCCTTTCCGACCGAGACGGTCTACGGCCTCGGCGCCGATGCCGCGAACCCGGATGCGGTCGCCGCCCTTTATGCCGCCAAGGGCCGCCCGGCCTTCAACCCGCTCATCGCCCACACCGCCGATGCCGCCGCCGCCCGCCGCCTCGGCGCCTTCAACGCGGACGCGGCGCGGCTCGCCGAACGCTTCTGGCCGGGGCCGCTGACGCTGATCGTGCCGTTCACCGGCGGCGAAGGCGTCTGCGACCTCGCCCGCGCGGGGCTCGACACGGTGGGCCTGCGCGTGCCGTCCCATCCCGACGCGCGGGCGCTGCTCGCGGCGTTCGGTGGCGCTGTGGTGGCGCCCAGCGCCAACCGCTCGGGCCATGTCTCGCCCACTGAGGCCGGCCATGTGATGGACGACCTCGCCGGCCGCATCCATGCGGTGCTGGATGGCGGGCCGACGCCGGTGGGCGTCGAATCGACCATCGTGGACTGCACCGGCGCCGATCCCGTGCTGCTGCGTCCCGGTGGGCTCGCGCGCGAGGACATCGAGGCGGCGCTGGGCCGGCCTTTGCGGCTCCCCATGTCCGAGAGCGATGCCGCGCCGCTGTCGCCCGGCCGCCTCGCCTCCCACTACGCCCCGCGCGCCGCGCTGCGGCTCGATGTGGACGCGGTGGAGCCCGGCGAGGCGCTTGTGACCTTCGCCGGCGCCCGTCCCCCGGGCATCGAGGCCGCTGCGACCGTGCTGGACCTCAGCCCCGCCGGCAGCCTCACCGAAGCCGCGGCGCGCCTCTATGGCGCCCTGCGCGGCCTCGATGCGGCGGGCGTTTCCGCCATCGCAATCGTTCCCCTGCCGCGGGACGGGCTCGGCGAAGCCATCGCCGACCGCCTCGCCCGCGCCGCCGCCCCCCGTCCCTCTGATCCCGAGATGCCGCAATGACCAGCCAGACGATTGATGTCGACGGCCTCCAGATCGCCATCGGCCATGCCACAGACGCCGACACCGAGGCGCTGGCCGCGCTCTGGGAGCGGGCGGGCCTGACCCGGCCGTGGAACGATCCCCACGCCGACATCGCGCTGGCCCGGCGCGGGCCGCATTCCACCATCCTCGTGGCGCGGGACGGCGGACGCACGGGTGACGAGAAAATCTTGGGCTCCGCCATGGTGGGGCACGACGGGCACCGGGGCTGGGTCTATTACCTCGCGGTGGAGCCGGACCTGCAGGGCCGGGGCCTCGGCCGGGCGCTGCTGCGGGCGGTGGAGGACTGGCTGCGCGCCCGCGCCATCCCCAAGCTCATGCTGCTCGTGCGCCCGGACAACGAGAAGGTGCGCGGCTTCTATGCCTCCGAGGGCTATGTGGAGGAGCCGCGCATCGTCTTTTCCCGCCGCCTCGACGGGAATTGAGGGAAGGTGTTTTTGAGGCTGCCGCACCCAAAGGGATGAGGCCATTTGGGCCTCCCGCGGCAATAGTCTTGATCCGGCGCAACATCCTCCCGGTGTCGCTGGAATATGGTATGGCACAAGAAAGAACGGAAAGATTGCGCCAAGGGAGGGCGTTCCGGTCCATGTCCACGCTGCTCGTCACCCATCCCGCTGGTCTCAGCCACGCAACGCCTGCCGGTCACCCCGAGCGCGCCGACCGGCTCCGCGTGCTGGATCGCATCTTCGAGCAGGAGAAGTTCGCCCATCTGGTGCGCGATCTCGCGCCGCGCGGCGAGCGGGAGGACATCATCCGGGTGCATCCCGCCGACTTCGTGGACGCCATGGGCGAGGCCGTGCCGCAGGAGGGGCTGGTCCGCATCGATTCCGACACCATCCTCTCGCCCGGCAGCTGGGAAGCCGCGCTGCGCGCGGTGGGCGGCGCCTGCTTCGCGGTGGACGAGGTGATGGAAGGCAAGGTCACCAACGCCTTCGTCGCCATGCGCCCGCCGGGCCACCATTGCGAGACACGCAAGCCCATGGGCTTCTGCCTGATGAACCAGGTGGCCATCGCGGCGCGCCACGCGCAGGCGAAATACGGCCTCCAGCGCGTGGCCATCGTGGATTTCGACGTCCACCACGGCAACGGCACGCAGGAAATCTTCTGGGCCGACGACAGCGTGCTCTATTGCTCCACCCACGAGATGCCGCTCTATCCCGGCACCGGGGCGCAGGGCGAGACGGGGGCGGTGAACACCATCGTCAACGCCCCGCTGCGCTCGGGCGACGACGGCGCGGTGTTCAAGGAGGCGATGGAGACACGCATCCTGCCGCGCATCACCTCGTTCGCGCCCGACCTGATCCTGATCTCGGCCGGCTTCGACGCGCACGTGCGCGATCCGCTCGCCTCGCTGCGCCTCGTGGACACGGATTTCGGCTGGATCACGCGCCGGCTGATGGAGATCGCCGACAAGAAGTGCGAGGGCCGCGTGGTCTCGCTGCTGGAAGGCGGCTACGACCTGGAAGGCCTCGCCACCTCCGCCGCCGCCCACGTCACCGCGCTGATGCACGGCTGAGGCGGGGGATTCTTCTCGCGGGCGCGCCACCAAGCCCGCGCGGCGCCTGAGCGAAGGCAACGCAAAAATCCCGCGCGGCGCCTGAGCGAAAGCAACGCAAAACTCAACGGCGCCTGTCATTGACCGGCGCCGTTGGTTCTACTGCCGGTAGTGCTGGATGCGCGTGGTGCGCAAGCCGGGCAGGCCGTGGCGGTCGATGGAGGCCTGCCACGAGAGGAATTCGTCCACGGTGAGGGTGTAGCGCTTGCAGGCTTCCTCGAGCGAGAGAAGCCCGCCGCGCACGGCGGCCACCACCTCCGCCTTGCGGCGGATGACCCAGCGCCGCGTATCCGGCGGCGGCAGGTCGGCGATGGTCAGGGGTCCCCCGTCCGGCCCGATCACATATTTGACCCTCGGCCGATAGGCATCGGTCATGTCTACGCACCTGCTACTCAAACCAACTCCGATGAAGATGGCAGGTGGCGATGAAGACTTTGCTAAAGCACGGAAATAAAAGGATTTTTACTTGTCTTAATGGGGGCTGAACAGGTTCTTCCCGAAGCGTAAACATGCGGCCACGCTTTCGCATTTTGCGAAGGGGCCAAGTTTTCGGCGCATGATGTTGAAAAGAAAGGCGGCTTGGGCGGCGCCGTGGTGCTGCGCGGGCGCGCGGAGCGGCCGGGGATTCAGCACTTGTTCAGCTGTCTTAATGGATCACGAAGTAATGATTGAGGGCGGGGAAGGGTGCTGCGTGCGCCGCAGCACGGATTTTCTCACCTTCACGGGGAACGGGCCGTAGGCGCCCCGGACAAGCGACACCGCAGGTGGAGCGCCGATCCGGGGCCCAGCGCAAGACTCCCGCGCAAGTGGGCAATGCCTGAGAGCGTTGTGGTTCGGAAGCGCCTTCGGCGACCCCTTGCGCTGGGTCCCGGCTCGCATTCCGCTTTCGCTGCATGCGTCCGGGACGCGAGTGTGGTGGGGGCCGCCCCCACGGTGCTCAGGCCGGCGACACGCCCTTCCCGCCGCTCACATAGGCGCGCCAGCCGCCCAGCGCGGTGATTTCCTCCGCCTGCGCGACCGCATGGGCCTCGCAGAGGAAGCCGGAGACTTCCGAGCCGTCCTCCAGCTTGAGCTTGCCCACCCCCAGCGGCGCGGGGATGGCGGCGACGAAGCGGCCGAAGGCGGCGGGCGCGAGCGCCCACACCTCCACCTCCAGCCCCGGCCCGGAAAAGCCGGGGGCGCGCACCACGCCGGGCTTGCGCGGCGTGGTGTCGGGCAGCACGAACAGGCGATAGTCCGGCGCCGTGCGGCAGCTTTTCACCAGCACGCCACCGGCGCCGGTGAGCTCGCCGTTGAGGGGCATGCCCGTGAGATGCGCGCCCACCACGGCGATGGGCACGGCATCCGGTGGGAGAGAGGCGCGAGGGCCGCTGAGCGGGGTCTCGTTGGTCATCTTTGTCCTCACACGGTTTCGAGCACGGCCACCACATCGCCCGAGCGGACGGTGCGGCCCGGCGCGGCGCGGATCTCGCGGACGCGGCCGGCGGCATGGGCAATGATGGAAATCTCCATCTTCATGCTCTCGATGATGGCGATGGTGTCGCCTGCGGCGACCATCGCTTCCGCCTCCACCAACACCTTCCAGACATTGCCCGGCACGTTGGCGGCGACGCCGAAGCAGCCGTCCGGCATCTCGCCATCGCTGAAGGGACCGGCGCCGTCCTCGACGACGAAAGAGTCCAGCCCCTCCGCCTTCCAGCGCGCCCGCTCGGCCTCGAAGGCGGCCTGCTGGCGCGCCTTGCCGGCCGTGATGGCGCGGGAATTGGCGGCAAGGTTCGCCGCATAGTCCGCATAGGAGAAGCGGCTCTCTTCGATGCGGACGGGATAGGCCCCGTGCGGGAAGGCTTCGCGCGCCTCCATCAGCTCCTGATGGGAGACCGGGACGAAGCGGATCTCGTCGAAGAAGCGCAGCAGCCAGGGCGTGTCGCGGAATTCCGGCGTGCGGTGCCAGGTGTTCCACATCTGGATGGTGCGGCCGAAGAGCTGGTAGCCGCCCGGCCCCTCCATGCCATAGATGCACATATAGGCGCCGCCGATGCCCACCGCGTTTTCCGGCGTCCAGGTGCGGGCCGGGTTGTACTTGGTGGTGACGAGGCGGTGGCGCGGATCGATGGGGGTGGCCACCGGCGCGCCGAGATAGACATCGCCCAGCCCGAGCACCTGATAGCTCGCGCCGAAGATGATGTCCTTCACCGCCTGCTCGTCCGCGAGGCCATTGATGCGGCGGATGAACTCGATGTTGTCGGGGCACCAGGGCGCGTTGGCCCGCACCAGCTCCTGATACTTGCGCATGGCGAGCTCCGCCTGCGGGTCGTTCCAGGAAAGCGGCAGATGGACGATGCGGCTCGGCACCACCACGTCCTCAGCCGCCGGCAGGCCCTTCTCGATCTCCGCGAGGGCGTCGAGCAGCTTCACGCGGGGCAGGCTCGCGCCGTCATAATGGATCTGGAGCGAGCGGATGCCGGGGGTGAGGTCGATGAGGCCGGGGAGCTGCGCCTGTTGCACGGCCTCCGCCATGAGATGCGCGCGCAGGCGCAGGGCGACGTCGAGGTGCATGTCGCCGAACTCGACGAGAAGGTTGTCGTCGCCCTGCCGGCGGTAGACCACGCGCACCGGCCCATCCTCATGGATGGCGAGGACGGGGGAGGAGGTCTCCTCCGGCGCGCCGAGAATGGCGGGGCCGGCGATGGGGTCTTGCGGCCGGGGTAGGGGCACGAAGCGCACGCGGTCACCGGGCTTCAACTGGCCCATCTTCCACTGCTCGTCCCGGGCGATCACCGCCGGGCAGACGAAGCCGCCCAGCGAGGGGCCATCCGGGCCGAGGATGATGGGCATGTCGCCGGTGAAGTCGATGGCGCCGATGGCATAGGCGTTGTCGTGCAAATTGGAGGGGTGCAGCCCCGCCTCGCCGCCGTCCGTGCGCGCCCAGCGGGGCGTCGGCCCCATCAGGCGCACGCCGGTCCGGGCGCTGTTGAAATGCACCTCGTAGGTGGCGCAGAACAGGTCCGCGATATCCTCCGGCTGGAAGAAGTCCGGCGCGCCGTGGGGGCCGTAGAGCACGCCGATCTGCCAGTCTCGGGTGAGCGGGGCGGGGGCGGGGATTTCGGCCGCCGGGCCGGTGGGGCGGGCGGAGGCGGGGGCGAGGTGGAGGGCATCGCCCGCCTTCAGCGTGCCGGTGGCATGGCCGCCGAACTGGCCGAGCGCGAAGGTCGCCCGCGAGCCCAGCACCTCCGGTGCCTGGAAGGCCCCGGACACCGCCAGATAGGCCCGCTGGCCCGCACCCTCGATGGTGCCGATGGCGAGCATCTGCCCGGCCTTCACCGGGAAGGCCGCATCATGCGGCACGACGGCGCCGTCCAGCCGCGCCGGCATATGCGCGCCGGAGATCGCGACCACCGCATCGTCATGGAAGCGCAGGGTGGGGCCGTTGACGGTCATCTCCAGCGCGCAGGCGGTTTCCTGATTTCCCACCAGGGCGTTGGCGCGGCGGAAGGAGTGTTCGTCCATGGGGCCGGACGGCGGCACGCCCACGTGCCACAAATTCAGCCGCCCCGGTAGCTCCTGAAGGCTGGACTGGGCGCCGGGCACGACCACTTCCACGCTGGCGGGCCGGAAGGCGAAATCCTTCAGCGCGGTGGTCGACACCTGGCCGGACGCCAGCAGGTCGGACGCGGCGATGGCGCAGAGATATTGCAGGTTGGTCTCGATGCCGCAGATGGAGGTCTCGCTGAGCGCCTTCTGCAGCGCCGCGATGGCGCCGGGGCGGTCGTCGGCTTTCACGATCACCTTGGCGAGCATGGGATCGTAATAAGGCGTCACCTCCGTGCCGGTCTCGATCCAGCCGTCGATGCGCGCCCACGCCGGGAATTTCACCTCGGTGAGCAGGCCGGCGGAGGGCTGGAAATTGGCGTGGGGGATTTCCGCATAGACGCGCACCTCCATGGCGGCGCCCTTCGGCGAGAGCGGGCCGGCGGCGGCGATGGGGTCTTCGCCCGCCGCCTGCCGGATCATCCACTCCACGAGATCGATGCCGAACACCGCCTCGGTGACGGGATGTTCCACTTGCAGGCGGGTGTTCACCTCAAGGAAATAGAATTCCTGCCGCGCCGGGTCGTAGATGAATTCCACCGTGCCGGCGCTCTCGTATTTCACGCTCTCGCCGAGCTGGACGGCGGCGGCGTGGAGGCGGGCGCGCACGGCGTCGGAGAGGAGGGGGGCGGGGGTCTCCTCCACCACCTTCTGGTTCCGCCGCTGGAGCGAGCAGTCGCGCTCGCCCAGCGCCACGACCTTGCCCTTGCCGTCGCCGAAGATCTGCACCTCCACATGGCGCGCTTCCGAGACGAAGCGCTCCAGATAGACGCGGGCATCGCCGAAGGAGGCGCGGGCCGTGCGCTGGACGCGCTCGAACACGTCGCGCAAGTCTTCCGGCGTGTGGCAGAGCTGCATGCCGATGCCGCCGCCGCCGGCGGTGGACTTCAGCATCACCGGATAGGTGATGGCTTCCGCCGCCTTCAGCGCCTCTTCGGCGCTGTCGAGGAGGTCGGTGCCGGGCAGCAGGGGCACGCCCGATGCCTTGGCCAGCGCGCGCGCGGTGTGCTTCAGGCCGAAGGCTTCCAGATGCTCCGGCTTCGGGCCGATGAAGGCGATGCCCTCCTCCGCGAGGCGCCGCGCGAAGCGCACGTTCTCGGACAGGAAGCCATAGCCGGGATGCACGGCCTCAGCCCCCGTCGCCTTGCAGGCGGCGATGACGGCATCGACATTGAGATAGCTCTCGGCGGCCGGCGCCGGGCCGAGGCGCACGGCCTCGTCCGCCTCCAGCACGCCGCGCGTGAAGCGGTCGGCATCCGAATGCACGGCCACGGACTTGATGCCCATGGCACGGGCGCTGCGGATCACCCGCCGCGCGATCTCGCCGCGGTTGGCGATGAGGATTTTCGAGAACATCGCCCTCAATCCTCCGCGCCGAACACGAGCACCTGGATGGGCGTCGGGTTGAAGCCGTTGCAGGGATTGTTGATCTGCGGGCAATTGGAGATCACGAGGAGCACATCCATCTCCGCGCGCAGCTCCACATAGTCGCCGGGGCCGGAAATGCCGTCCACGATGGCGAGTTCGCCCGTGGGCTCCACCGGCACGTTCATGAAGAAGTTGATGTTGGGCACGATGTCCCGCTTCGTCATGCCGTGCTTCGACACCTCGATGACGAAATTCTCGCGGCAGGCGTGCAGATACTTCACCTGATGGCCGAAGCGCACCGTATTCGCCTCGCACGAGCAGGCGCCCGCCGAGGTGTCGTGCCGCCCGCAGGTGTCGGCGATCACGGTCGCCATCACATTGCCCTCGGACGAAATCAGTTTCGTGCCGGTGGAGACATAGGCCGAGCCCTGCACGCGCAGGGTATCCTGCGAGGAATAGCGCTCGGTGAAGTCGTCGGCCTTGTAGAAGAGCGTATCGACGGCCTGCTGGCCTTCGAGATCGACGATGCGCACGCTCTCGCCCTTCTTCACGAGGCAGGAGAAGGGGGCGTTGGCGGGCACGAAGTAATCGCGCAGCGCGGAGGACGCATCGCGGACGGGAGAAGCAAAGAACTGGGTCATGTCGTCCTCCCTCAGCGCGCATTGTTCTCGAAGCCGCGGACGGCCTCGATGGTGGCGGTGCGGCAGAGATCGTCTGCGGCGGGAGCGGGCGGCTGGTGGCGGATGGCCTCCACCGGGGGCGGGGCGTAGTCCGGGGCCGGGTCCATGGGGTGCGGGCAGTTGGAGAGGGCGACGACGAGGTCCAGCTCCGCGCGCAGGTCCACGAAATCGCCGGTCTGGCGGGCGTCCTCGATCCAGCGGAAATTGCCGTCCGCGTCCGTGCGCACGGGGGCGAAGAAGGTCAAGGCGGGGGGGATGTCCCGCTTGTCGAGGCCGCGCTTCAGCGCCTCCAGAATGAAGTTGTCGCGCGTGTTACGCAGCACCTTGTCGCCATAGCGGGCGCGGTTGGAGGCGGGAGTGGAGCCGCCGACCAGCGCGTCGTGCATGCCGGTGGTGTCCTCGACCATGGAGAACATCACCCGCCCCATGTCGGAGAACAGCACGCGGCCCTTTCCGAGCGCGGATGTCCACTGCACCTTCACCGTGTCGGCATAGTTCAGCCGCTCGGAGGCGTCGGTGGCCGACCACGCGATCATGGAGACGGCGGCCGGCCCGTGCGCCAGATGGATGCGCAGGGCCTCGCCCGCCTTCAGCGGCGTGGACCAGTACCAGCCGCCGGGAATGGTCTCGGTGTGCAGCACCGCGCCGGGCATGATGGAAGCCGAGCCGCGCAGGGTGGGGCCGGGCAGGGCCTTGGGCGCATGCTGCTGGCCGGCCGCCTTCAATTCCTCGTAGCGGCGCTTGTTCTCTTCGATGAAGGTCTGGGTTTCGACGCTGATGGTCATGGCTGTCTCCTCAAGCCGTCTTCAGCGCCGGGTCGTCCCGGCCGGTGCCCGAGGGAATGGCCGGGTCGTCCCGGCCGGGGCGGTGGATTTGAGCTTCAACTGGCCGGCGATTCGCGTTCCCGCGATTCTCTTGGGCCAGACCTCGATGTCCTTGGCGATGGTGGCGCCGTAGCGGGCCTTTTCCTCCGGCCGGTTGCGGCGGCGCTCGAAGGCGATGATGCGGGTGGCCAGCGTGAAGGCCTCCTTGAGGTCGTGGGTCACCATCACCACGGTCATCTCGCACTCGTTCCACAGCTTCAGCATGAGCTGGTGGATGTCGGCGCGGATGCCGGGATCGAGCGCGCCGAACGGCTCGTCCAAGAGCAGGATCTTGGGCTTCCTCATGATGGCCTGCGCCAGCGCAAGGCGCTGCTGCATGCCGCCGGAGAGGGCGGCGGGATATTTGTCTTCCGCGCCCTTGAGGCCGACCTCCTCGATGAGGGCGCGGGCCTCGTCCTGTGCCTGCCGGCGGCGGGCGCCGAACAGCCGGCCGGTCAGGGGCGCCTCCGCCATCTCGGCGGAGAGCAGCACGTTGCCGAGCACGGTCAGATGCGGAAACACCGAATAGCGCTGGAAGACGACGCCCCGGTCGGCGCCCGGCTCGCGGGCGATGGGCTGGCCCTCGATGAGCACCTCGCCGCGCGTCGTGGTTTCCTCGGAGAGGAGGATGCGCAGGAAGGTGGTCTTGCCGCAGCCGGAGGGGCCGACAAGGGCGATGAAGGAGCGTGGCGCGAAGTCGAGGTTGATGTCCTCGAGCACGATCTGCTCGCCATATTCCTTCCAGAGATGTCGCACGGAAATGGCGGTCATTTCGCGGCTCCGAACCAGGGGAAGAGGGCGCGGCGGGCGCGGGCGAGGCCGAAGTCCATGGCCACCGCGATGAGGGTGATCCAGGCCACGTAGGGCAGGATCACATCCATGGCGAGATAGCGCCGCACCAGGAAGATGCGGTAGCCGAGGCCAGAGTCCGAGGCGATGGCTTCCGCCGCGATGAGGAAGAGGAAAGCCGGGCCAAGGGAGAGGCGCAGCCCGTCCATCAGGCGCGGCAATATCTGCGGCAGCACCACGCGCAGGCCCATCTGCCAGGTGGAGGCGCCCAGCGTCTGCGCCTTGATCATCTGCTCGCGCGGCAATTCCTCCACCCGCATGGCGAGGTCGCGCACCAGATAGGGCGTGATGCCGATGGTGATGAGGGCGATCTTGGATTCCTCGCCCAGCCCCATGACGATGAACAGGATGGGCAGGAGCGCCAGCGGCGGCACCATGGACACCATGCCGACAAACGGCGCCAGCAGCGCCCGCACGACGGGCAGCATCCCCACCAGCACGCCGATGACGAGGGCGATGAGTGTGGCGATCGCCAGTGCCGAGAGCAGCCGCTCCATGCTGGCGAGGGTGTCGGTCCACAGCAGGTAGTCGCCGGTGCGTGCATCGGCGGTGAAGGCCATCTTGACGATGGCGTTGCCGAGGGAGGGCAGGCTCGGCAGCAGCTTGTCGTCCGGGTTCTCCGCAAGGCGCTCCGCCGAGCCGAGGATGTAGGCGAGAACGACCAGTGCGAACGGGAGGACGGCAAGGAACAGCGCCGTTCCCCGATCCGGCCTGACATTGATGAGGCGCATCAGCGCTGCTCCTGAAGGGTGGGAAGGGCGTGGAGCGGGTCGTCATCCGACCGCGCCGTCAGGCCCCGGCTTGTCCGGGGCATCCACTTCTCCGCTGGATGGCTCTACTGTGCCGACGAGCGGACTTGCGGGACCGTGGATCCCCCGGACAAGCCGGGGGATGACAATCCTGAGGACTGCGCCCCGGCGGGCTGTTTGAAGTCGGCAAAAGCCGACTTCAAGGGGAGAGGGGGGAGGAACTACCCCCTCACAGCTTCCCGTCGGCGACCATCGCCATCCAGGTGTCGGTGAAGCGCAGCTTCACGTTCTTGGCGTCGCCCAGCACCTTGCCGCCGGGCAGCTCGATGCCGACGGCGTCGGCGGACTTGGCGCCGGAGCCGAGCAGCTCCTTCTCGAACAGGAACTTGCGCACGCGGTCCATGGTGGTGCCCACATCCGGCGAGCGGACGAAGGCCACCGCGTCGGGCGCCTTGGCGAACAGCTTGGTGGCGGCGAGCTGGCTGTCGAAGCCGGCGAGATCGGTACCGGAGGCCTTGCCCATGGCCTCGCGCGCCGCCTTGCCTTCCGGCGTGTCGGCGGTGAAGAGGGTGGTCGTGTCGTACCAGATGCCCACAAGCGCCTTGGCGAAGTCCGGGTTGTCCTTCACCACGGCGGTGTTGGCGACGAGGAGGTCCATGATCTCGCCGGGGATCTTGGACGAATCGAACACCGCGTGGGCGTTCTTGTCGGTGAGGATTTCCGACACCAGCGGGTTCCAGGTGACGACCGCGGTGACCGCCTTGGTCTTGTAGGCGGCGACCATGTCGGCGTCCGAGGTGTTCACAACCTTCACGTCGCGCTCCTTGAGCTTGATGCTCTCAAGCGCGCGGGCGAGCAGATAGTGGGAGACGGAGAACTCGACGAGGTTGACCTTCTGGCCCTTGATGCTGGCGAGGTCCTTCTTGCCCTTCAGGATCACGGCGTCATTGCCGTTGGAGAAGTCGCCGACGATGACGGCGGTGGTGTCCACGCCGCCGGCGGCGGGCACGGAGAGGGCATCCATATTGGTCACGGTGAGGGCGTCGAACGCGCCGGCCGTGTACTGGTTGATGCTCTCCACATAATCGTTGAACTGCACCACATCGATCTTGATGCCGTACTTGTCGGCCCACTTCTTCACGATGCCGGTGTCGTTGGCGTAGCCCCAGGGCATCCAGCCCACATAGATCGACCAGGCGACCTTGAATTCCTTCTTCGGCGCGGCTTCGGCCGGGCCGGTGCCGAGCGCGAGGCCGGCGACCGCCGCGAGGCCGAAGGCCCCGGCGAGGGCGGATTTCAGACGGTGAAGTTTGGACGAAACCGGAGTGCGCATTCAAATTCCCCTTCGCTTCAACGAATTGGGAATTGGCGAGACCAGTGCCGCCAATTCCTTGGCCACTGAGGTCTCCCGGGCTTTTATCCCGCCGTGCACCCGCGCCGGATGTCTCCCGTCGCGGTGGCAGCTCTCGGACCAGCGCATCGTTCGATGCCGGAACCCTAGCCACCAACTCGACATCGTTAAAAGCAACGGGCGTGCCAAGAGGCGGCCTGTTGTTTTCCAATGACTTGGCGGATCCGCTGGCACCGTGGCTGCGCTTCGGCTGGGCAATGGTCGGTTATTAATTGTGCAAAAGCGAAGAATTGCGTGCGCATTGCATACATTCGCGCGGTTGAGCCGGCCTGGATCGGGCGGCGCATCCGGGTTCGGGAGGCTGGCCCGGGCGGACGGCGACAGCGCTCGCCAATCTTCTCCGGCTCAGGTATCGCCATCGGGAAACCGGAGGCGGGATGATGCGGGGATTGGTGGGGCTGGCGGCGGCGGTGGTCGTGTTCGCGGCGCTCTACGTGACGGACGCGCTGCTGGCGCCGGTGGTGTTCGCGCTGTTCGTGATCGCCGTGGTGCATCCGCTGCTCGCACGGCTGGAGGCGAAGCTGCCGAAGATGGTCGCCGTGCTCGGCACGCTCCTCATCACGCTGGCGGTGGTGGGGGCGGTGTCCTCGGTGGTGGTGTGGGGCTTCAGCCATGTGGCCACCTGGGTGTTCCAGAACGCCTCCCGCTTCCAGCGCCTCTATGGCGAGGCGGCGATCTGGCTGGAGGGTCATGGCTTCGTGCTCGCCGGCCTGTGGGCCGAGCATTTCGACGTGCGCTGGCTGCTGCGCCTGTTTCAGGATCTCTCCGGCCGGCTGCAGGGCATGGCAAGCTTCCTCGTCTTCACCTTCATCTATGTGCTGCTGGGATTGCTGGAAGTGGATGCGATGAAGAGCCAGGTCAAGCGCCTCTCCCGCTCCGGCCGCGCGCCCTTTCTCGCCCCCGCGCTCGCCGACATCGCCCGCAAGATGCAGACCTACATGGCGGTGCGCACGCTCATGAGCATCGCCACCGGCGCGGTGGTGTGGGCCTTCACCCTCACCGCCGGGCTGGAGCTGGCGCTCGCCTGGGGCGCCATCGCCTTCGCGCTGAACTACATCCCCTTCATCGGCCCGTTCGTGGCGACGCTGCTGCCGACGCTCTTCGCTTTGGCCCAGTTCGAGAGCTGGGAGATGGCGGTGTTCGTTTTCGTGAGCCTGAACATCATCCAGTTCCTGTCGGGCAGCTATCTGGAGCCGCGCCTCGCCGGCAAGGCGCTCTCGGTTTCGCCGGTGCTGGTGCTGTTCGCGGTGTTCTTCTTCGCCTTCCTGTGGGGCATCGCCGGCGCCTTCATCGGCGTGCCGATCCTGATCGCGGCACTCACCCTGTGCGCCCACCACCCCGACACGCGCTTCGTGGCGGAGCTGTTCTCCGGCCGGGTGGCGGCGGAGGAGGGGGAAAAGGCGTGAACGCTTAAGCCACCGTCGCCCTCCGGCCTGACCGGAGGGCCCATCGCTGCTATTGAGCAGGTGGTCGCGCGGGGGACAAACGGCGACATGGGTCCTCCGATCAAGTCGGAGGACGACGGCATGGAGAGGCCGGGCTTAAGCGAGCCCCGCCACCTTGAGCCCCTCCGCCTGCCGGGCTGCCACGCCCTCTTCGGAGAAGTCGGCGATGGCCTCCTCGAACAGGCGGTGGAAGTTGAGTTCCGCCTTGAGATGCAGGAACACGCCGCCGAGGCCGATGGCGGCGCGGTCCATGAACACGAACTCGCGCGGCACCGTCACCGGCCCGAGCTGCTTCAGCGCGGTGTGGACGGTGAACGCTTCCTTGCGGCCATAGGATGCGGGCGACACGCCATCCGCGATGGTGCGCACCCGGTCGTCCATCAGCGGGCCGTAGATGAAGCGCGCCCAGATGTTCAGGACATCGATCAGCTCGCGCTTCAGGCCCTTGAAGCCCCACGTCTCGTAGGCATGGACCACGCGCGCGTCGTCCCCGGCCATCAGCCCGCGATAGAGGTCCACCACGCCGGCCACGAAGGCCGGCGGGAAGATGCGGATGCAGCCATAGTCCAGGAGGTTGATGCCGGCCGGCCGCCCGTCCACCGAGAAGACGGTGTAGTTGCCGAGGTGGGGATCGCCATGGATCACCCCGAACCGCGAGAAGGGCTGCCACCAGGCGGCGAACATGGCCTGCGCCAGCGCATTGCGCTCGGCCAGCGGATGCTCGGTGAAGCCGAGGATCTTCTCGCCGTCCAGCCAGTCCATGGTGAGGAGCCGGCCGGTGGAGAGGTCGGCATGGGTGCCGGGCACGCGGACCTTGGGCTCGTCCTTCAGGATATGGGCATAGAGCGCGGCGTGCTTGGCCTCGCGCCGATAGTCCAGCTCCTCGCGCACCCGCTCGCCGATCTCGCGGGCGATCTCGCGGGTGTCGATGGCGCCGTCCATGCGGCGATGGATGGAGAAGAGCACGTCGAGCTGGGAGAGGTCCGCCTCCACCGCCGCCTGCATGTCCGGATACTGGAGCTTGCAGGCGACGCGCGCGCCCGCCAGCGTCACCGCCTTGTGGACCTGCCCGAGGGAGGCGGCGGCGGAGGGGGCGTGCTCGAAGCTCGCGAACTTCTGCTCCCAGTCGCGGCCCAGCTCCGCCATCATGCGCCGGCGCACGAAGGCCCAGCCCATGGGCGTGGCATCGCTCTGCAGCTTCTGAAGCTCGGCGGCATATTCGGGGGGCAGCACGTCCGGGATGGTGGCCATGAGTTGGGCCACCTTCATCAGAGGCCCTTTCAGCCCACCCAAGGCAGAGGCGAGGGCGGCCGCGTTGTTGCCGTCGCGGTCGAGCCCCATGAGGCGGGCACCGGCGATGCGCGCGGCGACCCCGCCCACATTGGCGCCCACCCGGGCATAGCGCGCGGCGCGCGCGGAGAAGCGGTTTCTTTCCTCGTCCACCATGCCCGTCCAGGCGCTCCAGCTATCTCCAGTCCTACGGGCGCGCGGCCCGGTCGGATCGGTAGGTCAGGGCGAGGAGGATGACTAGCAAAAGCGGCGTGAGGAGGTCCGTGTAGAGAATGGGGCCGGCATTGCCTGCGGCCAAATTGCCGGTCTTTTCGATCTCGATGATGTGGTTGAGGCCCGCCCCGCCGAGGAAGCCGGCCGTCATCACCGCCACCGCGGCGCGGAAGCCCCAGTCGCGCCAGAAGGCGGCGATGACGCCCGCAAGGCCGATGCCGAGATTGGCGAGGCCCACCTCGGTCTGGAACGGGCTGGTCGCCCAGCCGATGGAAGCGGCGGACTGCGCCGGGAATACGAGATGCCCCAGCGCGCCCCACAGGCCCATAAGGCCCACGGGGAAGAGGTTCAGGTAGCGCAGCAGCGCCCGCGCCAGATCAAGCGGCCGGCGCGGCGCCGGCTTTCGCGCGACGGAGAGCGCGGCCAGCAGGACGGCCGCCGCATAGGCGATGAGCGGAACCCAGAAGACCATGGCGCTCTCCCTGTCAGCCCGTCACTTGTGGGCGCACTCATTTGCGCACACGCTCATTTGCGCGCAAACGTGCCGAGCCCGTTCTCGTTGAAGATCTCCACCGTCATCCGCCCGTCGGCGAATGTCACCTGCGAGACGGTGCCCGGCGGGAACGTCTCCTCGCCCTCCGGGCGGAAGGTGAAGGTGTCGCCGCTCCAGTGGGCGAGGGTGTAGCGGCGGGGCAGGGGGCCGATGATGAGCACGAGGCCGCCGGTCTCCTCCGCCACCGTGGCGTCGCCGAAATAGGCGTTGGCATAGGTGCCGGTATAATTCGCCAGCGGCTTGGCCGGCTCCGGCTTTGTCGGCCGCGCCTTGCCGGCCAGCGCCCCGGCCGGCTTGTACATGGGCATGATGAGCGGCTGATAGGCGGCGTACCAGTCGCGCGTCAGCCCGCCGAACTGCACGATGTCCATGAAGCTCATGGCGAGCGCCTCGGGGGCGCCGGTGGGCTGGGCATTGGTGAGCACCACGATGCCGAGCTTCTCCGAGGGCAGCAGCACGAAATTCGTTGCCGCGCCGAGGATGAACGCGCCGGAATGGTCGAGCGTCACCCGTCCGGCCGGCGAGACGCCGACGCCGAAGCCATAGCCATAGGTGCCGGGGCGGGCATCCACCGCATAAGCGGGGGAGGAGATGGTCTCGCCCCGCATGGCCGGCAGCAGCGCGGCGGCGGGCACGATCTCGCGGCCCTCAACGGAGCCGTTGCCGAGCACGAAGGCGAGCCATTTCCCCATGTCCCGCGCGGACGAGGACACCCCGCCCGCCGGCGCCTGCGCATCCGGGTCGCGCTGGTATTTCGCGACGAAGTGGCCGTTCTCCTTCACATGGGGGATGGCGCGGTTGGGGCGGGCCATGAAATCGGCGAAGCGGGAGGACGTCGCCCCCATGCCGAGGGGCTTGTAGAGCGCCTCCTGCGAGAGGTCCGCCCACTCCTTGCCAGCGGCGGTGGCGACGGCCTCGGCGGCGGCGGTGAGGCCGAAATTGGTATAGGCATAGCTTGCGCGGAACGGCGCCAGTGGCAGCAGCCTGATGCGCTCCAGCACCTGCCGGCGGTCGAAGCCGATGCTCTCCAGCTCGTCGCCCGCATGGTCCGGCAGGCCGGAGCGGTGGCTGTAGAGATCGCCGAGGGTGACGTGGTCGCTCACCCACGGGTCCTTGAGGGCGAACCAGGGCAAGAAGGTGCGCACCGGCGCGTCCCACTGCACCCGGCCCTTCCCCGCTTGGCCTTGGCCCACCTCATGCGCCACGACGCCCGCCCCCACCGCCTTGGAGAGGGAGGCGAGCTGGAACACCGTGTCCGCATCGATGGGCGCGCTCTCGCCCGCCTTGCGCACGCCGTAGCCCTTGAGCGCCAGCACCTTGCCGTCCTGAACCACCACCACGGCGAGGCCGGGCACGCCGGAGCGCGCCATCATCTCCTGCGCCAGAGCGTCGATCTCCTTCACCGCCCGCCCGATCTGGCCTGGCGCGATGGATACGCCGGAGGTCTGCGGCGGCGGCTTCGAGCCGTCGATGGGGTCGTGGGCGAGGGCGGGGAGCGGGGTCGCGGCGAGGAGGGCGGCGAGGCCGAGGAGCGGGCGGAGGAGAGGGCGGGCGAGGCGGTGCGGCGTCATCGTGGGCGGCCTCCGGTGGCGGGCATCGTGCCGTGCGCCCGCAGCCGACAGGCTTAATGGCTGGGCGCGGTCGCGCGCAAGGGCAGGGTGCCATTGCGGCAGCACCGGGCGGGGCGCTAGCCACCAATCCGGGCAGCCCTCTGGCCCCGAAGTGGATCGCCCGCACAAGGCGGGCGATGACGGCAGATTGGGCGGATGCAACGGTGTCGGACGCGGCATGACGACGAGGCCGGCGTGAGGCAGGGATCCTCCCCCGCCCGCCTCACATCACCGCCAGCAGCCTCGGCGTCTCGTTGGAGTTTGCCGCCCGGCCGTCCAGCGGGAGGCGGACGAAGACGGTGGTGCCGGAGCCTTCGATGGAGCGGATGCGCATGGCGCCGCCGTGCAGCTCCACCAGCGACTTGGCGATGGCGAGGCCGAGGCCGGACCCCTTGTGGGTCTTGGTGAACTGGCTCTCCACCTGCTCGAACGGCCGGCCGATGCGGGCGAGCGCGCCCTTGGCGATGCCGATGCCGGTGTCCTCGATGGCGATCACCGCCGCCGCCCCGTTCACCCGCGCCTTCACCGCGATGCGGCCGCCCTCGGGGGTGAACTTCACGGCGTTGGAGAGGAGGTTGAGCAGGATCTGCTTCAGCGCGCGGCGGTCGCCCTTGATGACGAGGTTGTCGGCGGCCTCCATGGTCATGGCCACGCCCTTCTCGTCGCCGTTCACCGCGGTGACGCGCATGGCGTCGGCGATGATGTCGCCGAGGGCCACGTCCTCAGCCTCCAGCTGCATGCGGCCCGCCTCGATCTTCGACATGTCGAGGATGTCGTTGATGACGTCGAGGAGATAGGTGCCGGAGCCTTTGATGTCGGAGCAGTATTCCGCGTACTTCTCCGAGCCGAGCGGGCCGAACATGCCGCTCTCCATGATCTCCGAGAAGCCGATGATGGCGTTGAGCGGCGTGCGCAGCTCGTGGGACATGTTGGCGAGGAACTCGCTCTTGGCGCGGTTGGCGTCCTCGGCCTTGTTGCGCTCTTCCGAATATTTCTCGGCGAGTTCGGCGAGCTGCTGGGCCTGATGCTCCAGCGTCTGCTGGGATTTGCGCAGGTCGGCCACCAGCGCCATCAGGCGCTTCTCATTGTCCATGAGGCGCTCTTCGTGGCGCTTCATGGTGGTGATGTCGGTGCCCACCGAGACGTAGCCGCCATCCTTGGTGCGGCGCTCGGCGATCTTGAGCCAGCGGCCGTTGGAAAGCTGCGCCTCGAACGCGCGGGAGCCTTCCTCCGGCTTGTCCTCGGGCTTCAGCGGGGTGCGCGTCACCGGGTGGCGGCCGACGGAGGCGATGGTGTCGAAGGGGGTGCCGGCGACGATGGTCTCGTCGGGCAGCTCGTGCAGCGACTGGAACTTGGAATTGCAGAGCACGAGGCGGTTCTGGCTGTCCCACAGCACGAACGCCTCGGAGATGCTCTCGATGGCGTCGCGCAGGCGCATGTCGGCGGTGACGGTGCGTTCCGCCATGCGCTGTGCCTCGGTCACGTCCATGGCGATGCCGATGAGGTGGGGTCCGTCCTCGCCCGCCTGCTGCACCACTTCGGCGCGCATGCGCAGCCACACGAAGTCGCCCTTGGCGGTGCGCATGCGGAACACCCGGTCCACCGGGGTGCCGGGCCGCTCGGCGAGTTCCTGCGCCAGCTCGTAGAGGTCGCCGTCGTCGGGGTGCACGAGGCGGGAGATCTCGCCGAAGGAGACCAGATCGTCCCGATGCTCCAGCCCGAGGATCTCGAACATGGTGTCGGACCAGTACATGCGCCCGCGCGCCATGTCCCAGTCCCACATGCCGCAGCGGCCGCGGTTGAGGGCGGTGTCGATGCGCCGGCGCACCGTCTCGTAGATCACGTCCGCCTCGCGCGCCCGGCTCGCCTGCCAGTGGAAGGAGAAGCCGAGGATGAGGAGGACCGCGCCGGTGGTGGTGAACAGCGTCACCGTGAGCGTGGTGGTGTCCGACCAGGAGGCGAGCGCCTTCTCGGTGGGCTGGAGATAGACGATCTGGCCCAGCGGCGCCTGGAGGTTGCGCACGGTGGCGAGGGCCGTGCCGGTGCCGTAGGGCACTTCGAGCACGCCCGCCCGCTCGGCGAAGATCACCAGCGGCTGGGAGGGATCGAGGATGTCGGAGAGGTTGGCCGGCGCCTCGCCAGGTGCGGATTGGGGAGCGGCGGCGATGACGTGGCCCTGCCCGTCGGTGACGAATACGCGCCGTCCGCCCTCGGTGGCGCGGGGCGGCAGGCTCTCGGTGAGCGCGCCGGGCACCTTGGCGAGGGCATTGCCCGCATGCAGCGTCAGCGCATCGGCGGTGGCGAGGGCGAGGAGGGCGATATCGTCCTTGGCGTTGTTCAGCTCGGCCACGCGGTGCGCATGCACCTGCACGACCGCGCCGACGCCGATGACGCCGAGAAAGGTCACGATGAGGGCCGGGACGATCCGGCGCAGGACCGGCTCCGCATCCAGCAGGCGCTGGTACGCTGGGCGCGCGATCGACCTTGCCAGGCCTCGCATGGCTTGGTCGCGCGCGCCTACGCTCGCAGCGTTGGCGCGTGCCATCGCCGGTCTCCTCCGGGTCTCCGGGGGCACCGGACGGCCTAAGTCCCACGCCCCCACGTCCTCGATCTGGAGGGACGTGCCGCATCTCTCCGAATCATGGCCATTGGAATCGAATCGGAGGGCTGTTGTCTAGAGTCCGCGTGAGTCAAGAGGCACAAAACTGCGGCCACGCCTTGGTTTGTGATGTGTGGAAAGCGGTGCGGCTGTAGGGCGGCGGGGGCGGCGCGGTTTTCTCCCGGGACTTGTCGCGCCGACATCCTCCCTCGCTGTCGTCCTCCGACTTGATCGGAGGACCGATGGCGCCGCTTGTCCGGTGCCCGCCGGCCATCTCCCTCTCCCCTTGCGGGAGAGGGCTGGGGTGAGGGGGCGGGGCGCCTCCAGCCCGAAGCGGCCTCGGGGATGCACACCCCTCACCCCCGACCCCTCTCCCGCAAGGGGAGAGGGGAGGCCCGCGCCCCCTCATTGCCGGCTCGCGCGGCGGATGCTAGAGCCGCAGGGCTCGGCCAGCGGCGGACATCCCGTGGCCCGCCCCATCACCCGAGAGCTGTCAACGAGGACCAGCCGGTGCACACGCAGAAGTTCCCCGAGCCCCGCACCGGCGAGACCGAGACGGCGGGGCCGCTCTCCTCCGCCGAGGTGCTGAAAAGGCTCGGACGGCGCTCCATCGTGCTGGTTGGCATGCCCGGCGCGGGCAAGTCCTCCGTGGGGCGGCGGCTGGCGAAGCGGCTGGGGCTCACCTTCGTCGATGCCGACGAGGAGATCGAGCGCGCCGCCTGCATGAGCATTCCCGAGATCTTCGCCCGCCATGGCGAGGCCGAGTTCCGCGAGGGCGAGAAGCGCGTGGTCGCGCGCCTGCTGCAATCCGGCCCCTGCGTGCTCGCCACCGGCGGCGGCGCCTTCATGAATGCGGAGACGCGGGCCGCGGTCGCGCGCCACGGCGTCTCCGTCTGGCTGCGCGCCGATCTCAACACCCTCCTGCGGCGCGTGAAGAAGCGGACCGACCGCCCCCTCCTCGCCCAGGGCGACCCGGCGCAGAAGCTCGCCGCGCTGCACGCCCAGCGGGCCGACACCTATGCCCTCGCCGACGTGACCGTGGACAGCCGCGACGTGGTCCATGAGCTGGTGGTGGAAGAGGTGATCGGCGCCGTCCATGCCCATCTTTTGGCCCGTCTCGTCGCGCATCCCGAAGGCATCGCCATGGCGCCCCTCTCCTCCGCCACCGCCATCTCCGCCGAGGCCGAAAGCCTCCCACTGGGCGAGATCACCCGCAGCACCGTGCGCGTGGACGTGGCCGGCAAGCCCTATGACATCTATATCGGTCCCGGCCTGCTGGCGGAGGCCGGCACCCATGTGACGGCGCTGCGCAAGGGCGCGCGCGTCGCCATCGTCACCGACGAGAACGTGGTGGCCGCCGGCCATCTCGCCACCGTTGCCGCCTCGCTCGATGCCGCCGGCATCGCCCACACCGCGATCGTCGTGCCGCCCGGGGAGAAGACCAAGGGCTGGCCGGGGCTGGAGCAGGTGGTGGAAGGGCTGATCGCCGCCCGCATCGAGCGCCGCGACCTTGTGCTCGCGCTCGGCGGCGGCGTGGTGGGCGACCTCGCCGGCTTCGCGGCTTCCGTGCTGCGCCGGGGCGTGGACGTGGTGCAGGCGCCGACGACGCTGCTTTCTCAGGTCGATTCTTCCGTGGGCGGCAAGACCGGCATCAACTCGCCCCAGGGGAAGAATCTCATCGGCGCCTTCCACCAGCCGGTTCTGGTGCTGGCCGACACGGCCGCGCTCAACACCCTGCCCGTGCGCGAGGTGAAGGCCGGCTATGCGGAGGTGGTGAAATACGGCCTCCTCGGCGACCGCGACCTGTTCGACACGCTGGAGCGCGACTGGCCGGGCGTGATCGGTGGCGGACCGGAGCGGATCACCGCCGTGGCCGCGAGCTGCATGGCCAAGGCCGCCATCGTCGCCCGCGACGAGAAGGAAACCGGCGACCGGGCGCTGCTCAATCTCGGCCACACCTTCGGCCATGCGCTGGAGGCCGGCGCCGGCTATTCCCAGCGCCTCCTCCACGGCGAAGGCGTCGCCATCGGCATGGCCTTGGCCTTTGCGTTTTCCGCGAAGCTCGGCCTGTGCCCGGGGCAGGACGTGACGCGGGTGGTCCGGCATCTGGAGGCCGTGGGCCTGCCCACGAAGATCTCCGACGTGCCCGGCGAGCTGCCCGACACGGACGGGCTGATGGACCTCATCGCCCAGGACAAGAAGGTGAGCCGCGGCGCGCTCACCTTCATCCTCGTGCGGGGCATCGGCGAAGCCTTCATCGCGAAAGACGTGAACCCGCAAGAGGTCCGCGCCTTCCTCGCCGAGATGCGGTGAGGGGACGAACACCCCAGTGCCGTCATTGCCCGGCTCGTCCGGGCAATCCACTCATCCGTTAGCGAGATATTCCGGCACCCGATCCGGCCCAACCGTGGATCGCCCGGACGAGCCGGGCGATGACAAGCCGCATGGATCGTTCGCTGTCGGTGGCGCAAGAGCGGACCCGGTTCCCCGGACAAGCGACACCGCAGGTGGAGCGCCGATCCGGGGGCCAGCGCAAGACTCCCGCGCAGCGGGCCGTTCTCCCTCTCCCACAGGGGGAGAGGGAGCTGAAGCAGCGCCTTCGGCGAAATGTTGCGCTGGGCGCCGGCTCGCATTCCGCTATCGCTGCATGCGTCCGGGGCGCGAAGGAGCGCTCACTTCGCCGCAGGCCGCGCCTGCAGCACCGGCGCGGCGGCGGCGAACATGGCCTCTTTCGTCGCGGGCACGGGCGGGTAGATGCGGCTGCAATTGATGGTCTGCTTCACCGTCTTGGCTTCCGCGCCCGACGCCACCAGCGTGCCGCGATCCCAGCCGGAGGTGTAGACGGCGCCGGCCGGCCCCAGGTCCATCACCGTCACATAATCCGGCGCGGAGAAGGCCACCCGGTCCTGACGCCGGCCGGCGAGGTCGCACACCGCATTGTGGCCGGCGAGGCGGCCCATGGGCCGGGCGTGCTGGCAGGACATGACGGTGACGTGGCCGAGATCGTCCGCCGCCGCCACCGCGCAATCGCCCGCCGCATAGACATCGCTGACGCCCTCCACCTTCATAAAGGCATCCACCGCCACCCGGCCCAGGTGGTCGAGCGGGACGCCGAGCTGACCGGCAAGCGGGCTCGCATGGGCGCCGGTGGTGAAGATGACGGTACGGGACGGGATGTGCGTGCCGTCGGTCAACTGCACGCCATCCGCTTCCACGGTCGCGATGCCGGAATGATCGTGGACCTCCACGCCGGCCGCCGCGAGGGCGGCGCGCACGGTGGCCGCGCCGGCCCGCATGGCGGCACCGATCTCGTGGCGATCCACCAGCACGACGCGCACAGGAGCGCCCTCGCCCAACAGCGCGCGCAGCCGGCCCGGCAACTCGCAGGCGATCTCCACGCCCGCCAGCCCGCCGCCGATGACCACGGCGGTTTCGGCGGCGCCGTCGCGCGGGCCGGAGGCCAGCGCGGCAAGGTGCGCGGCGAGGCGCTCGGCTCCGGCATAGCTGTCCACGTCGAACGTGGGCTGCGCGCAGGGCACGGCCGGCATCGTCAGCGCGCTGCCGGCGGCGAGGATCAGACGATCATAGGAGATCGGCCCGGCATCGGTGGCAAGGGAGCGGCCGGCGGGATCGATGGCGCTCACCGCCGCCGCGATGCGCGCGACGCCGATGGGGGCGAGGAGATCGTCCAGCGGCAGGCGGATGGCCGCGAGGTCGTCCTCATAGCAGCGCACGCGGATGGTATGGAACGCCTCCGGCGCCACGAGCGCGATCTCCAGCGCGGCGGGATCGATGCCGAACAGCTCCCGCGCCCGCGCCGCCGCCGCTGCTCCCCAGAGCCCGGCGAACCCGCCGCCCACCACAATGATACGTCGTTTGCCCGCGTCTTGTGTCATTGCCGGCGCCTCCCGATGCCAGCATAGGGCAGGCGGGGCGAGCCGGCGATGAGGATCAGGCGGGCGCGCGGGCGGGCTTCACCGGGCCGACATCCACCTGGATCTCGTCGCCCTCGATCTTGATCTCATAGGGGTGCAGCGCATTGCGCACGAGGTGGGTGGAGCATTTTCCGGTGTTGCAGTCGAAGCCCCACATGTGGTGTGTGCACATGAGGGTCTTGCCGTCGAAGGTGGACTCGGTCAGCGGCATGTCGGCGTGGGGGCATCGGCCGCGATAGGCCTTGATCTCCCCGCCCGTGGGCCACACCAGCAGCACGCTCTTCTTGCCCACCTGAAAGAGGCCCATGGCGCCCTCGGCGAGGGCATCTTTGTTGCAGATGACGGTAAAGGCCATGGCGCGTGCGTCCTGTCCGGTGAGGCTCCGGCAGGGCGCTTCGCAAGATCAGGGCCAGCCTGGAACCCTCCCAATTGTCGGAAATCCGACGCTCTATTTCGCCTCGTCGGCGCGGGAGAGGGCATCATAGAGCCAGCGACGGAGGTCGCCCGCGAACATGGCGCCCGCCACCCGCGCCACCTCATTGCGGTTGGCGATGAAGCTCAGGGTGGGAATGGAGCTGATGCGGAAATAGTCGGCCAGTTCCCGCTCCTTGTCGGTGTCCACCTTGGCGAAGCGGACATGGGGCTCGAACTCCGCCGCAAGGGCCTCGAACACCGGGGCCATGCTCTTGCAGGGGCCGCACCAGTCCGCCCAGAAGTCGATGACGAGGGGCAGGTCGCTCTGCGACGTGTGGGCGGTGAAGCTCTCGGCGGTGAGCGTCATGGGCTTGCCGATGAAGAGCGGCCCGCCGCAGGCCGGGCAGGAAAGCGCGCGGGCGTCCGCGCCATCCGGAACGGAGGTCACGGCATGGCAGGCGGGGCAGGCAATGGTGCGCGCACGGGCGGCGGTCGCAGTGGTGTCGGCTTTTGTCATCACGGCTCCTCGGGGCGCGGGCGTGCGGGACGAGCGGAGCAAGAACGGGGCCGGAGTGGGGATGCGTCGCGTGCGGCTTGCGCTATGGTGGCCCCGGCCGCGCCGGGCGGCCGTTCCGGGAGCAGAAGAATGAGCGCAGCGCCCCTCACCGTCATCGCCATCATCACCGCGAAGGAAGGGCAGGAGGCGGCCCTGCGCGCGCTTCAGGAAAAGCTGGTGGTCGAGACGCGCGCGGAGGACGGCTGCCTGCGCTACGAGCTGAACCAGTCGCTGGACGACGGGCGCATCCTGATCTTCGTCGAGATCTGGGAGACGGAGGAGAAGTGGCGTGCGCACATCGACGGCGGCGCCCTTGCCAATTTCGCCGCGGCCGGCGGGCGGGAGCTGATCGCGGAGCGGGTGATCCACCGCATGGCTCTGGTCGCGTAACAAAAAACGCCCGCCGGGCGAGAGCACGCGCCGATCTGATTGCATCGCAATCAGATCGGATAACGCGTTCTCTTTCTTGGAGTCAGAGGGCGATTCACCGATCAAGTTGATTCAACTTGATCGGATCGCGCTCTGGGCGGGCGCCGTCTGGTGTTGCGCGGACGGCTCAGTGATCGAGATCGCCCTGCGCGAAGAAGTGCTTGCGGATCTCCTGCGTGTAGCGGACGAACCGGGGCTCGCCCATCACGGTGAGGTCGCGCGGGCGGGGCAAATCGATGTCGTAGATGGCCTCGATGCTGCCCGGCCGGCTGGACATGACCACCACCCGGTCGGCCAGGAACACCGCCTCCGGGATGGAGTGGGTGATGAGCAGCACGGTCTTGCGCGTCTCGTACCAGATGCGCTGCAACTCGGCGTTCATCTTCTCCCGCGTCATGGCGTCGAGCGCGCCGAAGGGCTCGTCCATGAGCAGCACTTCGGGGTCATGCACCAGCGCCCGGCAGATGGCGGCGCGCTGCTGCATGCCGCCGGACAGCTCCCACGGGAAGCGCTCCTCGAAGCCGTCGAGGCCGGCGGTATGGAGGAGGCGCGCGGCCGCCTCGCGATAGGCGCTGACGGGTCGCCCCCGCATCTCCACCTGCAGCAGCACGTTGTCGCGCACCGTGCGCCAGGGCAGCAGGACGGGGCTCTGGAACACCATGCCCACGCCATCCGGCGGCTGCGTCACCTTCACGCCGCCGATGGTGATGCTGCCGCTGGTGGCCGGCAACAGCCCGGCGACCAGCTTCAAGAGTGTGCTCTTCCCGCAGCCCGAGGGGCCGACGATGGCCACGAACTCGCCCTTCGAGATGTCGAGATCGATGGGCTTGAGCGAGGGCACCGCGCCGCCGCGCGTCTTGTAGGTCTTGGTGAGGCCGGCGATGGCGATATGCGTGCCGGCGGCCTCGGCGCGGGGGGCGGGAGGGTGCGTTTCGATCCTGTGCAGAACTGCGCTCACGGAAGGAACTCCAGCGTGAAGTAATCCTGCGCCTTGCTGCGCGCGGAGGGGTCGAGGCCGCCGTACTGGGTGAGGATCTCGAGGCTCTCGTCCATCAGCGCCGGGTTCATGCGGAAGGGGCGCGTGCTCTTGTCGTCGGAGGCGCGGTAGAGCGCCTGCGAGTATTGCAGGCTGCGCAGCTGCGCGTCCGGCAGGCCGATCTTGGGATAGGCCTCCATGAGGATGTCGATGGCGGCCTTGGGGTTCTTCTCCGCCTCTTCCACCGCGCGGGTGGTGGCGCGCATGAAGCGCTTCACCATGTCGGCGCGCTTGGCGAGGGTGTCGGTGTTGGCGACGATGCCCAGCGACACGAGGTTCACCCCCGCATCGGTGTAGCGCAGCATGGTCACCGGCTTGTTCATGATGTCCGGCAGGCGGGCGCCCTGCTCGGTGGTGAAGCCGATGAGGCCGTCGGCCTGGTTGTTCACCACGGCGTTCAGCTTGGCCTGCGCATCCGCCGCCACCATCTTCACCGCACCTTCGGGGATGCCGAGCTTCTTGAGATACAGCGGCCAGATGGGCGTCACGGCATCGCCGGGCGTGAACATGATGGTCTTGCCGGGCAGGTCCTTGGGGCCGTTGATCTTGCCCTCGGGCGCCACCACCGCGCCGGGGGTGCGCTGGAGCAGGACGCCGATGGTCTTCACCGGTGCGCCCTTGGCCACCGCCTTGATCATCACGCCGATGTCGGCGAGGCCGAAGGTGGCCGTGCCGGCGCCCACCGCCTGGATGGTCACCGCCGAGCCGCGGCCTTCCTGGATTTCGAGGTCGATGCCTTCTTCCGCGTAATAGCCCTTCTTGAGGCCGAGGATGAAGGGCGCGTGCTCGCCATAGACGTACCAGTTGAGCATCAGCACCGCCTTGTCCGGCGTCTTTGCCGCCTGCGCGGCCGCCGGCAGCGCGGATGCGGCGGCAAGGCCGAGGGCGAATGCGCCGGATAACAGGTGCGTGGCGAGTGTCCTTCGAGAGATCATGGTTTCCTCCACCGGTTTTTCTGGTTTTGCTTTGGTTCTTGTTGCTCTGCTCTGATCGGGACGTCCTGGTTCGGAACTTCCTTCTCTGCCGCGTCATCCCCCCGCCTTGTGCGGGGGGCCACGGACGCGCCGGGGCATGACGGCGGGAGCCCTCACGCCCCGCTGTTGGGGTCCGGCCGGCGCGAGGCGTGCCAGGGGATGAGGAAGTGCTCGATGGCGTCCAGCGCCATGAACAGGATCACCCCCATCATGGAGAGCACGAACAGCGCGGCGAACATGAGCGGCAAATCGAAATTGCCGTTCGCCACCTGCAGCACGTAGCCGATGCCTGAGTTGGAGCCGACGAACTCGCCCACCACCGCGCCCACCACGGCGAGCGTGATGGCCACCTTCAGCCCCGAGAAGATGCCGGGCAGCGCGTGGGGCAGGCGGATGCGGATGAAGGTGCGCAGGCCCCCGGCGCGCATGGAGCGGGCAAGGTCGATCATCTCCTTGTCCACGCTCTTGAAGGCGAGCACGGTGGAGACCACCACCGGGAACACCCCGAGCAGGAAGGCGGAGATGATCTTCGGCAATACGCCGAAGCCGAACCACACCACGAACAGCGGCGCCACCGCGATCTTCGGCACCGACTGGGAGAAGACGAGGAGGGGATAGAGATAGCTCTCCACCGTCTTCGAGGAGGCGATCAGCATGGCGAGCGGGATGCCCACCAGCGCGCTCAGGGCGAAGCCGCCGAGCGTGGCGTAGAGGGTGGGCATCGTCTCCCGCAGCAGCATGGGCCACTGGGCGATGACCTGCTCGATCACCAGCGTCGGCGCCGGGATGAGATAGGGCGGAATGCGCAGCAGGCGCACCGCGAGGTCCCACCCCACCAGGATCACCGCGACGAGGATGAGCGGGCGGATGGCATCCATGCTCATGAGCTTGGAGAGCACGTTGGCGCGCGTGGACTGGACGAGAAGGGTGTCGGTCATGGCATGCCTCCTCAGACCACGGATTGGCGCTGCTCGCCGAGGCGGGCGATGCCGAGGCGCACCTCCTGCCCGCGGGCGAGATAGACCTGCGGCTTCAGCCCCAGCCCCACCCCCGCCGGCGTGCCGGTGATGATGAGGTCGCCGGGCTCCAGCGTCATGAAGCGGCTGACATAGGAGACGATCTCCGCCACCTTGAAGATCATGTCGCCGGTGGAACTGTTCTGGCGCATCTCGCCATCCACCGAGCACCACAGATCAAGGGCCTGCGGGTCGCCCACCTCGTCCGCCGTCACCAGCCAGGGGCCGAGGGGGCAGAAGGTGTCGTGGCTCTTGCCCTTGGTCCACTGCCCGCCGTGCTCCAATTGGTGGGCGCGCTCGGACACGTCATGGGCGATGCAATAGCCGAAGACATGGTCGAGGGCCTCCGCCTCGGACACCTTGCGAGCGGTGGTGCCGATGACGACGCCCAGCTCCACCTCCCAGTCGGTCTTTTCCGAGCCTTCCGGCAGGCGGATGGCGTCATAGGGGCCGCACAGAGAAGTGGTGGCCTTCATGAAGAGGATGGGCTCTTCGGGAATGGGCAGGCCGCATTCGCGGGCGTGGTCGTGATAATTGAGGCCCACCCCCACAATCTTGCCGATGCCGGTGAAGGGCGGCGCGAGGCGCACCTCCCCCTCCACCACCGGCAGGGAGAGCGGGTCCACCGCCTTCAGCGCGGCAAGGCGGGCGGGATCGGCTATGAAGGCGGCGTCGATGTCCGGCACGATGTCGGACAGGTCGCGCACCGTGCCGTCGGCGGCGAGGAGGCCGGGCCGTTCGGCACCGGCCGCGCCATGGCGCAGGAGCTTCATGGGGTGAGCCTTTCGGGAATGCGGGTGTCCGCCGGGGTGGCGGCTTGCGCGTCCTGCTGCGCGGCGGCGGGCCGGCGCAGCTGGGCGGACTGGATGCGGTTTTCCAGCCAGTAGAGGCCGGGATTGATCTCGCTGGCGCCTTCGGCCACCAGGGCGTCCAGACGGCGCCCGGCCGCCTCCGCCTGGTCGCGGTCGAGGGCCTCGATGGTGAAGAGATATTGCTGGCGCCCGGGCCCGCCGGAATAGATGCGGCGCTCCGCCGTCATGATGCCGGAGATGGCCTCGTCCACCTCATAGAGGCCGCCCGAAAGGGTGCCCGAAAGAACGCCTGAGGTGTCCTGCGCCACCGCCGCCCGGACCATCTCCGCCAGGGTTGCGGCGTCGGCCTTATGGTCGAACCGGCGCTGGAGGATGTAGGGGGCATAGCCCCCCGCGAAGCCGACCCGGCAATGGTTGCGGTAGAGCGAGCGCACCGGATTGCGGAAGTGGGTGAGCGCCTCGCTGGTCCAGGGCGTTGGCCGGTTCAGCGCGGCGAGATAGGCCGCGCTGCCCAGCACCTCGGGGCCTTCCGTGACATAGCACATGAAGAAGCGCGGGCTGCCGTGGACGGCGCGATAGCGCCGCCCCTCGATGAAGCCGGGAATCCCCACCCGCTCCGGCATGTGCTCGCAATTGTGCCATTCCTGATAGCGGAGTTCGTACTCCGCATCGATGTCGGCCCAGAAGCCCATAAAGCCGAGGGCGGGGCCGGGATGGGGCTCTTCGCGGGTCATGGCGGCGGCGCTCAGAAGAGGCCGTCGCGGACTTCGTACCGCGTGGGCTTGCCATAGATGGCGCCGCCCTTCTCCACCCAATGGGCCACCCAGTCGATCATCCGGGCGAGCGGCACGTTGGGATAGCCGAACAGGCGCTGGGCCTGGAACGTGCTGTTGGCCCAGCCGGTGGGCTCTTCCTCGCCCTCGAAGATGGGCGCCTTGCCGAACTTCTCGCCGAACGCATGGGCGATGGCCCGCACGCTCGCCTGCTCCGGCCCGCCGATGTTGATGGGGGTGGTGGGCACCGTGCAGTGCTTCAGGCAGCGCAGGATCTGCGCGTTGGAATCCCCCTGCCAGATCACGCTCGCATGGCCGGTGCGGATGGGGATCGGCTCGCCGCGATGCACCCAGCTGGCGATGTCGTGCAGCACGCCGTAGCGCAGGTCGATGGCATAGTTCAGCCGGGCGAGGCGGCCGGGCGTGCCATGCACGTGGGAGCCATATTCGAACGCGCGCTCGCGGCCGACGCAGGAGTTCGCATAGTCCCCCACCGGGCGCGGCTGCACCCGCTCGTCCCAGCCGTTATGGGCGAAGACGCCGAACGGATAGACGCACAGGGTGGAGAAGGCGACGATGCGGCTGTCGCGGAAGTGGGAGGCGACGGTGGCGGGCACCATGGTGTTCATGGCCCAGGCGAAGGAGGGGTCGTCATTGGTGCCGAACTTCTTGCCAGCCATGTAGACGACGTTCTTCACCTTGGGCAGCTGCGCGACGGCCTCGGCATCCAGGAGGTCGCAGCGGATGGTCTCGATGCCGAAACCCTCCAGCTCCTCCTTGGACCCGGCTTCAGAGAAGCGCGCCACCCCGATCACCCTCTTGTCCGGCGCAGCCCTCTTGGCCATGCGGGCGAGGGAGGGGCCGACCTTGCCCGCGACACCCAGAACGATGATGTCCCCGTCCAAAGTGGCGAAGTCGTCCACCAGCCCCTGGGTGGGCCGGGAGACCAGCTCCTCGAGCTGCTCCTCGGTCTCGATCAGGTCCGGCACGGTGTCGAAGGTCAGGCGTTCACTCACGAATCCGCTCCCATTTTTCCTGACAGGCCTCGAATGGCACCCGAAAAGGCGGTTCAACCGCCCCGAACCGGGGCCTGAACCGTCTCGAACCTTGACGGGTTCGGGTGCCGGCCTGCTCATTTATTGGGTAACGCCGTTACCCATATCTATAGGGCTAGATTCGTCCAAAGTCGGAGTCAAGCGGGTATTTTCGGTTCAGCTTCGCAGTTTGCGCGCCGATCTGGCCTTGTCAGGCTCAAAATGATAGATAACATCGTTATCAGTGATGCGCGTGCGTCGAAGGGTTGATGAGATGGCGAAAGTTGCGGCCGGGGTCCGTCCCGAGAAGATCGACGAGACAATCGTCTCGGTGGAGCGCGCCTTCGACATCATCGGGATGCTGGCCGATTCCGTGGACGGCTTCCCTCTGGCCGAGATTGCCCGTCGCCTCGACCTGAACAAGGCCATCGTCTCCAAGCTGTTGAATACGCTGGAGTCCCAGATGCTGGTGTGGCGCGACGAGCGGGCCCAGCGCTATTACCTCACCTACCGCATCAGCAACCTCGGCCTGCGCCACCTGCAGACCAGCCGGCTGCTGGACCAGTGCTCGGCGGCGCTGCGGCAGCTGGCGGAAGAGACGGGCGAGCTGGTGCGGCTCGCCATCGTCGAGCCGGGCGGGCAGAGAATCGTTTGGGTGCAATCCTTTGCGGGCAGCAAGAGGTCGCTGCGCATCGATCCCAACTATACGCTGGAGATCGGCCTCCACACCCACGCCACCGGCAAGGCGTGGCTCTCGACGCTGCCGTTCGCCGATGCCCTCAAGCTGTTGATGCATCAGGGCATCGAGGCGTCCACCGCGCATTCCAAGACCTCCATCTCCGACATTCGTGCGGAGCTGGAGGAGGTGGCGCGGCGCGGCTTCGCGCTGAGCTATGAGGAGAATGAGCTGGGCGTGGGCGCCGTCGCCGCCCCCATCCTCGCCTCGACGCTGGGCGGCGCACCGGAATGCGTGGGCGTGGTGAGCCTTGCCGCCCCGACCAACCGCATGAGCCGGGCGGACCTCGAAAGCTGCGGCTCCTTCGTGATGGCGACCACCCGCCGGCTGGGCGAGACCTGGCCGCTGGAGGCCCGCGCCCGCAGCGGCGCCTTCCCGCGCATGGTGGAATAACCAGCGCAAATACAAGGATAAAATCATGGGAGAAGACGCGGCGCCGCGCGTGCGGCTGGCCGAGGCGAACCTGCGCGAGCGCGCGGCGAAGCTGCGCATGCCCTTCCGCTTCGGCGTCGCGACGCTGCGGGAGGTGCGGCAGGCGGAATTGACCGTGCGGATCGCGGCGGCGGACGGGCGCGGTGCCGTTGGCATCGCCGCCGAATGCCTTCTGCCCAAATGGTTCGACAAGAATCCCGCGCTCTCCGACGACGACAATGTGGAGCAGTTGCGGACGTCCCTGGCGATCGCGCTGGAGCTGTACGCTGCCCTCCCGGCGGACACGCCGTTCGGCCTTTCCGCAAGCGTTTACAAGGAGCAGCAGGCCCGCTGCGCCGCGCAGGGTCTCAACCCGCTGGTCGCCTCCTACGGCCCGGCGCTGGTGGACCGAGCCATTCTGGATGCCACCGGGCGGATGCTGAGGCTGTCCTTCGCGGCGATGATGCGGGGCAATGTGGCAGGTATCACCGTTAGCTCCGGCTTGACCGCGGACCTTGATGGCTTCGATATCGCCCAGTTTCTGGGCAGTTTGCAGCCCCAGGATACCATCGGCGTGCGCCACACCGTGGGCATGGTGGACGCGCTGACCGCCGGCGATCCCCTCGAAGGCCCCCCGGACGGCCTGCCGCAAACCCTTGAGGATGTTGTCAAAACTTACGGCTGCCGCTTCTACAAGCTGAAGGCCGGCGGCGACATGGCCGCCGATCTGGACCGCCTCACCCGCATTGCCGCGGTGCTGGATGCCGGGACTGCCCAGTATCACATCACTCTGGATGGCAACGAGCAGTATTCGGACGTGGAGGGCATCGTCGAACTGTGGCGGCGCATGTCGGAAATGCCTGCGCTTTCAAGGCTTTGCGCCTCCACCCTCTACATCGAACAGCCCATCCGCCGCGCCGTCGCCCTGGAGCGGGAGGTGGGGGCATTGGCATCCCTGAAGCCCGTGATGATCGACGAATCGGACGCCACCCTGGATGCCTTCCCCAAGGCTATCTCTGTGGGATATCAGGGTGTTTCCAGCAAGACCTGCAAGGGCTTCTACAAATCCACCCTCAACGCCGCCCGCATCGCCAAGGCCAATTCGGAGCTGGGCGAAAGCCGATTTTTCCTTTCCGCAGAAGACCTTTGCACCTGGTCCGGCATCAGCACCCAGCAGGACCTCGCCCTCGTCTCCCTCCTGGGCCTGACCCATGTCGAGCGCAACGGCCACCATTATCTGGACGGCATGTCGTTTGCCCCCGACGACGAGCAGGCGACCTTCCTCGCCGCCCATCCGGACCTCTATCACCGGCCCCCAGGAGGGCCGGTTCGCCTCGCCGTCGCGGATGGGGAGGTGAGGCTGAAATCGCTTCAATACCAGGGATTTGCGGTGGGCGTCATCCCCGTCATGGACTGATGACGAGCCCCCACCACATCCAGGCGGTGAGCATGGAAAGCGGCACGCCGATGCCGATGACGAGGGCCACGAGGTCCGGCTCCAGATCGTGGTCGAGCGCGATGATGCTGGCCCCGAGCATGGGCGGCATGGCCATCTCCAGCATCGCCACCTGCGCCACCGGATCACTGGTTCGTCCAAGCGCCGCATACATCAGGAAGATGGCCAGCGGCGCCAGCAGCAGGCGATAGCCGAGCCCCACCGCCAGCGCCCCCAGGCGGCCGGAAATGCGATCAAAACGAAGGGCATAGCCCACGGCCGCGAGGGCGATGGGGGTGAGCGTCCGGGCCAGCGCTTCGACCAGTTGGTCGAGCCAATCCGGGCGCGGCAGATCGTTGGTGGCGAAGGCGATTAGGATGGCCCAGAAGGGGGGGAAGGTGGCGATCCGCTTCGCCACGGCCCGCCAGTCGAAATGCCCCGCGCTTGCGACAGCCGCAATGGCCAGGCCCAGCGTGGAGAGGGCGAGGTAGGAGCCGAACAGGTCGATGACGATGCCGAGCCCCAGCCACTGGCTGCCGGCGAAGGCCGCGATCATGGGCAGGCCCACGAAGGATGTGTTGCCCCAGCCGCCCACCAGCAGCAGCGCGCCGGCTCGCCGGTGCGACCAGCCGAAGGCCCGGCACAGCGGCACGATGACAAGGATTGCAAGGATGGCGCCGATCCACGGCGTCGCCGCCGCGAGCCACCACCCGTCATCCATCTTCAGGCCATGGACGCTGTGCAGCGCGGTCGCCGGCAACGCCACATTGATCACCCATCCGCCGAAAGCCTTGGTGGCGGTGTCGGGCAGCCGGCCAGACCAGCGCAATACGACGCCGATCAAGAGGCAGGTGAAGATCAGTGAAATCTCGTGCATGGCCCCATTCCGCATTCCGGTCCAACCGGAACGCGGCGGGAGCTTGGGCGCAAGCGGAATTTCAGGGAATCAATGCCATCACCCGTGGACCGTCGCAGACCGGGATGCGGGCGGCGATGGTGAAATCATCGAGGGTCACGACGGTGACGCGGTTGGAGAACCACTCGGCCACGTAGGCGCGGCCGGTCGTCCCATCCACAAGTACGCTTTCCGGCGATCCGCCGAGGCGCAGGCGCTTGGTGATGGTGCCCGCCGAGAGATCGATCAAGTCGAGCGTTCCGCCCTGCTGGTCCGTGACGAGCAGCAGATCGTGGCCGGGCACGAAGGCGACGCCATAGGGCATTTTCATGCCGCCGATACGCGTAACCTCATGATTTTCCTTGGTGATCAACGCCACATCCCCGCCGCGCACATCCGCCGCCGCCACCCGCGTGGGTGAGGTGGCGTCGAGGGCGTAGGGAGCGCGGCCGACGGGGATTGAGGCCATGCGGGTGAAGGCGGACAAGGCGATTACGCTCACGGCGTCGCTCTCCCGGTCGGCGCTGTAGAGGGTGCGGCCCTCAGGATCGATGGCGAGGTGAGCCGGCGCCCGGCCCACCGCGAGCGTTCCGGTGACGGCAAGGGTGCGCGGATCGACGCGCAGGATCCTGTCGCCGGACCAGTCACCGACGTAGAGGGCCTCCCCGTCCGGGGCCGCCGCGATGCCGAATGGCTGCCCGCCGATCCGGGCGGTGGCGACCACCGTCCGTGTCTTCACGTCGAGGTGGGTCAGCAGGCCGATGTCCGGATGGGTGATGAAGGCGGACGCGCCGTCGGGGGACAGCGTGATGCCGGCCGGCACCTTGTCCACCTTCACCCGCGCCGAGACGGTGCGGGCTGCCGTGTCGATGACGTCCACCTCCGCCGCACTCTGGCACACCGCCAAGAGCGTGCCGGCGGCGGCGGTTCCGCTCCAGCCCAAGGCCAGAATGGCGAGCGCGGCGCGCCAGCTCATTTGCCCTCCGCCTTCGCCTTCAGCCCGTTGACCCCCGCCTCGAAGAAGGCGGTCATTGCCGCGACGGCGGCCTCGTCGTTGAGCTCGTCGGGCGGGAAGTTCGAGGTATCGCCGCGATAGAAGCGGCCGGCCATCACCACCTCGCTCTTGCCCCCGCCGGCGTCGCTCACGCTGAGGGTGATGGTGTAGAAGCTCACCGGCATGGCCTCCACATTCTCGGTGTTGAGGCGCCACGACAGGCTGCGCTGGGCGGTGTCCACGTCATCGAGCCCGTCGGTGATCTCGCCCTTCTCCAGCACCAGCACGCGCTCCGCACCGGCGGCATTGCCGCCCTTGGCCTTCACCGCCTTCACCATGGGATGCCAGGCGCCGATGCCGGCGAAATCCCCAGCGATCTTCCACACCGCGTCGGGAGCGGCCGCCACGGCGGCCTTGGCCTCGGCCTTCTGCGGGGTCGGCCCGTGCGCCTGCGCGGGAGCGGCGAGCGCGAGCAGGAGGCCGAGGGCAGGCAGCACCGCGTGGCGGCAGAGAGCGGCAAAGATCATGACGGGGAAATCCTTCGGTTACGCGGAAAATCGGGGCGTCGGTGCCACAGCTGCGCCAGATAAAGGGCTGCGAGCAGAAGCAGGGCGAGGGTGGCCGGCAGCGGGGCGGTGTCGAGCGTGCCTTCGACCGGCCGGGGGCGGGCCGATGCCTTAATTGCTGCGGAGAGGCGCGCGGCATCGGCCAGCGGCGCGTAGGTAAGGCCCGTTGCGGCGGCGAGGTCCTTGAGATGGTCGGTGCGCACCGCGCTGAGATGCTCCTGCCCTGTGGCGTCCTCCGCGCCCCAGGGGGCGTTGCGCGGGTGCCAGCCCTCGCGCTGCTCGGAGCCGGTGGGCGGCAGGCCGTGGCGGTTCTCCTGCGGCACGTCGGTCATGGCGTAGAAGCCGATTTCCCGACCATCCCGGTCGAACTTGGGGATGGGCGCGGGCGTCTCGCCGCCGACCCCGACGATAAGGCCGCGCACCTTACCCGGCGCACCGGAAAAGGCTGGCGCGCCCGAGGCCGGCAGCGGCGGTGCCTCCTGTCCGTCGGTGAAGAAGAGGAGATCGGCGTCAAGCGGCCCGGCGAGGTCGATGGCGGAATAGAGGCCGGACGCGATATAGCTGTCGCCCTCCCACGCCATCCGCCAGTCGAGTGCGCCGATGGCGCCGTCCAGCGGGGCGAAATCGGCGCAGACCTCCACCGGCTCGAACAGCAGAAAGGTGCGCCGCTCGGTGAACATGCCAAGCCCCATGCGCGAGCCGCAGGGCAGCCGGGCCGCCAGCGCGCCAAGGGCGCGCTTCACCGTGTCGAGCCGCGACGACGGGCGGCCCTCGAAGCTGTAGTCCCGCACGTTCATGGATCCGGTGATGTCTACGACCGCCAGCAGCCGGTAAGCGTCGGTCGTCTTGGAGAGGTGCGGCGCGATGGTGGCCGCAAGGGCCAGCACGCAGGTCGCTGCGAGGGCGAGGGTACGCAGGTTCGGCCGCATCAGGGCAGGCCCTTCGGCAGGCCGGGCAGATCGGTCCACAGGCGTTTCGGCGTCTCCTGCGCCTCGTCCTGCTGGTCCTGCTCGATCTGCGGGAAATCGCGCACGAGGCGCATGGCGATGTCGAGATTGTACTTGGCGTCCCAGAAATCCGGCGCGCGCACGAGGGACGCGCGATAGCCGGCCTTGGCGAGGCGCACCTGCGGCACGGCGGGGTCGATCTCGGTCTTCTCCAGAAACGAGACGGCGACGGCGAGACGGGCGTTGGCAAGGTCGTAGAGGCCGGCGACCGCGAGCGGGCTGCCGCTCGCCGCCAGCCGGTCCACCAGCGGCTGCGCCTCGTCCAGCCGGTCGCGGATCATGAGGAAATGGGCGCGGGCCAGGAGCAGGCGATCCGGCGCATCGGGCGCCACCGGCACGTCGCGGCCGGAGGCGAGCGCGGCGATCGTTCGGTTGGCGTTGGCATTCAGGGCCATGCGGATGCCGGTGACGGCGATCACCGCCAGCGCAAGGATCAGCACCGCGAGGGACACCAGCGCGGTGAGCCGGCGCAGGCGGATGGGGGGCGTGCGCAGGCTCATGCCGCCCTCCGGGTTTCGATGCCGGGGAGGCCGGAGGCAGTGTTCCGTCGGGCACCAAGGCCGCGCTCGGCGAGGCGCGCGGCCAAGAGGAGCGCGGAGGCAGCCGCGGCGATGGCGTAGCAGAGGCGGGCGAAGTCGCGGCGCGGAATGCGCTCCAGATAGGCGATGGGCTGGCTCTCCTGCCGGTCGATCTCGGCAATGGCGTTCGCCACGGCTTCCGGACTTCCGGCCTCGAAAGCGCGGTAGGGCACGCCGAGGCTGGCGAGGAACAGGTTGAGGTGGCGCTCCGGCATGGCCTGCGGCGTGTCCTCGCCGGGCACGCGCGGCTTGTCGAAGATGCCGGGCGAGCCGACCGTGCGCAGGAACAGCCAGTACAGCCGGACCGGCGCGCGCTTCAGGGAATCGCGCAGCGCGGCCTGGACGCGTGGATCGATGACGGCGGCGCCGTCCGACACCAGCAGCACCGCGCGTGCGCCGCCCAAACCGGCCGTCGCGTCGAAGCTGTCGAGGGCGAGAGCGAGGCCCCGCCCCACGTCGGTCAGGGCAAGGCCCGGCCGGTCGATGGCCGCCACCGCCGCGGCGACCGCCTCGTGATGGTCGGTCAGCGGCATCACCGGGATGGGCGATGTGGAGAAGGCGGCGATGCCGATGCGGTCGCGCGGGCGGCGGACCAGAAATTCCGTGAGCAGGCGCTTGGCGGCGGCGGATTTCGATTCCTCGCCGGCACCGGGCGCCCGGTCGGCGAAGGTGTTGTCCATGCTGGCGGAGCGATCGATGAGCAGCATCAGATTGGCGCCGGAGCCGATGCGCTCGATCTCCCGCGCCTTCAGGTTCAGGCCGGCGAGGCCCAGCACCAGCGCGGCGATGGCCAGCGCTCCCGCGAGCCGGATGCCGAGGGAGACGGCGATGGAAAGCCCGTCGGCCGGCACCAGCGCCACCGCCGGCAGCACAGAGCCGCGCAGGGGGAGGGCCGCGAGCGGGAGGAGGGCCAGCGCCAGCAGGAAGAGGAGCGCGGGATGGTCCACGTCGAGGCTGAACATCACGCCGCTTCCTCTCGCGCGCCGCTCGGCCGCGTGCCGCCGCGCCGCTCGATGGCAGAGAGCCGCCGGGCGAGGTCCAGCAATGCTGCGGGCGGGAACAGGGCCATGGCTCCTTCCGGATCATCGCCGAAGAAGGCGATGCGGGAGGCGGTGAAGAAGCGGTCGATTTCCCGGGCCTCGCCACCGAGGGCGGGCCGCTCGGCGAGGAACGCGGACACATCCTCGCCAAACAGCCGGTGTCCGGCCGCCGCGTCGAAAGCGCGGTGGAGGAGTTGCAGGGCATCTTCGTAGCCGAGCGGCGCGTCGAGGTCGGGAAGCCGACGCATGTGGCGCAGGGCGGCGGCGAAGGGGCGGCTGTGGCCGGCGAACGGTCCCCATCCCGAGGCCGCCGCGAACACGATGAGGCTCGCGGCCGCGACGATGGCCGCCGCCCCTGCGAGCCGTGCATCGGGCGCGAGGGGGTAGGGGCGCGGGCGGATGTCCGGCTGGAGCGCCATGGGATTTCCCCGCTGGCTGGCGACCAGCTCGCGCAGGGGCGAGGAGACGAAGGTCCAGGCGGGAATGGTCAGCGTCTGGCGCGCGTCGCCCGTGCCTGCGTCTTCCCTGCGCGCGGCGAGCAGCACGGCGGGAATGGTCAGCGCGCGCGGCTCCAGCGGAGAATAGAAGGTCTGGTAGGTGAGGGTGAGGCGATAGCGCGGGGTGCCGTCCGGCGCGGTCTCCGGTTTCATGTCGAGGCGCTTGAGGTCCAGCCAGTAGGTGACCGAGCGCGGGCGGGGCAGGGCGCTTTCATCCAGATGCCAGCCGGCATCGAGGGTGACGACCGCCTCCAGCGAGATGGTATCGCCGATGTAATAGCCGAAGGCGCGCGGCGCATAGAGATCCACGCCCGCTGCGCGGATCGGGGTGGCCGCCAGCAGGAGGCCGGCAAACGCGAGTACCGCCCTTCGGCAGGGCCTAGCGGCGGGCAAGAAAGGCGACCAGCGCATCGGGGTCAAACCTGTCCACGAGGTGGAAGGGCGTGTATCCACGCGCGGCGAAGCTGGACTCGAGCGCGGAAAGCCGCGCGTGCGCCGCCGCCTGCCAGCGGGCGCGAAGGCGCGGTCGCATGAATACAAGCCGGCGCCCGCCCGTCTCGGCATCGGCGACTTCCATGAGCCCCCATGCCGGAACATCGCCCTCGGCGCGGCTGTCGCGCACCACCACTGGCACCACGTCGTGCCGCCACAGGGCATCGAGGGTGAGGTCGAGATCGGCCTGCGGCATGAGAAAGTCGGAGACGAGGAAGACGAGGCAGCGCCGCCGCGGCAGGCGCTCGGCTGCGGTCGCGAGTCCTTGCGCGCTCATGCCCGCGGGCTCTGCGCCGGCGAGGGTGGCCGCCACCTGCGCGCCCAGCCCCCGGCGCCGTGAGGCGGGAATGAACGCATCGGCGCGAACGCCGTCCCCGGCGCCGATGAGGGTGAATTCATCCCCCGTCGCCCCGGCGGATGCGGCGAGTGTCGCGGCGAGGCGCGCGACTTCCGCGCCCGTGCCGTCGAAGCCCATGGAGCCCGAAAGGTCGGTGAGCACGGCGACCGTCGTGGCGCGTCGCGGGGCGAAGGTGCGCACGTGCACGCCCTCGAATGGATCGCGCAGCGAGGCGCGCAGGTCGATGCGGCGCGGATCGGGCCGGGCGACCAGCGGAACGAGGGCGCGGAAGGTGCCGTCGCCGCCGTCGCCCTGCCCGGGATGCGCGCCGGGATGCACGCCGCGCGGGCGCCATCTGAGGCGGTAGGGCACGACGGTGCGATCGAAATCGCCTTCCATACCCCCGCTCATGGCGCGGGCACCGTGGCGAAGGCGGCGCGGCAGAGATCGGCGGCGATCTCCTCGCGCCGCATCTCATAGACCGGATCGAAGAAGATGCGATGCGCCATCACCTCCGGGAAGACGGCGCGCAAATCCTCCGGCACGATGATCTCCCGTCCTTCCAGCCATGCGCGCACGCGGGCAGCGCGGATGAGGAAGGACATCCCCCGCGGGCTCGCACCGCCCTGCACCAGGCGGTCCATGCGCACGCCGGGCAGCGTGATGCCGGCGCGGTCTGGCGTGCGGATCGCGTCCCACAGCGCGATGGTATAGGCGACGATGGCGTCGCTCGCGGGAATGGCGTTCTGGATCTCGCGGGCGACCTGATCGAGGTTGCGGTGGTCGATGACCGCCTCGGGCACCTCCGCGATGAGGCGGTCGGTGTCGTGAAAGCGCGGCTCGAACACCAGCGCGCGACGCGCGGCGAAATCCTCCGGCGCCTTCACCTGCACTTCCATGAAGAAGCGGTCGCGGGCGGCGGCTGGCAGCTCGAACGTCTCCTCCCGCTCCACGCGGTTGCGGTCCGCGAACACCTGCAGGAAAGGGAAGACATATTCGCGCCCAAAGGCGGCAACCGTGCGTTCCGCCATCAGCCGCAGCAGCATGGCGTGGACCTGCGGCCGCGCGCGGTTGATCTCGTTGAAAAAGAAGACCGAAAGCTCCGGCCCCCGGCGCAGGAGCGGTCCGGGATCGACCCGCGGGCGGCCGTCCTCGCCGACGCGCGCGTCGTAGACGAGATCCGCCGGCATGAGGTCGATAGTGCCCTCCACCCGCTCATAGGCACCGCCGATGGCGCGGGCGAGCGCGCGCAGCAGCGTTGTCTTGCCGACGCCGACGTCGCCCTCCAGCAGCACGTGGCCGCGGGCGAACACCGCGATGGTCAGAAGGCGGATCACCCGCTCCTGCCCCAGCACGATGCGGCCGACCGCGTTCTCGAAATCGAGGGCGCGGGCGCGCCACTGGGCGAGCGCGCCGTCCGTGTCGGCGATGGCGTGCATAGGGCTTCCCCTTGGCCGGTAGGTCGAGGCCTCAGCGGCAAGAAAGGCGCAGCCGACGGGCGGGGGCGGCTCTCCCGCACGCAGGCCCGAGCGGCTGCGCCAGTTGCCCACCATCCATCGGAGGATTGCCCGGCTTTGCTGAAGGCTCAGCCTTGCTGGTGGGGGTCGGAAAAAGCTGCGTCAGTTTGCCGGAATCTTGCTTACGTCGTAGACGAACTGCCCGGTCTTCTGAAAATACTCGACGCGCTTCTTGTTGCGCGCTTCCATCTGGGTGATGGATTCGGCTTGCTTGGCGATCTCTGCCGGATTGTGCTTGGGGTCGTACTTGCTGCCGGCCACCTTGTCGGGATAGCCGGGCTTCGGCTCCCAGCAATTGCCGGGCGCCTTGCAATTGGTGCCGTCATAGGCGGCGGCGCCGCCGGCGGCGAGGGCCGTCACCGCGAACGCGGCGGCAGCGGCGAGCACGGGCATGCGAACCTGATGCTTCATCTTGTCGTCCTCCCTTCTCTCTTGCCTTCTCACTTGCTCCCAGCCGCGGTCGCGGCCGTCGCCTTGCACACCGGGGCCTTGTCGAGATCCGGCGTCTTGTCTTCCTTGTCGTCGAAGCGCTTGAAGGCCGCGCGCTGCGCCGGGGTCAGCCAAACCGCATCGTTGGGGTCGTCCTTGTAGATGTGGCGCACCCAGGCCATCACCAGCAGCATCTCGTCGAGATTGAGCGCGCCGTACATCGGCCCCATCTGTCCCTGCGCGCCGCCGAAGATGGTCTCGAACAGGCCCTGGTCGGTCATGTTCTTCGGATACGTCCAGTAGCTGTCGTTGAGGCCGGGGCCGATCTTGCCCTCGCCGTAATGGCCGTGGCAGCCCGAGCACATGGACAGGAACAGATCCTTGCCCTTGGGCAGGCAGGATGAATTTTCCAGGTACATGTTGACGCCGGTGGCGAGGAATTTCTTCACCGCTTCCGTATCTCGCCCTTCCTCCGGCGCATCTGACAGGTCGAGGGGCTGGCCCGTTACCGTATTGGTGAAGTTGAGCGTGGCCTGCGCGGCAAGCGCGAAGCCGGACACGAAGGCGACGGCGAGGAGGGCCTTGACGCCCCGCGACAGAAATCGGCTGTGCATTGGACCTTCCAGAAAATCAGATTGAAAAGGCGGCGCCGCGTCGGCTCATGAATTGGGCTTCAGCAGGGGGATGCCCTCTTCCGCCAGGATCTCGTCGATCTGCGGCCGCGCCTTCACCAGCGCCGCGTCGATCTGGGCGAGGAGCGCGGTGTCGCCGAGCCGCACGGCGACCGACTGGTCATAGTGGAGGGGCAATTCGGTGCCGTCGAACTTGGTGAGCGAGGTGCCGGCGAGGTTCATGCGCAGCGGCACCTGCGAGGACTTCACATAGCGCGCCACCTCCGGCGCGAAGGCGAAGGCGATGTCGGCCTCGCCATTGGCGACCTCCGAGACGACGCGCTCGCCCGGCACCTGCACATACTGGTTCCGGGGCGAGCGGAAGTTGACCAGACCGTAGAGATAGGCGGCGTTATCCTCATACTTGCCGAGGCGCTTCAGCACGGTCTCGCCGGGCGAATAGAAGCGGATGACGAAGCGGTTGAGCGCCTTCACCTGCGGGTCGTTCCAGTCGGTCGCCGTGATGTTGCGGTCGGTCTTCGTCACCAGCACGTAGGACGTGCGGTAGTAAGGCTTGGAGCTGAGGACCCGCGTATCTCCGGTGTCGACGCCCATCACCACGTCGCAGAGCTTGGCGTCGAGCTGGTCGCGGACCTGGTAGATGGCGGGCTTGGAAGTCCATACAAAGACCGCCTTGCGGCCCATGGCCTGCGCCAGCACGCCGGCGATGCGGTTCTCGAAGCCCTTGCCGTCCTTCTGCGAGAAGGGGGCTTCCACCTCGGAGGCGCAGACGCGCAGTATCGAGGGATCGGGCGGCGTCGCGGCCTGCGCCGGTGCCGCCGAGCCCTGGTTGGCGGTCTGTGGCGACATCTTGCCGGATTCCGCCGTCTGCGCGAGGGCCGGCGCGGCGAAGAGGGTCAGCGTCCCGGCGAGAAGGGCTCCGGCGACGAGATGGCCGGGGGCGGGCGTCGCGGCGTGGCGCGCGGATGTGCTCGCAGAACAGGTCATCGGTTGGGCCTCCGTCTGGTTCGCGTCCGGTCGCGCCGCCTTGCGGCAGGCGATCTGGATTGCGATTGATGCGCTCGTTTCGAAAGAAGAAACCGGCCGCCGCCCGGGAGCGGCGGCCGGCAAGGGGCGGTTGTCGGAGGTCAGCCGCCGGAAGCGTATTCACCCACCTTCGGGTCGTCGTAGGGGCCCTTGCCGTCGAGCGAGAACACCATCACGCCGCCACCCATCTGGGTGTAGTTCTGCAACTGCTTGAACGCGCCCACGGAGCCGAGGCCGGCGGTGGGGTCGTTGAGGTCGAACACCAGGCCCACGCCCGGCCAGCCGCCGACGCCGTAATAGATGGCGACGTACTGCACGCCCTTGTGGGTGTAGGTCATGGGATGGCCGATGACGCCGGACGGCAGCTTGAACTTCCACAGCAGCTCGCCGGTGTCGCTGTCGCGGGCCTTGATGAAGCCGTCCAGCGTTCCGTAGAACATCACGCCGCCGGCAGTGGCGAGCGTGCCGCCCCAGGCCGCGAAGCGCTCCATCACTTCCCACTTGTACTTGTTGTTGATGGCGTCGTACGCCTTCACCTGGCCGAGACCTTCATAGGTCTGCTTGTTGCCCTTGGGGCCGGGATACATCCACAGCGTGGCACCGACGAAGAACTGGCCCGCGCGGTAGGGGAGCATGAAGGGCTCCCAATCCATGCAGATGTGGTTGATGCCCATGAAAAAGGACTGCCGCTCCGGGTCGTAGCTGTCGTGACCCTGGTTGTGGTAGCCCATCGCCGAGGGGCAGATGTCGCGGCCCTTGTGGTCCATGCGCGTCGCGTATTCGGGATCGCGCTGGGGCAGGCCGGTCTTAAGGTCCACCTGCTTCACCCAGTTCACCGTGTCGTCGATCTTGTCGGCGGACACGAGCGAGCCGTCGGTGCGGTCGAGGGTGTAGACGATGCCGTTGCGGTCCGGATGCGTCAGGAGCTTGCGCATCTTGCCGGTCTTGTCCTTCTGCTCGGAGAGCATCATGACGTTGACGCCGGCATAGTCCCATTCGTCGTGCGGGGTCTTCTGGTAGCCGAAGTGCGCCTCGCCGGTGTCGATGTCGCGGCCCCAGATGGTCATGGTCCACTTGTTGTCGCCGGGACGCATGGTCTCGTTCCACGGCGCGGGGTTGCCGGAGCCGTAGTAGATCATGTTCGTGGAGGGATCGAAGGCGTACCAACCCCAGTTTGTGCCGCCGCCGATCTTCCAGGCGTCGCCTTCCCAGGTGCCGGTGCCGAGGCCCTTCTGGCCATACTGGGGATTGGCCTTGTTGAAGTCGTCGGCGAGCTTCACCTGCTCATCCGGACCGGTGGCATAGGCCCGCCACTTCTGCGCGCCGGTCTTCACGTCATAGGCGGTGACGTAGCCGCGCACGCCCAGCTCGGCGCCGGAGGAGCCCACCAGCACCGTGTCCTTCACCACATAGGGCGCGATGGTGAGGGTGGAGCCGACCTTGATGTCGGAATTCTCCAGCTTCCAGAACTCCGCGCCGGTCTCGGCATTGAGCGCCACGATGTGGCCGTCGAGCTGGGTCTTGAGAATGAGCGGCGGGGTCTTGCCGTCGCCGGGCCAATAGGCGAGGCCGCGGTTCACCACGTCGCAGCAGGCGACCGCGCGGGCGGTGGGGTTCTGCTTTGGCTTGTGCTGCCACAGGATGTGGCCGGGATCGTCCAGGCCCACCGCGAACGTCGTGTTCGGATACGGCGAGTGTATGTACATCACGTTGTTGACGACGAGCGGGGTGCCCTCGTGGCCCGACAGCACGCCGGTGGAGAACGACCAGGCGGCGCGAAGCTGCTTCACGTTCGTCTTGTTGATCTGTTTTTGCGGGCTGTAGTTGTTGGCGTCGTAATTCTTGCCGGTCATCGGCCAGTTCTCGTCGCTCTTGGCGATTTCGACGAGCTTGTCGTTGGCGAGCGCCTGCGTATTGACGGCCGCCGAGCCCGCCGCCAGGGCGAGGGTCACGGCGCAGAGGGAGACGGAAGAAAACAATCTCGTCATTTGGCGTTTCCTTGGGTGGTTCCTCACTCGGTTGGACTTGTCCCTCCGCGCTCCCGCGTATCCCGCGCGGCCGGAAAGGGCAGCGCAGGGGGCGCGGGAGCCGGAGCTTCCCCTCCGCCGGCGCGCGCAGGCTCGACCAGCTCTCCCGGGACCGGGACAGCGGGAATCGCACCTTGCGGGACAGCAGAGATGGTGGTGGCCAGGGTGGCGGTCGTCCTCCGATTGCGACCTGAGACCCGCTTCTTCTTTTTCTTATTGAATTCTTATGGTTCTTAATCTTGTGTGATGACACTTGAAGCCGTATCGGAACCTTTGTCTGCCGATCATTCGGCAATTCAATATGGGAACACTTGGCAAACACGGTTGCCGGAATTCCATAAGTAGCTGATAAGTATGCGGTTTGTCCGGTCGTTCCGTGGCGTTCCCGCCGCCGCGACTTTCGCGCTATTTGTGCCTCCGCCAAGGATGTTATGCTTTATATCCATGGGGTTTTCGCGAAGATGGATTCTGGATGCATCTTGTTCCAAGAAAATATTCAGGGATCCTTGCGGTGCGAGGCTGTGCGTGGGCGATGAAATTATCCGCACGTCCAGCAGAATCCGCACGTGGGATTGCTTTGGCGGAGCTGCATCGCCGTGCGCCTTGCCTTGGGATGGCGCGCGCCCAACGCCGCGCCATTTGCTTTTGCGCGGCGTTGGGCGCGCTCGCGCTGGCCTCCTGTGGCGAAGAGGACGAGCGGCGGCCGGTCGCCTCCAGCCAGGCACCCTCTTCGCAGGAATCCACTCAGCAGGCACCCACTCAGGCCATGTCGCCGTCAGGTGCCTCGATCGCCAGCCCGAGAGGCGCCGGGGCGGGGCGCGAATGGCTGGATGTGGGCGACGCCACCGCGCCCGAGGTGTTTCTCGCCACGCGGTCCACACCGAAGGGAGCGCCCCCTGCGTCGCCGGAGGCGGTGGCCGAGATCGCCGCGCTGCTCGGCGAGGCCGACGTGGTCTTCGACGAGAACCGGCGCATGCTTGCGAACCGCACGCTCCAGCTTGAGCGGATGCTCGGCGAGATCTCCGTGGTCGAGACCCCGCAGGCGCTGCTCGCGGGCTTCATCGCGGTCGGTCGCGCGGTGGGGCGGATCGGCTATAGTGATCTGTGCCAGCACTATTTCAATCTGCGCGCCGCCGGAGCGCGCCGCGCGGAGGCCCTCGCCGTGCTTGCCACGCCGGCGGCCGAACGGAGGAAACCATGAGCGTCCACCCCGCCCCGGGGACTGCGCTGCCGCAGGGCATCGCGCGCGCAGGGCAAACGGGCGCCAGTGAGGCGGAAGCGGCGCAGGCCGGTTCGCGCCGGGTCTCGCTGCGCACCCGCGTGCTCGGCGCCGTCCTTGCCATCAATCTGGTCGCCGCCGTGGTGGCGGGTGCCGTGGTGGTGGTGAATGCGCGGGTCGCTGCGGGGCGCGAGATGGTGGCGTCCATCGAGATGGCCGAGAACATGGTCCGCGAGGTGGCAGAGCGAGTCGCCGCGGAGCCCGTTACAAGCCTTGCCGCGGCCTTCCCGCCGCACCTGCGCCACCTGCGTCATGTGAGGATCTCCCTCGAGGGGCCGGACGGGCGCCCGGCCGTGCTGCCGGCCGATGGCGCGCCGGCCCCCAGTGACGCCGCGCCCTCATGGTTCGCCCGGCTCATCGGCGTATCGCAGGTGACCCGTCGCATCGACGTGGTGGCCGATGGCATGCTCATCGGTCGCGTGCGCATTGAGGGCGTGCCGGACGACGAGGTGGCCGAGGTCTGGGACGACGTGTTCGATTTCGCCAGCGTCGCCCTCGCGGTGAATTTCGCGATTCTCACGGCCCTGTTCGTGGCGTTGGGACAGGTGCGGCGCGATCTCTCCCGGTTTCGCGACGGGCTGGACGAACTCGAGCATAACGAGTTCGCCTGCCGCGTCGAGCCGCCCCGCACCCGGGAGCTCGCCGAGGTGGCGGAGCGTTTCAACACCTTCGCCGAGACCCTCGGCGCTGCCCGCGAGGAGAATGCCCACCTCTATGCCCGCCTTGTGAGCCTGCAGGAGGACGAGCGGCGCCAGATCGCCGGAGACCTGCACGACGAACTGGGGCCGCTCATGTTCGGCCTGAAGGCCAGCGCCGATTCGCTCGCCCGCCTTGCCGCCACGGCGCCGGCCGAGAATGCCGAACGCATGGTGGCGCGGGCGAGGAGCCTCATCGAGATCGTGGAGCGGATGCAGGTGGCCAACCGCCGCCTCCTTACCCGCATCCGCCCCGCGGCGCTTGGCCATGTGCCGCTCAAGGACGTGCTTTCCAGTCTCGTCGGCGATTTTCGCCAGCACGATCCCGACCGGCGATTCGCGCTGGAGGCGGGCGTGCTGGCCGATCACTACGAGCCGTCCTTCGACGCCACCGTCTATCGCTGCGCGCAGGAAGGCATCACCAATGCCCTCAAGCACGGCAATGCCCGCTCGGTGCGCATCACCGTGGGTGAGGAGGGGCGGCGCGGCGGGGGGGCGCTGCTGCGTCTGGTCGTCGCGGACGACGGGGAGGGGCCGCCGGCCCTTCCGAAGGTCAGCCACGGCCTTTCGGGCATGACGGAACGGGTCCGCGCGCTGGGCGGCACGTGCCGGCTGGAGCGGGGCGCGCAGGGCGGCGCGCGCCTTTTGGTGGAGCTTCCGATCCCGTTGGGGCATGCTGCACCGGTATCCCCGGCCTCCGCCGGGGGCGGGCGTGTGCGTTCAGGGCCAGGGCATCCGGTATGACCAGCGTTCTCCTTATCGACGACCACCCCATCGTGCTGCAGGGCTGCCGGCACCTGCTGGAAGACGCGGGCGTCAGCGACCTGATGGAGGCGCAGACGGCGCTCGCCGGCTATCGCCTGTTCCGGCGCAAGCGGCCGGATGTGGTGATCGTGGACCTCGCCCTCAACGGCAGCGGCCTCGCCGGCCTCGCGCTGGTGCGGCGGCTGCGGGCGCATGCGGCGCGCATGCCCATCCTCGTCTTTTCCATGCACGCCGACCCGGTGATTGCCAGCCGCGCGCTGGAGGCGGGGGCGACCGGCTATCTCCTGAAGGACACCTCGCCCGACGACCTCATCGAAGCCTTCGAGAAGGTGCGGCGCGGCCAGCCCTACATCAGCCATGACCTGGCGCTGGAGGTGGCCCTGCTGGGAACGCGCGGGCGCAGCGGCGTGATGGCCGATCTCACCCCGCGCGAACTGCAGGCGCTGGCGCTGCTGGCCGAAGGCAAGGCCTATGGCCAGATCGCCGACGAACTGGGCGTCAGCTACAAGACGGTGGCCAACACCTGCTCCCAGCTGAAGGCCAAGCTCGGCGCGACCAACCTCGCCGAGCTCATCCACCGCGCCATACAGTATGTGGCCGGCGCCCCCGCCGGACGGAAGAACTAGTTCTGTTTCAGCCGAGCGCGCGGGCGAGGGCGAGCAGCATCTCGTCCTTGCCGCGCGGCGCCATGGCAGAAAGGCCGAGCGGGCAGCCGTCCAGCGTCGCCAGCGGCAGCGAGATCTGGGGCGTCCCGGCATGGCCGGAGAGGCATAGAAGCTCGATGGCGCGGGCGCGGAAGGCCTCCAGATCAGCCAGCGGCGTGCCGCGTAGCGGTGCGATGCCGGGTGCGGTGGGCAGGAGGAGAATGCCGTCCCCGCCCAAGAGCGCATCGATGCGGGCCCGCACCTCGTCCCGCAGGGCGCGCGCCTCGGCCACATCGGTGGGATCGAGGGTGGCCGCGGCGGCAAAGCGCTCCTTCACGCCCGGGCCGAAGTCCGGCTGGGCCGTGCGCACCCAATCGGCGTGGGCCGCCCAGGCGTCGGCCGACTGGAGGACGCGGAAGGCGTTGCGCCAGTGGGGCAGAGCGCCATGGGCGACATCCACCTCCTCCGCCGCCCCATAGAGCGCCGTGATCCGCGCCAGGGCCGGCGCCAGCGCCGCCGTCACCTGCGGCCCCGCCGCCTCGAACAGATCGCGGGCGAGGAGCAGGCGCGGCGCGGGCATCGACTGAACGCCGCCGAGCAGCACGGCGCCGACCTTTGCGAACGTCTCCCCGTCGCGGGCGAACCAGCCCACCGTGTCATAGGAGGGCGCCAGCGGCACGGCGCCATCGATGGGGATGCGCCCGTGGGTCGGCCGCAGGCCGATCAGGCCGCAATAGCTCGCCGGCAGGCGCACGGAACCGCCGGTGTCCGAGCCAATGGCGAAATCCACCAGCCCGCCGGCCGTCGCCGCCGCCGAGCCGGAGGAGGACCCGCCGGGAATGCGCTCCCGCGCGGCGGGGTTGATGGGCGTGCCGTAATGGTGGTTCTCGCCGTTGAGGCTCCAGGCCATTTCGTCCGTATGCGTCTTGCCGACGAGGCGGGCGCCGGCGCCGCGCAGCATGTCCACAACCGGCGCAGTCTCGGACGGCACGGGGTGGCTCGCCACCCACGCCGGGCTTCCCGCTGCGGTGGGCACGCCGGCGACGTGGAACAGGTCCTTCAGCGCGAATGAAAGGCCGTCGAGCGGCCCGGCGTTCGTGGGGGCAAGCTCGAAATGGCCATGGGAGACGAAGGCGTCGAGCGTGTCATTCACCGGCATGAGCGATCCGTGGGGCGACGGGAGGGGCGGGGCGCAAGGCTTAGCCGATCCGCGCGGCCATGTCTTCGCCAGACCGTTCCCCTGCAACCGGGGCGGGGTTGGGCGGCGCGCCGGCTGCTGCTATCACCGGGACCGGGGCGCGCGGACCTTCAGCCATGTTCAACTGGAACGACCTGATCTTCTTCCTCGAACTGGCGCGGCAGGGCCGGCTGATGCCCGCCGCGCGGCGGCTGAAGGTGGACCACACGACGGTCTCCCGCCGCATCAGCGAGCTGGAGAAGGACCTTTCCCTCAAGCTGTTCGACCGCAAGCCCGACGGCTTCGTGCTGACCGAGCCGGGCCATCGCCTGTTCGCGGTGGCCGAGCGCATCGAGCAGGAGGCGGTGGGTGTCGAGGAGACGCTGCAGGCGGCCCCGAGCGCGCCGCGCGGGCATGTGCGCGTCGCCTCCATGGAGGGCATCGGCGCCTTCTACCTCGCCGAGCGCTTCGCGGAGCTGGCGGAGAAGGAGCCGGGGCTGGTGGTGGAGCTGGTCACCGAGCGCCATCTCATCAATCTCACCAAGCGCGAGGCGGACATCTCCATCTCCTTCGTGCCGCCGCAGGGCCAGCGCCTCGCCGTCCGCAAGATCGGTGCGTTCCGCCTCGCGCTCTATGCGGCGCCCGACTATGTGCGGCGCTTCGGCATGCCGAGGGCGCGGGCGGAGCTGCCCTCCCACACCTTCGTGGATTATGTGGAGGATCTGGTCGCCATCCAGCCGGTGCATTGGCTTTTGGATGTGCTGGAGCCCTTGAAGGTGTCGTTCCGCTCCACCTCCATGCACGCCCAGCAGAATGCGGTGGCGCGCGGCGCCGGCATCGGGCTGTTGCCGCTGTTCTCGGCCAAGAGCAATCCGCGCCTCATCCCCATCCTCACTGACGAGGTGGTGGTGATGCGCGACATCTATGTGAGCGTCCACGAGGACCTCGAGTTCATGGGCCGCTTCCGCGCCGTGCTCCAGCATCTCGCCGAGGTGGTGCAGCGGGACGCGGCCTATCTGACGGAATTCTGAGCCGATCGGCGGCCGCCGGGCGCCCGAACAGCCGTCATCCCCCGGCTTGTCCGGGGGATCCACGGAACGGCCGGGCCGGCGCTCTGCCCTATGCAGCGGCCGAGCGGCCGGGTGGATGCCCCGGACAAGCCGGGGCATGACGGCTTCAGGCAGGGCGCGTCGGGTATGACGGCGCCCGCGCGAGCGCCCCTAGACCCGCTCCCCAGGCAGGAAGCCCAGCAGGCCCGTTCCGGGTGCGCAGTTCACGTATTCGAACTGGTGCTTGTCGCCCTCCGGCAGCACGAACACCTCGTGCCAGGTGCGCAGCTGGTTGGCCTTGCCGTATTTGCGATACCGGGCGATGGCGGCGGAAAAGATGGCCTCGTGGGTGGGGTGGTGCTCGGCCCAGTTCTCCAGATGGCCGAGGGAGAGGAAATAGCCCAGCGCATGGGTCTCCAGCACCGGCACGCCCTGGGCATCGCAGGTCTGCTGGAACCGCAGGGAGGCGCAGCCGGACGCTTCGCCGTTCTCTTTCAGGAAATCCATGCCCTTGAGCAGCGGCTCCCGCAGCTCGCGCATATAGTTGTCCGCCTGCTCGGGGTCGCAGCGGCCCCAGAAAGCGGCGGAGCGGATGACCGCGAAATTGTGCGGCACCGTCAGCCGCCAGCGCGCGCCCTTCGTCTCGCGCGCCACCGGGGCCAGGGCGGCGAGGGGGCTTTCCAGCGCATCGGCGGCGGCGAGGGGAATGCGGTCGCGCATGGCGCCGTAATAGCCGCACCACGGGGTGGGATAGAGCGCCACGTCCGGCGCGGCGGAAAGGCCGCCGGCATAGTCCTGCCAGTAGATGCTCTCCTGCCGCTCCACCGGCACGGTCATGCTCTCGCGGAAATAGCCGGTGGGCTCGGTGAGGCGGGCGGCGTCGTCCCACCAGCCGGCGACGATGGGGTGGGCGAGGAAGCGGTCGCGCTTCGCCTCATCCAGCCAGTAGGCGGCGACGATGTGCGTGTAGAGCCCGTTCGGGTCCACGAAGGCGGCGTGATCGCTCACGGTGGGGCCATCGGGCAGGGCCAGCGCCGCCTCGATCCAGCCAAAGAAGGGCGAGGCGTGGACCTCCTCCGCGCCCTTGCCCTGCACGCCGTGGAAGGCGACGCAGAGCGCGCGGCAGTTGTTGGCGAAGGCGGTGGACCAGCGCTGCACCACCGGCTCGAAGCCCTTCGGCTTGCGCAGGGGATGGACGCGGTCATAGACGGGCATGGCCATGGGGTGTCGTCCTTGTTTTGCCATCGGCCTCGGTCTTCGACCGATGCCAAGTGGGCCCGCTCATGCGCCGCGCGGGCTATTGGTGATTTTCGTCAGTGAACGCCGAAATAGGCCTTGTGCAGCTCGCCATCGGCAGCGAGCGCGGCGCTGGTGCCCGAGGCAACGACGCGGCCCTGCGCCAGCACATAGCCGTCGTCCGCCACGTCCAGCGTCTGGCGCACGTTCTGCTCCACGAGGAGGATGGTGTAGCCCTCCTCCTTCAGCCGCCGCACGATGCGGAACACCTCGGCGACGAACAAGGGCGAGAGGCCGAGGGAGGGCTCGTCGAACACGATCAGCTCCGGATCGGTCATCAGCCCGCGGGCGATGGAGAGCATGGAGCGCTCGCCGCCCGAGAGCGTCCCGGCCAGCTGGTTGCGGCGTTCCCTGAGGCGCGGGAAGGTCTCGAACATCCGGTCCATCCGCGCCGCCAGGCGGTGCCGGTCCTTCTCCAGGAGGCCACCGACCTTGAGGTTCTCCAGCACGGTCATGCGCGGTAGCACGCGGTTGCCCTCCGGCACGGTGGCGATGCCGAGCGCGGCGATGCGGTGGGTGGCGAGGTTGGTGATGGTGTAGCCGCCGAATGCCACCGATCCGCGCCGCACCGGCGTCAGTCCCAGGATGGAGCGGATGAGGGTGGACTTGCCCGCCCCGTTGGCGCCGAGGATGCAGGTGATGCGGCCGGGCTTCGCCTCGATGGAGACATCGTGCAGCACGTCCGCCCGGTCATAGCCGGTGGTGACGCCGGAGACGGAGAGGCGGCGGGAGGCTTCCGGGCGGGCGGTTTCGGGCCGGTTCATTGGGCGCCTCCGAGATAGGCGGTCTGCACCTCGCGGTCGGCGATGAGGGCGTCGAACGGCCCCTCGAAGATCTTCTTGCCGAAGTTCAGCACGACGCAGCGGTCGGAGATGCGGCGGATGACATCCATCTCGTGCTCCACCAGGACGATGGCGAGGTCGGGCATCTCCTCCCGGTAGGCGAGGAGATCGTCCATCAGCGCCCGCGTCTCCTCATGGGTCATGCCGGCCGAGGGCTCGTCGAGCAGCAGGAGGCGCGGGGCGCCGACCAGCGCCCGGCAGATTTCGATGCGGCGCCGGTCGATCATGGTGAAGCTGCCCGCCGGCTTGAACAGGTTCGCGGCGATCTGCGGATTGAAGCGGCGCGTGAGGGCGGTCGCCCGCTCCACCAGCTCGGACAGCTGGCGGCGGAAGCGGCCGCGCAGCACGAGGGCGGAGAGGAGGCTGAGGTCAAGCCGCCCGAGCGCACCCAGGGCGATGTTGTCGAACACCGTCTGGTCCAGCATGAGGCGCGAGCGCTGGAAGGTGCGGGCGACGCCCGCCCTGCCGATCTCCTGCGCCGAGCGGGCGAAGAGGTCCTGCGCCTCCAGCCGCACCGCCCCGGCCGAGGGCTTGTAGAGGCCGGTGAGCACGTTGAAGAAGGTGGTCTTGCCCGAGCCGTTCGGCCCGACGAGGCCGATGGTCTCCCCCTTGCCGACGCTGATGTCGAGGGCGTCCAGCGCGGTCAGGCCGCCGAAGCGCATGGTGAGGCCGGAGCAGGCGAGCAGCGGGCTCATCGGGAGCCTCCCTTCACGAGGGCGGAAAAGTCGCGCACCGCGCGCGGCATCAGGCCGGAGGGGCGGAAGCGCAGGATGGCGATGACCAGCAGGGCGAAGATGACGAGCCGGAATTCCTGGATCGCCTGCAATTTCTCCGGGATGACGAGGATGACCACCGCCGCCACCACCGCGCCCCACAGATTGCCGAGCCCGCCCAGAACGAGGATGGACAGCATGATGAGGCTGTCTCCGAAATTGGCGCTGTTGGGGTTCACGAAGCCGTTCATCATGCCGTAGAGCGCGCCGGCGACGCCGATCATGGCATTGCCGAGCAGGAAGGCGGTGGCCTTCCAGCGGGCGATGGAGAGGCCGAACACGCTGGCGGCCACCTCGTCCGAGCGCACCGCATCGAGCGCCACGCCGACGAACGAGGTCTCCAGCCGCCGCACCAGGAAGAAGGCGAGGGCGAAGAGGGCGCAGGAGGCGAGCGCATAGGGCAGGTAGAAGGAGACGTCGTAAGGCCCGATCTCGGTCGTCCGGCTGAAGTCGAGGCCGAACAGCGAGAAGGATTTCACCTTCATGCCCTGCGGGCCGCCCAGCACGTCGTTCACCTCCAGGAAGGCGCGCAGCAGCAGGCCGAAGGCGATGGTGACGAGGGCGGCATAATGGCCCCGCGTGCGCAGCACCGGCAGCAGCAGGACGAGCCCCAGCACCGCCGCCGCAAGGCCGGCGATGACGAGGACGAGCAGATGGGGGATGCCGGAATTGCCCAGCAGCGCCGCCACATAGGCGCCCACCGCGAAGAAGGCGGCGCCGGCGAAATTGGGCACGCCGGCGAAGGCCATCTGCAGGGTGAGCCCCGCCGCGGCGGTGGCGAACAGGGCGACGGTCGCCATCATCAGCAGCGTGTAGTGCTCTTCCCGCAGCACGGCGGCTATGGCGAGGATGCTGAGGGCCGCCGTGAGGTTCACCGTGCCGGGATGGGCGCGACACAAGGCGGCGATGCGGCGCCCGGCGGGCACCTTCTCCGCCAGTGCGAACACCGCGACGAAGGCGGCGAGCAGAGCGATCACCTGGCCCTGCTGTTCGACATGGAGCAGGAAGCCGCCGCCGGCGAACAGGAGGGCCACGGTGGCGGCGACGAGGAGGCGCGCGAGGCCGCCGCTGCGGTCAGTCTGCGCAGACAGGGAGGGGGCAATTTCCGCCATGCTCATCTCACACCCGCTCGCTGGATTTCTCGGCGATGAGGCCGGTGGGGAAGAGGCCGATGAGGGCGATGATGACGGCGAACGCCACCACGTCCTTGTAGGCGCTGGTGAAGGGCAGGAGGACGGTGACGAGCGTCTGCACGCCGGCGAACAGGAAGCCGCCGATGATCGGCCCGATGAGGCTGCCGAGCCCCCCCACCACGGCACAGGCAAAGCCGATGATGCCGAGCATCACGCCCATGTTGAAATTGATCTCCCGATAGTAGAGCCCAAGCATCAGCCCGGCGAGGCCGGCCAGCATCGACCCTAAAGCAAAGGTGCCGAGCACCGTGCGGTTGAAGCTGACGCCCGCGAGCTGCGCCACCTCCTCGTCCTGCGCCACAGCGCGGATGGAGAGGCCGAGGCGTGTGCGGGTGATGACGAGATGGGTCGCCACCACCACGCCGAGGCCGGCGAGGAGGATGATGACGCTGTCCACGCCGACGCTGAACGATCCGGCCTTCAGCACGCCGTCCGGCAGCAGGGCCGGGAAGGGCTTGGGATTGCCGCCGTTGGGCACGCCGAGGCGGATCGCCTCGCGCAATACGGTGCCGGCCATCAGGGTCGCCAGCAGGACGTTGACGCCGGGCGCGTTCTTGAGCGGCAGCACCAGGAGGCGGCCGATGATGACGCCGGAAAGCGCCCCCGCGCCCAGCGCCGCGATGAGCCCCACCGCCAGCGCCAGCGGGCCGGAGAGGCTGACAAGCGCGGCCATGAGCCCCGCCGCCCCGAAGGCGGAGAAGGCGCCCACGCTCACCACGTCGCCGTGGGAAAACTTGATCACGTCCAGCACCCCGAAGAACAGGGAGAAGCCGACCGCGACGATGGCGTAGATGGTGCCGAGCATCAGCCCGTTGAACAGGTATTGGGCGAGAAGTCCGGGGTCCATGGCGGGTCTCTCAAGGGAAGCATGGTCCGGCGCGCTGCAAGAAGGGCGCCGGGGGCGTGTTCAGATTTTTCCCGGCCGTCATGCCCCGGCTCGTCCGGGGCATCCACTTCGCCGAAAACGCCGCGTCTGCGCAGGATGCGCCGGCCCCGGCTTCCGGGTGGATCCCCCGGACAAGCCGGGGGATGACGGCGCGGGACGACGGGGAGCGGCCGTTATCCCTGGGCGGGGGTATCCGCGAGGCCCCTCAGTTGCCCGCAACCTTCCCCGGCAGCTTCTTGCTGCCCGTCGCATAGGCACTGTCCGGCCAGTAAACCCACTTGCCGTCCTGCGAGACATAGACGTTGGCGGAGACGATGTTCTGCCGGTGGTCGTCGAAGTTGATCTCGCCCACCAGCGCCTTGTAGCCCTTGGTGGTGTTGAGCACGTCGCGCACCTTCTTGCGGTCCGGGCCGACCTTCTCGATGGCGTCCATGATGAGGTTGGCGGCGGAGAAGGCGAACGGGCCGTAGGCGTCCGGGTCCTCGCGGTAGCCGGCCTTGGCATAGGCGTCCATGAAGGCCTTGCCGTCGGCATATTTGGTGAGCGGCGCGCCATTGTGGAAGGAGACGGTGCCCTCGGCGGCGGGGCCGGCGCCTTCGATGAAGCCGGCGCTCATGATGCCGGAGACACCGGCGAGCTGGGCGGGAATGCCGAGGCGGTCCATCTGAGAGCGCACGCGCACGCCGAGCGGCGTGAGGCCGCCGATGAACACCACGTCCGGCTTCAGCTCCTTCACCTTGGTCAGTTCGGCGGTGAAGTCCTGCTGGTCCGGCGGCACCGGGAAGGTGGCGAGGATCTCGCCGCCCTTCGGCTTCAGATTCTCGGCGAAATACTTGTTCTGGCCCTTGCCGTAGTCGGTGGTGTCGTGGATCACGACGAAGGTCTTGAAGCCCTGCTTGGTGAGGAACTCCGCGGCCATCCTGCCTTCGTTGATCATCGTGCCGTTGACGCGGTGGATTTCCTTGTAGTCGTTGCCGTAGGTGATTTCCGGCAGCACCGCGCCCCACACCACCACCGGCAGGCCGAAGCGATTGTAGGTGTCCACCGTGGCGATGGCCACCGCCGAGCAATAATGGGTGATGCCGGCGATGATGGACTTGTCGGACGCCGCCTTGGTGGCCACCTGCACGCCCACGTTGGGCTTGCACTCGTCGTCGAAGGGCACCAGCTCGTAGGTGTATTTGGCACCCGGCTTGGCATTGTGCAGGTCCACGGCGAGCGCCGCGGAATTGCGGCCGCCGAGGCCGGTGGCGGAATTGCCGCCGGTGAGCGGGCCGATGAAGGCGATCTTCACCGTGTCGCGGGCGAGCGCGGGGGCTGTCGCCAGCGACAGCGCGGCGAGCGCCATACCCGCAAGGTTGAACAGCTTTCGAGCCGGGAGCTTTCGATCCGTTGCCATGTGATGATCCTCTGGAAGGTGATTTTTTCAGGTGATGCGGCGCCGGTCGTTGCCGGCCCCGGTGGAGGGAAAATTCAGGCCGCGCCGTTGGCGAAGAGCACGTCCGCCGCGGGGTCGAGCGCCCCGTCCTCGGCCGCGCGGGCGATGGCCGCGCCCTCGGAGAAATAGGCCGGCTCGCGGGCGGAGCGGTCCACCTCCAGGTGGAACACGTCGAAGCGGTTGTAATAGCCCACCACGTCGTGGAACTGCTTGGGCTCCACGCAGCGGGCGGTGTCGATCTCGGCGTAGAGGATGCCCTCGTGCTCGCCCAGCACCTCGCCCACCACCTGCGAGGTGGGATCGAGCACCATGGAGATGCCGCGGGGGGACTTGTCCATCACCTCGAGGCTCGCCTTGCCCATGGAGCCCATGGCCTCGCGCATGGCGGCATCGACGAAGCCCGAGGCGACGATGTTGAACACCTTGGCCTCGAAGGCGTGGGCGCCGGCGCGGATCTCGATGGCGCGCTTCAGGTCATAGGCGCCGGCCTCTTCCGGCGGACGGGTCGGCCAGATCGGCGGATAGGAGGAGATGTGCACCTGCTCCCCCTGCGCCATCAGGGCATAGCGCGCGAGGGGATTGGTGTTCTCTCCGCAGATCAGCATGCCGACCCGGCCGATCTCGGTGGACGTGACACGCAGGCCGCGCGCATCGCCGTTCGCCCACACCAGCTTCTCGTAGAAGGTGGGGACGAGCTTCCTGTGGTGATTGAGGATCGCGCCGTCCGGCCCGATCAGCACGTTGGAATTCCAGATGCAGCCGACGCTCGCATCGGTGCCCTCGGTGAAGCCGAGGGAGACGTGGACGCCATGCCGGCGCGCCGCCATGCGGATGGTGCGGATGGCACCGTCCGACAGCTTCTGCGCCTCGGCCACCAGCGCGCGGAAGAAGCCGTGATTGTAGATGGGGGCCTGCAGCGCCGCCCACACCGGAAAGCCGGGCAGGAAAGATTCCGGGAACACCACCAGCGACGCGCCGTTGGCGGCGGCCTCGGCGATGAGGTCGCAGGCCTTCTCCGCGGTCTTGTCCGCGTCGAGGAAGACGGACGAGGCGTGGCAGGCGGCGGCCTTGAAGCGGGGATATTGGACGGTCATCGGGCTCTTCTGCCAATCAGGCGGCGTTGGTTGCGCCGGCTCATGATGGCGCAGCGAGCCGGGCGCGGAAGGGCGCAAATGTGCAGGGGGTCTTGCGCATATTCCCATGCGGCAGGCGGTCCTCTCGCCACCGCGCCGGCATGGGGTCCGGTCTGCCTCGTTCCAGCGCAATTGCCTTGGTTTGCGGCGCCTTGCGAAGAGGCGATGTGCGCGATTGATGCCCATCCGGCCGAATGCCGCCGCCTTTCCGCACCGCGCCGTGCAGGATTTCCAATGCCGGATGCCGGGCGCGTCCAATCGCTCCGCCCCTGCCGCGGCCCATTCGCCCATTGCCTTGCGAAACGCGGCGAAGAATGATCCTTGCGCATTCCGGCGCGGCCTCGGCCGCGCTGTAACGTTCGGCGTGTCGCCTGCGAACTGGGTTTCGGGAACGTGGAGATGGACGACCGCGAACAGCGGTGGGCGCAATTGATGCGGCGCGCGCTTGCCGGCGAGGGCGTGGCCTATGAGCAGTTGCTACGCGAGCTCGCGCCCGCGTTGCGCACCGTGGTGCAGCGTCGTCTCATCCGCCTCGGCGCGCCCACGGCGGAGACGGAGGACGTGGTGCAGGAGACGCTGCTGGCGGTGCATCTGAAGCGGCACACCTGGCGTGCCGAGGATCTCCTCGGCCCCTGGCTTTGGACCATCGCCCGCAACAAGATGGTGGATCATCTGCGCCGGCGCGGGCGGCGGGTGGAGGTACCGGTGGAGGATTTCGCCGAGTTCCTTCCCGCGCCGGAGGAGCGGCCGGATGCCGGCGCGGCGGATGTGGAGCGCCACCTCGCCCTGCTGCCGCAGAAGCAGCAGGCGGTCCTGCGATCGGTGGCGGTGGAGGGCGCGTCCGTCGCCGAGACGGCGGAGCGGATGCGGATGACCCCCGGGGCGGTGCGGGTGGCGCTGCACCGGGCCTTTGCGAGCCTTTCGGCCCGCCTGAGGGAGGAGTGAAGGAGAATCGTGAAGACGGATGACCTCATACGCGCTTTGGCCGCCGATGCGCGACCGGTGCGCAGCTTCGCTAGCACGCTCGCCCTGGCGCTTGTCTTCGGCGTCGTGGCGGCGGCGTGCGTGTTCGCCTGGCGTCTCTCGCCGCGTCCCGGGCTTCTCGCGCTGCTGGGAGAATGGCGCCTCCTCCTCAAGTTCGCGGTGACGCTCTCCCTTGCTGCGTCCGCCGTGGTGTTGGCGCTGCGGCTGTCGCAGCCCGGGGCGACGGTGGGGCGCGCCGCTCGGGCGCTTCTGCTGCCGGTGCTGCTGCTCGCGGCGGGGGTCGCGGCCGAGCTGGCGACGACACCTGCGGCCGCGTGGGGGGCCGAACTCGTCGGGCGCTATGCCATCTATTGCGCCACGCTGATCCCGATGATCGCCGCGCCGGCCCTCGGCGCGCTCCTCCTGGCTTTGCGTCGCGGCGCGCCGACCCGTCCGACCCTCGCCGGCGCCACCGCGGGCCTCGCAGCGGGGGGCATTGGCGCCGCGCTCTACGCGCTGCATTGCGTGGATGATTCCCCGCTGTTCCTGCTCGCCTGGTACAGCATCGCGGTGGCGGTGGTGACGGCGGCGGGCGCGCTCGTGGGTAGCCGGCTGCTGCGCTGGTAGAGCGAGAGCTCTGGCATGGCGTTGTTTCGGGCGATGGCGGCTGAACCGGCCGCGCCGCACTGTGGCCCATTGGTCGCTTGCCCGTGCCATCTTCGGCCTGCCGTTCCGTCACCGCCTAGACCGGGCCATCGCGTCTCGCTACCCCTAATTGCAACTCTGGTCAGGGAGAGTTGCGGTCATGGCGGCAAAGGCAAAAACCGGCTTCAGCGGGCTCGACAGGAGCAAGACGCTGGCCGAGAACACGGTGAATGCGGGTCCGGTGGTGCTGGATTCGAATGTGACGTTTGCGGCCCCACCGAATGGTTTTGCTTCGAACGCATTTTTCGATGTGAGAATGGCCAATTCGACCACGCTCGATCACTTTAGTATATCGCAAGTCGGCGGCATCACTCTGGTCGATACGACAGCTCAAACAGCTTCGATATTCTACAATGGAAAACATATCGGCTGGGAGACGTCGGCCGGAACGGATCAATATTTAAGTATAATACTTGAGTCCGGTGTAACGAATGAGGAAGTCACCGCGCTCGCGCGGGCGATCGCATACTCTTATTCGGGCGACGCGCCATCGGGTGCTGCGCGAGCGGTGACATTTTCGCTTTCCTTCTCTGAGGGGCCAGCCTCCTCCGCCAGTATGCGGCTTAAGCTCAAGCCGGAAGGGGACGCTCCGAAATTCTCCGATCTTGGTCCGACGCAGGAATTCCGGCCTTCGGCAGCCGAGGCGGGTGTTGTCATCGACTCTGATGCCCACGTGGCCAATCCTGATGGTACCGGGTTCAAGAAGGGCAAGCTGAGCGTGCACCTGGCGGGCGGAACATCGACGGATGAGTTTTATCTGTCGAGCGGGGCATTCAGCATCACCGGCACGAAGTTGTATCTCGATGGCAAGCAGGTTGGCACTGTTTCCGCCAATGGCCTGTCCGGCCACGACCTCGCTTTCACCTTGAAGTCCGCCATATCCGATGCCCAGATGAGCGCTCTGCTCGATCAGGTGTCCTATCGTTCGACATCTTCGACGGCACCAACGAACGCCCGCGACGTGACCTTTACCGTCACCGATGCCGACAAGGGTGTGGCAAGCGCGCATGTCTCGCTGTCGTTCGAGACCCATGCGCCAACGATCGGGGTAACCAGTTGGGCGGGCGATCCCGTGCTGCTTTCGGCGACGGCAGCGGGCCAGCCGGGAAGCGGAGCGAGCTCGATGCCGGCCATTTCGCCGGATGGCAGCAAGGTGGCCTTTCTGTCCGGCGCCGGGAATCTTGTATCGGTGCCGGCCGGAGGTTTCTTTCCGTCTGGCACCAATCAGCAGGTCATGGTCAAGGACCGGGTGACGGGCGACGTCGTGATCGTTTCCTCCGATGCTCAAGGGCGGGTCGGCAACGACATGAGCACCGGCGATATCGCGTTCTCGCCGGATGGCCGCAAGGTCGCATTTGTGTCGCTGGCGAACAATCTCGTCCAAGGCGATACCAACGGTGCCGCCGATGTCTTCATTAAGGATCTTGATACGGGTGCCATCACGCGCGTTTCCACAGGCGCGAACGGTGGTCAGGGAACTTCATCAAGCGATCGACCGGTTTTTTCGCCGGATGGAACGAAGATTGCTTTTCAATCCAATTCCCAATTCGTCGCCGGCGACACCGGCCACACTGATCTTTTCGTGAAGGATTTGTCGACGGGTGCGATTACTCTGGTTTCGACCAACGCCGGCGGCAAGGCCTTCGAAACCGACAGCTATGATCCCGTGTTTTCTCCGGACGGGTCCAAGATCGCCTTTGCTGCAACGGGGTCCGAGGCGGGGCCGGGGGTGGCCGGCCCTTATGCTTACTACATCAAGGACCTTGCAACGGGTGAAGTTACGTTCGTTTCGTATGCCGCCGGCTCCCGACCGATTGCCCCGGTATTTTCCCCGGACGGTTCCAAACTGGCATTCCTTTCGTCTAGAAATCCGAATTCCGATTCGCAGTATGATAAAGTTCAGGTGCTGGTCAAAGATCTGGTCACAAATGACGTGACGGTGGCGAGTGCCAATTTACAAGGTGATGTCGCCAATAATCCAAGCTATGGAAAAATTGCGTTTTCGCCGGATGGCACGAAGGTGGCTTTCGGTTCGAGTGGGAGCAACCTTGTTGTCGGGGACGACAATGGCTGGACTGATATTTTCGTGAAGGATCTGGCGACGGGTGTCATCACGCGGGTTGCGGGCGATGGCAGCAGCATCAGTCCGGTCTTTACGCCCGATGGCCAGCAGATCGTCTTTCAGTCAGATGCCTCAAATCTGGTGGCCGGCGACACGAACGGCGCAAGTGACATCTTCATCGCATCGATCGGCGCGCCCAATGTCCATGGGCCGGTCATCATCGACCAGAGCGGTCTGAAGAGCCTCGCGACAACGGGCACCATCCAGTTCGCCGACGCTGACACCTCGGATACTCACACCGCCAGTGTCACCAGTCCCACCGATGCGCTGGGCACGCTTACGGCCAGGGTCGTGAGCGACGTGAACGGTGCCGGCATCATCCAGTGGTCCTATGCGGTGGACGAGGCCAAGGTGGCGCCGCTGGCCGAGGGCGAGACGCGGGCTGAGACGTTCGTGGTCAGGGTGACGGATACATCCGGAGCGGCCGCGACCCAGGATGTCACGATCACGCTGGTCGGCACCGGCGGCGGAACGGCCTCGCGGGTTTCCGCTTTTTCTGTTTCGGGCGAGCCTGCGTCCGGGACGGACGGGATCACATCCGACCCCTTCGCGACCCTGAAGGCGGCCGCTTCGGGCGTGCCGGACGATCTGTCCGCCGTGTTCGCGGCGCTGGAAGCGCGGGCCGAGGGGCTGATCGATGCCGCAGCGCATGCCCATGGCGCCCTCGCGACGGCCCATATGCCGGAGCTTCATCTGCCGGCAGCGGTGGCGGACTATCTGGATGCCATCGGTTCCGCCATTCTCGATCACGCTCAGGCCGAGCACCCTGCGCTGGTGCACGAACTGGCAAGCCGGGCGGAGGCGCTGGCGGCTCATGTGCATGAGGTGCTTCATCCCGTGCACGGGAGCGCGGACGCGCTGGTCTGAGCCGGCTGGCACCGCCCGCCGCCGCCCGGCGCCGCCCGGCGCTCTTGCCAGAACGGGCCACGCCATGCCCATCTAGGGCGCGGCTGTTCCGGGCGCGAGGCAGGCGATGACGCACAGTGACGGATGGGCAAGCGGCAGCCTTGATCGCCGCCGCCTGCTGGCGGGAGCGGCGGCGCTGGCGCTGGCCGGAGGCGCCGTGTCCCGCGCGATGGCGGCTGGCGGGCTCATTGATGCGCACAGCCATAGCTGGGGCGGCGATCTCACCCGCTACCCCATGGTCCACGACCAGACCGCGCGCGATCGCGATCCGCCCGATTACGACATCGAAACCCTGCTGGCGCGCGAGACGGCCATCGGCGTGGCGCGGGTCGTGCTGGTGCAGCACATCGGCTATTTCGGCACTGACAGCTCCTACCTGACCGACGCGGCGCGGGCGCATCCCGGCACATTCGCCGTGGTGGGCGCGGTGGACGACCGGCGGGTGGATGCGCCCGACGCGATGCGGACGGCCAAGGCGGCCGGCGTGAAGGGCTTCCGCCTGAGGGGCGTCGATACGGCCGCCTGGCTGACCTCTCCGGTGATGGCGAGCATCTGGGCGACGGCGGCGGAGGAAAACCTCGTGCTGTGTCCCCTTCTGCGCGACAGCCCGGACATGAGCGACGACGCGCTGCTCCACGTGGCCGAGCTGTGCCGGCGCTACCCCGCGACGAATGTCTGCCTCGACCACATGGCCCATGTGATGCCCGGCGACGCGCGCCAGTTGGACCGGCTCATGGCCCTTGCCGCCTTTCCCGGCGTGAGCGTGAAAATCTCCGGCCTCAACAAGTTCGACACGCCGCCTTATGACCGGGTGATCCCGCAGCTCGCCGCGCTCCTCGCCGCGTTCGGCGCGGGCCGGTTGATGTGGGGTAGCGACATGCCGGTGCTGGAACGCGAGCCGCCGAACACCCTGCGCGCCGCCTTCGACTTCATCGCCCGCCGCGCGCCCCTCGACGACACGCAGCGGGACTTCCTGCTGAGGGGAACGGCCGAGCGCGTGTTCTTCGGCTGAACCTCCGGGGCCGGAGCAGGGCGGGCAGCTTCAGCGGCGGGTGACGCTCACTCCGGCTCGGTGAGGCGATAGCCGACGCCGGTCTCGGTGCGGATGTAGCGGGGCTTCTCGGGATTATCCTCCAGCTTCTGCCGCAGCTGGCGGACATAGACGCGCAGATATTGCAGATCCTGACTGCCGCCCCACACTTGCGAGAGCAGGTAATGATGGGTGAGGACCTTGCCCGCATGCTGCACCAGCACGCGCAGGATGGCGTATTCCTTGGGCGAGAGCTTCACCTCCCTGTCCTTCACCTTCACGATCCGACGCACCAGATCGACCGAAAGGTCGCCCACCACGAACAGCGGCTTCTCGCCCTGCTGCTGGAGGCGGTGGCGCAGGGCGACGCGGATGCGCGCGACCAGCTCGTTCATGCCGAAGGGCTTGGTGACGTAATCGTCCGCCCCCGCTTCCAGCGCCTCCACGATGCCCGGCTCGTCGGTGCGGCTGGAGAGGATGATGATGGGGCAGGTCTGCCCCTCCTCGCGCCAGCGGCGCAGCAGGTCGCGGCCGGGAATGTCGGGCAGGCCGAGGTCGAGGAGCACGAGATCGGGCGCGCCGGCGCCCATCAGCGCCAGCGCCTCGGCGCCGGTGGCGGCGCTCTCCACGCCATAGCCCTGTGTCGGCAGGCCGGTGGCGAGCAGGCGGCGGATGGCCGGCTCGTCATCCACCACGAGGAGCTTGACGGGCGCGCTCATGGCGCGGCCTCCAGCACCGGGGCGAGCGCGCCTGCCGGCAGATCGACGGTGAAGACCGCGCCCGCCCGGTCGGCCCGGTTGGCGACCGTGATGGTGCCGCCCATGGCCTCGATGAAGCCGCGGCAGATCGCAAGGCCGAGGCCCGTGCCCGCCCGTACCTGATCCTGCTTGCGGGCGCGGAAAAACTTGTCGAACACCTTCTCCACATCCTCCGCCGGAATGCCCGGCCCCTCGTCCAGCACCTGCAACGTCACGTGCGCGCCCTCCTGCCCGACCTCGGCCCAGCCGTGGAGGGAGACGAGGGAGCCGGCCGGCGCATATTTCGCGGCATTGTCGAGGAGGTTGAACAGCGCCTGCTCGAACAGCACCGGGTCGACATTCACCATGGGCAGGTCCGGCGCAAGGTCGATCTCCACCTTGTGGTCCTTCAGGATGGAGGCGGCCCGCCGCAAGGCGCTGCCGACGATCTCGGCGAGGTCGTTGGGCGAGGCATTGGGCACGATGGCGCCGGATTCCAGCCGCGTCATGTCCAGCAGGTTGGCGATGAAGCGGTTGAGCCGCAGCGCCTCCTCCTCGATGGTCGCCAGCATCTCGCCGCGCTGGTCCTCGCTGAGGGCGGCGGCAAAACTCCTGAGCGTGCCCGCCGCGCCGAGGATGGAGGCGAGCGGCGTCTTCAGATCGTGCGAGATGGAGGTGAGAAGGGCGGAGCGCAGCCGGTCGGTCTCCGCATCGAGCCGCGCCTTCTCCACGTCGGAGACGAGGTTCGCCCGCTCCACGGCGAGGGCGGCCTGATCGGCGAGGGCGTCGAGCAGGCGGCGCTCCTCGGGCGAGAGGGGCGGGCCCTCCTTGTCCTTGTCGATGCCCACCACGCCCACCGCCCCGCGCCCCGTGTGCATGGGCAGGAACAGGCGGCGCGCGCCGGGCAGCGTATCGGCGCCGCGGCCGGCGGGGCGGTTGTTCTCGTAGGTCCAGTTGGCGGCGGCGAGGTCCGCCGCGTCGATGGCATCTTCCGGCGGATAGCCGGCCTTCACGGTGAGCGCGCCATCCTCCGGCAGCAGCATCACCACGCGCACCTTCAGCATGGAGGCGATCTGGAAGGCGGTGGCCCAGAGCAGGTCGTCGAGGCTCACCGCGCTCGCGAGCTTCTTGGAGAAGAGATAGAGGTCTTCCGTGGTCTTCGCCCGCGCCCGCGCGGCCAGCGCCTGCCCGCGCACCCGCGCCGTGAGATTGCTGGCGATGGCCGCCACCACCAGGAAGAAGAACAGCGCGATCACGTTCTCCGGATCGGCGATGGTGAAGGTGTAGAGCGGCGGGATGAAGAAGAAATTGAACGCCAGCATGGCGGCGACCGAAGTGGCCAGCGCCGGCCACAGGCCCGAGCGCACCGCGCTGACCAGTACGGCGGTGAGGAAGACGAGGGCGACATTCTGCAGCCCCAAAAGGCGTTGCAGGGCGAGGCCGATGAGCGTCGCGGCGGCGACGAGGAATGCGCCCTCCGCATAGGCCCGCACCTCCCTTCGCACCGGCATCGGCGCGGCGGCACGGGCCTCGCCCGAAGGGGGCTCGCCGATATCGCCGGCGATCACATGCACCGAGATGTTGCCGGAGCGGCGCACAAGGTCATGCACCACCGAGCCGTACAGAATCTCGAACCAGCGCGAGCGGTCCGACTTGCCGATGACGATCTGGGTCACGTTGGCCGCGCGCGCGTAGGCGAGCACGTCGTCGGCGATGTGCGCGCCGCCGGGCACGGTGACGGCCTCGGCGCCCAGCCGCTCGGCGAGGCGCAGCACTTCGGCGATGCGGTCGCGCTCCACGTCGCCGAGCTGGAAGCTGCGCTGCGTCTCCACATAGAGCGCCACCCACGGCGCCCTCAGCCGGTCGGCGAGGCGCTTGGCATAGCGCACCAAAGCGGCGCAGCGTTTGTCCTCGCTGATGCAGACCAGCACCCGCTCGCCCGCCGCCCAGGGGCCGGAGATGGCATGGGCGCGCATGTGGCTGAGCAATTGCTCGTCCACCCTTTGGGCGGTGCGGCGCAGGGCCAGCTCGCGCAGGGCGGTGAGGTTGCCGGGGGAGAAGTAATTATCCACCGCGCGCCGGGCGGTGTCGGGGACATACACCTTGCCGTCGTGCAGGCGCTGGATGAGATCGGAGGGGGTGATGTCGATCACCTCGATCTCGTCCGCCCGGTCGATGATGGCGTCGGGCACCGTCTCGCGCACGCGGATGCGGGTGATCTGCGCCACCACGTCGTTCAGGCTCTCCACATGCTGGATGTTCAGCGTGGAATAGACGTTTATGCCGGCGGCGAGCAGTTCCTCCACGTCCATGTAGCGCTTGGCGTGGCGGCTGTCGGGGGCGTTGGTGTGGGCCAGCTCGTCCACCAGCACCAGATCGGGCTTGCGGGCGAGGATGGCGTCGAGGTCCATCTCCTCGAGCTGCCGGCCCTTGTAGGAGACGGTGCGGCGGGGGACGATCTCGAAGCCCTCCACCAGCGCCTGGGTTTCCTTGCGGCCGTGGGTCTCCACCACGCCGATCACCACATCGGCACCGTCCTTCAGGCGGGTGCGGCCGGAGGCGAGCATCTCGTAGGTCTTCCCGACGCCGGGGGCGGCGCCGAGGAAGATCTTCAACTGGCCACGGCTCTCCCGCTGCGCCTCCTTCAGGAGGGCGTCCGGCGAGGGGCGGTGATCGCTCTCGCGCTCTTCGGGCATTGCCGTCTCCGGGCCGGGCCGCTGCGGTCCCGCTTTTTCTATTTTGCGCCGGCGAAGCGGTCCAGCGCGAGATTGAGGGCGAGCACATTCACCCTGGGCTCGCCGAGGAGGCCGAAGGTCGGCTCCTGCGTGGTCTGCGCCACCAGCCGGTGCAGCACGTCCTCATTGACGCCGCGCGCCTTGGCGATGCGCGGCACCTGGAACAGGGCGGCCTCCGGCGAGATGTCCGGATCGAGCCCCGAGGCGGAGGTGGTGACGAGGTCCACCGGCACCGCCGCGCCGGGATTCTCGGCCTTCAGCGCCGCCATGTCGCCCTTCACCCGCTCGAACAGCGCGGGGTTGGTGGGGCCGAGGTTCGAGCCCATGGAATTGGAGGCATTGTAGGGCTGGGGAACGGTCTTGGACGCATCCGCCGGATCGGCGCCGGTGGTGGCGGAGGGCCGGCCGTGGAAGTAGCGCTCCGAGGTGAAGGCCTGCCCGATGAGGGCCGAGCCCACCACGGTGCCGTTCTTCTCGATGAGGCTGCCATTGGCTTGCGCGGGAAAGATGAGCTGCGCGGCGCCGGTCATGGCGAGGGGGTAGGCGAGGCCCGTCAGCGCCGTCAGAAGGACGACGAGGACGAAGGCGGGACGGAGGGTGTTGAGCATGGGGGCTCTCCTCAGACGAGGTGGAGGGCGGTGACGGCCACGTCGATCAGCTTGATGCCGGCGAAGGGCACCACGATCCCGCCGAGACCGTAGATGAGAAGGTTCCGCTTCAGCAGCGCCGCCGCCCCGATGGGCCGGAAGGTGACGCCCTTCAGCGCCAACGGAATGAGGGCGATGATGATGAGGGCGTTGAAGATGATGGCCGAGAGGATGGCGCTCTGCGGCGAGGCGAGGCCCATCACGTTCAAGGCGCCGAGCTGCGGGTAGAAGGCCACGAACATGGCCGGGATGATGGCGAAATACTTCGCGACATCATTGGCGATGGAGAAGGTGGTGAGCGAGCCGCGCGTCATCAGCAGCGCCTTGCCGATCTCCACGATCTCGATGAGCTTGGTCGGGTCGCTGTCGAGGTCCACCATGTTGCCGGCCTCGCGGGCGGCCACCGTGCCGGTGTTCATGGCGACGCCCACATCCGCCTGGGCGAGGGCCGGGGCGTCGTTGGTGCCGTCGCCGCACATGGCGACCAGCTTGCCCTTGGCCTGTTCGTCGCGGATGAGCTTCAGCTTCGCCTCGGGGGTGGCCTCGGCGAGGAAGTCGTCCACGCCCGCCTCGGCGGCGATGGCGGCAGCGGTCAGCGGGTTGTCGCCGGTGATCATCACCGTGCGGATGCCCATGCGGCGCAATTCGGCGAAGCGCTCGCGGATGCCGCCCTTCACGATGTCCTTAAGATAGACGACGCCCAGCACCCGACCATCCCGCGCGACGGCCAAAGGGGTGCCGCCGGCCTTGCCGATCTCCTCGGCGATGGCCTGCACCTCGCGCAGCGTCTCCGGCGAGAGCGGGCGCGCGCCCGCACCGGACGCCTGGAGATCCTTCAGGATGGCATCCACCGCGCCCTTGCGGATCACGCTTCCGTCCACATCCACGCCGCTCATGCGGGTCTGGGCGGTGAAGGGCACGAAATGGGCGTTCAGGGTCGCCATGTCGCGGCCGCGGATGGCGTATTTCTCCTTCGCCAGCACGACGATGGAGCGGCCCTCCGGCGTCTCGTCGGCGAGGGAGGCGAGCTGCGCCGCGTCCGCCAGATCCTGCGCGGTCACCCCGCGAACGGGGCGGAACTCCGCCGCCTGCCGGTTGCCGAGCGTGATGGTGCCGGTCTTGTCGAGGAGCAGCGTGTCCACGTCGCCCGCCGCCTCCACCGCGCGGCCGGACATGGCGAGCACGTTGAAGCGCACCAGGCGATCCATGCCGGCGATGCCGATGGCGGAGAGCAGCGCGCCGATGGTGGTGGGGATGAGCGTCACGAACAGCGCCACCAGCACCACCACGGAGATGGTGCCCCCCGCATAGGCGGCGAAGCTCGGGATGGAGGCGGTGGCGAAGACGAAGATCAGCGTCATGCCGGCGAGCAGGATATTGAGGGCGATCTCGTTCGGCGTCTTCTGCCGCTCCGCCCCTTCCACCAGGTGGATCATGCGGTCGAGGAAGGTGGAGCCGGCCGCCGCGGTGATGCGCACCTTGATGTGGTCGGAGATGACCGTGGTGCCGCCGGTGACGGCGGAGCGGTCGCCGCCGCTCTCGCGGATCACCGGCGCGCTCTCGCCGGTGATGGCCGCCTCGTTGACCGAGGCGACGCCCTCCACCACCTCGCCGTCGGAGGGGATCACGTCGCCCGCCTCCACCAGCACCACGTCGCCGACCTTGAGCGAGGTGCCGGCCACCTCTCGCCAGTCATTGCCGGCACCGGTGAGGAGCTTCGCCTGCGTCTCCGCTCGGGTGCGGCGGAGCGAATCCGCCTGCGCCTTTCCGCGCCCTTCCGCCACCGCTTCCGCGAAATTGGCGAACAGCACGGTGAACCACAGCCACAGGATGATCTGGAAGGAGAAGCCGAGGCCGCTCCCTCCCGCCACGACGTCGCGGACGAAGAGAATTGTGGTGAGGAGGGCGACCACCTCCACCACGAACATCACCGGGTTCTTCACCATCGCGCGCGGATCGAGCTTCTTGAACGACGCGCCGATGGCCGGCACCAGGATGGCCGGGTCGAGGATGCTGCTGGAACGGGGCTTGGCCATGGATGGCTCCCGGAAATCAGGGTTTGCCGACAACGAGCGCCACCATCTGGATGGCGGCGACGAGGACGAAGGCGGCGAGGGTCAAAAGGAGGATGAGTTCGGAGGTGCGCAGGGCCGGAGCCCGCGCGGGAGGGGTGCTGCGTGCCATCTCAGCCCCCGAAGGTCTGGCCGGCCACCGCCGCGAGGTGCTCCACGATCGGCCCGAGCGCGAGCGCCGGGAAGAAGGTGAGGCCGCCGACGATGAGGATGACGCCCACCAGCAGGCCGACGAAGAGCCCGCCACGGGTGGGAAAGGTGCCCGCCGACGCCGGCACGGTCTTCTTCGCCGCGAGCGATCCCGCCAGCGCCATGGCCGGCACGATCATCATGAAGCGGCCGATAAACATGGAGATGGCAAGCGTCACATTGTAGAAGGGCGTGTTGCCGGTGAGCCCGCCGAAGGCCGAGCCGTTGTTCGCCGTCGCCGAGGTGAAGGCGTAGAGGATCTCGGAGAAGCCGTGCGGCCCGGGATTGGCGATGGAGGCCACCGCCGAGGGCAGCACGGTGGCGACCGCGGTCCAGCCGAGCATCATCAAGGGCAGGACGAGGATGGCGAGCATCGCCATCTTCACTTCCTTGGCCTCGATCTTCTTGCCGGCATATTCGGGCGTGCGACCCACCATGAGGCCGGCCACGAACATGGCCACCACCACGAACAGCAGCATGCCGTACATGCCCGCGCCCACGCCGCCGACGATGATCTCGCCCAGCTCCATGTTGATGAGCGGGATCATGCCGCCGAGCGCGGTGAAGCTGTCATGCATCGCGTTCACCGCGCCGCAGGAGGCGGCGGTGGTGATGACGGCGAAGAGAGCCGAGGCGACGATGCCGAAGCGCACCTCCTTGCCTTCCATGTTGCCGCCCGTCAGCCCCAGCGCGTTCAGCCCCGGCGTGCCGGCGGACTCGGCCCAATAGGTGACGGCCACACCCGCGACGAAGATGACGCCCATGGCGGCGAGGATCGCCCAGCCCTTGCGCACGTCGCCCACCATGCGGCCGAACACGTTGGTAAGGCCCGCGCCCAGCGCGAAGATGGAGAGCATCTGCACGAAATTGGAGAGCGCGGTGGGGTTCTCGAACGGGTGCGAGGCATTGGCGTTGAAGAAGCCGCCGCCATTGGTGCCGAGCATCTTGATCGCCACCTGCGAGGCCACGGGGCCGACCGCGATGGTCTGCTTCGCGCCGTCCAGCGTGGTCGCATCCACATAGGGCCCGAGCGTCTGCGGGATGCCCTGCCAGACGAGGAACAGGGTGTAGGGAATGCAGAGCGGCAGCAGCACGTAGAGGGTGCAGCGGGTCACATCCACCCAGAAATTGCCCACCGTCTGCGCCGAGGCGCGGGAGAAGCCGCGGATCAGCGCCACCGCCAGCGCGATGCCGGTGGCGGCGGAGAGGAAGTTCTGGTGGGTCAGCCCCAGCATCTGCGCGAGATAGCTGAGCGTGCTCTCGCCACCGTAATTCTGCCAGTTGGTGTTGGTGAGGAAGCTGACGGCGGTGTTCAGCGACAGGTCCGGCGGCATCGCCGCCATCTCCTGCGGGTTCAGCGGCAGCAGGTCCTGCAGGCGCAGGATCGCATAGAGGATGAGGAAGCCGCCTACGTGGAACACCAGCATGGCGAGGGTGTAGCCGAGCCACGTCTGCTCGCGCTTGGCGTCCACGCCGGCGAGGGCGTAGAGGGCGCCTTCCACCGGGCGCAGGACCGGGGAGAGGAATGTGCGCTCGCCCGCGAACACGCGGGTCATGTAGCCGCCGAGGAGCGGGGTGAGCGCGAGAATGATCGCGCAGAACAGGGCGATCTGGATCCAGCCGTTGAGGGTCATCGGTGCCTCCTCAGAACCGCTCGGGCTTCAGCAACGCGAGGGTGAGGTAGAAGAGGAGGCCTATCGTGATGAGGCCTCCCAATGCGAAGTCTAGGGTCATGGATTTTTCCTTCGAATACTATGAAGGTTGGTCATCCCCCGGCTTGTCCGGGGATCCACTTCGCGGCTAGCCGGGTGCGAGGTCTTGTGGCGCGCAGAGGGCGACGCAGTGAATGCCCCGGACAAGCCAGGGCATGACGGCTTGGGTGGCCGAAGAGCTTTCTTGCCGTAAGCCGGCGCTAGAGCCGCTCGCAGGCGTAGCCGTAGCCGATGGCGAGAGCGAAAAGCCCGCCGGTCAGGGCGAGCATCAGAATGTCGAGCATGGGACGTCCGTCCTCGCAGAAGTGTCGGGCCGCAATGACGCGGGAGGACCTGCGTCGCGACCGGCCGCAGCGCCGGAACCTTTTCGCCCGGCCGCTGCTCAGCGATCGAAAGGTGTCACCTTGCGCATAAAGATTCGAGACGGGCCGCGATGGGCCGAAATAAAAATCCCATAAAGAAAAGCGCTGGGATGGAGCACTTCCGGACCAACAAAAAAGGCGCCCACTGGGGCGCCCTTCGTGTTGCAATCAGGCGTTCGCCCTCAGTGGGCGGCTCCACTCAGTGGGCGTGTCCGAGATAGGCGGCGCGCACCGCGCTGTCGTTGCGCAGCGCTTCCGCCGGACCCTTGGCGGCGACGCGACCGTTCTCCAGCACATAGCCGAAATCGGCCACCTCCAGCGCGGCGGCGGCGAACTGCTCCACCAGCAGCATGGTGATCTTCTGCTCCTTGAGCCGCGCGATGGTGGCGAACACCTCCGCCACGAGGCGCGGGGCGAGGCCCATGGAGGGCTCGTCCAGGAGCAGCACGCGCGGGTTCAGCATCAGCGCGCGGGCCATGGCGAGCATCTGCTGCTCGCCGCCGGAGAGGGTGCCGGCAAGCTGGGCGCGGCGCTCGGCGAGGCGCGGGAAGAGCGTGAACATGCGGTCGAGGTCGCCCTCCACGTCGCCGCGCTCCCGCGCCCCCGTGAGGCGGGGGAAGGCGCCGAGCAGAAGGTTGTCCTTCACGCTCTGGGTGGGGAACACGCGCCGCCCCTCGGGCGAGTGGGCGAGGCCCTTCTTGGTGATCTTGAAGGAGGGCTGGCCGGTGAGGTCTTCGCCCCCTAGCCGCACCGTGCCCGATTCCGGCACGATCATGCCGGAGATGGCGCGCAGCGTCGTCGTCTTGCCGGCGCCGTTGGAGCCGATGAGGGTGACGAGCCGGCCTTCCTCCACCTTGAGGGAGAGGCCGTGCAGCACCTTCACCTTGCCGTAGCCGGCGACGAGATCGTTCACTTCGAGCATGGCGATCTCCTCATTCCGCCGCAGCGGCGGCGCCGCCGAGATAGGCCTCGATGACGCGCTCGTTGGCCTGCACCTCGGCTGGCTTGCCCTCGGCGATCTTCTGGCCGAAGTCCAGCACCGTCACCGTGTCGCACAGGCCCATCACCACATCCATGTGATGCTCGATGAGCACGATGGTGAGCCCCGCGTGGCGCACCTTCTTGATGATCTCCACGAGGTGCTTGATGTCCGGCGCGGTGAGGCCGGCGGCGGGCTCGTCGAGCAGCAGGAGGGCGGGATCGAGGGCCAGTGCGCGGGCGATCTCCAGCAGGCGCTGCTTACCATACGGCAGGTTGCGCGCCTCCTCGTTGGCGAGGTCCGAGAGGCCGACGAAGGCGAGGAGGCTCATGGCCCGCTCGCGCGCCGCCTTCTCCTCCCGCCTTATGCGCGGCAGGCCCAGCGCCACCTCGGCGAAGGTCGCCTGATAGGTGTGGTGGAGGCCCACCAGCACGTTCTCGATCAGGGTCAGCTCGGCGAAGAGCTGCACGTTCTGGAAGGTGCGGGCGATGCCCTCGCTGGCGATGTCGGAAGAGGTCTTGCCGGCCATGTCCTGCCCCTTGAACCGGACGGCGCCGGCCGTGGGCACATAGATGCCGGTGAGCACGTTCATCATGGTGCTCTTGCCCGAGCCGTTCGGCCCGATGAGGCCGTGGATGGTGCCGGGCTTCACCTCGATGGAGACCTGATCCAGCGCCCGCAGGCCGCCGAACTGCATCACCACATTGTCCACGTGGAGCAGCACGCCCGAATGGCCTTCGTGGGAGGCGGTGACCGCCTTGCCGTGGGTGTCGGCGTGGATGACGGCGTGGGACTGCACGAGGCTCGGCCAGAGCTGTGCGGCGGCGCGCTTCAGGAAGCCGACGATGCCGTCCGGCAGATAATAGACCACGAACAGGATCATCACGCCGAAGACGGCGAGCTTGTAGTCGGTGATCTTCTGCAGCAGCATCGAGAAGACGAAGAAGGCGAGGCACAGCACCACGGGAATGGCGTTGCGCACGCGGTTCTCCGGATCCTTCACGAAGACCCGCGCGCCGGCGATGACGGCGATGAGCGCGATGGTGCCGGCGATGTAGCGGAACAGCTCGATGTCGGACAGCAGGTTCGGCAGGAACACGATGATGACCGCGCCGAGGATCGGCCCCAGCCGAGACTTGCGCCCGCCCACCGTGACCGCCAGCAGGAACTGCACCGACAGCTCAAAGCCGAAATTGTTCGGCGCGATATACTGCTCCGAATAGGCGAACAGCGCCCCCGCGAGGCCGGCGAGGCCGGCGGAGATCACGAAGGCCAGCACCTTGTGCTTGTAGACCGACACGCCCATGCAATCGGACGCGATGGGGCTGTCGCGCAGCGCCTCGAACGCCCGGCCGAGGTGGGAGGCGAGGATGCGGTTGATGATGATGAGGGTGAGCACCAGCGCGATGGCGGCGATGTAGTAATATTCCACTTCCTTCATGCGCTTCAGCGACATGTCGAACAGCGGAATGGTGTCGCCGAGCCACCTGAGGTCGATGAAGAGGGGCGTCGTCAGCTTGATGCCGAGGGGACCGTTGGTGAGGTCCGTCATCTCGTTGATGAGGATCTGCACGATGGTGCCGAAGGCCAGCGTCACCATGGCGAGATAGGGGCCGGTGACGCGCAGCGCCGGCAGCGCCAGCACCACGCCGAACAGGCAGGCGACGACGATGGCCAAGGGCAGCGCCGGCCAGAAGCCGATGCCGAAATGCATGGCGAGGCAGCCGGCCGTGTAGGCGCCGATGCCGAACAGCGCGGCATGGCCGATGGACACCTCGCCCGTATAGCCGAACACCACGTCGAGCCCGAGCAGCAGGATCGAGAAGATGGCGATGGTCACCAGCAGGTGGAGATAATAGGGGCTCGTCACCACGAACGGCAGCACGACGAGCACCGCGAGGCCGAGGAGCGACCCCGTGGAGGAGAGGAGGCGGCGCGCGAGCATGGGGCTCAGACCTTCTTGATGGTGGCGCGGCCGAACAGGCCCGAGGGCTTCAGCGAGAGCACCAGCAGCAGCAGCACGAGGCCCGGCACGTCCTTGTAGCCGGTGGAGATGTAGTAGCCGGTCAGCGTCTCGGTGATGCCGAGGATGAGGCCGCCGACGATGACGCCCATGCCGCTCGACAGGCCGCCGATGATGGCCACCGCGAACGCCTTCAGCCCCAGTACCGCGCCCATGGTGGCGCCGGTGAGGGTGACGGGGGCGATGAGCACGCCGGCGAACGCCGCGGTCATGGAGGAGAGCGCGTAGGAGAAGGTGATGACGCGCCGCGTGTCGATGCCCATCAGGCCCGCCGCGTCGCGGTCATTGGCGGTGGCCACCACGGCCTTGCCGAAGATGGAGCGCCGGTTGAAGATTTCCACCGCCAGCATGATGGCGAGCGCGCCGATGACGATGGCGATCTCCATGGGCTGGATGCGCACCGGGCCGATGGTGAGCGCCGCCTCCGGCAGCGGGGAGGGGAAGCGCAGCGCGTCGCGGCCCCAGATGTTCTCGGCGAGATTGCGGAAGATGATGCCCAGCGCGATGGTCGCCATGATCCAGCCGGCTTCCGACTTCGCCTTCACCGCCTGCCGCACGCCGAGCCATTCCACCACCGCGCCCTGCGCGAGGCCGAAGGCGAAGACGATGGGCAGCATGAGCAGGTAGGCCCACAGGGTGCCGAGCGCCTGGCCGATGAGGAAATTGATGGTGGTGAGGCCCACCAGCGCCCCCAGCATCAGGGCCTCGCCCTGGCCGAAGTTCAGGGTCTTCGAGGTGGCGAAGGTGAGCTGATAGCTGAAGGCGATGACGCCGTAGATCATGCCCACGGCGATGCCGCTCACGATGAGCTGCGAGAGGACGTTCATGACGATCTCCGGAAGGGGGCGCGGCCCCCGCGTCACGGCAGGGTTCCGGCGAACCGGCCGCCGCGCTCGATGGCGCGGCGATCCGAATGGTGTGGGGTGAAGGGGGCTGATCGCGGGGCGGGTTATGAACCGACACCCCACCCAGTTCCGTCATGCCCCGGCTCGTCCGGGGCATCCACTTCGCCGCCTGGTCAGCTCTTTGTTACTTCGCAGGCCGCCAGGTCACCCCGTGGATCCCCCGGACAAGCCGGGGGATGACGGCGCACAAAAGGGCCGGGTCAGCTAGTGGACGCGGCCCGGTCAGCCTCAGTTCTTCGCCTTCACCCGCACCGCCTTGTCGCCGGCGATGTCCTCGGGGTGGGCGGCGACCACGCGGCCGTCCTTCACGAGGCCGAACACCGGGATGTTGGCGGTGATGGCCTCGTGGTCGGTGGCGGAGAAGGGCTTGTCGTAGACGGTGACCACGCCCTCGACCTTGGTGCTGAGGTTTTCCAGCGCCTCGCGGACCTTGCGGCCGTCGGTGGAGCCCGCCTGCTTGATGGCGGCGGCGAGCAGCAGCACCGAATCATAGCCCTGCGCGGCGGAGACCGGCGAGGGCATGCGGTCGATCTTGTAGGCGGCCTGATAGGCCTCGATGAAGGCCTTGCGCTTGGGGGTGTCCGGCAGCTGGATGAAGGTCTGCGGCATCATCGCGCCGTTGCCGTTGGCACCGGCGGTGTCGATGAAATTGGCCATGGAGAGCGTCCACGAGCCGATCATGGGCACCTTCCAGCCGAGCTTGGCCATGCCGTTGGCGATCTGCGCCAGTTCGGGGCCGATGGCGTAGGTCAGCACCACGTCGGCGCCGGCCTCCTTGGCGCGCAGCAGCTGCGCGGTCATGTCGGTGTCGCCGATGTTGAACTTTTCTTCGGCAACCGGCTTCACGCCCATGGTGGCGAGGGCCTTCACCAGATCGGCGCGGCCGAGCTGGCCGTAATTGGTCGAGTCGGCGAGGATGGCCGGCTTCTTGAAACCCTGCCGCTTCACCGCCTCGTCGGCGATCATGGCGCTCTGGATGGCGTCGTTGGCGGAGGTGCGGAAGATGTAGTTGTTCTTGTTGTCCGGCGGCACGAACTGCTTGGAGATGAGGGTGCCGGTGGCCACGTTGTTGATCACTGGAATCTCGGCTTCCTGATAGAAGCGCTGGGAGGCCAGCGCCACGCCGGTGTTGATGTAGCCGAGGGTAGCGACGACGCCTTCCTTGTTGATGAGCTCCTGGGCGATCTGCACGCCCACCTCGTTCTTGGCCTCGTCGTCACGCTCGACGAGCTGGAGGGGACGGCCCAGTACGCCCCCGGCCTTGTTCACCTCATCCACGGCGAGCTTCACGCCGTCGCGCATGCTCACGCCCATGGAGGACGAGCCGCCGGTGAAGGGGCCGGTGAGTCCGATTTTGATGGGGTCGGCGGCGTAGGCTGCGCCGGAAAAGGCAAGCCCGAAAACGGCAACGCCTGCGGCCAAAGCCGCGACCATGCTCCTCAGTCGCATCTTCTACTCCCTGTGTGTCCGATTATTCGGTTATTATACTTTAGTAGTGCCCACCCTCCCGCAGGACGGGGCGGCTCTCAATCGTTTAAGCGAATTGAGAACCGTGCGCTACCATAACCTAGCGGAAGGAGGGTCGAGCCTTTGCTGGTGCCGTTTTTGCAGGCAGTCGCATGCAGAATTTACGGCGCGGTGGTGGTTTCGGACCACGCGTTTGGTGAAGCAAAGCGCAAGATGTGATCGCTACGCTCGCGGTTACGCGAGGTCTTTCCGCAGTTGCGTTCAAGTTTTTGCAGATGCGAAGGATTCGTTGACGCGAGGGACCGCCCCCGCCTATGGTCGTGGCGACGGTTCCCGCAAGGGATCAAAAGGGAACGCGGTGCTCCGGCCTTGCCGGATATGCCGCGGCTGCCCCCGCAACTGTAAGCGGCGAGTCCTCTGCCATCAGCCACTGGGTCGCAAGGCCTGGGAAGGCGGCACAAGGGCGGCGACCCGCGAGCCAGGAGACCTGCCGTCAGCCGTGGTCACGCGCGAGCACATCGGGCGGGGTTCTCCTGATGGCGGTTTTGTCCCGGTCCGATAGGGCCGGGCATGCCTCGTTCGCGGTGACGGACCACCCGTGCCGTCGAGTTCCTCATGCCGTCCCTTTTCCCGTTCCGATCCCGCCGCGCGCTGCCGGCCGCGGCCCTGCTGGCTCTTGCCTGCGTTCCCTCCGCGCTCGCCCAGACCCAAAATCTGAATGCAGACGACCAGAATGCCGGCGACCTGCCGGAACTGGTGGTCAGCGCCACCGGCATCCCCACCCCCGAGACCGAGGTGGCGAGTTCGGTCAGCATCGTCACCGAGCAGGACATCGCCCGCAACCAGCAGCGCACCTTGCCGGACGTTCTGCAATCGCTGCCCGGCCTCAACGTGGTGCAGACCGGCGGGCCGGGGGGCACCACCTCGGTGTTCATCCGGGGCACCAATTCCAACCATGTGAAGGTGCTGATCGACGGCATCGACGCCGGCAATCCCGCCGCCACCAACGGCGCGTTCGATTTCGGCAAGCTGCTCGCCTCCGATCTCGAACGCGTGGAGGTGCTGCGTGGCCCGCAATCCGGCCTCTACGGCTCGGACGCCATCGGCGGCGTCATCTCCATCACCACCAGGAAGGGCGAGGGGCCGCCCAAGGTGTCGGCCTATGTGGAGGGCGGCGCGCTCGGCACCTTCAACCAGTATGCGAGCCTCACAGGCTCCACCGAGAAGCTGGCCTATTCGTTCAACGTCACCCACTTCTCCTCCACCGATATTCCGGTGACGCCGCAGAACATTGCCCCGCCCTTCTGGCCGCGCAATCCCAATGCCTATGACAACTGGACCTACTCCACCCGGCTCGACTGGCAGGCCACCGAGACGCTCGCGGTGAATTTCGTCGCGCGCTACATCGACACCAGCCTCGCCTTCACGCCGGACACGTTTCCCCCGCCCACCTATGCCGGCCTTCCAGCGGCGCTGCGCTCCACATCCTATACGGGCATGTTCTTCACCAAGGGGGAGGGCGTGTGGACCGCGCTCGATGGCGCCCTCGTCACCACATTCGGCGCGAGCGAGATGACCTCGTCGAGCCCCACCGTGGGGCCGAACCCGGACGTGAACGGCACCTATGACGGCGACCGGCAGGTCTATTACGTCCGCTCCAACTATCTTGTCGCACCGGGCCAGAACCTGCTGGTGGGCGCGGAGCGGCGGAACGAGGCCATGACCTCTTCCACGGCCTACACCACGGTTGACGCCTCCACCGGCGACACGGGCGTCTATGCCGAATACCAGGGCAATCTCTGGAACCGGCTCTTCTTCGCCGCCAACGTGCGCTACGACAGCGACGACAGCTTCGGCGACCACACCACCTACCGCCTCGCCCCCGCGCTGCTGTTCGACGAGACGGGCACCAAGCTGAAGGCGAGCTACGGCACCGGCTTCAAGGCGCCCACGCTCTACCAGCTCTACGCGCCCTATTATGGCAATGCGAGCCTCCAGCCGGAGGAGAGCGAGGGCTGGGATTTAGGCTTCGAACAGAAGGCGTTCGCGGAGCGGGTGCTGTTCGGGGTGACGTACTTCCACAACACCATCACCAACCTCATCAGCTACGATCCGGTGACGTACCAGAACGTCAACATCTCCAGCGCCGTCTCGCAGGGCGTGGAGGCGTTCGTGGCGGTGAAGGTGACGGACCGGATCGACGCGCGGGTGGACTACACCTACACCGACGTGGTGGGTTCTGTGCCGCCCGGCCAGCCCTTCGGCGCCGCCTGCGCGCCCATCGATGCCACCTCCTGCTATCCCCTGCGCCGGCCCAACAACAAGGTGAGCCTGACGCTTGGCTGGCGGCCCACCGATGAGCTCGATCTGGCGGCGAGCCTCGTCTATGCCTCCTCCTGGTGGGACATCGTGCGCCTCACGTCGAACTACATCGACCAGCCCGGCTACACGGTGGTGAACCTGGCGGCGAACTACCGGCTCAATGCCGCCACCAGCGTGTTCGGGCGCATCGACAATCTGTTCAACCAGACCTACGAGAACCCCAACGGCTTCCTCGCCCCCGGCTTCGGCGCCTATGGCGGGGTGAGGCTCACATGGTGAAGCGCATGGTGAGGCGGTGAGGTTCGCGGCGGCCGGGCTTTTCCCGGCGGGTCTCTTGGCCGCTCTTCTCGCCTGCGCCCCGGCGCGGGCGGAGGAAGCCCCTGTTCCGCCACATGCCCGGCCCCGCGTTGTCTCGCTCAACCTGTGCACGGACGAAATGGCCCTCCGGCTCGCCGATGCCGGGCAGGTGCTCTCCGTCACCCATCTCGCGCGCGATCCGCTCTCGTCCAACGTGGCGGACCTTGCGCGCGCGGTCCCCGTCAATCGTGGGCTGGCGGAAGAGGTGGTGCCGCTGAAGCCGGACCTGGTGCTGGCCGGCGCCTACACCACGCGCACCGCCACCGCCATGCTGCGCCGACTCGGCTTCGAGGTGCTTGAACTGGCCGAGCCGCAGACCCTCGACGAGGCCTACGCCCAGATCCGCATGGTGGCCGAACGCCTCGGCGTGCCGGAGCGAGGCGCGGCCATGGTGCGGGAGATGGAAGCGGCCTTCGCGCGCCTGCCGCCGGTCGCGGGCGAGCGCCCCTCCGCCGTTGTTCTGCGCCCCAACGGCTTCACCACCGGCCGCGGCTCGCTGGCGGATGAATTGATGGCGAAGGCCGGGCTTGCCAACCTCGCGGCACGCCTGCCCACGGACAAGATGGGCCAGCTGGCGCTGGAGGAGATCGTGCGCGCCGCGCCCGACCTCGTGGTGGTGAATGCTGATGAGGCGGCGCCGCCCTCCCTCGCCGACGCCTTGCTGCATCACCCCGCGCTCGCCCCCTTCAAGGATCGCACGCTGGCTTTGCCGCTCAGGCTGTGGACCTGCGCCGGGCCGGACCTTGCCGAGGCGGCAGCCCTTTTGGCTGCGGCCCGTGCCCGTTTGTCCGGCCCGGAAGCCGGGCGGCCGGCAGCGGGGGGCGTCCACCACGCCGCCGCCGAGGGGACGCGCTGATGCCCTCGCGCGTTGTCCTCGGCCTCGGCCTTCTGGTCGCGGTGTTGTTCTGCGCCTCGGTGGCGGTGGGCTATGCCCCGCTCGACCTTGGCACTGCCTTCGGTGATCTCCTCGCCGGCCGGCCGAGCGTTGCCGCGCTGGTGCTGTCGGAGCTGCGCCTGCCGCGCGCCATCCTCGGCGCGGCGGTGGGCTTCAGCCTCGGCCTCACCGGGGCGGCCTTGCAGGGGCTGATGCGCAATCCTTTGGCCGATCCCGGCGTGGTGGGCGTCTCCGGCGCGGCGGCGCTGGGGGCGGTGATCGCCTTCTATTTCGGCTTCTCCACCTCCTTCGCGCTGGCCCTGCCACTGGGTGGTCTGATGGGTGCCGCTGCGGCCACCGCCGTGCTGCTCGCCCTCGCCGCGCGGGGCGCGGGGACGGTGATGCTGATCCTCGCCGGCGTCGCGCTCTCCAGCCTCGCCGGCGCGCTTACCGCGCTGGCGCTGAATCTGGCGCCGAGCCCCTATGCGGCGCTGGAGCTGGTGTTCTGGCTCATGGGCTCGCTGGCCGACCGCAGCCTTGTGCATGTGGCGCTGGCGCTGCCCTTCATGGCGGTGGGCTGGGTATTGGTGCTCGCCACCGGCCCGGCGCTCGATGCGCTGACATTGGGCGAGGACGCCGCTGAAAGCCTCGGCTTCCCGCTGCGCCGGGTGCGCCTCCTCGTCATCGGCGGCACGGCGGCTGCGGTGGGGGCGAGCGTGGCGGTGGCGGGAGCCATCGGCTTCGTCGGCCTCGTGGTGCCCCATCTGGTGCGCCCGCTGGTCGGGCACCGGCCGGGCCGGCTGCTGGCCGCGAGCGGGCTCGCGGGCGCGGCGCTCACCCTCGGCGCGGACATCGCGGTGCGCCTCGTGCCCACCCGGCCGGAGCTGCAGCTCGGCGTGGTGACGGCGCTCATCGGCGCGCCCTTCTTCCTCGTGCTCCTCGCGCGGCTCAGGGGGAGGGAGGCATGAGGCTTGACGCCCGTTCCGTCACCGTCACGCGCGGCGCCGCGACGCTGGTGCGGGACCTCAGTCTGGAGGTTGAAGGCGGCATCTTCCTCGGCCTCCTCGGCCCCAACGGCGCCGGCAAGACCAGCCTGATGCGGGTGCTCGCGGGCCTCGAGACGCCGGCCTCCGGCCGCGTGCTCTATGACGGCCGCAGCGGTGCCGAGATTGGCCGGCGGGGGCTCGGGCGGACCATCGCCTATCTCCCGCAGGATGGCCGCATCCACTGGCCTCTGCCGGTGGAGGAGGTGGTGGCGCTGGGGCGCCTGCCCCATGGCGCGGCGGTCGTGGACGATGCCGCGCGCCGGGCCATGGCGGCGGCCGGGGTGGAAGGGCTTGCCCGCCGCTCGGCCGATACCCTCTCCGGCGGCGAGCGGGCACGGGTGCTGCTCGCCCGCGCGCTGGCGGTGGAGGCGCCGATCCTCCTCGCCGACGAGCCCTCCGCCGCGCTCGATCCGCTGCACCAGCTGGAAGTGATGGCCCTGCTGCGCGACACCGCCCGGCGCGGTGCCGTGGTGGTGGCGGTGTTGCACGATCTCACCCTCGCCGGCCGCTTCTGCGATCGGCTCGCCTTGATGAAGGACGGCCGCCTCCTCGCCGAGGGGACGCCGACAGAGGTGCTCGACGACGCTTATCTCGCGGACGCCTTTGGCGTGGATGCCGTGCGCCTCACCCATGCCGGCGAGACGGTGGTGCTGCCGTGGGCGCGGCGGGAGTAGGGCCGCGGCAGGACATCCGTCGCCCTTCCGCAACGGGACTGCGGTGACAACGCGCACCCTGTCCGGTTTCGTCCCCGGCGCGAAGCGGATAGCAACGAAGGCCTTCAGTTTTTCCCGTCCCCCGCCGTTCTCACAGCAAGCGGAAACCGACACCATGGCCAGCGTCTGCACCAGCGGGGTGGACACCGGGTTCGTCGCCCTCGGCACCGGCAAGGTCGCCATCCTCGGCGTCGTGCAGGGCATCACCGAGCTTCTGCCCATCTCCTCCACGGCGCACATGCGCCTCGTGCCGGCGCTGCTCGGCTGGCCCGATCCCGGCTCCGCCTTCTCGGCGGCCATGCAGCTCGCCGCTCTGTTCGCGGTGGTCACCTATTTCTGGAGCGATCTGCGCGCGCTCGCCTGCGGCTCCCTCTCCGCCGTGCGGGCCGGAGATTTCACCGCCCACGCGCCGAAGACGGTGCTCGGCATCATCCTCGGCACCATCCCCATCGTCATCGGCGGCGTGCTGCTGAAGGACAAGCTCAATGCCTGCGGCTCGCCCCTGCGCGAACTGTGGGTCATCGGCGCGGCGAGCCTTGTCATGGGCCTGCTGCTGGGCATCGCGGAAATGACCAGCCGCCACACCCGCACCTTCGCGCAGATCAGGCTCCCCGACGCGCTTGGGGTGGGCCTCGCGCAGGTGGGCGCGCTCATTCCCGGCGTGTCGCGCTCGGGCTCGACGCTGACGGCGGCCATGTTCCTCGGCCTGCGCCGGGAGGATGCCGCGCGCTTCTCCTTCCTGCTCGGCCTGCCGGCCATCTTCGCGGCGGGCGTGAAGGAATTGCTGGAGCTGCACCACGCCGGCCTCGACATGCAGGGCTGGGAGGTGCTTGGCGTCGGCCTCCTCACCGCCTCGCTCTCCGCCTTCGTCGCCATCTGGACGCTGATGCGGGTGATGGAGCGCCTCTCCTCCTGGCCCTTCGTGTTCTACCGCGTCGGCATGGGCGTGTTCCTGCTGGTGGCGGTGTGGCGGGGCGTGCTCTCCTGAGCCTGTCGCGGGGCTCTCGACACGTCGCGCGCCTCGGGTCACCGCCTTCCTCTGGCGCTCGGCCTGGCCGGACCTCATCGTCGGCCTCGCCATCGCCGCCCTCAACCTCGATGCCGCACGGGACGTGGGGGAGGCCGCCCGCGAGGAGCACCGCGCCGAGCCGTGAGGGCGGGCTCAGCCGTCGATGATGTGCGGCACGAAGCGGGAGAGGTTGGCGGTGATGGGGGAGGCGTCCTCCCTGATGCCGATGCCGCAGGCGGTGTCGCCGACGATCCAGCTGCCGATCACCGCATATCCGTGGGCGGATTCAAAGAGCGGGGCGGCCGCCTGCACCACATGGCCCTCTTCGCCGTAGGGTCCGGGCGTCGTCTGGGCTCGGCCGCCGCGCACCAGCGTCACGTTCTCGCCTTCGCGGGAGAACAGCGGCTTCACCACGTGATCGCCCAGCGCGTCGGCGCGGGGGTCTCCGGCGAAATAGGCCGGCAGCAGGTTGGGGTGGCCGGGGAACATCTCCCACAGCAAGGGCAGGATGGCCTTGGTGGAGAGCATCGCCTTCCACGGGGGCTCAATGAAGGCGCAGCGGGCGCCGGCGAGGTGTACGGCGAAAGCCTCGTCGAACATCCATTCCCACGGATAGAGCTTGAACATCCACGAGATGACGAGATTGTCGAGATCGATGAAGCGTCCGCGCACATCGACACCGATGTCGGCCATGTTGATGAGCTGCACCCGGTTGCCGGCCTGCTGCGCGCAATCTGCGAGATAGGCCAGCGTGCCGCCGTCCTCCACATCGTCCAGCATGCCGGCGAGGTGGAGGCGCGGCGCGGTGCCCATGGCGGCGAACTGCGCCACGAGGCGTTCGTGCACCGAATTGAACTGGTCGGCGCCGGAAGGAACGATGCCGAGGCCGCGCGCCTCCTCCAGCCAGATCCACTGGAAGACGGCGGCTTCATAAAGGCCGGTGGGGGTGTCGGCGTTGTATTCCAATAGCTTGGCCGGCCCCGTGCCGTCGTAGGCGAGATCGAAGCGGCCGTAGAGCGTGGGGTCGGCGGCGTGCCACGAGGCAGCCACCAGATCGCGATGAGCCTCCGGCACGCCAAGCCGGGCCATGACGCGCGGGTCCGCCACCGCCCGTTCGGCGAGGGCGAGGCACATCTGGTGGAGGTCGCGGCTGGGGTCCTCAATGGCGTCCTCGATCTCGGCGAGGGAGAACGAGAACATGGCGCTCTCATCCCAATAGGGCGCGCCATACATGTTGGCGAAGTGGAAGCCGAGCCGTTGCGCCGTCGCCCGCCAGTCCGGGCGCGGGGAGATGGAATGGCGCCGCATCAGGAGCCGCCGCCTTTTCCCCCGCCGCCCTTGCCGCCGCTGCCATGGGCACCGAACCCGCCGCGTCCCCCCGCGCCGATGCCCTTGCCGCCGCCCACCGTCGTCGGGCCGAGGGCCATGCCGCCGCCGCCTGCGGGACCGACGCCGGCACTGACGCGAGTGAAGGCGGAGAGCTGCCGGTAGGAGGTCGGATCCTTCAGGGAGCGATAGAGCGGCGTGCCCACATTCGCCTCGCGGCCGGGCAGCGCCTGGCTGAGAAGAAAGCCGGTCATGAGCGGCACCACCACGTCCGCGAGGGTGCCGTCGAACCGTTTCACCACCGTGAAGTCGCAGGCGCTGTCGGTGGCGCGCTCGCACTCGGCGCGGGAGGTGAAGCGCGGCGCGGTCTGCGCATGGGCGCGCTGCGCCTCGGCATAGGCGGTTGCGCAGGTCTGCGCCGGCACGTCGTCGGCGACGCACTGGCGCACCGCGTCCGCGTGATTGCCTTCATAGACGAGTTCGGCGGTCTCATCGGGGCCGCTGCAGGCGTAGAAGGTCAGCACCGTCCCGCCGAGGAGCAGGCCAAGGCTGATCTGAGTAGACCGCTTCATCGCGCCGCGTCCCTCCGAACTCCCCCCGCGCGCCAGCCCCCGCACAAAGGTCCCCCGCACGGCGGAGGGGGAACCTAAGGTTGTCTCCTCCCAACGTAAAGCGGAATCGGATGACGCGGCGTCCGCTACGCCGGCGAAATTGGCTGCGCGGCGAGCTGGATCTGGAGCGTATCCGGCGGCGTTGTCACGCTGCCGCTGCGTCGTGCCCTGATGGCGGGACGATTCGGCCGCTTTTCCGCGTAGGGGTTGGACGAGTTGGGGGGCTGCCGATGGTCGCGGGTGATGTTCAGGCGGTGGGGCAGGGTGGCGGCGCAGCGGCCCATCAAGGGCCATCGCGCCGCGCCATGCTGGGGCTCGACGCGCTCAACTTCTTTCTCGCCGACGTGCGCGACGGGCTCGGGCCCTATCTCGCCATCTATCTCCTCGCCGTGCGCGGGCCGGAGCAGGGCTGGACGGAGGCCACCGTCGGCTTCGTGATGACCATCGCCGGCCTCACCGGCCTCCTCGCCCAGACCCCGGCCGGCGCGCTCATCGATAGCAGCCGCAACAAGCCGGCCATCGTGATCGCCGGCGCGCTGGCGGTGACGCTCGCCTGCCTCTCGCTGCCCTTCCTCTCCAATTTCTATCTGGTGGCGGGCAGCCAGTCGCTGGCGGCCATGGCGGGGGCCATCTTCCCGCCCGCGCTCTCGGGCATCACGCTGGGCCTCGTGGGGCCGAAGGCGTTCGCGCGGCGCATCGGGCGCAACGAGGCGTTCAACCATCTCGGCAACGCCGTCTCCGCCGCCATCGCCGCCGGAACCGCCGTGCTGTTCGGTCCCATCGTGGTGTTCTGGCTCATGGCGGTGCTGGCCGCGCTCAGCATCGGCGCCATGCTGGTGGTGCCGCGCCGCGAGATCGACGACACGCTGGCCCGCGGCCTCGCCCACGATGCCGCCCACCACGAACATCCGTCGGGCCTGAAGACTCTCCTGTCGAGCCGGCCGCTGCTGATCTTCGCGCTCACCTGCTTCCTCTTCCACCTCTCCAATGCGGCCATGCTGCCCACCACCGGGCAGTTGCTCACCTATGTGGTGGGCAAGGAGCAGGCGACCTCGCTCATCGCCCTGTGCATCGTGGCGGCGCAGTGCGTGATGGTGCCCATGGCGATCATGGTCGGCGCGAAGGCGGATGCGTGGGGACGAAAGCCCATCTTCCTCGTCGCCTTCGCCGTGCTGGCGCTGCGCGGTGCGCTCTACACCCTCTCCAGCGATCCGTTCTGGCTGTTCACCGTGCAGTGCCTCGACGGTGTGGGCGCCGGCATCTTCGGCGCGCTCTTCCCGGTGGTGGTGGCGGACCTGACGCGCGGCACCGGGCGCTTCAACGTGAGCCAGGGCGCGGTGGCCACGGCGCAGGGGCTGGGCGCGGCCTTCTCCGCCTCCATCGCCGGCGTGACCATCGTCGCCGCCGGCTACAGCGCCGCCTTCCTCACCCTCTCCGCCATCGCGGCAGCCGGCTTCCTGCTCTATCTCTTCGCCATGCCGGAGACGGGCGCCGCGGCCTCGGAGGCGCCCGCCGCGCCGCCGCCCGGCAGCGCGACCGTATCGCCATAGAGCGCTTCGGCCTCGACCTTCAACCCGCCGCGGAAGACGAAGATCTCGCATGCGCGGCGGGTGGCGTCGCCCAGCGTCGCCTCATAGTGGACCACCATGCGCTGGCCCGGCTCGTCGCAGATGGCGGCGAGGAGACGGAACTCCAGCCGCTCGATCCGCCCCAGCGCCTCTTGCCAATAAGCTTCGATAGCCGGGCGGCCTTCCAGTGTCGCGCATCCCGTGACTTGCAGGGCGATGGGGCTGCGGAAGCGGGCGTGGTCGGCGAAGGCGGAGAGGACCGCCTCCACGTCGCGCCGGTTCCAGGCGGCGATCCAGGCCTGTGCGTGGGCATGCATCTGCTCACGGGTGAGCGTCACGTCGGGAGCCTCCGGTTGGCTCATGCGCCCTGCGCCGCATGGCAGCACACGCAGATCTTGTTGCCGTCGCGGTCGCGGAAATAGGCGCCATAATAGTTGGGGTGATAGTGGGGCCTGAGGCCCGGGGCGCCTTCGTCCGTTCCGCCAGCGGCGAGCGCCATGCGGTGGATGTCGTCCACGCTCGCCCGGTCCGGTGCGAGCAGGGCGACCATGGCGCCGTTGCCGGGCGTGGCGGGACCGCCATCGAACGGCCGGCTCAGCAGGAACAGGGGAAACCGCTCCGGCCCCGGCTGCCATCCGGCCTTCCCGTCGGCGGCATCGAAGAAGCGCAGGCGCCAGCCGAGGCGCGCCATCAAAGGATCGTAGAAGGCTTTCGCGGCAACGATGTCGTTGGTGCCGACATTGACGTGGGAAATCATGCGGGCCTCACCATGGCGTGCCGTCCTTGCGGGTGAAGGACCAGCCGGTGGCGGAGAATTGCGCCACGAGATCGTCCTCGGGATAGGTGCCGGCATCCTCGGGATCGCGGTCGCCGATTTCCAGATAGCGGACGTCCGCCGCGCTTTGATTGACGAGGTGATGGGCGAGGCCGTTGGCCGGAAAGCCGATGCACATGCCGGGCGAGAGCGGGAACTCGCCCTCGTCCGTGCGCAGGGTGGGCGTGCCTTCGAGGATGTAGACGAACTCCTCCGACCGGCTGTGCCGATGGAGCAGCGCGGACTGTGCCCCCGGCGCCAGCGTGGTGAGGTTCACACCGAACCGGGAGAGGCCGAAGGCGTCGCCCAGCTGCCGCTTCTCTCGCCCCGCCATGCGCGCCGCGAAGGGGGCGGGGTAGTTGGAAGGCTTGGTGCGCGGCGGCACGTCCTTGGCGACGAGCGGCGTGCGTGCGGGCTCTGTCATTGAATTCTCCTCACGGATGATGGGACGGGACGGCGGCGGGGGCGACATGATTCAGCCGGCCGCCGTTGCTGTCCAGACGCCGGGATAGGTCGGCGCGCGGCGGGCGATCCAGGCGTCGAGGCCCGCGCGCAGGTCGGCGGTGGGGGCCATGCGGGCGAATTGCTCGGCCTCCACCAGCAGGCCCTCGGCGATGGGCACATTGATGCCCCGCGTCACCGCCGTGAGGATGGTCGAAACCGCGAGCGGCGAGTGGACGAGGATGCGCTCCAGAAGGTCGCGGGCGCGGGGCATCAGTTCGTCGTGCGGCACCACGGCATTCACGAGGCCCAGCTCCAGTGCGCGCCGGGGCGTGAAGGGTTCGCCGGTGAGCAGCAGTTCCATGGCCCGCTTGCGGCCGGCGAGGCGGGGCAGGCGCTGGGTGCCGCCGAAGGTGGGCGGCATGCCGAGCAAGATCTCGGGCTTGGCGAACACCGCCCGGTCGCTGGCGATGGCGAGCGGCGCCGCCTCCGTCACCTCGCATCCGCCGCCATAGGCGAGGCCGTTGACGGCGACCACCAGCGGCTTGCGGAAGGCTTCCACCCGCGCCGTCAGCCGTTGGCCGCGCGCCACGAAATCCCGCAGCGCGGCATCGGGGCTCTCCGCCACCGAGCGGGAGAATTCCGGAATGTCGCCGCCCGCCGAGAAGGCGCGTCCGGTGCCGGTGAGGATGACGCCGCGGATGCCGGCGTCGCCCTCGATGGCGTCGAGGTGGCGCAGGAGGGTGTCGATGGTGTCGTAGCTCAGGGCGTTGAGCTTTTCCGGACGGTTGAGGGTGAGGGTGGCGATGGCGCCGTCCACCGTCTTCAGCACAAGCGCCGTCTCGTTCGCGTTCATGGATGGCTCCTCGTTCAGCGAGGCGCCGACCATGCGCGCGGCGGCCGGTTGAGTATACTCACTGTACGGTATACCTTGCGGCCATGCCGAAGCCCCCGAATGCCCGCGTTCAAGACAAGCGCGCCCAGGAAAAGCGCGCCCACGATGCCCGTTCTCAGGACCGACGCGCCCAGGACGGACGCGCCCAGGACATCCGCGCCCAGAACATCCGCGCCAAGGACACACGGGCGAACATCGTCCAGGCCGCCTCGAAGCTGTTCTATGCGGAGGGGATCGGCCGCGTGAGCATGGATGCGGTGGCGGAGAAGGCGGGCGTCACCAAGCGCACGCTCTATTATCATTTCGACAGCAAGGACGACCTCGTCGCCGCCTATCTCGATGCCCGCGACCAGCCCAACCTGACGCAGATGGCGGGGTGGTTCGCCGCCGCCGAGGGCGGGGCGGACGAGAAGGTCGCGGCCATCTTCGCGGCCCTCGCCAAGAGCGCGCGGCATCCCAAGTGGAAGGGCTGCGGCTTCCTGCGCACCACGGCCGAACTCGCCGCCCTGCCCGGACATCCGGCGGTGAAGATCGGCGCCCGCCACAAGGCGGCTTTCGCGACGTGGCTGGCGTGCGAGCTGGAATCCGCCGGCTTCGATGCGCCCATGGCGCTGGCGCGGCAGATCCTGCTGCTGCTGGATGGCGCCTTCTCCGCCTCGCTGGTGCACCGCGATGCGAGCTGGTTCGAGGAGGCGGGCGCCGCGGCCGGCGCCCTGGTGCGCGCCCATCCGCGCGCGAAGAGCGCGGTATCGTGATGCATTGAGCGCTTGCATGTCCCGCCGCGGCGGCCATGGTGGGCGCCTTCATCGCGGGAGACAGGCAGTGGACTACGTGAAATTCGGCGCGACCGGCCTTGAGGTCTCGAAGCTGTGCCTCGGCTGCATGACGTTCGGCGAGCCGAACCGCGGCTCCCACGCCTGGACCCTGAAGGAAGAGGAGAGCCGCCCGCTCATCCGGCAGGCGCTCGACCTCGGCATCAATTTCCTCGACACCGCCAACGTCTATTCGGATGGTACGTCGGAAGAGATCGTCGGCCGCGCGCTGAAGGATTTCGTGCGGCGCGAGGAGGTGGTGCTCGCCACCAAGGTGTTCAACCGCATGCGCCCCGGCCCCAACGGCGCAGGCCTCTCGCGCAAGGCCATCATGGCCGAGATCGACGCCAGCCTGCGCCGGCTCGGCACCGACTATGTAGACCTCTACCAGATCCATCGCTTCGACCACGCCACCCCCATCGAGGAGACGCTGGAGGCGCTGCACGACGTGGTGAAGGCGGGCAAGGCGCGCTACATCGGCGCCTCCTCCATGCCGGCGTGGCGCTTCGCCAAGGCGATCTACATCTCGCGCCTCAACGGCTGGACCCGCTTCGTGAGCATGCAGAACCACATGAACCTCCTCTATCGCGAGGAGGAGCGGGAAATGCTGCCCTTGTGCATCGAGGAGGGCGTGGCTGTCATCCCCTGGAGCCCGCTGGCGCGCGGCCGGCTGGCGCGGGCGTGGGACGAGGCGACCTATCGGCTTGAAAGCGACGAGTTCGGCAAGACGCTCTATGTGGCGGGCGACCGGGAGGTGGTGGACGCGGTGGGCGCCATCGCCGCCGCGCGGGGCGTGCCGCGCGCGCAGGTGGCCCTCGCCTGGATGCTGCGGAAGAAGGGCGTCACCGCGCCCATCATCGGCGCCTCCAAGCCCGGCCATCTCACGGACGCGGTGGCCGCCCTCTCGCTGGTGCTGACGGGCGAGGAAGTCGCGGCGCTGGAAGCGCCCTACGTGCCGCACGGCGTCGCCGGCTTCACCGACTGAGCCGCCGCGCCCGCCGTGGCGAAAAGATCACGTTTCGTCGATCTGTGGGCGGCGACCCCGCCCGCAGCAAAGACGCCGCTTTCCTGTCGAAATTCCGCCCGGGGTCCGGAGCATCACCACGACACGGCGAGGGGGCTCGCGGCAGTATCTTGATCCTGGACCAGACCCATGAAGGGCATCGCTTTCGGCATAATCCTCACCGCCGTCGCCGCGCTCCTGAGCGTGTGCGTCACCTTGCTGTTCGGTGGCAGCGGCGGCCTCAACTTCCTGCTCGCGCTCGGCTTCACGCTGGTGGCCCTGGCCATCGACGTTCCCACCGTCGCCTGAGGATCGGCCGCGCGGATCAGTGCGCCGCCGATCAGTGTGCCCTTGCGGCGACGGCCCCGGTCCTGGGGGCCTCCAGCGCGCGGGCAAATCCGGTGAGCAGCACCGCCACCTCGGTCGGCGCCTGAAGCGTCGGCACATGGGCGCAGTCGGCGATCTCGTGGAACGTGCCGCGCGGTACGAGATCGGCCAGTTCCCGCGCCATCAGCGGCGGCGTCGCCGCATCGTGCGTCCCGGCGCAGGCGAACACCGGCACGGCGAGCCCCCCGGCCGCCTCCCTCAGATCAAGCGTCGCCAGAATTCCGCAGGCCTCGCGGAAGACCTCCGGATCGGTGGCGACGAAAGCCGCCCGGCGTTCCGCCAGCGTCTGCGGCACCCGTGCCGCCATGGCGGCCGGGAAAAGGCGCAGCATGGCGGTCTGCGCGATGGATTCGAGGCCCTCGCCGGCCGCCTTGGCGGCCATGAAGCGGAAGGCGCCGCGCCCCTCCTCGGTGAAGCCGGCGCCGCAGCCGGCGAGAAACAGCCCGCTGGACAGGTGCGGATGGCGAAGCGCCGTGGCGAGGGCGAGGAACGAGCCATAGCCGTTGCCGAACAGGATGGGCGTCTCGCCGGGGCAGGCCGCCGCCACCGCCGCCGCGACCGCATCCGCCTGACCGTCCAGTCCTCCCTCGACACGCGGCGAGCCGCCGAAGCCGGGCAGATCGAGCAGCACCAGCCGGAAGCTGTCCGACAGCAGCGGCACCATGGGTTCCAGGCTGCCGCGATCGGACAGGAGGGAGTGCAGGAACACGATGCTGGGGCCGGTGCCGGTGACGTGCGCGGAGAGGCCGGCGGCGCTTGTGTTGGCGGTGAGCATCAGTGCACTCCCAGATGTTGGGCCATGAGGGCGGGGTCATCGGCGAGGACCTGAGGCGGCCCGCGCCAGACCACCTCCCCGGATGAGAGGACCACGCAGGTGTCGGCGAGCCGCAGCGCCAGCGGCAGATTGTGTTCCACGAGGAGGATGGAGAGCCCCGCCTGCTTCAGCGCGGCGATGGCATCCGCCACCTCGGCGACGATCTGCGGCGCGAGGCCTTCCGCCGGCTCGTCCAGCAGCAGCACGCGCGGATTGGTGACCAGCGCCCGGGCGATGGCCAGCATCTGCTGCTCGCCGCCGGACATGGAGCCGGCGAGCTGCCGGCGCCGCTCCTTCAGGCGGGGAAACAGCGTCTCCACCGAGGCGATGTCGAACACCCGCGCCGCCTTGTGGCGCGGCGGCCGGTAGGCGATGGCGAGATGCTCCTGCACGGTCAGCGACGGGAAGATGCGCCGCCCCTGCGGCACCAGCCCCACGCCGAGCCGGCAGATGACCTCGGGCTTGCGGTTCTCCAGCGACGTGCCGAACAGATCGATGCGCCCCTGCCGGGCGTCCAGAAGCCCGGCGATGGCGGAGAGGGTCGTGGACTTGCCCGCGCCGTTGCGGCCGAGCAGGGCGGTGACCGCGCCTTCCGCGCAGACGATGTCGAGCCCGCGCACGGCGCAGATCTCGCCGTGATAGACGTGGAGATTGGACAAAGTGAGGGCTTCAGGCACCGAGATACACCTCCCGTGTGCGGGGATCGGCGGCGATGTCGGCGCGCGATCCGGTGGTCACGACACGGCCGTGATGGAGCAAGGTGATGCGCTCGGCGAAGGCGAGGGCGACATCCATGTCGTGCTCGATGAGCACCACGGTCATCTCCTCCGGCAAATTGGCGAGCAGGTCCTGCACCATCACCCGCTCGTCGCGGGAGAGGCCGGCGAGGGGCTCGTCCAGCAGCAGCACGCGCGGGGCCAGCGCCAGCGCCATGGCGATCTCCAGCCGGCGGCGGTCGCCATAGGCGGTCTGGGACACGGGCCGGTCGGCGAGATCGGCGAGCTTCACCCGGTCGAGGATGGCGAGCGCCTCCGACCGCAGCGACGCATCGGCATTGAAGGGCGCCCAGGCGCGCCACTTCTCGCGGCGCAGACCGTTCAGGGCCAGCATCACGTTCCGGCAGATGGTCTCGTGCGGGAAGAGCGTGAGGATCTGGTAGGTGCGCGCGAGGCCATGGCCGGTGCGCTTGCGGGGCGGCAGGCCCACCAGCTCCGATCCGAACAGGCGGATGGAGCCGCCGGTGGGGGTGAGGTCGCCGCAGATCAGGTTGAACAGCGTGGTCTTGCCCGCGCCGTTGGGGCCGAGCAGCAGATGCCGCTCGCCGGGCATGATGTCGAGGCTGACATCGGCGACGGCGGGCAGGCCGCCGAACTGCTTGGTCAGGCCGTCGATGCGCAGTGCGGGCTCAGCCATCGGCGCGCTCCCTCGGCACGAGCTTGGGGGCGGGGGCCGCCGGCTTCATGCGCTTCAGCCATGCGGTGAGGCGGTTGAAGCCGGGCACGATGCCGTCGGGCATTAGCAGGACGATGACGACGAAGGTGAAGCCGAGCAGCATCACCCAGCGGTCGATCCAGATGGAGGCGAGGTTCTTCAGCAGCACCACGAGCGCCGCGCCGATGAGCGGGCCGGCCAGCGTGCCGGCACCGCCCGCCACCACCATCAGCAGCACCTCGGCGGAGGCGGTCACCGCCATCATGTGCGGGCTGACGAACTGGTGGTACCAGGCATAGAGCAGCCCGGCGGCCGCGCCCCAGGCGGCGGCGAGCATCCAGGCGACGAAGCGGATGCGCCACACGTCATAGCCCACCGCCCCCATGCGGCGCGGCTGGTCCCGCGTGCCGCGCAGCGCCACACCGAGCGGGCTGTCGAAGAAGCGGCCGAGCTGGATGAGCGCCAGCGCCAGCACTGCGAGGCACAGCCACAGGAAGTATTCCGGCTTTTCCAGCGGCAGCCACGCGCCGCCGGGGCGCGGCACGCCGGACAGGCCGTTGTCGCCGCCCGTCACCGAGGTCCAGCGATAGGCCGCGCCCCAGACGATCTGGCACAGCGCCATGGTGATCATCACGAAGCCGAGGCCGGTGGTGCGCAAGGCGACGAGGGCGAACAGCGCGGACACCGCCAGCGTCCCGCCCAGCGCCAGCAGCGCCGCCGCCACCGGATCGATACCGCCCACGGTAGAGAGCCACGCCACCAGATAGGCGGTGAGGCCGGGAAACACCGCGAAGCCGAGCGAGTTCAGCCCCGCGTGGCCCACCAGCACGTTGAGCCCCAGCGCGCCGATGGCGGCGATGGCCACCTGGCTGGTGAGGTTCACATAGAAGGGGGAGGTGGAGAACAGCGGCACCATGGCCATGGCGGCCAGCGCCACCGCGAAGGGGAGGACGCGCGCACTCATCCGAGCCTCCGGCCGAACAGGCCCTGCGGCGCCACGGAGAGCACCAGAATCATGGGCAGGAACAGGATCACATAGGCAAGGTCGGGCACGAGCACCTGTCCGAACGTGTAGATGAAGCCGATGGCGTAGGCGCCGACGAACGCCCCGGCGAGGCTCCCGGCGCCGCCGAGGATGACGACCAGCAGGGCCAGCGGCAGCATGTCCTGGTCGAGGCTGGGATAGACTGAGAGGATGGGGCCGCCGATGACCCCGCCGAGGCCCGCCAGCGCCGTGCCGAGGCAGAAGACGGCGGTGAAGAGGGTGGAGGCGGAGACGCCGATGGCGCGGGCCATGCCCACGTCGTCCACCGCCGCGCGGATCATGGCGCCGGCGCGGGTGCGCTCCACCAGCAGCCACAGCCCCAGCGCCACCGCCGCCGAGGCACCGATGACGAACAGCCGGTAGCGCGGGAACACCGCGTCGCCGATGCGCACCGCGCCGGAGAGTTCGGGCGGCGGCGGCAGGCGCATGGGGTCCCCGCCCCACATCATCAGGCAGGCGTCGGCGATGATGAAGGCGAGGCCCAGCGTCAGCAGCACCTGGGGCAGGGTGCGCCCGGCGAGGCGCCGCAGCAGCGTGCGCTCCAGAATGCCGCCGAGCAGCCCCACCGCCACCGCGGCCGAAGCCGCCGCCGCCCAGAAGCCGAAGCCGGCCTTCACGGCGGCAAGGCCGAGATACGCGCCCAGCATGAACAGCGCGCCATGGGCGAGGTTCGCCACCCGCATCAGCCCGAAGATGAGGCTGAAGCCCGACGCCAGCATGAACAGGAGCCCGCCGAGCGCGAGGGCATTGAGGCTTTGGCTGACCCAGAAGGTCATGATTGGTCCTCGGAAAAATGCGGAAATGGAGACTGGTCGGTGCTTATCGAGCCGTCATCCCCCGGCTTGTCCGGGGGATCCACGGTGCGGCTGGGCTGGCTACCGGGCTTCATGCACCCCGCTGGCGGCGGAGTGGATGCCCCGGAACTCGGCTGTTGCCGAGTTCCGACTCTGCGAACGGAAGTCGGCAACAGCCGACTTCCGGACCGGCCGGGGCATGACGGCTTTGAACGGGGCCATGACGGCCCCTGGCCGAGGTCAGTTCCTGAGACTACTTCCCGAGATTCTTCGCCGGCGGGTAGTCGCGGCTGTAGACCGGCTCGGCGAGGAAGGCTTTCGGATCGTAGATCCAGAACTGCGTCACCTTCGGATAGGTCTTGACGACCACGTTCTGCAGCCGCCCGTCCTTCTCCTCGGTCTTGCGGATGGTGACGTTCATGATGGGGTTGCCGTATGCGTCGAGGGTGACCTCGCCATACGGGCCCTTCTCCAGCTTCACGGAGCGGAGCGCCTTCATCAGCGCCTGCTTGTCCTCCACCTTGCCGTCCACGGCCTTCACGGCCGCATCGAGGAAGGCGCAGGCGGCGTAGGCGCCGGCGGTGTAGTAGCCGGGATCGGCGCCGTATTTGGCGCGGATGCCGGCGGCGAATTCCTTGTTTCCGGGCACGTCCTGCGTCGCCGTGTACCAGCCGGAAGAGATGACGCCCACCGCCTCCTTGCCCATGGACTTGAGGATGCCTTCGTCCACGGTGGTCATCTGCGCGATGACCTTCACCGGCGCGCCGTATTCGGCGTATTGCTGCAGGAAGCGCAGGCCGTTGCCCCCGGCGAAGGCGGCGTAGACGGCATCCACGTCGGTGCGGATCTGGCTGATGTAGCTGCCGTAATCGGCGACGTTGAGCGGCGGCCAGAGCTTCTGCACCACCTGTCCGCCATTGTCCTCGAAGGCGCGCTGGAAGCCGGCGGTGGCCTCGTGGCCGAAGGCGAAGTCGTCGCCGATGGTGACGACGCGCTTCAGCTTCATGTCCTTGGCGGCATATTCGCCGAGCGCGTGGTTGGCCTGGGCCGAGGTGCCCACGGCGCGCACGAACCACGGGTTTACCTTGCGCTGGGTGAGGTCTTCCGCCGCCGCCGAGGGCGAGATGACGGGCACGCCCACCTGCCGGATGTAGTCGTCGATGGCCAGCGCCTCGAAGGCGGCGAGCGGGCCGATGATGGCGTTGACGCGCTCACGCTCCACCAGTTCCTGGGCGCGGGTCTTGGTGGTGGCCGGCTGGCCGGCGGTGTCCACCGTGATGAGCTCGACCTTGCGGCCGCCCATCATGCCGTTCCGCTCGGCAAGGCAATATTCCATGCCCTGCTCCATCTGCTTGCCGCCGGCCGCCAGCGCGCCGGAGCGCACCGTCATGAAGCCGACCTTGATGGGCGGCTGCTGCGCCGCGGCGGGCACGGCCATCAGCGCGGACAGCGCCGTCGCGGCCAGCCACGCGGCCGTGGTGCGCTTGGTGAGTGTGGGCATTTTCGCTCTCCCTGAGATGCTCTTGACGGCTAAAATTTTTGTCGTGATATTTCAGACAGAACCGAAAACCGCCGTCAAGGGCCATTTTTCCGTTGTTCTGTCGTTATCGCTCCTCCAGAATGCCTCCAGTTTGTCAGGGCATGAAATATGTTATTCGATCATGACTCCGCCTCTGATAAGGCCATCGGCGGCTCCGGCCTGCTGCGGGACGCGGTCTATGCGCGGCTGAAGGACGAGATTCTCGGCTGCCATCTCCAGCCCGGCGAGGAACTGCGCGAGCAGGAGCTGGCCGGCCGTTTCGAGGTGAGCAAGCAGCCCGTGCGCGAGGCTCTGCTGCGGCTGGAGCAGGAACGCCTCATCACCGTGCTGCCGCGTCAGGGCTACCGGGTGAATCCGGTGTCGCTGGCCGATGCGCGCGACATCTTCCGCTTCCGCGAGGTGATGGAGCCGGCCTGCGCGGCCGATGCCGCCCGCCACGCCACCGACGCGGCGCTGGCCGCTCTTGATTCCTTCCGCACCTTCGATGCGTCGAAGTCGGATTTCATCCGCTACAACCGCGCCTTCCACGTCGCGGTTGCCATGTGCTCGCCCCATCGTCGCATGCGGGAAGAGGTGGTGGATCTGGTCGCGCAGGCCGACCGGCTGGTGCTGGTCAGCATCGGCACCATGCAGGGGCGCGACCCTGACCGGCTGATTGCCGAGCACGTCGCCATCATCGAGGCGCTCCAGTCCCGCGACGGCCGCAAGGCCGCCCGCCTGCTGCGGGACCATATCGCCGATGCCGAAAAACGGGTGGTCGCGGCCTTGTCGCGGCACGCCGTCGTCCTGTGAGAAAAACCGGAGAAACGCCATGAACGCCAAAGCCGAGATCGCCATCGCGGCGCGCGGCAATTTCATCGATGGCCGCGAGGTGGAAAGCATCGGCGGCGGCACGGTGGAGGTGAAGAACCCCGCCACCGGCGCCGTCATCGCCACCATTCCCGACAGCACCCGCGAGGACGTGGACGCGGCGGTGAAAAGCGCCCGCGCCGCCTTCAACGGCGACGCCTGGGGCGGCATGGCCATCCGCGAGCGGGTGAAGCTCATCAACCGCATCGCCGACGCCTTCGAGGCCGCGCTGCCGGAGCTGTACCAGCTCGAGACCCAGAACAACGGCCGGCCGGTGAACGAGACCCGCGCCCAGCTCGGCCGCCTGCCGGACTTCCTGCGCTATTTCGGCGGCCTCGCGCTCGCCCGCCGCGACGACGTGATCCCGGTGGAAGGCAATTATCTCAACTACACCCGCCGCACGCCCATCGGCGTGGTGGCCAATTGCACGCCCTTCAACCACCCGCTGATGATCCTGTGCAAGTCGCTGGCGGCGGTGCTCGCCTCCGGCTGCACCACGGTGGTGAAGCCCTCCGAATATACCCCCCTCACCACGCTGCGCCTCGCGAAGCTGATGAGCGACAACGGCCTGCCGCCCGGCGTGTTCAACGTGGTGAACGGCATCGGCGGCAATTCCGGCCGCTTCCTCGCCGAGCATCACGACATCAACAAGCTGGTGCTCACCGGCGGCACCGAGGCCGGCCGCATCGCCGGCTCGGCGGCGGCGAAGGTCTTCGCCCACCAGACGCTGGAGCTGGGCGGCAAGACGCCGGTGATGGTGTTCGACGATTACGACGTGGAGCAGGCGGTGAACTATGCCGCCTTCGGCGCCTTCGTCGGCGCCGGCCAGACCTGCGTCTGCGCCGCCCGGCATATCGTGCAGAAGACCATCTATGACGAGTTCGTGGAGCGCCTGGCCGCCAAGACCAAGGCCATCCGCATCGGCGATCCGCGCGATCCCGAGACCCAGCTCGGCCCGGTGGTCTCCCAGCGCCAGCTCGACCGCGTGCTCTCCTTCGTGCAGGCGGGCCATGACGATGGCGCGCGTCTCGTGGCCGGCGGCCAGCGGCGCATCGTGCCGGGGCACGAGAACGGCTTCTTCGTGGAGCCCACCGTGTTCGCCGATGTGGCGCCCCACATGCGCATCGCCCGCGAGGAGGTGTTCGGCCCGTTCACGGTGGTGATCCCCTTCGAGACGGAGGAGGAGGCCCTCGCCATCGCCAACGACAGCCCGTTCGGCCTCGCCGCCGCGATCCGCACCCGCGACGTGCACCGCGCCCATCGCGTGGCGGCGAAGGTGAAGGCCGGCATCGTCTGGATCAACGACCATCACCGCCTCGATCCCGCCTCGCCGTGGGGCGGGGTGGATGACAGCGGCATCGGCCGGGAATTCGGCATCGAGAGCTTCAACGACCATTTCGACGTGAAGTCGGTGATGCTCTCCACCGAGGGCAAGGCCTTCGACTGGTACAAGGGCACGTCGCAGCAGCCGCGCCTGAACTGATCGGCTTCGTCCGGGGCATTCGGCGGCCGGGTCGCATCCGCGATCCGGCCGTCGCCGTTTCAGCGCTGCGGCGCCACCGTGGGGCAGGGCTCGGCCTGCATGCGCGCGAGCAGGCGCTCCACCGGGGCGGGGGACACCTTGATCGGCCCGGTGAAGGGCTGGCCCATCTCCATGACGAGGAAGATGGCGGCGGAAATGCCCACCATGCCCAGCCCATGGCCGATGAGGACCAGCGCGTTCCGCGGCGCGAACACGCCGGAATAGAGGAAGATCAGCGCGAACCAGCAGATCACCACGAAGATGAAGGTGACGGGCGTGGCCGTGCGGGCGACGCCCGTGACCTTCCATCGATACTCCACCAACTGCCGCGACAGGCCGAGCAGGGTGCCCCGCACGTCCTGCTGGTCGGGGGTCTCGCTCTTCAGGCTGCGGACCCCTGCATCAAAGCGGAGGAGGGCGGCAAGCGCCGTCACCTGCGCGGCCCCGGAGGCGTCATCCTCGCCGGCGGTCCACGTCTCCGCCACCAGCTGGCGGGCATAGGCCTGAAGGTCGCCGCGCAGCGGGCAGGCCGGGGCGCCGAAGCTGAGCAGGTTGAGATCGGTGATCTGTAGAACAGCGGCGTATTTCTGCACGTCGGAATAGGCATCGCTGAAATTGTAGCGGGCCGAGTTGACCATGAGGCCAAGCAACAGCGAAGACATGGTCGCGATGATGGCGACGCTTGTGCGCAAATTCTTGACCGACCCGTCCTCATAGCGGGAGTCGGATAGCCGGCTGCCGATGGCCATGCCCACCGCCATCGTGACGGCCATGGTGACGAATGCAACCCCCGCTGCAACCCATGCGTTCATCTGATCGACTCGTCCTGCGTGTCAGGCGGGATATGCGCGGTCCGACCTGAACCGCGCGCTGACTCCGCGCCGAATGCCACCCGAACGATACCGATTCCCCCACTGAATCGCACCCGAACCGTGGTGTTCGGCGCCGTGTCGATATGGCTCAGAAGGCCACGGTCGTCCGCAGGCCGACCACCCAGGCGTTCTCGTTGAGGGGCGAAGAATAGCCGCCGGGGTCGATGACGTATTGCAGCGAAGACTTCAGGTTGAGCCAGCCCGTGGCCTGAAGCCCGTAATAGGCTTCCATCACATACTCATTATGCTGCACATATCCCGGCCCGAGACCCAGCCAGTTGGCCTGGGCCTGGGCGTCCGCAAGGCGCGGGTTGATGCCGGTGGTGCCGATGGCGAAGCCGATCTCGTCGTCCGGCCGTCCCGCGAATGTTCCATGCTGCTGAAGGCCCCACGACACCTGATAGAGGGTGGTAGAGGTGCGCGGGTCGGAATAGGTGACGTTCAGGAAGCTCCACAGCCCCTGCTTGGGGCTCGGGCCGCTGGCATTGCCGGTCAGCTGCTGAATGAAGGAAATATAGAAGCCGTACCGCGCATAATCCTGCGCATAGGGCAGCCCCGAGATGAGCGCGGGCAGCCCGTTGATGCTCGTGACGGCGTTATCGGCAGTCGCGGTATCGAACCAGCCGCCGATCCTGTAGGTGCCCGAGAGGTCTCCGAGCGTCGGCGTCCATTTCAGCTCCATGGGCACCAGCGCCCCCTCCGACCCCGACGGCCAGGTGGGGAGCAGCGCCCATTTCGCCTGCACCGACAGATAGGTCGGGTTCTCATCGTACACGGCGGCGGAAAAGGTGAGATCATCGGCGAGATGGAGCTTCAGGACCCCGCCCCACTGGCTGACCGGCCAGTTGAAAATATAGTTTCCAGCTATATTTCCGGGGACGGACCCGCAGAAGGTCAAGTTGATGAAATCGCAGCGGTCGAAGCCGAAGTCGGCACCGACGGCGAGGCGTCCGAACTTGACGTCCACTGCCCCGTCCCACAGGGATTGATTATAGTGGAAGTCCACGAGGCGGACGATGTTGCCGCGGCCGTAGACTTCATTGAGCAGCATCAGCGCGGGGATGTCCGCCACTTCGGCCAGGTTGTCGCCCCAGCGGCCCACCAGCGTGATGCCGAACGTGCCGCCGGTAATGTGGGCAAGCTTCTCCATGTCGAAGATGCCTTGGACGAAGGCCTGACCGGCGTTCGCCCCCGCCTGATGGGTGCCGCCCGTCAGGTTTCCGACCGTTTCGTTGACCAGCCCGCCCGAGATGTCGATGCCCTGGTCCTTCAGACGGGCTCGGCCGAGATCCCCGAACAGATAGGGGCGGGTCCAGAAATCATCCTGTGCGCTGGCGGGCTGGGCTGGAGTGCCACTACGTGCAAGATCCGACGCGACAACGGGGGCCGTGCAGGCAACCAGGATCGCTGCGATGAGATCGAGCCGCACCTTCACCCCCCGGCCGCCGTCTTGGCGCCGATCTTCTGATCGCCTGGGCAGCCTCATGTGCCTGTTTCCACCCCGAAAGCCCATTGAGCGATATGTGGCAGGCCATCGGTGATCGCGCGAGCGCTGCCTATCGCGCGATCTCGTGACCGAGAATCGCCCTCTTAGAATGCACTTTTTTGAGGCGGATAAGATCTGTCAACGCAAAGAATATTTGAATACCAATCAAGTCGTCGTCCCGTTACCGCCGGCGCCGTCGGGTGGTGCCCGGTGACGGATCTTTGTCCGGCAACGACGGCTGCTTGGGGCGATCAGGCGCTCAGAAAGCGCATCCGGACATCTTCGTCGGCCATCAACGCCGGCGAGCTGCCGCTCCAGACGATGCGCCCCTTCTCCAGGATGTGGTGGCGGTCAGCGAAGCGGCACAGCATGTCGATGTTCTTGTCGATCACCAGCACCGACTGGCCGCGTTCCCGGATGCGCACCAGCGCATCCCAGATCTCGCGGCGGATGCGGGGGGCGAGGCCTTCCGTCGCCTCGTCGAGGATCAGCAGGCGAGGATTGGTCATCAGCGCCCGGCCGATGGAGAGCATCTGCTGCTCGCCGCCGGAGAGCAGGCCGGCACCGCGGCGGGCGAGGGGGGCGAGGGCCGGGAACAAGCCATAGACGGCCTCCAGCGTCCACGGCGCGGGGGCGTGGATGCGGTTCGCCGCCGTGGCGACGAGGTTTTCCTCCACGGTCAGGTTGGGAAACACCTGCCGCCCTTCCGGCACCAGCGCGAGGCCGTTGCGGGCCACCTTGTAGGCCGGCAGCCCGGAAATACGTGCGCCACGGAAGTTGATATCGCCCTGGGTGAGGGAGACGAGGCCCATGATGGCATTGACCGTCGTGGTCTTGCCCATGCCGTTGCGGCCCAGCAGCGTCACCACCTCGCCCTCCGCAATGGCAAGGTCTACGCCGAACAGGACACGGCTCGAGCCATAGGCCGCGCTCACCTGCCGCAGCTCCAGCATCACAGGTCCTCCCCTTCGCCGCCGAGATAGGCGAGCTGCACGCGTGGATCGGCGCGCACCACCTCCGGTGGCCCGTCCGCCACCCGCGCGCCCGAGGCGAGGACGAAGACGCGATCGGCGAGGGTGAAGACCGCCTCCATATCGTGCTCCACCAGTAGTATGCTGAAACGCCCTTTCAATCCGGCGATGAAGTCGATCATCCGACGCGCCTCGGCGATGCCGAGACCGGCCATGGGCTCGTCCAGCAGCAGCACCCGTGGCTCGACCACGAGGGCCATGGCGATCTCCAGCAGCCGCTTTTCGCCGTGGGAGAGCTGGGACGCGGGCCGGTCTGCGCAGTCCGAAAGCCCGAGGTCGGCGAGCTGCGCCTGCGCCTTCCGGCGCAGCGGGGCCTCGTCCGCCACCTCCCGCCAGAAATGGAAGCTGTGGCCGGCGTGGGCCTGGGCGGCGAGCGCCACGTTTTCGACCACGCTCAGCTCGGGGAAGATGCTGGCGATCTGGAAGGAGCGGGCAATGCCAAGCCGGGCGCGCGCATCCATCGGCAGGCGGGAAATGTCCCGCCCCTCGAATGTCACGGTGCCCGCATCGGGCCTGAGCGCGCCGGAGAGGAGATTGACGAAGGTGGTCTTGCCCGCGCCGTTGGGCCCGATGACCGCCACCAGTTCGCCCGTGCGAAGCTCGAAATCCACCCCGTCGACGGCATTGAGCCCGCCGAACCGGCGGGTCACGCCCGCGGTCTGAAGAAGGGTCTTGCCCATCGGAATGATCCCTTGTGCGCCGGAGCCGCCTGCCGCGCCGCGCCCGGCGCGAACAGTGCGCTGAGCCCGCCCCGGCCGAGGAAGACGAGGAGGATGAGCAGCGCGCCGAAGGCGAGCCGCCAGTGGATGGTGAGATCGGAGAGGTATTTCTCGATGCCGAGATAGGCCAGCGCGCCGATGATGGCGCCGAAGGGCGTCGCCAGCCCGCCGGCCACGACCATGATCATCAGCTCGGCCGAGCGGGTCCAGTCCATATATTGCGGGCCGACGAACTCCGCCGCATTGGCGAGCATTGCGCCCGCGAGCCCGCACACCGCTGCCGAAATGATGCAGGCGACAAGCTTGTAACGGAATGTGGGAAAGCCGGCCGCCGCCATGCGTCGCTCATTGATGCGGATGCCCTTCAGCACCATGCCGAAGCGCGCCCGTGTGAGGCGTATGTTGAGAGCCGCGAGCACCACCAGCAGGCCGAGGGCGACATAGTAGAACTGACGGGAATCATAGAGGTCCACCAGCCCGCCGAAGGTGCTGCGCACGGCGAGGTGCATGCCGTCGTCGCCGCCATATTCGTAGAGGCTGGAGGCGCCGTAGAACATCATCTGCGCGAAGGCGAGGGTGATCATGATGAAGAAGGTGCCGGAGGTGCGCAGCGCCACCACCGACAGCGCCGCGGCCAGCAGAGCAGAGATCGCCATGGCCAGTGGCCACTGGACGAAGCCGCTCTCGACCCCGGCATCCGCCAGGATGCCCACCACATAGGCGCCGATGCCGAGATAGAGCGCGTGCCCGAAGCTCACCAGCCCGGTCTGGCCGAGGATGAGGTCGAGGCTCAGGGCGGCGATGGCGAAGATGATGACCCGCAGCCCCATGTCCACCCAGAACGGCTGGTCGGCGATACCGGCGACCAGCGGCAACAGCAGGAAGCCGCCGCCGAGAAGCCCGATGGCCGGCACGCGCCAGCGCGCCAGTAGGCCGGGGCCTGTCGGGCCGAGGTCGGATGCCTCCGGCGGCGCCTCAGGCCGGCGCAGGCCGGCGGCCGGGATGAGCCCCTGCGGCCGGAAGAACAGGATCACCGCCATCAGAATGTAGATGAGCATGGAGGCGAGAGCCGGCGCCACCGTGTTCGCCGCCACCGGCGAGAGGACCAGCGCCATGAGGTCCTTCAGATAGGCCCGGCCGATGGTGTCGATGACGCCCACCAGCAGGGCCGCCACGAAGGCCCCCTTCACCGATCCCATGCCGCCGACGACCAGCACCACCAGCGCCAGGATGAGCACGTTGTCGCCCATGCCCGGATAGACGGTGAGGATGGGCGCGGCGATGTAGCCCGCAAAGCCCGCCAGCGCCGCGCCGATGCCGAAGACCACGGCATAGATCGCGCCGATATTCACGCCCAGAACGCTCGTCATCACTCGGTTGCTGGCGCCGGCGCGGATGAGCATGCCCATCCGCGTCCGGCCGATGAGGACATAAAGCAGGCCTGCGATGACAAGCCCGGCCCCGATCATCGCCAGCCGGTAGGCGGGATAGGGCGCGCCGGGAATGAGCTCCACCGAGCCGGCGAGAAAGGCCGGGATGGGCGCGTGCAGCGGCTCCGGCCCAAACACCATCCGCGTCGCCTCGTTGAGCACGTAGACGAGGCCCACGGTGCACATCACCTGATCGAGGTGACTGCGGGCATAGAGATGCCGGATCACCAGCCTCTCAAGTATGAGGCCGATGACGAAGGTGGCGATGCCGGCCGCGACGAACCCCGCGACGAACGAGCCCGTGACCAGCGCGAAGGCGACGCCCAGATAGGCGCCGAGCATGAACAGGGAGCCGTGCGCGAGGTTCACGAGGTTCATGATGCCGAAGGTGAGCGTGAGCCCCGCCGCCATCAGGAACAGGATGACCCCGAGCTGGACCCCGTTCAGGAGTTGCTCGACGAACAGGAGTTGCATGATCGACGTCCCGCTGTGTCAGGAGTTCTCTTCAAGATGATCCGCGATCACTTCAGCGGGCAGTCCTGGTAATAGGCATCCTTCGCGTCCGTCATCACCTTCTCGACGGTCTTCGTCACGAGCGTGCCATCCTCGCCCTTCACCACCTCGCGGACATAATAGTCTTCGATGGGGAAGTGGTTGGTATTGAATGCAAATTTTCCGCGGTTCGAGGCGAAGTCCGCCTTCTGCAGCGCCTTGCGGATGTCGTCCTTCCGGCTCATGTCGCCATTCACCGCCTTGACCGCGCTGGAGACAAGCAGAATGGAATCGTATGCGTGGGCTGCGTAGTCGTTGGGCAGGAAGCCGTTCTTTTGCTTGAAGTCGGCAACGAACCGGGCGTTCGCGGCGTTGGGCAGGTCCACACTCCACACATTGCCGGAGCGCACGCCGATGGCGTCGTCGCCCACGGCCGGCAGCGTCGCTTGGTCCACCGTCCACACGGTGTAGAGCGGCGTCGACTTTGCCAGGCCGGCCTGGGCGTACTGCTTCACGTATTGGACGCCCATGTCGCCGGGATAGAAGATGAAGGTGGCTTCCGGCGCGCCGGTGCGCAGGGCGCTCAGCTCGGCGGCGAAGTCCACCTGCCCGAACCGCGTGTAGACCTCGCCGACGAGCTCGCCCTTGAAGTTGCGCTTGAAGCCGGAAACCATGTCCTTGCCGGCCTGGTTGTTGACCGTCATGACATAGACGCGCTTGACGCCGAGCTTCTCCAGATAGGCGCCGAGCGCCTCGGCCTGCTGGTCGTTCTGCGACGACACGTTGAAGAAATTCGCCGAGCAGGACTTGCCGGCGATGGGCGCCGGCCCGGAAATGGGCGAGATCACGAAGGCGTCGGTACGGGCGAGGCCGCCATGCACCGCCATCATCTCCGAGGAGAAGACGGGGCCGACGAGGAAGTCCACGCGCTTCGACTTCACCATCTCGTCGGCGAGCTGCTTGGCCACGTCCGCCTTGCCCTGGCTGTCGCTCCAGATGAATTCCACCGGCTGTCCGCCAAGTTTGCCGCCCTCGTGGGCGACGGCGAGTTCGATAGCCGCCTGCATCTGCTTGGCGAGCACGGCACCGACACCGGTCTGGGGCAGGATGACGCCGACCTTCACCGGGTCGGCAAAGGCGGGGGCGGCGCAAAGGAGAGACAGGGCTGCGCTGAAAAGGATGCTGGCTTTCATGGAATGCGCTCTCGGTTTCAAAGGGGGCAGGCGGGCGGCTTCCAGATGGCTGTGCTCCGGCCGAAGCATGTGCCCGGCCGGAGCAATGGGTCAGGCGAGGCGGGCGGCCTGAACGGTCGTCGCGTCGTCGCGGTAGCTCGCCCAGACCTCTTCCATGAAGGCGAGGCTCTCGGGGTCGAGGTCGAAGCGCGGCTCGGGATCGCGATCCCAATGGCCGTGGCGATCTTCGCCGGCGATGAGCAGGGCGGAACGGCGCCCCAGCATCGAACGGCAATGAGCGGGCATGTAGAAGAAGGCGATGCCGATGCGCCGGTCGTCCGACATGTTGGCGGGCGATCCATGCACCGTGCGCTCGTGATGCAGGGAGAACTCGCCCGGTTCGAGGGGCATGTCGACGGCGAGGCTCTCGTCCACCGTCACCTTCTGGCCGCGGGCGAGCAGGTTGTCGGCATCGAAGGTCTCCTCGTGGACGAGGTCCGGGCCAAGGTGGCTCTTCGGGATGACCTTCATGCAGCCGCTCTCGGTGCTGGCGCGCGACAGAGCGAGCCAGACGGTGACTTCCTGGTGCGGGTTCAGGCCGTAGTAAGCGGAGTCCTGGTGCCAGGAAACGAAGCGGGGGTCTCGCGCATTCTTGGCGAAGGCGGACGAGCCGAAGAGCAGTATGTCTGGCCCCAGAATATCCTGGACGGCCGACACGATGCGCGGATGGCGCGCCAGTTCGATCAGCCAGGGAAAGGCCAGATGGGCCTTGATCTTGAGGCGCTTGTTCACCTCCTCGCCGGAGCTGGCCTCGAAGTCTTCGATTTTATTGCGATAGGCGCGGGCCTCTTCGGCGCTGATGGCCCGGACCGGACAGAGAAATCCCTCGGAATTGAAATGCGCGATCTGTTCGGGGCTGAGCACGCCAGTCATTGCGCTTCCTCGCTGTGTTTGCGTATGCCTGCGCGTGTGCAGGCGGTTTCGGGGCTTCACAGGAAGGCGGCGCCGGCCGACGCACACCGTGGGCTTCGCTCCATGGATCCGGATAAAAGCGACAGTGTGTAGTTTTAATCAGGCCGGCTGATTGTCAAGTTAAGGGCCGGGCGATAATCTGGGCAAAATCTCGATGATGGGCGTTAAATTTTGAGCACGGACAATAAAACCGTTCGCCGCCGCGGTCGCCCGCAAGGTGATGAAGTGAAGATCGCAATCCTCAAGGCAGCGAACGAGCTGCTCGAAGAGCGCGGACTTTCGGGCTTTACGATCGATGCCGTTGCAACCCGCTCGGGTACGGCGCGCTCATCCATCTACCGCTGGTGGCCGAACCGTGGGGCATTGGCGATGGCAGGCTTCCTCGCGGAGACTGCTCAAAAGATCAGCTATCCGACGACGTCCTCGGCGGTTGCCGACGTGAAGAGCCAGATGATGCGGGTCGCCGAGGTCTATGGCCAGAAGGTGGGGCGCACCATTTCCGCGCTGGTCGCCCAGGGCCAGAGCGACCCGGAGACGTTGCGCGCGCTCCTCGAGGGCTATGTCCTGCCGCGCCGGGAAGAGGCGAAGAAGGCCCTCCTGCGGGGGATCGCGAACAGGGAGCTGCGCGCCGACATCGATCTCGATGTGGTGATCGATGCGCTCTACGGGCCGATCTGGTATCGCATCCTCGTTCCGCACGCACCCCTGACCCCAGCGTGGGCCGGGAGCCTCGCCGACTGCGTTTTTGATGGCCTCCGTCCGCCCGCGGCCGTTTCGGTACGCATGGCGTGAGTCCTTGCGGTCGCGGACGCGGGCGGATCACGCCCCTTCCGACACGGACCGGCGAATGTGAGCGGCAAGATGGTCCGCTGCCGACGAGCCGCCGGGATGGCGCTCCCACAGGATGAGGTCCACGCCTTCAAGCGCCGGCAGGCCCTCCGCGCTGCCGAGGCGGACCAGCCCCGGCGTGCGCACCGACTGGGCCAGGACGCAGACCGCCGAATCCGCGAGAGCCATGGACTGAAGCCCGGCAATGCTTTCCGATACGCAGGCGATGCGCCAGCGCCGGCCGATACGGTCGAGCGCCGCCAGCGCATAGTCCCGATAGAGATTGCCGTCCGGCAGCATGGCGAGCGGGACAGGGTCGGCGAGGTGCGCGCTGCCGCCTTCCGCCCCCAGCCAGATCAACGGCTCGGGCCGCAGGAGTGTGCCGGTGCCCACGCGCGGCGAGACGCCGGGCATCCGTGTGGCGATAGCAATGTCCAGAAGGCCTTCGCTCATGTCCTGCGCGAGTTGTCGCGACAGAGCGCAACGCACAGTCACCTCCACCCCCGGATAGGTGTCGCGAAAGCGCGCCAGGGTGTCCGGCAGCAGGAAGGCGGCATAAAGATCCGGACAGCCCAGCGTGACGCGCCCCGCCACATCGTCCGCAGAGAGCCGCAGCCGGGCCTCCTCGTCGAGCCGCAGCATGGTGCGCGCATGCGGCAGAAGCATCTCCCCGTGGCGCGACAGCTTGAGATGCCGCAGGTCCGGCTCGAACAAAGGAAAGCCGGCAGCCGCCTCCAGCCTCCGGATCTGCAGGCTAACGGCGGGCTGCGTGCGGTTCAGGCGCCGGGCCACGCGGGTCACGCTCTTCTCCTCCACCAGGAGGACGAAGGTGCGCAGCAGGGCGATCTCCAACGGGTGCGACATCGGCCTCATTAAAAATACTTGGCCAAGTGCAAAGCAATATAAATTTGATTTGAGCGGAATGTCTCGGTCTAATCTGTGCGTGGTCGTGATCGACTGTCCAACGACTGTTCAAAATCTCTGATTTTGATGCACATCAAAAAGGCATTTGCGCAACAGCGAGGCACTCTCGCCTGCGCCGTGGAGACGACGTGAATCCGAGCCCCTTCCTTCAGGTTGATGGTCTGATGCGTCGCTATGGCGGCGTCGCCGCCCTCGATGGCGTGACCCTCGATATCGCCCGCGGTCAGGTCACCGGCCTCATCGGTCCCAACGGCGCGGGCAAGACCACGCTGCTCAACGCACTGACCGGCCTCGCCTGGCCCGAAGGCGGCACGGTGCGTCTGGAGGGCGAGGACGTCACCGGCCTGCCGGCCCACGTGATGGCAGGCAAGGGCGTGGTCCGGTCCTTCCAGATCGTGCGCGAGCTCTCCAGCCTGACCGTATTCGAGACGCTTCTCGCCGCGCCGCCAGCCCAAAGCGGTGAGAGCGTGGCGGGCGCCCTGTTCGGCCGCCGCAAATGGTGGGCGCAGGAGTGCGCCAATGCCGACCTCGCCCGTGCGCTGCTGGAGCGGGTGGGGCTCGTCAAGCTCGCCGACCAACCGTCCGCGATGCTTTCCGGTGGCCAGAAGAAACTGCTGGAAATGGCGCGCGCGCTGCTGATGAAGCCCAAGCTGATCCTGCTCGACGAGCCGGGTGCGGGCGTCTCGCCGCCGCTGCGTCTCGAGATCGTGCGGCTGGTTCGGGAGCTGAAGGCGGAAGGCCTCACCTTCGGTATCGTCGAGCATGACATGCATCTGGTGGAGGAGGTGTGCGACCGCGTCCACGTGCTCGCCCTGGGGCGCGTGCTCGTCTCCGGCACGTTCGCCGAAGCGACCTCGGATCCGCGCGTGGTCTCCGCCTATCTCGGGGTGGCGGCATGACGGCGGCCCCCCTCGATTCCAAGACGGCCGAGCTGTCCCTCGCTTTGTCCGTATCGGGTCTGCGCGCAGGCTACGGCAGGGGCGGGGACATCGTGTGCGGCATCGACCTCGCGCAGCAGGCCGAGAGCATCGTCGCCGTCATCGGTCCGAACGGCTCGGGCAAGTCGTCCTTCATCAAGACAATCGCCGGCCTGGTGCCGACGCGGGCCGGGACCGTGGCCGTGACCGGCCGGGACATCACCACGCTGTCGCCGGCGCGCCGGGTGGCGGCGGGGCTCGCCTATGTGCCGCAGGAAGCCAACATCTTCGCCACCCTCACCATCGCCGAGAATCTGAAGCTCGCCACCGAATTCCTGCGCGGCCGGGCCGGCGTGGGGCCGGAGCAGCGGGAGAAGGTGCTGGACCTCTTCCCGGAGCTTCGCCAGCGGCCGCGCACGCTCGCGGGCAACCTCTCCGGCGGCCAGCGGCAGATGCTGGCCTTCGCCTGTGCGCTCCTAGCAAACCCAGAGGTATTGCTGCTGGACGAGCCCTCCGCAGGCCTCTCGCCCAAGATCGTCGGTGAGACGATGGAGGCGGTGGTCCGCGTGCGGGAGGCGGGCGTCACAGTGCTGCTGGTGGAGCAGAATGTCGCCGCGGCGCTCGGTATCGCCGATGAGGTGGTGGTGCTGGTCGCCGGCCGGCTGACCCTGCGCGCCACTGCCGGCGACATCCGGCAGGCGGACCTCGCCGGCCTGTTCTTCGGAAAGGCGGCCTAAGCCATGGCGCTTCAGCTTTTCCTCAACGGCCTCGTCACCGGCCTTCTGCTCGCCCTGCCGGCGCTGGCGCTGACTCTGGTGTTCGGCATCCTGCGCTTCGCAAACTTCGCCGTGGGCGCTTTCCTCACGCTGGGGGCCTATGCGGCCTATACGGCGAACGTGGTGCTCGGGCTGCCCCTGCCGATTGCGGCGGCCTTTGCTGCGGCGACGGTGGCGCTCGCCTCCCTCATCGCCGATGCGCTGGTATTCGAGCGGCTGCGCGCCCGCGGCTCCATCACGTTGCTGGTCGCCTCCATGGGCGTCTCGCTCGTGGTGGAGAACATCTGCCGCTTCATCTTCGGCAATGCCGCGCGCAGCTTCGATCTCGCGGTTGCGCGACCGATCCGCTGGAACGGCCTGCGCATCAATCACGAGCAGATCATCACCGCCGGCGTGGTTGTCATCGCGCTTGTGCTGCTGCACCTGCTCATTACCGCCTCGCCGCTCGGCCGCGCCATGCGGGCGGTGGCGGACAACGCCGCGCTCGCGGCCGTGCGCGGGGTGGAGCGGCGGACCATCGCGCGCATCACCTTCGCCCTCACTGGCGCGCTGATCGGGCTTGCGGGCGTGCTGGCGGGGCTCGATCGCGCCATCGATCCGCTGATGGGCTGGAACTATCAGATTCCCATCTTCGCCGCCGCCATCCTCGGTGGGCTGGGCAGTCCCATCGGCGCGGTGGCAGGCGCGCTTCTCATCGGCGTGGCGGAGGAGATGTCCGCCCTCGTCCTGCCCGTCTCGTTCCGGCAGATCGTGAGCTTCGGCGTCATCCTGCTGCTCCTCCTGTTCCGCGCCAATGGCCTGTTCGGGGCCAAGGCCATCAGAAAGTGAGGGTGCGGCAATGATCTCCTACCTCGTCACCGTCGTCATCCTCGTCGCCATCGCGGCCCTCGTGGGGCTGGCGCTGAACCTGCAATGGGGCCTAGCGGGTCTGGTCAATTTCGGCGTCGCCGGCTTCGTCGCGCTCGGCGCATACACCCTCGCCATCAGCGCGCCGTATGTGGGCTGGTTCGCCGGTCTCGCACTGGCCGCGGCGGTCTGCGCCGGGCTGTCCATGCTGCTGTCGCTGCTCACCATCCGGCTGGAGGAGAACTATCTCGCCATCGTCACCATCGGCTTCGCGGAGATCGTGCGCATCCTGCTGCTCAATCTCGGCGGCCTGACCGGTGGTGCCCTCGGCATCGCCGACATACCGCGACCCTTCGCGAGCATCACGCCGGCCGGGTGGGGCGATGCGGTGATCCTCGCCTTCGCGGTTGGGCTGGTGGCGGTCGCCTTCGTCTTCAGCGAGGCGCTGGTCCGCTCGCCCTTCGGCCGCGCCCTGCGCGCGGTCCGCGACGATGCGACGGCGGCGGCGGCGCTGGGCAAGCCGGTGCTCGCCCTGCGGGTGCGCGCCTTCGCCATCGGCGGGGCGATCATGGGCGTGGCTGGGGCGCTGCACGCCTTCTTCCTGACCTATATCGACCCGAGCCAGTTCACGCCCATCATCACCGCCTATGCCTTCATGGCGGTGATCGCCGGCGGGCGCGGCTCCAACCTCGGCCTGGTGCTTGGCGCCGGCTCCATCATGCTGATCCTGGAGGCGACGCGCTTCCTCAAGGACCTCATCCCCGGCATCGACGGCGCCCAGCTGTCCGCGCTGCGGCTCGGGATGATCGGGGTCGGCATCGTGCTCCTGCTCATCCTGCGGCCGGAGGGCCTCGTCTCCGAGCCGAAGCGCCGCTTCGCCGAATTCTTCCCGCCCGAAAGCGAGAAAGCCTGATGCCCCGCGTCGCACCCCTCACCGCGGCCGATCTGCCGCCGGCCTATGCGGAGGTCTTCGCGGCCTTCGCCGGCGGCTACGCCGATTTCCGCGATCAGGCGGCGGTGCTCGCCCATGTGCCGCCCGCACTCGACCATCTCTACCGGATGCTGATGGAGCTGCGGGCGCGCGAGGGCGTGGCGTTCCGCTACATCGAGCTGGCGGTCGTCACGGTCTCCAAGCTCAATGCCTGCCCCTATTGCGTCTCCCACCACACTCCTCTGCTCGAAGTGGAAGGCGTCCCGGCGGAGGCGGTCGCGGCGCTGCCCGCGAGCGGCCATCCCGCCTTCGACGCGGCCGACCGCGCGGTGATCGACTATGCCCGCCTCGTCACCCAGCGCGCCTGGGGCATCCGCGATCAGGTGTTCGCCGACCTCAGGCGGCATTTCACCGAGGCGCAGATCGTCGAGCTGACCCTTCGCTCGGCGCTCGCCGGCTTCTTCAACCGCTTCAACGACGCGCTCCAGATCGACGACGGCGCCGCAGAAGCGCTGCTCCACCTCCATCCCGAACCCGACATAGCAGCAGGAGAACAGCCGTGACGCGCAGTCTGCCCCTCACTCGCCGGCATGTGGTCGCCGGCCTCGCTTCGCTCCCGGCGGCTGCCCTGCTTGGGCGGCCAGCCGCAGCGCAGGCGGCCGAGATCCCTATCGGCATGGTGCTGCCCTTCTCCGGCGCGACCGGCCCCTACGGCCCGGACATGAAGAAGGCCGCCGAGATGGCGGTGAAATGGGTGAATGATGCCGGCGGCATCCTCGGCGGGCGCCCGCTGAAGCTGTTCATCGAGGATTCCGAGACCAATCCCACGGTCGGTGTCACCGCCACCAAGAAGCTCCTTGAGGTGAACAAGGTGGAATTGGTGGGCGGCTTCTGGGGCAGCCCCATCGCGCTGGCGGCCAAGCCCATCATCCTCGCCGCCGACAAGGTGCAGATGGTCTCGTGCGCCGCAAACGCGGTGACCGAGGGCGACACCAAGGGCATGGTCTTCCGCTTCCAGGCAAAGAGCACCTCCTGGGGCCCCGCCGGCGCCAAGGTGATGAAGACCATCGGCGCCAAGACGGCGGTGGTGCTGGCCCAGCAGAACCCCTTCGTCGTGGCCATGATCGAGCCCTTCAAGGCCGAATTCGCCAAGCTCGGCGGCAAGGTGCTCGAAGTGGTGATGTACAACCCGGACCAGCCGTCCTACCGCTCGGAAGTCGAGAAGGCGTTCGGCGGCGATCCGGACGCGGTGTTCTGCCTCTCGCTGCTCACCGATTTCGTCTCCATCGCCAAGGAGGCCTATCGCGGCGGCTTCAAGTCCAAGATCGTCGCGCTGTCCATCGGTGCCGATGCGGAGGGCAAGTTCCTCCAGGCAGCGGGACCGGAGGTGGCCAACGGCATCTACCATCTCCAGCCCGCGCCGCCGCTGGACTCGCCCTCCTACAAGAAATTCGTGAAGGAGATGGGCGCGGCGCCCGGCACGGTGTTCCTCTTCGCGGGCAATGCCCACGACCAGATGTGCGTGACAGCCCTCGCCATGGAGCACGCCAAATCATCCGACGCAAAGGTGTGGGCGAAGTCGGTGTTCGAGGTCTGCAACCCGCCCGGCGAGGAAGTGGACGACGTGGTGAAGGGGCTGGAGCTGATCCGCGCCGGCAAGAAGATCAAGTTCATCGGCGCCGGCGCCACCTGCGATTTTGACGCCCGTGGCGATCAGATCAACCGCTCCTTCCTCGTCCAGGAAATCAAGGGCGGGAAGAACGTGACCCTCGGCGTCATTACCTGAGGCCTTCCTGACCCGCCGTTCCCCGGCCCGGCCGGGGAACGGCCGTCGAGGCTGAGCATCTAGGTCCATCATCACCATGCGCGCGGCACCCGGCGCATGAACGCAGAGCCTTGCCCAACGGGACAGGGAGGAAAAATCATGCCCAAACCCATGCATCTGTGCGGCTTCCTGATCGCCGGGCCGGTGGTCCACAGCCACGCCATCTGGCGCAATCCGGCCCACGAGACGCCGTTTCTCAGCCTCGACCATTATGTGCGCATCGCGCGTCTGCTGGAGCAGGGGTGTTTCGACTTCCTGTTCTTCGCCGACCGCCTCGCCATCGCCGATCGCTACGGCGACAGCCATGCCGCCGGCCTCGCGCGGGGCGATCAGGACGCGACCCGCATGGACCCCATGCCCATCCTCGGCGCCATGGCGGCGGTGACCCGCCACATCGGCCTCGGCGCCACGCGCTCCACCACCTATGACGCGCCCTACAACATCGCCCGCGAGTTCGCGACGCTGGACCACATCTCCGCCGGGCGCGCCGCGTGGAACGTCGTCACCTCCATGAATGACGGCGAGGCGCTGAACTTCGGCACCGTGCCCCATCTCGGCCATGACGAGCGCTACGACCGGGCCGACGAATTCATGGAGCTGGCCTTCCGCCTGTGGGACAGCTGGGATGAGGACGCCCTCGTCCTCGACCGGGCGGCGGGCATCTATGCCGATCCCGCCAAGGTGCATTACGTGAACCATCGCGGGCCGTGGTTCCAGTCGCGCGGGCCGCTCAACATCCCGCGCAGCCCGCAGGGGCGGCCGGTGATCGTGCAGGCCGGCTCCTCCGGTCGCGGCAAGGCGTTCGCGGCGCGCTGGTCGGATGTCATCTTCGCGCTGCAGCCCAATCTGGAGCGCATGCATGCCTTCAAGGCCGACGTCGCTGGCGCGCTGGAAGCCGCGGGCCGGCCGCCGGGCGCCAGCAAGGTGCTGATGGCCATCATGCCCTTCATCGGCGCCACCCGCGCCGAGGCGCAGGAGAAGGAGGCGCTGCACGATTCCCTCGCCGACCCGGTGGCCGGCCTGTCCACGCTGGCGGCCCACGCCAACACCGATTTCTCCGGCCTGCCCATGGAGGCCACGGTGAAGGAGATCGCCGCCTCGGGCAGCCAGGGGAATATGGCGGCGCTGCGCAGCATCACGCCCGATGGCGGCATGACCATCGCCGAGGCAGGGGGGGTCTATGCGCGCGGCGTCATGTGCCCGCGCGCCGTGGGCACGGCCGAGGAGGTGGCGGACCAGCTCATCGCCATCATCGACAGCGGGGCGGCGGACGGCTTCGTCGTGTCGCCCGCCTTCCTGCCGGACACGTTCGAGGATTTCGTCGGCGCGGTGGTGCCGCTCCTGCAGGCCCGCGGATATCTTCGGCGGGGGTATGGCGGCGGGCATCTGCGCGATCTCCTCGCCGAAGGGGCGGCCTGATGCGCCCTTCCGCCAGCATCGAGAAACCGCCGGTGGACGCGGCGGATTTCAAGGCGGCCATGCGCGTGCTCGCGGCCAGCGTCACCGTCATCACCTCGCGCCGGGGCGACCAGCTCAACGGCATGACGGCGACGGCCGTGTGCAGTGTCAGCACCGCCCCGCCGCAGATCCTCGCCGTGGTGAACCGCGAGACCACCTCCCATGGACTGATCGCCGACAGCGGTGCCTTCGCCGTCAACATCCTTGCCGCGCACCAGCAGGATCTGGCCGGGCGGTTCGCCCGCCGGCTCGATCAGCCGTTCGAGGGTATCGCCCACGGGTGGGGCGAGACCGGCTGTCCCCTCCTTGCCGAAGCCGTGGCTGTGCTCGAATGCCGGCTGCGCGAGCGCCACCACGCCGGCACGCACACCATCTTCGTCGGAGAGGTCATCGGCGTCAGCTGTCGCGGCGCCGAGCCGCTGCTTTACTTCGATGGTGCGTTTCGTCAGCTGGCCTGAGGGCGATGATTTGTCACCCTGTCTGCGCGCGCCTTTTTACCCCGCCTGAGCCAGTGAGGGCGGCGGCCACGGCGCAGCGACGGCCGCGTGGACCCCGTTGCGCCGGGCATCGTCGCCCGGAGCCTGGGCGAGATAGGAGGCAATGGCGAGCGGCTGCCGTCCTCGCGCGATGCGGCGCTCAGGGCGGTTGCGTCTGAGGGGGCGGAGCGGCGGGACGGTGGAAGGCCAGAGCGAGCCCTGCCACGCAGCTTTGCTTGACGTGTCGGAACGGTAAGCACGGCTTCCGCCGACTGTGCGCCGGCAGCGGAGTTGGTCTGCATTCGTGTTGCGCCTTTTCCGATTAAATAGTAAGTATAATGACAATAATTAAATCATCTCTGCCGAACTTTTCGGGCTTGTCCGTTTTTGCAGCCCCTTTGGCAGAATCTGACGCTTCCAGCATATTGCCCGCAAGCCGAGCGTCGCCTTCAATTCTGTCGACTTCGACACGATTAGTTGAAGCTGGGCGGCACGATGGACAAGATGCCGGCGACGATTCTCACCGGATTCCTGGGCGCAGGCAAGACCACGCTCCTCAACCGTCTGCTGGAGGCATCGCCCGGCGAACCCGGCCCCGTCATCCAATCCTTCATGCTGGATGAGGTCCTGCGCGCGCGGATCGCGCTCGATGCCATCGTCACCGTGGTGGACGCCCGCCACGTCGCCGACCATCTCGCCCTCGACGAAGCACGCGAACAGATCTGCTTCGCCGATATGATCCTGCTCAACAAGGTGGATCTGGTGGACGAGGCGGCCCTGGCCGCGACCCAGGAGATGCTGAGCCGTCTCAACCCGGGGCCAAGATCGTGGCCCGCGCCTGGGTCGATCCCGGCTTCAAGGACCGTCTCGTCGCCGACACGCCCTCTGCCATCGCCGAGCTGGCGCTGCCGGACGGCATGGCGGGGGCCGAGGGCGAGCACATGCGGGCGGTCGCCAATGCGCCGGGCGTCCATAACCTCATCATCTGCACGCTCTGCTCCTGCTATCCCTGGCCGGTTCTGGGCCTGCCGCCCTACTGGTACAAGGACCCCACCTTCCGCAGCCGGGCGGCACGCGAGCCGAGGGTGGTCTTGAAGGAATTCGGCCTCGCGGTGCCCGAGAGCACGCAGGTGAAGGTGTGGGATTCGAGCGCGCAGATCCGCTGGTTCGTGGTGCCTGAGCGGCCCGCCGGTACGGAGGGCCTGAGCGAGGCGGAGCTGGAAGCTCTCGTCACGCCCGAGGCGATGATGGGCGTCGCCGTCGCTCGCGCGGCGTAGGGGAGGGCGCGATGCTCACCCGCTTCGAGCAGTTCGCCGTCACCGAGATGATGGGCCAGCCGGACACCCCGGCCCGGGCAAACGGCACGCTGTGCTTCGGCAGCGAATGGGAGCGGACGGCCTTCGGTGTCGCCCTGACCCTCGCGCGCAACGGCTATTTCGAATGGGATGATTTCCGCGACGAACTCATCGCGGAAATCGGCCGATGGGAGGCAGCGCACCCCGCCGACCGCTCGTCCTGGAACTATTACGAGCGCTGGCTCGCCGCGCTGGAAACGGCCGTGGTGAAGACCGGCCTCCTCGACCCGGCGGAGCTGTCCGCCGCGCTGTCCACCGCCTTGGCCGAACCGCACGCCGCCTGACGCCGGCCGCGGCCTTTCCGACCCGGGTGCCGCCCGCCGCCTGCTGGAGGACACCGCCCAGCCGCTCCAGCGCATCGCCACGAACTGCGGCTTCGCTGACATGAACACCATGCGGCGCATCTTGGCCAAAACCATCGGCGTGACCCCGGCCGCCTATCGCAGCCGCTTCCATCCCGGCCTGCATGTCGTTTCGGCTGTCATGTCCCCGGGGCATCGCGGCACGCCCGTCGCGGAAGGCGCGACGGGTCGCGGCATGGCCTGACGGGTGCCGGTACGATCAATTCAGCCGCCCAGAGAATTGATGCTGAATGCAAGAATGCCGATGTTGAAAATAAAGGCGGCGAGGCAATGGAACGTCACCGCGCGGCGTATGTACGTGCTTGTCACCTCCACGTCCGAAGTCTGGAACGTCATGCCAAGGCAAAAGGAAAAATAGATGAAATCCCAATAATTGGGTTCACGTGTCTGGGGAAACGCCAGGCCGCCCACATCCGTGTCGTCTTCTGAATTCGTATAGAATAAATGGGCGTAGTGGATCGTATAGACCGTATTGCTGAAGATCCACGCCAAAACCAACGTTAGCACGATCAACGCGATCGTGCCGGGGCCGGCGCTGCCCTTTTCCATCAGCTCGCTGGCCACGATCGTGAGGATCAGCAGCCCCATGACGAATGTCAGCGCCAACAGCGCCGGCCGGTTGGCATCATTGCGCTTGGCATTCGCGCGCATGTCGCTGGGCGCATCGTCCAGCAGGCCGTAGCAGGACAGGAGAAAGATGGCCGATGCGACATCGAACCCGGTCATGAAGCCAAGGCGCCAGCCCAAGAGCCATACGGATACGCCGCCAACAAGAACCAGCAGGACCGCGAACGCGATGAAGCGCGCCGGGGCAATCACGTTGCCGATGCTGCGCCTTGTCGCTTTCGATGGGAGTAAAGGCATCCGTCCCTGACCTCCGGCCCAAGGGGATGGGCTGCAAGACCAAGATACCAGTATCGGAGACCGCCTCGCAGCAAATCCCGATGAACCGGATCCTTCGGAGGCGCCGAGCCTTGCCGCCACTGCGGAACGCCAGCGGCACCGGACCGAGAACGGCGGGAATCTACGCCCAGACCGTGTGCCATTGGCGATTAGTTGGCCAAAGCACAGGTTGGTGAGCGGCCCTCGGCGTAAGCCTTTGACAAAAATGGTGGGCCCGGAGGGACTTGAACCCCCAACCTAACCGTTATGAGCGGTCAGCTCTAACCATTGAGCTACAGGCCCCAACGCGCAGCGTCTGGTTGCTGCTCTAGCAATCCTGCCTGCCGGGAACAACAGATTCCCGCCGGCGGGTGCCGTCGGGTCGCCAGGGTGGGGATGGCGGGTGGCTTCGCCGCAATGGTGCCGCGTTCGCGCTGTCGTCTCCCGTTCCGTGTCCCCCGGACATCGGCCGGGACCGAACGAGGATACCGTCATGCGTCATGCGCCGCCCCGCACCGTTTCCATCCCGCGCGTCGCCACTCGCGCGGCGGTTGTGTTCGCGGCGGCTCTGGCTGCGACATTGGCCGTTGCCGGACCGGCCGCGGCGGCAGCGACCATCACCGTGGTCGGCGAGGCGAAGCGCACCGCGCCGCCGGACATGGCGGTCCTCACCACCGGCGTCGTCAGCAACGCCAAGACGGCGGACGAGGCGCTGGCCGCCAATTCCAAGTCGGTTTCGGATGTGATTGCGGCGCTGAAGGCGGCCGGCATCGCGCCGAACGACATCTCCACCTCGTCTTTCTCGATCCAGCCCCAGCAGTCCTATCCGCAGCCGCCGTCCAGGGAGGCGCCGAAGCTGATCGGGTTCGAAGTGCGCAATTCGGTGCGGATCACGGTGCGCGATCTCGGCAAGCTCGGCGCGCTGCTGGACAAGGTGGTGCAATCCGGCGCCAATCAGGCCTCTGGCCTTTCTTTCGCGCTCGCCGACAGCGAGCGGCTTGAAGGCGAGGCGCGCGCCGCCTCCGTGAAGGACGCCATTGACCAGGCGAAAGGCGTCGCCGCGGCGGCGGGGCTTCGGCTGACCCGCATCATGTCGATCCAGCCCGAGGGACAGAGCGGTGGACCCATCATGCCGGCGCCCATGATGATGAAGGCCGATGCGGCCCGCATGGCGGTGCCCGTGGAAGCCGGTGAGATCGAGGTTCGGGCGCGCACCGTGCTGGTTTACGAGGCCGAGCCCCAGTGACGGGCCAGCCGTGCCGTCCGGCGCGGTTCTTGGTTGCAAGGCTTTATGATAGATCAGGTTTGATGACCGATTCTGCCGTCGGCGGGCGGAGAAGGGAATCCGCGCTTCCTGAGTTCGTCTTTCACGTTCCGCCGCTCCTGGAACGCCCATGGCGCCTTGGTCGGATTGGCCACATGTTCGGGTTGCCACCGGTGTTCCGGGCGGGCGCAGGGTGCAGTATGCCGCCCTGCCATATCGTGTCCGGCGAGATGGCGAAGTACAGATCCGCCTGATCACCTCGCGCGAGACGCGCCGCTGGGTGATTCCCAAAGGGTGGCCCATCAAGGGCCTCACCCCGCCCAAGACAGCGGCGCGCGAGTGTTATGAGGAAGCCGGGCTCGTCGGCGTAGTCTCCCGCGAGCCGCTCGGCGCCTACACTTATGAGAAGCGCCTCGGCACCCGCTCGGTGCTCTGCGACGTGCTGGTGTTTCCCCTCAAGGTGAAGCGGCTGTTGCAGAAATGGCCGGAGCGCTTCCAGCGCTACGGCTTCTGGTTCTCCGTCGAGACGGCGGCTGCGGCGGTTCAGGAGGAGGATCTCTCCGAATTGATCCTGTCGTTTGGAGCCATCATGGCGCGGCGCTGGGCGGAGAAGAACGCCGAAACGGCGGGAGCGGAAGAGCAGCCTGAAGCCAAGGCGAAGCCGGCGAAAGTGAAGGCGGCGAAGGCTCAGGACGACAGGGCTTCGGGCAGCAAGGCCAAGGTCGCCAAAGGCAAGGACCCTGCGACGGCTCAGGCGGAGCCTGAGGCGCCCAAGGTCAAGGCGCTTAAAGAGGCGAAGCCGGCCAAGGCCGATGCCAAACCCTCGAAGGCCAAACCCCCAAAGGCCAAAACGCCCAAGGCGAAGGCAGGGAAGGCGAAGGCCGCAAAGGACGGTGAGACGGCGGCCATCGAGCCGGAGAGCCGTTATCCCGGCGAGGCAGGGGACAAAGAGACCGCGCCGATTGCCGTGGCCAAGACAGCCAAGACAGCCAAGAAAAAGGTGTCGAAAGCGCCTCCGGCGAAGGCGAAGACCGAGTCGGTTGAGCCCATCCCGGCTGAAGCGGTCGAAAAGACAAAAGACGCCGCGAAAAAGGCGGTCGCCAAGCCAGCCAAGACGGCAACGCCAGCCAAGGCGGCAGCGCCGGCCAAGATGGTGACACCCGCCAAGGTCGTGCGTCCCAAGGCGACGAAGGGCAATGGAACGAAGGCCAAGGTTGCTGTGAAGGCTGTGCCGGCGAAGGGTGCTCCGGCAAAATCCGCGGCCAAAGCCGCGATTACCAAGAAGCCGGCTGTGAAGGCCAAGGTGCTGAAAGCCGCCCAGTCCCCTCTCGCGTCCGTCGCCGAAGCGGCCGGCGCGATCAAGAAAGGTCGGCCACGGAACGCGGCTGCACCCAAATCCACGACCAAACCCGCACCCAAGCCGAAGCGTTAGGCCAGCCGCGCCGCGCCGCGCAGGGCGCCGGCGGCGCCTCTTACGGCAGTGGCGCCACGGCCCGGCGGTAAAGGTGCCACGTGGCGTGGCCCAGAACCGGCAGAACGAAGATGAGCCCGAGGAAGCCCGGCGCGGCGCCGATGGCGATGAGCGCCACCACGCAGATGCCCCACAGGATCATCGGTCCGGGGCTGGTGAGCACGGCCTGCACGCTGGTGATCATGGCGGTGACCACGTCCAGGTCCCGGTCCATGAGCAGCGGGAAGGATACGACGGTGATGGAGAACAGTCCCAGCGCCAGCGCCGCCCCGATCACATGGCCCACGGCCAGGAAGGCGATGCCGTCGGAGGTCGTGAACAGTACGCGCAGGAAGTCGCTGAGCGTGGCGAACGAGGCAAAGCCGAGGAACAGCGCCAGCAGCAGCCGCACCTGGTACATCCAGATGATGAAGGCGAAGATGGTGACGAAGGCCATCCAGCCGAGTTCGCGCTGGCGCTGGGCGAAGATGGTGGACATGACGCCATGCCAGGTGGGCTGCCGGCCCGCCTCGAGTTCGCGGCTCACGTCATAGAGGCCGGCTGCCACGAACGGGCCGATCAGCACCGAGCCGGCGAACAGGGGATAAGCAAGGTAACCGAGGTCGAAGAAGAAGACGCAGCCGACGATGGCAAGGCCGCCTGCCGCATAAAGAGCGCCGAACGCCAGCCCGAACGCCGGTGCCCGCGCGAAGTCCGAAAGTCCCTCGATGAGCGCGGCCTTCACATCCGCGAACGTCACCGCCCGGACCGCCGGCATTGCCTGCACGGTCTGTGGCCGGTTCTCGACCGTATCCACCATCTTTACCTCCCGAATTTCTTCTCTTTGAGAGAAGACTGGGAGGGGAAAAGGGGGTTGTAAAGGGCTTCGCTCAAGGCTGGCCGAAAGTGCTAGGCCGGAGGGTCGACAAAGCCTGCGCGCGCCCGCAGTTTTGCAATCCGCGATGCGGCTGGTCTCAGCCGGTCAGCATCTCGATGCGGGCTGTGGCCATGCGGATGCGCCCGGCGAGCAGGACCGCGAGATTGCGCATGATCCGGTCCGCGGCGCGGGCGTGGGTCTCCTGGAAGGCGCGGAACTGGTCCGCCGTCACCTCCACGCACACCGCCTCCGTGTCGGCCCAGACATCCGTGCTGCGCGGCTGCTCGATGAGGGCCATCTCCCCGAAGACCATGCCGGGGATCATGGTGGAGAGCCGCACGTCGCCCGCCGAGCGCGCGTTCACCATGCCCCGAAGGAGGAAATAGACCCTGGCCGGCGGCTCGTTGGCGGAGATGATGCGCGTGCCGGCCGGGAACACGACTCGGGTGCCGAGCCGGGATAGATCGGCCAGTTCCTGGGGCGAGAGGCCGGCGAGAAGCGCCTGGCGGCTGAGATCCGCCTCCACCTCGATCCGCGAGAAGCCGCCATGGCGGTACACGACCTGATCCTCGGCCCATTCCACCGCCGCGTCGTAGGTCGGGAAGATGCGCACGCGCACGCCCTGTTCCCGCAGCGCCTTCAGCTGCGGCGCCACGGGCGATGTGGCCTCTACACCGGCGATCACGGCCGTGGTCCCTGCCGGCAGCTGGTTCTTGATGAGGCCGGTGAGGAGCTTCAGGCCCGCGTCGGTGATGGTGGCCACGCGGTGGAGGTTGAGAATGAGGAATTCCGGCACGTCCGCAGGGGCCGTGAGCCGGCGGGTCACGTAGTCCATGGAGGCGAAGGAGAGTTTGCCGGCCAACTCGATGGCCCGTATGGCGCCGGAACGGGCGGACAGGATATCCTGCTCGTGCGGCTGCCGGCCGGGCTTGGAGGGCACGGTGCGGAAATCGTAATCGGCGACGACGCATGTGCGCACATCGTCCCGACGCGACAGCATGTGCAGGTCGAAGGCCTCGGAAATCGCCTCGCAGGTACGGATGCCGCGCACGCTGTTGCCGTGCATGTCGAGCCGGGGCGAGAAGGTGCCGAGGCCAAGCTGGGAGGGCAGGGCCGCCAGAATCCCGCCGCCTACGCCGCTCTTGGCCGGCACGCCCACGCGATAGATCCACTCGCCGGCGAAGTCGTACATGCCGGAGGAACTCATGACCGCCAGCGTGCGCGCCACGGCATAGTTCGACGACACCGTATCGCCGGTGAGCGGATTGACGCCGTGGTTGGCGAAGGTCGCCCCCATGACCGCGAGGTCACGGGCGGTGACCAGCACGGAGCACTGGCGGAAATAGACGTCGAGCAGCCGGTCCACGTCTCCCACGACGCCGCCGTAGGTGCGCAGGAGGTATGCGATGGCGCGGTTGCGGTCGCCGGTGGAGCGTTCGCTCTCGAACACGGCCTCGTCGACGCCGAGATCCCGCCCGGCGAAGCGGCCGAGGGCGGTGCGGATCAGCTCGAACGCCTCGTCCCCCGCGCTCTCCGCAATCAGGCCGGAACAGGCAATGGCGCCGGCATTCACCATGGCGTTGAACGGCTTGTTGTCGGCCCTCAGGCGGATGGAGTTGAACGCCTCGCCGCTCGGCTCCACGCCGATGGCCGCCTCCACCCGCTCGGCTCCCAGCAGGTCCAGCGCCAAAGCGAACACCATCGCCTTCGACACGGATTGGATCGTGAAGGGCACCTGCGTGTCGCCCGCCTCGTAGACGTGCCCGTCCGTGGTGGCGACGGCGATGCCGAAATGGTCCGGATTGGCCTTGCCCAGCTCCGGGATGTAGGAGGCGACCTCACCCGCATCGATGCGGGAGAACTCCGTGTGGGTCTCCTTGATGAACCGCAGCAGCGGCGTCTCTAGGGTCGGCAGGGGATGGGGCAAGGTCGGGCTCCGGAAATCGCCTCCAGTGAAACGCCACCTGAGCCATGATGCAATGCCGCAAAACCAGAAGACCGGCGGTTGCGCGCCTTACGCACCGTCGTCTTTCACCGGCTCCATCACCACGTAGGTGGAGGTGCTCGCGACGTGCGGCAGGCTGGAGATCCTTTCCCCCAGCACTTCGCGATAGCGCCGGATGTCGCGGGTGCGGACCTTGAGCAGGTAGTCGAACGAGCCCGCGATCATGTGGCACGCCTCCACCTCCCGGATCTTCATCACCGCCCTGTTGAACGCCGTGAGCGCCGCCTCGGTGGTCTCCGAGAGCTTCACCTCGGTGAAGGCGATGTGGTCGAGTCCGAGCTTGGCCGGATCGAGCACGGCCCGAAAGCCGCGGATATAGCCCTCGTCCAACAGCCGCTTCAGCCGCGCCTGGCACGGACTGCGCGACAGCCCGACCTTGGCGGCGAGATCCGTGACGGAGATGCGCCCGTCCTCCACCAAGGCGGCGATGATGCGCGCATCGAAAGAGTCAATTTGATCAGAAATATAGTCATTCTGCATAAATTCGATTTTCGATTTGAGGCAAAAAAAGTCAATTCCTAAACTATGCGCTTCGCATTCGGTCAGATCGCCTCCGGCCGTCCGGGTTAGCATCAAAGCCTGTTCGAGATCGCCCGAACGGCGCGACGAAAGGTGCCTCCGATGCCAAGCCCCGCATTGCTCAGCCCGCCTCGGGAGACACTTCGCCCGCCGCTGTTCGCAAACTTTGCGCCCCCGCTCGCGCCCCGCGGCGACCTGCGGCGGGCGATCACCGCCATGACACGCGCGCCCGAAGCGGCGTGTGTCGCCGCGCTACTGCCGCAGGCGCAGCTCTCACCTGCGCAGCGCGAGAGGGTCGCCGCCCATGCCCGGGCCCTCGTCACGCGGCTCAGGGAAAAGCCGCGCGGCTCGGCGGTGGAGGAGCTGGTGCAGGAATACGACCTCTCCAGCCGCGAGGGCATCGCCCTCATGTGCCTTGCCGAGGCGCTTCTGCGCATTCCGGACGCGGCCACACGCGATGCGCTCATCCGCGACAAGATCGGTCCCGGCGACTGGCGGGCGCACGTGGGTGGCGGCCATTCCATGTTCGTGAACGCGGCCAGCTGGGGCCTTCTCTTCACCGGCCGGTTGGCCACGGCGGAGGATGCCCAGGGCCTGTCCGGCGTGCTCACGCGGCTCATCGCCCGCTGCGGCGCGCCGGTGATCCGCCGGGCGGTCGATGTGGCCATCGGCATCATGGGCGAGCAGTTCGTCATGGGCCGCAGCATCGAGGAAGCACTGGCGCGCGTCGGCAAGGGCGAGCACGCGGGTTTCCTCTATTCCTTCGACATGCTGGGCGAGGCGGCCATGACGGCGGCGGATGCCGCGCGCTATTTCGAGGCCTACCGTCATGCCATCGCCGCCATCGGCGCGGCTTCAGGCGGGCGCGGCATCTTCGGCGGGCCGGGGCTGTCAGTGAAGCTCTCGGCGCTGCATCCGCGCTACGCCCGCGCCAAGGCGGAGCGGGTGATGGGCGAACTGTTCCCGCGCCTGCTCGCCCTCGCCGTCGAGGCGCGGCGCTGGAATATCGGCCTCAACATCGATGCCGAGGAGCAGGACCGGCTCGAACTCTCCCTCGATCTGCTGGAGGCGCTTTGCGCCGCGCCGGAGCTGGCCGGCTGGGACGGCATCGGCTTCGTGGTGCAGGCCTATGGCCGGCGCTGCCCGGCGGTGCTGGATTTCATCATCGACCTCGCGCGCCGCACCGGGCGCCGGATCGCGGTGCGCCTGGTGAAGGGCGCCTATTGGGATGCCGAGATCAAGCGCGCGCAGGTGGACGGGATGCCGGATTTCCCCGTCTTCACCCGTAAGGTCCACACCGACATCTCCTACATCGCCTGCGCCCGCAAGCTGCTCGCGGCGAAGGATGCGGTCTTCCCCCAGTTTGCCACCCACAACGCCCAGACGCTCGCCGCCATCCACGAAATGGCCGGCCCCGACTTCCGAACCGGCGACTATGAATTCCAGTGCCTCCACGGCATGGGCGAGCCACTGTACGAGGAGGTCGTCGGTCCGCACGGGCGGCCCTGCCGGATCTATGCGCCGGTGGGGACCCACGAGACGCTGCTCGCCTATCTGGTGCGGCGGCTGCTGGAGAACGGCGCGAATTCCTCCTTCGTCAACCGCATCCGTGACCCCGCCGTCCCGGTGGAGGACCTCATCGCCGATCCCGCAGAGGTCATCGCCGCAATGCCGGTGCCCGGCGCGCCCCATCCCGCCATCGCCGCCCCGCGCGCCCTCTATGGGAAGCGGGTGAATTCGGCCGGGCTCGATCTTGCGGACGACGCGACGCTCGCCGTGCTCTCGTCGCAGCTCGCGGCACAGGCGGGCAAGTGGACAATAGCGGCGCCCGCATCCGGCGGCGCGGCCGCACGGCTGGTGCTGAACCCCGGCGACCATCGCGATGCGGTCGGCGAGGTGCGCGACGCGACTGTTGCGGATGTGACGCGCGCTGCCGCCCGCGCCGCCTCGGTCGCAGCCGACTGGGCCGCCCGCCCGCCGGCCGAACGGGCGGGGATGCTTCGGCGCGCGGCGGACGCCATGGAAGCGCAGATGATGGGGCTGATGGGCCTCATCATGCGCGAGGCCGGCAAGTCCGCCGCCAATGCGGTGGCCGAGGTGCGCGAGGCCGTGGATTTCCTGCGCTATTACGCGGGTGAAGCGGAGGCGCGGCTCACGCCCGCCCATCGCCCTCTCGGCCCCATCGCCTGCATCAGCCCGTGGAACTTCCCGCTTGCCATCTTCACCGGGCAGGTGGCGGCTGCCCTTGCCGCCGGCAATCCGGTGCTGGCCAAGCCGGCGGAGGAGACTCCCCTCGTCGCGGCAGAGGCGGTGCGCCTTCTGCACGACGCCGGCGTTCCGGCCGAAGTGCTCCAGCTTCTGCCGGGAGATGGCCGCGTGGGCGCGGCGCTGGTGTCGGCGCCTGTGGCTGGGGTGATGTTCACTGGCTCCACCGAAGTCGCGCGGCTGATCGCCCGCACGCTGGCGGACCGGCAGGGGCTGGATGGCCGACCGGTGCCGTTCATCGCCGAGACCGGCGGTCAGAACGCCATGATCGTCGATTCCTCCGCTCTGCCGGAGCAGGTCGTGGCGGACGTGATCGCCTCCGCCTTTGACAGCGCGGGCCAGCGCTGCTCAGCCCTTCGGGTCCTGTGCCTTCAGGAGGAGGTGGCCGACAGCATGCTCGCCATGCTGAAGGGCGCCATGGCTGAACTGGAGGTGGCGCGCACGGATCGCCTTTCGGTGGATGTCGGGCCGGTGATCCATGCCGAGGCCCGCGAGACCATCGAGGCGCATGTCGCCGCCATGGCGCGGAAGGGCTTTCCGGTTCATCGCCTGCCGCTGCCGTCCGGCACGGCGCATGGCACCTTCGTGGCGCCGACGCTGATCGAAGTGGAGTCCATCGCCGATCTTGGCCGCGAGGTGTTCGGGCCGGTGCTGCATGTGGTGCGCTGGCGGCGCGCCGATCTCGGGCGGCTCATCGCGGCCATCAACGCCACCGGCTATGGCCTCACCTTCGGCCTGCACACCCGGCTGGATGCGACCGTCGCCGAGGTCACCAAGCGGGTCGAGGCCGGCAACCTCTATGTGAACCGCAACATCATCGGCGCCGTGGTGGGGGTGCAGCCGTTCGGCGGGCGCGGACTCTCCGGCACGGGGCCGAAGGCAGGCGGGCCGCTCTACCTCTCGCGGCTCGTGCACGGGCCGGATTTCGACCTTCCCGGCGGGACGGCCGATCCGGCGGCGCTGGCTTTCGCCAACTGGCTGGAGGGATCCGGCCGGCGGTTGGACGCGGACGCCGTCCGGGCACTGGTGGCGCGGGTGCCGCTCGGCCTGTCTCTGGAGCTTCCCGGTCCGGTGGGGGAGCGCAATACCTACGCCCTCCACCCGCGCGGCACGGTTCTGCTGATGCCGGAGACGGAAACGGGCCTGATCCGGCAGCTGGGCGTCACCCTCGCCACTGGCAACCGTGCGCTGCTGGACGCGCCGGCTGGCCTGGCGGGGATGCTCGCAACGGTGCCGGAGGACGTCCGCGCCCGCCTCGCCGCTGGTCCCGAGCCGGTCGCCGTGGCGCTTGTGGAGGGGGAAGGGGAACGCTACCGCGTCGCCGCCCAGGATCTGGTGGAGCGGGAGGGCGCGATAGTGCCCCTTCATGCGGCGACGGCGTCGGAGATCGCGGCGTCGCCCTTCGCCTATCCTGCGAATTTGCTTCTGGAGGAGCGCGCGGTGTCGGTGAACACCGCCGCTGCGGGGGGCAATGCCAGCCTCATGACCCTCGCCTGAGGCAGGCCGGGGCTTACTTCTTGCTCAGGGCGCCGAGGGCGGCCTGGCAGGGCGGGGTGGTCTGTTCCTTCTTGGCCTGCATGCACTGGACCACGCGGCCACCGCCCGGCTGCACATCGCCGCACAGCTTCTTCACGTCAGCGGAACAGGCGGTGCGCAGGGCCTGGGCCTGATCCGCGGTGAGGGTGGCGGCCGTCTGGGCCGAGGCCGGGCCGGCGCACAGCGCGAGAAGAGGCAGCGCGAGGAAGGCGGCGCGGAGCGGGAGGGTCATCGGCGGGATCCTCTTTGGATGCGTCGGGTCGACAACTACCCTCGCGGCGCGAGGTTGCAGGGGCGTTCCCCGAACGTGACGAATCGCGACGGAGTGTAACGCCGTCCACGCGGCGGAAAAGCGACAAGTGCCGTGCCTCAGCCCGCCTCGCCGGGCAGTTTCGTGCCGGTGATCCGGGCATAAAGCCGGGCCACGGACGCATCGTCGTCACGGCCCATGCCGGCGGCGGAGGTGGCGAGGAACATCTGCAGGGCGGCGGCGGACACCGGCACCGGGAACTTCGCGCTGCGCGCCATATCCTGGATGATGCCGAGATCCTTCACGAAGATGTCCACCGCGCTCTTCGGCGTGTAGTCGCCGTCGAGCACGTGGGGCATGCGGTTCTCGAACATCCAGCTGTTGCCGGCGGACGCGGTGATGACATCGTAGACCTTCTTAAGGTCGAGCCCCTGCCGCGCCGCGAACGCCATGGCCTCCGAGGCGGCGGCGATATGCACGCCTGCGAGGAGCTGGTTGATCATCTTGAAGGCCGCGCCCTGGCCCGCCGCGTCGCCCAGTGCGTAGAGCTTGGCGGCCATGGCATCTAGCGCGGGCTTCGCCTTGGCGAAGGCGGCGGGGCTGCCGGAGGCGAGGATGGTCAGCGCCCCTTCCGCCGCCCGCTGGGCGCCGCCGGAGATGGGGGCATCGAGATAATGCCGGCCGGTGGCTTCCAGCCGCGCGGCGAGGCTGCGGGCGACGTCCGGGTCCATGGTGGCGGAGGAGATGAAGACCGCGCCCTCGGGCAAGGTTTCGGCGACACCGGACGGGCCGAACAGGATCGCCTCGGTCTGCGCGGCGTTGACCACCACGCTGACCACCATGTCCGCGCCTTCGGCCGCCTGTGCCGGCGAGGCCGCGCCGCGTCCGCCCGCGGCGACGAAGCGCTCCACCGCCGCCGCGCCCACGTCGCATCCCGCGACATCCAGGCCGGCCCGCAGCAGCGACTGCGCCATGCCGAAGCCCATGGAGCCGAGGCCGATCACGGCCGCGCGTCCGGCGCCCATTTTGCCCGCTGTCCCTTCCGCCTGATCGGCCATGGCCGTTTCCCCGTCTTGTTCTGGTGTTTCGGCCGCTTTTTAGCGCAGCGGCATCCTGCGCATGTTGTAGGAGCCTCGCGGAAGCTGATCAAATCGTTTTAGCCCGGCGGCGTTCACGCTTGCCAAGGCGGTTGCGCTTCGCTTTGGTGCGACGGCGGAACAAGCGGAGGTTGCCCATGGACGAGACCAGACTGCGGGAGGAGATCTGCCGCTTCGGGCGCTCTCTGTTCGAGCGGGGGCTGACGCCCGGTTCGTCCGGCAATATCAGCCTCAGGCTCGATGACGGCGGGTGGCTGGTGACACCCACCAACGCCTCTCTCGGCTTCCTCGATCCCGCGCGCATCTCGAGGCTCGATGCAGAAGGGCGGCTCCTCACCGGCGACAAGCCTACGAAGGAGATCCCGCTGCATTCTGCACTCTACGAGACCCGCGGCACGGCGCGGGCCATCGTGCATCTGCATTCGACACATTCGGTGGCGCTCACCATGCTGCCGGAGATCGACCCGCGCGCGGCCTTGCCGCCCATGACGCCCTATTACGTCATGCGCGCCGGCCAGACGGCGCTCCTGCCCTATTACCGGCCGGGTGACCCCGCCGTCGCCGATGCCATCCGGGGCCTCGCGGGCCGCTATTCCTCCGTACTGCTGGCCAACCATGGGCCGGTGGTGGCGGGCGACACGCTGGAGGCGGCCGTATTCGCCACCGAGGAGCTGGAGGAGACCGCGAAGCTCTATCTGCTGCTGCGCGGCCTCAACCCGCGCTATCTGTCGCCGGCGCAGGTGGACGATCTGGTGAAGACCTTCGGCCTCACGCTTCCCGCGCCGGATGCCCATCACGACCACGCGCACCATGGGCATCGCCATCCGGCCGAGGACTGATCGCCGCGAAACGCAAAAGGCGCCCCGGAGGACCGGAGCGCCTTCTGTTAGGGATCGACCTGCGTGTCAGTAGACGCCGGCGCTGCGGGCCGGGGCCGGGGACGCGGCGGGCTTCGGCGCCGAGGTGGCGGCCGGCTTAGGCGCACCAGCGGGCTTCGCCGCGTCGGGTTTTGCGCCAGCGGGCTTCGGCTTCTGCTGCGGCTTGGCTGCGCCGGGAGTCGCGAGCGCGACCTTCAGCGGCTTGTCCATGGCCACCATCTGCGACAGCGTGGCGAACTTGTAGCCCTTGGCGATCAGCTCATCGAGGATGCGCGGCATGGCGTCCACGGTGGTGGCGTAGATGTCGTGCGAGAGCACGATGGCGCCCGGCTTCACCTGCGCCATGATGGCGTCATGCACCGCCTGGCTGTTGCGGTTCTTCCAGTCGTTGGGGTCCACAGACCAGTTGACGATGGTGAGGCCGTACTTTTCCTCGATGGTGGTGCGTAGTGTCGGCTTCATGGTGCCGTAGGGCGGACGCAGGAAGATCGGGCGCTTTCCGGTGACCTGGAAGATCGCCTCGGTCGTGTTGCCGAGTTCCTTGTCCAGCGCCGCGGCGCTGATGCGGGTGAGCTGCGGATGGCTCCAGGAATGGCTGCCGATCTCGTGCCCCTCGTCGGCAATCATCTTCAGCACTTCAGGATGCTTGGCGACCATGTTGCCGAGCACGAAGAAGGTCACCTTGATGTTGCGCTGGCGCAGCATCTCCAGCAGCCGGGGGGTGGTCTCCGGGCTCGGGCCGTCGTCGAACGTGAGGGCGATGTAGGAGCCGTCCACGTCGAACGACTTGTAGGTGTAGTTCTTGCGCGGCGTCACCGGCGGCGGCGCGGCGGGTTCCGGCGCGGGGGCCGGCGTCGGCTGGGCAGCGGCCGCCGCCGTCTTCTGCGCGGCGGTTGCGCCCTTGCCCTGGGCCGCCTGTCCAGAAGCCGGTGTCGCGGCCTGTGAGATGGACTGGGTGGTTGCCGGGCCGTCGTCCTTGGCCGACAGGAACGGGCTGATGGCCATGCCTGCGCCAACGGCGGCGGCGGCCACAAATCCGGTAACGATGAGGAGCGGCTTCACGGCGGCGGTATCCCGGCCTTAGTTCCATATGCCCTGAAGCCTCACGGGTTTTTGTGGATAAATCGTGAAGCGTGCAGGGCTGTCGTGCCTTTTTTGCCTGAATTATCGGGTTTTCGCCTCCTCGCCGACGGACTTGGGCTGCTGGATACCTCTTCGGCAATTTCGGCGCGGCGATCAGTGAAAGTCCCGCGACTTGGGCAGTACCCTTACGTCACGCGGATGCTTGCGCGGATGCTGGGGGTGGGCGAACTCATCGGCCCGCGCCACCTCCATGCGCGGCTGCCGCACCCGGGAGAGCAAAGTGAGGTCGGCGGTGCGGTCGGTAAGCCGCTGGGCCATGAGGTGGACGACCCCTTCCGGGCTCTTCTGGATGCGTCCCTCCACCAGCAGCAGGCGCGCGCCCATCACCTCGCGGCGGAAGCGCTCCAGCGTGCGCTCCCATAGGACGATGTTGGTGATGCCGGTCTCATCCTCGATGGTGATGAAGATGGCCTTGCCGTTGCCCGGCCGCTGGCGCACCAGCACGACGCCGGCATTGCGGGCGAACGCGCCGTCCTTCAGCGCGGCCGTCTCGGCGCAGGTGAGGATGCGCTCCTTGCGGAAATGGTCGCGCAGCTCGCCCATGGGGTGCCCCTTCAGGGAGAGGCGCACGGTCTGGTAGTCCGCGACGATGTGCTCCGAGCGCGCCATGCGCGGCAGCGTCACCTCCTCCTCCACGCCCAGCTCGCGGGCGTCCGCCGCGGCGAACAGGGGGAGGGCGTCGTCATCCGGCAGGCGGCGGGCGTGCCAGAGCGCGGCGCGCCGGTCGAGGGCCATGGAGCGGAAGGCGTCCGCATCGGCCAGCAGCTTTACCGCGCGGGTGGGCAGCCGGGCGCGGCGGGCCAATTCCTCGATGCTCGCGAAAGACCCGGATCGTGCCGCCGCGAGGCGCCCGCCCCAGTCGGCATGGAAGCCGTCCACCTGCCGGAAGCCGAGGCGCAGGGCCAGCGTGCCGTCCTCCCGTCGCTCCAGCGTGTTGTCCTGATGGCTGAAATTGATGTCCACGGGCCGCACCTCCACGCCGTGCTCGCGCGCGTCGCGCACGATCTGCGCCGGGGCGTAGAAGCCCATGGGCTGGGCGTTGAGCAGGGCGCAGGCGAAGGCCGCCGGGTGGCGGCACTTGATGAAGGAGGAGATGTACACGAGCTTGGCGAAGGAGGCGGCATGGCTCTCGGGGAAGCCGTAGCTGCCGAAGCCCTTGATCTGCTCAAAGCAGCGCTGAGCGAAGTCGCGCTTGTAGCCGCGCCCCACCATGCGCTCCACCATCAAGCTCTCGAACTCCTGGATAGTGCCGAGGTTGCGGAAGGTGGCCATGGCCCGGCGCAGGCGGTTCGCCTCCTTGTCGGAGAAGCAGGCGGCGACCATGGCGAGCTTCATGGCCTGCTCCTGGAACAGCGGCACCCCCATGGTCTTGCCCAGCACCACCCGAAGCTCGTCCTTGTCGCCGAAGTCCGGGGCGGGGGAAGGGTAGTCCACCGCCTCCAGTCCGTTGCGGCGCCTGAGATAGGGGTGAACCATGTCGCCCTGGATCGGCCCCGGCCGCACGATGGCGACCTGGATGACGAGATCGTAGAATTCCTTCGGCCTGAGGCGCGGCAGCATGTTGATCTGCGCCCGGCTTTCCACCTGGAATACGCCGATGGAATCCCCGCGCTGGAGCATGGCGTAGACGTCCTGTTGCTCGCGCGGCACGTCGGCGAGGCCCCAGTCGATGCCCTCGTGCGCGCGCATCAGGTCGAGCGCCTTGCGGATGCAGGTGAGCATGCCGAGCGCCAGCACATCCACCTTCATCAGGCCGAGCACGTCGATGTCGTCCTTGTCCCATTCGATGAAGGTGCGGTCCGCCATGGCGGCGTTGCCGATGGGCACGGTGTCGTCGAGCCGGCCGCGGGCCAGCACGAAGCCACCGACGTGCTGGGAGAGGTGGCGGGGTGCGCCCATCAGCCGGCCGGCCAGTTCCACCGCCCGGCGGATGAAGGGATTTGAGGGGTCGAGCCCCGCCTCGCGGATGTGCGCGTCGGAAATGTCGCGGCCCCAACTGCCCCACTGGGTGGAGGCGAGGCGCGCCGTGACGTCCTCAGTCAGCCCGAGGGCCTTGCCCACGTCGCGGATGGCGCTGCGCGGGCGGTAGTGGATGACGGTGGCGACGATGCCGGCGCGGTGGCGGCCGTATTTCTCGTAAATGTGCTGGATCACCTCCTCGCGCCGCTCGTGCTCGAAGTCCACGTCGATGTCGGGCGGTTCGCGCCGCTCGGCCGAGATGAAGCGGGCGAAGAGGAGATCGTTGTCGGCGGGGTCAACGGCAGTGATGCCGAGCACGTAACAAACGGCGGAATTGGCTGCCGAGCCGCGCCCCTGGCAGAGGATGCCGCGGCTCTCGGCGAAGCGCACGATGTCGTGGATGGTGAGGAAATAGGGGGCGTATTCGAGCTGGCGGATGAGGGCCAGCTCGTCCTTGAGCAGCTTTTCCACCTTCTCGGGGATGCCGGGGGGATAGCGCACGGCGGCGCAGCGCCAGGTCAATTCCTCCAGCCAGGCCTGCGGCGTCCAGCCGGGAGGCACGGGCTCCTCGGGATAGTCGTACTTCAGCTCCTTCAGTGTGAAGTCGATGCGGGCGAGGAATGCCGCGCTCTCCGCCACCGCCTCCGGGGCGTCGCGGAACAGGCGGGTCATCTCGGCGGGGGGCTTAAGATGGCGCTCGGCGTTCGCCATCAGCCGTCGTCCGGCCTCGGCGATGGTTGTGCCCTCGCGCACGCAGGTAAGGATGTCCTGTAGGTCCCGCTCCTGCGGCGTCGCATAGAGCACCTCGTTCACCGCCAGCAGCGGCACATCCGCGGCACCGGCGATGGCCTTCAGCGCGGCGAGGCGGCGGCGGTCGGCGCCGGAGAAGGGCATGTCGACGCCGAGCCACACTGCCCCGGCGGCCGCTTCGCCAAGGCGGGAGAGGAGGGTCGGAAGAGCGTTCCCGCCTTCGCCCGGCAGCACGATGAGCATCAGGTCGCGGGCATCGGCGACGAGATCGGGAAGGGACAGGTGGCAGTCGCCCTTCTTCGCCCGCCGGTTGCCGGTGGTCAGCAGGCGGCAGAGCCGGGCCCAGCCGGCGCGGGTGGAGGGATAGGCGATGATGTCCGCCGTGCCGTCGCAGAAGACGAGCCGCGCGCCCGTCACCAGCCGGAAGGCACGGGCGCGGGCGGCGACGGCGCGCTTTGCCTCCGCCTCGGGGTCGTCTGCCTCCAGATCCTCGTCGAGACTGCGCAGATCCTCCAGCGCGCTATAGGCCCGCACCACGCCCGCCACCGTGTTGCGGTCGGCGATGCCGAGCCCGTCGAGGCCGAGGGCGACGGCGGTGCGCACCAGATGGGTCGGCGCGCTCGCCCCGCGCAGGAAGGAGAAATGCGAGGCCGCCGCCAGCTCCGCATAGAAGGGGCCGCTCACGGGAACAGGCCGTGCAGGAACCAGCGCGGCGCCGACGTCTCGCGTCCGTAGGTGCCTTCGCGATAGAGCCAGAAGCGGCGTCCTTCGGTGTCCTCCACGCGGAAATAGTCCCGCGTCAGGCCCGGCCGGTTGCCATCGAGGGCGGTCCACCATTCGGGGGCGATGCGCTCCGGCCCCTCGGCCCGCGCCACCTCGTGCAGCACGCGCCGCCAGCGGAACCGCAGGGGCGGGCCGTCCGGCACCTCGGCCAGCGTTTCCACCGGCTCGGGCACGGGCAAGAGGGCCGGCGGGCGGGCAAGGGGCGCATCTGCGGCAGCCGGCTCGGCCCAATCATGAGCAAGCATGTCCCGGCTGCGCCAGGCCTTCTGCGCCGGCATCCGCACGGCGGCGCGCTCGGGTACATGGCTGTCCTGCGCGGCAAGGCAGGTGACGCGGCGCGGACCCAGCCGGGCGGAGAGGGTATCCACCAACTGGTCCAGCCCCGCGCCGGCCGGCTCGGCGCCGAAACCGGACTGGGTGGCGGCCAGCGGCTCGGCTGTGGTCACCGAGAGGCGGATCACGTCATAGCCGAAGCCGGGATCGAGTGGATCGGCCAGCGCGGCCAGCCGCTCGCGGAACAGGCCGGCGAGGCGGGCGCCGTCGCGCAGGGGGGCCGCCGTGCCCGCCGCCACCCGCCGCACCGCGCCATCGCTGCGGAAGAAGGCGGCCTCGAAGCGTCGTCCGCCCTCGCCATGCCGCTCCAGCACACCGGCGAGATCGCGGGCGAGGTCGGCGAGCACGGCGCGGGCGGTCACCTCATCGCCCATGGGCTCGGCGAAGCGCCGCTCCGCCACGTAGACGGGCAGGGGATTGAGCGGGGAGATGGGCGGCGAAGCCGCGCCGCACAGCTCGTCCAGCCGGTCCACAAGGGCGCTGCCGAAGCGGGCGGCCAGCGCCGCGCGGGGCTTGCCGGCGATGTCGCCGATCCGCACGAGACCGAGATAGGCGAGGCTGCGCGCCGCCTCCGCATCGAGGTCGAGGGCCTCCACCGGCAGGGGCGCGACGGCCTCCCGCTCGCCCCCCGCCCGCACCACCTGCCCCGGCCGCCAGCGGGCGAGGGCGAGGGCGGCCCGGGCGGTCCCGGCCACCGCGCCCTGGGCGGCCAGTCCGGTGGCGGCGAGCCGCTCGGTCATGGCCGCCAGCATGGCCCCCTCCCCGCCGAACAGATGGGCGCAGCCGGTGATGTCGAGCACGATCCCGTCCGGCCCGGAAACGGCGACGAACGGCGTCCAGCGCTCGCACCACGATGCGATGGCCGCAAGCAGCGCGGCATCCGCCGCCGCATCCGCCTCCACCGCCTCCATCTGCGGCACGCGGGCCTGCGCGTCGGCGAGGGTAAGGCCGGGATGAAGCCCGAGGCGGGCGGCGGCTGCGTCCACCGCGGCGAGGCGGCGGGCGTTCGCCTTCACCTCCACCGTGACCAGCGGCAGGTCAGCCGGTGCGGCGCCAGCCGACGACATGCGACGTCCCCGCCGGCTGCGGTGCAGCCGGTCGGTCGGCAGGTGCGGCAGGAAGAGCGCGGCGAGGCGCCGGGGTGAAGCGTCGGGCATGGGCATTCCATTCCACGGTGAAGCGGCCGGTGGGTCCGAGGCGGTTGCGCTCGATCTCCAGCGCGAAGGCGGGCGGCCCGAGGCAGAAGGCCGGCACGTCCCTCGCCACGCGGGAGGGGACGGCGGCGACCCGCCAGCGGGTGGCGGCGGCGGAAGGGCCGGGATCTGCCCCCGGTCGCAGCAGGAGGGATGGGACGCCGGAGCGCTCGCTGCGCAAGGCGAGCCGGCGGGTAGCCGTGAGGTCGATGAGGCGCGGGGATCCCCAAGGCTCCGCCACCACCAGCCCGAGCGCGCCGTGGCCAAGGGCCTCCTCCGCGGCGCCCAGCGTGTCGGCGGCGTCGGCGGCGGCCACCAGGATCAGGCGGGAGGGATCAAGCCCGAAGGCGGCGCAACCGGGGCCGTAGATGTCGCCGCCCTCCAGCGCCGCCATATCCTGCCGCACCCACAGCACCGGCTTGCGGGTGCCGGCCGCGAGCGCGAGGGCGAAGCCGAGCACGGCGGCGGCATTGCCCTTCTCCGCCGGGAAGGCCTCGTGCAGCGCATCGCGGGCGAGGCCGCCGCCCAGGGCATCATCCAGTGGGGCCCCCAGGGACAGGCGCGGCCGGGCAGCCCCGTCCGGAAGTCCGGACAGCCGTTCCATTTCGACGATGCGGCGGCGAAGGGCCGCCAGATCCTCGCGCGGAGCCTGCTGGGGGGGCATGGAGGAAGACCAATGTTCCTATTTTGTTCTCTTTAGAAAGGACTCCGTGAGCGCGGAATGTCAACCGTATGGAGGTCCGGCAGCAGGGGTTGCGGGGGCTGGACCGAACCGGGTTCAGGCGAGGGGAGGCCGTGTCGGCTTGTCCCCATGATTCACAGACAAGGTATTCAGAAACCGTTGTTTGGAGGTGCAAACCTCCCCTTAACGCCCCCGCCCTAGTGTCTGCGAAACGGCGCCGGTGCTGCGGATTTCGGATTCCCATGTCTTCCTTCAACCGTCCTCCCAGACCTTTTGCGTACCCCTCGTTCGCTCCTGACGAAACGTTCGAAGCGCCCGTGGCCGATTCTGGTTCCGAACGCGGCTTGCCCTCGTTCTACGAGCGGATTCCGGAATACGACCCGAGCCTCCATGACGGCGCCTTCGAGACTGCGGAGCCCACCCACAGCTGGATCGACCTGGAACTGGTCCCGAGCTGGCTCCGGCCCTTCACCCTCGACGCCAACACCCGCTTCACCCGCACCCCGGACCATCTGCTGCGGCCCCGCGAGCCGGGCGCGCCCCCGCTGCCGAGCATGCCGCCCGTCCTGCCGCAGGTGCCCACCCCGGTCACGACCCAGGGGTCGAGCCGCGGCTGGCACTTCCTGTTCGAGCCGGCGGATGACGTGGTCCAGCCGCTGGCACAGCCCGTCGCTAAGCTCGCGGATATCCCCACGGAGACCGCCTTCGCCGCGCCCGCCGCCGTGCCGGAAGAGGTGACGGCGGCCCCCGTCGTCCTGCCGCCCGTTGCGGAAGAAGCGACTGCGCTGGTTTGCGAGCCCCCTGCCTCCGAGGTCGCGCTTGTGGAGACAGTCCCGGGCGAGGAGATCCTGACCGAAACGGCAGCTCCTGCGCTCCTTGAGGCCGACACCGCGCCACAGGCTGTGGCCGAGGCGGCTTCGGAGGTCGACACGGCTGACGTCCCCGATCACCTGTGGAGCCTGCTCCGCCTCGTCGTCCTCGGCCGCGCCGCCACCCCGCCCGCTCCGGCCGGGGAGCAGGACCTCGATCCTGCGCCCGCAGAGACGGCCGATGCGGAAGACGACCTGGTGGAGAGCGAGGACCCGGCGTTCGAGGTCCTGTCCGACGCCGAGGAGGCTGTCGACTTCGACGAAGACGAGGTTTTCAAGGCGGACGCCTCCGAGGAGGATGAACTCGAGGACGACGAGATCGAGGAGGAAGACTCCGAGGACGATGAGGTCGCTGAACTGGAGGGCGACACGGACGACGCCGAGGAGGAGGGAGAGGAGATCGACCTTTCCGAGGACGACGACGAACTGGACGAGGACGACGGGGCACTCTCCTCGGAGTTGGAGGACGATGAACTTGAAGACGACGAACTCGCAGACGATGCCTTCGAGGAAACGGACCTGACGGACGAGGAAGACGAGGAACTCGACACCGAACTCGACGAGGATGAGCCGGAAGACACCGCCGTGCTCGAAGACGAGGATCAGGACGAGGCCGAAGCCGAGGATGAATCCCTACCCCTCGCGGCCGGGTCGATCCTGTCGGGCGAAGCGTTCGCGTCCTGGCGGCCCTACCAGCAGAGCATCAGCGCCCAGTTCTTCGGCGCCCTGCATTCGGCTGCCACGTCCGCTCCCGCGGCCTCGGCAGCAGCGCCTGCAGCGTCGGGTGCCGTCGCCCCTGTTCCGGTGCCGTCCGTTGCAACCCTCCCGCCCGAGGCTGTTCCCGCAGTGGCGGAGGGGGACAGCGGCCCCTATTTCCTCCCGCCCCTCGATCTCTTGCGCGAGCCGCCGGTAGTCGAGCCGGACTATGAACTTTCCGAGGAATTCCTCGACCAGTCGTCAACCATGCTCCAGCAGGTGCTGCGCGATTTCGGCGTGCGCGGCGAGATCATCGACGCCAATCCCGGCCCGGTCGTCACCCTCTATGAGTTCGAGCCCGCACCGGGGGTGAAGTCCTCCCGCGTCATCGGCCTGTCGCCGGACATCGCCCGCTCCATGAGCGCGGTCTCCGCCCGCGTCGCGGTGGTGGAGGGGCGCAACGTCATCGGCATCGAGCTGCCCAACCGGCGGCGCGAGACCGTGTGGCTGCGCGAGCTTCTGGCGAGCCACGAATTCGCCGAGGCCCATCCCAAGCTCGGCCTGTGCCTGGGCAAGACCATCGGCGGCGTGCCGGTGATTGCCGACCTGGCGCGGATGCCGCATCTGCTGGTCGCCGGCACCACCGGATCGGGCAAGTCGGTGGCCATCAACACCATGATCCTGAGCCTGCTCTACCGGCACACGCCGGAAGCCTGCCGGCTCATCATGATCGACCCCAAGATGCTGGAGCTCTCCGTCTACGAGGGCATCCCGCACCTGCTCACGCCCGTCGTCACCGACCCCAAGAAGGCGATCATCGCGCTGAAATGGGCGGTGAAGGAGATGGAGGAGCGCTACCGCAAGATGAGCCGTCTCGCGGTGCGCAATATCGATGGCTACAACGCCCGCGTCCGCGAGGCATCGGCCAGGGGCGAGATCATCACCCGCAACGTGCAGGTGGGGTTCGATCGCGAGACCGGGGAGGCCCTGTTCGAGGAACAGGAGATGGACCTGACCGCGCTGCCCTACATCGTCGTCATCGTGGACGAGATGGCCGACCTGATGATGGTGGCAGGCAAGGAGATCGAGGGCGCCATCCAGCGCCTCGCCCAGATGGCCCGCGCCGCCGGCATTCATCTCGTGATGGCGACGCAGCGGCCTTCCGTGGATGTCATCACCGGCACCATCAAGGCCAATTTCCCCACCCGCATCTCCTTCCAGGTGACCAGCAAGATCGACAGCCGCACCATCCTCGGCGAGATGGGCGCAGAGACGCTGCTGGGGCAGGGCGACATGCTGTTCATGGCCGGCGGCGGCCGCATCAGCCGCGTCCACGGCCCGTTCGTCTCGGACGGCGAGGTGGAGAAGGTCGTCGCCTTCCTCAAGGCCCAGGGCGGGCCGGACTATATCGACGAGGTGGTGCTGGACGAGGACGCCGTGGCCGAGGACGACGACGAGGCGGTGTTCGACCGCTCCGGCATCGCGGACGCCGGCGGTGACCTTTACGAGCAGGCCGTGGCCATCGTCATGCGTGACCGCAAGGCCTCAACCTCCTACATCCAGCGCCGGCTGCAGGTGGGCTACAACAAGGCTGCTTCTCTCATGGAGCGCATGGAGAACGAGGGCATCGTCGGCCCGGCCAACCACGCCGGCAAGCGGGAGATCCTGACCTTTTCCCGGCCGGGGTGAGGGGGCGCCCGACCTCACGCCTCCGCCCTTGCCTCCCGCGCGCCCTCGGCTACCTTGTCCGCTTGATCCGGGCCAACCGGACGCGCGGGCGGGATCGGGAGACGTTCAGTGGTGCAACCCTTCAGCGTGGTCCAGGGAGGCCGCATGGCTCAGGCATGCGCGGTCGGGCTGCGCGACATCACCATCGCCTTCCCGGGCGCCAGCCGCGCCGCCTCGCCCTTTGTGGCCGTGCAGGGTGTCGATCTCGAAGTCGCGGATGGTGAGTTCGTCGCCATCGTCGGCCCCACCGGCTGCGGCAAGTCCACCCTTCTCAACGCAACGGCCGGCCTCCTGAAGCCGGCCTCCGGCACGGTCACAATCCACGGGACCCCGCTTGCCGGCCTCAATAGCGCGGCGGGCTATCTCTTCCAGGCCGAGGCCCTGTTTCCCTGGAAGACCGCGCTCGACAACGTGGCCATCGGCCTTGAGGTCGCCGGCACCGACACCGAAGAGGCGCGCAGCCGCGCCCGCAAGTGGCTGGCCCGAGTGGGGCTCGCGGCCTTCGCGGATCGCTATCCGCACCAATTGTCCGGCGGACAGAGGAAGCGCGTGGGTCTCGCCCAGGTGCTGATCCGCGACCCCAAGATCCTGCTCATGGACGAGCCGTTCGGTCCGCTCGATGCCCAAACCCGCCAGATCATGGGCAACCTGCTGCTCGACCTATGGAGCCAGGACCGCAAGGCGGTGATGTTCGTGACCCATGATCTGGAGGAGGCCATCTCGCTGGCCGATCGTGTGGTGATCATGGGTGCCGGGCCGGCCTCGCGCATCATCGGCCAATGGCGGGTGCCCATACCCCGCCCCCGCGACATCGACGTGCGGCTGGAGCCCGCCTTCCACCACCTTCACCGCGAGATCTGGGCGGCGCTGAAGGACGAGGTGGTGAAGGGGTATCGCCAGTCCGAGGTCGCGAGCTGAACCATGCGCAACCGCTTCGTCCTTTTCGCCCTTCAGGTGCTGGTGGCGGTGGTGCTGATCGCCATCTGGCATTTCGGCTCCACGGTGAAGGTCTCGATACCGGCGCTTTCGCCGAAGCCCTTCTACCCGCTGGACCCCTTCTTCTTCTCCACGCCGATCGCCGTTTTCGAGCGCACTTTCAAGGACTTCTACACGGGGGTGATCTGGTATCACCTTGGCATCACGCTCCTTGAAACCCTGCTCGCCTTCGCCATCGGCGCCCTTGGCGGGGTGCTGGTGGGCTTCTGGTTCGCCCGCAAGGCGCTGATCGCAGCGGTGTTCGATCCCTATGTGAAGATGGCCAATGCCCTGCCGCGCGTGGTGCTGGCGCCGATCTTCGCCCTGTGGCTGGGGCTCGGCATCTGGTCCAAGGTGGCACTGGGGGTGACGCTGGTCTTCTTCATCGTTTTTTTCAATGTTTACCAAGGCGTTAAGGAGGTCAGCCCGACGCTGCTCGCCAACGCCCGCATGCTGGGCATGAGCGAGCGCCAGCTGATGCGGAACGTGTTCTGGCCCTCCGCGCTGACCTGGATGTTCTCCTCGCTCCACACCGCCGTTGGCTTTGCGCTGGTTGGTGCGGTGGTGGGGGAATATCTCGGGTCGGCGGCGGGGCTGGGCTATCGCATCCATCAGGCGGAAGGGGTGTTCGATGTCACCGGCGTGTTCTCGGGCATGCTGGTGCTGGCCATCTTCGTCATCATCATCGACACGGTGGTGAGCGCCATCGAGAACCGCCTCCTCATCTGGCGCCCCGCGCCGGCGACGCAGGCCTAAAGAAAAACGGGAGGAAAATCATGAGGATGCTCAAGCTCGCAGCGGCCGTGCTCGCGCTCGCTGTCGCCACTCCGGCCGTCGCGCAACAGGCCACCAAGATCGAGAAGCCGAAACTCACGCTCGGGGTCGGCGGCAAGCCACTGCTGTATTATCTGCCGCTGACGATCGCCGAGCGGAAGGGCTTCTTCAAGGAGGAGGGGCTGGATGTCGCCATCAATGATTTCGGCGGCGGAGCCAAGTCTTTGCAAGCCCTTATCGGCGGGTCGATCGATGTGGTGACGGGGGCCTACGAGCACACCATCCGCATGCAGGCCAAGGGCCAGGACATTGTTTCCGTTATCGAATTGGGCCGCTTCCCGGGGATCGTGCTGGTGGCGCGGAAGGACCGGCCGATCAAGTCGGTAAAGGACCTCAAGGGCGCGAAGATCGGTGTGACGGCGCCGGGGTCCTCCACGAATTTCTTCGTCAATTTCCTGATGGCGAAAGATGGCCTGAAGCCGGATGATGCCTCCTACGTCGGTGTCGGCGGCGGAGCTTCTGCCGTGGCGCAGATGAAGCGCGGCGAGATTGACGCGATGTCCAATCTGGACCCCGTGATTACCAAGCTGGTGGATGACGGAGACGTCATTATTCTGGCGGACAGCCGGACGGAAGCTGGAAACGACAAGATCTTCGGCGGCGAGAATCCGGCCGCCGTGCTCTATATGAAGCGCGACTTCGTGGAGCAGAATCCGGTCACCACGCAGAAGCTGGTGAATGCTTTTTACAAGGCCCTTCAATGGCTTAAGACCGCCACCCCCGAGGACGTGGCGGCGGTGGTGCCGGAGGAATATCTGCTTGGGGACAAGGCCTTGTACCTCAACGCGGTCAAGAACTCCCTGCCGATCTATTCGCGCAACGGCCTGATCCCCGAGCGGGGCATGAAGAATGCCCTTAACATGTTGGTGGAGTTTGATTCCGAGCTGAAAGCCGCGAAGATCGACCTCGCCAAGACCTTCGACGGCACCTTCGTGGCGAAGGCGGCGGCGGCGAAATAATCCGGCTCCGGTTCGGGTGTGTTTCACCACCTTGCCGGGGGGCGTTCACCCCCGGTATCGGGTGGGTTCGGGAGTGGTTCGGAAACGGTTCGGGAGCGGCAGATGAAAAACTTGGCCTCCCGCCCTTGAACCGCCGCGATTGATCCCTATCTTCCCATCAACCCCAGCCGATGGATGCGGCGCGCTTTTGAGCGCAGACGCTTCCGGGAGACGGACGGATGTACTCCGATCCCGCCTGAGCAGATCGGTCCACGGCACGGGGTGTTCGTTCCTCCGCTTTCCATTTTATGGATGTGCGGAGGGGCGAGCCGAGCGGACAAGTTCGTCGACGGCCTCTTCTTCGTTTCCTTCGGGCCGCGACGCAAAAGCCTTCCCCAAGTACGAACCTGTCCTGAACTGCGTCCCGTTGCGCCGCGACCTTCGTGTGTTGCGCGTCGCCGGGACGATCGGCGCCTTCGGGGAACCCCCGGAGAGCGTTTCTACAGGAGGCCTCCATGGCCACGGGTACCGTAAAGTTTTTCAACGCCCAGAAGGGTTTCGGCTTCATCGTTCAGGATGAGGGTGGACCCGACGTGTTCGTCCACATCTCCGACGTGGAGCGTTCTGGCATGTACAGCCTGAACGATGGCCAGAAGGTCTCGTTCGACGTCGTCGCGGACAACCGCGGCAAGAGCAAGGCTGCGAACCTCGCCGCTCTCTGAGTGCTTGAAGCCGAAGGCGCGTGAGCTTGCTCACCAGCTTTTGGCCAAGCCGCCTTTGGATGCTGCGCCGTGCCTGAGCGAACCCGCTCGGCGCCGGTCGCGGTTCAGGGGCCACGCAGAGCAGGGCTAAAGGTCCAGGCGTTGACAAGAAAAGGCCCGGTCGTCGCAAGACGGCCGGGCCTTTTTCGTTGAGCCCTTTTGGGGCGCGCGCTCAGCGCAGGACGTAGACGGTCGCGCCCACGCGCACGCGATTGTAGAGGTCGATCACGTCGTCATTGGTCATCCGGAAGCAGCCGGACGACACCGCCTGCCCGATGGTCTCCGGCTCGTTGGAGCCGTGGATGCGGTAGAGGCTTGAGCCGAGATACATGGCGCGGGCGCCGAGCGGGTTGTCGAGGCCGCCGGGCATGTAGCGGGGCAGGTCGGGCCGGCGCCGCAGCATCTGGGCCGGGGGCGTCCAGGAGGGCCATTCCTTCTTGGCGCTCACCGTCTTCACGCCCGACCAGCGGAAGCCGTCGCGGCCGACGCCGATGCCGTAGCGGATGGCCTGGCCACGGGAGGTCACGAAATAAAGGCGCCGCTCCGACGTGTTCACGACGATGTTGCCGGGCGCATATTTCGGATCGATGGAGACCATCTGCCGGCCGATGGGCGAGGAGCCGCCCACCACGCCGACATTCCCGCCGCCGAAGAACTTGTTGAAATTGAAGATGTCGTAGCGATCATCGGCCTTGGCCGAGCCTGTCGCCACCAGCGCGGCGACGGCCGCGAAAACAAGCGATTTCAGCTTCATCATGGCTCTGCGTCTCGGATGGTCCGGAGCGCGAACGACCATCGAGCACGCCCGGATACGTCGGCAACACCGCTTTGTCGCCACAAAACGGACAAGACTGCAACCGCTTTGTGGCGACATGGTTCCCGGCCCACGGGAGTGTGAAGCTTCGTCCAGCTATCATGCTACCGTTCTGGAAATCCCTCACTTCGCGGCGGCAAAGGCCGCGAGCGCGGCGTTGAAGCGATCAGCCGCCTCGATGAAGGGGGCGTGGCCGATGCCGGCGTAGAGGTCCAGCCGGGCGCCCGGAACGGTCGCGGCGATATGCTCCGCCATGGCCGGGGCCACCACCTCGTCCAGCGCGCCCTGCGCCACCAGCACCGGCACGTCGAGGCGCTTCAGCAGGCCCTCATAGTCGGCCGTCCGGCCGAACAGGGCGACGCGCACTTCGGGCGGCACCATCATGTTCACCGCCAGCAATTGCTCGAACAGCGGCTGTGCGATGGGGGCGGCGAAGCAGCGGCGCAGGAAGGTGCGGGTGGCGGCGATGTTCTCTTCCACGTCCGTGCTGCACATTAGCCGCATCAGCCGGTTGCAGCTGCCGTAGAAGCGCCGTTCGTTGGCGGTCACGGCATCGACGAAGACGATGCCGCCGATGCCAGCCGTGCCTTTCACCGCCAGATAGTCGCAGATGATGCGCCCGGCATAGGACCAGCCCACCAGCACCGGCCGCTCCAGCCCCCAGCCGCGGATGACCGCATCGAGCTCCCCGGCCCAGATCTCCGCTGACTGATAAGCGGCGGGATCGGTCGGACGGTCGGAGGCGCCGTGGCCGCGAAAGTCGTAGGTCACGAGCCGATGGCCGGCCAGCGCCGGGCTCGCCGTCTGCCGGTTCCAGCACAGGCCGGATTGCGAGAAGCCGTGGATGAACACCACCGGCGCCCCGTCGGCCGGCCCGAAGGCGGCGCTGGCGATGCCGACGCCATCGGGGGTGAGGATGCGGCGGACCTCGCGGTCGGTGGGGGCGGGGATGGTCATGGGGCGGGTTCCGAAGCGAGGGTGTCCGGCCCGCTTTAGCATTGCGGGGGCGCGGGCTTAAGGGGGAGGGCAGTCCGGAGCGAGGCGCGGACGTGCCCCGTCTCCCCGCCGTCATGCCCCGGCTTGTCCGGGGCATCCACACCCCCATTTGCTCGGTGCCCCAAAACCGAAAGCGGACCCAGCCAAACCGTGGATCCCCCGGACGAGCCGGGGGATGACAGTGCAAACGGTGGGGAGCGCTTACTTGTCCTGATCCTGATGAGCCCCCCCCGCCTTTGGGGCGCCATGGGGCGGTGCTATAGATCAGCTTGCACAGCACCGCCCGAATCGAAGACCTGCATCGCAAAGACCTGCATCGCAAAGAGAGGCGACGGAATGCGCACCGTGACACGCACCGCCCACCGCCGGACGGTTCTTTCCGTCCTCTCGGCCCTCGCGCTCGTGCCCGCCTTGATCGCGCCCACGGCGGCGAGCGCCGCCTCGGAGCGGTTCATGGTGCTGGGGCTGCCCTTCTTCAAGCCGTATCGGGCGGCGATCGCGACGCTCGATGTGGATGGCGCCGGCAAGGTCACCGGCACCCTCGCGCCGCCGGCGGGCGATGCCCGCGCGCCGCTGCCGGTGTCCGGCACGCTGGCCAACGGCGCGCTGAAGCTCACCATCGGGCAGGGGGATGACAGCTACGCCCTCGCCTTCACCGAGAACCAGCGCGGCCTGCATCACATCTATGAGGAGACGGCGTCCGTCCCCGGCCTCACGGCGGTCACGGTGTTCCGGCCCGAGGCCGGCTTCTCCGAGCCGGCGCTGGTGCTCCAGCATGACGAGGACAATTGGTGCGGCCTCGTCACCGGCGGCCTCGCCGTGAGCCTCAAGGCCGCCGACCTCGCCCGCACGCCGGTCGCGCCCGCCGGGCTCGCCGAGATCGATCTCGTGGTCACGCCCCAGCAGGGCGGCACCGCGACGGTGAAGATGAAGGACTACTGGAGCCGCCTGCGCCTCGCCGCCCGCGACGACGACGACGTTTCGGTGGACGTGGCCGTGCCGCTGGGCGCGGAGGCGAAGATCGCGCAGGACCTGCGCAAGGTGCCGCTGGTGGCCACCGTCACGCTGCCCTCCGTGTGCGGGGAGATGGCGTTCGCCGCCGTGCCGCGCGCCAAGCTGATGGACGCGGACAAGGTCTCCGAGGCGAAGCTCAAGGCCTATGGCGACGCCATGCTGGCGCGCCTCCTCTCCGGCGCGGCGCCCGAAGGCGGCACGGGCTCGCGCAAGTTCAAGAGCACCGGCACCGTGGTGCCGGGAGAGGCGGGGCCGGCCTACAAGGCCACCGTCTCCGCCGAATCCGAGGCGAGCCGCCTCGCCAAGGGCACCTGGGACCAGTTCACCGTACTGCTCCAGCCGGTGGTGACGCCGGCCGACACCGCCGCGTCGGTGTCGCTGGTGCCCGTCGTCACCGATCTCAAGGTGGCGAAGAAATCCGGCCCGCAGGCGCCGGCCGATGCCGCCTTCAAGCCGGCGGACGATTCCTCGCAGGTGGCGGCCATCAGCCACCGCCTCGTCTCCTACATCGCCGCCGCCGAAGGCACCCGGTGCAGCTTCCTGACCCAGACCGCGTTCGACGAGCCGGACGGCAGCCTCTCCTGCACCAACCTCGCCATCGACGACGTGAGCCCCGCCGAGGATAACTGAGGCAGGGTGGGGACTGAACCTTCACCGTTTCCTGATGTCGCGTGATGCCCGGCCCTTTGCCGGGCATTTTCGTTATGGGCGGACCAGTTGAGCTTGGCCGCAGTACGGTTCAGGTCAAGATATCGTCGGCCAAGCCTCACGGTATACGAAATTGATTACTTTGCGTAAGGCTTTCAGACAGGCCAAAGCCTGCACATTCCGGCCATGATTGCTTCGGTTTTGTAATGCTCTGCGCCGGAACCATCCTCCCTGCCTCCCGTTCTCTGAGCGGGGGCACAAGAGAGGATACCAACCGATGAACAATCGTCAGCAGGGCGGATCCGGAAACTTCGAGAATGATCGCGAGCGCGCCTCCGAGGCCGGTCGCAAGGGCGGCGAGCAGAGCGCCCAGAACCGCCAGCAGGGCGGTCAGCCGGGCGGCGACAACCGCCAGCAGAGCCAGCAGGACGCCGGCAACCGCGGCCAGCAGGGCGGCTCCGGCAACTTTTCCCAGGATCGGGAGCGCGCCTCCGAGGCGGGCCGCAAAGGCGGCCAGAGCGTGCCGGACGAGAAGCGCTCCTTCTCGCAGGATCAGGATCTCGCCTCCGAAGCCGGCCGCAAGGGCGGTCAGCGCTGATCGCAGGCTGAGCGGGGCGCGGTCTGAAGGGCCGCGCCCGCTCCCCCTCTCTCCATTCATTTTTCCGGGAGGTGCCACATGGGCCTTTTCTCCAAGGACATCCACTCCATGGACGACCTGTTCGTCCACACCCTGCGCGACATCTATTATGCCGAGAAGCGCATCCTGAAAGCGCTGCCGACCATGATCGAGAAGGCGCAGAATTCTACCCTCCGCCAGGCTTTCCAGACCCATCTCGGCGAGACCGAGGGGCATGTGAAGCGGCTTGAGGAAGTGTTCCGCATGCACGGCGTCGAGGCCAAGACGGTGAAGTGCCAGGCCATCGACGGCATCATCGAGGAGGCCGAGGACGTCGCCTCCGAGGTCGCCGATCCCGAGGTGATGGACGCGGCGCTGGCCGCCGCCGCGCAGGCGGTGGAGCATTACGAGATCACCCGCTACGGCACCCTCATCGCCTGGGCCAAGCAGCTCGGCCGCAACGACTGCGCCTCCGTGCTCCAGCGCAACCTGGACGAGGAGAAGGCGGCCGACGCCAAGCTCACCGGCCTCGCCGAGGCCAGGCTGAACATGCGCGCGGCCGAATAGGCCAGCCGCGGCCCAAGCACAAAACCCCGCCGGTCCGCCGGCGGGGTTTTTTATTGGCCCGGTCGCGGTGGCGAATTGTCCACGGCCAAGCCTGATGCAATATGCGGGCTCCCTGCGGGAGGGCAGGGGCGATCCATTTGGGGGACCGATGAAAATCCTAAAGGCTCTTGGTGTCGTGGCCGCGCTCGCCGCGCCGATGCTGCCCACCGCCGGCGTCGCGGCCGACATTCAGTGGAAGCCGGCGAATGGCGGCTCCTGCGATCAGGTGTGCAGCGCCGCCCGCCTCACGGCGCTCTATTCCGGCGTCCACACGCCCGGCAATCAGGTGACGCAGGACAAATTCTACATCTGCGCCACCAACATGAACGGCTACCGCCCCGGCTACAATCTGAAGCCCAAATGGGCCAGCGCCTGCTGGGTGGGATATGGCGGCAAGGAAGTGGCCGCGAAGAATTACGAGTGCGCCTGCCAGTGACGGGGGGGCGGGCGCTGCGCGGACTGCGTGGCGCCGGTTCGGATAAAAGAAAATTTGAGAAGTCTCGCCAGCGCGGAATGGTGGGCGATGCAGGGATTGAACCTGCGACCCCTCCCGTGTGAAGGGTAAGCCTGATTGAGCGTTTACAACGCTTTTCGGCGCTTCTTAACTGCGCTTCCCGGATTTTCCCCGGATTTCGCTTTCCGGACGCGCGGCGGCGTGGGTAGGAGGTCGGCCTTGCGGCTCTCCTCTGAAACCACGACGTGCTCGTAACGCGCGGCGGATTTCGGATCGCGCCAAGCGCCAGTACCCACCAGCCCGCGGGTGTCGAGCCCGGCATAGCGGCGCATCCATGTCGCCCATGTGTGGCGGAAGGTGTGGAAGCTGCAGAATGCGACATCCGCGCCGGCCTCGGCCTTGACCTCAGCAAGCCAGGTATACAGCCGTCCGCACTTGCGGAAGCGGAACACTTTTTTCTTGCCCCGCGCCAGCCCGCGTGGGTGATTCGCAAGCGCCGCCACCACCACCGGCGGCAGGTGGACGCCCCGTGGGTCGTCGTTCTTCGTCTGCGTCACATAGGCGAAGGCCTCGTGCAACATCAGCTTGTCGCACGTGAGGGCCAAAGCCTCGCCCAGGCGCATGCCGGTGTAGCAGAGGAGTCGCAGGAACGCGCCGAACTCGGCGTCCTTCCTGTCGGCTGCGGCGAAAATGCGGAACGCCTGCTCGGGCTGAAGCCAGTCCACGCGCGCGGATCCACGCCAGCCCTTCGGCCGGCGCAGCTGCATCTCGATGCCCGCATGCTTCAGCACCGCCGAAACGGGCGTGTAGACTTGACGGTTGCGGGTCGGCGCGCCGGCGTCGGGGTAAAGCGTCGCGGCGGCGCGGTCGATGTCCTGCTGTGTGATGTCGGCGATGGGCTTCTCGCCAAGGAGGGCGATCAGGCCGCTATGCCACTCCTCGCGCACAGGGTCATATTTGCCGAAGAACCGGTCGTCCCCGCCGCCTTCGGCGTAAGCAGCGGCGGCAATTTCGAATGTGACGACGGGCTCGCCGGATTTCACTCGCGGGAGAAGCCCACCACGTTCGATTTCCGCTTTGCGGGCTGCGAGGATCCGCCGCGCGACGGCTTCGACAGGCGTTCGCGTAGTCTCCTCAACGTACTGTCCGAGGTAGGTTCCACGGATGTACCAGTTCGGCGTTTTGCCCGGCTTGGGCGGGACGAGCTTGAGTGGCACCTCATGGCCTCCCAGAGGGCGCGGATGTCCGATTCGCTGAACAGCTTGCGATGTCCGTTCTGCGCATAGTGGGGGTGATCCTTCACCAAATCCTGCAACGCGCGGCGGCTGATGCGCAACTCGGCCGCGGCCTCTTCCATGGTGAAGATCTTGCCGAGCGTGCCCATCACTGCCTCCCGCACCAGCTGGCCGGCGGGCGCGGGGCGTCCGGATCGTACGCGTAGGGCTGGGCGTAGCCTTCGGCGAGGAGGGTATCGCCCACGTCCTGGCCGTTGGCGGTGAGCCGGCCGCAGAGGCGCCCGTGGTTGCAGCGCTTGGTGCCGGCGGTGCCGGGGCGGCAGCGGCAATCCACTTCCTCAAGGTCCAGCCCGCCGGCGACCACGATCTGCCGCAGGCGCCGCGTCGCGAGGGCGGAGAGCATGCGCTCGGCCGGGCAGCGGGCGCGCTCGCCGGCCTCGGGCGTGTCGAATCCCACGAGGCGATAATGCGCCGGGCCGACGGCGATGGTGTCGCCATCGATGACATGGATGGAGCCGGGCGCGATGGGCTCGGCACGGGCCTGTGCCAGCAGGATGACCAAGACAAGGAACAGGCCGAGCACGATGGCACCCGCCACGATCAGGGCGTTGCGGGCCCTTTCATAGTCAGAAGGGGATTCCATTGTCCATCGTCCGGCTTGGCGGCCGACGGCCGCTGATGATGACCTGATTAGCGCTGCCAGCCATACGTTACCGCTCCCGAAGATTGAAGACGGGCACAGTTCATCTGTGATAGATCCCTTTCGTATCTTCAACGGCAGTCTCCGTTATGTTCAGCCATCTCCGATTGACGATGATAGCGTTCGTGTTCGCGGCGAAGACCATTTCGGCCATTGCGGCGACGCCAGCGGGCGCCGGATCCCCGTTCACTGCAGTTGACGCGCAGAGCGACGTCCAAAATGAGTCACCTGCAGCGAACGAGATTCACCAGGCCACTACGACAACGACGGTCACGGATGGCGCTGCGGGCGCTTCGTCGGCCGGTACCGAACGACTCGCCGACGAGCACGCGGCGCCGACGAGTGATCCAACCTCCGCCCGGCGCGCCGATATCGAGGACACACATGCGGATGTACGCGCTGACTCCGAACTCAAGGCTCAGTGGGAGGCCGCTCACGCGGCGCGGGACCAAGCGACCTATGCCTGGTGGCAAATCTGGATAGCTGTCCTTGGCACGGTTGTCGCCACGGCAGGCACTGGCCTGCTCATCTACACAATACGGCTCACCCACAGATCGCTTGCGATTGCCGAGGAATCTTCCAGGACAGCACTCAATGCCGCAAAAGCGACAGAGGCGGGAGTAGCAGTTGCGATGGAGTCGAGCCGAACGCAACTCCGAGCTTACGCTCACAATGAAGCCATTGCATCTAGGGCAGAATATCGTCCGGATGGAACGCTCGCGGGTGAGCAAATCTACGTTGTATGGAAGAACTGTGGCGCAACGCCGGCCCTTCGCGTGAGATCGGCGGCGTCCGCTATGGCATGGACGACAGGTGTTCTTCCGCCTTGGTTCCCATTTCCAGACATGCCAAGACTGTGGGGCTATGAAACCGGTGATCCCAGCGTTCTCGCCGCTGGCACTCAAATAACTCACAATATTGCGACTGTTCCGGAGCAACAGATTGAAGAAATTATACGTAATTGGAGGATAATTTTTTGTTGGGGATGGATGTCGTACGAAGACATATATGGGCAATACCATATAACGAAATTCTGTTTCAGAAGTCGTGGGGCATCTAGGCGAGACGACGGTACGTTTGCGATAGAGTTCGCATATTATTCTGGAAATAATTGTATTGATGATATTTGTGTACGAGAAGATGAGGCTCGGCCGGCGCCGCCCAATGAATTTTTGCAATACGAACAGAAATTTGGTCGAATGGGAATTTACATGTGGATGGATGAGCAAGCTCCTACGACGTATGAAAGGTCTCCTGACTGGCATCCTCATGACGACCGTCCACGGGACCAATACGGCGTCAGAGCTCCGGACCCATCGTGAGGCGGCTGCTGCAATGAGGTCATTGCGCCACCCGAAGCAGGCTTGAGCATTAGAGCTTGCCCCCGTCGGATGGGCGTCGGCGGTGCTGCTGGGTAGCCACCGACTTTCATTCTCGACGAGCTCTGTATACAGGCGAGCCAAATTGCCGAAGGTGGCAGTTTGGCTCATGAGCCGGCTGATACCGGGGGTGTGCATCGCTCACACCCGCATCGGCATGAGGACGAAGAGGGAGCCGGTGCCCTCCGCCTCGGGGATGATGAGGCACGGCGAGCCGGGGTCGGCCATGGCCATCGTCACCTTCGCGCCGGGCACGGCGGCGAGGATGTCGGCCACATAGGAGGCGTTGAAGCCGATATCGAGCGGCTCGGCGTCATATGTGGCTTCGAGCTCGTCGGTCGCGTCGCCTGTGTCGGGATTGGTGACGGAGAGCGTCAGCATGCCGCCATCGAAACGGAACCGCACCGCCCGCCCGCGCTCGCTGGAAACAGTGGAGACGCGGGCGACGGCCTCGCCGAGCGCCTCCTTGTCGAGCGTCGCCAGCTTGTCGTTGCCGGAGGGCACGACGCGGCCATAGTCCGGGAAGGTGCCGTCGATGAGCTTGGTGGTGAGCGTGGTGACGCCCGCCGTCAGCCGCAGCTTGGTGGTGCTCACTTCCAGCCGCACGCTCTCCTCGCCCAACGGCTTGAGCAGGCGGCCGATCTCGCTTACCGCCTTGCGCGGCACGATGACGCCCGGCAGGTCCTCGCTGCCCTGCGGCGCCTGCACCTGGTGCTGCGCCAGCCGGTGGCCGTCGGTGGCCACGACGCGTAGGGCCGGGCCGTCCTCGGCCTGGGCGAGGTGCAGGTAAATCCCGTTGAGATAATACCGCGTCTCCTCGCTGGAGATGGCAAAGTCCACGCGGTCCAGCATGTTCAAGAGGGCGGACGCCGGGAGCGCGAAGCTGTTGGAGAATTCGCCGGTCGACAGATTCGGGAAGTCGCCGGAGGGCAGGGTGTTCACGCTGATGCGGCTGCGCCCGCTCCTGATGGTGAGCTTGCCGCGCTCGCCGTCGTCCGAAAGCTCCACCTTGGCGCCGGCCGGCAGCTTGCGCACGAAGTCCGACGCCATCTTCGCCGGAAGCGTGGTCGCGCCGGCGGCGGCCACCTCCGCCTCGGCCGTGCTGATGGCCTCCATATCGAGGTCCGTGCCGGTGACGGCAACCGTGCCGTTATGGGCGGAAAGCCGGACGTTGGAGAGGATCGCGACGGTGTTCCGGGTCTCGACCACGCGGCCGACGCGGTCCAGGGCGGCGGCCAGCGCGTCGCGGCTGATGGTGAGTTTCATCGGACGGTCCTTAGGCGGGAGAAGAGATCGGGTTCCGGCGCCAGCGGCTCCGGCAGCGGCGGCACCTCCTCCGCAGGCGGTTGCGCCACATGCATCGGGTCACCGGCATAGGGGTCGGCGGGCGGCACGAGGTGTGCCGGCATCTGCCGCCGGTAGCGCCAGGCGAGATACGTCACGTGGCGCACCTGAGCCGGCGTGATGGTCGCGGGCTGGGCATAGTCCATCTGCCATGCGAACCGCTTGTGTGGATGGGCCACCGGAAAGGTGACGCTCTGGAGCGCGCGAATCCGCTCGAAGGCGAGGCCGATGTCGTCGGTCATGCCGCAGCCTTTCGTTCGTCAGCGCTTGCCTCGTCGGGCGCGGCGAATAGGTCCGGCATGCCCGGCGCAAGCCGCGCCTTGGCCGCCACACGCTCGTCGCGGATTTCCGCGCGCAGCGCGTCGCAGGTGGCGCGCACCAGCTTCTGGGCGAGGGCGGCGCGCGGGGCATGCCGGCGCGTCGCCTTCACATAGGCCGCCGCCATCTCCCGGCGGCGCCGTTCAAGATGTGCGATCCGGGAGATGCCGGCGGCGCGGGTCATGGCGTCAGGCCGCCATCTCGGGCGCGCCCTCAAAGGCGGGCAGGCTGGTTTCCTGCCGCACCTTGTCGAGGTCGTCGCGCACACCGCTCGGTCACGAAGAAGTCGGGCCGGAATATCTGGTAGAACCAGGTGATCTTGCCGGAGACGCGATAGCGCAGGCGCACGGGAATGCGCACCGGCTCGCCCATGAAGAATGGCGCGATGTTGAGGAGGAAGATGCCGGGCACGGTGAGCGGCTTGCCGTCCGCCGTCTGGTGCTCCTCCTGCCATTGGATCTGGCCGGCGCCCGTCTGGAGCGTGTGGGCGTTCTTCACCTGGCTCGCAATATGCACCTGCAGGCCGCGGGAGAGCTGCACCACCTCCGCCGGCGTCGCGACCGTGGTGACGAAATCGCGCTCCAGCGTGTTCTTCTCGGCCTCCGTGGGGCTGCACAGCTCCTGGATGTGATCTTCGAGGAAAGCCGCGAAATCCACCTGGCTCATGGGTTCGCCATCCAGCTTCACCCACGCCTTCCACTCCTCGGAGAGCGGGAAGTCGTATTGGATGCGGTGCTTGCCGTTGTCGGCCGGGCCGCCCGAGGTGTTGTCGTGATAGTCGATGACGGCGGTGAAGCCGGGCTTGTGCCACGAGGTATCGGCGAACACGGCCGTGTGCTCGGTCTTGTGCCGGTTGGCGAGGGCGATGAAGCTTTCCAGCGTGAGCGCCTTGGCCGTGCCGACCTTGCGGGCGGGCTTGAGGCGGAACTGCTCCGCGTAGCTCTTGACCGCCATGAACTCACCCTTGCGCGGGTCCCACACAATGGGGAGTTCCGGCGGAAGGCCGACATGGATCTTGGGGTCGAGGGTGATGATGCCGGAGGTGGGCTCGGCGACCTTGGCGCCCAGCTCGGCGATGTACTTGGCATCGAAGCCGGGGGCGACGGGCGGCATGCCGATGCTTTCGGCGAGCAGCGTCGCGGGCGGCGGGGTGGTTTTCTCGGCCATGGTCTAACCTTTCTTCGGAGGGGAGAGGGCGAGCCGCGCGGCGGCTCAGGCGTTGATGGCCGAGCTGGCGACCGGCTTCGGGCCGCCGAACATGTCCATCTGCTTGGGGTGCTCGGTGGAGAGGGAGCCGTCTTCGAGCACCCACAGGAAGGTCGATGCGCGGGGCGGCTTCGGCACCTTGGCCGCCACCTCGCAGTCGATGGTGACCGACCCATCCTGCACTTCGAGGTTGATGGTGAGCGTCACCTTGCCCTTGGCCTTCACCTTCGGGCGGTTGCCGCACTGCTCCTTGAGCTGGCGCAGCGAGTCGGTGATCTGAAACGACAGTTCCTTGGCCAGTTCGCCGTCTTCCAGCGTGCCGAGGATGGTCTGCGCATCGCGGATGCGTTGCATGGGTTCGGGCTCCTTCAGGCCGCGTTGGCGGCGAGGTGGGGGAACAGCGTGTGAAGGCGGGCGCGCCATTCGTCGGCGGCCTTAGGCCACGGCCACACCGTGATGCGGCCGAGACGGCGGGGCGGGGGCACGCGTTCGACGCTGGCGTGCCAGGGCTTGGGCGGCTTGCAGAGCATGTCGCGCCGCTCGGCGGCGAGCATGGCGAGATCCCAGAGGTGGACGCGCGCGGCAATGTCGGGCGGGAGGGGCCACGGGTGGCCGGCGGCGGCGTGGATGGCCGCGTCGATCTTGAATTCCAACTCCGCCAGGGCGCGGCGGAAGATGAGTTCGCCCGTGAGCTGGGCATTCTCCTTCGCCGCCTTGCCGCCGCCGATCTCCGACGCAAAAACAAGCCCGACATGCGCCGCGAACGCCTGCTTGAGCGGCGTCATCTGGTCCTTGATGTAGGCTTCCTTCGCGTCGTGCAGCAGGAAGGCGCGGGCCGTCTCGATGGAGCCGGTCTCGGCGATGATGGCGTCGGCGCCGAGCACGCAGTGCTGCGCCACGCTGTAGGGGCCGGAGCGCACATGCCCGCCGAAACGCGGCTCGCGGGCGAGGGCCTCGGCCACGTCGTGCTCCAGATCCACCATCTCCGCCGCGGGCGCCATGAGGTCGAACGCGCGGCCGGTGCCCGTCTGCATCCAGATGTCGCTCATTGCGCCGCTCCCGTGGTGGGGGCGTTGGTCTGGATGATGTCGCCTGCCGCTTCGGCCTGCGCCCAGGCAAGGCTGCGCCCGTGCTGGAAGGCGCCCGAGCAGAGCGTGACCACATCCTTCCGGCTGCAGCCCGCGTTCGTGGCGATGAACTCTGCGCGGGCGGCCAAGCCGCCGGCCATGCTGGACACGAAATCGGCGATGGACGCTTGCATCATGAGGCTTGGATGCATCTCGGTCGCAGTGCGAATGCTCTGCATCGCCACGTTCATGGCGCGGATCACATCGATGCCCATGCTTTTCAGGGCGTCGGCTTCTTCCGGGGTGAGATCGGGCGCGCTCATGGCCGCACCTCCGCCGGCGGCAGGCCGAGGCTGGCGTTCAGGCTCGACAGAGGCACCGACGGCAGGCGCGGCGGCACGTCCCGCTCAAGGCGGGCAACGAAAGCGGAGGCCTCCGGCCAGCGATCGCGCAGCATCTTGGTGGAGGAGACCGCATAGACCACGGCCTTGATCTGCGTGCGGGAGTCCCGCACCCGCTCGGCCAGATCTTTCTTGCGCTCTTCGATGCTCCGGAACGTGGCGGTGAAGCGATGCTCCGGCGCATAAACCTTGGCGCAGCCTGTCGTGTGCTTATGCGCCATGCGCATCGTCGCGGGCTTGGCATCCGACTTCTTGCGCAAGCCGCTCCATTCGCCGTGATAGGTGTGCGTGCCGTCGAACGACAGGCGGGTGTAGCCGCTGCTGTCGCCGAACTGGATGGCAACACTGGTGACTTCGGGCATCCAGCCGGCGGGTAGGTCCGCCATGGCCGCGCGCTGCGCGGACTTGTAGATGTCGTTGTAGATGGCGAGGGCGAAGGCAGCGGCCTCGCCTTCCAGTGCCGCGATCTCGTCGGCATAGCGATGGCCGAGCAAGTCGGTGATGAACCGGTCGCGCATCATGTTGGTGAGCGGGATGGACTTGCTCATGCCACCTCTCCGTCGTCGGGCTGGATGGGTTCAAAGCGCCAGCGGCGCAGGGGGATCACAGGCGCAGCCGGGGTTTCGGCCTCTGGCGCAGCGTCGAGGCGGCGGTTTGCGGCGGCGAGCGCGTGGTCGATGACGCGATCCATCGCCGGGGTGCAGCGCGGCTCACCGACGCGCATGTTGATGAGGGCCATGCCCAGATTGCCGGCCACTTCGCGATGACCCAGCGTTGCGGCCTCGAGTAGCCCCTGCGAGATGCCCCACACCACCTTGGCAATCGCGCCGGGGCCGGTGCCGCCCGGGCACCAGGTGATGAGTGTGCCCATCGTCACCTCCCCTTTGGCTGGCGCCCCACCCGCACCATGAAGGCGAGGGCGAGGCTGGCGGGCAGACAGGCGGCGGTGAGCGTGAGCACACTTGCCGCCGTGGCGAGGGCGCCGGCCGCGCCGATGAGGTCGGAGCCGGTGCGGGCGCGGGCCGGGGCCATGCGCGCGGCGCGCTCGGCCTTCAGCTCAAAATAAGTGGCGGCACCGGCCGGACCGGGGGCGATGGCTTCGGCCGGCGCCGCCACGGCATCGGCGTGCGTTTCCGCCGATGCCTCCCGCGCGCGGCCCCGCGACCGCCGCTTGGGAAGGGAGAAGGGGAGGAGGCGGCCCATCAGGCGCCCGCCTTGTGACTGGTGTGGGCGGCGCGCAGATCAGCCTCCGCGCGAAGCTCCGCCAGCATCTCGCGCCTGGCCCGCCGGGCGGCGAGCACCTTGGGCGGGCGGCCGCAGCCGCGCTCGGCGCGGATGGCGCGCAGCATGGCGCCGGTGTAGCGGGAGCGGTCGTGATAGACCGCCCGGCGCATCTTGGGGCCGCCACCGCCTGCGCCGCCGCCGCGCAAAACCGTTGTGCGCGTGCGGCTCTCGGCGGCGGCCCGCACCATGGCCTTCACTTCGGGCCCGGAGAGCCCGTTGAAGCGCGCGGCGAGCGCGGAAAGGGCGGAGCCGATGCCGAGCATCACGCCACCTCGCCGCAGTCGGGGTCGACGGGGCCGGCGATGCGGCGGGCCTCGTCGGCATATTCGGTGATCTGCGCGGCGGTGAAGCCGGCGCGGGCGAGGTCGTGCACGTCGCAGGCGCCGTGGGCCTCGAAGCATTCGCGGAACACCCGCGCCATGCGGGCGGGAATGGCGACGGCCTCGCACGGCTGGTCATTGGCCGGGGCCTTGATGACGAGCTCGAAGCGCACCGCGAGGAACGACCGTTCGTAACCGCGGAGATAGACGAGCGGCGCTTCCTGCCCGAGGGCGGCGTCGAGGCTTTCGGCCTCCTTGACGGCGGCGACGGTGTAGATGTTGCCGACGGTAAGCGGCAGCGGCGCGCCGGAGCCGGCGAGGTTCACGCAGCGCACGATGTCGCCGGGCCCGAAGGGGCAGGGCGCCGGGAAGACGGCGCGGGGGTTGGAATTGGAGAGGGGCGCGGTCATTGCGCGGACTTCAAGAGTCAAAGCCGGCGGCAATGGCCGCGGCCTTCTGCGCTTCGAACTCGGCTTCCTCGGCCGCATCGAGCACCTGATGGAGCGCCGGGCCGGCCTTGGCCAGACGGGCGGTCAGCAACTCGATAGCGGCGCAGATCTCGGCGGCCCTGTCAGCGGCCTCCACCTGAACGCGTGCGAGGGCGATGGTGGCCGCTTCGCTCTGCGGCTCCTCCACTAAGGCCTGTGCGACGCCGGGCAAGCGAAACTCGACAAGCTGGGCGATGCGCTGGATTTGGTGGGAGAGCTTGGTGGCGAGCTCGTCGACGCCGGCAAGGGTGCCGAGCGCGTCTGCGGCCTCCTTGAGGTTCAACTGGTCCGGGTGGGGGATCATGGGTGGCTCCCGTGAAGGTGAGCCAACGTCTACACGATACGTGTTGATGCTGTCAACATGGTTCGTGTTGATCTCATTCGGCGTCTACATGACGGGCGTAGAAACTGCGGCCTAGCTTGCCCGAAAAGGGGGCTGGCCGTGGATGGGGGTGGTGTTGTCCTCGTTATCGTGGGGCTGCTTTTCGCCGCGATTCTGATCGCTCGGCGATGGATGTCTCGTGGTTCGCGGGTTGCCGCCCCGCAGGCATCGGCGCAGGAATGGCCGCGGTTGAGGTCGCCCGATGATGAGGTGGCGGACTTCCTGAACGAATTGCAGGACGATATCAGGCGGCGCCAGAACGCCGCTGGGCGCAGGGCCGTCTCAGCCTTCATGCGGGTGCCGCTCACCAAGCAGCAACGGGAGTTCGCGACCGCCGCCCACGAGTTCCTGCGCCGGGATGACCCCTTGATGGCGCAAAGGTTTGCGGTCGAGCCGGGCGGATTGCGCGCGCCGTGCGATGCCGAGATGTTGGACATCTTCAAACATCGGGGTCTATGGCTGGTGGAAACGTCCCTTGAGACGATGCTGCGGGACGGCGAGATTACGAAAGCAGAAAAGCTATCCTATCACCGCTCGCTGCGCAGCCTTGAGAACAAGATGCACGCATGTCTTGATGAGAAAAAATACAGACTGTCGTAATGCCGCGTTACTGCTTGAGCCGAACCAAGCCTTTTACATTTTCTCCATTCGGCCCGTAGAGCAGGAGCCCTGCAACGCAGGCGGCATCGGGATTTACGCCTTTCCAAGGCGCAATCTGTTCCTTGTATTTCTCAAGGAAAGCAGCCTTGACCGTCGCGTCGGAAAAATCCAGCCCGAACCCCTGCATGATCACGGCCATCACGAGGTCGTTGGTCTCCAGCTTCGGACAGATGTCCGCCGCCGCCTGGGCCTGGGCGATGTGGCCAAGGGCGTTCTTCTGCTTCTGCGTCAGGCTCGCCGCCGCTGCGGTGCCGCCGAGCGCCACGAGGGCAAGGAGAGTGGCAAGCATCCGCATGGCTGGTCCTATCCCGAATAGCGCCAGTCAACCGGCGCAGCCCATTTCAGGCGCACGTCGGTCATAGGCATGGCGTTGTAGCTCCACAGGGTCCAGAAGCCCGCCCGCGAACCGGGCTGCAGCCGCTTCACGAAGATGCGTCCGTCTTCCAGTGCCACGACGCATTCGCGCTGGCCGAGCTGGCGGATGCTGTCCGGCGTGTTGTAGATCCGGTCGTAATAGAGGATCTCGCCCTCATAGAACCGGGGCTCCATGGAATCGCCCTTGACCTTGACCGCGACGCAATCGCGGCTCACGGCCGGCGGGGCGGGGACCTCGTCCAAGCCCGCGCCTTTCGCATGGTCGTCGATGAGGTGAACCTCAGTGCCGGCGCCTACATAGCCGACCACATTTACCATGCGCGCGGACGGCGGTTCGTCACCTTTGTCGTCGACGCCGAGGAGCCACGCGGCCTTGACCTTGAACTTGCGCGCATATTCGCGGGCGCGCTCGTCGTCGAAATCGTTCTGGCCGTTCTCGTGGGCGGCGTAGGTCGATTCCTTCCAGCCGAAGCGCAGCGCCGCCTGGCGCGCCGAGGGAAACCCGGCGTCGGCCCTGGCCTTGCGGAGACGTTCGTTCTTTGATTCGCGCATAAGCGGATCATCACGAAACGTGTAAACACATGTCATGTTGACGGCATCAACATACATCGTGTAGATACTCCCTCATGATGACCATTGCCGACCTCATGGATGCATTCGGCGGGGTCACGGCCTTCGGGCGCGTGATCGGCAAGAGCCAGTCCGCCGCGAGCGAGATGAAGCGCCGGGGCGCGATCCACGTGCGCTATTGGCCTGCCGTGATCGCAGCGGCGGCGGCGCGGGGCATTCCCGGCATTACGGCCGAACGCCTGATGACGCTGCATGCCGGCGAAGTGCCCACCCCCGCCAACGACACCGGCCCCTCGGCCTCGGAGGATGCGGCATGAATGTGCGCAATCTCTCGATGGGTGGCATGGAGCGTCTGATGGACGATCTGCCCCGGCCGGATCGTGGCGGTCTGGTCTGCGACCTCGCCGCGTTGGTCGGGCGGCAGGACATTTCCATCAGCGAGGGGCGTTTGACGCTGAGCGTGCCGATCTCGGTTGCGCTGTCTCATGTCACGTCCTCCGCCCTCATCACCGCCGCGAGCCTGATCCGGGCCAATGCGGAAGCCGTTGTTCGCGCCGCCGCCGTGCTCGATGCCGCCTCATTTGAAGTCTGGGTGCTCAAGGCCGGCCACCTTCCCGATCCGTCGGGACAGGGCTTCGAGCTCGCCGCGCATGGGGCTGCCGGACGGCATGGTGGTGTAGGCCTCGGGCAGGAAGTGCAGGGCGATGGGACGGAGGAAATCCCGCGCCCCGCGATCCGTGTCGACGATGCGCTGGGCCAGCAGCCCGACCAGGTTCTGCACCATGTTGCAGAAAACGACCTCGTCGCCGGAAAAACCGTGCCTCGACATCCCGAACCCCTCGTGCCCCGGAGGTCAACGCCTCCGCCGTGATCTGACCGGCTGACCATCCCACCAGAACACCGTTTTCGGAACGAAAAAGCACAGGAGCTTTTTTCGTGGACACTACCGCTTTGCCCGATGGGCTGATCCCGATCATCAAGAGCACGACGCGCGCGGCCGTCACCGCCATGGTGGCGCCGGGCTCCACCGGTCCGCAGCGGGTGGAGCAGCTGACGGGCTATTCGCCCGGCCAGATCAGCCGCTGGGGCGGCGACGCCCACAAGGATCTGATCCCGCTAGAGGTCGTATTCCTGCTGGAATACACCTCGCAGAAGCCGATCTTCGCCCGCGCCCTGGCGGTGATGACGGGCCACAAGCTGGTGCCCATCGAGGAGGGCGAGGGCGGCGACACCACCGACCTCACCCGCGACATGGTGGACTTGATGGCGGCGGCGAGCGCGCTCGGCGTCTCCTACGGCTCGGCCCTCGCCGACGGAAAGGTGACGCCCCGCGAGCGCGAGGACATCCGCAAGGCCAAGGAACGGCTGCAGGACATCCTCGTCCGCGCCCGCCGCAACCTCGCCGACCTGCCCGTCGCCGACGGGGAGGGCTGAGGCGATGGCGCGGTTGGTGACGGTTGATGTTGATACGATCAAGGGTGCGATACTTGATGGCGTCAAAGATGTCGGCGGAGATGTGCGCGATCTAGTTGCCCCGGGCGATTTCGGAAATCTGTTGTCGGTTGAGCTATCTGACTCAAAGACATCTGTACGATCCGCGATTTCGTCCGCGACGCACTGCGCATATCTGGAATTAATACATAAATCTCCCCCAGCCGACGTATCTGCGGACAGTCTCTTTGCAGAGATATCTCCGGAGGGACTCATGCAAGACCACTTTCCCGTCGTCACCCGCGCCCGCGCACCGGGACTGGCATCCCGCAAGGTGCAGGAAATCCGGTGCAGCCAGTGTCCCGCGGTCGATGAGCGCTCCGCTTCGGCCAACCCGTATCCGCCTCACACCATGGCGGCGTGGTGCGCCAAACGTGGTTGGAAGGTCGTGGGCGTAGGTCGCCATGTCTGCCCAGCCTGCCGCACCAAGGCGAGTGCCCACTCATCACCAAATAAGGCCTTCACCATGGCTCCCAAGCTTCCCGCATCGCAGACTGCGCCTACGCCCGCAAACGAGAATGCCGGCCATGCCTCGCCGGCGGCGAGCGATGCCATCGTCAACCTCTATCTCCTGCTCTCCGACCATTACGACAAGGCCCGCAAGGCCTATGCCGAAGGCTGGGATGACGAGCGGGTGGCGAAGGAAGCGGGCCTGTCGCCCGTCCTCGTCGCCGAGCGCCGCGAGAAGGATTTCGGCCCGCTGGTGAAGGACACCACGCTGGAGGATATCGCGGCGGCGACGTTGGCCCTCGCGCAGGAGGTCGCAGGGCTCGAAGGGGAGATCGACGCCCTCCAGCGTGCCACGGCCTCGGCGATCACGACCTGCGGGCGGCTCAAGGTGAGCCTCAATGCCCTGCGCAAGGCCCAGGGCCGTCTCTCGGCGCCGGCCGTGGTCAAGGCGGCCTGAGCCATGACCCCCTCCGATCCCGCCTTCTCTGATTGGGTGGCGCAGGCGCGGGGCGTCGGCGTGCTGGATGAGCTCGGCCGGCGCGGCGTCGCGCTCAAGCGGGCGGGCTCGGAGATGGTGGGGCCGTGCCCGGTGTGCGGCGGGCGGGACCGGTTCTCCGTCCATATGCGCAAGGGGGTCTGGCACTGCCGGCATGCCGCGCGCGGGGGTGATGTCATCGACCTTGTGCAATATCTCGACGGGGCGGACTTCCTCGCCGCCTGCGAGACGCTCACCGGCCGCCCGCCGCCGCGCGGCGAGGGCACCCGCGCCACGCCGGAAGAGCTTGCCGCCCGCGAGGAGCAGCGCCGCGCCCGGGCCGCGAGGCAGGAAGCCGAAAACAACCGCTACCGCGAGGCCGAGCGGCGCAAGGTCTATGCCTTGTGGGGCGCCTCCATGCCCATCGCCGGCACGCCGGCCGAAGCCTATCTCGCTCGCCGCGGCATTCCCGACCCGCGCTCGCGCGATCTGCGCTTCAAGGCGGATTTCGCCTTCTGCCACGGCCATGAGGAGGTGGATGGGCGCTCCTATTCGCGCGTGCTGCATCGCGGGCCGGCGCTGGTGGCCGCCATCACCGGGCCGGATGGGCGGTTTCGCGGGCTGCACATGACGTGGATCGATCTCGCCCGCCGCAAGGGCAAGGCGGAGATCGTCGATCCCGACACAGGCGAGGTGCTGCCGGCGAAGAAGATGCGCGGCTCGAAGCTCGGCGGCGCCATCGTGCTGGTGCCGGCCTGGAGCGGGGTCGCGCGCAAGGTCTATGCGGGCGAGGGCATCGAGACGCTGCTCTCGGTGTGGGCGGCGCTGGTGGCGGCGGGCGAAGACCTGCGCGACACCGCCTTCCTGTGCGCCGCCGATCTCGGCAACCTCGCCGGCAAGGCGCGGGAAACCATCGTTCATCCCACCGACACCGTGGCGGACAAGCGCGGCCATATGCGGCGCGTGCATGTGCCCGGCCCGGTGCCGGATTTCGAGAGCCTGGCCATGCCCATCCCGGCCGAATGCACCGAGCTGGTGCTGCTGGCGGATGGCGACAGCGATCCCTTCTTCACCCGCATGGCGATGGAGCGGGCATGCGCCCGCCACGCCGCGCCGGGCCGCATCGTCCGCACCGCCTGGGCGCCGCCGGGGAAGGATTTCAACGACGTGCTCATGGAAGATCTGGGGCTCTTCCCCGAGCAGGCAGGCGGAACGCCTGCCGTGGCGAGCGGGGCACGCGAAGCCCTCGCGCCCGAGCAGGCCGCGCAAGCGGCCGTGGCGAACGGCGCCAACGAACACGGAGCGGCGGCATGAGCGCGTGGACGCAAAAGCAGGATGCGGAATTGCTCCGGCTGCGGGCGGACGGCCTGAGCTGCGGCGACATCGCCGCCACATTGTCCGAGCGAGTGCGCCCCGGCACGTCCCGCAATGCCTGCATTGGCCGTCTGTCGCGGCTCGGCCTGGATGGCGTGCAGGCCGTGCGCGCCTCAAGCGAAGCGGCGCGGCGGGCGCGCGAGGAGGCGCGGGCCGAGGCTGAAAAGGACCGCCGGCGGCGGGTGGAAACCCGCAAGATCGCTCGCGAGAAGGAGCGGGCGGCCCGGCGGGCCGCAGCCTTGCCCGTGCCCGCTCCGAAGCCAGCCACCGGACGCACGCGCCTGCCGGATGGCGCCCTGCCGCCCATGCCCATGCTGGCGGATGTGCCCGCCGAGGCGGCGCTCGGCCTCCTCTTTGCCTCGCCGGATCTGCGCCACGATTCCTGCCGCTGGCCGTTGCGCGGCGATGGGCTGGGGCTGGTCGTCTGCGGCGACAGGACGGGCGAGGGCGCCAGCTACTGCGCGGCGCACCATCGCATGGCCTATGTGCGCGGCACCGCCCGCGAGCCACGGCCTGCCTATGACGTTCACGTCATGCCCGCCCGCAGCAGCAAGCGCCGCGAGGTCGACCTGGTGGACGCCTTCGCCGGCGGAAAGGCCGCGTGATGAGCCCGGAAACATTCCTCGGCGGGCGGGTGACGCTCCATTGCGGCGATAGCCGCGAGGTGCTGCGCACGCTGCCGGACGCGAGCATCCATGCCATCGTGACCGATCCGCCTTATGCGCTCGTCTCTATCCGCAAAAGGTTCGGCGGGGCCAACGCCGCGCCGGCGCAGCACGGGCGGGATGGGCTCTATGCGCGCGCCTCGGCCGGCTTCATGGGCCAGAAATGGGACACGGGCGAAGCTGCGTTCGCGGCGGAGTTCTGGGCCGAGGCGCTGCGCGTGCTCAAGCCGGGCGGGCATGTGGTCGCGTTCGGCGGTACGCGGACGGATCACCGGCTCAAGTGCGCGATTGAAGACGCCGGCTTTGAGGTGCGCGACACGCTGCTCGAATTGATGAGCCTCGACCCGATCCTGTGCGACTTCGTGCATTCGCTCTCCGACACGCAGCTTGCCGCCTTCCTGCGCGTAGTCGACCTGATGGGCTTCGAGGGGCTGCGCGCCTGGGTCTATGGCACTGGCTTCCCGAAGAGCCACGACGCGGCCAAGGGCATCGACAAGGCGTTGGGCGCCGAGCGTGAAGTCATTGGCCGAACCAAAACCCACAAAGGTGAATCCGGCGCGCAGGTCTACGCGGCGCTCGGAGAGTTTCGACAGTCTCGTTTCGTAGATGTTACGGCGCCAGGGTCTCCGGAGGCTGCAGAGTGGCAGGGCTGGGGCACGGCGGTGAAGCCGGCGTGGGAGCCTATCATCCTCGCCCGCAAGCCGCTCGAAGGCACTGTCGCCGCCAATGTGCTGGCGCATGGCACGGGCGCTTTGAATATCGATGGGTGCCGGATTGAGGCCGGGGACAAGACGCCGGCGCCAGTTGGCCGGTTCGGCGGCAGCGAGATCGGCCCGACCGGTTTGCGCGGCGTGCGCGATGGCAGAGCGAATGACCTAGGCCGCTTCCCCGCAAACGTCTTGCATGACGGCTCGCCGGACGTTTTGGCGGCGTTTCCCGAGACCTCCAGCGGCACCGGCACCATCAAGCGCGCGAGCGCGGCGGGCTATCAGGGCAACGCCCTCGGGCGGGAGAGCCGGGCCGCCGATACGCCCATGATCGCCCATGGCGACTCCGGCTCGGCCGCCCGCTTCTTCTATTCCGCCAAGGCGGACGCCGACGACCGGCTGGGCTCCAAGCACCCGACCGTGAAGCCGGTGGACCTCATGCAGTGGCTCTGCCGGCTGGTGACGCCGCCCGGCGGCACGGTGCTTGATCCCTTCGCAGGCACCGGCACCACGGGCGAGGCAGCATGGCGCGAGGGCTTTTCCGCCGTGCTAGTGGAGCGCGAGGCCGAGTATCAGGCCGACATCCGACGCCGCATGGCCCTCTGCCTCGCCGGCCCCGCCGAACGCAAGCGCGAGGCGGCCAAGGCCCGCGGTTACGTTGAAGCGGCATTACCGTTGTTCGATGGGCCAGCGGCGTGAGGTCCGATATGCCCCGAAATATTATCAATGGCTGCATCAATACGAGAGCTTGCAAGCTCGATCACACGGAGTATCTGCTTGCGGCGCGCAACGAGCTCTTTGAAAAGGTCGTCAGACTTTTGTCTGGCCGAGGCCATGTTATTAATATGTTTCGAAAGTGCTTCAGTGCGAGAAGACCCCCATTTCTGAGGATGATACTCAGTCATTATACTAAATATTTCGGCAAGCCTTATGCAATAGTATACTTCGGATCGTGGTATGCATTGCGATACGAGTTTAACATAGTTAACATTAAAGTCAGAAATTGGGAAATCTACGTTGTATTTACGCTTAATAGAGTCGCATATTGCGTCAGCAGCAGCATCGTCCTCCTCAAGCCAGAATTCTACCGTAATAATGCTACAAAAGTCGATCGCATCAAGTGTTCCAGAGAAATTTATCTCAAATCTCTGTCTGGATTTGTCGAGAATCTCAAGACTAGAAAAGCTCTGCTGAATAGAAATTTGCTTTTGTATGGAAATCCACGCCGATATGGCGGCAATCAAGGTGATTGCGCCGCCGAAAATGGCCCCGGAAAATTGGAGCCAGTCTCCGGCGTCTGGCTTTGTTTCCTTAATCAAAATGGCCGCGACCGGTGTCCCCAAAAGGGCACAAAGGAGGATACCAGATGCTGCGCCGACTACTAACAGCAGCCCTGAATTCCAGTTGCTCGCGGTCATCAATCGATCCTCCCCAGCGCAACCTTAACAGCTATGTGCCGGGGTATTCAAAGAGCAGAAATCTATCGCGTCTTAGCCGGTGTTCCCTACATCTCCCGCCGGCTCACGAGCGTGTGCTCCATCTGTGCCGTGGCCGCCGCGATGTCAGCCGCGTCTCCGGTCTCGGCCGCCGCCATGAGCAATTCGACGGTGTGCTGGATGGCCGCCGACTGCCGCACCCGGCCCCAGCGGTCGTTCGCGAACTCTCCGGCATCGCGCAGCGTCACCAGCACCCCGCCCGACTTCAGGGGCAGGCGCTTCGCGAGGGGTTTGGTCCAATCGGGCGGCGATGGGGCGGGTTTCATGGCGATTCGCAACGCGGTGCCCGGCGAATCAGTTCCGGAGCTCTGGCATGACCGAACCTGCCGGACAGCGCCCGCCCGCTCCCCAATCGGCCCCTGTCGTGCCGCCCGAGGCCGCCGCGCGCATCGCCGCGCTGGTGCAGGGGGGAGCGCCCATTCCTTCTCCCGCCAATGACGACTTGCGAGAGGAAAGCTGGGATGACAGGCCCCCGGCTTCCCCCTCGGCTGCAGCGCCGCAGATGGGGAGGGAAGGGGAGCACGCCGGCGGTGATGACGGTGATTTCGAGGGCTTGGAGCCGGCACCGGATGGCTTCGACCCGTCCGATGCCATCCTCAACGCCTGCGCCCGAGAGCCCCTGAACGACATCGGCAATTCCCGGCGCCTGCGTGCGCGGTTCGGGCCGGACATCCTGTTCGTGCCGAATCTCGGCTGGCATTATTGGGACCGACGGCGCTGGCTGCGTCCCGAGAACGATGAGGACGTGGTACGCCGCTTCGCGCACCCGACCGCCGAAGCCATCGCGCTCGAGGCCTTCGTGCTCCAGCCCACGCCGCGCGAGCGGGAGGCCATGGAAGCCGCCGAAGTGGCGCTGGAGCGGTTGCGGGAGATCCCCCACGACATCATCGCCCTCGATGACGAGGACATCGCCAAAACCGAGAAAAAGCAGCGCACGCGGGTGCTGCGCGATGAGGCCGAGAAGGTCAAGGCCATCGTGAACCGCGGCGCCGTCGCGATGAAAGCCCTTCAGGCGCGCCAGGCGCAGCGCCGGCGCTTCGCCACATCGAGCGGCAATTCCGGCAAGCTTGATGGCATGCTGACCGAGGCGCGGCCCTATCTCGGCCGCCCGCTGGCGGCACTCGACGCCGATCCCCTCGCTCTCAACGTGGCCAACGGCACGATCCGCTTTATCAAGGTCGAGGAGCTGGACCTGGAGTGCCCCGATCCGGACACCGTGCGCACCCGCGTGACATGGCACTTTTCCATGCTGCCCCATGCCCGGGCCGATTTCATCACGAAGGTGGCGCCGGCCTATCACTGTCCCGAGGCGCAGGCGCCCGTGTTCGAGGCCTTCCTCAACCGGATCATGCCGGACCATGAGGTGCGGGCCTTCCTGCAGCGCTGGTCCGGCTATTGCCTCACGGCGCTCACGGTGGAACAGGCCTTCTGCATCTTCTACGGCGGGGGAAAGAACGGCAAATCCACCCTCGTGGACATCATCTCGCGCGTCATGGGCGACTATGCCACCACGGTTCCGGTGATGAGCCTGGTGACGGACCAGAACCGCAAGGGCTCCGAGGCCACGCCCGATCTCATCCGTCTGCCGGCCGCGCGCTTCGTGCGTTCGGCGGAGCCGAAGGAAGGGCTGCCACTCGATGAGAGCTTCATCAAGGATGCCACCGGCAGCGAGCCCATCAACGTGCGGCGGCTGCACCACGAATTCATCGAGGTCTATCCGTTCTTCAAGCTTGTGATCTCCTGCAACAACAAGCCGCGCATTTATGGCAATGACGACGGCATCTGGCGCCGCGTGATGCTGGTGCCGTTCGAGGTGCAGATTCCCGAAGGCGAGCGCGACAAGAACCTGCCGCTCAAGCTGCAACGCGAGCTTCCCGGCATCCTCAACTGGATGATCGCCGGCGCCATCGACTATCTGAACCGCGGCGGGCTGCATCCGCCCGACAAGATCATGGCGGCCACGCAAGAATACCGGGACGAAAGCGACATCGTCGGCGCCTTCATCCGCGCCGCCGTCGACGTGACGCGCAACCCTGCGGACACGGTGGAGGCGGGCGACCTCTATGGCGCCTTCACGGCCTACTGCACCAAGAGCAACCTCACACCGCTCGGCCGCAACACCTTCAACAGGCGCATGCCGAAGGCGGCCGAGTCCTACGGCTTCGAAAAGGGCAAGGCTTCCGTCTCGCTCTACACGGGCATCCGCATCCGTCGCGAATTCGATCCCTCTCACACCCCTTACACTTATGGCGCGGCGAGGGAGTGAAGCGCGACCATGGGAGGCTAGGGAGCCTAGGGAGGCTAGCGCGCCGGCGGCGGTTCTGTGCCGGGGGTGCGGGGGATCAATGGGTTAGCTGGTGCTGTGGGAGGCTAGGGAGCCTAGGGAGGGTAATCCGCAGGTACGCGTGAGGAGTGTTGCGCAATATTTTTCGACGGCGTGGAAAAATCTTCGCTTCTCTCTCTATGCGTAACACAAGATCTAGCCTCCCTAGGCTCCCTAGCCTCCCATAGAGTTTTGAATATTGTTTTTTATCAATTGGTTAGTCTTGTGGCTGGGATTTGGTCAGATGTGGAGCTAGCCTCCCTTTGCCTCCCTAGCCTCCCATAACGGGCGAGGAGGATGTCGGATGGGTCGGAAAACCGTTGATATCGAAGCACTTCTGCGCTGGGCCTATCGCGACGAACTGCCGAAGGCTGCGGCGGAGGGGGATGAGACGTTCGTGTTCCGCCTCCGCACCGGGTGGGGCGGGGTCGAAAAGATGGGCGAGCTTTTGGCTCTCGTGCAGGAGCCAGACATGTGCAACCGCTTCGGTCTTTTCCCTGACGCGATGGAACGCGAGCCGCACCCGGATGCGGTCGCGGTCTTCGACGCGGTCGAGCGGCTGGGCGAGCTCGTTTATGCCATGCCGGAAGAGTGGAACCCGCTTGAGGATCTCGGGGATTTGGGCGCGGATGGCCCGGCCGCGATCGCGCGCGGCATCGGCTTGCTCACCACGACCAAGGCCTTTGACGCGGCAGGCGCCGAGGTGAGTGCCCATGCGATGCCCGGGGAAAGCGGCGCGGTGCGCAAGGTGCAGCAAATGCGACGTTCGCCGGCCCGAATCGTCATCCGCCACGCCTTGCTTGGTGGGTGCCCGCCCTGGGAAGCGGAGCGGCCGGAGCGTGCCGTGGTGATGCATCCGATGGGCCGTGGCCCGGCGTGGTTCCGCAAGATCACCGTGACATCCGACGGTGCCTTTGCCCCGGCGCGCTATGAGGTGGAGGTTGACGGGTTCGACTACAGCCGTCGGCGCCCTTATGCCGATGCCTACCAGAAGACTTTTCTCGATCCGGACCCGGTCGATATCGTGGTGAGCCGTGCCGAATATGAGATCTGGCATGCTTGCCTTGCCAGCCTGGTTTCCGACTTGCAGGGGCTATCGGCCCACCACGTGCTGCCGTCGCTCCGCGCCGCCCGACCGTGGGAGGACCGTGAGCAGGGCAACCGGATTCTTCCGTCGTTGCTTCGGGCTGCTGGGCCTCTGCCCGAGTCGCGCGCGGTCCGTCGCGAAAAGAAGCGTGCTGCGACTTGACTTGCGACGCAAATTTGGTGCATCACTTGTCACGGATAAAAGGAAACCCCGGAGCGCATCGCTTCCGGGGTTTTTCTTTGGCTGCGTTCTTCGGGAGGCGGTCATGTGAATTCTGCGGGAGGCGCGCATGGGTTGCCGGTGCAGCGAGCGCGCCCGCCAGATCCGCACCGCCGCCGGCGCCGCCGTGCGCGGGGATTTCTCCACCACGCGCCGCGAGCTTGCCGCCGCAAGCCGGACCTTCGCCGAGGATGCGCGCTCCGGCGCCCTCGCCAAGGAAGCGCGACGCCTCGCCGCCGCCAAGCTGACCCGGCGACGCTGATGGCGGGCCGTCCGCTCAAAGGCTGGGCGAGGCATAACGCTCGGCAAAACGAGGTGTTGCGCGGCGAACTTGGCGACAAGGGCTGGGTTGAAGGGCGCGTCGTCAATCCGAACGGTACCCTTGGGGGATATCGATCGTCTGTTGGCAAGGCCGCGATCCTGCGCGGAAACGGGGTCGACGGCCAATACGGGTGGGGTGGCCAATACGGTGCCCTGACCGGCACCGTTGCGATCTCGGTGCGGATGGAGGGGCTGCCCCGCATCCGCGCCATGCTGGAGCGCGCCGAGAAGCTGTCGCCTGCGGCCGTCGCGCGCGCCCTGAACCGCACCGCCGAGCGCGCACGCACCGACATCACGCGGGCGCTGGTCAAGCAGACGGGCCTGAAGTTCGGGCGCATCCGTTCCGCCACGTCCCTGTGGCGCGCCAGCGCAGGCAGCCTGCAGGCCGAGATCAAGGCCAAGGGCGGTTACACTTCGCTCAAGGAATTCAGTGCGCGACGGACGGCAAAGGGCGTCAGCGCCGCGCCATGGGGCCGCCGCCAGGTCTTCGACGGGACTTTCATCGTCCGGCGCTACGGCGGCCACGTCTACAAGCGCGAGGGCGCACGGCGCTTCCCCATCCAGAAGCTCTATGGTCCTGCCATCCCGGTGGAGATGGTGAAGGGTCAGTCCCTCGCTGCGTTCAACCGCGCGGTGGAGGCCGAACTCCCGAAGCGGCTGGAGCACGAACTCGGCCGGATCTTCGGCCGCTGACCGAGGCAGGGCGGGGCAGGGCAGGGGCGTGGCCCTCATGCCACACCCCCCCCTCCCCCGGTAGGGACCGTTCCGCCACACCCGCCCTCCACGGGGCCGCAGCCTCCCGAGATGTTGCCAGTAGGGCGGGGAAAAACCGGTACACGCGACACACGTGAACGCGTGCGTTCTGCACGGGTGCTGCACATGAGCGAGGAGTGGATTTCCATCACCGAGGCCGCCCAGCGCCTCTCGGACGCGGGCGATCCGGTCGATAGGTCCACCCTGTCGCGCTACCTGAAGCAGCATGCGGAGGCGCTGCCGCTGCGCCGGGCCGGCAAGTCCAACCTCGTGGACTTCCTTGCGCTGGTCGCGCACCGCGGCGAGAACATCCGCCTGCGGACTCCGCCGCCCTCTGCCCCGGCCCCCGCCACGACCGCCGCACCTCAATCCCGCCGCTTCGTCGGGACGCAGACGGACGGCGCGGCCCGCAAGATGATGGCCGACGCGGAGCTCCGCGAGATCGCCCTGGCTAAGGAGCGCAAGCAGCTGGCGCCCGTGGGCGAGGTGGACCGCGCAGGCCGCGACGCCGTCGCCCTGATGCAGAGCGCCTTCGAGCAGGCCGTCGAGACTGACGCCGCCGCCTTCGCCCTCAAGTACGGATGGGACGAGCGCCAGGTGCGGCTCGCCCTCAAGCAATTCGCCCGCCGCGGGCTCGACCGCTTCAACGCCGAGCTGCGCGACCGCCTCGAGGAGATGCGCCGGGCCGACCAGGAGGAGCCGGCCGAACCCGCGCCGGCATGACGCCGTGGGAGACATGAGCGACGAGATCCGCGCCCAGTTCCCCGCGCTCCCGGACGGCGCCGCCGTGCTCTTCCGCGCGCTGGAGGCGGCCAGCCGCCCGGTGGACGATCTCACGATCAGCGAGTGGGCCGACCGCCACCGGATGGTATCGGCGGAATCGGGCTCGCCCTGGCCGGGCAAGTTCCGCACCTCCCGCGTGCCCTACCTGCGCGAGCCGCAGGACTGCCTGCACCCGGACCATCCGGCCCGCCGTGTCACCGCCCGCTGGGCCGCCCAGCTCGGCAAGTCCACGGCCATCGAGAACTGGTTCTGCTACATCGTCGACCAGTCCCCGGGCTCGATGATGATCGTCCTCCCCACGCTGGAGGAGGCCACGAAGTTCAACCGGGTGAAGCTGCAGCCCACCATCGAGGCGACGCCGCGGGTCGAGCACAAGGTGCTCCCCGTGAACAGCCGCGACGAGCAGGGCTCCACCACGGCATTCAAGAAGTTCGCCGGCGGCTTCGCCCAGATCGTCAATGCGGGCTCCTCCAAGGGCCTGCAGATGGTCTCCATCAAGTACCTCGCAATGGACGAGGTGACCGGCTATCCGCGCGACGTGGACGGTCGCGGCTCCCCGCGCGATCAGGCCCGGGCCCGCCAGAAGATGTACGGCGACCTCGCCAAGGAATGGCAGGGCTCGACCCCCGGCCTTGCCGGCGAATGCGCCATCACCGCCGATTATGAGGCCGGCGACCGCCGCCTGTTCTACGTGCCGTGCCCCCATTGCGGCACCTTCCAGCCTTTGACTCCGGACGCCCTGCGCGGCCCGGACGCAGAGGCGGGCCTCGCCCCGCACCTGCGCTGCCTCGCCTGCGACGGTGCCATCCTCGACGGCCACAAGGCCCCGATGCTGGAGGGTGGCGTCTGGATCGCGACCCGCGTGCCCGATGACGAGGCGCCGGTGCCGGAGACGCTCAAGCCGGAGGAGGTGGCCGCCTGGGCCTGCCCCCCGTGCGAGGGCCGCTGCCGCGACTGGCAGCCGAGTTATCACCTCTGGGCGGCCTACGCCCCGCGCGAGCGGTTCGGCGAGATCTGGACCCGCTGGCAGGAAGCCGAGGGCGACACCACCAAGCTGCGGGTGTTCTACCAGCAGGATCTGGCGCTGCCCTACGACCCGGGCGGCGTGACCATCGAGTGGGAACGCATCGTCGAGGCGGCCCGCGCCCGCGAAATGCCCGCCCGCGTGGTTCCGCCCGGCGCCGGGTTGCTGGTCTCCACCGCCGACGTGCAGAGCTACGGCATCAAGTGGGTGGTGTATGCCATCGGCCCGCTCGGGCAGCGCTGGCTCATCGACCGCGAGGTGTTCGAAGGTTCGCCCACCGAGACCGACGAGCCGTGGATCGCGCTCGCCGATGCGCTGGGGCGGACCTATCCGACCGCCGGCGGCGCGCACAAGGGCATCGACCTGTCGGGCATCGATTCCGGCTTCGCCACGCACCGCGTCTATCTGTTCTGCGCCGGGCGGCCGAACCTCTACGCGCTAGATGGCCGCCCCAGCTCCGGCCTGCCGTGGCTCGGCACGCCCGTGAAGCGGGATGTGAAGGATTCACGCGGACGGGTGCTCACGAAGGTGATGCTGTACCCCGTCGGCGCCTATGACGTGAAGACCGAGGTGATGGCCGGCCTCGCCAACTTCGTGCAGGGGAGCGACGCCAACGGCGCGTGGCCGCGCAACACGCTGCACCTTCCCGCCGATCTCACCGACGAGGCGCTGGCCAAGGAATTGACCGCCGAGCGACTCACCGAGCCGGACGAGGAGGCCCTCAAGTCCGCCGGACGCGCCGGCCGCAAGCTCATCAGCCCCCGGGCGAAGCGCGAATGGAAGCGCCTTCCGGGCCGTGCCAACGATTTCTTCGACGCCACGGTCTACGCCTTCGCCCTCGCCTGGCACCTGGAGCGGCGCCGCCGTCTCACCACGCAGGGCTGGGCGGACCTCATCACGCAGGTGCATGGCGCCCCGCCGGCACCGGACCTGTTCACTGCCGCCGACGAGGGGCCGTTCAAGCCGAAGCCCCGCCCCGCGCCCTCGCTCTCCCGCGAGGACCGCAAAGCCAAGTGGAAGAACCGGACATGACCAAGCCGCGGGTGCGGGTGAAGGCGGGAAGCATCGCTTTCCCCGCCGCCACCCCTGCGCCTGCGGTTTCGCGCGTCCGCCATGTTCCGCAAGCCCGCTGGATGCGCGATGCGTCCACGGGCGTGCTCTCGGCCCGCCGCTCCAGCCTCATCGACAACCGCGACGACGTGCGCCGCGTGTGGGACCGGATCTCCGGCCTCGCCCTCGACTTCATCCAGAATTCCGGACGCCTCAAGGGCGCCGTGGACCAGGTGCTCGCCGACACTGTCGGCACGGAGCTCAAGCTCTTCGCCCGGCCCGACCTCGCCCGCCTCGGCTATACCGAGAAGGAAGCGGCGGATTGGGCGCGCATGGTGGAGAAGCGTTGGCGCCGCTGGGCGTGGAACCCGGCGGAATGCGACCTCAAGGGCAAATGGACGCTGCCGCAGCAGGTGGACGTGGCGCTGCGCCACCACGTCGCCTATGGCGAGGCGGTGGGCGTCATCGACTATCTCACGCCCGCCCAGCGCGCGGCCTATGGCGCCACCACCGGCACCAAGTTCCTGCTCGTCGCGCCGCACCGGCTGGTGCGCGACACGTCGGAGATGGACCGCCTGCACTCCGGCGTCCTGCACGACGTGAACGGCCGGCCCGTCGCCTATCGCCTGCTCGAGCGGGTGAACGGCATGGACGTGAAGGTCGACCATGCCGCGCGCGATGCCGACGGCCGTCCGCAGGTGGTGCACGTCTTCGATCCGTGGGATGCCGGCGACGTGCGCGGCATCTCCGTCATCGCCTCGGTCCTGCGCACCCACGCCAGCGCCGAGCAGCTCGGCGACGCGACGCTTGCGACCGCCATCCTGCAGACGCTCTTCGCCGCGTCGTTGACGTCTGACCTCAAGGATTCGGCGGAGGCTTTCCAGGCCATCGAAGCCTTGGAGAACGCCGATCTCACGTCGGAGTTCGGGGCCTATTTTTCCGCCCGCATGGATGCGGCGTCCGCAAATTCGCTGGTGCTGAATTCGGCAAGCCAGGTCAATCAGTTGGCGCCGGGCGAGAAACTGGAGTTTCACACGGCCTCCACGCCGGGCTCGAACTACATCCCCTTCGCGGCGGACCTGCGCCGCGAGATCGCCCGCGCCATCGGGGTGAGCTATTCCAGCTTCTCCTTCGACTTCAACGGCGCCACGTATTCCTCCACCCGGATGGAAGGCTCTTCCATCTGGCCCGTGGTGCTCCGCCGCCGCGAGCGCATCGCCGCCCCCATCCACCAGGCCGTGTATGAGGCCTGGCTCGATGAGGAGATCGGCGAGGGCCGCATCCCCATCAAGGGCGGCTATCGCGCTTTCCGGGCGAACCGGGATGCGGTGTGCTGGGCTGATTGGCAGGGGCCGGCGAAGCCCACGGCCGACGACGGCAAGTCCGCCAAGGCCGCGAGCGAGCGCCTCGTCAATGGGACCTCCTCGCTCGCCATCGAATGCGCGGAGCTCGGCCTCGATGTGAACGACGTGCTCGCCCAGCGCGCGGCCGAACTGGAGCGGATCGAGGCCCTCGGCCTGCCGAACCCCTTCGTCCGTTCCCCAGGCACCGGCGCGCCGGACCAGACCGACCCAGCCGATCCCGTAGGAGCCGCCGCATGAGCGTGGACCCCTGCGCCGAGGCCGCTCGCCTGCGCGCCTTGCGCACGCAGATCGTCACCGAGGGCGCCGTCGTGCGCATCAAGGAAGGCGAGCGCGAGATGCAGTCTACCGGCCCGGACCTCGCGAAGCTGGATGCCCTCATCGCCGAGCAGGACGCCGCCTGTGCCGCTGCAACCGGCCAGCGCCGCACGCGCTTCGCCAAGCGCATGCGTTTCGGCTGCTCGTGATGACTGCCGCCAGCTTCGTCCCGTGGGTGGGTTTCGCCCTCCTGTGGATGGCCGTCGGCTGGATCTGCGGCGCCGCCTGCCGCGACTGACGGCACGAGGACACAGAATACCTGAGAGGGGGCCGCCCTGCGCAAGTCGGACGGCCCCCTCACCACGCGCCTCCTCCCGTCCTGAGGCCGTCACAGACCGACCGCACGTGTTGCCCAACGGGAGCGTGCGCCGTGGTGACGATGGACAGCCCCTTGGGCAAGGGCACTTTTTGGCCTGCTCATGCCAGCGTGGAGAGCAGGGACGCGCCGGAAGCTCGGGAGAGCGGTCAGCCCTATCAGTGTCGTGAATAAAGCTTCGGCTGAGGTCACGGATGGCGAAAAGCAAACTGCATCAGGGGACACGGAATAACGCGGGCGGAGGCACGGCTGGCACGCCTTTTGGCGAGCATCAAATTCAAGGACTCCCCATGGCCCGTGATCTCATCGTCGACGGCGAGCTGGTGCTCTATGGCCCTGTCGGCGGCGACTGGTGGGACGATTCCGGCTTCACCGCCATGGATGTCATCCAGTCGCTGGCGCAGATGGACGGCGACATCACCGTCCGCCTCAATTCCGGCGGCGGCGTCGCCTGGGATGGCGTCGCCATCTACAACGCGCTGAAGGCCTATTCAGGTGCCGTCACCGTCGTGGTGGAAGGCGTCGCCGCCTCCGCCGCCTCCATCATCGCCATGGCCGGCGACGATGTGGAGATGCGGGCCGGCGCCCTCATGATGATCCATAACGCCTCCACCATCACGTGGGGCACGGCGGAGGATCACGAGAAGAGCCGCGAACTCCTCGCCAAGCTCGATGGCCAGCTCGCCGCCATCTATGCCGAGCGCACCGGCCTCGACCTGGCCGAGATCCGCGCCCTCATGGACGCCGAGACCTGGATGGATGCCGCCGAGGCCATCGACAAGGGCTTCGCCGGCGCCGCCGACGACGAGAAGGCGGCCAAGGCTTCGGCCTTCGATTACCGCCTCTATGCCAAGGCGCCCAAGGCCCTGCAGAGCCAGTCGAAGAAGCTCAAGGCGCCCGCCGCCGCCCAGCCCTGGGGCGTGCCGATGAATACGGCCGCCCCTGCGGCGGCCCCCCGCAAGCCCGCCAAGATCACCCCTTCCGCGGCCCCCGCCGCCAAACCGGAGGCTTCCATGCCCGAGACCAAGGCCGCCCCCGAGGCGGCGAACGACAATGCCAAGGCCGTTGCCGAGGCCACGAAGGCCGCCACCGCCCGCATCGGCGGCATCCTGAACCATGCCGAGGCCGCCGGCCGCGAGGCGCTGGCCAAGCACCTCGCCTTCGAGACCGAACTCGACGTGGAGGCCGCCGCGAAGCTCCTCGCCACCGCCGAGAAGGGGGGCGAGCCGACCCCGCAGCAGGAAGAGTGCCCCGCCGCCCACGCCGACCGCCGCGCCAAGGCCTCCGGCCTCACCGCGCCGGTGGCTGGCGATACCAAGCCGAAGGGCAAGGGCGACCTGTCCATTCTCGCCTCCTGCGTGGCGAAGGCCAACAAGCGCCGCTGAATCATCACTCGCCACGCGGGCACAGGTGCCGCCCGCCAACCCACCTGTGCCCGCGTGGTGCAGCCATCGGCTGATGCGGGTTGGCGGGCGGCGCCTCAGCCGATGGCTTCGAAAGGAATCCATTCATGGTCACGCTCACCGAAGACCTGAAGTCCGGCGCCGGGCACTACATCGTGTCCGAGGCGTCCGGCTATCGCTCGCGCGAGGTCGGCACCATCGTGTCCGGCGCCGGCGTGCTCAAGCCCGGCACCGTGCTCGGCAAGATCACCGACGGCGGCGTCGTCACCGTGACGAAGACCGATGTCGGCGGCGGCAAGGGCGCCCTCACCCTCGCGGATCCCGCCTATGGGGCCGGCGTCAAGGAAGGCGTCTATAAGGTCATCCTCATCGAGCCGGCGGCGAATGCCGGCACCTTCGAGGTGGAAGACCCCGATGGCGTCGTGATCGGCACCGGCACCGTCGGCGTCGCCTTCACCGGCGTGGTGAAGTTCACCCTGGCCGATGGCGGCACCGATTTCGCCGCGGGCGATATCGCGCTGGTCACCGTGGCCATCGCCGATCCCGCGAACGTCGGCAAGTACGCCGTCCACGACCCTGCCGCGACCAACGGCGCGCAGGTGCCCGCCGCCATCCTCTACCAGGGCTGCGACGCCACGTCCGAGGATGTGAAGCGCACCCTGACCGCCCGCGACACCGAGGTTCATGCGGCGGTGCTCACCTGGAAGTCCGGCATGACCGACGACCAGAAGGCCGCCGCCCTCGCGGTCCTCTCCGCCAGTCACGGCATCGTCGCGCGCTGAAGCGCGGCGCCGTTCCTCCCCATCACCTGCGCTGACGAGGGCTGCTGCCCAAGAGCGCCTATCACTCAAGGGGTTTCCACATGGGCCTCGTCACCGACGTGTTTTCCCAGAACGCCTGGGGCGTGATCGAGTATCAGGAAGAGATCGTCGAGAAGGTGGAGTTCAAGCCCCAGCTGCTCGGCTCCCTCGGCCTGTTCCAGCCGATCTATTCCCGCTCGCGCACCATCGCCATCGCCTATCGCGAGCGCACCATCGCCCTCATTCCCACCTCTCCCGACGGTTCGCCGCCGGCCGAGCTGGTGCCGCAGGACGCCAAGGTGAAGCCCTTCAATACCGTGCGTCTCGCCAAGGGCTCCACCATCTATGCGGCCGAACTGGCCGGCGTCGCGGCGCTGCCCTTCGACATTCAGACGAAGGAGGTGGCCGCCGAGGTCACCAGCCGCACCGCGCAGATCATGGACGATCTGGAGCTGACTTGGGAGCACATGCGCCTCGGCGCCATCCAGGGCAAGGTGATGGACGCCGACGGCACCACGGTCCTCAAGGACTGGTATGCCGAATGGGGCGTGGCCGAGCCGGCGGAGCTCGACTTTGAGCTCGACGACGCTGCCACCGACGTGCGCAAGAAATGCCGCGACGTGAAGCGCGCCATGCAGAAGGCGGCCAAGGGCGTGTGGACTCCCACCACCCGCGTCGGCTCGCTGACGGGCGACGAGTTTTTCGACAAGCTCGTCAACCATCCGCAGATCAAGGAGACGAAGCTCGGCACCGAGCGGGCGGCGACCATCGAGAACATCGAAGGTTATTCGTCCATCGAGATTGAAGGCATCGTCTTCATCAACTATCGCGGCACCGATGACGGCGCTCGCCTCGCCATCGGCTCCACCAAGGCGCGCTTCTTCCCCATCGGGGCGCGCGGCGCCTTCCAGGTCGGCTTCGGCCCGGCCAACGAGTTCAAGCCCTACCTCAACCAGGCCGGGCGCGAATATTACGGCCTGCTCCTCGCCGACACCTCCGGCCGCGATGCGTGGGACCGGACGGAGATCTACTCCTATCCGCTCTTCATCTGCACCCGCCCGGAGATGCTGCTCCGCGCCAAAATGCAGTGATGGGTCGGCGCAACGATGCCCTCGCCCTTCGACGCCCTTGCCGTCCGATTGAATGGGGCAGTGAATGGCCTCAGGGGTGAGGGCTTCAGGCTGATGCCCATGGCCAAGGCGGACGTGAACGGCCGCCCCGCGCCCGATGGCACCCGCACAGAGGTGGCGTTCACCGCCACCTTCGACGATCAGGGCAACCGCGCCGGTTCCGGCGTGGAGGACTGGCGGGCGGCCAGCATCCGCAAGGACAAGCCCGGTCACACCACGGACCGGCCGGAAGTCCACGCGGAGCGCAGCCTCTTCGCCGAGCGCCCCCGCCAGGGCGACCGCCTGCGCCGCACCGCGACGGGCGAAACCTTCGAGATCGCCGAGATCGTGCCGGCCGGCTCGCTCTTCATCTTCCAGCTCAATCGATAGCGCCCGAGCAGGACATCACATGTCGTTCTCCCGGATGGCCCTTTCCCTTGCCGTCCTCGAGGCGCTGTGCCCGAAGGCCGCGAACGGGAATTACCCGACCCCGGCCGGCGGCAACGTCTACCGCGAGCGGATCGGGCCTCTCGACGATCTGGCGGAGGACGCCAAGCGGCAGCTCGTGGTCGTCGTCGGAACGGGCCGGGACGATGGCACCGCCAACAGCCCCGCCGGCCCGCCTTATCTGCGCGTGATCGAGGTGGAGATCGCCATCTTCGTGCGGGTGTTCACCACCTTTGAGGACGATGCCGGCGAGGAAACACCCTTTTGGACCGTGCCCGTCACGGACGCGGAAGCCGACGATGCCTTGAGCGTGCTGGAGCACCGCATCCGGGACGCCCTCCTGTTCGGCGAGTCCGGCCGCATCTTCCGCAGCCTGCGGCAGAAGCTGCCAAGCATCGTCTCCACGCAGGAGCGGGAGCCGGAGGAGGGCGTGAAGCTCGCCGCGCGGCGCGTCGTCCTGAATGTGCAGGTGCCCGACGAATGCCCCCTCATTCAAGCGGATGCGGAGGGGGTCGACCGGCTGCCGACGCCTTTGCGCGGCGTGGCCGAAGCCCTCATCGCCGCCGGCTACGCGCCCGAGATCTTCGCGGCGCTAGGCACCGCTTTGCCGGTGCAGCCCGCGCCGGTGCCGTTCACCGGCATCACCCTCGACATCGATATCTCGCAGCCCTCCGACGGCACGGCGGACATCACCGCCGATGTGGCCATTCCGCAGGGTTAAAGAAGGGTTTTCCCTATGCCCCGCCTTCGCGCGCGTCCGGTGCTTCTGGATGGCAAGCTGGTCCCGTCGGCCCTGAAAGACCGGCGCACCAACCGATGTCTGCCGCCTGAAGGCCGGAACGTACCGCTAGACGATTTCTGGGTTCGTCGCCTCAGCGCGGGCGAAGTTGAGATCGTTCCCGATCCTCAGCCTGCAGAGCCCGAGCCGGCTGCGGAAGCGCCCTCCGGCGATCAGCCCGCCTGACACCAATTTTCATAGAATCTGGAGCGCCCCATGGTCGCCTTCAACACCATCCCCGGCAACATCCTGGTGCCGTTCTGGTACGCCGAGATCAATTCCGGCGGCACTCCCTATCAGGGGCAGTCGCGCTTGCTCCTCGCCGGGCAGAAGCTGGCCGGGGGCCTCGCGTCCGCCGGCACGCCCATCGGCCCCATCCAGTCCAAGCGCGAGGCGGAAAGCCTGTTCGGCGCCGGCTCCATGCTGGCCCACATGTATGTGGCCGCGCGCAAGGCCGCGCCGCTCCAGCCCATCTGGGCGCTTCCGCTGGCCGATCCGGCCGGCGCCAAGGCGGCGGGCACCATCACCATCGGCACCGCGCCGGGCGTGACGGGCGTGGGCGTGCTGCATGTGCTCGGCCGCCGCCTGACGGTGCAGGTTTGGGCGGGTGACGCTGTCGCGGATGTGGCCGAGGCTATCGCCGCCGCCATCAATGCCGAGGGGCTTCCCGTCATCGCCACCTTCGCGGCTGGGGTCGTTACCGTCACCGCCCGGCATTACGGCACCCTCTTCAATGGCCTTGAACTGGCGAATGCCATCGAGGGTGGGAACGTGCTGACCGCCAGCAACACCACCATCGTCGCCATGTCCGGCGGCACCGGCGTGCCAGACCTCGCCGCCGCCTTCGCCAATCTCGGTGACGATGCGTTCGACTGGATCGCCGGCCCCTATGCCGATTCCACCTCGCTGAATGCGGCGCGCGATCTTCTCAGCTCCGTCACCGGCCGCTGGTCGCCCATGGATCAGCTCTACGGCCACTACCTTACCGCCTTCTTCGGCACGCTCTCCGCCTGCGTCACCCTGGGCGACGGGCGCAATGACCCGCACGTCTCCATCATGGCGAGCCAGGTGTCGCCCTCGCCGCAATGGGAATGGGCAGCGGTGCTCGGGGCCGTCGTCTCCTCGCACCTCACCGATGCGCCGGAGCTCTCCCGCCCGCTGCAGACGCTCCTCCTGCCCGGCATCCTGCCGCCCCGCGACCGCGCCGTGTGGTGGAACAAGGCCGACCGCCAGGCGCTCTATACCGACGGCATGAGCGCCTACACCGTCACTGAGGACGGGCTCGTGGCCATCGACCGCGTGCGCACCACCTATCAGGTGACGGGCGCGGGCGTGGCGGATGGCACCTTCGGCGACATCGAGACGATGGCGCAGGGCGTCTTCGCCGTGCGCTGGTTCCGCACCGAGGTCTCCAACACCCATGCCCGGCAGGCGCTGGCGGACGACAACCCGCACAACGTCGCCGAGATCACGACGCCGAAGGACATCCGCAACACCCTCATCCACGCCTATCAGGGCCTGGTGGAGATCGGCGTGGCGGAAAAGCCCGAGCTGTTCGCCGAATATGTGGTGGTGGAGCGCGACCAGAACGACGCCAGCCGGGTCAACGCCTACATCCCCATGGACGTGGTAAACCAGCTGCGCGTGTTCGCGGCCAACGTCACCATCAACCTGCAATACGAGGGCTGAGGGTGGAGCGTGTCGTCACGATCCTCCTCATCGGGGTGGTCGTGATGCTCCTCATCGCCGCGCTCCACCAGCCGGAGGCGTGAATGGGCCACGTTCTCGTGCTCCTCGCCTGCCTCGCCGCCGATCCCGCGACCTGCCGGGAGGAACGCGTGCCGCTCGACCTCGCCGCCTCCCGCGCACCCCTCCCCATGGAGTGCGCCGGCGCAGCCATGGAATGGGCCGCAGCCCATCCCGCCTTCATCGTTCGCCGCTTCGCCTGCCGCCCGTTCGACCGGGAAGCTTGAGTTCTTTCGCGGCAGTCGCAATGCCGCCCGCCAACCCATTGCGCCTGCCGCGTGGCGGCTGCGCCGCCTGACTCTCACCACGGAGAAACGCCGTGTCCGACTGCTGCAACCAATTCGGCGGCACCATCTATCTCACCGTCGACGGCGAGCGCTTCGTGCTCTCCGAGGCCGACATCACCCTCATGCCCACCAATGCCGAGGTGGAGGGCATGGCGAACCAGGACGGTTCGGCCGCCTATCGCGTCTCGCCCCGCCTGCCGCGCGCGGAAATCTCGTTCCGCCAGGGCTGCGGCTTCAAGTGGGCGGCCTGGATGGCCAAGTGCAAGGTCAACGCCACCATCGTGGAAGAGACCAACGGCCGCCAGCACTTCTACACCGGCGCCCGCTTCGTCGGCCGCCCCTCCATCAACCTCTCCTCCGGCGAGGTGACGGGCGTCGCCATCGAGGGCGGCACCTATCAATACGTGGCGGGCTGAGGCGATGGCGAAGATCGTGGACAATCCGGACGGTACCAAGACCGTCCGGCTCGAGGCGCCCGTCACTACCCACGACGGGCAGGTGCGCGAGGTGGTGCTGCGCGCGCCCACCTATTCCGATTTCATGGCGCTGGGCGATCCCACGTCGCTCATCATCGCCGCCGGCTCGGCCCTGCCGCAGGACGACATGGTGGTGATCCGCCAATATGTGGAGCGTCTCTCCTCCGTCCCGCCCGAGCACCTCACGCAGATTCACGCGCTGGTGGACGCCATGGCGTTGGCCGAGGCGGTGAAGCGTTTTTTTCGGGAGGCGTCGGCCGGCATCTCGACGCCCTCGCCGACGCCTTCCTCTTCGACCTCCGCTGGCCTCTCGGAGATGTCCGCCGCCTGACGCTGGCGGAGATGTGGACCCTCGGCGCGCGCTGGGCGGCCTGGCTGAAGCCGCGAAAGGTGAGGTAAGTCAATGCGCACCATGGAAGCCCGGGCGGTCATCTCGGCGCAGGATAAGACGGGCGGCGTCTTTCGCCAGGTGGCGGCCAAGATCCGCGGGCTGGAGCGCGCCTCCGCCATGCAGTCCCGTGCCGCCCCGTTGCTGGAACGCGGCGCCCGCGCCGCGTCCGGCTGGGGCGCCGGCCTCGCCGTGGCGGCGGGCGGCCTCGCGGCCATGGGCGGCGCGGCCGTCGGCGGCAAGATCAAGGATGCCGTGGTCGACTATGCCGCGCTTGAGCGGCAGATGAACCGCATCGGATTGACGGGCGGGGCATCGGCGGCAGAGACGACGCGCGCCACGGAGGCCATCAAAGTGATGGCCGAGAGTATGAAAATGCCACTTGACCAGGCCGTCAGTGGGCTGGATGCACTTGTCGCCTCTGGCAAATCCATGGGCGAGGCCCTCGATTTTCTCCCGTCTGTCTTGGCAACTGCGCAGGCTTCGGGTGCCGCGACTGCGGACATGGCTAAGACGGCCATGACTGTGTCCAAGGCAATGAAGGTTCCAGCATCGGAAATGCAGGCTGCCTTCGATTCACTCGTTGTCGCAGGTAACCTCGGGAATTTCGAACTCGATGCGATGGCACAGCATCTGCCCAAGATAGCTGCGTCTGCTCAAAAGCTCGGGCTCGTCGGCGTGGATGGAGTGCAGCGGCTGGGAGCAATGTTGCAGGTCGTCCGCGAATCCTCTGGTACTGAGGAGCAGGCCGCGACGGGCATGACCGATGCCTTCGAAAAACTATTGTCCCCGACTGTGCTCAAGGCTGCGCAAAAACAAGGGCATGATTTCGAAAAAATCATGCTCAAGGCCGAAAAGCAGGGAAAAAACTCTTTTGAAGCGATCATCGAGTATCTGAAAGATAAGACAAAAGGTACCGACCTTGAGAAAAACCTTTTGCTGTCTTCCATATTTTCCGAAGCAGATAGTCGTAGGGCAATTGTCGGTCTTATGAAAGACTGGGACTTGTATCAAAGCAAACTTGCGGAAGTAAAGAAAAGCCAAGGTGCGGTTTCCCAGCAGTTGGTACGTATATTGAATGATGCTCAAGCGCAGTTGACCGTAGCGCAAACGAAATTCAACAACGCGGCCCTTGCGGTGGGCCAGCAGGCCATGCCAGCGGTGACGCAGTTCCTGGAGCGCGCCGATCTTGAGGTGCAGCTGTTCAAGGAGCAGATGCAGGACCTTGACGGCTGGATGAAGCGGAACCTCGGTTTCGGCCTTGCCGACGTGCAGAAGGCCACGAACTTCGGCGGCCCGAGCAACGACGATATCAGGGCTGATATCAAGCGGCGGCAGGAGGAGCGCGATAATCCGGCGCGCGCCCGCCTCAATGCGCTGGAGGATGAGAAGCGGCGCCACCAGGCCAGCCTCGCCGGCGACCAGCAGCATGTGGATACGCTGCGCGGATACGGCTACACCCCGGCGCAGATCGCCGCCGAGGTGCCGACCTATGCGGCCACGCAGAACAAGCTCGAGGAGCTCGACCGTCTGATCGCGGCTGCGCGCCTCAATGTCCTGATCGCCTCCGGTGGGCGTTTCCCCGCCGATCAGGGCGACCGCATGAAGGTCCGCGCCAACATGGGCCGCCGGCCCGCCGACATGGGCGACTGGGAGGCCGCGCGCGATGCCTATCAGCCGCCTTTCCCGGTACCGGTCGACCGCAGCGTCCCGTTCCCGACCCCGGTGGATCGCGGTGCCATCACCGCCGTGGTGCAGGATCCCGTGCCCGTCACCGGCACCGCCGAGGTGAAGGTCACCGTGACGGTGGACCCGTCCAATTACCTCATCGCCACCCTCAAGGAGGCGAGGGGGGCCATGAAGATCCAGAACGGCCCCTCGGTGGGCCGCTCTATGCCGGAGGCCGAACCCTCCTCGGGAACGTCCTCCGGCCCATAAGGAGCCAGCCCCATGCCCTGCCGCGACTGGCTCAACACGCTCTGGCCGGCCTCCTTCCGGGGCGTGCCCTTCTATGTGCAGCATGACGAGGAGTTGCCGGGCCGGCGTCTCGTCGTCCATGAGTTCCCGAACCGCGACCAGCCCTTCATCGAGGATCTCGGCGAGGCCGCGCGACACTTCACGGTGGAGGCCTATCTCGCCTCCGATACGGCGGACGCGCAGGCGGCAGCGCTCTCGAACGCCATCGCCACCAGCGGCGCCGGCGTGCTGGTGCTGCCGACCCACGGCCCGCTCAACGTCCGCGCCCTCAATGGCGCCCGCTCGCGCGACAAGGATGCGCACGGCTACATCGCCTTCCGCATCGAATTCGTGCGCGAGGGCTTCGGCTTCGCCCTCGCCTCGGTGGGCATGGCCGCGTCGCAGGTGCTCGCCGCCGCCTCCGGCCTCGCCGGCATCGCGGGGGCCGCCTTCGCGCGCATGGATGTCGCCGGCCGGCCGGAGCGGGTGGCGGTGGCCGCATCCTCCACTTTGGTGGAGGCCGCGAGCGCGCTGGAAAGCGTGCGCGCCACCTATCCGGTGGAGGCCTCCGCCTCCGCCACGGCGCGCGATGCCATCGCCGCGCTCGCCGACGAGGCCTCCGCGCTGGTGAGCCGGGCGGGCGGCGCCGACGGCAGCGCCGCGACCCGGCTTTACGACATCGCCTCCGGCCTTGCCGCCGGCATGGATGCCACGGACGCCCGCGCCGCCTTCGCCGATTTGGTGGATTTCGGCGTCGCCGACGCGCCGGTCTTCCGCAGTGCCACCTCCCGGGCGGCCTTCGCCGCGGCAGGGGAGGCGGCCCGCGCCTTGCGCCTCGCCGTGCTCGCCGCTTATGCCGAGGCGCTGATGGCCGCCACCTTCGCCGACCGTCCGTCCGGCATCGCCGCCCGCGCCGAGGCCTCCGAGCGCTTCGGCGCCGAGATGGCCCGCTGCACCGGCGGGCTCGACGCCGAACTCTTCGTCGCCCTCTCCGAGCTGCGCGGCCTCGTCTGCGCCTATCTCACCCGCCTCATCACCGACCTCGCCCCCGTGGCGCAGGTGGAGGCGCCGCGCGCCATGCCCTCGCTCTGGTGGGCCTGGCGGCTCTATGGCGACCCCGCGCGTTGTGAGGAGATCACGGCCCGCAACCGACTGCCGCACCCGTCTTTCGTGCCGCGCACGTTTGAAGCCTTGGTGAGCTGATGGGCGAGGAAATCGTTAGGGTCGCCGTCGGCGGGCGCAGCTACACATCGTTTGAACGCTTCGAGCTTTCGGCCGCGCTGAACGAGGCGGCGCGGACCTTCGAGATTGAATGCGCCCATGAGGGCGGGCCGGGCGTCACCGCCTGGACCTTCTCGGCCGGCGCGCAGGTGACGATCGCCTTCAACGGCACCACGGCCCTCATCGGCTATGTGGACAGCTACAAGCCCCGCGTCTCCGCCACGGCCCGCACCGCCATCGTCGCGGGGCGCTCCAAGGGCGCGGACTACATCGATTCCTCCGCCGAGCACGAAACCGGCGAGATGCGCGACAAGACCGTCGAGGATCTCGCCAAGGCGCTCGACAAGTACGGCGTCGGCATCCAGCTCGACGTGTCGGAGACCTTGAAGACGATCAAGGTCATGCGCATCACGCCCGGCGAGACGGCGTTTCGCACGGTCGAGCGCTATTGCCGCTCCCAGGGGCTCACCCTGTGCGGGCAGGCGGACGGCTCCATCGCCATCACCAAGGGCGGCCGGAAGCGGCATGCGGGCGGGCTGATCGAGGGGCAGAACCTCCTCGAGGCCGAGGCCGATCACAATTGGTCCAACCGGCACAGCGAATATCGCGTGCGCGGCCAACGGCCGGAGGGCCACGGCGCCTCCGCCATGGAGATCGAGCGCATCGCCCGCGACAGTGTAGTCAAGCGCCATCGCCCGGTGATCGTGGTGGTGGAGGAAGACACCGACGACGAACGCGCCGAGACCCGCGCGAAGAACCGCAAGGACCGCTCCGCCGGCGCCGCGCTGCGCGCCACGGTCCACACGCAGGGCTTCCGCGATCAAGGCGGCACGGTGTGGGAGCCGGGCCGCCTGATCTATGTGGAGAGCCCGAGCCTGTCCATCCAGCAGGACATGCTGGTGGAGAAGGTGAGCTTTCGCCAGGACGATGGCGGCTCCATCGCCGAGGTCGGCGTGGTCGACCCCCGCGCCTACGGGAACAAGGCCGGCAAGGGGAACAAGTCCGGCAAGGCCTGGGGGGTCGATTGAAGCCCGCCGCAGGCGCCCCGCGACGGCAGGCTGGGTTGCAAGGTCCGTTCGCGAGCCGAACCCGGAAACATCCGGGTTCGGGCGGCAGCCTGACGGCGCGGGAGACCAACAGTGACTTATGACCCTGCCAGTTCGGACAACATCCGCGCCATGCTGCGCCGCGCGACCGTGGAAGAGGTGGACGATTCCGGCTCGCAGCAGCTCGTGCGCATGCGCGGCCTGAAGGGCGAGACCTTCACCAAGGTGTACCGGGCCCAGCCGCACGGCTTTTCCTCCGTGCCGCCCGAGGGCTCCGAGGCGCTGCTGCTCGCCCTTGGCGGGCGCTCCGACCGGGTCATCATGATCGGCGCGGAGCACCGCGACCATCGCCCGCGAAACCTGCCGGGCGGTGCCCAGGCGCTCTACGGCGTCAACGGCGAGCTCATCTCCCTCATCGGCGGCGTCGTCCGCATCGTCGGGGCGACCCTGATGGTGGAGGCCGATACGAAAATCGTCCTCAAGGCCCCCCGCGTCGACCTCGGCGAGGAGGGCGGCGACAAGGTCGTCACCGAGGCCGGCCCCTCTTCGAAAGTCTACGCGAAAGTCTGATCTTCACACGCTTGCCCGAAGGGCCCCCGCCGCGGTGCGACGGGTTGGCTGGCGGCGGCGCGCCGCGGCGGGCACCAAAAAATGCAAGTCTTCATCCGCGTCAACGAGGGCTGCGCCGAGCAGCCGCTCCTCCTGTGGGATTCCCTCTGGGACCCGCAAGCCGGCGGGGCCGACTGGGCGCTCGCGGGGCCGGACGAACGCCTGAACCGCGGCGGCCTCTCGGCCACGTCGCCGCTGGCGACGGCGGTCGCGCTCTGCCTGTTCACCGACAAGCGCGCGCCGCGCGAGCTGGAGGACGGCAGCCCCGGCCCGGCCGGCTTCCCGCCGCGCCTCGATGACGGCGACCCGCGCGGCTGGTGGGGCGACGGCATCGACGTGCGCAGCGAGGAGGGCGAGGCGGCGCTGGGCTCCCACCTCTGGCTACTGGAGCGCGCGCCGCTTACCGAGCGCACGGCCGAGCTCGCCACGCTCTACGCCAAAGAAGCCCTCGCGCCGCTGATCGCCCAGCAGGCCTGCGCGCGGGTCGATGTATCCGCCGATTTCGACGCCATCGCCGGCCGCCTCGACCTCACCGTCGACCTCTACGGGCGCGACGGCGCCAACGTCTATGCCCAGAAATTCGCCGTGTACTGGCGCAGCATTGGGAACACCTGATGGCCTGGCAGACCCCCACGCTCGCCGCCCTCATCGACCGCATGCGGGGCGCCTTCCGCGCCGAGATGCCCGGTTCCGATGCGTGGATCTGGCCCAACAACATCACCCCGACCGCAAAGGTGGTGGCGGGCGGCATCTTCGAATTGTTCGGCCGTCTCGATTGGCGCATGCGCCAGATGTTCGCGTCGAAGGCCGAGGGCAAGTATCTCGACCGGCACGCCTATGAGCTGGGCCTGTCCCGCCGCCCGGCCGCGCCGGCCTATGGCACCGTCACCATCACCGCCACGGCGGCGAGCGCGGTGGCCAGCGGCGCGCGCTTTTCGGCGGCGTCGGGGCAGGAATACCGGGCGCTCTCGGGCGCCGCCATCGGCGGGGCCGGCACCTTCGACGTGTCGGTGGTGGCGATGGCGGACGGCGCGGCGGCCAATGCGGTCGGCGGCACGCCCCTCGCCGCGGTTTCCGGCTTCACCGGCGCCGGCACGCTGGCGGTGGCGGCCGTCGGCATCACCGGCGGCAGCGATATGGAGGGCGACGAGAGCCTCCGCGCCCGCATCCTCTTCCGCAAGCGCAACCCGCCCCATGGCGGCGCGCCGGCCGATTATGTGGGCTGGGCCATGGAGGTCTCGGGCGTCACCCGTGTCTTCGTCGAGCGGCTCCATGCCGGCGCGGGCACGGTGCGCGTCTTCTTCCTGATGGATGAGATCTATGCCGATGGCATCCCGCCCTCCGGCGAGGTGGCGCGGGTGCGCGACCATCTGGAGACGGTCATCCCGGCCAGCGCCGGCCTCACCGTCGCGGCGCCCGTGGCGGTGCCGGTGGATGTCACCGTCTCCGGCCTCTCGCCCGATTCCACGGCGGTGCGCGAGGCCATCCGCGCCGAATTGAAGGAGATGCTGCTGCGCCGGGCCATCGTCAGCGGCACGGATTCGACCCACCCGGCCATGCCCTACCTCGCCAGCCCCTTCACGCTCTCGCGCTCGTGGGTGTCGCAGGCGGTCTCCGAGGCCGCCGACGAGGCCCGCCACGTGCTGGCGGCGCCGACTTCCGACCTGGCTTTCGACCCCGGCGAGATTCCCGTGCTCGGAGATCTGAACTTTGTCTGAGCAACCGCTGGCTTGCGGCCCCGGGCGCGGGGCCGACATCTGCCCGACACTCGACGAATGCCACGGCGCGCTGCGCGATCTCTTGCCGCGCGGCCGGGCGTGGGATGCGGCGCGGCGGGAAGGCACCACGCTGTGGCGCTTCTGGCGGGCGCTGGCCCATCTGTTCGAATTCATCAACGCCCGCATCTGCGCCGCGAGCGAGGAATTCTTCTGCTCCACGGCCAATGAGACGCGCGACGGCTGGCTGATCGAATACGGCCTGCCCGACGCCTGCGACCCGTTTCCGGACCTCTGCACCAAGGTCGCGGCCATCGGCGGCACCCGCTGCGACTATTACGCCGCCGTCGCCGCGCAGGCCGGATGGTCCGTCACCTGCGACGAGGGCTCCGACGGCTGCGGCACCATGGCCGGCTGCGGCAAGGCCGGCGCGGCCGTGGCCGGCCGCCGGCCCGGCCCCTCGCAACTGCGCATCATGATCCATCTGGCGGACAGCCCTGCCTATCAGGCGCCCACCGTGCCGCGCGCCCAGGCCGGCTGCATCAAGGCCGGCCAGCGCCTCTCCTGCGGGCCGAATGTGGCGCCCGTCATCTGCCTCATCGAGCGCGTCGTCCACGCGCATCTCAATGTCACCTATGAGGTTGCCTGAATGACCGACATCATCGGCCCGTCCACGTCCGCCGCCGGCGCGGTGACGGTCCGCCCCTCCGATTCGCGCGTCTTCGGCCCCGACGATTCGTGGTTCAAGGATTGCACCTCCGCCGAGGCGGCCGACGGCACCGATCTCATCGCCTCGTGGTTCAACGGCGTCACCGCCATGCTCCGCGTGGCGGTGCGCGGCATGGGCATTGCCGAGGGCACCACGCCGGACAATTTCCTGCGCGACGCCATCCGCGCCGGCATGGTGCGGCTCGCCGTCGCGTCCGGCGCCGACGATGACCTGACGGCGGCCTTCACGCCGCCCTTCACGTCCTTCGGGCAGATGACCTTCATCGTCACCGCGCCGAACGAGAATACCGGCGGCGCCATGACGCTGACGGTGGACGGCCTCGCCACCAAGGCGCTGAAGTATCGCGACGGCGATGTGCCCGCCGGCACCTTCGGCGCCGGGCGCTACGTGCTCGTCACCTATGACGGCACCGCCTTCCAGGTGGTCTCGGGCGGTGCGTCCTCCACGCCGAAATTCACCGCCTTCACCACGTCCGGCACCTGGACGAAGGAATCGGGCAACAAATGGGCCTTCATGCTGGCCCACGGCCCCGGCGGCGCGGGCGGCGGGGCCTCGGGCTTTTCGCCCAACGCGGCGGGCGAGGGCGGCGGGGCCGGCGAATGCCGCCTCGGCCTGTTCGATGTCAGCGCGCTCGCCTCGGCCACCGTGACCATCGCCGCCGGCGGCGCCGCATCGGTCAACGCCAACGGCGGCGACGGCGCGGGGGCGACCTCCATCGGCGCGCTTCTCTCGGCCAATCCCGGCAAGGGCGGCGCGCGCAACAATGGCGGCACCGCGAGCACCGGCATCGGCGGCACGGGCGGCTCGGGCGGCTCGGGCGGCTTCGGCATCAACGGCTCGGGTGGCGGCTCCTCCTCCGCCGGCACCGGCGGCACCGGCGGCTCGGGCGCGCTGGGCGGCGGCGGCACGGCCGGCAACGGCTCCAACAGCAAGGCGACCGGCGGCAACGGCCATCGCGGCTCGGGCGGCGGCGGCGCGGACGGCAACGCGGCCGGCGGCACCGGCGGCGACGGCTTCGCCCTCATCTTCGAATTCTGAACGGAGCGGACATGCGCATCGCCATCATCGAGAACGGCACCGTCGCCCGCGTCATCCTCGCCGGGGCGGACTGGCAGGAGGTCTTTCCCGGCGCCGTGGGCGTCGAGAGCGACACCGCCAATGTGGGCGACACCTATGAGAGCGGGCTGTTCCGTCCGCCCGCCGCGCCGTCGCCCACGTCGGCGGACCTCCTCGCCTATGCCGCCGATCTGCGCTGGCGCATCGAGACCGGCGGCATCACCGTCGGCGGCACCTCGGTGCGCACCGATGAGAAGAGCCAGGCCAAGATTTCCGGCGCGGTCATCCTGCTGACGGCCGACCAGACCATCGCCGCCATCGACTGGGAAGCCCAGCCCGGCGTGTGGGTGAGCCTGGACGCGGCCACCATGCAGGCCATCGGCATCGCCGTCGGCCGCCACGTGCAGGCGTGCTTCACCGCGCTCAAGGCGGTGCAGGAAGCCATCGCGGCGGGCGACATCGTCAACTTCGAACAGATCGACGCGGCCGACTGGCCGGCGAACGGCTGAGGAGAATCGCATGGCGCCCCGCCTCGGGTCCGTCCGGGACAGCTTCGCCCTCGCCTCGGCCGCGAGCCGGCTCAAGGCGAGCCTTGACCCGGTGGTGCCGCCAGCGCCGGGACTTCCGGGCTTCCGGCGCCTGACGCTCTGGCGGGGCTCGCCGCTGCAGGTGATGTTCCGCCTCCGCACGTCGGACGGCGCGCTCTTCGACCTCGCGGGCTCGGAGATGGTTTACAGCTTCGCGTGGGACGGCGGTGAGCTGTCCCTGTCTTCTGCGGCGGACGAGGTTGATGTCGACGAAGCCGGGGGGTTGGTCACTCTCGTGCTCTCGCCCGAACAAACCGCGCCGTTCCCGCCCGGTGGGAGTGCGGTGCAGTACCAGCTCACCCGGGTTATCGCCGCAACGCCCTATCCCATCGTCCACGGACCCGTGGACGTCTATCAATGGATGCCGTGATGTCCGATATCGAGGTCATCGAGGTTCTGGTTCCGGGACAGCCCGGAGCCAAGGGCGACACGGGCGACAAGGGTGACAAGGGCGATACCGGCGATGTGACGCCGGCGGCCCTGACGGCCGTAGAGAATGCCGAAGCGGCGGCTGAGGCTGCTGAAAACGCGGCATTGTCCGCCCAGGAGGCATCAGCTCGCACGGCTGTTGTCGCGGCGTCGTGGACCGATCTCGCAGCCATAGCTGGTCTTTGGGCCGGACAAAAGGCCGAGGTCTATGGAGACGCTGGCACCCATACCGATCCGGTGGTTGGTGGCACCGTGGCGAACTCCGGTGTCTTCGCCTGGAGCGTGTCTCCCGCCGGCTGGCGGTGGGTGTCGGCTTACTTGAACGACAGCACTTTGTCGTTCGGGCCGACCGCTGTGATGGCGGCTGCGTCGGGAACCTATGACACCCTTACGGCCCGTGGCCTCACGTCGCTTCTGCTCCAGGCCGGCACGGCCGCCTATCGGTACGTGAAGCAGCCGCTCTCCCGGAGCATTCCTCCGGGCGGGAAGGTGACGGTGTTCTTCGTGGTGGGCGATGGCACGACCATTTCGAGCCGCTTTGGCCTGTTTCGAAATGGCACGGGCTTCGTCTCCAATATGGGGTCGATCCTCTCCACGACGCCGGGCGTGATCCAGTCCGTGGTTCTGACCAACACCCACGCGACCCTCTCGGCGCCCGATCTCGGGCTCGACACCAATGGCGCGACTTATCTCGACATCAACTATGTCGTGATGCCCGGAGCCGTCGCCGACCTGTCGCCTGCCGACAGCGCGCTCATTTCGGCTTTGCTCGGGCTTGGCACTCTGGTCGCAAACCCGCCGCGTGACACGACTGTCCGCAATATCGGTCTGGTCAACGGCCCGTCTACCAACACGTCCATGGACACCCTCACGGTGAATGGGTTGGGTGACTTGTCGATCGTGGAAGCGAGCGGTGCGGCTTCCTACGCCCGCACTCCGATCGTCGGAGCGGCGAGCGGCTCTAAGGTCACGATGTTCTATCGCGTCATCCCGATTGATGACGCAGCGCCGGTAAAGGGCAGCATTAAGGTCTCGCTTGAATGGGGTGGTGGCTCGGCCTCCTCGGAGGTGCAGCTTGTCGCCGATGGCCGGTTGCGCTCTTTGACCATGACGGCGACGGCCGCCGCCACCCGGATGCTCTGGAACGCCTCCACGGCATCCATGCGCATCATCTTCGTGTTGCTTCCCGGAGATGCCGCAGACAGTGCCGCGCCGACCACCGGCCTCCATGGACTGTTCGCGGCCCTCTCCAATCTCCTTGCACCGCCGCCGGCCTATGAGACCTGGACCAAGGACGACACCCTCATCCTGTGGCCGACGCCCGTGGCCTTCGTGACCGGCCGCGACACGCGCATCTTTACCCGTCAGGTGTTGAAGGGGCGCCAGCGGCAAGCCAACCTTGATGTCTCTCTGATTTCCCCGGCTGCCGAAGGCGACAATAACCCCGGCTTCAACGAGCTGCTCGGACCGACGCTTCGGCTGAAGGGCGAGCAGCTCAAGGGGTCGGTCTGCTTCTTCGATGTGCGGGGCGGGAATATCCCGATCGGACAGGTGCGCCGGAGGACGTTCACCTGCTACCTCGCAAGCTCCATCCAAACCGGCACCATCCAGTTCTGCATGTTGGGTGACAGTACCGCCGCATTGGCGCTGAACGCGTTGCGCCAAAGGGTGAATGCGTCGGGCGCTACGCTTCAAGGGGTCGGCACTCTGTCCTCGGGCGGCATCGCCTATGAGGGGCGGGCCGGCTGGTCGGCCTTGAACTACCTCGGAAAATCCCGGCCTGCCGCCAATCCCTTTCTGCGGTCGCTGGCCGTCGCGACGCCGGCTGACCTGACGATCATCCAGGCCCATCCCACGCTGTGTTTCGCCAACGATGATCCGGCCCTCAGCTATGCGCCGGGCACGGGAACGCGCACCAGCTACGCCGAGGATCTCGTCTCGGGCCAGGTGAAGGCGAGTTATAGCCTGTTCGACTGGTCCTATTGGCGGACGAACGGGGCTGTGAACCTCGCTGGTACCGAGAAGCTTCGGGTTGGCTTCCAGCTGGGGCGGAACGGCACGACCTCAGCCACCTGGGTGGCCGACAACGAAGTGGCCCAGACGTGGATCGTGGAGAACTTCCGCTCGACCTTCCCGAACGGGACGATCTTCGTTGCCTCCGAGGCCGTCGGCGAGGCGTCCGACACGGCCAACTTCGCGTCGGCACCCAGCCATTACCGGGACCGCACGTCCGACCTCATCAAGATGAAGCTTAAGAACTTCAGCAATCGAGAGGCGGATCGCGTGTGGCTCGTGCCGGCGTGGGCGATGCAGAACGCCTTCGGCGGCTTCAAGGCGAGTGTTGCTGCCGAGACTGATACGGACACGGGAACCGTGACGTACAATGTGGAGGACGTGGTTCACTATAATGGAGAACTGGCGATCCAGTGGGCTGAGGCCATGCTCGGGCCGTTGCTCTACGTGCATCAGGCGAACTGAACGTGCTTAGGGAGTGTGGATCAGCGCTAGAGATTTGTAGTTTACCCGCCTCGTGCGGTCGGTGATTGATTATGCCATCTGTTTGCGTCACATTTGAAAGCTCGCCTCCCAGCTCAGTTAGGGTGCGCAAATGCAGTTTGGTGAGCCCCGTCCTGCCATACCGGAAGCCATAAAACGTGCCGTTCGTCAGCGATATCGCTTTGGATGCGCGGCATGCGGCCTGCCAGTCTTTGATTATGATCACATAGACAAATTTTCAGATGTTAAGGTCCATGAGGAGAGTAATTTAATACTGCTTTGCCCAAATCATCACGCTGCGAAAACAAGAGGTCGACTTTCTGACGAAATGATTCGACATTATGCAAAAGATCCATTCAATAAAGAACGAATTTTTACGTCTGGATATGATATAGATAAAACGCAAGAAATAAAGATCCAGATAGCGACTAATACATTGTTTTGGAAGCCAGTTTCGTGCGACGCAACATGTCACGTTATTTGGATTTCTGGGAACGATTATTTTGTCCTTCATCGCGACGATGGGTGGATTACATTCTCGATTCTAGTGACAGATATTGACGGAAAGATTTTACTTTCCGTTAATCGCGGAGAATTACAGGTTGCGACAAGTGCGTGGGACTACGAATACGTCGGTTCACGGCTTATAATTCGCGACGCTCTAAGAAGTCTACTGGTCGATCTAGAGTTGTCTAATGATCGGGTAACGTTGCACGCCGCCTGCTTCGTCTCCGGTGGCTTGGGTTGGAAGGTGGCCGATGGATGGATGCATACAATTGGGGCAAAAGGTGGTATGGCTTCCATCGGCGGGACTGCTCACATCGAAAGCACAGAAGCGGGAATGTTCGGGCTGACGAACGATGCAGTATATCGAGTTTACCGACGACCTAGTTTTTGTTGGCATATGTCAACAACTAAACTTCAGCCTGGATATATTTGGTCCGAGAATTTAGACCGGCTTCGGCAAGGTGATGTTTATTTAGTATCACTTTTGCAGCATTGGCGCGAGCAGGCTCACCCCCGTGAGCTCTCCCGCGATCTGGAAGATGTATCGCGTGGATTTTATTTCACTAATATTACCACTAACGAGCATTGGTACGGACCCGCCGGCTCAAGCTGTATAATAGTTCATAATATCTCTGCATTTTTTGGAGATATAGTTAGGGCCTTTCCGGATAAAAATGGCTTTGATATACAGGCAGAGGCATATGTTCCTGCCGAATTGGTCGATAAATTTAGATTATCCGACTTTGGTAAATTCGTTGAACCGGACAAATATGCGTCCGATCGCAATATTCGTCTTATTATACACGCTCCGAAACACGGCGAATCTGATTTACATATAAAATCCAATGAAATCGCCCGCTTGATGGAGCGTGTCTAGGGGTGGATAATTTAGGGGTTCGTGACGCGAAATGCGTCCACCCGGCTCGTGTTTGCCGCCCGTAGTCAGCAGAAAACGAACGCCGTAATTTCAACATTTAGTAAGGCGAGCCGGGCGACCTATGGGGATCGGCCGCCCGGCTTCCGTCCACCCCAGTGTCAGGGCTAGGGCGGACGCACCCTTTTACCACGGCCGCCTTAGGGCAAACATCGGCTTTTGCAGTGATCATCAACGAGGAAATCAGTGCAGCACTAGCCACAGCGCGGCGAAAACGAAAACGGTGGCGTTTATCGCAATCCAGTCCAAGCGCATGTTGCCCCCCTGACACCAGCTCAATGACTGCGAGCATGTTGCCGCTAGGTGGCAGGGCGAGCATCCTCCAATTGAGGTAGCGGTGAGCCGGTCGCAGGCGCGAAACGCTGCTGAGGCAGCTGGCGAGCCGGACGGCCATGGTTTAGGGGCCTTGCCGCCCGGCTCTGACCGGCTCCACGTGGCGCGTGAAAGCCGGCTGGAGCCTCCTTATCAGGAAATTGCTGCACCGCGAAGGTGAGCCGGGCGGGTGTGGGTGGAACCGCCCGGCTCCCGTCCACCCAAGTTTGCAGCCTTGAGGCGAACGCCTCCTTTTACCACGGCCGCCTTCGGGCGGCCTTTTCTTTTTCAGCACCTGAAGGATATCCCCCATGGACACTCCGTGGATCGCCCACGCGCGCACGTTTCTCGGACTGCGCGAGGTGCCCGGCTCCCGGCACAACGCCACCATCCTCGGCTGGTGGCAGAAGATCTTCGCCGATTTCCGCGATGACGAGACCCCGTGGTGCGCGGCCTTCGTCGGTGGCGTGCTCGAGGAGGTCGGCATCAAGTCCACTCGCTCGGCGGCGGCGCGCTCCTATCTCAAGTGGGGCCGGGCCCTGTCGCAGCCGGTGCCGGGCTGCGTCGTCGTCTTCTGGCGCGGCTCGCCGTCCGGCTGGTCCGGCCATGTGGGCTTCGTCGTCGGCAAGGATGCCTTCGGTAATCTCATGGTGCTCGGCGGCAACCAGGGTGATGCCGTCAACATCAAGCCCTTCGGTCGCGACCGCGTGCTCGGCTATCGCTGGCCGGACGGCGTGCCGGTTCCCGAAGGCGGCCTGCCGCTGGTGAAGAGCGATGGCCGCGTCTCCACCAATGAGGCGTAGGCGGGCAGCGGGGGAGCCGCAATGGTTCTTCCGCCGGCTCGTCGCCATGGGCGTCATCGGCTTTGCCGCTTGGCGCCTCATGATGCTGGAATCGGCGCCCGACACGCGGGTCAACGAAACCATCGCCTGGGGCTGGATACTGCTGCTGGCAACCGTGGTGCTGGGCTATCTCGGTTTCGCCTCCGCGCAGGACATCGCCGCCATCTTCGCCACCCGCTCCGGCACGCCCTATGCGCCGACGCCGGAGCCTCCCGACCCCCCCGAACGCTCGCCCGAGCCGCCCCGCAATTTCGCGGGGTGAGGAGGCTCCATGCTCCCTGACTTCTCCGGGATGTTCGCCGCGCTCATCTCGTGGCTGCCGTCCGGCTTCACGCTCGCGACCTCCGGCCTCCTGTTCCTCGCCGGCATCGGCGGGCTCGTCTACCAGCGCTTCCCGCTGCTGCCCCATCGCACGCTGGTGCTGGTGGCGGCCGTCGCCGCCATTTATGCCTCGGCATGGGCGGCCGGCGCCGGCAACATGCGGGCCGAGCAGGAGCGGCAGGCGCTGCTCGCCGCCAACCGCACGCTGGTCAAGGAAGTCACCTCCGAGCGGCTGAAGGTGGAGGGCCTGCAGGCGGACGCCCGCAAGGCAGCCGAGAACCTGAAAGCCGCCACGGCCCGTGCCGAGGCGGCCGAAGGGGTGGCGGCGACACTGCCGTCCGATGCCCTCGATGCCGCCACCAGCGAGGCTATCCGAAACCTGTGGAGGCAGTAATGCGGCTCATCCTCATCCCGATCGCCGGGGCGGCGCTGGTCCTGGCGGGCTGCTCCGCGACGCCGCCGGCGCCGAAGCCCCATATCACGCTGACCGAGGTGCCGGCCGACATCGTCGCCTGCGCCCGCAAGATCGTGGGGGCACCCAAGGGGACGGGGCCGATCCCGAAGCGCGAGCTTTATCTCAAGATCGATGAACTCAAGGGCTCCGAGGCGGACAAGTCCGCCTGCCTCTGGCGCCTCATCGCCCTGCACGAGGCCGACACGGCGCGCCTGGCGCTGATCCTCGACGGTGCTTTGTGAGGGCGGCGCTCCTGCTTCTCATCGCTCTCGCCCTCGTCGGCTGCGCCAGCCAGGGCAACGGCCTCATCGGTTCCGGCGGCGGCGTGTCCCGCGGCTCCTATGTCGACATCGCACCCGACGGAACCCGCCGGGTGGCTCACGTCTCGCCCTGAGGGGACACAGATGGCCGCCCGCCCCTCTATGACGACCGAAGTCCATCGCCAGCTTGGCGAGCTTGCCGCCACGCAGGAGGCGCAAGGCGCCCAGCTGGAGCGGATTGACGAGACCCTGCGGGAGGACCGCCGGGCCGCCAGCGAGGACCGGCGCCTGATGCTGACGAAGCTCGACGCCATGGCCGAGCGCCTCGGCAAGCTGGATACCGTGCCGGCTCGGCTGGAGAGCGTGGAGACCGAAGCCTCGGCGTCCAAACTGTTCCGCTCACGAGTTGGGGCCGTCGTTGGCCTCATGGGCGTGGCCGCTTCCGGGCTCGCCGCCGGCGCTTGGTATCTGGTGACGACCTTCTGGGCCGACTTCATCGGCGCCCTAGCCCGCTTCTTCGCGCGGCCCTGAAGAGAGACGACGGGGCATTCGGACGCGTCAACGTCCGTCCGCCGCGGGCCATTCCTGGCAGAAGCCCCGCGCAGCCCGACCACTTCCGTGAAGGCCACCCGCCGTGCGCACCGGCGCGCTCGCGAAGCCTATAATGTTCGCGGAATGTTCTCAATGGATGATGATGGATTCCGGACCGTTCGGGCCGCCGTTCCGGCGGCGCCCTACATTGGCGGCAAAAAGCAGCTGGCGGCGCGACTGGTCGCTCTGATCCAGAGGGTCCCTCACGTGACCTATGCCGAGCCCTTTGTCGGCATGGGGGGTATTTTCCTGCGCCGGACCCGCGCGCCGCGCTGCGAGGTCATCAACGATATTTCGGGCGACGTAGCCACCTTCTACCGCATCCTGCAGCGGCACTATCAGCCGTTCATGGATCTGCTGAAATGGCGCATCACCGCGCGAGAGGAGTTCGAGCGCCTTCTGGCCACCCCGCCTGAAACCCTGACGGATCTGGAGCGGGCCGCGCGCTTTCTTTACCTGCAGCGGGCGGCCTATGGCGGCAAGGTTGCTGGCCGGAGTTTCGGTGTTTCAGTCGGCACTTCCGGGCGCTTCGACATCACCCGTCTGGCCGCGCTGCTCGATGATCTCCATTCGCGTCTGTCTGGCGTCGTCATCGAGCGACTGCCCTATGGCGAATTCATTGATCGCTATGATTCACCGGAAACGCTGTTCTACCTCGACCCGCCCTACGCGGGCAGTGAGGAGGACTATGGCGCCGGGGTCTTCGCGCCGGATGATTTCCCGGCCCTTGCTGCCCAGCTTTCCACTCTGAAGGGCCGGTTCATCCTGACCCTCAATGATACCGCAGCCGTCCGCGCTACGTTCGATGCTTTCGAGCGGTCGGAAGTGACGCTGACCTATACCATCGCATCGGGGGCCGCGAAGTCGGTCCGTGAGCTGATCATCAGCTCCGAAGGCCTCGCCAGCCTTGGTGCCACGCAGCCCGACATGTTCGGCGAGTTCTGACCTCCACATAAGAAAGATCGCTCATGCCGCGTCCTGTCGGCGTCCACCTCGGCGAGGCCGAGGCGGAGCGCATTCGCCTGGCCCTTGCCCGCAATCCGAACATCTCGCAGGTCGCCCGCGAACTGGGCGTCGAGCGCTCCACCGTCCGCCGCGTGCGGGACCGTGTGGCGCAGGGCGCCGGGGAGGAGCCGCCGGCTCAGCCGGCCTCCGCCTTCCGCCTTGGCGGCTCGCCGGAGAGCCGGCGCATCGTGCAGCTCGAGGACGAGGTGCGCCGCCTGCGGGGCGAGCTGAAGGCCGCGCACCGGGACGCCCTCAATGAGGAGGCCGTGCGCGAGATCCTCGGCAGCCTCGCCCGCGCCCCGGTCGAGCCGCCCAACTGGCTGCTGCGGCCCGCCACGAAGCGCAAGGGTGAGAGCACCGCCGAGGTGCCTGTCTGCACCTGGTCCGACTGGCACTTGGACGAGGTGGTGGCCCTCGCCGAGACCAACGGCATCAACGCCTATAACCTCGACATCGCCGAGCGTCGCATCCGCACGCTGGTCGAGAACGTCATCAGCATCTGCACGCGCCACGGGCCGGGGCGCTATCCCGGCATCGTCGTCAACCTCCTCGGCGACATCGTGAGCGGCGGCCTGCACCCCGAGCTCGCCAAGACCGACCAGGAAGGCGTGCTGCCGGCGGTGCTGCGCGCCGTGGATATCCTCGCCTGGGCCTTCGAGCGCATGATCTCCGCCTTCGGCCAGGTCTATGTGCCCTGCGCGGCCGGCAACCACGGGCGGAACACGCTCAAGCCGGAGTTCAAGCGCTACATCTTCAAGAATTACGACTGGCTGATTTACGAGCTGCTGACGCGCCACTTCGCCGGCCGGCCGCAGATACGCTTCGATATCCGCCCCTCCAACGAGGTGCGCTATCGCGTCTTCGGCCAGCGCTACCTCGCCATGCATGGCGACATGCTGGGCGTGAAGGGCGGCGACGGCATCATCGGCGCCATCGGGCCCATCATGCGCGGCGAGGTGAAGACGCGCGGGCAGGCGGCGTCCAGCGGGCGCGATTACGACGTGCTCGTCATCGGCCACTGGCACCAGGAGCTCTGGCTGCCGCGCGCTATCGTCGCCAATGCCCTCAAGGGCTTCGACGAGTACGCCCGGCTTGCCTTGCGGGCAATTCCCTCCGAGCCCTCGCAGCCTTTGTGGTTCGTCCACCCCCGCCGCGGCATCACCAGCCGCTGGAACGTGCGCGTGGAGGCGCCGCCCGAGCGGGCGGAAGGCGAGGGCTGGGTGAGCTGGGAAGGAGAGGCGGCGTGATGGAACGGCAGATCATCATCGGCTTCGCCGGACGCGCCGGCGCCGGCAAGACCACGGCCGCGCAGCACCTCGTGCAGCACCACCGATTCGAGCGTGTCCGCATCGCCGGGCCGCTCAAGGCGATGATGCGGGCGCTCGGCTGCACGGAAGAGGAGGTGGACGGCGCCCGCAAGGAACTGCCCTGCGACCTCCTCGGCGGCCGGACGCCCCGCCAGGCCATGCAGTGGCTCGGCACCGAATGGGGCCGCGACATGATCGCACCCGACCTGTGGACCCGCGCATGGGAATACGCCGCCGCCGGCAAGCCCCGCGTGGTGGTCGACGACGTGCGCTTCCCGAATGAGGTGGAGGCCGTGCGCCGGCTGGGCGGGGTGGTTATCCGGCTTGTGGCGCCGGGCGAAGTTGCGCTGGAAGCGGCATCGGCCGGCCACGTCTCCGAGCTTGGCGGCCTAGAAGTGGATGCCGAACTAATAAACAGCATGGAGCACGCGTTTTTTGGCAAACTAGATCAATCGGTTGGTTCGGTTTCCATGCTTGCTGCGGCAGGACTAACCATCCATCGGTTTTTGAGTGTCTAGTTTAGCGTTGTCGATCTCGCCTGCAGTTGTTTCTCCAAGGAGTGGGTAAATAGCCCATGGCTCTGTAGTCCCGACGTAAGCTGGAAATTCAATATCGAGCATCGGTTTTGGTTTATCAAAAATCCAATCTTTTACAGAGCCATCACTATTTTTGCGTCGGCCCCTCTGAAATATATCGCGGTACCGAAGGGGAGATATTCCGATAAAAGGAACAAAACATACTTTTGAAGGGTCGCTTTCACTATCAAGCTGAATCTCATGGTCGTGCAGTTGCTTGGCCTTACTCTTTGGGTACGGCTCGATATATACAACGCGTTTAATTCCAGATGCGATTATGTGTTTTGTGCAATTGTGGCATGGAAATGTTGTGCAGTACAACGTGCAGCCACGTACAGAACGACCAAAACGAGCTGCGTCACAGATGGCGCCCATTTCCGCATGAACCACTCGGCCATATTCCGTAAGGTCCATCAGATACGAGTTGGCAAGCGCGCCCGCTTTTTCACCTGGACCTTTCCCGATTAGGGCACTGACGATGTCTGAATCGCTTCCAAATTGTAGCGCCTTTTCAGAGAGAAGGCTCTCTAAGCGTAGTCTTTCAATCGCATCTCGAACCACTTCACGCTTTTGGCGATCATTGGGATCATATCCGATTTTCATGTCTCGATAGTCGGGGATGTCGTTATCCCAGTACGTTCCACCATGGGGCTTTGGGACTTCGTTGCAGCCTTGCGTAATGAGCGCTGTGTCGTCAGAAAAAATCGCGGCTCCGACTTGACGGGAAAGATCGCTCGATCTCAGAGACGCAGATTTAGCTGCGTACATCGCATACTCATCTCGGCTAGGAGTAATATCTGTCTTTCCGAAGAATGCGTTGAAAAACCGTTCGATTCCATTATGTATTTTAACTTTATCAATTCCATCAATAAAAACATCGCCAAGATGAAATGCGTCGCGCAGCTGTTGACCAAGTCTTTCGCCCAACTCGCTTGCGTCGCGTTCCATCAATTTATCAACTTTATATGAAATGTCGGCCTCAGAAGAGCTTGTGGACTCTCCAAGTTTTATTGATTCACGCAATAAATCTCTTCGATCGCTAGCCGTTCCATAGGCTGAGACTAATATAAATTGCTTTCCGTATACGCGTCGAAGTAGATCGACCTCGGAAGGGTGTTTAATCTGGCGAATAATATATGCAGTTTGCTCGATATTAGCATTCGATTTTAATAGCTTATTTCTCTCATCTCTAATTGCTGAGATTGCTATTCGAGCTAGAGCGTCGGGGAGATCGTATTCACGTCTTATGCTGTTGGCGAAGTCCATTTTCCCCATGAACTCATCGTACTTATTGTCAGTTTTGGGTGGTGGATCATCGCCGAATGCAATCATCTCGCTCGTAAGCTTGATTATCGAGCTTTTATATTCAAGGGTATCTAGCTGTTTTTTGATGGTGGTTGTGATGTGTTCGATGTCAACCCCAATTGGACCCGCAATCGCGACGAAAAGCTCTGGATAAGTTGCCGGTGTGGCGATTTGGGACATGGCTCCCGCCCTCAGCAATCGTTAACGAGACGCCCAACACAATGGTTGCGCAGGGCCTCGATATGAGGTGTCCTAATGAAGTGAGAGTCGTGCGGGGAGGGCTCGATGGTCGACAGGCATGTTTCTACCCCCAAATTAATCGAAGAGCGTGCGGCCGAGCTTACGATTGCGTTGCAGGCTCTTGCAACTATCCTCGGCTTAAAGTTCGAGCCCAACCAAAAAAAAGCGGATCGCTTCGACCGATTTCAGAAGGGTCGCGGCTCTCAGGGTGACGAATCTGGGCCTGACTCCGAGCGGGACAGCAAAGCTGCATAATCGCTTCGGATTCCGCGCGCGACAATTTCAAGGGTCCAGGGCGGTATAGGCCGTTGCAATCCTTTTGCCTCTTCCCATGGTGCGCGCAACCATGAGTCGATTTCCCCCCGCTCCGTCAGGATCACAGGCATCGCCTTGGGGTGGATGCTGGCGACGGGCTCTGTCGGCTCCGTGGTGAGGAATCCGAAAAGGTCCATGGTCTCGACGCCCGTCTTCATCTTGCGGACGCAGGTCCAACTGGGCGTCCAGATTCCGGCGAAGAAGGCGAGCGGACGTTCCTCCGAGAACGCAAACCAAATATCCCCGCCGGCGGCCTTGTTGAATTCGCTGAAGCTGGTGAACGGCACGAGGCAGCGGTTCTCGGGCCCGAGCCAGCGCTGCCAGTGCCTGCTCGAGGTGTTGCGGATGTTCGTGGTGCCGCTGTCCGGCTCCAGACGCAGCAGCTCCTTGAAGTCGACTGGCTGCCCTTTGGCCTCCAGCTTCGCCGCGCGCTTCTTCGCCGCCTCCATCAGCGCCAGCTGCGACGACGGCATGCCCCATCGAGCCACCGCGATCTCGCGCGCGCCGTCGGCACCGGTCCGCACGATGGGCGCCTCATAGTCCGGGAAGATGCCGGGCTGTGGGGGCAGGTTGCCCGCCAGATTCCGCGTCGCGCGCGCCAGGTCGATGATCGCCTGCACGTTCGAGGTGTGGCTGTAGAGATTGCACATGACCCGACGCTACGGCCCGCTGCGGCCGAACGCCAGCCCCTACATATAGCGGCTTGTTCTCTTTTCGTTCCCGTGGCAACGATAGAGCAGATCAGTACTGGAGACGGCCATGTCGAGCGAGCCCGCGCCCGCCGAGCTAACCCCTTTTGATGTGAGCGATGCGGAGATCGACGAGGCCCTCGCGGCCTGCGACGGGGATGCTCGGGCGACCATCCGCGCGCTCCTGGTGGGCCAAGCCTACCTTGAGCGCGAGATGTCGCAGATCAAGGCCGACGCCTCCTTCGGCTTCCGCCGCCGCCGCCACGCGCTGGGGGACTGACATGGGCGGCAAGGTGGAGGGTGGGTTCAACGTCGAGGAATGGGACGACGCCGGCATGCGGGTCGTGGATGTTGTCGCTTCATGCGGAAACGTCGTTGTGGCCCTGGCCGCGTTCGATGCCGCACTCACGCAGCGCCAGGTTCGCTATCTGCTTCTTCGGCACGGAACCCGCGTCCTCAGACGGTCGCCGTTCGCGGATAAGGTTGACGCGGAGGAGCGGGCGCGAAATCTGATCCGCTGATGCCGCAGCCGGGGAGGGCGGGACCGAAGGCGGAACAGACTCCCCGGATTTTCCCCGGATATCTCCGCCATGTTCCGCAAGCGTTCGCCGGCCTGCGCCAGACCGCGCAACGCGCCGGCTCCTCGAAAAACCTTGCGGAGACTTAGGTTGGAATGGTGGGCGATACAGGGATTGAACCTGTGACCCCTCCCGTGTGAAGGGAGTGCTCTCCCGCTGAGCTAATCGCCCGCGCCATTGCGAGGAGGGCCGTTTAGAGCCGCAGGGCCTCCCCTGTCAAGGGCGGACGCGACGAGGGCCGCGCCTGCCTGTGGATCATTCGGGCCGGCGCCCGCGCCGACGCCGGGCCGGAACCTAGGCCGAAGCCTTGGCCAGCAAGGCGTCCACGGCCTCTTCCAGCTGGTCGAAATGGTGGATCAGAAGGTCGGCGCCGAGTTCGCCGGGGGGCGTTTCCGTATAGCCGAAGGAGACGGCCACCACGGGCACGCCGGTGGCGCGGGCGGTCAGCACGTCGGTGATGCTGTCGCCCACCATGATGGAGCGCGCCACGTCCGCCCCCGCCGCCGAGATGGTGGAGATGAGGGGGAGGGGATCGGGCTTGGAGCGGGGATAGGTGTCGGCCCCCGTGATGACGGCGAAGCGCGGCGTCAGCTCCAGCGCGTCGAGCAGCAGGCGGGCGAGGTGCTCCAGCTTGTTGGTGCACACGGCGAGGGCCACGCCCTTCGCCTCCAGCCGGTCCAGCGCCTCCAGAAGGCCGGGAAAGGGGCGGGAGCCCACGGCGATGTTCTCGGCATAATGGGCGATGAAGCGCTGCGTCATGGCGGCGATCTCCTCGTCCGGCAGGTCGATGCCCTCGCTCTTCAGCGCCCGCACGATGAGGAGCCGGGCCCCGCCGCCGATCATGTTGCGCGCCTCGGCGCGGTCCACGGGGGGGATCCTGTGAGCGGAGAGCACGAGGTCGAGGGCGTCCAGCAGGTCGGGCGCGGTGTCCACCAGCGTCCCGTCGAGATCGAAGGCGACGAGGGGACGGGGCTGTGCGGTCAAGGTCATGGCGCGGTCCTTCAGCGTGGCGGTATCGGGGCAGACGATGGCCGCCGGGATCGGTTGGCCGCCCCTTCCGGGCGCTGGCGCCGGCAGCGGGGAAAGGGTCGGCAAGGAGCATATCCTCGCCTTCTGCCTTAAATCCTGCCGCTTTTTCGCGCCAGCGTCGCGGGGATTCGAGGGCTGCGGCCCCGGCGCGCAGTCCACGGCTGCGCCCAAGCCGTGGCGTGTGGGCTTTCCAGGAGGCATGAATGCGGACCACTCCCCTTCGCAACGCGCGCGCGGCGCGCCGCACTCCGGCGATGCTGCTCGCGGTGGCCCTCGCCGCCGGTCTCGGCGGCATCGGTGGCGCCGTTGCCCAGCCCGCCGCCGCGCCGGGGGGAGCCGGCTTCGACTTCGCCGCGCCGCCCTCCGCGCAGGCCAACCGGGTCTACGGCATCAACCGCCAGACCGGGGAGATGAACGTCTGCCAGTTCGAGCGGCCGAACGCGGCCGGCGTGGGCGTCACCTTCTGCTTCGCGCAGGGCGAGGGGGCGGGGGCGCAGAAGGCGGGCAATTACGCGCTGGTGCCCACCCGCTACGAGGGGGAAACCGGCATCTTCCGCGTCAATCGCGACACCGGCGAGATGAGCATCTGCTACGTGCGCGAGACGGCGCGCGCGGCCGGCGGCACGGATTCGAGCCTCGTCTGCACCCCGGCGGCCCGCTAGGGCACCCGGTGGGGCGTCGCGCCGGCTTGTCCGGCGGCCCGATCGGGGCTAGAGCCGGAGCAGGGCGGTCCCGCCGTTCCGCCAGAACAGAAGCGCCGTCGCGGCGTGGCCCATCCGGGCCGGGTCGCGCCGACGTTTCAAGGACATCGAGGCAGGAAACACAATGGTCCACGCCGAAGACCTGAAGCGCCGCGCCGCCGCCCACGCCCTCACCTATGTGACCGACGGCATGCGCCTCGGCCTCGGCACCGGCTCCACGGCCCGGCATTTCGTCGAGCTTCTGGCCGAGAAGGTCCACGGCGGCCTCACCGTGCTCTGCGTCCCCACTTCTGAGCAGACCCTGGCGCAGGCGGTGTCCCTCGGCGTGCCGATCGCGACGCTGGACGAGGCCGGCCCGCTCGATTTGTGCATCGACGGCGCGGACGAGATCGGCCCCGGCCTCGCCCTCATCAAGGGCGGCGGCGGCGCGCTGCTGCGCGAGAAGATCGTCGCCAGCGCCGCCCGCGAGATGATCGTCATCGCCGATGCCTCGAAGAAGGTGGAGATGCTCGGCCGCTTCCCGCTGCCCATCGAGGTGGTGGATTTCGGCGTTAACGCCATCACCCGGCAGGTGGCGGAGGCGATCCGCAGCGCCGGCTGCGCCGGTGACATCACCGTGCGCCGCGACGGCGACGGTCATCCTTTCGTCACCGATCAGGGGCACCTGATCCTCGACGCCCATCTCGGCCGCATCCCCGACCCCGCCGCGCTTGCCGCAGCGGTCGCGCAGGTGGCCGGTGTCGTCGAGCACGGACTGTTCATCGGCCTCGCCCGGCGCGCCGTGCTCGCCGGCAAGGACGGCATCACCGAGCTGGAGCCCGGCAGCTTCTAGCTTTCCCCTTTCCGGAGATTTTCATGCGTCATCCCCTTTCCGGCCGCCTCGCCCGGCAGCTTTTCGTCGCCGCGGCGCTGTCGGTTCCGGCCGCCGCGCTTCTCGCGCCGGTGGCCGGCGCCCAGACCCGTCCGGCGGCCCCCGCCGCCGCGCCCGCGGCCAAGCCTTCGCCGGCGCTGCTCCAGCTCGCCCGCGACCTGGTGACCGCCAACGGCGAAAGCCGGGCCTTCGAGGGCGTGATCCCGAACATCGTGGACGGCGCGGCCCTCTCCTTCCTCCAGACCAACCCCGACCTCGCCAAGCAGCTGCGCGAAGTGGCGGTGCTGGTGCGGCCGGAGTTCGAGAAGCGTCAGGCCGAGGTCATCGACATCCTCGCCACCTCCTACGCCACCCGCTTCACCGAGACCGAGCTGAAGGAGGCCATCGCCTTCTTCCGCAGCCCCACCGGCATCAAGCTGGTGCAGGACCGTCCGGTGATCGTGCAGGAGGCGGTGCAGGGCATCCAGGCGTGGGGCGCGCAGATCAACGCCCAGGCCATGGAGCGCGTGCGCGCCGAGATGAAGAAGCGCGGCGTCGATCTCTGATCGCGCTGGCAGTTTCAAAGATACGAAACAGGCCGGTCCCGCTGGGGCCGGCCTTTTTATTGGCGCAAGTCATCCCTTTGCACCGTCATGCCCCGGCGCGTCCGGGGCATCCACCCCGCCGCTGGAGCAGTGTGCGATAACGGAAAGCCGGCCCGGCCACCCCGTGGATCCCCCGGATGAACCGGGGGATGACGGCCCGCTCTCCGGTCACTCGCTCCCGGCCTTTCGCCGCAGCCCCTAGACCTCGCCCGTGCGCGGCCCGCGCGGCCCTTCCGGCGCCTCGGCCTGCGCGGCGAACAGGCTCTTGCGGTCGAGGTTGGGGCTGTAGTGCGGGTCCACCAGCGTGGACGTGTGCCAGATGGCCTCCATCCGCGCCCGCTGCGCTTTCAGGCGCGCCCGGTGCTCGCGCGAGCGCTTCTTGCCGCGGGAGGCGGATTCGTAGTGGAGGAGGGTGGCGAAGGGCGTCCACACCACGTCATAGCCCGCCCGCCGCGCCCTCAGGCACAAATCGATGTCGTTGCAATCCTCGGCGAAACGCTCGGCGTCCAGCGGGCCGATGGCGTCCCACACGTCGCGGCGGATGAGCAGGCAGGCTGCGGTGACGGCCGAGAGGTTCTGCCGCACGAGGAGGCGATCCTCATAGCCCGGCGCATCCGCGGGGCTGTGGGCAAACCAGTGGTCGGCATAGCGGAACAGCCCGGCGATGACGCCCGCGTGCTGGATGGTGCGGTCCGGAAACAGCAGCTTCGCCCCCACGACGCCCGCGCCGGGGAGGGATGCGAGGGCCACCATCTCGCCGAGCCAGCCCGCCTCGATCACCTCCACGTCGTTGTTGAGGAGGAGGATCATGTCGCCTTGCGCCGCATCGACGCCGAGGTTGCAGATGCGGGGGAAGTTGAAGTCCCCGTCATCCCGCACCACCCGTGTCGCCGGCCACAGGGCCTTGATCTCGTCGAACAGCGCGAAGGTCGCGGGCTCCACCGAGCCGTTGTCCACGATGATGATCTCGAACGCGCGATAGCTCGTGACTGCGATGAGCGAGCGCAGCGCCACGGAGAGCAGCGCGGCGCGGTCGCGGGTGGGCACGACGATGGAGACGAGCGGAGCCGGCGCGGGGGTGGGATAGAGCGGCCGCAGGTGGCGGCCGATGGTTTCGACCTCCACGCCGCGCAGGCGGGAGAGTGCGTCCGCCGCCGCTGCGATCTCCTCCGGCGCGAAGCCGGGCGGGTGGCCCTTCAGCCCCACCGCAACGCGCGGCACATGGCGGATGCTGCTTTCGGGCAGCGCCGAAGCATGGCGCAGCAGCAGGTCGAACACGGCGGCGGCGCCGGCGGCGGGATCGAGGCCGAGGCGCAGCGCATCGGCGCGGGGGAGGGCGGCGAAGCGCCTGAGATAGCCCGACGCCTCCATGAGGTGCCGGTTGAAGGCGGGGTGGTAGACGGCATGGAGCGGCGCGCCCTCGTCGTCCAGCCGCTCCTCGTCGGCGGAGGCGAGGGCGCAGTCGGGATGCTGCGCGAAGGCATCGCGGATCAGCGCCACCGCATCGCGGGTAGGGCGGGCTGCGGCGTCGAGAAACAGCACCAGCCCGCCCTCGGTGGCGGTGAGCGCGGCGGCGAGGCGCGCGGCGGGGCCGCCTTCGGCCGTCACCACGCGCGCGCCGGTGGCGGCCTCTGCGAGCGCGGGCGGCGCATTGGAGGGAAGGGCCACCACCCACTCGAAATTCCGGTCGGTCTGCACGGCGAGGGCGGCGGCGCAGGCGGCAAGATCGGCCGGGCTCGCGCTGCCGCCATCGGTCAGCAGGCTCAGCCGGGGGGCGGCGCCAGGCGCGGCCACCTCGGCGAAATCGCCGACGAATCGGGTGCGGAAGGCGCGGTAGCGCGCCGCTTCGGCCTGCCGGCGCGCGGGGGCGGCGGAGACGAGGGCATGAAGCGCCCCGCGCAGGGTGCGGGCGGCGACGCCGGCCGCCCTCCAGCGGCGCGGCAGGCCGAGATTTTCAAACCGGCCATTGGCGAAGGCGTGCAGCTTCAGCGCCACCTTGTGGACCGGGTAATAGCCGAGCCGGAAGCCCGGCGGCGCGCCCGCGACGGCGATGCGCGTCGCCCCCGCCGGCACCAGCGCCACGGTGGGCACGCCGGGCAGCAAGGTCTCGCCCGCGCCTGTCCCCGCATCGAACGCGATGGAGAGGGGGCCGTCGGCGCCCGCGCCCGCCAGCACGATGGCGAGCGCCCCGCGCCGGGCGCGCAGCCGCAGCACGGGGGGCAAGGCGAAGCCCGTCCCGCCCGTCGCGGTGGACGCGCTCTTCAGCCAGAGCGGAGGGATCTCGGTTTCGTGCATCGGCGTCCGTATTCAATGCCGCGTTGAAGCACCTATGTGCAGAAGCGGCAAGCGGGCCGGCCCACGGCGAGTTTGCTTGACGCCCCGGCGCGGCTCCTTCAAGCCACCCGCCACGCATCGGGATCTGGCGGGAGCCGACATATGACACAGCGCGAGGTGGACCTGTTCGTGATCGGCGGCGGTTCGGGGGGCGTGCGCGCCGGCCGCATCGCCGCCCAGCATGGCGCCAAGGTGATGATGGCCGAGGAGTACCGCATGGGCGGCACCTGCGTCATCCGCGGCTGCGTGCCCAAGAAGCTGTTCGTCTATGCCGGCCGCTACGCCCACGACATCGACGACATGGCCGGCTTCGGCTGGCGGGTGAGCGCGCCCGAGTTCGACTGGCTGACCCTCGTCGCCAACAAGGACAAGGAGATCGCCCGGCTCGAGGGCATCTACAAGCGCAATGCCGAGGCCGCCGGGGTGGAGGTCGTCGCCTCCCGCGCGGTGGTGGCGGGGCCGAATCTCGTGCGCATCCTCGCGACGGGCGAGGAGGTGGCGGCGCGCCACATCCTGCTCGCCACCGGCGCCCATCCCGCGCTCGGGCCGCAGATTCCCGGCTGCGAGCTGGCCATCACCTCCAACGAGGCGTTCAACCTCAGGAGCTTCCCCGACCGCATCCTGATCCAGGGCGCGGGCTATATCGCGGTCGAGTTCGCCGGCCTGTTCCGCTCGCTGGGCGCCGAGGTGACGCTGGTCTATCGCGGTGACAAGGTGCTGCGCGGCTTCGACATGGAGGTGCGCGAGCATCTGGAGATGGAGATGGCCCGCGCCGGCATCAAGCTCGTCAGCGGCAAGACCCTCGCCTCCATCGAGGCCGTCTCCGGCGGCAAGCGCGTGGTGCTCTCGGATGGCTCGGAGGTGGAGGTGGACGAGGTGATGCTCGCCATCGGCCGCATTCCCAGCACCCGCAATCTCGGCCTCGAGGCCGTGGGCGTCGCGCTGGACGAGCTTGGCGCGGTGGTGGTGGATGCGCACAGCCGCACCAATGTGCCCTCCATCTACGCGGTGGGCGACATCACCAACCGGGTCAACCTCACCCCCGTCGCCATCCGCGAGGGCCACGCCTTCGCCGACACCGTGTTCGGCAACAAGCCGTGGACGGTGGACCATTCGCTCATCGCCACCGCCGTCTTCTCGGAGCCGGAGATCGGCACCGTGGGCTGCACGGAAGAGGCGGCGCGGGCCGCCGGCCGGCCGGTGGACATCTACAAGACCAGCTTCCGCCCGCTGAAGGCGACCCTCTCCGGCCGCGAGACGCGCGATTTCATGAAGCTGATCGTGGATGGCGAGACCGACCAGGTGCTCGGCGTGCACATCATGGGCGATGCCGCCGCCGAGATGATCCAGCTCGCCGCCGTGGCGCTGGGGCTGAAGGCGACCAAGGCCGATTTCGACCGCACCATCGCCGTGCATCCCACCGCGGCGGAAGAACTGGTGACGCTGCGCACGAAGGCGCCGTGACCGAAGAAGACTGTTGTCACCGTCGTCCTCCGGCTCGACCGGAGGACCCATGGCGCCGTTTGTCCCTGGACTTCGCGGGCTGGTGACGGCGGAGCGGAGGGCCCCGCCCCCTCACAGCCGGCTGAGCAGCTCGGCCTTCTTGGTGCTGAATTCCTGGTCGCTGAGGATGCCCTTGGCGTGGAGGTCGGCCAGCTTCTCGATGGCCGAGATCACCTCGTTCTGGCCCAGCGGCGGGGCATTGCCGAACGACTGCGGCTGCTGCTGCGGCGGATCGTAGGCGGGCGGCGGCGGGGCATAGGTCGGGGCCTGCGGCGCGTAAGCGGGGGCCTGCGGCGCGCCGCTCACGATGGGCAGGCTGGAGACGAACACCGTGCCGTACTGGCTGGTGAAGGTGAGGCTGCCCGATCCGCCCTGCTGCTGGGAGAAGCCGCCGATCTGGTGGTCGAGGCTGTCGTAGACCGTCACCTGCCCATTGAGATCGATGGCGAGGCGGCGCGCGCCTGGGAAGTAGGCGTAGCGCACGCCATTCTGCGCGCCGGTGCTGGCCGGCTGGCCGAGATCGGCCGGCCACCAGTTGAAGCCGCCGGAGGCCTGCGGCACGAACAGGCTGGGCTGGTTGCCGCCCGTGCTCCCGCCCATGTTGCCGCCGAAGCCGCCGCCGCCGTTCGTCTGCCACTGGCCGCTGCCGGAATATCCGCCCCCCTGGCTCTGCGACTGGAAGCTGCCGCTCTGGGTGAGGCCGGGCTGGCTGGCGACGAGGTTCGACAATTCGCTGCACAGGCCGTCCACGCGGCCCTTGAGGTAATTGTTGAACATGTCGGAGACCATCGTCATCCCGCCCGCCATCCACTGGCCGGAGCCGCCGAATTCGGGATGGTTGAACTGGGCCATGGTGCCGTTGCCGGCGATGACCGAGAACAGCATGGAGGTCACCGCATCCGGGCTGAAGCCGGTGCGCTGGGAAATGGCGTTGATGGCCGCCTGGCCTTCGGGCGAGAGCTGAGGCATCGGGGCTCCTGTGGGCTCCTGATCGGTCGATCCCGCAGGCGCGGAATGGCGCAAGCGTGTCGGTGTCGGCGCCTCTTTTACCACGCCTTGCGGACAGTTCGCCGACGCACGTCGCCCTGGCGGCGCAGGGCAGCCATGCCGCAGGGCAGCCCTATCCCAGCCGGCGCTAATGCTGGTGGCTGAACAGCTTGCCCTTCTCCGCCCACAGCACGAACACCAGCGCGATGGCGCCCAGCACCATGTAGCCGAGGCTCAGCGGCATCACGGTGCCGTCGAAATGGCTTCCCACGATGAAGCCCAGCACGGCGGCCAGCAGCGTCGTGAACCCACCGATGAAGGACGAGGCGGTGCCTGCGACCGCGCCGAGCGGCTCCATGGCCATGGAATTGAAGTTGGGCACCGTGAGCGCGAACAGGAACTGCCCCGCCGCCACGAGGCCGCAGAACAGGATCAGCGGCGGCTTGCCGTCCCAGATGAGGCTCGAGGCCACCATCAGCGCCCCGGCGGCGATGAAGCCGAGGATGCCGGCGTGGGAGAGGCGCCGCATGCCGATGCGATGCACGAGGCTGGCATTGAGGAAGGACGCCACCGCCATGATGCCCGCCACCGCCGCGAAGGCGATGGGGAACAGGTTGCCGAGGCGGTAGACGTCGGTCTGGAACACCTGCGAGGCCGAGCCCACATAGGCCATCAGCGAGCCCATCATGAGCCCGATGGCCACCGCATAGCCCACCGAGCGGCGCGTGGTGAGCGTGAGCTTCGCCGCCTTGCCGATGGAGCGCAGCGAGAAGGGGATGCGATATTCCGGATGCAGCGTCTCCGGCATGCGCAGGCCGAACCAGGCGAACAGCGCCACCGCCAGCAGCAGCATGGCGACGAAGATGAGGTGCCAAGAGCCGAGGAGCAGGATGAGGCCGCCCAGAGCCGGCGCGATGATGGGCACGGTGAGGAACACCATCATGCTCAGCGACATGATGCGCGCCATGTCGCGCCCCTCGAAGCGGTCGCGCACGATGGCGACGGCCAGCACCCGCCCCGCCGCCGCGCCCATGCCCTGGATCAGCCGGGCGATGATGAGCACGTTGAAATCGCGGGTGTACAAAGCGAGCAGGCTGCCCAGCGCATAGATCGCGAGGCCCGCGAACAGGATGGGGCGGCGGCCCAGCACGTCCGAGATGGGGCCGTAGAAGAATTGCGCGCCGCCGATGCCGATGAGATAGGCATAGACCATCACCTGCACGTGATTGGGATTCTCCAGCCCGAAGTCGGCCTGGATCGCGCCGAAGGCGGGCAGGAGATTGTCGATGGAGAAGGCGGTCATGCCCATGAGCAGGGCGATGAGCGCCACGAACTCCACGAAACCGGGACCGACCGAGCCGGGCTGTCCGGGGGCGGGAGCGCGCGGACGCGCGGCGGAAGCGGAGGCCGGCGCCGGCGCGCGATGGGGCTGTGACATGACAGGCTCGGGCGTTGGCGTGTCCCGCAACAGACACGTTCGGACGGTATGGCGGGGGACGCCACGGGCCGTCACACATAGGCGATGGCGCGTCCGAGGAGAAGGGCACCGGCCCACGCGAGGAGTGACACCGCCGCCGCGACCCGCGCCCCTTTCGGCAAAGGCCGCTGCGCGCGCGGGTTCAGAACGGCGTGAAAGACCGCGATGTTGGCGATGCCGACGGCGATGAAGGCGAGCTTGGCGAGAAAGGCCGGGTTGCGCATGAGCGGTCCGGCTTCCGCCGCGAACAGCGCGACGCCGGTGACGATCTGGAGCGCGAGCCCGAGCGCGGCCAGCGGAATGCCCGCCCGCAGCACGAAGCGCGAGGCGCGGTCGCCCCGCAGCACCGCCACGTCGAAGGTGGCGGACGCGCCGACGACCAAGGCGGCGCCGAGCACATGCAGGAGGTTCGCCAGCGGATAGAGCCAAATGCTCGCCCGCATCGCCTGCCCGAAGGCCGAGGCCTCGACGGCGGCCGCGAGGGAAAAAGCCGCGTCCACGCCTATCTCAGCTCCACCGTCTTGCCGTCCACGGTGATGCGCTCCGCCCGCATCTCATTGGGGGTGCGGGTGGAGGGATAGCCGTAGACGCTCACGGTGGTGCCGGCCTTGATCATCTCCGCGCTCAGGCCGCGCGCGGTCATGCGCGAGACCGGGGCGAGGGTCGCCTCCCAGGTGGCGCCGTCGTGGCTGATGGTGAGGTGGGCATGGGGATTGGCCCATTCCAGGTGCTGCACCGGGCCGGTCATGGTGAAGGCCTTGGCCGTGTCGTAGCTGCCCCAGCCGTGATGGGCGAAGGCGAGGCCGGCCGGCAGCGAGAGGGCGAGCGCCGCCGCAAGGGTGCGGCGGACGGCACGCGCACCGCCGGCGGCACGCGCAGGGGTTCGAACGGTTCGCGGTGTCGGTGTCCGCGCGAGTGTCATGGAAGGCTCCTTCGCCGTGAGACCGGGAACGCAGGACGGCCGGGGCCGATCCTTGCGCCATTGCGCTAGGGAAAGAAGTCGGCCGAGGGCCTCGATCCATCACGGTCGCGTCAGCGGGCAGGGGCGTCAGCTGTGTTGCGTCGCATCCTTTCGGTGCGGACGGGCTTCGTGTATAAGCCCGCCTTCCGATCCCGCGAACACAAGAGGAACGCCGGAGGCGCACCAGCGGGACGGACCGGACCGGAGAACCGGCCGGCCTTATGCAAATGGAGAGTCAAATGGTGACCCGCCCGCAGTCCGCTCCCGTCCCTGGCGCCGAGGCTTCCCGCCGCGCCGAAGGCTGGCGTCCGGATAGCTGGCGATTTTATCCCGGCCTCCAGATGCCCAATTATCCGGACAAGGCGCAGCTGGAAGAGGTGGAGCAGAAGCTCGCCTCCTACCCCCCGCTCGTTTTTGCAGGTGAGGCGCGCCGCCTGAAGGCCGAGATCGCCAAGGTCGCCCGCGGCGAAGCCTTCCTCCTGCAGGGCGGCGACTGCGCCGAGAGCTTCGACGAGCATTCGGCCGACAACATCCGCGATTTCTTCCGCGTCTTCCTGCAGATGGCGGTGGTGCTGACGTTCGCCGGCGGCTCGCCGGTGGTGAAGGTCGGCCGCATCGCCGGGCAGTTCGCCAAGCCCCGGTCCTCGGACACCGAGACCGAGAACGGCGTGACCCTGCCCAGCTACCGCGGCGACATCGTCAACGACATCGCCTTCACGGAAGCTGCCCGCGTGCCCGACGCGCGCCGCCAGATCGAGGCCTACCGCCAGTCGGCGGCGACGCTCAACCTGCTGCGCGCCTTCGCCACCGGCGGCTATGCCAATCTGGAGAACGCCCACCAGTGGATGCTGGGCTTCGTGAAGGATTCACCCCAGTCCTCGCGCTACCAGGAACTCGCGGATCGCATCACCGAGGCGCTCGACTTCATGCGCGCCTGCGGGATCAATCCGCAGAGCCACCCGGAAATGCGGACGACGGATTTCTTCACCAGCCACGAGGCGCTGCTGCTGGGCTATGAGCAGGCCCTCACCCGCGTCGATTCCACCTCGGGCGACTGGTACGCGACCTCCGGCCACCTCCTGTGGATCGGCGACCGCACCCGCCAGCCGGACCATGCGCATGTCGAGTACTTCCGCGGCATCCGCAACCCGATCGGCATCAAGTGCGGGCCGTCCATCTCCCCGGAAGGCCTCATCCGCCTCCTGGACATCCTCCAGCCGGACAATGAGGCGGGCCGCATCACGCTGATCTGCCGCTTCGGCGCCGACAAGGTGGGCGACTACCTGCCGGGCCTCATCCGCGCGGTGGAGAAGGAAGGCCGCACCGTGGCGTGGTCGTGCGATCCCATGCACGGCAACACCATCAAGGCCGCCTCCGGCTACAAGACCCGCCCGTTCGAGCGGGTGCAGTCGGAGATCCGCTCCTTCTTCGACATCCATGCGGCCGAGGGCACGTTTGCCGGCGGCGTGCATCTGGAGATGACGGGCAAGAACGTCACCGAATGCACCGGCGGTGCCCGCGCCATCTCGGACGAGGACCTGCGCGACCGCTACCACACCTTCTGCGACCCGCGCCTCAACGCCGAGCAGGCCATCGAAACCGCCTTCCTGGTCGCCGAACTGCTCAAGCGCGAGCGCCTCGCCCGCGGCCGCCCGCAGGTCGAAGCGGCGGAGTGATCCGCGGGTTCGACGAGACGCCACAAGGTCGAAGCCGCGGAGTGATCCGCGGTTCTTCCAGGGACGAGACTGAACGGACGGCGGGCCTCGGCCCGCCGTTCTTCGTTTTGGGCTGAGGCAGTCGCTTTCTGCCGTCATGGCCCGGCTCGTCCGGGCCATCCACTTCGCCGTTTGCCGGCGCTACCATACCGTGGAGCCTGCCCGGCCGCAGGGTGGATCCCCCGCACGAGGCGGGGGATGACGCAGCAAATCAGGGCGGCGTTCGCTACTGTGGAGAAACGCCATTTGGCTTTTCCGGAGGAGCCCACCCCATGTATCTCGCCGCCATCCTCGTGCTGATGCTGATCGCTCCGCTCGCGAGTATCCTCGTCGAGGCGCTGGTGGCGGGCGGGGCGCTGGCGCCTCTGGTGCTGAAGTGGTTCGTGGTCTGGGGCGTCGGTGTGCGGCTGGGGCTCGCAGGCGTGAAGCAGGTGACGCAGCCGGCCTTCACGGCTGAGACCATTTTCGAGATTTCCGATCCGAAAGCGCAGGTGATCGTGCAGGAGCTGGGCTTCGCCAACATCACCTTCGGCGCCCTCGGCCTGCTTTCCCTCGCCTTTCCGTCCTTCCTCGTGCCGGCGGCGGTAGGCGGCGGGCTGTTCTATCTCCTCGCCGGCGTGAAGCACGCCCTGCGGCCGGAGAAGAACCGCACCGAGACCATCGCCATGGTCTCCGACCTCGCCATGGCATTTGTGCTGGCGGCGGCCGCGCTGCTGTAGGGGTGAGGGGGCACGGGCGCGCCTGCGGGAGGCGCGCTCGAAGCCGGATCGCCGGCGTCACCTACTTGCCGGCCGCAGGGCGGGTCACGGTGAATTCCAGGGGCCCGCCGTCCGGCGGGCCATCGAACCAGACGAGAATGCGATAGCCGGCCGCGTCTTCCGCGAGCACCAGAAGGCCCTCGGCCTTCATCCCGGTGGACACGCCGGGCAAGGCGCCGAGCAGAAGGGGCGCGTCTGCGTCTTTGCCGCTCCACAACCAGACCTTGGCGTCCGGCACGCCGGCCATGGCGTCGTTTGCCGTGTCGGAGACGGGGCGCTCGCAGGAATAGGTCTTTCCGCGCCGCGCATCATTGCTCCGGCCGGTGAGGATCAGGACGCCGCCTTGCACGGCTGCGAGGTCGCGGATGCCGGTGTTGTCGCCCATCGCAAGGCTGCTCGTCCGGGCGGTGACCGGCGCGCCCGAGAACAGCGGATCGAGCGGGGCGCGCACCACGAAGGCCCGACCGCCGATGCACGGCGCACGCAGCCCGAAAAGGGCTTCGCCGTCGAGGATGGCGAAGCCTTCCACGGTGAGGCCGTTCTCATCCAGCGGCTTTTTGGCATAGGTCCCGATCTCCGGCAGGCGGGCGAGCGCCGCCCGTAGCGCGGAGGTCTGCTGGATCTCGCGCGGCGGGTCGCCGGGACCGAAGGCGAAGGTGGGCAGGCCGGTGGCGGCATCCACGGGAAAGCGGAGCAGGAAGAAACGCGACGGCTGCACGCCGTTCTCGCGCGAGGCGCCATGGGAGCCGGTGACGTAGAAATGGCCGGGCGCGCCCGGCGTGCTCGGCGGCACATAGGCGGCGCCTTCGGCGTCAAGCTCCTTCATCCGGGCGCCGTCGACCTTCTTCGGCAGCAGTCCTATGACCGCGCCGGGCGAAATGGTGCCGGTCCCGAGGGTGAAGAACTGGGCGAAGCGCGTCTCGTCGTTTACCACGAGGCAGGTGGACGTGCCGGTGGCGCAGGCGGCGCCGCTGATGCTGGTGTTCGCGTCCTTGTCGGTGCGGAACGGAGCCGGGTCCACCCGCCAGTTGGTGGGGGAGCGGACGATCTCGGCTCGCGCGATCCCGGTGGAGATCAGCAGGAGCGCGAGCGAGGCAATCATGCGCATGGTCGCTCCCGCCCGGCGTGTTGTTGCTTGAAGATACAGCTTCACATGGCGGTGGCAAAGAAAAAGGCCCTCCCGCGAGGGAGAGCCTTTCCGGTCGGGATTGGCGGCGGGGCCGCCTTGGGCTTACTTGACCAGCGGGCAGTTGCCGTCCTTGAGGGGGCGGAAGGCCTCGTTGGCGGGGATGGTGGAGACGACCTCGAACAGATCCCACTCGCCCTTGCTGTCGGCGGGCTTCTTCACCTTGAGCAGGTACATGGGGTGGATGGCGCGGCCGTCGATGCGGATCTCGCCCTTGCCGAACAGCGGGTCATTGATGGGGGTGGCGCGCATCTGCTCCATCACCTTGGGCGCGTCCTTGGTCTTGGCGTCCTTGATGGCGTTCAGATAGTGCATGGCGCTGGAATAGACGCCGGCCTGGGCGCTGGTGGGCATCTTGCCGTTGAACTTGGCCCCGAAGCGCTTGGAGAAGGCGCGGGTGTCGTCGTTCAGGTCCCAGTAGAAGGCGTCGGTGAGCACCAGGCCCTGCGCCGCCTGCAGGCCGAGGGCCTTCACGTCGGACGAGAAGATGAGCAGGCCGGCGAGCTGCTGGCCGCCCTGGGTGATGCCGAATTCGGACGCCTGCTTCACCGCGGTGATGAGGTCGTTGCCGGCATTGGCGAGGCCGATGACCTTCGCGCCGGAGGACTGCGCCTGCAGCAGGAAGGAGGAGAAGTCGGTGTTGGAGAGCGGGTGCTTCACGCTGCCCGCCACCTTGCCGCCGGCCGCCTTCACCGCCGCCGAGGCATCGCGCTCCAGCGCCGCGCCGAAGGCGTAGTCGGCGGTGATGAAGAACCACGGCGAGCCGCCCTGCTTGGTGAGCGCCGATCCGGTGCCGTTGGCCAGCGCCCAGGTGTCGTAGGTCCAGTGGACCGTGTTGGGCGAGCACTTGGCGCCGGTGAGGTCGGACGTGCCGCCGCCGGAGACGAGGAAGATCCTGTTCTTCTCCTTGGTGATGTCGCTCACCGCCAGCGCCACCGAGGAGGTGGTGACGTCCATGACGGCGTCCACATTCTCCTGGTCGTACCACTTGCGGGCGATGGAGGCGCCCACGTCCGGCTTGTTCTGGTGGTCGGCGCCGACCACCTCGACCTTGAAGCCCTTGTTCTTGGCCATGAAGTCTTCGGCCGCCATCTGCGCCGCGACCACCGAGCCGGGGCCGGAGATGTCGGCATAGACGCCGGACATGTCGTTGAGCACGCCGAGCTTCACCGTGGTGTCGTCGGCCCGGGCCGCGCCCGTCAGCAGCGCGCCGATCGCCGCCGCCGCCAGCAAGGCGCGCGAATGCCGCATGATCGAAGACGTCATCGTCCTTCCTCCCTCTTCCATCGCGGATGCGGCGCGCGGGAACGCATTGGCCGGCACCGTGGCGGCGCCGTCCTCCCCTGGCTGTTCAGAAACCTGACGAACCGTTTCGCATCTCGTGACCACGCTACCGGAGCGAGAGCCGCCCCGCCAGTTGTGCCTTAGACCAAGGGCGTAACCGTCGCGTGTCAGCGCGCACCGCTCACCATGCCGGCGACGCCGGCGAAGGCGCCGTCTGCCAGCTCGCAGACGAGGAGGCGGCCGGGGTCCACGGGGCCGGGCAGCGTCACCTGGCCGAAGGGCACGCGGCGGAAGCCGAAGCGGGCGTAATAGGGCTCGTCCCCCACCAGAACCACGAGCCGGTGGCCCTGCTGGCGCGCCACGTCGAGCGCGTGCTCCATCAGCCGCGCGCCGATGCCCACCGACTGGAACGGCGGCTCCACGGTGAGCGGGCCGAGCAGCAAAGCGGGCGTGCCGCCGATGGTGATGCGCGTGAGCCGCACCGATCCCACCAGCATGGTGCCGACGCGCGCGGTGAAGGAGAGCGCGCGCTCGTGTCCGGTCTGCTCGCGGATGCGGAAGGCGGTGCGGGCGAACCGGCCGGGGCCGAAGGTGCGCTCATGCAGCCGGTCGATAGCCGCATCGTCGGCCGCCGTCTCGACGGCGATGGAGAGGGGAAGCTCGGTCATAAGGAGAAACTCGCAGGGCAGGGCGGAAGGCCCGCAAGTTCGGCGGGCCGGCTTCAGGCAGGCGTGACGGCGCGTGCGCGGATGCGCACCGTGCCCTGTCGTCGTCGCTGAAGCCGAAGGCCCATAAGTCCCTCACGAGAAAGGCGGGCGGATAGCATGGCCCGCGCGGAAGGTCCAGCGGGGGGGGATGCCTCCCCTCTCCCCGCGAAGTCGGCTGTTGCCGACTTCGCCCTTCACGAACTGAACTCGGCAACAGCCGAGTTCGGGCGGGAGAGGGGGCACGGCCGGTTCGGGGGGAGAGGGGCTGTTCCCCCAAAGCGCCGTCATCGCCCGGCGTGTCCGGGCGATCCACGGATGGGCTGGGGTAATCCCCACGGACAGCGCGCAGGCGGCGGGGTGGATCGCCCGGATGAACCGGGCGATGACACGCGAAAAGGGAGAGCATCACCGCGTGAGGGCGCCGCTTGGCCTTCCCTCTTCCCTCTTCCCTCTTCCCTCGCAGGAGAGGGGCCGGGGGTGAGCGGGCTGGCTAGGCTTGGGAGGCGCCGGGACAAAGGACGCCACACCTCTCACCCCAGCCCTCTCCCGCAAGGGGAGAGGGGGCACGGGCGGTTCGGGGGGAGAGGGGCTGTTCCCCCAAATCGCCGTCATCGCCCGGCGTGTCCGGGCGATCCACGGATGGGCTGGGGTAATCCCCAGGGACAGCGCGCAAGGCGGCGGGGTGGATCGCCCGGACACGCCGGGCGATGACAGGCGAAAAGATGACACGCAAAATCAGAGAAGGTGGTTCGACGATTTCGCAGTGCGCGAGCTTAGGTCACGCCCGATAAATCCACCCATACCGATCGAGCAGCGCGGCGCCTTGCCGGCGCAGCACCAGATCGCGGGCGAGGCGGGGGGCGCCGGAGAGGTGGTAGACCATGCCGTTGCGCCGCGCTTCCGACTGGATGCGCGCGGTGCGGCCCAGCCGCTCGGTCTCGTAGGCCTTGAGGGCGGTGGCGGCGTCGGTCTCCTTCTGGAGCGCGCGGGCGAGGGCTGCCGCATCCTCGATGCCCTGCGCGGCGCCCTGGGCGAGGAAGGGCAGCATGGCGTGGGCGGCATCGCCCAGAAGCGTCACGCGCCCGGTGCTCCAGCGGGGCAGGGGATCGATGTCGTAGAGGCCCCAGCACAGGAAATGCGGCGCGGCCTTGAGCAGTTCGCGCACCTCCGGCGCCCAATCGGCGAAGGCGGCGTGGACGGCGGCGCCGTCGCCCGGCGCGCTCCAGCGGGCCACCGGCTCGGTGTGCTTGACGATGGCGACGAGGTTCAGCGTCGCCCCGCCCTTCACCGGATAGACCACGAGATGCGCGTCCCGCCCCATGTAGAGCCGCACGTCCGGCGGATGGCGGGCCGGCACGGGAATGGTGGCGCGATACGCGAGCCGCTGGGCGAACACCGGGGGCTTGGCAACGCCGAGATGCGCCCGCACCGCCGAGCGCACGCCGTCGGCGCCGACGAGGATGTCCGCGCCGTGGGCGATGAGGTTCTCGCCCTGCTTCACCACCGCGCGCACGCCGCCGAAGGCGGGCTCGACGGCGGTGAGTTCGGAGCCGAGCGCGATCAGCACGCCCTCGGCCTGCGCCGCCTCGGCGAGGAGATTCTGCAGGTCCGCCCGGTGCACCACGAGGAAGGGCGCGCCATAGCGCGAGGCGGCCGGGCCGTAATGGGCGCGGGTGATGGTGGCGCCGCTGGCGCCGCTGCGCACGTCGAGGGAGCGCGGCGTGACCGCCACCTGTTCGAGGCGCGTCAGCAGGCCGAAGTCGCGGATGATGCGGGTGGCGTTGGGGGTGAGCTGGAGGCCGGCGCCCACCTCGCGCAGTTTGCGCGCCTGTTCCACCACCTGGACAGTGAGGCCGGCGCGGCGCAGGGCGATGGCGCAGGCGAGCCCGCCGATACCCGCGCCGACCACCACGGCGCTGCGCGCGGCGGTGCGGGGTTTCGCCCGGAAGGGGATGGGATCGGCCATGGCTGGACCCGGCTCCAATGAGGAGCCGGCCGGATAGTCTTTCTTTGCGGCGGCGATCAGGCCGCCTCGGTCAGGCCCAAGATGCGTCTAAAGGAGCATCAGGCCGGGGAGGTGTTCTGCGGCGGTCAGGCCGCTTGTCTTGTGAGCAGGCCGTTACCGGGCCGGCGCGTCACGCGGCGGACTTGGCCACCGGCTCGTCGTGCCACACGCACTCCTCCGGCTTCGCCGCGCCGGGGGCGAGCGCCGGGGTGTAGCGGTAGAGCGTGGAGCAGTAGGGGCAGACGTGCTCGTCGTCATCGCCGAGGTCGATGAAGATGTGCGGATGGTCGAAGGGCGGCTTCGCACCGATGCACATGAATTCCTTGCTGCCCACCTCGATGACGGTGACGCCGAGGTCGTTGCAGAAGTGGGGAATGCCGGTGTCCGCCATGGTTCCGCCCATGCTTGTCCAAAAAAGCGCCGCGACCTTAGCGTCTGATGGCCGCCTGCGAAAGGGTCTGGTCCGCGGCAGATCGGCCGGCCATACTGCAGGCGCCGCCCCGCTCCGGGGCCGCGCGGGATCAACATTCCGGCAGGGAGGGGTTATGTCCATGAGCAACACCATGTCCTCAGCCCCGTCCGTGCCGCGCGGCATTCTGCGCCGCGCCCACTGCACGGATGTGATTCCCCGCCAGCCCGGCTCCCGCCGCTAGCTTTTCGGACATCCAGGGGTCCGCAGTCCGCCACCCGCCTGCGCCGATGCGCGGGGCGGGGGGCTGCTGACGCGCCCCGTCCTCTTCCCTTCGCGGCGTCGCGCGCCGCGCGTTCCCGTTCCAATCAGGGACCGGCTTTTGGCGCCCCATGCGGCGCGGCCGGATCGTGTCATGTCGTTGTTCCAGACCCACAAGGGCGGGCTGTCGTTCCGCGCCATCTTCGGTTTCCTCTTTGCCCACTGGGCAAAGCGGAAGGGCATCATCGCGGCCACCATGGCGGCGATTCTCGTCTCCACCCTCGCGGAAGTGCTGGTGCCGCTGTTCGCCGGCCGGCTGATCGACGCTTTGTCGCTCGCCGACCGGGAGACGGCCTGGCATCTCGCGACCGTGGCCTTCCTCGCCATCGTCGGCCTCGGCGTGACGATGGTGAGCGCGCGGCATGTCACCTACTTCATCATCGTGCGGCTCACGCTGCGCATGATGGCGGACCTGGCGGCGGATGCCTTCGCGCGGGTGCAGCGCTTCTCGTCCGACTGGCACGCCTCCACCTTCGCCGGCTCCACCGTGCGCAAGATCTCGCGCGGCATGTGGTCCCTCGACGTGCTGCACGACACCCTGCTGGTGGCGTTGTTCCCCTCCGTGGTGGCGCTGGGCGGCACGGCGCTGCTGCTCGGCTGGAACTGGCCGGTGCTGGGCGCCGTGGTGGCGGTGGGGGCGGTGGCCTTCATCGGGCTCACGCTGGCCCTGTCGGTCCACTACGTCGCCCCGGCGGCGCGCCTCTCCAATGCGTGGGACACCCGCGTCGGCGGCGTGCTGGCGGATGCGGTGGGCTGCAACGCCGTGGTGAAGGGCTATGGCGCGGAGGCCCGCGAGGAGGAGCGGCTCACGCGGGTGCTCGGCAAGTGGAACGCCCGCACCTACCGCACCTGGATGGCGGCCACCTGGGCCGGAACGGCGCAGCTTCTGGCGCTGGTGGCGCTTCAGGCGTCCATCATCGGCACGGCGCTGGTGCTGTGGCATCGGGGGCAGGCGAGCGCGGGCGATGTCGCCTATGTGCTCACCTCCTACCTCGTCATCCACTCCTACCTGCGTGACATCGGCATGCACGTCCACAATCTCCAGCGCTCCCTGAACGAGCTGGAGGAGCTGGTGGAGATCCACCACCAGACCGTCGGCGTCTCCGATGCCCCGCAGGCTGTGCCGGCGAAGGTGACGGACGGCACGATCGCGTTCGAGAACGTGACGTTCCACTATGGCGGACACGCCAAGCCGCTCTACGAGAACCTCTCCGTCACCATTCCGGCGGGGGAGCGGGTGGGCCTCGTGGGGCATTCGGGCTCGGGCAAGACCACGTTCGTGAAGCTCATCCAGCGCATGCACGACGTGACCGCCGGCCGCGTCACCGTGGACGGGCAGGACGTGCGGGACGTGACGCAGGGCTCCCTGCGCCGCGCCATCGCCGTGGTGCAGCAGGAGCCGGTGCTGTTCCATCGCTCGCTGATGGAGAACATCGCCTATGCCCGGCCGGATGCCTCGTTCGAGGAAATCCGGCGGGCGGCGGAGCTGGCCAATGCGGCCGACTTCATCGACCGTCTGCCGCGCGGCTACGGCACCTTGGTGGGCGAGCGGGGCGTGAAGCTCTCCGGCGGCGAGCGTCAGCGCATCGCCATCGCCCGGGCCTTCCTCGCGGATGCGCCCATCCTGATCCTGGACGAGGCCACCTCCAGCCTTGATTCGGAATCGGAAGCGGCGATCCAGGATGCCATGGAGCGGCTGATGGTGGGGCGCACCACCCTCGTCATCGCTCACCGGCTCTCCACCGTGCGCTCGCTCGACCGCCTGATGGTGTTCGACAAGGGCCGCATCGTGGAGGAGGGCGACCACGACGCGCTGGTCCGCCGGGAAGGCGGCCTCTACCGCCGCCTGTTCGAGCGGCAGGCCATGGAGCTGGCCAAGGGACTGGCGGCGTGAGTTGACTGGCGGCGTGAGTTGGCTGGCGGCGTGATGCGGCTGGTGGCGTGATGAATGGGCCTCTCCGCTTTCGGGCGGGGAGGCCTTTTCGCACCGTCATGTCCCGGCTTGTCCGGGGCATCCACCGGGCCGCATGTGGGGGGCAGGAAACCTGAGACCCAGCCGGCGGAGGAGTGGATCCCCCGGACGAGCCGGAGGATGACGCCGCGACACAGGACAGGGCCAATGTCGGCAGCGCGGCCCTCAGAAATTCTTGTCCGGCCAGCGGCACAGATCGGTGATGAGGCAGCGGCCGCAGGCGGGCTTCGTCGCCTTGCAGATGTAGCGGCCGTGCAGGATCAGCCAGTGGTGGGCGTGCAGCTTGAAGCGGTCGGGGATGCGTGCCTCCAGCCCCAGCTCCACCGCCAGCGGCGTCGCGCCGGGGGCAAGGCCGGTGCGGTTGGCGACGCGGAAGAGGTGGGTGTCCACCGCGATGGTCGGCACGCCGAAGGCGATGTTGAGCACCACGTTCGCCGTCTTGCGCCCGACGCCCGGCAGCGCCTCCAGCGCCTCCCGGTCCTGAGGTACCACGCCGCCATGGCGCTCCAGCAGCAGGCGGGACAGCTCCACCACATTCTTCGCCTTGCCGCGGAACAGGCCGAGGGTGCGGATGTGGTGGGCCACCTGATCCTCCCCCAGCGCCACCATGGCGGCCGGGGTGGAGGCGGCAGCGAACAGGCCCTTGGTCGCCTTGTTCACGCCGGTGTCGGTGGCTTGCGCGGAGAGCACCACGGCGACGAGCAAAGTGAAGGCGTCGGTGTGGTCCAGCTCGCCCTTGGGCTCCGGGTCCTGCGCCTCGAAGCGGGAGAAGGCCTCGGTGATCTCGGCCTCCGACCACGGCGAGACGGTGCGCCCATGCACCGCGGCCGCCGCATTGGCCACCGCCTTGTTGCGGCGGGGGAGCGGGGGCGGAGCTGGGGCCGGAGCATGCACGACGCGGCCTCGCCTCGTCGGGGGACCACCCCCTCCGTTATCATGGCCCGGCTTGTCCGGGCCATCCACGCTTCCGCCCGAGCGCTTCCGGGCCTTCGGGTGGGCCGATCGAGCCGCGGTGGATCCCCCGGACGAGTCGGGGGATGACGGCCGCTGAGGGAGGCGTTTAACGCCGCCGACCGGGCCGGAGGGGGCTTTCCCTGCGCTCTTCGCCGGGCGCGGCGCGCGTGGCTGCGTAGCGGCGTCAGCCTCTGGGAGGGGAGCGGGTTTCGGCGGGGTGATCCTGCGCGGCATTTTTCGGGTATAGTACCGGGCAATGCCCCAGACCAGCGACCGAGACATCGCACCCGAGACGCACGCGCAGGCTCTAGACGAGCCCGTCGTCTATGCGGTCACGCTCGCGCCGCACCGTTCCCTCTCCCGGCGCGGCTTCTTCTGGGTGATGGCGGTCATCGGGGCGGTGAGCTTGGTGTCCGGCGCGGCGTTCCTGGCCATGGGGGCGTGGCCCATTTTCGGCTTCTTCGGGCTCGATGTGCTTCTGATCTATATCGCCTTCCGCGCCAGCTTCCGCTCGGCGCGGGCGCGCGAGCACATCCGCGTCACGCCCAGCATCGTGGAAATCCGCCGCGAGCCGGCGGCGGGGCGGCCCTCCACCACGCGCCTCAACCCCTTCTGGACCCGCCTGTGGCGCGAGGACGATGACGAGCATGGGACGCTGGACGTCGCGCTCATCAGCGGCAAGCGCACGGTGCCTGTGGGGCGCTTCCTCGGCCCCGTCCAGAAGGCGGCGCTGGCGAGCGATCTCTCCGAGGCGCTGGCGGTGGTGAAGAAGGGCGTCACCCGCACGCAGTTCTGAGGAGCTGTCATTAAAAGCCAGCGCGGCGCCTGAGCGCAGGCAACGATAAAGCCCGCGCGGCTCTCCTCCCCGTCATCGCCCGCCTTGTGCGGGCGATCCACTTTTGGGCCCGAGCGGTTCCCGGACGACGGAAGACGGATGGGCGCTGGGGTGGATCCCCCGGACGAGCCGGGGGATGACGGCTCTGGAACGGACCCGAGCGCCCGGCGCGTGGGAGCCCGCGCGGCGCCTGAGCGAAACCACCTTAAAAGCCCGCGCGGCGCCTGAGCGAAACCACCTTAAAAGCCCGCGCGGCGCCTGAGCGAAAGCAACGCAAAAAGCCCGCGCGGCGCCTGAGCGATAGCAACGCAGAAAGCCCGCGCGGCGCCTGAGCGGAAGCAACGCAAAACCTGAGGCCGGAGGCCTCAGAGGAACGGCCGGGTCACCATGCCGAGCAGGCCGCGGAAGCGGATGCGGCCGTCGAAGGCGGCGAGGCAGATGCATTCGCCGTCGTCGTCCACGCGGGGAGAGTGGTCGATGTCCGCGTCGCACTCCACGAGATCGCCGGGGCCGTAGTGGCCGTTGGGATCGCTGAAGCCGCCGCAGATCACATGGGTGAATTCCAGGCCCGCATGGGTGTGCTGGGGAATGGCGCGACCGGGCGCGATGCGGAACAGCAGCACCTGCGCGTCCGGGTCTTCCTCCAGATGCACCAGGCCGAGCCGCACGCCCGGAGACACCGGCACCATCCGGCCGATGCGGCGCGACGCGATGGCGGGGGGAAGCACGACGCCGGGCGGCAGCTTCAGCCCTTCCGGCAGCGGGTGCCGTTTCTGCGGCATCGCGCCCGCGGCTTCCGCGTGGTGGAGCAGGCCGGGATTGCGGCGCGCGGGCGGGCCGTCGAGCCGCGCAAGGACCCGGTCGAGCGCATCGGGGGCGAGGGCGAGCGGTTCGCTGGCATCGAGCAGCGCGCCGCCGACGGCGGTGAACCGCCGCACCGCCGCCCGGCATTCGGGGCAACCGTCGAGATGCACGTCCACCAGCAGGCGGGGACCGGCCGGCAGAGTTCCCGCCGCATAGCGCAGCAGGGTTTCCGTGCCGGGGTGGGTCGAAACACTCATTTCAGGTCTTCCAGCAAGGCGCGCAGACGGTTGAGCGCAAGGCGCACGCGCGACTTGGCGGTGCCCAGCGGAATGCCCAGCTCCTGCGCGATCTGCGAATGGGGCTTCTCCTGAAAGAAGGAGAGGCGGACGATGGTGGCCTGTTCCTCCGACAGCTTGGCGAGGGCGGCACGGACGCGCGCCTCCCGCTCGGCGGTCATGAGGATGGTCTCGCCCGAGGTCTCGTCCACCTCGTCCTCGTGGGTCTCGGCATGATAGGTATCACCATAGCGCTCGCGGCGCTTGAGGTCGATGGAGAGGTTGCGGGCGATCGTGAAGATCCAGGTGGAGGCGGCGGCGCGGGTGGGGTCGAAATAGGTTGCCTTGCGCCACACCGTCAGCAGGGTTTCCTGCGCCAGCTCCTCGGCGGCATTGGCGGAGAGGCCGCTGCGCACGAGGTAGGATTTCACGCGCGGCGCGAAATGGCGGAACAGCCGGGCGAAGGCCTCGCGGTCGGCGCGGCTGGCGATGGCGACGATCATCGCGCTCAGCTCGGCACCGGAGGATGCCACCCGTGGCTCGGCGGGCTGGACGCTCAAGGCCGTCCCTCCCGCCAAACGAAGGCCGGCCTCCGCCAGCTGTCGAGGGCGACGCTGCTGCGGCGGATCACGGAGGAGACGGGGCTCGGCGACATTCATGCCCTCGATACGCGGCGCCCCACCGGGTGGATGAGTGGCCCCGCTTCGAAAAAATGAGCGGCTCCGACCCCTCCCGACGCGGAGGCTGGAACCGGAGCCTATCCGAGCGGCGCCTTTGGCTCCAGCAACGTCACCGTGACCTTTAGGCTAGGTCGCCCACCCGGCTCTCACTCCGCCGGCGTACCCTTGCAGGGCATGGCGCGCTCCGTCGGGGCGTAGATGAGGATGTCAGGCTTGAACTTCTCGATGGCGCTCATCTCGAAGCGGCAATAGCGGTGGTGCATCCACGCATAGGCGGAGGCCTGCGACTGGCCGAGGCCGCGCCAGGAGCCCTGGGAGAAGCTGTCGCCGATGACCATGATGCGCGGGCCGGCATGGCCCGTGTCGATGGCATAGGGCTGGAACGGGTCGTTGTCCGGCACCGGCTTGAAGATGCCGGGGATGAGCTTCGGGTCCTTCGGCGCCACCATCGGCCCCTTGGGCGGGAACATCACGTCCGGCGGGTTGGGCACGGGTGAGCCGGTCGCCCGCAGCAGGTCGCCGGTGAGGCGGGGCTCGGGCGGGCCGAGGGCGTCCTCCGGCTTCACCTCCAGATCGGGCCGGCCGGCGGCGGCCATGGCGGCGTTGAAGCCGAGAAGCTGGCCGCGCTGGTTCCAGTGGGTGTCGTAGCGCCAGTGGACCGGCCCCGTCTTCTTCGCCTCGGCGAGAATGGGGCGCATGTCCACGAAGGTGATGCCGGCCGCCTTCATCTGCTCCGCCACGAGGTCATACTCGGTGGGCGATGTCTTCAGGCGCCGGGCATAGGCGGGCAGATATTCGAAATTGGTGGTGTGGCCGTTGGGCGGGATGAGCACCACGAAGCGCCCGCCATGGGCCTTCATGTAGGCGTTCATGCGCTCGGCGAGGGCGACGATGCCGCTGACCGCCTCCGGCCGCACCAATTGGCCGAGGGACTGCTCCAGCGCGTGCTCGTCCTTGAGGAAGAGCGAGCCGTTCTCCCCCTTCAGCGCGAGGTCGCCCTGGGTGTCGCCGATGAAGCGCACGTAGGAGCGGTGGGCGGAAAGCACCGCGCCGCGGAAGCCGAAGGCGTTGTTGATGTAGGGATCGAGCCGGCGCGCCGCATCCTCCCACCAGCGCGCCTCGGGCGCGGCGACGGTGCGCAGCGGCGCCGGCAGGTCCGGGGCGACGAGGCCGATGGTGGGCAGGGTGAGGATGGCGAAGAAGATCACCGCCCACCAGCGGCGGAAGGACATCAGAAGCGGCATGGCGTCCCTCCGAAACTAGAAGCGGAAGTAGAGGAACGGCGAGTAGGTCGCCGCGCCCACCGAGAGCACGCAGAGCAAGAACAGGCCCCACACCACGAGACTGTCCACCGCGCCGAATACGGCGAGGCGCGTCTTCGGCGCCATGCTCCGCCCGCCGGGGCGGGGCAGGCCGAACATGGCGAGGGGCCACGCCAGGACGAGGATGGCCAGCGTCACCGGCTTCAGCTCCACCTCCAGCTGGGCGGAAAGATAGCCAGCGCCGTTCATGCCCGCGAGGCCCTGGAACAGCTCCAGCGCCTGCGGCAGGCTGTCGGCGCGGAACCACACCCAGCCGGTGAGCACCACCAGCAGCACGTAGAGGTGGGAGAGCACGCGCGGCGCCGTCTTCAGCCACGCGCCGAAGCGGGTGCGCTCCAGGACCAGGAAGGTGCCGTGATGGGCGCCCCAGATCACGAAGGTCCAGCTCGCCCCGTGCCACAGGCCGCACAGAAGGAAGACGGTCCACAGGTTCGCCGCGGTGTGCCAGTGGCCGTGCCGGTTGCCGCCCAGCGGGATGTAGAGATAGTCGCGGAACCAGCTCGACAGGCTCATGTGCCAGCGGCGCCAGAAATCCGAGATGGAGCGCGCGCCATAGGGCAGGTTGAAGTTGCGCGGGAACTTCAGCCCCATGGCGATGGCGAGGCCGATGGCCATGTTGGAATAGCCGCCGAAGTCGAAATAGATCTGCAGCGCATAGGCGGTGACGCCGAGCCACGCCTCGCCGAGATTGGGCGTGGCGGTGTTGTCGAACACCGCCGCCACCACGGGGGCCACCTCGTCGGCGATCAGCACCTTCCAGGACAGGCCGATGACGAAGATGCGCAGTCCCGCCGAGACCCGCCCCAGCGTCGTGCGGCGGTCGCGGATGCGCCGATGGATGGTGGAGTAGCGGACGATGGGTCCCGCCACCAGCTGCGGGAACATGGTGATGTAGACCGCGATCTCCTCGAACCGCCCGTTGGCCGAGGCTTTCCGGCGGTACACGTCCACGAGGTAGGAGATGGCGTGGAAGGTGAAGAAGGAGATGCCCAGCGGCAGCGCCGGATGCACCACCGGCAGCGCGAGGCCGGTCGGCGCCAGCAGCACGTTGATGTTCTGCGCCAGGAAGCCGGAATATTTGAAGGCGATCAGCCCGGCGAGGTTCGCCGCCACCGCGAGGCCCAGCACGCGCAACCGCCAGCGTTCGCTGCGGCGGTCGATGGCGAGGGCGAGGACATAATTGGCGACGATGGACACCGCCAGCACCGCCACGTTGGCGATGCCGCCCCAGGCGTAGAACACCAGCGAGAAGGCCAGCAGCACCATGTTCTTCGCGCGCACGCCGGGGGTCGCGAAGTAGCACAGCAGAAAGGCCGGCAGGAAATAGAACAGGAAGGTGACGGAGGAGAAGACCATGGCTCGCCGGCGCCCGGGGCGTCAGTAGACGAACTGCTCGCGCAGGATGCGTTCGTCGAGACCGTGGTCGGGGTCGAACAGCATGTCCACGGAGGAGGTGGGGTCGAGCCGCGCGGAAACGGCGATGATGTCGCGCACCTCGAAATGGTCGGCCGCCGCGCTCACCGGGCGCTTGTCGGCCTCCATCACGGCGATGTCGATGCGCGCGCGGTCCGGCACCAGCGCACCGCGCCAGCGGCGGGGGCGGAAGGGCGAGATGGGGGTGAGCGCCAGGAGCGCCGTTCCGAGGGGCAGGATCGGCCCGTGGGCGGAGAGATTGTAGGCGGTGGAGCCGGCCGGGGTGGCGACGATGATGCCGTCGCAGATCAGCTCCTCCAGCCGCATCTTGCCGTCGATGGAGATGCGCAGCTTCGCCGCCTGATAGGACTGGCGCAGCAGCGACACCTCGTTGAAGGCCGGGGCGCGGTGGCGCATGCCGTTGGAGGTGACGGCTTCCATCATCAGCGGATGGATGGTCACCTGCTGGGCGGCGGTGAGGCGCTCCACCAGCCCCTCCTCGCGGAAGGTGTTCATCAGGAAGCCCACAGAGCCGCGATGCATGCCGTAGATGGGCAGGGTACGCTCGCGGAAGCGGTGCAGCGTCTGCAGCATCAGGCCGTCGCCGCCGAGGGCGACCACCACGTCGGCGTCCTCCTCCTCGACCAGGCCGTAGCGGGCGATGAGGCGCTCGCGCGCGGCCTCGGCCTCGGGCGTCTGGCTGGCAACGAAGGCAATGCGCTGAAAACGGGGTTCGCTCATCGGTGCGTCGGTCAGGAGGATCGTCCGGTCGGCGGGCCGGGAGCGGAAGGGGCCGGGAACGGTCTAGCGGTCCCGCCGCAATCTGTCGAGGCGCCGGGCGGGATGGTAGGGTCGCGGGTGAAGCCCATCGCCCGGAGGAACTCATGCCCGCGCGCATCGTCTACGCCACCTTCCCCAGCGTCGCGGCGGCCGAGGAGATGGCGCGCGCGCTGGTGGAGGCGCGTCTCGTCGCCTGCGCCAACATCTTGCCGGAGATGGTCTCCATCTACCGCTGGGAGGGACGGATCGAGCGCGGCACCGAGGCGGTGATGATGCTGAAGACCACCTCCGAGCGCGCCGCCGAGGTGGTGGAGGCGGTGCGCGCCGCCCATCCCTACGACGTGCCGGCCATCGTCGTGCTGCCGCTGGACGGCGGGCTCCCCGCCTATCTCGCCTGGATCGCCGGCGAGGTGGCGGCGGGGTGAACCCGCCGCCTTGCCCTCAATGCCTCACAGCACCGGGCGCCAGTAGATGGGCTGGTAGCGGTAGCCGTCGCCCTGCTTTTCCAGATAGGCCGCGCCGGGGAAGGGGAAGTGATAGCCCGCCACCAGGATGCGCTCCGCCGCGAGCCGGTCGTAGGTCTTGCGCCGCACCGCCTCGGCCGCCGCCGCGTCCATGTCGAACATGGCGTGCCAGCCCGGATTGGCCACGAACAGCGCCGGCAGGTTGGTGATGTCCGACTGGATGAACAGGGTATCGAAGCCCGACTCCAGCTCGAAGGAGGTATGCCCGGGCGTATGGCCCGGCGTGCCGACGGCCTTGAGGCCCGGCGCGACCTCCTTGTCCCAGGCGTAGCGCTCCACCTTGCCCTCGAACGGCTTGAACACCCGTCGCACGTTCTGGAAGCCGGCCTTGAGGCCGTCCGGGGCGCGGCTCATCTGGCCGTCATCCATCCAGAAGGCCCATTCCTTCTCGGGGACCATCAGCTGCGCCTTGGGAAAGACCGGCGTGCCGTCGGCGGCGAGGAGGCCGTTGATGTGGTCCTGATGGAAATGGGAAATCACGATCTGGTCGATGGAGGCGGGGTCGATCTCCAGATCCTCCAGGGTGCCGCGCACGAGGCCGACCGGCCCCGCCTGCCCGCCGTTGCCGGTGTCGATCAGCACCTTGCGCCCGCCGATGTCGAGCAGCAGGACGGTGAAGGAAATGGGCACCTGGTTTTCCGGCAGATAGGCCTTCTTCAGCGCCGCGTTCACCGCGTCCTTCGGCTGGTTGCGCACGAAGGTGTCGGAGAGCGGGATCGTGCGCATGCCGTCGGAGATGGCCGTCACCACCACGTCGCCGACCTTGTAGCGATAGGCGCTCGGCACCTGAGCCGGGCCGGCCGCCTTGGCCGGATTGGCTTTTGCCGCGTCGGGATTGGGGGCGGGGGTGGACTGGGTGCCGGCGACCGGCTGGGTCGGGTTCTGGGCGGCGGCGGAACCGAGTCCGCCGGCGATGGCACCGGCGATGCCGGCCGTGCCGGCCAGAAGGGTCCGGCGGGAAACCTCGGTCATCCAATTCTCCTCGGGGCGTGAAGCGCCGGGAGATTAGGACAAGGCTTCAAGACAAATCGATGCCGATACGGAAGCGCCGCGCTCACATCCCTGCGAGCGCGGCGCTTCGATACACAAACTTGACCAGTAGCTTAACCGTAAGGATCGGCGCACCGCCGATCCCGGTACCGTATCAACGCACCGGCGGGGCGTACTGGATGCCGCCCATGCTCCACAGCTGGTTGATGCCGCGCGGGATGCCGAGCTTGGAGGCGGCGCCCACGTTGCGCTCGAAGCTTTCGCCGTAATTGCCCACCGCCTTCACGATGCGCACGACGAAGTCCTTCGTCACGCCCAGCTCCTCGCCGTAATTGCCCTCGTTGCCGACGAGGCGCTTCACCTCGGGCTTCTGGGACTTCAGCGCGGCGTCGAGGGTGGTGGTCGCGACGCCCAGTTCCTCGGCGTTGATCATGGCGAACACGGTCCACTTCACCAGGTTCGCCCACTGGTCGTCGCCCTGGCGGACGACGGGGCCGAGGGGCTCCTTGGAGATCACGTCCGGCAGGACAATGTGGTCGCCGGGCTTCGTCATGGTCAGACGCAGGGCGTAGAGCTGCGACACGTCGGTGGTGAGCGTGTCGCACTTGCCTTCGTCATAGGCCTTCACCAGCTCGCCGGAGGTGGGCAGCGTGACCAGCTCAAGCGTCATGCCGTTGGCGGCGAAATAGTCCTTGGTGTTGCTCTCGGCGGTGGTGCCCGCCTGCACGCAGACCTTGGACTTGTCGAGCTCGAGGGCGGACGTGACCTTGCGGGCGTCGCGCACCAGGAAGCCCTGGCCGTCGTAATAATTGATCGCGGTGAACAGCAGGCCGAGCTTGGCCTCGCGTTCCAGCGTCCAGGTGGAATTGCGCGAGAGCACGTCGATCTCGCCCTTGGAGAGGGCGGGGAAGCGCTCGTCCGCGGTCAGCGGCACGTACTTCACCTTGTTCGCGTCATTGAAGATGGCCGCCGCCAGCGCCTTGCAGACGTCGACGTCGAAGCCCATCCATTTGCCGGAGGCGTCCTGGGCGGAGAAGCCGGGGAGCCCCTTGGAGACGCCGCAGACCAGTTCGCCGCGGTCCTTCACGGTCTTGAGGGTCTGCGCCGTTGCCCCCGTCGCGCCGAGCGCAACGGCCGCGCCGGCCAGTAGGGCCAGGATCGTCTTCATGAAGTCCCCCAGTGAGGAAGTATCGGAGAAAGAGCCGCCCTCAGAGGGCGGCTTGCTGGCGCACCACGACCTTGGTGCCAACCGGAACGCGGCTGTAGAGGTCGATGATCTCGCTGTTCACGAGGCGGAAGCAGCCGGAGGACACGGCATAGCCGATGGTCTGCGGCTGGTTGGTGCCGTGGATGCGGTAGACGGTGCCGCCGATGTAGAGCGCGCGGGCGCCCATGGGATTGCCGGGGCCGCCGGCCATGAAGCGCGGCAGATAGGGCTGGCGCTGGATCATCTCGGACGGCGGAGTCCAGTCCGGCCACTCGGCCTTGCGCTCGATGGTCTTGAGGCCCGACCACTGGAAGCCGTCGCGGCCCACGCCGATGCCGTAGCGCATGGCGCGGTTGTCGCCCTGCACCAGGTACAGGAAGCGCTCGTTGGTGTGGATGACGATGGTGCCGGGCTTTTCCGTGGTGCGGAAATACACCGGCTGGTGGCGGAACTGGGGATCGAGCTGGGCGATGTCGTCGTCCGGGGCGGTGAGGCCCGGCTGCTCGTCGATGTCCATCACCGCGCCGGGGCCACCGCGCGGGCCGACCTGCGCGCTGGCGCCGGTCGCGAAGGCAAAAACGCCCACCTGAAGCAGGGCGGCGAAGGTCAAGGTCTTGATCGTCACAGGCATCATGCCGGCCTCTTCTAGACGCATACCGGGCGATAAGCCCGGTCGAGCGGTGTCCTCGCCGGCCGTGCAGCTTTGAAAAGCGCGCGTCCGGTTTCCCACCCCGCGTGAACCGCCCTGCCTTCCAGAAAAGGCCCTCCCTGGACCTTTCCGGAACGACGCCAGCATGGCGAACACTCACGACCCCGCTTCCCGATTAGCCGAGGCCGCGCGCGAGGGAAAGGGGGGACGCGGCCGAAGCAGTGCAGCATTTTGGCCCTGAACGGTTTCTGAACGGTATCCAGAGCGCGGAAGCCGCCGGTTTCACGGACCGGGGCTGTCGCGAACCTTGCTTCGCCGCCGTTCGAGCCGCCTCGCTCCGCCCGCGCTTTACGCGGCGCCATGGCCTCGCCTAAAAGGGCGCGCTTAACGAAAAGGCCTACCTGCGAGGTGCGCAGGAGTGGGCCGCAAGGAGCCGAGACATGATTTCCCTGACCTTCCCCGATGGCGCCAAGCGCGACTATGCCGAGGGGACGTCCGGCGCGGACATCGCCGCCGCCATCTCCAAATCCCTCGCCAAGAAGGCCGTTGCCGTCACCCTCGACGGGGAACTGGCCGACCTCTCCCAGCCCATCACCCGCGACGCGAAGCTGGAGATCGTCACCCGCGACGACCCGCGCGCGCTGGAGCTGATCCGCCACGACTGTTCCCACGTGATGGCGGAAGCGGTGCAGGAGCTGTGGCCGGGCACCCAGGTGACCATCGGGCCGGTGATCGAGAACGGCTTCTATTACGACTTCGCCCGCAACGCCCCCTTCACCTCGGAAGACCTGCCGGTCATCGAGGCGAAGATGCGCGAGATCATCGCCCGCGACCGCCCCTTCACCAGGGAAGTGTGGACGCGCGATGAGGCCAAGCGCGTGTTCGCCGCCAAGGGCGAGAACTACAAGGTCGAGCTGGTCGACGCGATCCCCGAAGACCAGGACGTGAAGATCTACAAGCAGGGCGAGTGGTTCGACCTCTGCCGCGGCCCGCACATGCCCTCCACGGGCAAGATCGGCAACGCCTTCAAGCTGATGAAGGTGGCGGGCGCCTACTGGCGCGGCGATTCGAACAACCCCATGCTCACCCGCATCTATGGCACCGCCTGGCAGGATGAGAAGGAGCTTGCCGCCTATCTCCACCGGCTGGAGGAGGCCGAGAAGCGCGACCACCGCCGCCTCGGCCGGGAGATGGACCTCTTCCACTTCCAGGAGGAAGGCCCCGGCACGGTGTTCTGGCATCCCAAGGGCTGGACCCTGTTCCAGGAGCTGGTGGCCTACATGCGCCGCCGGCTGAAGGCCGACTACAGCGAGGTCAACGCCCCGCAGGTGCTCGACCATTCGCTCTGGGAAACCTCCGGCCACTGGGGCTGGTACAAGGAGAACATGTTCAAGGTCCAGTCGGCCGGCGACGAGACCAAGGACGAGCGCGTGTTCGCGCTCAAGCCCATGAACTGCCCCGGCCATGTGCAGATCTTCAAGCACGGGCTGAAGAGCTATCGCGACCTGCCCATGCGCCTCGCCGAGTTCGGCGCGGTCCACCGCTACGAGCCTTCGGGCGCGCTGCATGGGCTGATGCGCGTGCGCGGCTTCACCCAGGACGACGCGCACATCTTCTGCACCGAGGAGCAGATGGCGGCGGAGTGCCTGAAGATCAACGATCTCATCCTCTCCACCTATGCCGATTTCGGCTTCGAGGAGATCGTGGTGAAGCTCTCCACCCGGCCGGAGAAGCGCGTCGGCTCGGACGCCGTGTGGGATCATGCCGAAGAGGTGATGACCCGCGTGCTGGCCGAGATCGAGGCCCAGTCGGGCGGGCGCATCAAGACCGGCATCCTGCCGGGCGAGGGCGCGTTCTACGGCCCGAAGTTCGAATACACGCTGAAGGACGCCATCGGCCGCGAATGGCAATGCGGAACCACGCAGGTGGACTTCAACCTGCCGGAGCGCTTCGGCGCCTTCTATGTGGATGCGGACGGCCAGAAGAAGACGCCGGTGATGATCCACCGCGCCATCTGCGGCTCCATGGAGCGCTTCACCGGCATCCTCATCGAGCACTTCGCCGGCCACTTCCCGCTGTGGCTGGCGCCGACGCAGGTGGTGGTCGCCACCATCACCTCGGATGCGGACGATTATGCCGCCGAGGTGGTCGCCCAGCTGAAGGCGGCGGGGCTGCGCGCGGAACTCGACCTGCGCAACGAGAAGATCAACCTCAAGGTGCGCGAGCACTCGCTGGCCAAGGTGCCGGTGCTGCTGGTGGCGGGCAAGAAGGAGGCGGCCGAACGCACCCTCTCCATCCGCCGCCTCGGCTCCAACGCCCAGACCTCGGGGGCTCTGGACGAGGTGATAGCCGCGCTGGTCGACGAGGCCGTGCCGCCGGACCTCAAGCGCAAGGCGCTGGCCGCGAAGGCGGCGTGAGGCGCGCGGGCCGGTGAGAATGAGACAGGCGGGGCGCTTCGGCGCCCCGTTCCTTTTGGCGCCTACTTCCGCAGCGTCGCGAGATAGGCCGCGAGGTCCGCCGCCTCGGCGCGGGTGAGGGAGACCTGCGGCATCTGCGGGTGCGGGTTCAAGAGGCGGAAGGCGAGCCAGGGGCCGGAAATGTCGCCGTCGCGCGCGGCGATGCTGGCGAAGGTGGGGGCGTCGCTGGCGGCGCTCTGGGGCGCGGTCCCGACCACATGGCAGCTGGCGCACCAGCGCTGGGCAATCGCCTGCCCGGCCGAGGCGTCGGCGGCAAGAGACGGCGTGGCGGCGAGAGGCAGGGCCACGAGGCCGGCGGCAACGAGGACCGCGCGCGTGGCGATACCGGCCAAGCGCGGAAGAAGACGCACCATGGGGACCCTCCGGACGAGGCGGCGGACGGGCGTCACTTCGCCAGAACCTCCACCTCCTGATTCTTGCCGGCCTCGACCTTGATGTCGCGGCTGAAATTCTTGCCCTCCCGGCGGGCGATGACCGAATAGTCGCCTTCGGACAGCACGAAGGTCGGGAAGGCGCCGATCGATTCCTTGATGGTGTCGCCGCCGGGGGTGATGACCGTCCACTGGGTGTCGGCCTGCGCCTCGCCGTGCGCCACCTTCACCAGCTTCAGGCTGATCTGCGCCGCCCGGTGGTGGACGGTCGCATCGGTGAGCTTGCCGGGCTGGACGATCACGTCGGCGCGCACCACGGCGTTGGCGTCGCCATAGGTGGAGACCACGTGATAGGTGCCCTCCGGCAGCAGCACCACGTCCCCCGCGGCGGCGCCGCGATAATAGGGCTGGCTGGAGGTGCGCCCCTGCAGGAACGAGCCCTCGAAGATGTCGAAGGTGAGCTTCTGCGCGGGGATCGGCTTGTCGTCCACGTCGGCGGCGAGGCGCAGGGCGCCGGCCGGCACGTCGAACGCCTGCCGGCGCGACACCGGCCCCATCTGCACCCGCTGCGCGGACGTCGCGAAGCCGTAGGCGACGTGGATGATGTAACCGCCGGGATTGAGGAAGAAGACGGGCGCCGGCTCCGAGCTTTCCGCCACCAGCGGGAAGGCGCCGGTGGAGGCCTCGGGCTGGTCGGCGAAGACGCGCCAGACGAGGCCGCGCGGAATGGCGCCGCCTTCCGCACCGAAACGCGCATAGACGCCCAGCGCCGCCTTGCCGGGAGGCGCCGGCGGCAGCACCGCGTGGGGCTCGCGTCCCGGCTGGCCCGAGGGGGCGGGCTGTCCGGGCGGCGGCGGCAGCCCCGGCGGCAGGCCGGTGGGCCGCGCGGCGGGCGGCGTGCCGAACGGGCCGGGCGGCGGAGGCGCGGCGGGCGGACCGAGGAACTGCATCGACTGCGCCCCGGCCGGCGTTGCGGCGAGGACCAGAACGGGCGCCATCAGAACGGCCCGGAGCGCCGGCGCGAGCCGGTTCGCCCACCAGCTGGCCGCCGGCCTCCGCCGGGCCGCTGTGAACGGCTGGAGGCGAGCAAACCGGGAGAAGGCGCGGGCGAAGCGGATCATGCCCTTGACGTGCACAAAATTCAGGGCGGATTCAAGTCACTCCCCATTCCCCCATGCGGCCGGTTGCCGCCGCGCCCCAGCGGTTCCTTACCGGGCGACCGCTCTGTAGATTGCCCGGAGACATTCATCGGAAGCCATTGCCCATGACCGACAGCGCCGTTTTCAAGTCGAGCCCCGAGACCATCGCGCTCCTCTCCACCCGCCGCTCCTCGCGCGTGCTCGATCTGGTGGAACCCGGCCCCTCGGCAGAGGAACTGGACACCATCCTCACCATCGGCGCGCGAGTGCCGGACCATGGCAAGCTCGCCCCCTGGCGTTTCATCGTGATCGAGGGCGAGGGGCGCGCCCGGGCCGGCGAACTGCTGGCCGAGGCGCGGGCGCTCTCCGATCCCGGCGTCGCCGACACGCATCTCGACGACGAGCGTCGCCGCTTCCTGCGCGCTCCCCTCGTGGTGGCGGTGGTCTCGCGGGCGGCGCCGCACGTGAAGATCCCGGAGTACGAGCAGCTCCTGTCGGCGGCGGCGAGCTGCCAGAACATCCTGGTCGCCTGCGCGGCGCTCGGCTACGGCGCCACCTGGCTCACCGAATGGACGACCTACGACGCCAACGCCCGCGCGGCGCTGGGCCTCGACGAGTTCGAGCGCTTCGTCGGCTTCATCTATATCGGTACCGCCACCCAGAAGCTCGAAGACCGCCCGCGACCATCGCTGGCGACGGTGGTGACGCGGTTCTGAGGGGGCGCGGTCTTCGTCCCTTGCTCCACCGTCATCGCCCGGCTCGTCCGGGCGATCCACGGTTGGGCTGGACCAAGATTTCGGACAAGGCCCAAGGCGGATGGGTGGATCCCCCCGGACGAGCCGGGGGATGACTGTGGCGGGGGCGGGACGAGGGATGGCTCGGTCCAGTCGAAGCCCGAGCATGCTTGCGTTGCAGATCACTCATCACCCAGCGGGTGCAGGTCGCGCACCATGCTCTTGAGGCGCTCGTCCAGAACGTGGGTGTAGATCTGGGTGGTGGAGACGTCGGCATGGCCGAGCAGGGTCTGCACCACGCGCAGGTCCGCGCCGTGGGCCAGGAGATGGCTGGCGAAGGCGTGGCGCAGCACGTGGGGGGAGAGCTTGGCGGGATCGAGGCCGGCGGCCTGCGCCAGTTCCTTCAGGTCGCGCGCCGCCTGCTGGCGGGTCACGTAGCCGCTTTCGCCGGACGACGGAAACAGCCAGCGCGAGGCTTCCAGCCCCGCCGCCTTGCGGGCATCGAGATAGGCCGCCATGGCCGCCCGCGCGGGATCGGAGAGCGGCACCAGCCGCTCCTTGCGCCCCTTGCCGGTGACGAGGATGGCATCGCCCTTCGCCCGCGCGGCGGCGGCCGGCAGGGAGACCAGTTCCGAGATGCGCAGGCCGCTGGCGTAGAGCAGCTCCACCATTGCGGCGGTGCGGCGGCGCTTGAGCAGCTCCGCGCGCGCCTTGCCGGCGGCCTCGCCCTCCGCCGCTGGCGCCTCGGCCGCACGGACGTGGGCCGTCTCGATCAGGGTCGAGACCTCCTCCACCGTGAGCACCTTGGGCAGGGGCCGCCCGCGCCTCGGGCCTTCCAGCACGGCGGCGGGATCGTCGCCCCGGTGCCCTTCGGCATAGAGGAAGCGGAAGAACTGGCGCACGGCCGAGAGGCGCCGCGCCACGGTGGTCGCCTTGTAGCCACGGGCGGAGAGATCGGCGAGCCAGTCGCGGATGGCGCCGGTGTCCGCCGCGGCGAGGGCGCGGGGGGCCAGAAACTCGGCGAGGTCGGTGAGGTCGCGCCGGTAGGCGTCGAGCGTGTTGGCGCCGGCCCCGCGCTCTACCGCCTGCATGTCGAGGAAGAGCGCGAGCGGACCCTGGGACGCCGGGCCCGCGCCGGTCATTTGCCGATCTTTTCGGGGGCGACGGTGAAGGAGAGTTCCCGCTCCTGCGGCTCCACCTTGGTGGCGAGCGCCCAGAGCGCGGCGTAGCCGAGGCCGCCGAGCACGGCCAGCACCACCAGAATGCGGAAGAGCGTGGGCATCGCTGCCTCCCTCGAACCGGGGCGCGAATCGCCCGCACGGCGCCCCTCGCGCCAGAGGTGCCACGGCCCGCGCCCGCGTTCAAGGCGAGGCGCGGCCCGCGTGCCCTTTGGCACCAGCGACGCACGGTCGCCTTGGACGTGCGGGGCGGCGGGTGCTTACCTGCGCCCTCCAACGAGGAGGAAACGATGAGCGACATCTGGTTCAAGGCGGGCGAGGCGACGGTGCTGGCGGCGGACGGGCAGGTGACGGACGCCATGCCCGAAGTGCTCATCGGCTCGGTGCGCGGCCCGGTGGGTCAGGCCTTCGCCTCCATGATGGGGCAGGTGCAGGGCCACACCCGCATGTTCGTGGTGCGCGACCTGAACCAGATGGTGCGCCCGGCGACCATGATGACCACCAAGGCCACCATCCACACCGCCGAATATGTGGAACTGCTGGGCGGCGTGGTGCAGGCGGCCATGGGCGACGCCATCGTCGATTGCGTCAGCGAGGGCATCATCCCGAAGGATCAGGTGGACGAGCTGGCCATGATCATCATGGTGTGGCTGGACCCGCGCTGCACCGAGGACCCCAACCTCGACAAGGCCGACCTCTACCGCACCAATTACGAGGCGACGAAGCTCGCCATCTCCCGCGCGCTGAAGGGCGAGCCCTCCATCGACGAGCTGATCGCCAACCGCAAGAGCGTGAAGCACTACGCGCTGGATGGCGTGATCGACTATTGAGCCCTTCCGCCCACCGCTCATCCCCCGGCCAGGCCGGGGGATGACGGGTCAGGCCTTGGTGCGCGCCTTCAGGTCCATCCCGCCGCCCGGCGGACGCTCGCGCTCGGTCAGCTCCTCCACCCAGGCGTAGTCAAGATAGCCGCAGCGGGCGAGGGACTTCATGACCCGCATGTCCACCCGCCCGTCAACGATGGCGGCGTCGTCCACATAGACCCCGACGATCTCGCCGATGATCATGTGCTGGTCGGGCTGCGTGCCGTCCTTCCCCTTGGGGCGGAAGGTTTCCACATAGACGCATTCGAGCGCGCAGGGGCTCGCCGCCACGCGGGGCGGCTTCACCAGGCGCGAGGGGGCGCGCTCGAGGCCGACGAGGTCGAACTCGCTGACATCGCGGGGAGCGGGGGCGGACGTGAGGTTCACCGCGTCCACCAGGTCGAGGGTGGCGAGGTTGCAGACGAACTCGCCCGTGGCCTCGATGTTGGCCGCGCTGTCCTTGTGGCCGGCGGACGAGAACATCACCAGCGGCGGCGCCTCGCAGATCAGGTTGAAGAAGGAATAGGGCGCGAGATTCGCGACGCCTTCCGGCGTCAGCGAGGAGATCCAGCCGATGGGGCGGGGCGCGACGATGGCTTTGAGCGGCGAGAAGGGCAGGCCGTGGTTGCGCTTGGACGGCTCATAGAACATGGCGGGGCAGATCCTGATCCGGAAGATGCCGGACCATAGCCGCTCCGCCCGCCGCGCGGCACCTATACTCACGCATGGGGCGGGCCTCAGCCCAGCGCCACCCGTGCCCGCGCTTGGCGCGGGCCTACCCCAGCGCGACCATCGTGGAGGAAATGTCCTCCAGCGCCCGCTCGGCGGCCTCCGTGCCGGCGGCGATGGCCTCCTTGGCCCGCTGGAACTCGAACAGGCCGATTCGGCCGAGCTTGGGGGAGAGCATCACGTCCGGCGGGTCGCCCGCGAGGCGGGAGCGGGCGATGCGGTCCTGGGTGATGTTGAAGGCGTCGATCATCACCGTGGTGAGCCCGCGCGGCCCGTCGCCCGAGGGGCCGGCAAAGAACTGCCGCCGCAGCCGTTCGGGGCTGAGCATGCCGGCGAGCCCCTCCTTCTTCTCGGCCACCGCCATCTCGGCGACGCGCTCCACCACCCCGCCATGGTCCTGGATGACCGTGCCGCGGCCGAACACGTCGGCATTGAGGTTCACCGCGATCACCATGCGCGCGCCCATGGCGCGGGCGGCGGAGACCGGCACCGGGTTCACCAGCGCGCCGTCCATCAGCCAGCGGCCGCCCACCTTCACGGGGGTGAAGATGCCGGGCAGGGCATAGGAGGCCCGGATGGCGTCCACGAAATCGCCGCGCGTCAGCCATATCTCGTGGCCGGTGCCCAGCTCCGTCGCGATGGCGGCGAAGACGATGGGCAGGTCCTCGATGGCGATGCCGCCCACGTTGCGGCGCATCAGCTCCACGAGGCGTCGACCGCCGATGAGGCCGGCGGCGCCGAGATTGAAATCCAGCAGGCCGAGCACGTTGCGCTTGGTGAGGCTGAGCGCCCAGTCCTCCAGGGTGTCGAGCTTGCCGGCGGCCCAGATGCCGCCCACCACCGCGCCGATGGACGTGCCCGCCACCACCGAGGGGCGGATGCCGGCGCGGTCCAGCGCCTTCAGCACGCCGATATGGGCAAAGCCGCGCGCCGCGCCGCCGCCCAGCGCAAGGCCGATGGCCGGGCCGTTGGGCGCGGACGTGCGCGGTGCCGGGTGGGCGGGCGTGCCGAGATCGGGCGTGCCGGCATCGGCCGGCGTCGGCGCGGGGCTGGTCGAGGAAGACGTCGCAGCTTTGGGGGCGGCCGCTGCGGCGGTGGGGCCGGATCGCCAGTGGAGGGACTGAAACATCGACGCCTCCCGTCGCGCCGCGAGGCTGGTGCCGTGGGACGTCTCACTCCCACCTGCACTGACCCGATCCCGGCGCACCGCTACAGTGCCGACTCGTTTACTAAAGTCTGGTGACCGAAGCGTGGCGCCCTGGCGCACGCGCCGAGCGCATGGGTTCATTCCGCTCGGATCGCGCTCCAGGGCGCCCGCTGGCGCCGCGTCGCCGAGGGCGCCTCGCCGAAATGGCGGCGGAACTGGCGGTTGAAGGTGGAGAGATCGCGGAAGCCGGCCTCGAAGGCGAGGTCGGAGATGCGCCGGTGGGTCTGGCGCGGATCGCCGAGCATCCGGCGCAGCCATTCCATCCTGAGCCGGGTGACATAAGCGGAAAAAGTCTCGCCGTTTTCCTCGAACAGAAGCTGCACATAGCGCGCGCTGATGCCGAGCTGGGCGCCGATGGTGGCCGCCGACAGCTCGGGCCGGTGAAGGGCCGCCTGAATGGCCGTCTTCGCCGCGACGAGGCGCGCCGCCCGCACGCTGCTGCGGCCCAGCCCCTCGCGCAGGCCGGCGGCGCCCTTGAGTGCCAAAGCGGCGAGGTCGGCAATGTGGGCGGCCACGATCCTGCCGCCTTCCTCCGAGCCGATGGGGTGTTCGGCGACGAGGTCCGCATAGGCGAACATAAGGTCGAGCATCGGGTCGCCGGGCGCGATGTGAACCATGTCGATGTCGTCCACGTTCGGCACCATGGCGCGCAGCAGCGACCGGGAGATCTGCACGCTGCGAAACGCCGTGTCGGGCTGGAGCAGCGCCGACGACCGCTGGCCGAGGCTCCACACGCCGGTTTGCCCGGCTCCGATTTCGAGCGAGTGGCCCTCCGGGGTGGTCACCCGATAGGCGCGAGCGGGCCGGCAGATGATGAGGTCATCCACGCCATCGGCCAGCAGGGCGGTCGTCCGCGTCGAGACCAGGGCGCTGGCGTGTCCCTGCGCGACCATCGCGCCGGGGAGCTGGAGGAAGCAGGCCGAGATGGAGAAGGGGTCGTCGGGATCGGGGGCGAGTTCGAGACCGACCAGGACGGGGCCATAGAACTCCAGGGCGAACGCCATGCGATCGGCTTCCGGAACGTCGGAAGTGCTGAACCTTACGGGCGCGAGCGCGCCGGCGAGGCCGGCGGCCTGCGGCACGGACGTGTCGGCTGTTGGCGTCGGAACCTGGGGCATCTGATCGGCGCTTGGCTTGCGGCCCGGCGGCGGCTGGAGCCGCCGGTTCCGCACGTCGTCGTAATGCGGCGGAGCCCGCCTGAAGCCGGGAGAGATGCCGCGCGCCAAGGATCGCAAGGGAAGCTTTGCCACGTCAACGACCGAAGCGATGTCGGTTGGCCGTGTCGGGCTTTTTTCCGGAAGGGAAGCCGGATGATTCGTCCCCTGCATAGGGCGGGTGCGCGCAATGCCGAGAAACTTGCCGGGCAATGTCCGATAACGAGATGCGGACTAGGGTTTCAGGCGATTCCGTCAGGGCGATCGCCTGCAATCTCCGCTGCCGGTGCAGTGCCCTCGTCCCGTTCGTCTCGCCCCCGCAAGCGACGGGTCGGCACTGTACCGGCCTCCCCACGACATGGGACAGCGGCCGCCGGTGCGTCACGCCATACGGGCCGCCGGTGTCAGTGGTCGTGGCCGTGACCGTCCGTGTGCCCCTTGCCGTAGACGGCGGCGGGATCGAAGCGCGGGGTGTCGCCGGTGAAGGCGAGGCGGGTCGCCTCGGAGGGCGCGGCGCCGATGGGAACCGAGCGATAGAAGCAGGAACGGCGGCCGGTGTGGCAGGCGGCACCCGTGCCGCCCATTTCCACCTTGATGACCACCGCATCCTGATCGCAATCGATCAGCATCTGCCGCACCTTCTGGGTGTGGCCGGAGGTCTCGCCCTTCTTCCAGAGCTTGCCGCGCGAGCGGGAGAAATAATGCGCCTCGCCGGTCGCCATGGTCAGGGCGAGGGCTTCCGCATTCATGTGGGCGAGCATCAGCACCTCGCCCGTCTCCGCATCCACGGCGACGCAGGTGACGAGGCCGTTGGCGTCGAAGCGCGGGGAGAGGAGGGTGTCCTCCTCCAGCGCGGCGCCCTTGCCGGCGGCGGGGAAGGTGAAGGCGGTGTCGGCGCTCATTCGCTGGACTCTTTCGCTCGCGTGTCGGGCGCTCCCGCCTCGGCAGGAACGCCCTTCGACGGCGGTCCCTGCGTCAGCCCTTGGAGCGCACCAAAGTGATGAAGCGCACCTGCTCGGCCGGATCATCCCGGAAGACGCCGGTGAACTGGGTGGTGAGGGTGGACACCCCCTGCTTGGTGATGCCGCGCATGGACATGCACATATGCTCGGCCTCGATCATCACCGCCACGCCGCGCGGGCGCAGGCTCTCGTCGAGGGCATTGGTGATCTGCGAGGTCAGGTGCTCCTGCGTCTGCAGCCGGCGGGCGAAGATGTCCACCACCCGCGCGATCTTGGAGAGGCCCACCACCCGCTCCACCGGGAAATAGGCGACATGCGCCTTGCCCACGAACGGCACCATGTGGTGCTCGCAATGGGAGTGGAACGGGATGTCGCGCACCAGCACGAAGTCGTCGAAGGTGCCGATCTCGCCGAAGGTGCGGTCGAGCAGTTCGTCGGCATCCTCGCCGTAGCCGGAGAACAGCTCGTCATAGGCCTTCACCACGCGCTTCGGCGTGTCGAGCAGGCCTTCGCGCGCCGGGTCCTCGCCGATGTAGGCGAGCAGCGTCTTCACCGCCGCTTCCGCTTCCGCGCGGGAGGGACGGGGGCTGCCGTCCGAGAGGGGGGGATGCACCTTGGGGAGGGCAGGGGCACCATCGGGCGCGGGCGCGCGCAGAGCCGCCGCGGCCTTGGCTTTTAGCTGACGCTCCCGCTCCTCGTTCTCGGCCTGCGCCTTGAACAACTTGACTACCGCGTCCATGACCAACTCCGTTCGACCCGCCATCCCAGGGGGCCGGGAAAAGGCGGGAGTGTCACCGGTTGTCGGCTCGCTTGCGCGGTGTCGCTCAAACCGCGCCCCGCCGGACCTGCCGGCGGCGGCTTTGCCGTCCGTGTCAAAAATGAAGGCCCAAAGCTGGGCCCAAGTTCCATGATGGGGCCGAAGGGCCATTTTCGCAAGGGTGAGGCGGCTCAAGTTGCCACGCAAAGGTTTGATGGCACCATCCGATTGGCCGGGACCGCCTACCTTTGCGTCCGTTCCTCCCGTCTCTATATAAGAAGGCAAAGCCCGCGCGGCAGGGTCCGGCAAGGTCTTCCGGCCCGTGCCACGCCGCCTGATCGGTTCGCCCATGATCAATGATGTCTACAACGCCCGCATCCTCGCCCTCGCCGCCGACATTCCGCGTCTCGGTCGTCTCCCTGCGCCGCAGGCGAGCGCGCGGGCGCATTCCCGGCTGTGCGGCTCCACCGTCACCATCGATCTGGTGATGGACGGGGATACCGTGACCGATTTCGCTCACGAGGTGCGCGCCTGCGCCCTGGGGCAGGCCTCCTCCTCCCTCATGGCCAGCCACATCATCGGCGCCAGCGCGCAGGACTTGCGCGAGGCGCGCGACACCATGTGGAAGATGCTGCGGGAGAACGGCCCGCCGCCCGCCGGCCGCTGGGAGGATTTCAAGGTTCTGGAGCCGGTGCGCGACTACAAGGCGCGCCACGCCTCCACCATGCTCACCTTCGACGCAGTGGTGGACGCCATCGGCCAGATCGAGGCCGCCCGCGCCGCCGCGGAATAGGCCTCCGGCGTCAGCGCGGAGACGCATTTTCTTCACGCGAACCGGTGCCCCCTTCGCTTGAGAATGCTTTAGCCCGCCGCCCATTCCTCGGCCCGCCGCGTCTCGATGGCGGCGATGGCTTCCTCGGCCGCCTGATCGAACGCCGCTTCCAGCGCCGGGTTGATGCCGCGCAGCCCCGCCGCCACCGCCCGCGACCATTCCACATAGGCCCGGGCGCGCGCCTGCGGCCAGTCCTCCGGCGGGTCCTCGGCGAGGGAGCGCAGGTTGCAAGTCTTGTCGGCGAGCTTCAGCAGCTTGCCGCGCGGGGACAGGTGGGGCGCGTGCTCCACCTGCAGGCGCTTGCGCTCGGGCGATGTCAGCCCCTTGTCGTCCGTCACCTCCATCACGAGGGTGGCGATGTCCGGGCCGAAGGTGGTGGCGATCTCCTCCGGCGTGACGCCCTGGTCCTCCACCACATCGTGCAGCAGCGCGGCGGCGATGAGGTTGGGATCGGCGCCGCCGGTCGTCTCGCTCACCAGCAAGGCGACTTCCACGAGGTGGTTCACATAAGGCTGCGCCCGCCGCCCCTTCCGCCGCTGGTCGGTGTGGCGCAGCGTCGCGAAGGCGAGGGCGCGCATCACCACGGACAAAGGCGGGACGGAAGAACCGGGCGGGAAGACATCAGGCATCGTCGATCACCTCGCGCGTCAGCATAGCCCCCAAGAGCAGGGGCCGCGCGGGTCATCGGGACCAGCACGGCCCCGACTTCGACATGAAGGCTGGATAGACGCATTGCGTCCCCGAAGCGTGGCGATTGTGGGGCGGCGGGGCATCGAGGCAAAGACCGAGGCGCATATGGCGGCGGATGACAGCGGGACAAAGGAGACGGCAGGGCCGGTGCGGGGGATTGCCGCGCAGGTCGCCCAAGCCCCGCGCCTCGCCCTGCGTGGGCTCATCCTCGTCTATCGCTACACCTTCTCCGCCTTCATGGGCCGGCAGTGCCGCTATCTGCCCACCTGCTCGGAATATGCGGAGGAGGCGGTGATGCGGCACGGCGCGCTTCCCGGCGCGGTGATGGCCACCGCCCGCATCTGCCGCTGCAATCCCTGGGGCGGGCACGGTTATGACCCGGTGCCCCAATGCCTGCCCACGGGCGGGCGCTGGTACAGGCCCTGGGCCTATGGCATCTGGCGGACGCCGAAGGCGCCGGACGAGGGTTGATCTCAGTTCCGGCGCACGGCGGTCGGCATCGGGGTCGCGGGCGCCGCAGGGGCGCCGGCGGGGGCGGGCGCGGCGTTCGGCGCGGGCGTTGCCTGCGCTGCGGCCGGAACGGGGGCTGCTGCGGCACCGGCGTCGGTCATCTTCACCTCCGCCTCCTTGAACATGCGCTCCAGCGCCGCCAGCCGCTCCGCCGAGCGGGGCGAGAGGGTGACGGGTCGCTCGCTGTCGGCGAGGCCGGGCACGTTCATGGCGGCGGGCGGCTCGTCCAGCTTCGGAATGGGCGTGGTGACGCCGGGGATCGGCTTGATCTCGATGCCCTGGTGGGCATAGGCCATCACCTTCTGCCAGGTCATGGCGGGCAGCGAGCCGCCGGTCATCTTGTTCATCATGGCGTAGTCGTCATTGCCGAACCACACGCCGCAGACGTAATTGCCGGTGAAGCCCATGAACCAGGCGTCGCGATAGGCATTGGTGGTGCCGGTCTTGCCCGCGACCTTGGCATTGACGAGGCGGGCGCGGCGGCCGGTGCCGTTCTCCACCACGTTGTTCAGCATGTCGTTGATGTCATAGAGCTGCTGCTGCGGGATGATCTGGATGGGCTTGGGCGCGTCGCGGTCGAAGCGCCACACCACGTCGCCGTTGCCGATGCGCATCTCGATGACCGCGTGGGGGTAGACGCTCTTGCCGCCGTTGGCGAACACCGAATAGGCGGTGGTCATGTCGAACAGCGTCACCTCGGCGGCGCCCAGCGGCAGCGGCGCGCTGATGGGCAGCGGGGTCTTGATGCCCATCTGGTGGGCGAGATCCACGATCTTCTTACGGGTGAAACGTTCCGCGAGGCGCACCGCCACCGTGTTCAGCGAATGCTGGAGCGCGGTCTTCAGCGTGATGGAGCCCATGTAGGAGCGCCCGTAGTTCTGCGGGCACCAGTTGCCGAGGCAGATGGGGGCGTCCTGCACGATGGTGGAGGGCTTCATGCCGCCCATCAGCGCCACGGTGTAGACGAAGGGCTTGAAGGAGGAGCCGGGCTGGCGCAGGGCGTCGGTGGCGCGGTTGAACTGGCTCTCGCCATAGTCGCGCCCGCCCACCATGGCGCGCAGGGTGCCGTTTGGCTCCATCACCACGACGCCGCCCTGCTTCACCTTGTAGTCGCGGCCGAACTCGTTGAGCGAGGTCTCCAGCGCCGCGTCCGCGACCTTCTGGATGTTGGGGTCGAGGCCGGTGCGGACGATGAAGTTGCGCTCGACCACGGATTGGGGAAGCTGGTCCACCAGCTTCTTCACCTCGCCGAAGGCGTAGTCGAGATAGAAGTCCGGCACCTCGTCGTCGCGGCGGTCCACCGGCGTCGCGGGATTACGCCGGGCGCCGAACACCTGACCTTCCGTCATGAAGCCGGCCTCGACCAGATTGTCGAGCACGGTGGAGGCGCGGGCGCGGGCGGCCGGCAGGTTGATGTGCGGGGCGTATTTGGACGGCGCCTTGAACAGGCCGGCCAGCATGGCGGCCTCGGAAAGGCTGACCTCCTTCACCGACTTGCCGAAATAATAGCGTGCCGCCGCATCCACGCCGTAGGCGCCGCCGCCGAGATACGCGCGGTCGAGGTACAGCTTCAGGATCTGGCTCTTGGAGAGGCGCGACTCCAGCCAGATGGCGAGGAAGGCTTCCTTGATCTTGCGCTCGATGGTGCGCTCGTTGGACAGGAACAGGTTCTTGGCGAGCTGCTGGGTAAGCGAGGAGCCGCCCTGCCGCACGCCGCCCGCCCGCGCATTGGTGACGAGGGCGCGCGCCGTGCCGGCGACATCGATGCCCCAGTGCTCGTAGAAGCGCCGGTCCTCGGTGGCGAGGGTCGCCTTGATGAGGTTGTCGGGGATGTCTTCCAGCGGGATGGTGTCGTTCTGCTTGACGCCGCGCTCGCCGATGGAATTGCCGTAGCGGTCGAGGAAGGTGACGGCGAGCTCGGTGCGCTTCAGCCAGTCGTCGGAGGTCTCGCGGAAGGCCGGCATGGCCAGCGCCAGCATCACCATGGCCCCGGCCACGCCCAGCGTGAAGCCTTCCGAGGCCGCGCCGATGGCCCAGCGCCCGACGCCGGTGACGTTGAACCGCTCGGTGAAGGCGGAATAGGCGGACAGGATGTTGCGCGTGCGGGCGCCGAGGCTGAACAGGGAGCTGTCCAGCAGCGCGTCGAAATCGAGCATCAGCCCGCGCAGGCGCTCGAGAAGGGAAGGACGCTTGCGCTCGGTCACGGTGCGGGCTCTGGTCTTTCTCAAGGATGGCCCGATGGCGCCCCCGCGCCGCGACCGGACCTGCCTCTATATAGCGGTCCCGCGCGGCGCGCGCGAGCCTCCCGCCGCACACGCTGACGTCAGGCGGCGGACCGCTCGGGCAGCTCGAACGTGCCGTCCGGGCTCAGCCGGTCCACGATCACCGGCAGGAAGCGGGCCATCAGGCCCGGCAAAGGCGCGGCCGGCAAGTTGAAGGCGGCGGCGAGTTCCGCGATGCGTGCCTCGCCCAGCGCCGCGACGATGGCGTCCGCGTCCACCGGCAGGTTCGGACCGTCGGCGATCCAGCTGTCCAGCGCCTCCGAAAGGCCGCCCGCGCGCAGGGCCTCGGCGAATCCCTCGATGCCGCCGAAGCTGGTGCCGGCCATGGTCCGGTCGATCCAGCCGGGCAAAGCGGCGACGGCTGGGCTGTTCAGGAGGCTATCGAGCAGGCCGCCCACGGCGCCGCTCTTCTTGATCTGGCCGACGACGCTCGAAACGAGCCCGCCGATCATCTGGTCGAACAGGGCCATGCCGCCTCCGCAATCCGGGATCACGGACGGCATCAAACACCCGCCCCGGTTAGAAGGGCGTGAACGAGCGCGGCCGGTTCAGCCAGAGGGGCTGGGGCACATAGGGCGGGGCCGGCATCCACAGGATGGCCTGCTCCTGCGCGGCGGCGATCTGCGCCCGGCTCATCTTGGAGGCCACCGCATCGCGGATGCGGGTGAAGGTGTCGCGCTCCTGCTTGCCGGCGCGGGCGGCGGCGAGGATCAGCCATTTCTGCGAGAGCACCACGTCGATGGGCACGCCCCGGCCCTTGTCGTAGGCGAGGCCGAGAAGGTATTGCGCGGTGGGGTCGCCCTGCTCGGCGGCGCAGCCGTACCATTGGGCCGAAACAACGAAATCCTGCGGCACGCCCTTTCCGGTCTCGTAGAGGTAGCCGACCATCCCCTGCGCCTTCGCATCCCCTTCCCATGCGAGGGGAATGAGCAGCGCGGCGGCGGTCACGTAGTCACCCTTGGCATAGGCGGCGTAGGCGCGGGACTGGGGACCGTCCCGGCTGCCGGCCATCACCGGCCCGGCGGCGAGCGCCAGCGCCAGAATCAGAGCCAGCATCGCGGCACAGCGGCGTAAGGCCTGTGTGGGAAAATTCTCGTCCGGGCGCATGGTCAGCTCGCCTTGAGGAGGAGGGCGTCGATCATGAAGGCGATCCACACCGCCGGCGCGAGAAAAAGGCCGAACGGCAGCCGTCCGTCGAGGCGCAGCGCCCGGCCCGCCGCGCGGCGGCGCAGGGCGTAGGCGAGGAGGGCGGACAGGGCCGCGATCTCGATGGCGAGGGGAATGGCCGTCACCTCCAGCCAGACGCCGGCCAGCACCGCGAGCTTTACGTCGCCGAGCCCCAGCCCGTCGCGTCCGCGCAGCACGCGATAGCCCGTCCGCAGGCCGAGGAAGAGCAGGCCCAGGAGAATGCCGCGCACGCCGGAAACGATCAGCCCTTCCGCAACGTCGTCGGCGGCGAGCACCACATGGACAAGCCCAAGGGCGATGCCGGCGGCGTTCAGGGTATCGGGAATGAGGAAGTGCCGCGCGTCGATGACGGCGATGGCCGCCAGCACCGGCACCAGAGCGGCAAGCGGCAGGCCGGTGGGAAGCCCCGCCACCGCGAGGCTCGCGCCCATGGCGGCGAGGCAGACGGCGGCGAGGGCCGCGACCTCGCCCCGGCTGGCCACGCGCGGATGGGCGCCGAGGCTTCCGGGAAGTCCGTCGCCAAGGGAAGGCTGGTGCACGGCATCACCCGTTGCGGCTTCGGCCATGGCGGGCCTCACCGGTTGATGAGCGGCTGCGGGCCGCCCGGCAGCACGCCCACCGTGCCCTTGAGCTTGGCGCGCAATTCCTCCGCCACCGTGTGGGCATCCATATTGTCGCGGATGATCTGGGGGCGGATGAAGATGATGAGCTCGGTGCGCTTCACCGTGGTGTCCTTATGGGCGAAGGCATCGCCCAAGCCCGGGATCTGGTCGAGCACCGGCACGCCCTGCCGCACGCCGTCGCTGCGCTCGCTGATGAGGCCGGCGAGCAGCACCGTCTGCCCGCTCGTCACCGCGATGGTGCTCTTCACCCGGCGCTGGGAGACGGTGGGGGTGAGGGTCGAGCTCTCGGACGAGCTGCCGTTGGCGGTGGGCTGCTTGGTGACGTTGCTGATCTCCTGCTCGATATCGAGCCGCACCTGCCCGTTCACGTTCACCCGCGGCGTCACGTGCAGGATGATGCCGGTGTTCTTGTACTCGATGGTGTTCACCACCGTGTTCGAGGAGGTGAGCACGGTGGCGCTGCCGGTGGAGACCGGCACCTCGTCGCCCACCTGAAGTGTCGCCTTCTGGTTGTCCACCACCACCACGGAGGGGTTGGACAGCACCTTCACGTCGGTCACGGTGTGCAAGGCGTCGAGGATCATCCGCGGCTGGTTCTCGCGCCCGACCAGCAGGTTGAAGCCGGGCAGCACGCGGTTGATCGCCTGGTCGGTGACGCTTGAGGACAGCGTGTTCATCACGGAGCCGTTGTTCTTGCCGAGGCCCAGATTGTTGCTGGTGAGATAGAACTGCACGCCATAGGCGAGCTGGTCGTTGAGCGTCACCTCCGCCACCGTCGCCTCGATGGCCACCTGCAACTGCGGCTGGTCGAGCTGGAGCAGGGTGCGCTCGATGATGCGGTAGTTCTCCTGGCTCGCGTAGATGAGCAGGGAGTTGTTCACCTGATCGGCGGTGATGCGGACGCCCGAGAGCAGCGCCCCGCCGCCACCGGACGGCCCGGAGCCGGGACCGCCCTGCAGTTCGTTGTCGGTCTCGCCCCGGTTCACCGGCTGGGCGTTCTGGCCCTGGCTCTGGTTCTGGGGCGGCGTCTGGCCGAGGCGCTGCTGCACGGACATGGGGCCGTTCGAGCCACCGCCATTGGATGAAAGCGAGGTGCCCGAGCCCGGCGCGATCTGGTTGGAGGCCTGGTCCAGCCCCTGGGAGGACGTGCCGTTGAACAGCTCGTTCAAAACCCGCGCGGTCTGCCGCGCCTCGCCGTAGCGCAGGCGATAGACGCGCACGCCCACCGAGCTGTCGGAGCGGTCGAGGCGCTCGATCCAGGTGGCGGCGGTGCGCAGCAGGTCCGGCTTCTTGGCCACCACCATCACCGAATTCATCCGGTTGATGGCCTGGAACTTCACCATCTTGTGGCTGAGCCCGCCCTCGCCGGCATCGAGCAGCGTCTCCAGCTCGGTGATGAGCGGTTCCGGCGCGCTGTTGCGCAGGGGGTAGATGCCCACCGACTGGCCGCGCATCCAGTCGGCATCGAAGGAGAGGGCGGTGTTGATGGCCGCCTGTCGCTCCTGCGCCGTGCCCTGGATGAGCAGGACGTTCCGGCCGGGGTCCACCCGCACCATGCCGGCCCGCGTGGCGAAGCTGTCGATGACCGGCATCAGCGTCTCCGCCGAGACATACCGCAGCGGCACCACGGAGACGCCGTAGCCCGGCTCCGGCCGCGATGTGCCGACATCGGTGGCGCCAGAGCCGGCCGCCTCGGTCAGCGGCATCAGCTGGTAGCCGGAGGAATCCCGGACGAGGGCGATGCCGTTGGCGCGCAAGGCGCTCTCCAGCACATAGGCCAGATCGGTGCGGGCGACGGGGCGGGCCGAGGACAGGCTGATGGTGCCCTGCACCCGCGGATCGATGATGACGTTGGCGCCGAGGATATCGGTGAGCACCACCTTGGCGACGGTGGTGACGGGGGTGTTCTCGAAATTGAGATCGTACCCGCCATCCGCCCCGCGCTGCGCCGCGCCCGCCGCCCCGACCGCCGCCGGATCGGTCACGGGCTGCGCGCCGGGGGTGGCAAAATATTCGATGGGCTGGCGATTGTCGGTCGACTGTTGCGGCTGGGCCACAGGCTGCATGGGCTTCGGCGACAGATCGATGTTGCGGACCTGGTCGAATGTGCTCTGGGGCTTCGTATCGTCCATGATGCCCGAGCAGCCGGAGAGGACCGCGGCGAAGAGGATCGCGCACGCCAATACAAGAGTGCCCGGTCGTGGGCTCGACCGGCCGCGCCAATCCTCAATCACGCATCACCCGCTACTTCCGAACGCAAGAGCCGCGCGGCCAGAAGAGCCGTGGGATCCGATAGCCGCATGCAAGGGCCACAGGTCGCAGGCGCGCGCCGAACGACCCTTGGCGCGCATCCTTTAGCGACTGCATGTGACGGATATATAAGGGTTGACCGGAGCCGCTGCCAAGCTTCAGTTAGCTGGCTATCGCCGCTCCGGGGTGGTGTCCGAATGTCGTGACATTGTCATCACGGTGACGCGCGAGCGTCACGGGAGCCGGGAATACCAAGCTGGCGGCTTCGGTGCCCCGCGCGGGCAACAGGCGGCTACCGCAAATGGGCCGGCACTGCGCCTGGAATTGCTTTCCGGCCGCAACCTTCGCCGGTGATGCGGTCCATGTTAATAGCAGTCAAGGTCCAGCTTCAGAAGAGTGCCGCTGCATGACGCGGCGGGATCCGGACTCTGGCTTTCGGGGACGTGGGCATGAGCGGGGAGGGGAGCGCCGATTTTCTGAGCTTCCTCGCCGCGCGCGTCTCGGGTCAGGCGGCCGGGGGCGGAACGGACACCCGTCCGCTGCGTCAGGTGTGGGAGGCGAGTGAGCTCACCGCTGGCGATTTCGCCGATGAGGTGGCCCGCTTCTACCGGCTGCCCCGCATCGCCCTGCCGGAGCTGATGGCGGCTCCCTCCCTCGTGTCCAGTTTCACCCCGCGCTTTCTGCGCGAGATGACCGTGCTGCCCTTCCGCGCGGCGGACGGCACGGCCTGGCTCGCGGTGGGCGATCCCACCGACGAGACGGTGGTCCGGGCGGCGGAGATCGTGCTGGGGAGCAAGGTCACGCTCGCCGTCGCCTCCTTCGAGGATATCGCCACCGCCTTGGCCGAACGGCTCGGCGCCGACGAGGCGGCCGCCCGCGAGGCCGCCGGTCCCGCCACGGCGCGGGCCGAGGACGACATCGACAGTTTGCGCGACCTCGCCTCCGGCGCGCCGGTGGTGCGGGCGGTGAACGATCTGTTCGACAAGGCCATGGAGCTGCGCGCCAGCGACATCCATATCGGCCCGTTCCGCACCGGCCTCGAGGTGCGGCTGCGCATCGACGGCATGCTGCGCCCCATCCATGCGCTCGCCGACGTGCTGCCGCAGGCGGTCATCTCGCGCATCAAGATTCTTGCCGGCCTCGACATCGCCGAGCGCCGCCTGCCGCAGGACGGCGCGGCGCGCCTCAAGCTCGGGCGCGACGAAATCGACGTGCGCGTCGCCATCATGCCCACCCAGCACGGGGAAAGCGCCGTCATCCGCCTGCTGGCGCGCGACCGGGGCGTGCTCACCGTGGACAAGCTGGGCCTCGCCCCGCACGACCGCGAGACGCTGATGAAGCTGCTCGCGCTGCCCCACGGCATGGTGGTGGTCACCGGCCCCACCGGCTCGGGCAAGACGACCACGCTCGCCACCATCCTCTCGGTTCTCAACGAGCCGACCCGCAAGATCCTCACCATCGAGGACCCGGTGGAGTACGAGATCCGGGGCGTGTTCCAGTCGCAGGTGCGCCCGCAGATCGGGCTTACCTTCGCGGCGGCTCTGCGCTCCTTCCTGCGCCAGGACCCGGACGTCATCATGGTGGGCGAGGTGCGCGACCCGGAGACGGCGCACATCGCCGTCCACGCCGCGCTCACCGGCCATCTGGTGCTCACCACCCTGCACACGGACACCGCCGCCGCCTCGGTGCCGCGCATGCTGGACCTCGGCGTGGAGGGCTTCCTCCTCAAGTCCACCTTGCGCGCGGTGATCGCCCAGCGCCTCGTCCGCCAGCTGTGCGAGCGCTGCAAGCGGCCGCACACCCTTTCGGTCTCGGATGTGCGGGACGACCCGCGCTATGCCGCCCTCGGCCTCGCGGCGGGGGAGACGGTGTACGAGCCGGTCGGCTGCGAGCGCTGCGGCGGAGCCGGCTATCGCGGGCGTATCGGCGTGTTCGAGGTGCTGACCCTCTCGGACGACATCCGCGAGATGATCGACCGCCATGCCGGCGCCGCCGCCCTCGACCGCGCCGCCATCGCCGGCGGCATGACCACCATGCTGGACGATGGCGTCGCCAAGTGCCGCGCCGGCCTCACCTCGGCCGCCGAGGTGCTGCGCGTGACCACGGTGCGCTGAGCCCATGGCCACTTTCTCCTACCGCGCGCTCACCCAGGCCGGGCAGATCGTGAGCGGCGAGATCGCCGCGCCGACCGAGGCGGAGGTGCGCCGCCGCATCGAATTCCTCGGCCTCGTGCCGGTGGAGACGACGCCGCTCAAGGAGAAGAAGGAGAGCGCCTTCGGCTTCACCTTCGGCGCGCCCAAGGCGGAGGACGTGACCCTCTTCACCCGCGACCTCGCTCTGCTGCTGCGCGCGGGCGCGCGGCTGGACGAGGCGCTGGAACTGCTCACCGGCGACACCGACCTCGGCCGCATGCGCGCCGTCGCCCGCAAGATCCGCGCGGACGTGCTGGCCGGCGAAAGTCTGGCGGAGGCATTGGCGTCCCATCCCAAGCTTTTCCCGCCGGTCTATGTGGCGCTGGTGAAGGTTGGCGAGGCCTCCGGCACCGTGGACCGGATGCTGGAACTGGTCGCCGCCGAGCGCCAGCGGGCCGAGGAGCTGCGCCGCAAGGTGGTGTCGGCGCTGCAATATCCCGCCTTCGTGCTGGTGGCGGCAGGCGGCGTGCTCGTCTTCTTCCTCATGTTCGTGATGCCGCAATTCTCCTCCGTGCTGCGCGACATGGGGGCGAAGCTGGACCCCATGGTGCAGGTGCTGCTCGATCTGTCGGACGGATTGCAGGCCCACGCCATGGAGGTGGGCATCGCGGCCGTGGTGCTTCCGGCCCTCACCTTCCTCGCGCTTCGGCGGAAGGAAGTGCGCGGGGCGGTGACGGGCGTGCTCTCCAAGCTGCCTCTGGTGCGCACGGTGCTTCTGTTCCGCCGTTCGGCCGTGTTCTGCCGCAACCTCTCCATCCTGCTCGGCAACGGCGTGACGCTGACCGCCGCGCTGCGCATCATCGTGGACGTGATGGCGGCGGGCGAAGAGGCCTCCGTCTGGGCCAAGGCGGCGGACCGGGTGCGCCACGGCGGGCGGCTGTCGGATGCCTTCGCCGAGGGCGACGTGCTGCCGCCCATGGCCATCCGCATGCTGCGCCTTGGCGAGGAGACCGGCCAACTGGCCCTGCTCTCCGGCCGCATCGCCGATTTCTACGAGGAAAAGCTCCAGCGCGCCCTCGCCAGGGTGGTCGCGGTCATCGGCCCGGCGGCCATCGTCACCATTTCGGTGGTGGTGGGCGGGCTCATCGTCTCGGTCATGACCGCGTTGCTGTCGGTCAGCCAAAGCATCGGGTGACGAAACGTGAATCAAGGTCCCGCCCCCATGATGGCCCATATCCCGTCCCGCTCTCGTCGCCGGAAGAGCGAAGGCGGCTACACGCTGGTGGAACTGCTGGTGGTCATCACCATCATCGGCCTCATCGTCGCCCTCGTGGGGCCGCGCGTGCTCGGCTATCTCGGCGACAGCAAGGTGAAGACGGCGAAGATCCAGATCCAGGGCTTCTCCAGCGCCCTCGATCTCTTCTATCTGGATGCCGGCCGCTATCCCTCCTCGTCGGAAGGGCTGAACGCGCTGGTGCAGCGGCCGGGCAATGTCTCGACCTGGAACGGGCCGTACCTGAAGGGCGGCACCGTGCCGCTCGATCCCTGGGGCAAGGCCTACGCCTATCGCGCGCCGGGCCAGCATGGGCCGTTCGACATCGTCTCCCTCGGCTCCGACGGGCAGGAGGGCGGCACGGGCAATGCCGCCGACGTCACGAGCTGGGCGCGGTAGGCCGGAGACGTCGCATGTCGCGCGGGCGCGCAAAGGCGGGGGGCGGCGAGGCGGGGTTCACCCTGCTGGAGGTCGTGTGCGCCCTCGCCATCGTCGCCGCGCTGGCGACCCTCGCGCTGCCGCGTCTCGCGCCGGGCACCTCGCGGGCGAAGCTCGAATCCCTCGCTGTGGAGGCCGCCGCGCTTTTGAAGGCCGACCGCGCCGCCGCCATCCGCCGGGGCGTACCGGTGGCGACGGCGGTGGATGCCACCGGCCGACGCATGACCTCCGGCTCAGCCGGCCGGGTGGTGCGCGTGCCCGGCGACGTGCAGATGGACACCGTGCTGCCCGCGACCTGCGACGGCCGGCCGGCGCGCGCCTCGGTGCAATTCTTCCCCTCCGGCCTCTCCTGCGGCGGCGTGGTGGCCATGCTCAAGGGCGGGACGGGCTATGAGGTGCGGGTGAACTGGCTCACCGGCGGCGTCGAGATTGTGCCCCGTGGCCGCTCCTGATCTGCGCCTCCGGCGCCGCACCGCCGGTTTCACCCTGATCGAGGTGCTGGTGGCGCTGGCGGTGGTCGCGGCCTCTCTCGGCGCCATCGCCATGGTGGCGGGCTCCAGCCTGCGCGGCACCAGGATCCTGGAGCGGCGGGTGGCGCTGCTGCAGACCGCCCGCGCCGTGGAGACGGGCATTCCGAGCCGCGATCTCATCCAGATCGGCCGCACCGAAGGCGAGATCGCCGGTCATCGCTGGCAGATGGACGTGCAGCCTATGACGCTCGCCGGCCTGCCGGACACTGCGCCCTGGACGCCCCTCGACATCCGCATCCGCGTGCGCGGCCCCGGCGGCGAGATGGTGGCGCTGGAGACGGTGCGCCTTGTGCGGAGCCGGCCGCAATGAGCACCATCGCCTCGCGCCGCCGCCGCGCCGGCTTCGGCCTCATCGAGATCCTGGTGGCGATGACGCTCACCGGGCTGGTGCTCGCCGCCATCGCCATGGTGACGGCGAAATGGCTCCCCGCCTGGCAGCGCGGGCTGGGGCGGGTGCAGCAGAGCGAACTTGTCGCCCTCGCCCTCGACCGCATGGCGGCGGACCTCGCCGCCGCCGCTTTCCTGCCTGCCGTGCAGGGTGGGGCGGAGACCCTGTTCCAGGGATCGTCCGAGCGCGTGGTCTTCGTGCGCGAAGTGCTCGCGCCCGGCGCGGCGCGGGGCTTGGAGGTTGTCGAATTGGCGCCCGTGCCGGACGGGCGCGGCTCCGCCATGGTCCGCCGCGCCGCGCCCTATGCGCCGCCGGCCGAGGCCGGGGGGCTTCCGTCGTTCGGCGCGCCGGTGCGGCTGCTGCGCCCGCCGGTCAGCGTCTCCTTCTCCTATGCCGGCCGCGACGGGGCATGGCACGCCGAATGGCGCGGCGAGGAGGAACTGCCGCGCGCGGTGCGCATGGTGGTGCGCGAGGGGGGGCGGGCCACCGGCGCCTCCACCTCCGTCACCATCCGCTCGGACGCGCCCGCCTTCTGCGCCGCCGACGCCACCAAGCCCATCTGCGGGACCGCCATCGGCTTCAGCGGATCGCGCGCGAAAGCGGTCTCCGGCGCGGGCGGCAACGGCGGGGGAGCGACGCAATGAGCGCGATCCGACTCAGGCGCGCCCCGGCAGGGACGGAGCGCGGCTTCATCCTCGTGACCGTGCTGTGGATTCTCGCCGCCCTGGCCGCCTTCACCGCCGTCTATGCGGTCTATGTGGCGGACACGGCGTCGGCCTCCGCGGTGCGCACGCAGACGCTGCGCGCGGATGGGCTGGCGATGGCGGGGGTGGAACTGGCGGCGCTGCGTCTCCTCTCCGTGCCGGCGCAGGAGCGGGCGACCAGCGGCGAGGTGCGCTTTCGCATGGGCGAGGCCAACGTCTCCGCCCGCTTCGCCGACGAGGCGGCCCGCATCGATCTCAACGCCGCCGCGCCGCCCGTGCTGTCCGGCCTGTTCCAGGCGTTGGGCGTGCCGGAACCGGCGGCAAAGGCCTATGCCGCCAGCATCGCCGCCTGGCGCGCGCCCGCCTCGGGCGACAAGTCTTCTGCGGTCGGCGATGCCGAGGCGGGACATGGGCAGGGCGCCTTCGCCCATGCGGCGGAACTGGCCCGCGTGCCGGGCCTGCCGGCCGACGTGGTCGCCGCCGCGCTGCCTCACCTCACGGTCTATGCCGGACGGCGGGAAGTGAATCCGGACATCGCGGGGCCGATGGTGCGCGCGGCGCTGGCCAAGGCGGGGCAGGGGATGGACGACATCGACACCGCCACCTTCGCGACCTCCGGCGAGGACAAGGCGGGCGGCGAAGGCAGCGTCGTCGCGGGCGCCTCGGGCATCGCCACCACGGCCGGGGACACGGCGCGCGTGACCGTGCGCGTCGCGTTCGACGACGGACGGCGGCTGGGTACGGAGGCGGTGATCCTTTTGCGGGACTTCGGTGTCGATCCTTATCGCGTGCTCCTGTGGCGCGATCTCTCGTGGCGGGAGCTTGCCGACGACGCGCCTCCCGCCGCCCGCCGGAAGACGACGGGAGGACGGCCATGAGCCTGGTTCCGGGCGCACCCGACGCCTCGCTGTTGACCCGCGCCATCGATGGCTTCTCGGCCTTCGTCGACCTGACGGCGACGGCCCTCGCCACGGCCCTCGCCGCCGGCCGGGCGCGGCTCGGCCGGATGCGTGCGGTGCGGATCGAGGAGCGGGAAGACGGCGCCTTCGTCCTTCCCGGCGCCGTACCGTTCCCCCTTGCGGCCGCCGCATCGCATGGCGTGCCGCCCGAGGTCGCAGCGTCGCTGAAGGGCCGGGAGGTGGAACTGGCGCTTGACCCCGCCCGCTTCCTGTTCCGTCCGCTCGATCTGCCGGAGGGGGCGAGGCCCTATCTCGACGGCATCGTGCGGGCGCAGATCGACCGGCTCACGCCCTGGAGCGCGGCAGAGGCCGCCTTCGGCTGGACGGCGCCCGAACCGCTGGGCGACGGCCGCATCCGCGTGATGGTCGCCGCCACCCCGCGCGCTCGTCTCGCCCCCGCCCTCGATGCGCTGAAGGCGCTCGGCGTCGGCCATCTGGTGCTGACGACCCGTCAAGGCGATGGCGCGTCCATCACCGTTCATGCCGGCGCGTCCGGCGAAGGGGCCGGCACGGCACGCCTCAGGCAAGTGTTGCTCGGCGTGCTTGCGGCGGCGGCCCTCGCGGCGACATTCGCGTCCGGCGTGTCCGGCTTCTTGGGCGGCAGCCTCGACGAGGAGCAGCAGACGCTGGACCAGGCCATCGCCGCCCGCCGCCGCGCCATCGCCGCCGCCCGCGACGGACTGGGCGCGGAGGGCGCGGCCCTGCGCGGTCTGGAGAAGGCCAAGCGCGCGCAGGCGCCGACCGTGCTCGTGCTGGAGGCGCTCTCCCAGGTGCTGCCCGACCACACCTATCTCTCGGCCCTGACCATCCAGAACGGCAAGGTGGAGCTGACCGGCGTCTCCCGCGAGGCGCCCTCCCTCGTCCGGCTGCTGGAGGAATCGAAGCACTTCTCCGCCGCCACCTTCGTCGCCCCCACCACCCGGCAGCCGGGGGATGCGGGGGAGCGCTTCCAGATCCAGGCCGACATTACCGTGCCGTTCGAGGTGACCCAGTGACCGCCGCCGCGCCCGCCCGTTCCCGCCGCACGCTGGCGCTGGCCGCGCTGGGCTATGGCGTGCTCGTCGCCGTGCTTCTGGCCGTCGCGTTCGGCGAGGTGGCGGACGTGCTGGCCAAGCGCGCGGCGGTGGCGGAGGCGCAGGATCTGCTGGACCGGCTGGAAGGGCGAAGGCCCCCCCGGCCCGGCGCCGCCGGGGCCGAAGAGCGCGGCTCCCCCTTCCTCGAGGGCGCGACGGTGACGGTGGCTGGCGCATCGCTGGCCGAGCGCGTCGCCGCCGCCGCCGATGCGGCGGGCGGGCATCTCGTCTCTTCCAGCGTGGAGCTTGGCGCCTCGCCGCTGGGTCCTGGCTTCGTGGCGGTGGCCGCGACCATCGATATCGGGCAGGAGGATCTGCAGAACCTGCTATATGATATCGAGACGGGGCAGCCCTTCCTGTTCGTGGATCCCCTTGTGGTCCAGGCCCAGGGGCAGGGCGCTGCTCTGGGGCAGCTGGACGCGGATGGAGCCGAGGGACGGATGCAGGGCGATGGCGCCGAAGCACGGGGGCAGGAGGGACGCATCCAGGTGATGCTGACCGTCCATGGCCGCTGGCGGGGGGCGCGATGATCCGCCTCGTCCCCCCATCCGCGCGCCGTCGGCGCTTGCTTGCGCTCGCCCTTGCCCTTCCGGTTGCCGTCGCGGGGATCGCCACCGCTGTTTCCGCGGCCTCGACCGAGGTGGAGGCGCCCCCGCCGCAGATCGAATTTCTCGCGCCCGGCCAGCCGCCCGCCCGCCCCCCCACGGCCAGCGCCGACCCCGAGCGCGGAAATCCCCTGTGGGCGGTCCCCATCGAAAGCCTGTCGGCGACCCGCGACCGCCCCCTGTTCACGCCCTCGCGCCGCCCGCCCGATCAGCCGGTGGCGCTGGCGCCTCCGCCGCCCTCCGCACCGCCCGCCGCCGTCGCCGCGCCGCGTCCGCAACTCGCGCTGATGGGCACGGTGGTGAGCACGGCCGGCAGCATCGGCATCTTCACCGATCAGGCCAGCGGCCAGATCGTGCGCCTCAAGGTCGGCGATGCCCATGGCGGTTGGACGCTGCGCAGCGTCGGCCCGCGCGATGTGGTCATGCACGGCAGTGCCGACACCGTGACCCTCGCCTTGCCCGCCCCCGGCAAGGGCGGCCCCCAGCCGCCGCGCGGCTCCGAAGGCCCGTTCGCCGCGGCGCAGGTCGGCAATGCGAAGCCGGTGGCCGGGCAGGTGCTGGTGCCGCGCCGCACGAAGCCCTCTCCGGCGGATCTCGATTCGAGCCATTGACGGTTGGCTTCGGGCGTTTGCCGGCCGCGCGTCACCTCAGGTCGTCATCGTGGGGTCATGGGCCATAGGGAAAGTGCGCCGTCTCCCCGTCTCGCGCACATCGGCCGGCCTGTCGTGACCCAGCTCATCGGACTTTTCCCCACCCCCGTGATGCGCGTCGAGGGCCTCGTCGGCCCCGCCGACGTGGCGGCGCTCGCGGCCGAGGTGGCGGACCGCACCTCGCTCACCAACGCCTATTCGGACCTGCTCTCCCACACGCCCGTGGCGGGCGACCAGTCGGACACCCTGCTGTCGCGGCTCGGCGCGCTGGTGCTGCCCAAGGTGACGGAGTTCGGCGAGGTGCTGTTCGGCGAGGCGCTGCGCTGGCAGATCAAGGAAATCTGGGTGAACGTGCTGGAACCGGGCGGGCACCAGGCCATCCACACCCATGCCAACAGCTTCATCTCCGGCGTCGTCTATCTGACGGAAGCGCACCCCTCCGCCAACATCGTCTTCCACAAGGCCATCGGCGGCAGCGGCTTCATCTTCGGCAACACCAATCCCAATGCCCGCATCAACGCCTTCAACGGCGGCAAGTTCGCCATGCCGCAGACGGGCGCGGGCGATCTTGTGATGTTCCCGAGCTACCTGCTGCACGAGGTGCCGGTGAACAAGGGCGGGCGGCGCATCTCGGTGGCGTTCAACGCCATTCCCGACCGCCTCGACAATTTCGGCTACGCCATCCACTTCACTTGAACGCAAGAGCACGCCTTTTCAGGGAGAGGCCCATGTTCAGGGAGAGCCCCATGCGCCTTCATGCAGCAATCGCGGTCGTTTTAGGTGTCGGCCTCGCGGCGACAGGGGCGCAGGCCCAGTGCGCGTTCGACCAGTCCGTTCCGAACGCCAACGCGGTGCTGATCGAGACGCAGCCGGAAGTCACCATCGACTTCACCGACGAGTTCCGGCTCGACGACGTGCGGGTGGTGAGCCTCGACGACAAGGCCGTGTGGCCGACCGATTGGGCGCGTCCGTCGCAGGAGGTGCGCCAGACCGCGTTCCGCATGACCCAGCCCCTGCCGCCCGGCAAGTATCTGGTGGAATGGAACGGCTATCTGCGCCGCCACCACCATGCGGACGGCGGCTCCATCGCCTTCACCGTGGCAAAGGCGGGGGAAATCCCGCCCGTCACGCCGGCGGCAGCCGGGACAGCAGCCGCCGCGCCTCGGGCCGGCTCGGGTTCGCCCTATCCAATGCTTCTAGGAGCCGCCGGGCGCCCGAAGGATCAGTGACGGCGAGCTGTCGCGCCATGGCGAGCACGGGCGCGTAGGCGGCATCGAAATCCGGGCTGATGCGCACCAGCTCGATGAGCTGCGGCGCCAGCGTGCCGATGACGTCGCGCGGACCCTTCGCCGCCAGCGCCCGGGCGCCCATGCCGATATAGCCGTCCCGCGCGGTCCAGTAGGCGGCGAGCCGCGCCTGCGTGGCGGGATCGGCCCCGGCCAGCAGCGCCTCCGGCGCCGGATGAAGCGCCGCGAGGAGCGCCACCAGACGGTCGGCCGGCCGCTCGCTGGCGGCATAGGCGGTGCCCGGGGCGGCGGCCGTCACCACCGGCCGGTCGTCGGTGTTGAGCGGGGCATCGCCGGCGAAGCGGGCCAGCTCCGCCGGGCCGGCGAGGTGGAGGCCGAAGAGGGCGAAGCTGCCGTCCATATCCACCGCCTTCAGCCCCGCCGCGAGTGCGCGGTCGCGCACGCGGCGCTCCACCCAGTCGGCCGGGTAGGCGGCGGGCGTGCGGCGGCCCACCAGCGCCACGAGCGGCGTCTCCACGCTGAATTGGGCGAGCCATGCCGTCGTGTCCGGAAACACGTCGAGGAAGGTGCGCACGATCACCCGCAGCGTCGCGATGTCGAGCTGGTGCAGCGGCAGCCACTGGCAGAACAGCCCGTCCGGCGCGAGGCGGTCGCGGATGGCGGCGAAATGCTCGCGGGCATAGAGCGCGCCGGAGCCGTCCACGGAGGGGTGGTAGAGGTCCGCGACGATCACGTCATAGGGCGTCGTCCCGGCGCGCACGAAGCGGCGGGCATCGGCCACATGGATGCGGATGTCCGGATTGCCGGCGAGGCGTGGCGGCGTGCGCTCGAAATAGGGGAAGCTCTCCACCACCTCGGGCACCAGTTCCACGCCCTCCACCTTGAGGCCGGGATGGTCGCCGGCGGCGGAGAGGGTCGCGCCAGTGCCGAGGCCGAGGAACAGGGCGCTGTGCGGATTCGGATGCAGCAGCAAAGGGATGTGCGCCTGCCGGTGGTCCGAGCGCATGGAGGCGCTGCCGCCCATGCGGAAATGGTTGTTCACCTGCAGGTGGCGGTCGCCGGCGGAATTGCGCACCACGCTCACCGCCGCCATCACGCCGTCGCGGTGCCATTCCAGCGCGCCGCCTTCCGGGACCTGCACGAAGCGCAGGGAGATGGGCGCGAGCACCAGCGCCAGCGTCGCCGTCAGCGTCAGCCCGCCGCCGGCCAGCGCCGCGCGGCTCCGGAGCGGCAGCGCCAGCACATAGGCGGCGGCAAGCAGCGCGAAGGCGTATTTGGCCCCCATCAGGGGCAGCAGGACGGGGCCGAACAGCATGGGCGCCAGCGCAGCGCCCAGCGTATTGGCCGCGAGCCCCGGTCCGACGCCGCCGAGCCGGTCGGATGCGCGCTGGGCAAGGGCGGTGAACAGCGCGCCCATGGCGAGGGTGGGTGGCAGGAAGGCCAGCGCGGCGATGGCGACCTCGGCCGAGAGCCGGCCGGCCACTGTGACGGGCAACACGGCCTTGAGGCCCGAGAGAATCACCCCGGAGGCGCCGAGCAGCGCCGCTCCGGCGAGGCAGGCGAGGGCGGTGAGTGTGACGAGCCAGCCGATCGTGCCCTCTCCACCCGGCCCGCGATTCGCCTCCCACCGGGCATAGAACGCCGCCCCGAGCGCGGTGCCGGCAAGGTAGCAGGCGAGCAGGATGGCGAAGGTGTAGATGGTGTTTTCGAGAATCTGGCTCAGCACCCGCACTGTCAGCACCTCATAGCCGATGCCGAGAAGGCCGGTGAGGAACAGGGGGACCAGAACGGGTAGCGCGGCGGATGCGGTCTCAGGCGCGCGAATCGGGCGAGTGACCGGCGCCGCTGCGGAGTTCCGGGCTACGGCCAGCATCGCTGCCGCGCACAGCGCATTCAGGACGGCGCACAGAACCAGCGTCGCATTGAGGCCGAGGGCGGGGATGATGAGGAAGGCGGTGGCCAGCGTGCCCGCCACCGCGCCGAAGGTGTTGGCGGCATAGACGTGCCCCACCGCCGCCCCGGAGGCGAGTCGCGGCGCGAGCACGGCTTCAAGCGCCGGCAGGGTGGCGCCCATGGCGAGGGTCGCCGGCAGCAGCAGCACGAAGGGCAAAGCGAAGGCGACGGACCATTGCCGCAGCGCCGAGGCATCCACCGGCACCAGCGTGGGCACGAGATCGCCGAAGTGCGGCGTCGCGACGATGAGAACCAGCGCCCAGGCGCCGATCACCAGCTCAAGGCCGGCATACCAGACGGCGGGCCGCCGGCTCGCGGCGATGGCTCGGCCCAGCAGCAGGCTGCCCAATGCGAGGCCGCCGAACAGGGCGGAAATCACCCCCAGCACCGCCACCAGCTCATGGCCGAGGCTGACGGCGAGCATGCGGGTCCAGACGATCTCGTAACCGAGGCCCGCGAAGCCCGAGAGGGTCGCGACCAGCGTTATGGCGATGCCGGTGCGCGCGTTTCGGCCGAGCGTCAGGTCCTGCGACGCGGCGGATCGGGACTGCGAAGCCTGAACCTGGGACATGAACGAGACGATCCCTGAAAGCGAAAGAAGCCGGAGGCCCGAAGGCCCCCGGCATCCGAAGGTCTCGCGCCGGCCGTGGCCGGCGCTTGTCTTCTGTCGTCAGCTGCCCATCACTGAGCAGGCGTCACTTGGCCAGGGAGACCGCGAGCTTCTCGTTGGTCTCGACGAGGAGTTCCGGCTGGTCGGAGACGCGGATGAAGATGGGGTTCGCGTAGAACCACAGGTCCGACCACGCGGCCACGTCGTAGCTGGAGATCTTCTGGCCGTCGCGCACCACGAGGTGCGAGGGGCAGGCGGCGTCGTTGCAGGGCACGAACGGGCCCTGCGCGGCGTTTTCCGGATCCCAGTCGTTGAGCGGGTTGCCCTGGGCGTCGGTCTCGGCCGGCACGGAGGCCGGCAGGTTGGAGCCACGCACGCGGACGTACATGTTGTTCTGCACGTTCGGGATGGTGACGGTCATGGTGCGCTTGGTGCCGCGCGCCTTCCAGGTGGACGGGCCGAAGGTGGCGATGATCGCCGCCGAGGCATTGGTGCCGGCGGTGTAGTTGGCGCTGGTGGGCGCCACGACGCCGGTCACGTCACCCTTGATGAACTGCACCTGACGCAGCGTCGGCTTGTTGAGCGGCTCCTGGATGCCGATCTGGGCCAGCGACGGGTTGTTGAAGGTGTAGGGCGAGTAGTTGGTGCCGGTGGGCACGTTGACCTCGAGGGTCAGCGTCACCGACTTGCCGCGCTTCACGACCAGCGTTTCGCCCATGCCCGCCTTGGCGCCGAGGCCGGCCTTGGCGGAATAGGTGAGCTCGCCGGAGATGAGATCGCCCTGCACCGAGTAGGAGTTGCCCGAGCGCACGCCGTCGACCACCACCTGCGGGCGGAGCGCCACATTGCGCTTGGGGCGCGGGATGTAGAGCTTCTGGTACTCGCCGGGGTAGAAGTCGTTGGTGGTGCCCTTCTCGTAGATGGAGAAGGCGCCGCGGTTGTGCCAGTCGGAGCTGGCGTAGAAGAACCAGTTGCGGCCTTCACCCAGCAGCGCGTCCCACACGCCGCCGATCTTGGCGGCATAGATGCCGGTGCCGCCGAACGTGGTCACGCCCACCGAGTCGCAGCCGGTGCCGCAGAAGCCGGCGCGGTATTCGCCGCGATTGTTCGAGGCCTGGTGGCCCGGCTGGCTCTCGAAGCCCACGGCGACGGTCGGACCCGCGTTGTTGAAGTCGCGCAGGTGCTCGATGTTGAAGCCGTTGTTCTTGTCCGGGTTGAACACGCCGGCGCGCTCGAGATGCGCAGGCACGTAGTAGCTGTCGAGCGGATAGTACTTCTGCAGCCACTGGACGGAGGGAACCGCCTTGTTCCGGTGGTTCGCCGTGCCCGAGCCGACGCCGGACGCATTGGCGACCTTGCCTTCCCAATTGTGGGTCGGCGCGCCCTTGCCGAAGTCGGCGTCGGAGCGGTCGAAGCGGTATTCGAACTCGGCCACCGCGCTGGCGTCTCCGGTGTCCTTGTCCTTGTTCTTCTTGCCGAACAGACCCTTCTTCTCGATGGCGTTCTGCGGCTTCTGATTGCCGATGACCGTCATGGAGGTGTGCTCGTGGCCGGGCACGTTGGTTTCGATGCCGGCATAGAGCATCGGCACGCCGGTCTCCTTGGCGAGGCGCACGAGCTCGGGGAAGATGATCTCTTCCGCGCTCTGCCAACGCCACATGGAGCGGTGGCCCTGCGAGGTGGCCGTGTCGCCCTTGATCACCAGGCCCTGGACCTGATCGAAGAAGCGGCCGGTACCGGTGGTGGAACCGTCACCCTCCGGGTCGTCCACGCGGCAGTCGCGGGGGCTGGAGCCGCCGTGATCGGCCGCGCCGAGCCATTCCAGGCCGTAGCTCTGGACCGCCTTCTTCACCATGGTCTCGACCGACGAGCGGCCGTCCGAGCACGGTGTGTGATTGTGGAAGTCGCCGGCCATGTAGCTGTCGGCGAACGCCTGCGTCGGCATCAACGCCGCCCCGCCGGCAACAGCGAGGACCGACGCCCCCGCGATGAGCTGCTGTGTCAGCACCCCGCCCTTCATGCTCCAACCCCTGATTTTCCCACGGACGCCAGTCCGCCCGTGAGGGCCTCCTAGCGGTGTTCTGTGACCGGGTGCTGAAGGTTCTGTGACGCCATGGAAGGTGAGCCGGGAAACCAACGGGCGGAGGCGTTTGGCGCGACGACGGGCAATGCCGGGACTGCAGATATTGGAATGCGGTGGCAGCCGGCACGCGGGGCGCCGATCTGCCACCGGAAGAAAGTCCGTTCTTGTCCGCAAAGCGTCAGCGATCGAGGCGCCCTGTGGGCCGCGGTTTCGATCGTTCTATCAATTGAACCGCGAAAAGGTGGTCGTGGCGTCGGGCGAGCGTGCCGGGGGCTTCATGTCGATCCAAAACCTTGCCTTGATCTGAGAGCCGACGACGTTCATTTCAAAGTAGTTTTTCTTGTCGAACGAAAAAATATCCCCGCCGACGCCTTTGTTGATGGTGACGTTCCAGCAGATCTTATCATAGAAGTAGACGGCCTGGGTTGGCGTATTGAATTGGATTCGGCTCGTATTGTTGGGCGAAGCTCTCGCCTTGTGGACGCCATACCACGTCCAGCGTCCTTGATAATATTCGCGCTACATATCGATTTTCTGCGCGAAGGCAGGACCCGAAGCGGCAAAGAGCGGGATGGCTCCCGCGACCGCAAAAAGCACTATTCGTCCCGTCAATGACATGGTGATCGCTCCGTCTGGCCTGGTCTGTTACGGCTTTAGCTTGGCATTAAAAAGGCTGGTTTTTCGTTATTTTGCAATAGAGTAAGGGAAAATTGGCTCGCCAGGCGAAGCTGGCGGCGCCTCCGTCCGCGATGCACGCTCGTGCCCGATGTGGTGCCGGCGCTGTCATCAAGCCGACACCGGTTGCCCGCTAGGGGATGCGCCGCCAGCAGTCGCGGAAGCACGAAGTGGCAGGGATGCGCTTTTCCGCATCCCTGTGGGCGGGGGATGAGTCTTGACGGCATCGGGTTTGAATGCGGGCGCGAATGGCCCGGCCGGCACGGGGAAGAAGAGTCTTCTGAGGCGGCTCATCGGCGAGCCGCTGCTCCAGTTCATGGTGCTCGGCGCCATGATCTTCGCGGCCCATGCGGCCGTGACGCCCGCGGTGCCAAAGGAAAAGCTCATCGAGGTCACCCCCGAGGTGCGCCAGAGCATCGTCGACGCCTTCAAGTCCACCCACGAGGGCCGCGAGCCGGGGGCGGACGAGTATCGCAAGCTGGTCGACGTGTGGATCCTGAACGAGATCACCTTCCGCGAGGCCATGGCGCAGGGCCTCGACAAGGGCGACGAGATGATCCGCGACCGCATCGTCCACAAGATGCGCCTGCTCATCTTCAACGGCGTCGAGGTGAAGGAGCCGACCCGCGCCGAGCTCGAAGCCTGGTACGAGAAGCGGCGCGCGCAATATGACGTGCCGGAGACCATCAGCTTCATTTCCGTGCCCTTCACCGGCCCGAACGCCGAGGCGGAGGCACGCCAGACGCTGGAGCAGATCCTCGTCGGCGAGGAACCCGAGGAGATCCAGAACCGCGCCCTCATCTTCGGCGAGCGCCCCCGCAAGTCGCTGGAGCCGTCGTTCGGCGCGCCGTTCGTGGAAACGCTGGTGGCGCTGCCGCAGGGCGAGTGGCGCGTGCTGCCCTCCAGGGACGGCTGGAACGTGGTGCGGCTCGATGCCTATGCGCCCGGCCATCCGACAGACCTCGACGACGTGTCCGCCCAGGTGGCCCTCGCCTGGAAGGACGAGCGCCGGCGCATCCTCGGCATCGCCGCGACCAGGGATCTCGGCAATGCCTACGTCATCCGGCGCGGTGAGCCATGATCGCCCGCTGCGCGACAGTCCTCCTGCGTCGCGGCGCGGCGGCCCTGCGCCGTCCGCTGGCCGGGCTTCTGGCGATGCTCGCCGTGGCGTCCGCCGTGCTGCTGCCCTCGGCGGTGGCGCGGGCGCATGAGGCGACCATGGCGGTCATCACCCTGCGCGAGATCGCGCCGGGCCGCTTCATCGGCCAGTGGACCATGCCGCCGGTGGACGTGACGCTCCAGCCCATCTTTCCAGCCCATTGCACCTGGACTCCGCCGGAGCTGTATTGCGGCGAGCGGGGCCTGACCGGCCGCCTGAGCTTCATGGGCCTCGGCAGCAAGCAGTCGGTGGCGACCATCCGCGTGGTTCCGCGCGACGGGTCGCCCGTCGCCTACACTGTGAGCGCCGCCAAGCCCTCCATGATGGTGGCCAGCGAGCCCGGCACCAATCTCGCGGTGTGGGCCGATCTTGCGGACACCTATGTCAACCTCGGCATCGACCACATCCTGCGCGGCATCGACCACCTCTTGTTCGTGCTCGGCCTGATCTGGATCGTGAAGGGCGGCTGGCGGCTGGTGAAGACCATCACCGCCTTCACCGTCGGCCATTCCATCTCGCTCGCCGCCGCCACCTTCGGCTGGGTCGGCGTGCCGGAACGGCCGCTGAATGCCGCCATCGCCTTGTCCATCGTCTTCGTCGGCGTCGAGATCGTGAAGCTGCAGCGGGGCGAGCCGGGACTCACCGCGCGCTATCCCTGGGTCGTCGCCTTTGCCTTTGGCCTCCTGCATGGGCTTGGCTTCGCCACGGCGCTCACGGCGCTCGGCATTCCGCAGGCGACGCTGCCCATCGCCCTCCTGTTCTTCAACGTGGGCGTGGAGATCGGCCAGCTGATGTTCGTCATGGCCGTGCTCGCCCTCATGTGGGCGCACCGGCAGGCGCAGGCGCTGCTGCCCCGCTGGGGTGCGGCCGTTCCGGCCTATGTCATCGGCTCCGTCGCCTCGTTCTGGTTCCTCACCCGCATCTGAGCCTGCTCGGGGCAAACTCCTTGGAAGGGCATTCGTCATGAAGTCCCATCGTCCGAATCCGGCGCTCGTCCTCGCCGGTCTGCTCGCCATGATCCCGCTGTCGCCTGCCCTCGCCCATACGGGCTCGGGCGTGCAGATCGGCCTTCAGAGCGGGTTCCTGCATCCGCTCACCGGCGCGGACCACATCATCGCCATGGTGGCGGTGGGCCTGTGGGGCGCGCAACTCGGCAATCCGGCCATCTGGGTGCTGCCCATCACCTTCCCGCTGGTAATGGCCGTGGGCGGCCTCATCGGCGTCATGGGCATCGACCTGCCTTTCGTCGAGCTGATGATCGCGCTGTCCGGCATCGCGCTGGGTGCCATGGTGGCCCTGAACATCCGCCCGCCGCTGTGGGTGGCGGCGACCATCGTCGGCGTGTTCGCCATCTTCCACGGCTATGCGCACGGCAAGGAACTGCCGGATGCGGCCGATGCCGTGGCGTTCGCGGTGGGCTTCGTGGTGGCCACCGGCATGCTCCACCTGCTCGGCATCCTCATCGGCGTGGCGGTGCGCTGGGAGGCGGGGGCCAAGGCGGTGCGGGCCTGCGGCGCCGCCATCGGCTGCCTCGGTGTCTACTTCCTGCTCGGTGCCATCGGGATCATCGAATGACACGCCTTGTCCAGCGCGCCGGCCTTGCCGGCGCGGTTGCCCTGGTTCGGCGCGCCGGGTTGGCCGGCGCGCTCGCTCTCGTCTTCGCGCTCACGCCCGGCCTTGCCCATGCGCACCTCGTGGACACGCGGCTCGGCGATTTCTATTCCGGCGCGCTGCACCCGCTGACCGATTTCGAGCAGGTGCTGCCCTGGCTCGCGCTGGCGGTGCTCGCCGCCTTCCAGGGTCCGCGCACGGCGCGCTGGGTGGTTCTCGTCTTCCCGCTGGCGCTGGCCGCCGGCGGAGCCTTCTCGCTGGTCCTGCCGCCGCCGCCCTTCGCGCCGGTCGCGGGTGTCACGCTGGTGGCGCTCACCGGCCTCGCGGTCGCCGCGCAGCTGAGGCTGCCGCTGGCCGCGCTCCTGGTGCTGGCGGTGGGGCTCGGCCTGCTGGATGGCTATCAGAACGGCGCCGCCATGGTGGCGACCACGGACCGCTTCCTGTTCCTTTCCGGCGTGACGGTGATCGGCTACGCCTTCGTCACCCTCGCGCTCGGCTGCGCCATCGCCTTCCTCTCCGGAGTCGGCGGCTGGCGGCCCATCGCGCTCAGGGCGGCGGGCAGCTGGGTCGCGGCGGTGGGAATCATGGTGCTCGGCCTGCATCTGGTGTCGCGCGGGGCCGGCTGAGCCCGCGCAGGCGTGGACCTCACGGCATCGCGAGCGACATTACGGAAGCTTAATCCGGCCGCCAGATTGCCGTAACGATCCAAGCCTTAGCTTGCCTCTCGAACCTGCCGGGCATGGCAGGCAACAGAGAGAACGCGACGCATGACCCGCTCCCCCTCCACCCCTTCCGTGATGAAGCGCAACCGCCGCGCCATGCTCGCGGGCGTTTTCGGTCTCGCGCTCGCCGGCGTGGTGGCCGGCCAGTTCGTCCCGCCCGCCAATTCTCCCGCCCTCGCCCAGATCACCACCAGCCAGCCGGCCGGTACCTTCTCCTTCGCCGACATCGTCGAGAAGGTCTCGCCCGCCGTCGTCTCGGTGAAGGTGAAGAAGGACATCGGCGACCAGCAGATGGCCATGGGCGGCGACGGCCTCGGCGGCAATGTCCCGCCCCAGATCGAGGAATTCCTGAAGCGCTTCGGCTTCGGCGAAGGCCGCGGCCCCGGCATGGGTCCGGGCGGCCCGGGCATGGGTCCGCGTGGCGGCATGGGCCCCAGGGGCGAGCGCCCGGTGGTGGGCCAGGGCTCCGGCTTCATCATCTCGGCTGACGGCTACGTCGTCACCAACAACCACGTGGTGGACGGCGCCGACGAGGTGGACGTGACCACCACCGACGGCAAGGAATACGTCGCCAAGGTGATCGGCACCGATCCGCGTACCGACGTGGCCCTGCTGAAGATCGCGGACGTCACCAACCTGCCGTGGGTGAAGCTGGCGGACGGCGCCCCGCGCGTCGGCGACTGGGTGATCGCGGTCGGCAACCCGTTCGGCCTCGGCGGCACGGTGACCGCCGGCATCGTCTCGGCCCGCGGCCGCGACATCGGCTCCGGCCCCTATGACGACTTCATCCAGATCGACGCTCCCATCAACCGGGGCAATTCCGGCGGCCCGACCTTCTCGCTGAACGGCGAGGTGATCGGCATGAACACCGCCATCGTCTCCCCCTCGGGCGGCAACGTGGGCATCGCCTTCGCCATCCCCTCCGAGACGGTGAAGACCGTGGTGACGCAGCTGCGCGACAAGGGCTCGGTGGCCCGCGGCTACATCGGCGTGCAGATCCAGCCGGTGACGGATGACCTCGCCTCGGGTCTCGGCATCAAGGCTGCGGAGGGTGCGCTGGTTGCTCAGGTGCAGCCCAACACCCCCGGTGCCAAGGCGGGCCTCAAGGCCGGCGACGTGATCGTCAAGGTCAACAACGAGCCGATCAAGGAAGCCCGCGAGCTGACCCGCAAGGTGGGCATGATGAAGCCGGGCACCGAGATCCAGCTCTCCGTGATCCGCGACACCAAGCCCATGGACATCAAGCTGGTGCTGGATCAGCTGCCGAACGATCAGGTGGCCTCGCGCACCGACGCCCCCAAGGGCGAGGATGACAGCGCCGGCAACAAGGACCTGCCGCGCCTCGGCCTCCAGCTCGCGCCCTCCAAGAGCGTGCAGGGTGCCGGCGGCGAGGGTGTCGTGGTCACCGGCGTCGAGCCCAACGGCCCGGCGGCCCAGCGCGGCATGAAGACCGGCGACGTCATCCTGAAGGTCGGCGACAAGACCGTCGCCACCCCGAAGGACGTGCGCGACGGCCTCGCCGCCGCCAAGGCCGAGAACCGCAAGGCGGTGCTCATCCAGGTGAAGAGTGGCGAGGGCGTTCGCTTCGTCGCCATCTCGCTGGAAGGCAAGGCCAAGGGCTGAGCCAAAATCGGCTGGCCTCTGGCCCGAGCCTGAGACAAGGCCCGACCGCATGACACGCCGGGGTTCATCCCCCGGCGACGGGCCTCCGGACCGAGGTGGATATCGCCATCGCCCCTGATGCCGCTTCGGCTCCGCAGGCGCGGGAAGCTCCAGAGGGCTTCCCGCGCCACTTTTTTGGTGCGCACCCGCTCGCATGGACCTGCCTGAAAGGTGAGCTAGAGTGATGACAACGAATCTCGATCCGGGTCCGCTCTCCGCCATGCGCCTTCTCCTGGTCGAGGACGACCGCGACGCCGCCGAATATCTGCGCAAGGCCTTCCGCGAGGCCGGTCACGTGGTGGACCACGCCGCAGACGGCGAGGAGGGGCTCGCCCTCGCGCTCGACGGCAAATACGACGTGATGGTGGTGGACCGCATGCTCCCGGCCCGCGATGGCCTCTCCCTCGTCACCGAACTGCGCGGGCGCGGGCATACGACGCCGGTGCTCATCCTCTCCGCGCTCGGGCAAGTGGACGACCGGGTGCAGGGCCTGCGCGCCGGCGGCGACGATTATCTGCCCAAGCCCTATGCCTTCACCGAGCTTCTGGCGCGCGTCGAGGCCCTGTCGCGGCGCGGTGTCAGCCAGGGGGCCGAAACCGTCTACAAGGTGGCGGACCTCGAACTCGACCGCCTCGCCCATCGCGTCACCCGCTCCGGCAAGGAAATCCAGCTTCAGCCGCGCGAATTCCGCCTGCTGGAATACCTCATGCGCCATGCCGGACAGGTGGTGACGCGCACCATGCTGCTCGAAAACGTCTGGGACTATCATTTCGACCCCCAGACCAACGTCATCGACGTTCATGTCTCGCGCCTGCGCGCCAAGATCGACAAGGGCTTCGACGTGACGCTCATCCACACCGTCCGCGGCGCCGGCTACATGGTGCGGGCGGGGCTGGCGTGAAGGGGGAGGGCGCCCCGGCCGCCGGCGCGGGCGCGTCCGGCAACGGGGGGAGGGGGCACGGTCCCATTGCCCAGGCGGTTCGGCTCGTGCGCACCACGGCGTTCAAGCTGCTCGCCGCCTATCTCGTCGTCTTCGCGCTGTTCGCGGTGTCGGTCATCATCTACACCGCCTGGCATACCCGCTCCCTGATCCAGGGACAGGTGGCGGACGACCTCGACCGCGAGGTGAACGGCCTCGCCGACCAGTACCGTATCGGCGGCATCCAGCGGCTGGTCTACGTCATCGACCGGCGCACGCGGCGGCCGGGCTCGTCCATCTACGTGCTCTCCAATTTCCAGGGCGAGGTGCTGGCCGCCAACGTGACGGACCTGCCCATCGGCCTGCTCGACAAGGAGGGCACCCGCTTCACCACCTACAACCGGCCGGACGATCCCGTCGCCAAGAGCCATGTGGCCTTCGTGCAGACGATGTTTCTGCCCGGCGGCTACCGGCTGCTGGTCGGCCGCGACATCGAGGAACGCGACACGCTGCGCGATCTCGTGGCGCGGCCCGCCCAATGGGCGGTGTTGCTCATCGTCGTGCTCGGCCTTGCCGGCGGCGTGTTCGTGACACGACGGGTGCTGAAGCGCATCGATTCCATGACCGCCACGGCGGAAACCATCATGGCCGGCAACCTCTCCGGCCGCCTTGCGCTGATGGGGACGGAGGACGAGTTCGACCGCCTCGCCCACTCCCTCAACGCCATGCTGGAGCGGATCGAGGGGCTGATGATCGGGCTGAAGGAAGTCTCCGACAACATCGCCCACGATCTGAAGACCCCGCTCACCCGCCTGCGCAACCGCGCCGAGGAGGCGCTGCGCACCGCCCGCACCGAGGAGGACTGGCGCGCCGCGCTGGAGACCACCATCGAGGAGAGCGCCGGCCTCATCCGCACCTTCGACGCCCTCCTGATGATCGCCCGCGCCGAGGCCGGGCAGGGGCGGGCGACCATGGGCGACGTGGACCTCGCCGAGATCGCCGAGGCGGTGTCCGAGCTTTACGAGCCGCTGGCGGACGAGCAGGGGCTCGACCTCACCGTCAGCGCCGTGCCGATGACCGTGCACGGGGTGAAGGAACTGCTGGCGCAGGCGCTCTCCAACCTCATCGACAATGCCATCAAATACGGTCGCCCGGCCGACGGGGGGCGGGGGCGCATCACCGTGACGCTGACGCGCGAGGGCGCGGAGGCGGTGCTCGCGGTGGCCGATACCGGGCCGGGTATCCCGGCCGCCGACCGCGAGCGGGTGGTGGAGCGGTTCGTGCGGCTGGAGGCGAGCCGCACCCGCCCGGGCTCCGGCCTCGGCCTGTCGCTGGTGGGCGCGGTGGCGCGGCTGCATGGCGGTACGCTCGCCTTTTCGGACAACGGGCCGGGCTTGGTGGCCACTTTCCGTTTGCCGACGAAATGACATCCAAGCGTGAACCAAGCCGTCGGCGCGGGCGTTAACCCCTCCGATGACCATTTCATTCTTCCCCAACCATGATGCGCGCCGCCCCGGCCCGAGTTCCCTTTGGATGAAAGAAGGCTTGCGCGCGGCAAGTCGCTGGTGCCTTTAGGCCTGACCATGCGTTGGCCCACGGAACCAGATTCGGCGGACCAGCCGCCCCTCGCCCTGCGGATGCGGGAAACGCCCGTAGTGGCGGATCCGGAGGCGGCAAAGATTAAGCTTTCCCACGCCATCGAACGGCTGGCGCCGGACGCGCGCGCCGCCCTCGACGCGCTGTTGGCTGACGCGCCGCTGGCCGAACAGGTCTGCCTCGGGATCGTCGAAAGCTCGCCCTTCCTCACCGAGGTCATCCGCTCCGAGCCGGAGCGCCTGCTGCGCGTGCTCGGCCGTCCGCCCCACGCCCATCTCCATGCGCTCATCGCCGAATGTGCCGCGGTGGAGGGGAGCGAGGCCGATGTGATGCGCGCGCTGCGGCGGATGCGCAGCGAGGCGGCCCTGCTCATCGCCGTGGCCGACATGGGGGGCGTATTCGGCCTCGTGGAGGTGACGGCGGCCCTGACCGACGTGGCCGACGCGGCGGTGCGCAAGGCGCTGTCCTTCCTCCTCGGCGAGGCGGTGAAGGCCGGGCGGCTCACCGTGCCCGATGCCGCCGATCCCGAGGCCGGCTCCGGTCTCGCGGCCATCGCCATGGGCAAGCACGGCGCGCGGGAACTCAACTATTCCAGCGATATCGACCTCGTGGTGGTCTACGACCGGGAGAAGGCGCAGCTCTCCGACAGCGTCTCCGCCTCGCCCTTCTTCGTGAAGATCACACAGGGACTGGTGCGCCTGCTGCAGGAGCGCTCCGCCGACGGCTACGTGCTGCGCGTGGACCTGCGCCTGCGCCCCGATCCCGGCTCGACGCAGGTCGCCCTCTCCACCGTCTCGGCCCTTGATTATTACGAGCGCGAGGGCGCCACCTGGGAGCGCGCGGCCTATATCAAGGCGCGCCCCGTGGCGGGCGATGCCGAGGTGGGCCGGCAGTTCCTCGCCGATCTCTCGCCCTTCGTGTGGCGCCGGGTGCTGGACTTCCAGGCCATCGCCGACGTCCACGCCATGAAGCGCGAGATCCACGCCTTCCGGGGCCACGACGTGGTGGCGGTGGAGGGCCACAATGTGAAGCTCGGGCGCGGCGGCATCCGCGAGATCGAGTTCTTCGTCCAGACCCAGCAGCTCATCGCCGGCGGTCGCGATCCGCTGCTGCGCACCAGCCGCACGCTCGACGCCCTCGATGCGCTCACCGCCCATCGCTGGATCGAGCCGAAGGTGCGCGACGATCTCGCCGAGGCCTATCACTTCCTGCGCCGGGTCGAGCACCGCATCCAGATGGTGGCGGATGCGCAGACCCATTCGCTGCCCGAGAGCCGCGAGGCCATGGAGGGCTTCGCCCGCTTCATGGGCTATCGCGACCGCGACGCCTTCGCCGCCGCCCTCGTGCAGCGCCTGACCACCGTGCAGGGGCACTACGCCCATCTTTTCGAGGATGCGCCGCCCCCCGCCGTGCTCGACGCCGACCTGCTCTTTCCCCCGGATGAGAACGACCGCCCGACACTGGCCGCCCTCGCACGCCTCGGCTTCAAGGATCCGGCGGCGGCGAGCGCCATCGTGCGGCGCTGGCTCGCGGGCGTGCCGCGCGCGCTGAAGACCGAGCCGGCCCGCGCCCATCTCGCCCGCATCGTGCCGCTGATGCTGGAGGCGCTGTCGCGCGGCGGCGATCCGGACGGCGCGCTGATCGCCGCCGATCGCTTTTTCACCGAACTGCCGGGACCGCATCTTCTCACCGCTTTGGACCGGCATCCGGACCTGGTGCGGCTGCTCGCGACCATCCTCACCGCCGCCCCGCGCCTCGGCGAGACATTGGCGCGGCGGCCCTCGCTCGCCGACGCGCTGCTCGATCCCGCCTTCTTCGACGTACTGCCCGACGAGGCGAGCCTGTCCGAGCACCTCGAATTGTTGCTCGACACCGCCGGGACCGACGAGGAGCAGCTCGACCGCGCCCGTCGCTTCCGGCAGGAGCAGCATGTGCTCATCGGCGTGCGCATCGCCTCCGGCACGCTGCCGGCGGCGCGGGCGGGCGAGGCCTATGCGACGCTGGCGGAGGTCATCATCCGCGCCCTGCACCGGCGCGTCTGGGAGCGCTTCCGCGAGGCACATGGCAGCATCCCCGGCGCCGAGACGGCCGTGCTCGCCATGGGCAAGCTCGGCGGACGGGAAATGACGGCGGGGTCCGACCTCGACCTCATCGTGCTCTACGATTTCGATCCCGAGGCCGATCCCACATCGGACGGTCCCCGCCCGCTCACCGGCGCCCAATATTTCGCCCGCTTCACCCAGCGCCTCGTCACGGCGCTCACCTCGCTGACCAATGCCGGCAAGCTCTATGACGTGGACCTGCGGCTGAGGCCCTCCGGCCGCTCCGGCCCACTCGCGACGCGGCTTTCGTCCTTTGCCGCCTACCAGCAGGCGGAAGCCTGGACCTGGGAGCACATGGCGCTCACCCGCGCCCGCGTGATTGCCGCCACGCCCGAGTTCGGCGCCATCGTGCGCGATGTCATCGGCGGCATCATGGGACAGCCGCGGGATCCGCGCCGGCTGTCGGGTGACATCCTCGACATGCGCCGGGCCATCGCCGCCGAGAAGGGCGAGGATGATCGCTGGAACCTGAAGCATGCCGCCGGCGGGCAGGTGGATGTGGAGTTCCTGGCCCAATACCTCGTGCTGGCCCATGCCCATGACCATCCGGAGATCGTGGACACCGCCACCGCCCGGGTGCTCGCCACCACCGAGCGGCTGGCGCTGCTGGCGCCTGAAGATTCGCATGTGCTGCTGCGCGCCTGCCGGCTCTACCAGAACCTGACACAGGTGCTGCGCCTGTCCGTGGACGCGCATGTGGTGCCGCAGGATGCAAGCCCCGCGCTCCGGGCCCTGCTCGCCCGCGCGGGCGAGATGCCGGACTTCACCACGCTGGAGGCCGATCTCTTCGAGACGCAGCAGAAGGTGCGCGCCATCTTCGAGCGCGTGCTGGAGACGGCGGCGGAGTAGGGCAATGGTGCCCCGTCCGCATGATCGCGGGGCGAGGCACCGGCTTCAGTGGAAGTCGGCATCCCCGCCCGTCAGCCAGACACGCCCGCGCATCTCCTCTGCCGGAATGCCAGGCCGCCAGGCGGTGGTGGGCGTTTCGACCTGGATGTCGCGCATCTCGCATTCCGGGCCAGCGATCCGCGCCGCGACGCAGGCCTCCGCGAACCATCCCCAGAGGTCGCGCGCGCCGGCGGCCCCTGCGATGCGCCGTGCTGCGTCCACCAGGGCCGGCATGGCGGCGAGCGGACCGACGAGATCGAGCAGCTCCATGGCGTCTTCGGCAGTTCGCCGCAGGACGACGAGGCCGAGTCCGTCGCCCTCCGCCGGGCCGGTCACGAGGTACAGCTCGTAGACCTTGTCGGGATGGCGCAGGAAGCGCTGGATCAGGCTGCCCCAGTCCCGGATCGCGACCACCTCGGCGCTCAGATCGGCCGCCATCTGCCCCCACAGCGCATCCACCTGCCGCCGCGCGTCGGCATCATCCGGATCAGCGAGCCGGCGGGCCGCCGGGGAGGAGCCGTCGGCGATGGCGGGCCAGTGCAACTCCATCACCCGGTCGGTGGCCTCGGTGTACAGGCCGAGCAGGCGCGGCCCCCGCATGGCCTTGGCATTGGGGAAGCCGGCGGCTACGAGATGGTCCGTTCCGAACCCGCTGTAGATTTCCTGCATGGTGGCGGCCGAAGCGAAGAACGGACCCTGACGCCCGAGGATGCGCTGGCTGCCCTTGCGGGCCATCAGGTCGCCCGAGAGCGACATGCGCGTCGGATGCCCGAACGCCAGCGTGGGCCGGCTGATGCCGCCATAATGGATGGCGAGCTGGCCGTCGATCCAGATGCCGAGGCCGTGGCCCCGGTTGTCACCGTACTTCCAGATCCAGTGCTCGCGCGACATGTCGTGGCCGAATGTCTCGCGGAACAGTTCGGCGAATGCTGGAAACCGTTCCGGCGTGATCCGGCGCATACGCCAGCCCTTTTCGACGCTGCGCCGCAGGACGAGCAGCCGGTAGCCGAAGCGTCCTTCCGCGTAGGCCGATTGATAGGCACGGTTCGAGGCATCGAGGGCGTCGAGCATGGCCCCGGATACGCCGAGTTCGCGTTCGAGCGTTGCCCGGTGGCGCCGGGTCATCTCCAGCATGGCGTCAACCGTGTGCGCCGCCATGGCGGAGAAGTCCTGCTCCACCTCCTTCGTAAAGCCCAGCCGTTCCGCCAGCGCGACGATGTGGCCGTAAAGGTGCAGCGGTTCCGGCGTCAAAAGAGTGCGCCGGATGGCGAACTCGTCGAGGATGACAAGGGCTCCCCCAGGCTTCAGAAGGTCGAGCGCGCGGTCGAAGATCTCAAGAGAGTCGACATATTGTGCGCTCTCCTGGAACAGGATCACGTCGAAGGGCGCGGCATCGGGCGGCGGGGTCCAGCCCTCGTAGGTGGCCTCGACCAGGGGCAGGTCGGGGCCGAAGCGCGCGCGGGCCACTGCGACCTGGGCCGGGTCCGGATTGATGCCCGTCACGTCGTAGCCCTTGGCCACAAGCTCGGCGAGCAAGGTGCCGAGGCCGGTGCCGACCTCCAGAATGCGGGCCGGCGGCGGGGGGAGTTGCGCCAGCAGGAGGTCCGTGGACCGCCGCTGGGCGGTGACCATGGGTTCCCCGGGATGATCGAACAGGGCGAAGTGCAGCCACGCCACCTCGCCCACCTCGATCTGCAACAACGCCCCATAGACATTGAGCGGAAATGGCAGGGATTTGAACGCGGACAGGTCGGGCTGCCCGTCCGCGCCGGCCTGGCTCGTGTGCTCCGCGGTCTCGGTGGCGAAGGCGGGCGTTTCAACGGCATCGTTAGGCCCCGTCTCCGCCGGAGCGTCCGGTGACGGGGCGTCGGCCTCCGGAGACGCCCCGTGTCCGAGTTCCTGAGCGTCGTCCGGCTTATCGTGATCGATGCCTGTCTCGTCAGTCGGCCCGGCGGGTGCACCCGGCAGTGTCCCGGCCGGCTCTCCCGTCTCTGGCTGCTCGGTCGGGGCATCGGCCACCGGCGGCTCCTCGCCCTCGCTCTTGTCCTCTCCTTGGCTTGAAAGGGGCGGGGCATCGCAGAGGGGCTGCACCTCGGCGGTCTGCGCGTCCGTCGGCTGCGCTTCAGGCGGGGACACCGCCGCTTCACCGGACGCCTCGGCGGCCTTCGCCAGCTCGGCCTCAAGAGCCGCGATCCGGTTCTGAAGCGCGGTGGCCTCGCCGCGAAGCTTGCCATTCTCCGCCTGCGCGTGACGCAGGTGGTGCTCGGTGGAGCGGTGGACGCCGAGAACGCGGTTGATGTCCTCCGGCTGCCACAGTCCCAACCATTTGCGGTAGACGGCGAGGCGGGCGCCGTGGGCGACCACCGGATCGAACGCCCCGGTGCCCGCGCCCGAGCCGCCCGTGCTCACATAGGTCGCGCTCACTCCATCCGACCTCAGGAAGCGGCCGTGGCGCGATACCTGGAGCCAGAAATCCCAATCCTCATAGAGGACAAGGCTCTCGTCGAAGCGGCAGCCGGCGTCGAGCGCGCGGCGGCGGAACAGCACCGCGTGGACCGGCAGGTAATTGTCGTAGGCGAGGCGGTCGGCGTCGAAATGCTCGTGGAAGATGGCGACAGGGGCATGCCCCGGCTCCCGGCTCGCCACCACGCGCACGCCGGAATAGGCCGCGACGGCATCATCCGCGCCGCGTAGAAGGGCGGCGAGCGTCGCCACATGGTCCGGGTCGATGTAGTCGTCGTCATCCAGGAGCAGGATCATCTCGCCGCGCGCATGCGCAAGGCCGAGATTGGCTGCCGCGGGACGGTCGAGCGGTGCCGCGCCGCCGACAGCGCGCAGGGGATAGCGCCAGCAGCCCTCGCCGGAACGGCCGGCCTGGGCGGGATCCGCCTCCACCAGCACGATTTCGATATGGGGATAGGTCTGGGCGCAGATGGAATCGAGCGTCTCCGCAAGGCTGGCGCGCCCGATGGTGCGGGTGACGATGGAGACGAGGGGCGCGACAGTCGCAGCCGGCGCGCCCATGGTCGGGGGCACTTCCGCGTCGGCCCAGGCGCCCATGAGGGCGCGGTAGAGCCCCGGCGGGCGGGTCCTCAACGCCTCGCCGGTCGCCATCCAGTAGGCCTCGGCAGCGTCCACGCCCGGCCCGAGCGTATAGGCGCGGAATCGGTTCAGGCCGTCGAGGACATAAGTGTCATAGGGTCGCTCGGCGAGCTGGGAGGGAAAGCACCGCATGGCCGCCTTCAGCGTGTCGGTCAGGTCGGTCACGTCGAGGAGACGGTTCGGCAATTGGGGATTGCCGATTTCGTAGCATGCGATGGCGAGCGGCCCGCCGCGCCGGCGCACCGCCTCTATGGCGGCGAAGGCCAGCGCGCGGTGGTCGGGATGCACCTCGTAAATGGAAGGCGCATAGACGATGGCCGGCCGGTGAATGGCGATGAGGGAAGCGACACGGGCGACGAGGTCTTCGTCGTAGACGAGCCCGCGGTCGGGATAGTCCAGAAAGTGGGGCGCGCCATAGCCCAGCACCTGTGCCGCGGCGCGGGACTCCGCCTGGCGCATGGCCACGTAGTCGCCGGCATGGTCCGCCGCCCCCGAGGCGGCCGCGCCATCGGTGAAGATCACCACCGTGATCGGTTCGCCGGCCTCCACATGGCGCAAAATGGCGCCGCCGCATCCGAGAATCTCGTCGTCAGGATGGGGCGCGAGGACGAGGGCGGCACCCTCGATCAGCCGCCGCACGCAGCTATAGGGGATTATGCTTGCTTCGTTCATTGGACCCCGACCGCCGGCTGGAGCACGCCCTCGCTTTGAGAAGAGGCGGGCTCACCATGTGTCCCGCATCGCTTGGCGGTACAGGACACATGGTTCGGCTTTAGCACAGCCGAAAGGATATGCGAACGAAACCCGATACACCCTGCGTTGCCCGCAGGTTGAACGGTCAGGGCGCCCCGTCCGCTACCCTTACCCCAGCGCGCGGGTGGCGATGTCGGCCACGTCCGGCGAGAGGCCGGGCGTCTCGGCCACCTTGCGCAAGGCCCGCTCCGCGCTGGCGCGGCGCACCGGCTCCAGCTGGCGGAAGGTCTTGAAGGAGGCGAGAAGGCGGGCCGCCACCTGCGGGTTCTTGCCGTCCAGCGTCAGCACCACATCGGTGACGAAGTCGTGCCCCGCGCCGTCCGCCCGGTTGAACTGGGTCGTGTTGGTGGCGGCGAAGGCGCCCACCAGCGAGCGCACCCGGTTGGGATTGCCCAGCGAGAAGGCGGGATGCAGCATCAAATCCTTGATGCGGTCGAGGGTTCCGGGCGCGGCGATCTGCGCCTGCAGGGTGAACCACTTGTCGATCACCAGCGCATCCCGCTCGAAGCGCTCGTAGAAGGCCTTCAGCGCGGCCTCGCGCTCCGGCACCTCGTGCTGGGTCAGAACGGCCAGCGCCGTGATGCGGTCCGTCATGTTGTCCGCCGCCTCGAACTGCGCCTTGGCGCGGGCGATGCCCTCCGCCGAGCCGGTGACGGCGAGGAAATCCAGCGAGAGGTTGCGCAGCGCCCGCCGCCCGGCGGAGGCCGCATCCGGCGAGAAGGGGCCGGTCGCGGCCATGGCCGAATAGGTGGTGGCGAAGGCGCCTTCCAGCGCCGTGCCCACCGCTATGCGCAGCGCCTTGCGGGCGGTGAACACGGCATCCGGGTCCACGTCCTTCGCCAGCTCGCGCGCCACCTCGCCCTCACCCGGCAGGGCGAGCGCCTGCGCCTTGAAGGCGGCGTCGAGCGTGGTGTCGGCGAGGATGGCGCGGGCGGCCGTCACCAACGCCTCCGTCGCCGGCAGGCTGCCGGTGCGCGCGCCGGTCTTCAGCATTTCCAGCGCAATCCGCTGGATGGCGTCGAAGCGGTTGAAGGGGTCCGCGTCATGGGCGGCGAGGAACACGCGGTCCTGCTCGGTGAGGTCGCTCACCAAGTTCACCGGGGCGGAGAAACCGCGGTTCAGCGAGGGCACGGGCCGCGCGTCGAGGCCGGTGAAGAGGAAGCTCTGGCGGGCCTCGCTCACCTCCACCACGCCGTTCTCCACCGGCACGTTGCCAAGCGTCAGCGGCTGATCGCGCCCATCCGGGCCGACGAGGCCGAGGGCGAGGGGGATGAGCATGGGCTTCTTGGTGGGTTGGCCGGGGGTGGGCGGCACCTCCTGCGCCACGTCGAGGCGATAGGTGCCGGCCTCGGCATCCCACGCGCCGCTCACGGTGAGCACGGGCGTGCCCGACTGCGCATACCACAAGGCGAACTGGGAGAGGTCGCGCCCGGTGGCATCGGCGAAGGACGCCACGAAATCCTCGATGGTCGCCGCATCCCCGTCGTGGCGCTCGAAATAGAGGTCCATGCCCGCCCGGAATCCGGCCTCGCCGAGCAGGGTTTTCAGCATGCGGACGACCTCGGCGCCCTTCTCATAGACGGTCGCCGTGTAGAAGTTGTTGATCTCGCGATAGGTTTCCGGCCGCACGGGATGCGCCAGCGGGCCCTGGTCCTCGGTGAACTGGGCCGCCTTCAGCGCCCGCACGTCGGCGATGCGCTTCACCGGGCGGGACCGCTCGTCGGAGGAGAATTCCTGGTCGCGGAAGACGGTGAGGCCTTCCTTCAGGCACAGCTGGAACCAGTCGCGGCAGGTGATGCGGTTGCCGGTCCAGTTGTGGAAGTATTCGTGGGCGATGACGCCCTCGATGCCGGTGTAGTCCGCGTCGGTGGCAGTTTCAGGCGTGGCGAGGACATACTTGTCGTTGAAGACATTGAGGCCCTTGTTCTCCATGGCCCCCATGTTGAAGTCCGACACGGCGACGATGTTGAACACGTCGAGGTCGTACTCGCGGCCGAAGGCCTCTTCGTCCCAGCGCATGGAGCGCTTCAGCGCGTCCATGGCATAGCCGGCGCGGGCTTCCTTGCCGTGCTCCACATAGATGCCCAGCTCCACCTCGCGCCCGGAGCGAGTGAGGAAGCTGTCCGAGATCTTGGCGAGGCGCCCGCCCACGAGGGCGAACAGGTAGGAGGGCTTGGGCCACGGGTCGTGCCACACGGCATAATGGCGGCTGGTGCCGTCCACCTTGCCGCTCTCCACCAGATTGCCGTTGCCGAGCAGCACCGGCGCCTCGGCTTCATCCGCCTCCACGCGGGTGGTGAAGACGGACAGCACATCCGGACGGTCGGGATAATAGGTGATGCGGCGGAAGCCTTCTGGCTCGCACTGGGTGCAGTAATTGCTGGAGGTGCGGTAGAGCCCCATCAACTGGGTGTTGGCGGTGGGGTCCACCAGCGTCTCCACCTCCAGCACGAAGGCGTCTGCCGGAGGGTGGGCGAGGGTCAGGCGGTCTGGCGTCGCCTCGAAGCTCGGGCCGGCGAGCGGCTTGCCGTCGATGGCGAGGCGCACCAGCGTGAGCCCGTCGCCCTCCAGCACCACCGGCGCGCCGGGGGCGCCTGCCGGGTTGCGGCGCAGGGACAGCTTCGAGGTGACGCGAGTCTGCGAGGGGTGCAGGGAGAAATCGAGGTCCACCTTGTCCACCAGCCAGTCCGGCGCACGGTAGTCGGAGAGGTGGATCGCCTTGGGCTCGGCATCACGCATGAACATGAACTCCCCGGGCGCCGCCGCATCGGGCGACGCTCAATGTGATGTAGTCGGGCCGGAGAGTAAGGCCCGGCGCGCCGGGAGGGAAGCGCGCCTATTGCCCGGACGCCGAGCCGTGCCGCCAGATCTTCCAGGCTGACATGAGCAGGGTGGCGCCGAGCAGCGGCAGCAGCGTCGCGGCCGGCACGATGCCCAGCAATTGCCCGCCGAGGAACGCGCCCAGCATGGAGGCGGCGGTCACCACGCCAAGGAACGTCAGGTTTTCGCGCACCACCGTGATGGTATTGTCGCGCCCGAACCGGGCGAAGCCGAGGAGCAGGGTGGGCAGGCTCACCGCCAGCGCGACGCTGCCCGCCAGCTTCACCGGCAGGCCGAACAGCAGCACAAGCGTCGGCACCAGCAATTCCCCGCCCGAGACGCCCATGAGCGCCACCGCGAGGCCGATGATGAAGCCGGCGAGAACCCCCGCCACCAGCCGCACCGTGCCGTCTATGGCCATGTGCTTGAGGTCAGGATCATCCCCCAGCGCCAGCATCACGGCGGTGAAGACGAGCATGGCCGCGATGGTGCGGTACAGGGTACGGGAAGCGATGCGGGTGGCGTAGGTCGCCCCCGTCCAGACGCCGACGAGGCTGCCCGCCAGCAGGGTCACGATGACCCGCCAATGCTCCGCCACCTCGGCGAAGGGAATGGTCTCTGCCCGCGCGGGCAGAGCGAAGGCCACCACCGCGAGGCTCAGCACGCGGTTGATGATGATGGCCGGCAGCGCCTCGAACCCCAGCGCGATCAGCACCGGCAGCCGGATTTCGGCGCCGCCGAGTCCGATGAGCCCACCGATGGTACCGATCGCCAGACCGGCCAGCGATCCGTGCAGCAGCCGACGCCGCATGGACATTGCGGAAGGCTCGAACGACATGCCGATCACGCTCCCTTGAACGGGCCGCTTCCCACCGTCAGCTCGGCCTCATAATAGGGCGCGAACCATTGATATCAAAGAGATCTCATCGATTGTCCAGAAATCCCCACTGATTGTTTCGCTAAGGGCGCCTTATCGAATTTGGCGGCGCGCCATAGCTGTCCCTCATCAAAGGGCGTGGTGGGGTTGGTATTTCAGGAGATCAACATGCGTAATCTGACTTTTGGCGCCGTCGCGCTTGCAGCCCTTCTCACCTCCGGCGCGGCTTTTGCCGGTGACGAGGCTTCCCTCGCCGCCGCCGATGCCGAGGCGCAGGCCGCCGCGACCATCCATGCGCAGACCCAGCCGCTCGGCTATGCGGCGCCCCGCGCGACCCCGCCGGCCTTCGTGGCGCTCTCCGCCGGACAGGAGCAGAGCCCGATCTCGGAAGGCGATCGCCTCTTCCTGAAGCAGGGTGACCGGGGTCTCGGCACCAACTGAGGATACGCCCCGGCCGGCCTCACGCGCCGGCCGGGGCCTTGCCTCCGTTACTGACCGAGGCGCGCGTCCAGCGCCTCATAAAGCGGGTTGTCGGCGGCGAAGACGTATTCGATGGGCCCCACCGTCACCATGCTGGCGCCGCGCTGGCGCAGGAAGGTGGCGAGGGCGTGCAGCGTATCCGGCGGGCAGTGCAGCGTCAGCATGCCGGAGGATGTCGGACCACCGAACGGCGCCACGCAGCGATAGGCTGCCACCGCCTCGTCCACCAGCGAGGCATCGCAATCGGCGAAGCGCGTGCGCACCTCCCGCATGGTCCGCGCCCGCTTCTCGGCCCCCAGCCGGTCGAACATGGCGCGCGCCGCCGACAGCGCCCCCGGGCTCCAGGTGGCGGTGAGAGAGGCGACGAGATTGGCCTCGGATTTCAGGATGATGCCGTCATCCACCACCTTCAGCGCATTGGCGGCCAGCGTCGCGCCCGTGGAGGTGATGTCCACGATCAGCTCGGCCGTACCCGAGGCCGGCGTGCCCTCGGTGGCGCCCGCGCTTTCCACGATGCGGTAGTCGATGATGCCGTGGCGGGCGAAGAAGCCTCGCGTCAGGTTGACGTATTTGGTGGCGACGCGGATGCGCCGGCCGGTGCGGCCGTGGAAGTGGCTCGCCACATCGTCGAGATCGTCCATGGTGCGCACGTCGATCCACGCCTGCGGCACCGCGACCACCACATTGGCGTGGCCGAAGCCGAGCTTCTCCAGCAGCGCGACGCGGCTGTCGGCCTCATGGATGTTCTCGCGCACGAGATCCTCTCCGGTCACGCCCAGATGGGCGGCCCCGGAGGCCAGCGCCGCTGCGATCTCGGAGGCGGAGAGATAGGCGACCTCCACCCCCTCCACGCCGCCAAGCGCCCCGCGATACTCGCGGGCGCCCCGGGCCTGCGTCAGCGGCATGCCGGCGCGGGAGAAGAAGGCGTGGACATTGTCCTGCAGCCGGCCCTTGGACGGTACGGCGAGGATGAGCGGCGCGGTCATCGGGCATCCTCCGCGGCACCGGGGAGGGCGGCGAGGCGCTCGACCCAGGCGGCAAGGCCGACCCCAGGAATGGCGCTGTCCGCGCCCAGCCGCGACAGCAGCCGGTCATAGCGACCGCCCGCGACCAGAGGGCCAGAGCCGGACCGGCCCGGATCGTGCAGCTCGAACACCATGCCGCTGTAATAATCGAGCGGCCGCCCGAAGGCGGTGGAAAAGCGCACGTGGGCGAGGTTCACCGCATAGGCGGTGAAGAAGCCGGTGCGACGGTCGAACAGGTCGAGCGCGGCGGAAAGGTCGATCCCCGCATCCGCTGCCAGCGCCCGCATCCGGGCCGAGGCATCGTCGGGCGTGCCGGAAATGGCGAGGTAGCGCGACAGGATCTCGGCCGTCTCCGCCGAGAGTCCGCCGCCCGCATCGAGCGAGGACTGCTCCAGGAACCGCTCGGCGATCTCCGACACGCTGCGCCCGCCCACCGTCGAGATGCCGGCGATGGAGAGAAGGTCAGTGATCAGCGCGCGCGCCGCCGCAGGGTCCGCGCCGTCCAGCGCCGCCAGCACGCCGGCATGGGCGGGCGCGCCCTCGCGGTTCGCATCGGCGGTAGCCGCGAAATCGAGATTGACCCGCCCCTGCCCGAAATCCTTCAGCAGGCGGCGGCGCAGCGCCGGAGCCAGCGGCAGGGCGTCCAGCAACGCCGTGAACAGGCCCACGTCGCCCAGCCGGATCTCCGGCTCGGGCAGCCCATAGAGCGCGCAGGCGTTGAGGCCGAGGGAGAGAATCTCCGCGTCCGCCGCCTCGATGTCGGTGCGGCCGAAGGATTCCACGCCGGCCTGCCGGAACTCGCCGGGGCCTTCGCCGCGGAACCGGAACACCGGGCCGAGGTAGCTCACCCGCGCCGGCATCGCCATGCCCTGCGCCAGCACTGCGCGGGCCACCGGGATGGTGAGGTCCGGCCGCAGGCACAGCTCGTGGCCATCGGCGTCGGCCGTCAGATACATGCGGCGGCGGATGGATTCGCCCGACAGGTCGAGGAACACGTCGGCCGGCTGGAGGATCGGCGGATCGAGGCGCGCGAAGCCCGCGGCCGCGAAGGTGGCGACCAGCGCCTCCTCGAGGCTCGGGGACGTGCGGAAGGTGAGGGGCGCGGACGCCGCGGGCGACATGGGTGCAAGGTTTCCGTGAATGCTGGCCGGCTTCTAGCAAAGCCGGCGCCCCGCGACCACCCCGGCGCAGACCAGGCCGGGTTGGCAACATGCGTGGCTTTGCCGTTAAGCTGTAGCCGCCGGCGTCGGGCCGGCTCAGCGAAGGGTTGGGTTCGCATGGCGGAGAGGCCGGCGGCAGACGAGGACGAGGGGCGCGAGGGAAGCCTTCCGGGCGCGCCGGGCCATCTTCTGGACCCAACCTTCCGAAACGGTTCGGTTACCGCCATCGGCGTCATCGGCGGCTTTTCACTTGCCTTTCTCGCCAACTGGACGCTGATGCCGGGCCGCTGGGGCGGATCGGCGCTGGTGGCGTTTGCCCTGCTGGCGCTGGGCATCGCCTTCCAGCTCCGCGCCCTCGCCGGCATGCTGGAGACGAGTTCGCTGCGGCGTGTGCGCTACAACCGGCTGGTGAAGATCTTCGTCATCGGCCTCTATCTCACCGCCAGCGGGGTGCTGATGGCGCTGGTCGCGGAGGTTCCGGCGGTTTCGCGCTATCTGCATTTTTGAGACGCGCTTCGGGCGGCGGCGGGGGTCGTCTATGGTGTCGCCGGATCGAATCAGGAGGCGGCCATGGCAGGCGCGAGCGGAGCAAAGGCCGGAACGGTGGTGGTCGGCGTCGAAAATCTCTCGTTCGAGCAGGCACTTGCCGAGCTGGAGGCGATCGTCGCCAATCTGGAGCGGGGCAATGTGCCGCTGGAGGAATCCATCGCCATCTATGAGCGCGGCGAAGCCCTGAAGCAGCGGTGCGAGGCCCTCCTGAAGGCCGCCGAGGCGCGGGTGGAGACCATCACCCGCGACGCCGCCGGTCGGCCGGCCGGTACCCAGCCGCTCGATCCGGACGCCTGAGAACCGTCTCAAAATGGGACGGCTGAAGGGTTTGCGCGGGACAGCGTGGGAACGCAGCGGGACCGAATCGCTGCCGCGCCCGTTTTCCCGGTTCGTTCAGTAGACGCCCGGAATGACGCGCTTGGTGTGCCGGGCGTAGGCGTCATACTCGGCGCCGAAGGCTTCCCGCATCATCTGCTCCTCGCGGCCGACGCGAAAGAAGAAGAGGATGCCGAAGCCGATCAATCCCGCCGGGCCGGCGATGAAATTCGGTAGCAGCAGAAGCTGTGCCAAGCCCCACAGGAAGAATGCCGAGTACATGGGGTGCCGCACCTTCTCGTATACCCCCGATATGATCAGCTCGTGCTTGTCCTTGATCTCCAGCGTCACCGACCAATACTTGCCCAGCTGCCGGTGCGTGCGCCAGAAGAGCAGAAGGGAACCGGCGAACACCAGAATGCCCACCACCACCTGCAGCATGCTCGGCGGGTAGGAGGCGAACTTGGGAAAGCCTGTCGCGGCGTAGATCGCCGGAACGATTCCGAGCCCCAGCGTGGAGATGGACAGAAGGATCATCTCGCGCAGATTGCGGTGCCGCGCATCCGCAACGCGCTGGCGTTTCGCTTTTCTTTCGAAGGGGATGCGCAGGACGTACCAGGATACGACGCCCAACGCCCAGGCGATCTTGGCAAAGGTCAGAAGCGTCATGCGGGGGTCTCGGATTCGGGGAGGGGAAGGATGCAGCCGGCCGCGTCGAACACGAGGGGGCGCAGGGTTCCATCGGGCCGCACATAGGCCCGTAAGCTGTTGGTATGTGATGCTAAAACGTCGAAGGACAAGGGCCCGCACACGTAAGCGTAAAAGTCATGGGTCGAGCGGATGTCGCCCGCCAGGAAGCACTGGCAGTGCAGGCGCATGACGTCGAACCAGTGGCGGCGGTAGATGGCCGGGGAGATCATCTGGCGGATTTCCACATGCCGGATCAATGGCTTGAGGGAATAATCGCCGGGCGGGAGCAGCACAGGGGCGAAGCTGGCGGGGCCGAGGGTGACGGGATCGACCTTGTAGAAGGAGACGATGTCGTCGCGCGACTGCACCTCTACCCAGCCGATCGCCTCGGCGGCCGCAACCCGTTCTGCCGCCTCACGAAATCGCCCGCCGGCCGGGTGCAGGGCGAACTTGGCGGTGGTGGAGCCGAGGGTCAGGATGCGGACGCGGGCACGGGTGCCGAAGGCGGGGTCGGCAGCCAGCGCCCCGGCCACGGCGCTGACCGCGAGCATCGCGCCAAGGCTATGGCCTGCAATGATAATTTCTTCAACGCCCTGCGCTTCCGCCTCGGCCTCGACCGCCCTCAGGCGATCGGCGAAGGCGACAACCCGTGCCTCCACTTCCGGATGCCGCCCGCGCACGAAATTCACTGAGAATTCAGCAAGATCCAGCGACTGCTTGAGCCGGAAGCGGCGCCCCGGCCAGCGCATCAGGAAGAGGCCCACGGCGACGGTCGTGCCCCCCGCGGCCGCCAGCGCCGCCGCCCTGCCGAGAGGCTCAACCCATTGATAAACAAAAAAACCCGCTGCCGCCGCGAGCCCCCAGAACAGCGCCAGCAGCATATAGGTGAAGAGGAAGAACAGGCCGTAGCGCCGGCTGGAGCGGAAATAATTGGCGATGGTGCCGCTCGTCACCATGTCCGCCAGCGCCCGCACCGAGCCCTTCATGTGGCTCCAGACCGAACGGCCCATGTCTGCGCGAGTCAGGTCGTGCCAGCCCAGGTTTTCGAACGTGGTTTCGGTATGCCAGTTGGGGGTGTCAGCTTCGGTTCGCCAGAATCCGCCCGTCGGGGTCGGCACGGGCGCCGCGTCGCGGCAGTGCGTGCGCACATTCCACACGCTGCCGAAGCGTTTTAGCTCGCGGACGAAGATCCGGTGGTGTCCATCCACCGCCATCGGGTCGAACCCGGCGATGAAGAAGACATGGCGGCGGCGGACGCGGGCACGCGCCTCCGCGTCACCCGGGGGGAGGCCGCGCGCTTCGGCGTCGGTCCCGGCGGTGGGGCCTGCGAGCGTGTCCTCGGCATCCTGCATGGGGCGCCTTCTAGCGAAGATGGCCGGGCGTGGCTAGGCCGGGCGGGCTGGGGGCCGGGTCGCGTCCGCCCGGCCGGCATTGCCTAAACGGCAGCGCCCAAGGATAAAGGGGCGGTTACGGGCGGGTCGCGGGTTGGCGGGACATCAGGCATGGCGTGGTTCCGCGATCTTCTCGGTGTCTGGCGGCAGCGGCCGCCGGAGCTTTCCGCCGAGCCGCCGCCCGTGGAACAGGCAGCCGATCCCGCAGCAACCCTTCCATTCCCTGCGCCACCCGCGCCCGCGCCGGAGCCGACCTTCGCGCCCGGCCCGTGGCGGGGGCCTTTGGCGCGGCTCGCGGAGCTGGGGCCGGCGCCGTCGCTAATGGTGGTGAAGCTCGATCACGTTGGGGATTTCGTGACCGCTCTTCCGGCGATCCGCCGGCTGCGGGAGGCGTTTCCCGCCTCGCGCCTGACGCTGCTGTGCGCGCCCTTCGTCCGCGATTTCGCCGCCGCCACCGGTCTCTTCGATGCGGTGCGGGCGTTCGATTATTATCCGGCGCGGGGTCATCCGCCCTCTGCCGTCCCGCCCGAGGCGCTGGCCGCGCTGGCGGTGCTCGATCTGCCCCCTGCCGATATCGCCATCGACCTGCGCCACGCCGACGATGCCCGCCCGCTGCTCGCCGCGCTGCCGGTGCGGTTCCGCGTCGGGTTCGCGGGGCTCCATGCCGGCCATGGCCTGGACCTCGCCTTGCCGGAAATGGAGGCGTCGGCCCGGACGGGCGGCCTGTTTGCGCCGTTGCCGGCGGGGGTGCGCCTGTCCGCCCTCGCCGAAGTGCTGGTGAGCGCCTTCCGCGCGGGGCAGTCCCACCCGCCCGCGCCGATCCCCCTCGGTGCGCTACCGGCGCTGCCGGATGTCCCCGATGGCTATGGCGTGCTCGCCCCCGGCGCCCGGCTCGCCATCAAGCTCTGGCCGGTGGAATACTGGCGGGCGCTGGCGGCGCGGATGCTTGCGGAAAGTCCTCTCGGCCTCGTGCTCACGGGAACGGCCGAGGATGCGCCCCTGTGCGCGGCCATCGCCGAGGGCCTGCCGGCGGATCGCGTCGCCAATCTCGCCGGGCGGCAGGATCTCGCCGGGCTCGCCGCCGTCATCGGCGGGGCGCGGGTGGTGGTGGCGCTGGATTCCGCGCCTGCCCATCTCGCGGCGGCGCTGGGGCGTCCCACCCTTTGCCTCTTCTCCGGCCTTGCCGATATCCACAGCTGGGCACCAGCCGGGCCGCGCGTGGCGGTGGTGAGCGCCCATGCGAGCTGCGCGCCGTGCTTTCTGAGCGATGTGGCGGACTGCGCCCACGGCCACGGCTGCATGACGCGGCTGACGCCGGACCACGCGCTGGCGGGCCTTGCGGCCCTCGGCCTTGAGTTTGCCGGCGTTCGGCTGCACTAACGCGCCCATGACGCGCTCTTTTCCGACCGTGGCGGAAGCGCCCTCCGCACAGGATGGCGAACGGCCCGACCCCGCCGCCGTGACGGTGGTCTTCGTCACCTACAACAGCTCGTCCGTCATCGGCCGGGCGGTGGCGAGCGTTCCGTCGGAATGTCCGGTGGTGGTGGTGGACAATGCGAGCCCGGAGGGCACGGCCTGGGCCGCGACGCTCTCCCGCCCCGCCGATCTCCTCGCCATGCCGGTGAATGCCGGCTTCGGCACCGCCTGCAATGCGGGCGCGCGCCGCGCCCGAACGCCTTACGTGCTCTTCCTCAATCCCGATGCAGTGCTGGAGCCGGACACCATTCCCCGCCTTCTGGCGGCAGCACGGCTCTATGGCGAGCCGTCCATCCTCATGCCGGCCATCGTCGGCGAGAACGGCCGGCTCATGCGCAAGGAAGGCTCCATTCTGGAGAAGGTGCCGCGCAGCGCCCGCCTCGCGCCTGGGGAGATCGCGGGGGATTACTGCACCCGTTTCGTCCACGGCGCGGCCTTCATGGTGCCCCGCGCCGCCTTCCTCGATCTCGGCGGCTTCGACGAATCCATATTCCTCTACCATGAGGACGACGACCTCTCGCTTCGCGCGCTCGCCCGTCGCATCCCCATCGTGGTGGTGACGGAGGCGCGGGTGACTCATGCGGGCGGGCGTTCCAGCACGCCCTCCTTCAGCCAGACCTTCCGCATCAACCGCGCCAAGATGCATTCGGAACTCTATGTGCGGGAGAAGTACGGCCACGCCGGCGGGCGGGCGTCGCGGCTGCTGTGGCTCGGCGCCGGCTGCGCGCTGGCGCTGGCGGTTTTCGACCTGCACCGGGTCGCCATCCGGGCGGGAAAGTTCGCCGGCCTGATCGATGGAGTGCGCCGGAACGCTCCGCCGCACGTATAGGTTTCGGGAGTAGACGAAGGTCGTCCGCATGCCGCCGCGGCGTTAACCTTTGTACGTTGCATACCAGCGGGCCCCTGTGTAAGGCTCGCTTTTCCCGGTTCGTTCCGGTCGGAGTGGTCCGTGACCTTGCTGAAGACCCCGTTGCTCGACACCATCCGCGAGCCCGCAGATGTGCGCCGCCTGCCCCAGGAAAAGCTCACCCAGCTTGCGGCCGAACTGCGCGCCGAGACCATCGATGCGGTGTCCGTCACCGGCGGGCATCTGGGCGCGGGCCTCGGCGTGGTTGAGCTGACGGTGGCATTGCACCACGTCTTCAACACCCCCCACGACCGGCTGATCTGGGACGTGGGCCACCAGTGCTATCCCCACAAGATTCTCACCGGGCGGCGCGAGCGCATCCGCACGCTGCGCACCGGTGGCGGCCTCTCCGGCTTCACCAACCGGGCGGAGAGCGAATACGACCCCTTCGGCGCGGGCCATTCCTCCACCTCCATCTCCGCCGGCCTCGGCATGGCGGTGGCGCGCGACCTCGGCGGGGCGGAGCGCAACGTGGTGGCGGTGATCGGCGACGGCGCCATGTCGGCGGGCATGGCCTATGAGGCGATGAACAATGCCGGCGCCATGGATTCGCGCCTCATCGTCATCCTCAACGACAACGACATGTCCATCGCCCCGCCCACGGGCGCCATGTCGGCCTATCTGGCGCGGCTCATCTCGGGGCAGACGTATCGGTCCCTGCGTGAAATCGGCAAGCAGATCGCCGGCCACCTGCCCAAGTTCGTGGAGCGCGGCGCCCAGCGGGCCGAGGAATTCGCGCGCGGCTTCTGGACCGGCGGCACGCTGTTCGAGGAGCTGGGCTTCTATTATGTCGGCCCCATCGACGGGCACAATCTCGACCACCTGCTCCCCGTTCTGAAGAACGTGCGGGACGCCAAGACGGGGCCGATCCTCGTCCATGTGGTCACCCAGAAGGGCAAGGGCTACGGCCCGGCCGAGCAGAGCGCGGACAAGTACCACGGCGTGGTGAAGTTCGACGTGGTGACGGGCGCGCAGGTGAAGGCCAAGTCCAACGCCCCCTCCTACACCCGCGTGTTCGCCGAGAGCCTGATCTCCGAGGCGCGGCGCGATCCCAAGATCGTCGCCATCACCGCTGCCATGCCCTCAGGCACCGGCATCGACCTGTTCGGGCAGGCCTATCCGGACCGCACCTTCGACGTGGGCATCGCCGAGCAGCATGCGGTGACGTTCGCGGGCGGCCTCGCGACGGAAGGCTTCAAGCCGTTCTGCGCGCTCTATTCCACCTTCCTCCAGCGGGCCTATGACCAGGTGATCCACGACGTGGCGCTTCAAGGCCTGCCCGTGCGCTTCATCGTGGACCGCGCCGGCCTCGTGGGGGCGGACGGGGCGACCCATGCGGGCGCCTACGACCTCGCCTATCTCGGCTGCCTGCCCGGCATGGTGCTGATGTCGCCGTCCGACGAGGCGGAGCTGATGCACATGATCGCCACGGCGGTCGCCTATGACGACGGCCCCTCCGCCGTGCGCTTCCCGCGCGGCGAGGGCGTGGGCGTGGAGCGGCCTGACCGGGCCGAGGCGCTGCCCATCGGCAAGGGCCGCATTGTGCGTGGCTCCGGCGAAGGCGATGTCGCCATCCTCTCGCTGGGCACGCGCCTTGCCGCCGCGCTGGAGGCCGCCGAGCGTCTGGAGGCGGCCGGCTTTGCTGTGACCGTGGCGGACGCCCGCTTCGCCAAGCCCATCGACAGCGACCTCGCGCTGAAGCTGGCGGCCGGCCATGCCGCGCTGGTGACGGTGGAGGAGGGCTCCATCGGCGGCTTCGGCAGCCAGGTGCTCCAGCTTCTCACCGATGCGGGGGCGCTGGATCGCGGCACCGTCAAGGTGCGCTCCATGGTGCTGCCGGACATCTACATCGACCACGACACGCAGGCCCGCCAGCTCGCCGAGGCCGGCCTCGACGCCAACGCCATCGTGGCGAAGGTGGAAGGGCTGCTGGGTAAGGCGAAGGCGGGGCGGGAGCTGTCGCGGGCGGGGTGAGGGTCGGGGGCTATGGCTTCGGAGTATGCGGGCGCCTGAAGCGCCCGCACTGTTCAACCTACAATTGGCCCCTCAGCTCACCGCCGCCTGCCCATCCCGGCGCGGGTCGCTCGCCGCCGCGTAGCCTTCCACCGCCGGATCGCCCATGCGCCAGATGAACTGGCCGGCGCCGAAATCCTGATAGGTGTCGTTGAGCACCGCCACCTCGTGGCCGAGCGCGGCGAGGCCGTCCAGCAGCTCCGGCGAATTGCCGGGTTCCAGGTTGATGGAGAGCCCCTCGTCGAAGCGCCAGCGCGGCGCGTCGCAGGCGGCCTGGGGGTTCTGGGCGAAGTCGAGCATGCGGACCAGCGTCTGAACGTGGCCCTGCGGCTGCATGTTGCCGCCCATCACGCCGAAGCTCATCACCGGCTGGCCGCCCTTGGTCAGGAAGCCGGGGATGATGGTCTGGAACGGCCGCTTGCGCGGCGCCACCACGTTGGCGCGCTCCGGGTTCAGGCTGAAACCGAAGCCGCGGTTCTGCAGCGAGACGCCCCACTCCGGCAGCACCACGCCGGAGCCGAAGCCCTGATAATTGCTCTGTATGAAGCTCACCATCATCCCCGAGGCATCCGCCGCCGTGAGATATATGGTGCCGCCCCGCACCGGATTGCCCGGCGCGAAGCGTTGCGCTCGGCGCGGATCGATGAGGCGGGCGCGGGAGGCGAGATAGTCGGCATCCAGCATGTCCGCCGGGCTGATCTCCATGGCCCGGGGGTCCGCCACGTAGCGATAGACATCGGCGAAGGCGAGCTTGATGGCTTCGATCTGGAGGTGCTGCGCCTCCACGCCATCCGCCGAGAACCCCTGAAGGTCGAAATGGGAGAGGATGCCCAGCGCCATCAGCGCGGTGATGCCCTGCCCGTTGGGCGGGATCTCGTGGACGGTGTAGCCGCGATAGTCCTGCGCCACGGGCGTCACCCAGTCCGGCGCATAGGCGGCCATGTCGGCGGCGGTAAGGGCGCCGCCATTGGCCTTGGCGTTGGCCTCCAGCGCATCGGCGATCTCGCCGCGATAGAAGGCCTCGCCCTTGGTCTCGCCGATCAGCCGCAGCGCGCGGGCGGCGCCCGGCATGGTCACATGCTCGCCCACGAAGGGCGCGCGGCCCTTGGGCAGGAACACCTCCCTGAAGCCGGGCTGGCTGGTGAGCTGGGGCAGGGTCGCGGCGGCGGCCCATTTGTGCTGCACGTTGGTGGAGACGAGGAAGCCGCGCTCGGCGATGGCGATGGCCGGCTCCATGAGGTCCGCGAAGGGCAGCTTGCCGAAGCGCTCGGAGAGCGCCACCCAGCTCGCCACCGCGCCGGGCACCGTCACCGCGTCCCAGCCGCGCTGGGGGAGGGTCTTGGCGTCGGCGCCGTACTTGGCGCGGAAGTAGTCGGGCGTCCAGGCGGCCGGTGAGAAGCCCGAGGCATTGAGGCCGTGCAGGCCCTTGCCATCCCAGAGGATGCAGAAGGCGTCCGAGCCGAGGCCGTTGCTGCACGGCTCCACGATGGCCATGACGGCGGCGGCGGCGATGGCGGCGTCCACCGCATTGCCGCCCTTGGCGATCATGGACAGCCCTGCCTGCGCCGCGCGCGGATGGGAGGTGGAGACCACATTGTTGCCGAACACGGGCAGGCGCCGCGAGGGATAGCCGGCGGACCAATCGAACGACGCAGTCATGGTGCGGTCCCGAAGAAGAGGAAGCTTAGCAAGAAACAGGGGTGGATGGCTGAGGGCCGAACACGGCATCGAGCCGCGCGATGTGGGGCTTGAGGTCGATGCCGTGCTCGGCGAGCCAGGCATCGTCATACAGGGTGGAACGGTAGCGCGCGCCGGAATCGCACAGAAGGGTCACGATGGACCCGCCTTTCCCCTCCGCCGCCATCTCCTCGATGAGGTCCACGCAGGCGGAGATGTTGGTGCCGGTGGAGCCGCCGCAGGCGCGGCCGATGACGGCGCTGATCCGCCGGGCGGCGGCGATGCTCGCCGCGTCCGAGATCACCGCCATCCGGTCCACCACGGACGGGATGAAGGAGGGCTCCACCACCGTGCGGCCGATGCCCTCGATGACGCTCTTGCAGGCATCCACCTGCATCACCGAGCGGTCGGCATAGTGGCGGTGGAAGACGGAGGCCTCAGGGTCCGCCACGCATAGCCGCGTGGGGAATTTGCGGTAGCGGATGAAGCGGCCGATGGTCGCCGCCGTGCCGCCGGTTCCGGCGCTGCACACCACCCAGTCGGGAATCGGGTGCGGCTCGAACGCCATCTGCGAGAAGATGCTCTCGGCGATGTTGTTGTTGCCGCGCCAGTCGGTGGCGCGCTCGGCGAAGGTGAACTGGTCCATGTAATGGCCGTCCAGCTCCTCGGCGAGGCGGCGCGCTTCTTCCGAGGTATTCCAGCCGTCGATGAGGTGGGGCTCGCCGCCCTCGAAGGCGATGGCTGCCACCTTCTCCGCCGAGGTCCGCCGGGGCATCACCGCGATGAAGCGCAGGCCCAGCAGCCGGGCGAAATAGGCTTCCGAAATGGCGGTGGAGCCGGACGAGGATTCGATGATCGTCGTGTCCGGCCCGATCCAGCCGTTGCACAGGGCATAGAGGAAGAGCGAGCGCGCCAGCCGGTGCTTGAGGCTGCCGGTGGGGTGGCTCGATTCGTCCTTCAGATAGAGCGTGATGCCCGGCACGCGCGGCAGCGGGATGCGGATGAGATGGGTGTCGGCCGAGCGGTTGATGTCGGCCTCGATGCGAGCGATGGCCTCGGCCACCCACGCCTGGTCCGGCACCGCGCGGGGCGGGGCGATGACGTTCATGCCGGGCTCCCCGCGCTGATTTCGGACATGGCGCGCCGCTTGAGCGCGCTACGGTCGATCTTGTTGGTGGTGGCGAGCGGCATCTGCTCCAGGAACCAGATGCGGCGCGGATGCTGGTAGGCGGGGGCGTTGGCGAGCATGAACTGCTTGAGCGCCTCCTCTGCGATATCGGCGCCCGGACGGCGCACCACGAAGGCCACCGGCTTCTCGCCCTTGATCTCGTCCGGCACCGGCACGACGCAGGACTGAAGCACCTGCGGGTGCTTGTCGAGCACCGCCTCCACCTCGCCAGGGAAGATGTTCTCGCCGCCGCAGACGAACATGTCGTCGGTGCGGCCGAGGAAGTAATAGAAGCCGTCCGCGTCGCGGCGGAACACGTCGCCGGTGCGGTAGAAGCCATCCGCCGTGAGGGGCGAGCGCACGTCCGGCCGGTTGTGATAGCCGAGCATCACCGCCGGGCTTTTCATCTCCAGCTCCCCGCTCTCCGGCGCCTCCGGCCCGACGAGCCGCACGGCGACCTGCGGGTGGGGATAGCCCACCGAGCCCATGGGCACGGGCCGCCCGTCCGGATGGCCGGAGAACACGATGGGGCCACCTTCCGTGGTGCCATAGGCGTTGATGATGGCGGCGTTGGGCAGGAGCTGGCGGATCTGCTGGGCCAGCGAATCCGTCACCGGCGCCGAGCCCATGCGCAGCAGGCGCACGCCGGAAAGGTCGGCCTCAGCCAGCGCCGCCTTCTCCCGCAGCATCATGGCGATCATGGGCGGCACGGCGGTGAGGAAGGTGCAGCCGTGGCTGGCGATGGCGTCGATATAGGGCACCGCGCGGAACTGGGGCAGCAGCACCGCCGTGCTCCCGGATGCGCAGGCGAGGAAGGCGAGGGCCAGCGCGTTCATGTGGTAGAGCGGCGCGGCAATCAGCATCCGCTCGCGGGAGAGGTCGATCTCGGCGCGGCGCGTGTCCGCCACCCAGCGGTGCGCGGCGTGGGAGAGCAGCACGCCCTTCGGCCGCCCGGTGGAGCCGGAGGTGTAGAGGCTGAGCGCCGGCTCATCGGGCGCGGGCACCACCGGCTCGAACGGGCCGGGATCGAGCAAAGCGGCGAGCGTGCCCGGCCCGGTGCCGTCGAAATCCACAAAGGCCACGCCCTCGGGCGCCTCGGCGGGCAGGAGGGCGCGGCGCTCGCCGTCGTGGACCACGAGGCGTGCGCCGCAATCGGCGATCACGTCGGCGATGGTGGCGGCCGGGAACTTGAAGTTCACCGGCACCGGCACGATGCCGGCGCGCATGGCACCCATCACCACCGCCACATAGTCCGGCCGGTTCGCGGCGAGGAGGGCGACGCGGTCGCCGCGCACGAGGCCGTGCTTGAGAAGACCGCGCGCCACGGCATCGGCGAGGGCGTCGAAGCCGGCGCGGGTGAGCACGGTGGTGGTGCCGTCGAAATCGAGGCCGATGAACAGGGGGTGGTCCGGCGCGGTGGTGCGGCAGACGAAATCCCCGAGATTCGCGGGCAGGCTCATCAACTGCTCCTGCAGGTCAGGTTCAGGTCAAAGGCGGGCAGGCTGAGCACACCCGCGTCGGGGTCGAGCGCCTCCCAGCGGGCGTCCCTCAGCGCGTTGGCGCGGGCCGCGATGTCGTCGAGGGATGAGAAGCGCAACGTCGCCGTGCGGAAGGCGGCTTTGTCGCCTGGCACCACGCGCACGTCGGCATCGTCCAGCGGCACACGCCAGCCCGCGCCATCGGGCTGGGCTGCGCTGGCGAAGGCGCTGGCGAGGCGACGCGCCTCGGCTTCCGGGTGGGGTGAGGCGATGGTGAAGGCGTCGATGGCGCAGAAGCCGTTGGGATGCGTCATCCACTCATCCCGCCAGACCAGCTCCGGCGTCAGGTGCTCGCAGAAATAGACGCGCCCGGCCGGGAAGGTCTCCGGCGGCAGGCGCACGGTGCGGAAGCGGGCATCGTGCTCCACCCCGTCCACCTCCACCGGCCGCGAGAAGGCCACCGGCCCGGTCGGGGCGAAGCCGGCGGCCGCGAGCGTGTCGCGGGTGGCGTCGGCGTCGAAGGTGCGCAGCACGAGGCCGTTGAGGCCGAACGGGCTGTCCAGAACCTCCTGGCGCTGGCGGCCGGTGTCCGGCACCCCCACCAGCTCCAGATAGGCGCCGGACGTCATCATCAGATGGTTGATGGACCCGAGCGAATGGGTCCCCCGCGGCGTGAGCGTGAAGCCCAGCGCCGCAAAGAGGTCCGCGGCCGCGTCCATGGACTTGAGGGTGTTGATCACCACATGGTCGAGCGCGGCCACGGGCGCCTCCTCAGGCCTTGGGCGGGATCATGTAGACCCCGCGCCCGGAGGCCAGCAGCTTGCCGTCCTCGTCCAGGATCTGCGCCTCGGAGACGCAGAGCTGGCCGCCGAACTTGATGACCTTGCCCACGCAGATCAGGTCGTGCTGCATGGCCGCGCGGTGGTAGTCCACGCGAAGATCGACGGTGGGTACGCCGCGGCCGGTCTTCGACACCAGCGCCCAGTCGGCGGTGAGGTCCACCAGCGTGGCGAGGATGCCGCCGTGGGCGTAGCCCCGGTCAGCATTCACCACCCATTCCGGGCGCCACTTGGCGCGCAGGCGGATGGTGCCCTCGCCCACGTCCTCGACGGTGAGGCCGAGCCACTGGTGGAAGGGGCCCTTCAGCAGGAGGGCTTCGACCTGTTCCTTGGTCAGGGGAGCGTCAGACATGGCGGCCTCTCAGGGGGTGACGACGATCTTGCCCATGACCTCGCGGTCGCGGATCATGCGCAGGCCCTCGGCGGCCTCTTCGAGGGGGAGAACCTTGTCCACCACCGGCTTCAGCTCGCCCTTCTGGATCATGTCCATGAGGGCGGAGAGGTTCTCGTGGTAGAAGCTGTTGGAGCCGATGACCTTCAGCTCGAAGCTCCAGATGTAGCGAAGATCTTCCTTGGGATCGTGGCCGGCGGTGGCGCCGCAGACCAGGATGGTGCCGCCGCGCTTCACGCAGCGCAGCGAGGGCACCCAGGTGTCGCCGCCGGTGAAGTTCACCACCACGTCCACGCCGCCCTCATAGGTGCGGCGCTGGGGCTTGCCGTACTTCTCGACCGCCCACTTGGAGAAGTCGGTGGTGCGGTAGTTGACGACGTGGTCCGCGCCCAGTTCCTTCAGGCGGGCCATCTTGTCGTCGGAGCCGGCGCAGGCGATCACCTCGCAGCCCATCTGCTTGGCGAGCATGACGCAGCCGGTGCCCACGCCGCCCGAGGCGCCGAGGATGAGCACCTTGTCGCCCGCCTTCACCGTGTTGTGGGTGACCAGCATGCGGTGCGCCGTGCCGTAGGCCACCGGCAAAGAGGCGGCGTCGGTGAAGCTCACGCCGTCGGGCATCTTGATGAGCTGGCCGGCGGTGACGGCGCAGTATTCCGCCATGCCGCCGTCCATCATCTCGCCCATCAGCCCCACCTTGGGGTTGAGCGGGTTCACGAGCACCCGGTCGCCCACCGCCCAGCCGGTGACGCCCTCGCCCAGCTCCACGATCTCGCCGGCCATGTCGAGGCCGATGATGACGGGCAGCGGCACCTTGATGCCGGGCATGCCCTTCACCGTGAACACGTCGTGATAGTTGAAGGACGACGCGCCGACCCGGATCACCACCTCACCCGGCTTGGCGCTGGGGACCGGATAGTCGGTGACGACCTGAAGGTCGCTCACGTCGCCATGTTGCTTCAGCAGCAGGGCCTTCATGGTTTTTGTCATTTCACTTCTCTCTGCTTGGACCGTTTCGGCGGCTTGCGCGCCAGGGCGACTACTTGATGGCCTTGGAAGCCTCATAGGGAGCGGGGTCCAGGGCCGCGTCGGGCAGGTCGCCCTTTACTGCGCCGACGCTTTTGAAGACTTCGAACTCGGCCTTCATCGAGGCGATGTCGGCGGGTTCCATGGAGACGGTGTAGATGCCGTCCCACAGGGCGGCGTAGGCCTTGGCGTCATCCTCGGGGATGTTGCCGGCGGCCATGAGCGCCTTGGCGACGGCGGCCTTGTCCGCGTTGCCGGCCTCGTAGGCGCCCCGCATGCCCGCGATGACCTTGGCGGCGGCGCCCGGATTTTCCTTCATCCAGGCGTTGCGCATGAGGCCGACGCCGAGCACGGGCGGGGCCGCCTTGCCGGTGACCTTCGCCCACTCGGCGCGGAAGGAGGCGAGCTTGCGCAGCTTCACGTCCGGCAGAAGGGCGATGGTGACGGTGCGCAGCGCGGCGGCGTCGATGTTCTTCTGCACCAGGAACTGCGCGAGGCGGGGATCGGCGCCCGGAACGGCCTCGAAGTCCGAGGCTGCCATGCCGTAATTCTTGATGAGAATGGCCGCGCTGATGGCCGCCGTCGCGCTGCCGGCCGGCGACATGCCGATCTTCTTGCCCTTCAGCTCCTCCATCTTGGTGATGGGCGAGTCCGCCATCACCACGAAGTCGAGATCGGCCACCTGCGTGGCGAGAACGATGCTCACGGGCAGGCCGTCGGCGGCAACCGAGAAGGCGCTGCCGGCGCTCGCGCCGATGGCGAAGTCGATGGCACCGGCGGCCATGGCCTTGGTGGGCGCATTGACATCCGGAAACTTCACGAACTCGGCTTCGAGCCCCTGCTTCTCCATGAACTTGCCGGCTTCCAGGAAGGAGCCGAAGCCGAGGCTGACGCCCGAGCTCCAGTAGCCGATCCGCACCTTCGCGGCTTCGGCAGGAAGAGACGACAGGCCGATTGCGACTGCGGCGGCCAGTAAAGCAAGACGCTTCATATCGAAATCCCCGTGTTGGAAGGTTGTATTGTTTTTTGTTTTATCGGTGTCAGTCCGGGCGCGGCTTGCGCCAGGCGAAGAGACGACTTTCGAGCGGCTTCAGCAGCATCGCCTCGACGAAGATCATCAGGATGACGAGCGTCGCGGTCCACGCGAACACCTGATCCGTCTGCACGAGGTCCGCCGCCTGCCGCAGCCGGTAGCCGATGCCGCTCGACGCCCCGAGCGCTTCCGCCACGATGGAGACGCGGGCCCCGAAGCCGAAGGCAAGGCGGGCACCGGCGAAAAACTGGGGCAGGATGGTGGGCAAATAGATCTTCAGCAGAACCTGCAGCCGCGACATGCGGAACGTCTGCGCCAGCTCGATGAATTCGCGGTTCACCGTGCTCGTGCCCTGCCACACATTGGTGAGGATGAGCGGCATCGCCGTCATGAACACCACGAAGATGGTGGACCAGTTGGACAGGCCGAACCAGATGAGCGCGAAAATCGCCCAGATGGAGGATGACACCGTGTTGATGACCACCAGCAAAGGCTGGAAGAAATCGCCCAGCAGGCGGCTCGCCCCCAGCAGGAGACCGAGCACCACGCCCACCACGGTGGCGAAGGCGAAGCCCATGGCGATGCGGTAGAAGGTGATGCCGAAATCGGCCCAGAAGCCCGGCGTCACCACCAGCTTCGTCCACACGCCGAAGACCCGCGCCGGGCTCGGCAGGATGAAGGCGGGCGCCCCCAGCGAGCCGATGCCCCAGACGCCGACCACGACGACGATGAGCAGCAGCCTGAGGCCGATCAGGCGCAGCCGGCGGTCCTGGGTCATCTGGAGGGGAGAGCGCTTCATCGGGCTCGGCTTCTGCGAAGGGGGACGGACGCGGCGGAAAGCGTTGGGGCTCAAAGGCTCAGGCGCAGCAGGCGCACTTCCTCGGCGACCTCGGGCGACAGCGGATTGCGGGGGTAGGGCAGGGCGATCTCGCGGGTTTCCTTCACCCGCCCGGGGCGCGGCATCAGCACCACGATCTTGTTGGCGAGCACCACTGCCTCCTCGACATCGTGGGTGACGAACAGCACCGACATCTGCCGGAGCGCGGCGATGCGCAGCACCTCGTCGTGCATCTGCGTGCGGATGGAGGGGTCGAGCTTGGAGAACGGTTCGTCCATGAGCAGGATCGACGGCTCGGTGACGAGGCTGCGGCCCAATGCGGCGCGTGAGCGCATGCCGCCGGACAGCTCGTGGGGGAAGGAATCGGCGAACTTTTCCAGCCCCACCAGCTCCAGCACCTGCATCACCCGCTCGCGCCGTTCCTTGCGCGGCAGGCCGGCCGCTTCGAGGCCGAGGGCGACGTTCTGGGCCGTGGTGCGCCAGGGGAACAGACGGTCCTCCTGGAACATGTAGGTCATCGTGCGCCAGTCCTTGAAGGCGCTCGATTTCTGGCCGTTCAGGAAGACCGCGCCCTGATCCGGCGGGATGAGGCCGGCGACGATGTTGAGCAGGGTGCTCTTGCCGCAGCCCGAGGCGCCGACAAGGGCGACGATGGAGCGCTCCGGCACGTCGAGATCGATGTTGCGCAGCACTTCGAGCTGCTCGCCGTCGCGGCGCATGAAGCTCTTGCCGACGCTCTCCAGCTGGACGACGCTCACCGCACCCTCCCGCCGAGGCTGGAGAGGGGGGAGACCGGGACCACCGCCGCGGAATCCTTCAGCGAGGCGATGACCTTTTCCATGGTCATCTCGCGGAACGTCTCCACATGGCGCCGCGCCACTTCGGCGGCGGCGGCCGCATCGCCGGCGGAGAGATATTCGATGAGCAGGACGTGATCGTTGGCGATATTGGGGCGCACGCCCTGCACGCCGAAGCCCAGCGCCACGAGGCGGGTCATCTCGTCGAGCAAGCCGGAGAGCGTGCGGCACAGGCGCTGGTTTCCGGCCGCCTCGGCGATGGCCATGTGGAAGCTGCGGTTGGCTTCGAGAAAGAAGTCGATCTGGTTGCCCACGTCGGTGGGCAGCTTCACCCGGCAAGCCTGTTCGAGGCGCTCCAGATGGGCGCGGTTGACCCGCCCGGCGGCGCCGCGCGCGGCCAGCGGCTCCAGCACGAGCCGGAGCGCGAAGACCTCTTCCACATCCTTCACGGTGATGGGCGTGACCCGGTAGCCGTGGCGCGGCATGGAGGCGACGACGCCGTCCTGGATGAGCCGTTGGAGGGCGATGCGGCAGCTCGCCTTGCCGATCTCCAGCCGCTCCATCAGCTCCGCCTCGGTGAAGCGCGTGCCCGGCAGGATGCGGCAGGAGACGATCTCGCGCCGGAGCAGGTCGTAGGCCTGCCGGCCCTTCAGGGTCGCGCTCGGAATTTCGAGGACATGCCCCGTTTCCGATCCCCGGTCGCTGTCGCGCTCCTCGGCCACGCTCATCACCTCTCGGCTGACTGGTGAGAAGCCTACAGCGCGCCTCCGGAACGGAGAAGACTAAATAGATAGCACGCTATTAAAAAATTTATCCATTTAAAACAATTCACTAATCCGATGCTGTCGCAAAAGCAGGCGGTTCCGGTGGGAAGCTCACGGTGCGCTGCCCAAGAATGGACCATCCGGTGCCTTGGGCGGCGGCCGGGCTCTTGCTCTGTCCGGGCGTATCGCGCGAGACCTTGGAAATTCAGCCGCTCTGCCTCTAAAACCAAAAAGGGGGCCGCGCCCGAGACGGGGCGCAGGCCGGGTCGCGCGCCCGGCCGGGTGGATCTGTGATGCGAGCGGAGGGGGCGGGGATGGCGGCCAGGGGGAAGCATCAGGCGCAGGAGACGGCGGCGCCGGACGGCTTCGAGGTCGCCCCGCTGCACCAGATGACGCTCGGCTACCTCATCAGCCTGCTTGCCCGGCTGCTCGCCCAGTCGCTGAAGGTGCGCAACGGGGCGGATGGAATCCTGCCCGGCCAGTATCCGATCGCCGTCGAGTTGCTCGCTCGCGACGGCATCAGCCAGCGCGACCTGTGCGAGGTGGTGCGCATCGAGCAGGCAACCATGGCCAATACTTTGAAGCGGATGGAACGGGACGGGCTCATCACCCGCCGGCAGAGCGCCGAGGACGGCCGGCTCGCCACCATCCATCTTACCGAGGATGGCGCGCGCCTCGCCCGCGCGGCGGTGCGCAACGCCGCTGACGTCAACAGCGTGGCGCTGGAAGGGCTCGATCCGGCGGCTCAGGCGGCGCTGCGCGACATGCTCATCCACCTCACGGACCGGCTGGAAGCCGACCTGCGCCGTCGCGACGAGTAGGGCGCGCAGGACTGACTGGATCGCATCACATCGAATAACGCTCGCTCTTTCATGGAGTTAGAGGGCGATCGACCGTTCGCGCTCATTCCTTTTGATCGGATCGCGCCCGACGATTGCCCAATATTCGGGCATGGCGAATAGATGGACTTGCATACCAAGCTATGTATTATGTCTTCCGTGGTGGCTGGTTTCCGGCCGACCGCGCGCGGCGGATGGAGATCTCGCCTCCCGGCGTGACGACCGTTCATCCGCGTCCGCGGCCTGCCCGAAACCGGGCTGTGTAGCACCACGCGTATCTCATCTGCCGGAGCATGACGGTGCGCTCACGCGCGCCCCGGCGGCCTGTTGATTGTACATCGCGCAGTATTCCGCCGGTGCCGGAAGCATCGGCCAAGTGAATGTCTGCAAGTGGCGTGCGTTCGAGAGGTGTTTCCCATCATGGTCGATGCGACGACAGCCCAACCTTCCCGTTTCAGCCATCCCGGCCGGCGCGCCGTGCCGGGCGCACCCCATCGCGGGTTCCGCGTGGCGCGGGCCGGCGCGCGGGTGTCCGGGCGGACCGTCAGGTGATCCAGGGCTCGGCCGCAGGCCGGGCCTTTTTTGTGGCGCGGCCACGGCACGTGGCGCGCGTGGAGCGTGACAGATGCGGCATGATACCGAGACGTTTCGGGAGTTTCTGGCCCGGCTTCGCGATCAGGGCGAACTGATCGACCTGCATCAGCCGATCGACATCCGCCACATCGCGACGCTGGTGGACCAGTCCGACAAGGCGTTGTTCTTCCACAATGTCATCGGCTACGACGTGCCCGTCGTCTCCGGCATCATCCGCTCGCAGAAGCGGGCCATCATGTCGCTCGGCTGCACCGCCTATCCCGAAATCGAGATGAAGCTGAGGGCGGCCATCGACCGGCCGGTGAACCCCAACATCGTCAACACCTCCCCCACGCAGGAGGTGGTGATGGAGGGCGATGCCGTCGATCTCTACAAGCTGCCCATCCCCATGAGCTCGATCTATGACGGCGGGCCGATGATCACGGCCGGCGTCGTGATCGCGCGCGATCCGGAATTCGGGCTGAACGCGGGCATCTATCGCTTCATCGTCAAGGAAAAGAACCTCACCGGCATCGATATCGTCACGCCGAACAACATGCGCCTGTTCGCGCAGCGGGCGTATGAGGCGGGCCGGCCCTGTCCGATCTCCATCTCCATCGGCACCCACCCCTACGAGATCATGGGCTCGGGCTTCCGCGCGCCCCTCGGCGTGGATGAGATGGCCATCTCCGGCGGCCTGCGCGGCGGTCCGGTGGACCTCGCCCCTTGCCGCACCATCGACGTGCCTTATATCGCCGACGCCGAGATCGTGCTGGAGGCGGAGATCCTGCCCCACGGCTGGATCTACCCCGAGGGCCGCTTCGGCGAGTTCACCCGCCTCATGGGCGGGTTGCACTGGAACCCCATCGTGCGCATCAAGTCCGTCTCCATGCGCAAGGATGCGGTCTATTACGCGCTCCACATGCCGTGGGAGAACACCTGGCTCGCCGCGCCCACCCGCTACGCGGCCATCCGGCAGGCGCTGAAGACGGCCGGCGTGCAGGTGAAGGACATCAACGTCACCCTCGGCGGCTGCGCCTTCTGGCACGCGGTCATCTCCATCAAGAAGCAGCCGGGGGAGGGCAAGAATGCCCTTCTCGCCGCCCTCTCGGTGATGGACCTGAAGCATGTGGTGGTGGTGGACGACGATATCGACGTCTTCAATCCCATGGACGTGGAATGGGCCATCGCCACGCGCGTGCAGGGCGACAAGGACATCATGATCGTCACCGGCGCGCGCGGAAAGCCGCTGGACCCGAGCCTGCCGCCCACCCCGCCCGGCGTGGTGCCCACCACGGCGAAGGTCGGCATCGATGCCACCATCTCGGAGGGCATTCCGAAGGAGCGCTACGAGCGCATCGCCTATGCCTACGCCGACACGGCGAAGATCGGCGATTACGTCTCCGGCAAGGCGGATGAGCCGGGCGCCTCCGCGACCGATGAAGATGTCGCGGCGCTGGCCGAGAAGATCGCGCAGATGATCGGCGAGGCGCCGCGCTATTACACGGATATCGCCGAAGCATTCAGCGACTACAACTTCGCCATTGTCGCCCGTGCCCTCGGCCATCTGCACGCCACCGAACGGCTGTGGCAGGACGCGAAGGGCGCCATGTGCCTGCGCGGCTCTGCCTTCGCCGCCAAGCCGCCCGGCCGCTGAGCCGGTTGGCTGAGGGCCGGGACGAGGGGCGTGGCGGCTGCGGGGACGCCGCGCCCCTCGTCTCCAAACCAGAAGAATCTTCGGGGCTATCCCGGTTGAATAACAAGAAAAGCATAGATCGCCTGAAGCACAGAAGAGGCCAGGGCGTCTGAAGTTGGTGAAGCATCCTTCCACTCTTCCAGAGGGTGAACACATGCGTCGCAGGTTTAAGTCTCTTCTCTTCGCCGCGGCGCTGCTGCCGCTGGCCGGCCTTTCGTCCATCGCCGCCTCCGCCGAGACGCTGCTCAAGATCGGCGTCGCCCAGCTCTCGGCCGGCGGCCTGCCCATTCTCGTCGCCGACCAGAAAGGCTTCTTCGCCGAAGAGGGCCTCAAATATGAGCGCCTCGACTTCAAGGGCGGCGGCCCGGTGGCGCAGGCGCTCGCCTCCGGCAGCATCGATCTGTGCATCTGCGCCGCCGACCATGCGGTCCATCTGCAGGATCGCGGGCTCGGCGGAAAGGTGCTGGTGGCGCTCGCCGAGCAGCACAGCTACGCGCTGATCGGCAAGGTGGATTCCACCGCCAAGAGCATCGCCGACCTCAAGGGCGAGAAGATCGGCATCACCACCGCCGGCAGCCTCACCGACACCACGGTGCGCTATGCCATCCGCAAGGCCGGGCTCGATCCGGACAAGGACTTCATCCTCCTCTCGGTGGGCCGCGCGGGCGCTCAGAAGGCGGCGCTGCAGGCCGGCGCCATCGCCGGCGGCATGTTCTCCACGCCCGACATCCAGATCGTGATGGCCGAGAAGGGCACCTACCGGATCATCGAGGATTTCCGCAAGCTGCCCTATCCGGCGCAGGACCTCATCGCCACCGATACCTGGCTGAAGGCGCATCCGGAAGACGCGCGCAAGGTGGCGCGGGCCGTGGTGAAGGCGCTGCGCCTCATCTAGCAGGACAAGACCGTGCTCTACCCGGCCATCAAGGCCCTGTTTCCCGAGATGAAGGACGACGCCATGGTCGCCCAGCTCGCCGATGACCTGGCCGCGGGCTATCTCTCCAAGGACGGCATCATGTCCCCCGAGAGCTTCAACTTCCTGATGGCCATGATGACCATCGCCGAGCCGAAGCTGAAGCCGATGCCCTACGCCGACATCGTGGCTCTCTCCTATCTGCCCAAATGAGGCGCCGCATGAGCGACACCATCACCACGCGCGGGCCGGCGCTGGCGCGGCCGGCCCGGCGCCTCTCTCTGGGCATCGGCGCCACCGGGTTGCGGCAGATCGGTCTTATCGCCGTCCTGCTCGGCCTGTGGGAGCTGGCCTCCCACACCCTGTTCAACCCGTTCTGGAGCAGTCGGCCGAGCCTGATCGCGGCGCGGCTGTGGGAGCTGGCGCTGAGCGGCGAATTGTGGCTGCACACCAGCACCACGCTGCAGGAGGCGGGGGCGGGTCTGCTGCTCGCCGCCGTGGTCGGCATCCCGCTCGGCATCGTGCTGGCGCGGGCGCCGGAAGTCGCCCGCACGCTCGATCCGGTCATCATGGGGCTTTATGGGCTGCCGCGCGTGGCGCTCGCGCCGCTTTTCATCCTCTGGTTCGGCATCGGCCTGTTCTCCAAGATCATGATGGCCTTCACCATGGTGGTGTTCATCTTCCTGATGAACGTGATGGAGGGTATCCGCACCATCGATCCCGACCATCTGGACCTCATGAAGTCCATGCGGGCCGGACGGTTCTATCTGGTGCGGCGGGTGTTGCTGCCGGCGGTGACGCCGTGGATCCTCGCCTCCTTCCGCATCGGCATCGGCCTTGCGCTCATCGGCGCTGTGGTGGGCGAGCTGATCGGCGCCAATCGCGGCCTCGGCTGGTACGTGGAAAGCCGGGGCGGGCAGCTCGACACCACCGGCGTGTTCACCGGCCTCATCGTGCTGATGGTTCTGGCCATGCTGGCCAACCAGCTTGTCGGCTTCATCGAGCGGAGGGTGATCACATGGCGCTGACACAATTGGCGCTTTCCGCCGAAACGACGAGGCCGCGCGCCGCGCTGAAAGACCTCTGCATCTCCTTCCCCCGGCCGGACATGCCGCCGCTGGAGGTGGTCTCCGGCATCTCGCTCGATGTGGCGGAGGGCGAATTCGTCGCCGTGGTGGGGCCGTCGGGCTCGGGCAAGTCCACCATCCTGCGTGCCATCAGCGGGCTGCTGAAGCCCTCCGGCGGGCAGGTGGAGGTGGATGGCAAGGCCGTCACCGGGCCGCCGCCCAAGGTGGGCTTCATGTTCCAGAAGGATGCGCTGCTGCCGTGGCGCACGGTGGCGCAGAACATCCGCGTCGGCGCCGAGCTGGGCGGCACGCCCGCCGGCGAACAGGCGGCGCAGGTGGCGCGGCTCATCAAGCTGCTGCGGCTCGACGGCTTCGAGAATGCCTGGCCGAAGCAGCTTTCGGGCGGCATGCGCCAGCGCGTGTCGCTGGGACGCCTGCTCGCCTATCGCCCGTCCCTGATGCTGATGGACGAGCCTTTCGGCGCGCTCGACTACCAGACCAAGATCGCCATGGGCCTCGAACTTTTGAGGGTGTGGGAGGCGGAGCGCCGCTCCATCATCTTCGTCACCCATGACATCGAGGAGGCGGTGGCGCTGGCCGACCGCGTGGTGGTGTTCAGCGCCCGGCCCGCGCGCATCCTCGCCGAATACAAGGTCGAGCTGCCGCGTCCCCGGCACATGCGCTCCATGCGCAGCGATCCCGCCTTCACGGACCTGACCGAGGCCATCTGGTCGGATCTGGCGCTGCCGGATTGATGACATGAAACGTCTCGTGGTGGCCATCACCGGCGCGTCGGGCGCCATCTACGGCATCCGCGCGCTCCAGCTTCTGCGCGAGCGGGGCGGGGTCGAGACCCATCTCGTGCTCTCGCCCTCCGGCGCCCGCACCATCGTCGCCGAAACCGACTTCACGCCGGACGCGGTGCGCGCGCTCGCCCACCACGTCCACAATCCGAAGGACATCGGCGCGTCCGTCTCCTCCGGCTCGTTCGTGACGGAGGGCATGCTGGTCGCGCCCTGCTCCATCAAGACGCTGAGCGGCATTGCCCATTGCTATAATGACGAACTGGTGGTGCGCGCCGCCGACGTGTGCCTGAAGGAGCGGCGACGCGTGGTGCTGCTGCTGCGCGAAACCCCGCTCCATGCCGGCCATGTGGAGCTGATGGCGCAGGCGACCCGCAACGGCGCCATCCTCATGCCCCCGGTGCCGGCCTTCTACCACCGGCCGACCTCCATACTGGAGATCGTGGACCAGACCGTCGCCCGCGCCCTCGACCTGTTCGGCCTCGATTTGCCGACGACCAAGCGGTGGAACGGGAAGGGCGTGGATTGAGGGGGGCGCTCAGTCGAGCGCCATCACCGCCTCAACATTGCGCCGGTGGACCGCCTCGTAGGGCTCGAAGTACGAAATCGCCCCGGTGGCGAACGCTTCCGCCGCGAACGCGCGCAGGTCGAGCCCTGCCAGCGCCGGCTCGGCCTTCAGCCGCTGGAGCTTCTCCACATAGAGCCGCGTCGCCTCGATCAGCGCCGGCCCGTAGCCGCCGGCGGCGATCACCTCAGGCGAGCCGTGGCAGGGCAGGATGCGTGTCGCGCCCAGCGCCGCGAGGCGCTCAAGGCCAATCAGGTGCGCGGCGAGGCGGTCGGGCTCGTCCACATAGGTGATGGGGTCTTCCAAAGTGTCGCCGGCCAGAAGGGTGCTGCCGGGCAGCTGCGCGACGGTGCCGTCGCGGCTGTGGATGTCTATCTGGATGAGTTCGACGGGCAGGGCGCCCACCCTCAGCGAGAGCCGCTCATCGAACAGAAGGTTGGGCAGCACGAGAGGATTGATGGGCGGGTCCGCCGCCTCCAGCCGGGCGCGGTTGGCGCGGAGAAGGGCGTCGGTCTCGCGATTGGCGATGATCTCGCAATCGGCGAAGGCTTCGTTGCCCGCCACATGGTCGTCGTGCCAGTGGCTCAGCACCACGCGGATGCGCCGCGCGCCCCGCTCCTCCAGCGTGCGGCGGATGTAGCGGGCATGGGCGAGGGTGATGTGGGTGTCGTAGACGAGCGCGTCGTCACCATCGATCACCGCATAGGAGGCGATGCCGAGAGCGAAGGCGCCATCGTCCAGCCAGTTCTCCTCAAGCCCGTGCAGCCGCACACCGGGGATGCGCCCGTCATAGAAGGCGAGCACGCCCGGCGCCGGCTCGAGGAGGCGCAAGGTGGCGCCGGGCGCCATCGTGGGCGCCCCGCTCGCGGCTGCGGTCACTCCGCCGCTTCGAGGTTATGCCCGAGCCGGTGGGAAAGCGTGTGCAGCAGCTCCTTGGCCGCGTCGGCGATCACGGTGCCGGGCGGGAAGATGGCTTCGGCGCCGAAGGCCTTCAGCGCGTCGTAGTCCTGCGGGGGCACCACGCCGCCCACCACCACCATGATGTCGCCGCGCCCTTCCGCCTCCAGCGCCGCCTTCAGCGCCGGCACGAGGGTGAGGTGGCCGGCGGCGAGGGAGGAGATGCCCACCACGTGGACGTCGTTCTCCACCGCCTGCCGGGCGGCTTCCTCGGGGGTGGCGAACAGGGGGCCGATGTCCACGTCGAAGCCCAGGTCGGCGAAGGCGGAGGCGATCACCTTCTGGCCGCGGTCGTGGCCGTCCTGGCCCACCTTGGCGACGAGGATGCGCGGGCGGCGGCCTTCGGCGGTCTCGAACGCCTCCACCAGCTTCTGCACCTTGCCCACCTTGTCCGTCATGGCGGAAGCCTCGCGCTTGTAGACGCCGGAGATGGCGCGGATCTCGGCGCGGTGGCGGCCGAACACCTTCTCCAGCGCGTCCGAAATCTCGCCCACGGTGGCCTTGGCCCGCGCCGCCTCGATGGCCAGCGCCAGCAAATTGCCGTTGCCTGCGGCGCCGTTGGTGAGGGCTTCCAGCTTAGACGCCACCTCGGCCGGATTGCGCTCGGCCTTGAGGCGATTGAGCTTCTCGATCTGCGCGGCGCGCACGGCGGCGTTCTCCACCTTGAGAACGTCGATGAGGCGGTCCTTCTGCGGCTTGAACTTGTTGACGCCCACCACGGTCTGGGCGCCGCCGTCGATGCGGGCCTGGGTGGTGGCGGCAGCCTCCTCGATGCGCAGCTTGGGAATGCCAGCCTCGATGGCCTTGGCCATGCCGCCCAGCGCTTCCACCTCCTGGATGTGCGCCCACGCCTTGGCGGCGAGGTCGGCGGTGAGCTTCTCCACGAAATAGGAGCCGCCCCACAAATCGATCTGCCGTGTGGTGCCGCTCTCCTGCTGGAGCAGGATCTGGGTGTTGCGGGCGATGCGGGCGGAGAAGTCCGTGGGCAGCGCCAGTGCCTCGTCGAGGGCGTTGGTGTGCAGCGACTGGGTCTGGCCCTGCGTCGCCGCCATGGCCTCGATGGCCGTGCGCATGACGTTGTTGAACACGTCCTGCGCGGTCAGCGACCAGCCGGAGGTCTGGGAATGGGTGCGCAGGGGCAGCGACTTGGGGTTCTTTGCCCCGAGGTCGGTCATCAGGCGCGTCCACAGGAGGCGGGCGGCGCGCAGCTTCGCCACCTCCATGTAGAAGTTCATGCCGATGGCCCAGAAGAAGGAGAGGCGCGGCGCGAACACGTCGATGGGAAGGCCGGCGGCGGCACCGGCGCGGCCGTATTCCACGCCGTCCGCCAGCGTATAGGCGAGTTCGAGATCCTGCGTCGCGCCGGCTTCCTGCATGTGGTAGCCGGAAATGGAGATGGAGTTGTAGCGCGGCATCTCCTTCGAGGTGAAGGCGAAGATGTCGGAGATGATGCGCATGGAAGACGCGGGCGGATAGATATAGGTGTTCCGCACCATGAATTCTTTGAGAATGTCGTTCTGGATGGTGCCCGAAAGCTTGGAGGCCGCCACCCCCTGTTCTTCCGCCGCCACCACATAGAGGGCCAGGATCGGCAGCACAGCGCCGTTCATGGTCATGGACACGCTCATCTGGTCCAGCGGGATGCCGGAGAACAGCGTGCGCATGTCGTAGATGCTGTCGATGGCGACGCCCGCCATGCCCACGTCGCCGGCGACGCGGGGGTGATCGGAGTCATAACCGCGGTGGGTGGCAAGGTCGAAGGCCACCGACAGGCCCTTCTGGCCGGCGGCGAGGTTGCGCCGGTAGAAGGCGTTGGAATCCTCCGCCGTGGAGAAGCCCGCATATTGGCGGATCGTCCAGGGCTGGGTGGCGTACATGGGCGCATAGGGCCCGCGCAGGAAGGGCGCGATGCCGGGGTAGGTATCGATATAGCCGAGGCCCTCGATGTCCGCCGGGCCGTAGAGCGGCTTCACCGGAATGCCCTCGGGCGTCGTCCAGGCCTCCGCGGCGGCGGAAGGGACGGCGGGGGCGGCGGCGCGCCAGTCGATCTCGGCGAAATTGGGGATCGGGCTCATGGCATCCATCCTAGCTCAAATGGACTCGGGTCGCGACGGCGCAGGCCTGAGCGGCGACCGGGTCCGGGATTTCATCTCGTCCAGAATGTCCTGCATCTCGCACAGCGCCAGATGCAGCCGGATGCGCGGCAGGCGCGACACCACATCCGCCAGCGCGGTGCCGGAGACGAAGGCGGAGAGCAGGATGTCCAGCTCCGACGCGCTGCCGCTGCCCGCCATGGCGAAAAACAGATAGGCGCGCGGATGGCGTATCGGGCCGCGCCAGCGCGGCGAGGTGTGCAGGGCGCCCCGGTCGTGCTCCAGCGCATCCATGTCGGCCCAGATGGCGTCGCAGCGCGCCGCCAGTTCGGCATCGGTGAGCCGAGCCAGATCGAACCTGAGATTCACGGCCAGTGTCATCGCGTCCCTGCCCCAAGGGGATGAATGCCAATGGCGTCATTGTATGCCCGCCGCAACCTGAGCGCGAGTCAGAGTCTCCAGCGCATCGCAGCCGGCGAAGATGAAATCGGCGACGCCCGCCGGAGCGAGCGTCGCCTGAAGCTCGGCGGGGGGCTTGCCGGCGAGCCAGACGGCGGTGGCGCCGGCCGCCTTCAGGGCGGTAGCGGCCGCCGCGCCCTCGGCGCCGTACACCTCATCGGAGGAGACGAGGCAGGCGAAGGGCGTGCCCGACGCCTTGAAGGCGGCGACGAGCGCGTCCAGGTCGGCGAAGCCGTCCGGCACCGGCGCGGCAATGCCGCCGGCCTCGAAGAAGTTCTTGGCGAAGGTGGCGCGGGCGGTGAAGGCCGCCACCGGGCCGAGTGCGGCGAGGAACACCATCGGCGCCTTGGGCGCAGCCTCGGCGGCATCGCGCAGGGCCTCGAAGGCTTCCGCGATGCGGGAGGGCGTGAGCGCGCCGTCCGCCACCGGGGCGGCGGGCGGCAGCGGCGCCAGCACCTCCGGCACCTCCTGCACGAGGATGGGGAATTCCGACGTGCCGGTGATGGGGGCCTTGCGGGTGGCCACATCCGCGTCGCGCTTGGCCTTCACCTCGGCGATCTCGGCCTTGAACCAGCGGTCTTCCAGCACATCGGCCATGCCACCGCGCTTCTCGATGGTGCGGAAGAGGTCCCACGCCTTGGCCGCGAGGCCATCCGTGTGCGCCTCCATGGCGCCGGCACCGGCGGCGGGATCGGCGACGCGGTGGACGTTGCTCTCCTCCAGCAGCATCACCTGCGTGTTGCGGGCGAGGCGGCGGGCGAAGGCGTCCGGCAGGCCCAGCGCCTGGGTGAAGGGCAGAACGGTGACGCTGTCCGCCCCGCCCACGCCGGCCGCGAAGGCGGCGATCGTGGTGCGCAGCAGGTTCACATAAGGATCGCGGCGGGTGAGGGAGCGCCACGCGGTGGTGGCGTGCAGCTTCAGGGGCTTTTCCGGCAGGCCGCACTCGCGCAGCACGGCGGCCCACAGCAGGCGGAGCGCGCGGAACTTGGCGATGGTGGCCGTCTGGTTCACGTCGGCGACGAGGGCCGCCTCGATACGGCTGGCGGCCTCCTCCAGCGCTATGCCGGCCTCGGCATAGGCCTTGAGGTAGGCGACCATGGTGGCGAGAACCGCCGCCAGCTCCTGCGCGTCGGAGGCGCCGGCCGCGTGATAGACGCCGCCATCGGCGCGGGCGAAGGGGCCGGCGAAGCCGCGCGCGGCGAGGATGGCCGAGGTCTCGGCGAAACGCTTCGCCAGAAGCGGCCACGCCATGGGCAGCGTGCCGTGGGCGGCGAAATCGCCGAGCGGATCGAGGCCGAAGGAGACGGAAACGCCCTCCGGCTTGAAGCCGCGCGCCTCCACCAGATCGGCGAAGGCGAGGGCATCCTCGCGGCCCTGGAAATTGCCGCTCTCGATGCGCACGTCGATGAGATCGAGCAGCACGTCCTTGAGCACCACCGCCAGGTCCACGCCCTCCGGCAGGCCGAAGCCGTAGGCCGAGGGCGCGGCGGCGAAGACGAGGGAGAGGCCCGAGGCGCCGCCGTCGAGGTCTTCCAGCGCCTGCGCATTGGCCTCGGCGGCGTCGGTCTGGTCCACCCGCATGGAGATGACCCACGGCGCGCCCGCCGGGCGTCCGGCGACGAGGGGCGCATCCGCCTTGCGCTCGGGCAAAGCGTCCAGCGCCAGCCCCTCATAGGTGCGGGTCACGAGGCGCTTGTCGTAGGGCGCGCCCTTCAGCACGCCTTCCACCAGCTTCAGCCAGTCCGCGCGGGTGACGGGAGCGATGTCCGTTGCGAAGGGGAGGGCGGTGGCGTCGGTCATGTCAGGACCTCGGAAGGGAAAGGGGCGGCCACGACGCGGACAGCCGCGGCATGGGTGCTCCGGTCAAGCCGGAGCACGACGGCAGTTCAGATGGCAGGTGTCGCCCTCCGGCTTGACCGGAGGGTCCATGGCGCCACAGGCACCGGCGAGCGAAGGGCAGGATCTCCCCCATCACCGCCCCTCCCGCGCCGCCAGCGCGCGCTCGGCATCCACGATGTAGTCGCGGATCACCGGCACGTCGTCGCGCTTCTCGGAGAGGAGGAGCTGGAACACCATGTTGGAGCCGTGCAGGAAGCCCAGCTCCACGGCGGCGAGGTAGAATTCCCACATGCGGCCGAAGCGCTCGCCCATCATGGCGTCGGCTTCCGCGCGGCGGGCCATGAAGTTCCTCCGCCAGGCGCGGATGGTCCAGTAGTAATGCAGCCGCAGCACCTCGCAATCATCCACCCACAGGTGTGTGCGCTCGGTGGAGGCGAACACCTCGGAGAGCGCCGGCACATAGCCGCCGGGGAAGATATACTTGCGGATGAAGGGCGCCGTGGTGCCGGGGGGCGACATGCGGCCGATGGCGTGGATGAGCGCGAAGCCGCCCGCGTCCAGCAGGTTGCGGATGGTGGTGAAATATTCGTCGAAATGGGCGACGCCCACATGCTCCATCATGCCGATGGAGACCACGCGGTCATATTTGCCGGTGAGGTTGCGGTAATCCACCTCGCGGAAGTCGATGGAGCCCGCCACGCCGGCCGCTTCCGCCAGACGCCGGCTCTCGGCCAGCTGCTCGGGCGAGACGTTGATGGCGGTGACCTGCGCCCCGCATTCCTTCGCCATGTAGATGGCGAGCCCGCCCCAGCCGGAGCCGATCTCCGCCACCCGCATGCCGGGGGAGATGTTCAGCTTCGCCGCGATGTGGCGGAACTTGTTACGCTGCGCGTCCGCCAAAGGTTGGTCGGGATGGGTGAAGTAGGCGCAGGAATAGGCCATCGTCTCATCCAGCCACAGCCGGTAGAAATCGGCCGGGTGGTCGTAGTGGGAGGAGACGTTCTCCTTGGCCTTGCCCACCGGGTTCGCCTGCTGGAACCGCCGTACCGAGCGCCACGCCTTGCGCAGGGCCTGCTGCACCGGGTGGGAGCCGAGGCCCTTGCGGTTCACCGAGAAGAGATTGAGCAGTTCGAACGCGCCGGCCCCGTCCTCGAAGGAGAGGCGGCCGTCCATATAGGCCTCCGCCGCCACCAGCTCCGGATTGAAGAACAGGTCGCGCTCCAGCTTCTTGTCGTGCATCCGCACCGTGACGGAGGGGCCGTCCTTGCCCGAGCCGAACACGTGGCGCTTGCCATCGGCCGTGATGACCGTGAGCTGGCCCTTTTCCACGAAGCGGCTGAGGAGGTGGGAGAGGAGGCGCATTCAGAAGGCTCCGGCAGGCGCCCGGACCCGCGCAGGCGGGAGGGACGGGGAGGGGTCGAATGTGCCGGACATTTTCACATGACGAGGCGCGAGGCCACCCTCGCGCCCCGGCCAAACCAAACCGAACGGACTCCCTCTCCCCTTGCGGGAGAGGGTTGGGGTGAGGGGTGTGGCGCCGTTCGTCCCTGCATCCGGAATGCGGCAAGGCACCCCCCTCACCCCCGGCCCCTCTCCCGAGCGAACTCGGCTTTTGCCGAGTTCGCTTCGTGAAATTCGAAGTCGGCAACAGCCGACTTCGAGGGGAGAGGGGAGGAGCGTGGTGAAAAGAGGGCGCGCCGCACCCATCACGCGAATTCCAGGATCACCGCATCCACCGCGAGGCTGTCGCCGGCCTTGGCGTGGACGGCCTTGACCGTGCCGTCGCGCTCGGCGCGGAGCACGTTCTCCATCTTCATGGCTTCGACGATGGCGAGGATCTCGCCGTTCTTCACCTCCTGGCCGGGCACCACGGCGACGGAGACCACGAGGCCGGGCATGGGGCAAAGCAGCTCCTTGCCGCCGCCGGCATTCTCCTTCTTCGGCATCAGCGCGGCGAGCGAGGCGGACAGCTCGGTATAGACCCGCGCCTTGGTGGAGATGCCGCGATGGGCGAGCAAATAGCCGTTGGGGATGGGGCGCACCTGCACCGCCACCTGATCGGCATCGATGGTGCCGGACCACACCACATCGCCGGGCTTCCAGCTGGAGCGCAGCAGGTGGATGTGGCCGGGCGTGCCGTCCGCCTCGAAGATCTGCACCTTGAAGCCGCCGTCCACCGCCTCGACCTCGCAGGGGGTGGCGAGCGTCGCCTCGCCGGCCGAGAGGTTGACGATGCGGCGCCTGGCGATGCGCCACGTCACGCCCGAGGTCTGGCCGGAGATCTGCCGCTTGCGGGTGTTCTGGATGTGGTCGATCACCGCCGCGACGGCCGAGAGCGTGTGCACCAGCTCGCCCTCGGGGGCGCGGGCGACGAAGCCCTCGGGATATTCCTCGGCGATGAAGCCGGTGGAGAGGTTGCCCGACTGCCAGCGCGGATGCGCCATCAGCGCGGAGAGGAAGGGGATGTTGTGGCCGATGCCGTCGATGGCGAAGGCATCCAGCGCATCCGCCTGCGCCTCGATGGCGATGGCGCGGGTGGGGGCGTGGGTGACGAGCTTCGCGATCATGGGATCGTAGAAGATGGAGATCTCCCCGCCCTCATAGACGCCCGTGTCGTTGCGGACCGTGATGGGGCCGTCCTTGCCTTCCGCCGGGGGCCGGTAGCGCACGAGGCGGCCGGTGGAGGGCAGGAAGTTGCGGTAGGGGTCTTCCGCATAGATGCGGCTTTCCACCGCCCAGCCGGTGAGCTTCACGTCGTCCTGGGTGATGGTGAGCGGCTCGCCGGCGGCGACGCGGATCATCTGCTCCACGAGGTCGATGCCGGTGATGAGTTCCGTGACCGGGTGTTCCACCTGCAGACGGGTGTTCATCTCCAGGAAGAAGAAGCTCTTGTCCTGCCCGGCGACGAATTCCACCGTGCCGGCGCTGTCGTAGCCCACCGCCTTGGCGAGGGCGACGGCCTGCTCGCCCATCTTCCTGCGGGTGGCTTCGTCCAGCAGCGGGGAGGGGGCTTCCTCGACGACCTTCTGGTTGCGGCGCTGGATGGAGCACTCGCGCTCGCCGAGATAGATGACGTTGCCGTGCTTGTCGCCCAGCACCTGGATCTCGATGTGGCGCGGATCGACGATGAACTTCTCCACGAACACGCGGTCGTCGCCGAAGGAGGATTTGGCCTCCGAGCGGGCGCGGTCGAAGCCGTCCTGCACCTCGTCGCGGCTGTAGGCGATGCGCATGCCCTTGCCGCCGCCGCCGGCGGAGGCCTTGATCATCACCGGATAGCCGATCTCGTCGGCGATCTTGGCCGCCTCCGCGCCGGAGGCGATCTCGCCGAGATAGCCGGGCACGGTGGAGACGTTGGCCGCCGCCGCCGCCTTCTTGGACTCGATCTTGTCGCCCATGGCCTCGATGGCATGGGGGTTCGGGCCGATGAAGACGATGCCGTGCTCGGCGAGCATCTTCGGGAAGGAGGCGCGCTCGGAGAGGAAGCCGTAGCCGGGATGCACCGCCTCGGCCCCGGTCTTCTTGCAGGCTTCCACGATCTTCTCGGCGATGAGGTAGGACTGGGCGGCCTGCGGCGGGCCGATATGCACCGCCTCGTCCGCCATCTCCACATGGAGGGCGTCCTTGTCGGCGTCGGAATAGACGGCAACCGTCTTGATGCCCATCTTGCGCGCCGTCTTGATGACGCGGCAGGCGATCTCACCCCGGTTCGCGATCAGGATCTTCGAGAACATGGCGTTCGTTCCTTTGCGCCAGTGGCGCGAATAAGCTCGGGTCGGGTTCCCTGTTCCTGTGTCTGCGCGCGACAACCGTGTTCCCTTGCCGTCATCCCCCGGCTTGTCCGGGGGATCCACCCCAACACCCGATCCGGCGGATGGGTGGATGCCCCGGACGAGCCGGGGCATGACGGCGGTTCAAGAACGGTCGGCGGCTTCAGACGCCCAGCTTCAGGTTCCCAGTTTCAACTCGCAGGCGGCCTTCTCGCCGCCCGCTCACACCGGCATGTTGTCGTGCTTGCGCGGGGGCTGCTCCAGCTTCTTGGTGCGGAGCATCGCGAGCGCGCGGGCGAGGCGGCGGCGGGTGGAGCGCGGCGTGATGACCTCGTCGATATAGCCCCGCTCGGCGGCGACGAAGGGCGAGAGGAAGCGCTCTTCGTAATTCTTGGTCTGGGCGGCGATCTTCTCCGGGTCGCCCATGTCCTGGCGGAAGATGATCTCCACCGCGCCCTTGGCGCCCATCACCGCGATCTGGGCGGTGGGCCAGGCATAGTTCACGTCCGCGCCCACATGCTTGGAGGCCATGACGTCATAGGCGCCGCCGAAGGCCTTGCGGGTGATGACGGTAACGAGCGGCACGGTCGCCTGCGAATAGGCGAACAGGAGCTTGGCGCCGTGCTTGATGAGGCCGCCGTATTCCTGCGCCGTACCGGGCAGGAAGCCGGGCACGTCCACGAAGGTGACGATCGGGATCTCGAAGGCGTCGCAGAAGCGCACGAAGCGGGCCGCCTTGCGGGAGGCGTCACTGTCGAGCACACCCGCCAGCACCATGGGCTGGTTGGCGACGAAGCCCACCGTGCGCCCCTCGATGCGGCCGAAGCCGGTGAGGATGTTCTTGGCGTAGGCCGCCTGGATCTCGAAGAAGTCGCCCTCGTCCACGACCTTCAGGATCAGCTCCTTCATGTCGTAGGGCTTGTTGGGATTGTCCGGCACCAAAGTGTCGAGGCTGGCGTCGGTGCGGCCGGGATCATCGAAGGAGGGCCATTCGGGCACGCCGTCGATGTTGTTGGCGGGCAGGAAGTCGATGAGGCGCCGGGTCTCCAGCAGCATCTCCACGTCGTTCTCGAAGGCGCCGTCGGCCACCGAGGACTTGGAGGTATGCACCTTGGCGCCGCCCAGCTCCTCCGAGGTGACGGTCTCGTTGGTCACCGTCTTCACCACCTCGGGGCCGGTCACGAACATGTAGGACGTGTCCCGCACCATGAAGATGAAATCGGTCATGGCAGGGGAGTAGACGTCGCCGCCGGCGCACGGCCCCATGATGAGCGAGATCTGCGGAATGACCCCGGAGGAGATCACATTTCGCTTGAAGACTTCACCGTAACCCCCGAGCGCAGCAACGCCTTCCTGGATGCGGGCGCCGCCGGCGTCGAACAGGCCGATGATCGGGGCGCGGGTCTTCAGGGCCAGGTCCTGGATCTTGGTGATCTTGCGCGCGTGCTCCTCGGAGAGGGAGCCGCCGAACACCGTGAAGTCCTTGGCGAAGACGAAGACCTTGCGGCCGTTGACGGTGCCCCAGCCGGTGACCACGCCGTCGCCGGGGATCTTCTGATCCTCCATGCCGAAGTCGACGCAGCGGTGCTGCACGAAGGTGTCGTATTCCTCGAACGTGCCGCGATCGAGCAGCAGGCTGATGCGCTCGCGGGCGGTGAGCTTGCCGCGCGCGTGTTGCGCCTCGATGCGCTTGATGCCGCCACCGAGGCGGGCAACGCCCCGCCGGCTCTCGAGCTCCTCAAGGATGTCCTTCATGCCGAGCGCCTTTCATTGAGGCCAGAGATGGATTGAGACTAGCGGGTTCCTGCTGCCGAGCCAGAGCTTTCAGGCTTGGCCCGCAGCCAGTTCCCGCAGCTGCGTCCCAATTCGGCTAACAGGAGTTGCGGCGCATTGGAATATGTGAAAAATTGACATAGCGAATTGTAAATCATTCACAATCCTGAACTCGAAGCTCTGGCGGTACAGGACGTTGGGTCAGGTGCGTCGCAAAGCCCTGGAGCGGCCATGCGTCAGAAAGTGTTTGCCGGCCATGCGGTACGCCGGCTGCGCGAGAAGCTGGGGCTGAAGCAGGGCGAACTCGCCCAGCGGCTCGCCGTCTCACCCTCCTATATCAACCAGATCGAGAGCAACCAGCGCCCGCTCACGGCCTCGGTGCTGATCGCCATCTCGCGCACCTTCGCCGTGGACATCACCTCCTTCGGCGCGGAAGACCTCGACCGGCTGGTGGCCGACCTGCGCGAGACGGCGGCGGACCCCCTGTTCAAGGATCTCGACCTTGGCCTTCAGGACATGAAGGCGGTGGCGAACCTCTCCCCGGCCTTCGCGCACGCCTTCCTGCGGATGCACGTCGCGCTTCGGCGCACGGCGGAGTGGCGCGCATCCCTCGACGACATGATCACGGCCGGCGTCACGCCGGGTGCGGACGAGGCGAAGCTGATCCCCTATGAGGAGGTCCGCGACTTCTTCCATTACATTGACAATTACGTGGATAGCCTTGATCGTGCTGCGGAAAATGCCGCAATAGCCCTCGGCATCATGGACGGCGGCGAACCCGGCGCAGCCATCGCCGCCCACCTCGCCCGGCGCCACCAGGTGCAGGTGGAGATTGGCCCGGCGGACCCCGACGCCCCCCTCTCCCGCTACGATCCACGGGCGCGGCGCCTCGTGCTCTCCGGCGTTCTGCCGGCGGCGACGCGGGCCTTCCGCATGGCCGTCACCATGGCCCAGCTGGAGCATGGGGCGCTGGTGGAGCACACCGTCTCCTCCGGCGCCTTCCGCAGCCAGACGGCGGCGGAGATCTGCCGGCTGGCGCTGCAGAACTATTTCGCAGGTGCGTTGATACTTCCTTACCGCCGCTTCCTCGACCTCGCCCGCCGCCTGCGGCACGATCTCGACCGCATGGTGCTGGAGACGGGCGCGAGCCTGGAGCAGGTGTGCCACCGCCTCTCCACCCTCCAGCGTCCGGGGGCCAAGGGCGTGCCCTTCTATTTCGCCAAGGTGGACCGGGCCGGCAACATCACCAAGCGGCACTCGGCGACGCGCTTCCAGTTCGCCCGCCATGGCGGGGCCTGCGCGGCGTGGAACGTCCACGAGGCGTTCGAGGTCGCCGGCCGCACGCTGGTGCAGGTGGGCGAGATGCCGGACGGCGCCCGCTACATCTGCCTTGCCCGCGCGGTGTCGAGCCCGGCGCTGCGCCATGGCCAGCCGGCGCGGGCCTATGCCTTCGGCCTCGGCTGCGAGGTCTCGTTCGCGCACGACATCGTCTATGCGGATGGGCTGGACCTGAAGGCCGCGCCGGTGGCGAAGCTCGGCGTCTCCTGCCGCATCTGCCCGCGCCGGGACTGCGACCTCAGAGCCTTCCCGCCCCTCGATCGCGACATCCGCATCGACGAGAACGTGCGCGACATCGTCCCGTTCACCATCTCCTGACGCAATTCGGCCGTGCCTGCGCTTGCGAAAGGCCTTGCCTGCGCACACGAAACGCCATGAGGGCCGGTTTAAAGTATGGTCATCGGCTCGATGCGAGTCGCATGGGAGTGAACCATGAGGGTGCTGAAGCTGGCCGGCTGGGTTACCGGCTTGGCCATGGCGGGGATCGTTTCGGCGCAGGCAGCGCCGGCCTTCTCCACGGCAAACGTCAACATCCGGACGGGGCCGGATACGGAATTCCCCAGCCTCGGTGTCATTCCCGATGGCTCGCCCATCGAGGTGGAGGGCTGCCTCCAGGATGAGTCGTGGTGCGACGTCATCTGGCAGGATTTCCGCGGCTGGGTGTACAGCGAATACATCGGCTACGAGCAGCAGGGCCGCACCGCGGTGCTGCCGGACTGGGGCCTCGCGGCTGTCGGCGTGCCGGTGGTGGCCTTCGCGGCCTCGCAGTATTGGAACACCTATTACGTCAACCGGCCGATCTATGTGAACCAGCCCTGGTATGCCGATCGCTGGCGCTGGGAAGCCTATAATCCGCGGCCGCGTCCCGGCTGGGGCCCGCCGCCTCCCGGCCCGCGTCCGCCCGGCTGGTGGCGCAGCAATTACGTCCCGCCTCCGGGCATGCGCCCGCCGCCGGACGCCCCGCGCCCGCCGCCCAACTGGGGCCAGCCCGGCTATCCCGGCAGCCCCGGCTATCCTCCGGGCCGTCCCGGCTATCCCGGCGGACCGGGTGGTCCTGGTGGCCCCGGCTATCCGGGCGGTCCCGGCTATCCCGGCGGACCCGGTGGTCCGGGTGGTCCTGGTGGTCCTGGCTATCCCGGCGGTCCCGGTCGTCCGGGCGGTCCCGGCGGCCCCGGTCAGGTGCAGCCCGGCCAGCCGGGTGGTCCCGGTGGACCGGGTGGTCCGGGTCAGCCCGGCGGTCCTGGTCGTCCCGGCGGCCCGGGTGGTCCCGGACAGGTGCAGCCCGGCCAGCCGGGTGGTCCCGGTGGACCGGGTGGTCCGGGTCAGCCCGGCGGTCCCGGTCGTCCGGGCGGTCCCGGCGGCCCCGGTCAGGTGCAGCCCGGCCAGCCGGGTGGTCCCGGTGGACCGGGAGGCCCGGGTCAGCCCGGCGGTCCCGGTCGTCCGGGCGGTCCCGGCGGCCCCGGTCAGGTGCAGCCCGGCCAGCCGGGCGGTCCTGGTGGCCCGGGTGGTCCGGGGCAGCCCGGCGGTCCCGGTCGTCCGGGTGGTCCCGGACAGGTTCAGCCCGGCCAGCCGGGAGGCCCCGGTGGACCGGGTGGTCCGGGTCAGCCCGGCGGTCCTGGTCGTCCCGGCGGCCCGGGTGGTCCTGGGCAGGTTCAGCCCGGTCAGCCGGGCGGTCCGGGTCAGCCCGGCGGTCCCGGTCGTCCGGGCGGCCCCGGTGGTCCCGGACAGGTGCAGCCCGGCCAGCCGGGCGGTCCTGGTGGCCCGGGTCAGCCCGGTGCCCGACCGGGGCAGGTGTCGCCGGCCGAGCGCCAGCAACAGCTGCGCCAGCAGCAGCAGGAGCTGAACCAGCAGCGCCAGCAGCAGCAACAGCAGATGCGCCAGCAGCAACAGCAGATGCAGCAACGTCAGCAGGAGCAGATCCAGCAGCGTCAACAGCAGCAACAGCAGATGCAGCAGCGTCAGCAGGAGCAGATCCAGCAGCGCCAGCAGCAGCAACAGCAGCAGCGTCAGCAGCAACAGCAGCAGATCCAGCAGATGAACCAGCAGCGTCAGCAGGAGATGCAGCAGCAGCGCCAGCAGTACCAGCAGCAGCGTCAGCAGCTGATCCAGCAGCAACAGCAACAGCGTCAGCCCCCGCAGCAGCAGGCGCCGCAACAGCGCCAGCAGCCGCAGGGTGGCGGCGGCGGCAACCGCTGCCAGGGGCCGGACTGCCCCCAGCCCCGCTGAACGAACAGGAGAGCCCGGCCGCAACGCCGGGCTCTTCGCTTTCCGGGGGCCGCCCATCGACGCGGGATGAAAGGCGGGCTATGGGGCTGCCCATGTCCGATTTTCCCCGCAACGCCGCGCCCGTGCTGCGCTTCGCCCCGTCGCCCACCGGCCTGATCCATGTGGGCAACGCCCGCACCGCGCTCCTTAATGCGTTGATCGCCCGGCGCTCCGGCGGCACCTTCATCCTGCGCTTCGACGACACGGACGCCGCCCGCTCCCGCGCCGAATATGCGGATGCCATCGCCGCCGACCTCGGCTGGCTCGGGATTGCGCCCGACATCACCGTCCGCCAGTCCGACCGGATCGCCGATTACGCGGCGGCGGCGGAGCGGCTCAAGGCCATGGGCCGCCTCTATCCGGCCTATGAGAGCGAGGAGGAGCTGGACCTCAAGCGCGGCCTGCAGCGCGCCCGCGGCCTGCCGCCGGTCTATGACCGTGCCGCCCTCGCGCTTACCGCCGAAGACCGTGCCCGGCTCGAGGCCGAGGGCCGCCGTCCGCACTGGCGCTTTCGGCTGGAGCATCGCGTGGTGGCATGGGACGACGGCGTGCGCGGCCCGCAGCAGGTGGACACCAGCACCCTCTCGGACCCCGTGCTGGTGCGCGCCGACGGCAGCTTCCTCTACACGCTGCCTTCGGTGGTGGACGATCTGGCGCTCGGCGTCACGCAGGTGATCCGCGGCGAGGACCACGTCACCAATACGGCGGTGCAGATCGAGATCTTCGCGGCGCTGGGCGGGCCGGTGCCGGGCTTCGCTCACCACAATCTGCTGACGCTGCCTTCAGGGGAAGGCCTCTCCAAGCGGCTCGGCCATCTCTCCCTTTCGGCGCTGCGCGAGGCGGGGCAGGAGGCGCTGGCGGTGGCCGCGCTGTCCGTGCTGGTGGGCACCTCCCATGCGGTGGAGCCGGTCGCCGACCTCGACGCGCTCGCGGCCATGGTGGACCTTGCCGCCATCTCCCGGGCGCCCGCCCGGTTCGATCCGGCGGACCTCGACGCGCTCACCGCCCGCACCCTGCACATCATGCCCTTCTCCGCCGCCGCCGCGCGGCTAGAGGCGGCCGGCATCGGGGGCGGCGAGGCGTTCTGGCTGGCTGTGCGCGCGAACCTCTCCCGCTTCGATGACGCGCGCGGATGGTGGGAGATCGTCGCCGCCCCTCAGGCGGGCGTGATCGCCGAAGACGACCGCGCCTTCCTCACCGAGGCCGCCAACCTGCTGCCGGCGGAGCCGTGGGATGGCGCGACGTGGAAGGCGTGGACGAGCGCGGTGAAGGCCGCCACCGGGCGCTCGGGGCGTGGCCTGTTCCACCCGCTGCGCCTCGCGCTGACTGGACGGGAGACCGGGCCGGAACTCGCCGCGCTGCTACCGCTGATGGGCTGCGCGCGGGCGGAGGAGCGGCTGAGGGGCGGGGTGGGGTAGGGGGTAGGTGTCGCCCGCCCGCCGGGGCGCGGTCCGCCCATCGGCGGCAGGGGCCGGATGAGATTGTCCGCGCCACACCTCCCGCCGTCGCCCTCCGGCTTGACCGGAGGGCCGATCCCGCCGGTACGGAAGCCTCCGGGGCGGGACGAGCGTCTCCATGGGGCCTCCGGACAAGCCGGAGGACGACGGTATCAATCCTGTCCTATTCTCAGTTCAGCGGGACCGTCACGAACTCCTGCTTGCCCTCGCCGTCGGAGACGAGGAACAGGGCCGAGCGCTTGCCGGCCTTGCGCAGGGCGTCGATCTGCTTCTCCACGTCGGCGGGGCTTGCCACCGCTTCCTGGCCCACCTGCACGATGACCTGACCCGCCTTCAGCCCCTTGTCGGAGGCGGGGGAGGAGCGGTCCACGTCGGTGATGACCACGCCGGAAATCTCGCTCTTGATGCGGTAGCGCTTGCGCAGGTCGTCGCTCATGGCGGAGAGCTCGATGCCGAGGGCCTTCTTCGGCGGCACCTTCTGCGCCTCGGGGGCCGGCTTGGAGGCGTCCGGCTTGTCGTCCTCGGGCATGCGGGCGACCTTGACGCGCAGGGTCTCCTCCTTGCCCTTGCGGATGACCACCACCTCCACCTCGGTGTCGGCCATGGTGTCGGCGACGGTCCGGGTGAGGTCGCGCACTTCCTTGATGTCGCGGCCGTTGAATTTGACGATCACATCGCCGGCCTTGACGCCGCCCTGGGCGGCCGGGCTGTTCTCCGTCACCACGCCGATGAGCGCGCCGCGCGGCTTGCCGAGGCCGAGGCTCTCGGCGATGTCTTCGGTGACGGGCTGGATGCGCACGCCGATCCAGCCGCGCCGCACTTCCTTGAACTGCTCGATCTGGGCCAGCACCGGCTGGGCGGTGGCGGAAGGCACGGCGAAGCCGATGCCGATGGAGCCGCCCGAGGGGGAGATGATGGCGGTGTTGATGCCGATCACCTCGCCTTCCATGTTGAACAGCGGGCCACCGGAATTGCCCCGGTTGATGGCCGCGTCGGTCTGGATGAAGTTGTCATAGGGGCCGGAATTGATGTCGCGGTTGCGGGCGGAGACGACGCCCACCGTGAGCGTGCCGCCGAGGCCGAACGGGTTGCCGATGGCCATCACCCAGTCGCCCACGCGCAGCTTCTCGCTGTCGCCGAACTTTACCGCCACGAGGGGTCTGGGCGGGTTCACCTTGAGCAGCGCGAGGTCGGTTTTGGCGTCGCGGCCGACCACCTCGGCCTTCAGCTTCGAACCGTCGTTGAAATTGGCGAAGACCTCGTCGGCGTCCGAGATGACGTGGTTGTTGGTGACGATGAAGCCGGACGGATCGATGACGAAGCCGGATCCGAGCGAGGAGACGCGCCGCGAGCGCTGCTCGCCGCCATCGTCCGGGCGGCGCTTGAAGAATTCGTCGAAGAAGTCCTCGTAGGGCGAGCCCGGCGGCAGTTGCGGCGCGGGCACCGAGCGGGAGGGGGCGACGTTCTGCGAGGTGGAGATGTTCACCACCGCGTCCATCACTTTCTCGGCCACGTCCGCCACCGTGTCCGGTCCCTTGCCGGGCGCGGCATGAAGCGGCGCGCTGCCAATGCCGGCGAGGGCCACCGCCGCCGCCAGAAGCAGCGCGGGCAGCCGGGACCGGCGGGGAAGGCGGCGGGAAGGCACGAACGGTGCGGGCATGGCTGTCCTCGAGATCATCCGCAGAGGCTGCGACGCCGGCGCGCCGGGCGCAAGCCCCGCGCCGCTCACGATCCGGCGGGTTGGGAGGCAAGCTTCGGGGACGATTGCGGCGATCTTTTCGCAATCGTCATCACACGCCTTGTGCGGGTGATCCACTGCGCCGCCAGACGGCTTCCGGGATACCGGGCATCCCGGCGGCCCAAAAGTGGATCGCCCGGACGAGCCGGGCGATGACACGGGGACAAATCGGTGCGGGAGAGAAGGTGTGGGAAGGTGGGGCCGATCCGACCGGCCCCGCATTCAGAAGCTGCGCACGAGGAACACCAGAAGCACCCCCAGTGCGCCGACGCCGAGGCCGGCGAGGCGCATGGGGGTTTCCGGGGCGTGCAAGACCGCCTTCATGGCCTTGCGCCACGCCACCGGGAAGGCGGCGAGGCACAGGCCCTCGATGGCCAGCATGAGGCCAAGGGCAGCCAGAAGGTCCTTCATGCCGCCCGCCGGGCCGGTCAGTTGCCGGCCGAAGGCAGCGCGACGGGCGCGCCCGCTACGGGGCCTCCCGTCGGGCTCTGGAAGAAGCGGAAGAAGTTCGAATCCGGCGCCAGCAGCATGCGGGTGTCGGACGACTTCATGCTCGCCTCATAGGCCTGCATGGAGCGGTAGAAGGCGAAGAAGTCCGGGTCGCGCTGGTAGGCATCGGCGAAGATGCGGTTTCGCTCCGCATCGCCTTCACCGCGCAGCTGCTCGCCCTTGGAGTTCGCCTCCGCGACCACGATGGTGACCTCGCGGTCGGCGCGGGCGCGCAGGCGCTGGGCGGCCTCGTTGCCCTGGGCGCGGATTTCCGCCGCTTCCCGCTGGCGCTCGGTCTGCATGCGCTGGAACACCGCCTGGCTGTTGGCCTCCGGCAGGTCGGCGCGGCGGATGCGCACATCCACCACGGTGATGCCGAAGTTGGCGGCCTCGCGGTTCACCTGCTCGTTGATCTGCCGCATCAGCCCCTCGCGCTGGTCGCGCACGACGCTGGTGAAGGTGTTCTCGCCGAGCACGCGGCGCAGGGCCGAGTTGAGCACCGTGGAGAGGCGGGAGTTGGCGCCCTGCACCGTGCCCACCGCCTGGTAGAAGCGCAGCGGGTTGGTGATGCGGTAGCGCGCGAAGGCGTCCACCACGAGGCGCTTCTGGTCCGCCGCGATCACTTCCTGGGAGGGGTTCTCCAGGTCGAGGATGCGGTTGTCGATATAGACCACGCTGTCGATGAACGGCACCTTCCAGTGCAATCCGGGCGCGGTCACGGGCGCCAGCGGATCGCCGAGGCGCAGCACCAGCGCCTGCTGGGTCTGGCTGACGATGTAGGCGGACGAATAGATCAGGATGAGGGCGACGACGCCAATGACGGCGATGACGCCGCCGAGGACCGGGTTTCTCATCGGGCGGCTCCCTGGGGCTGCGTGGCGGGCGCCGGGGTGCGGCGGAACTGATCGGCAAGGGGCAGGACCGGCACGACCCCGCCACCGCCGCTCTGGCGGCTCGCGGAGGGATCGATCAGCACCTTGTCCACGCTGCCGAGCACGCGCTCCATGGTTTCGAGGTACATGCGCTGACGCGTGACCTCCTTGGCCTTCTGGTATTCGTCGAACACCTTGAGGAAGCGGGCGGCCTGGCCGCGGGCCTCCACCACGGTCCGCTCGCGATAGGCCTGGGCCGCATTCTCGATGCGGGAGGCCTCGCCGCGGGCTTCGGGCAGCACGCGGTTGGCGTAGGTCTGCGCCTCGTTCTGGGAGCGCTCGGCGTCGGCGCGGGCGGCCTGCACGTCGCGGAAGGCGTCGATGACCTGGCTGGGCGGATCGACCTTCTGCATCTGCACCTGGGTGATCTGCACGCCGGCCTTGTAGCTGTTGAGCACCTGCTGCATCAGCTCCTGCACGCCGGTCTCGATGCCCTGGCGGGCGCCGGTGAGGATGGGCTGGATATTGGTGCGGCCGATGACCTCGCGCATGGCGCTCTCGGCCACCGCCTTGATGGTGCCCTCGGGGTTCTGCACGTTGAAGAGGTATTCTTCGGCGTTGTTGATCACCCAGAACACCGAGAAGTCCACGTCGACGATGTTCTCGTCACCCGTGAGCATCAGGCTCTCCTCGGCCACGTCCGTCATGCGGGTGCCGGTGCGGCGGGTGTCCTCGCTGACCCGCATGCCGATGTCGATGCGGTTGACGAAGGTCACCTTGGGGGTGAGCACGGTCTCGATGGGGTAGGGCCAGTGATAATTGAGGCCCGGCTGGGTGATGCCGACGAACTTGCCGAAGCGCAGCACCACGCCCTGCTCGTCGGGCAGCACGCGATAGAAGCCGGAGAGGAACCAGCCGGCCACCACGAGCGCGATGACGAGGATGATGCCATTGGTGCCGAACGAGCCCGGCATGATGGAGCGCAGGCGATCCTGGCTGCGGCGGATCAGGTCTTCAAGGTCTGGCGGCGTCGGTCCCGATGAAGAGGGCCCCGAACCCCAGGGACCCCGCGGCCCATTACCCCATGGGCCGCCACTCTGATTCTTCCACGACATCCGTCGTCTCCCGTGGGCGGTGCCGCCACCGGCACCCGCGTCGCTGATCCTGCCACCGGCGCGGCTGCGGACAGGCCGCAGGCTAGCACGCCGCCCGCAGCGGGTCGTCCGAGGCGATCAAGCTCCGCAGGGAGCGCGTCGACCGGGAAGACCCGTTCGGCGGGAGGGACCTCGACGTGGCATGCCGCGTCTGGCCTGCCCCGCCGGGCCAGGTGGTTATAGGAAACCGCGCACCGCCTTTCAACGCGATGCGCGGTCAGCTCGAACCGCAGATAAGGTTGACCTCGCGCTTACGCAACGGGAGGGCTGGAGACCTGGAGACGTTCTCCTGCGGCCTGGGCGCGCGCCTGGGTGGCCGCGCCACGAAAATGGTCGAGCACGAACAGGCGGATGGCGGAGGAAAGATTCCCCTGCGAACGGCCAGAATCGATGGTCGCCACGAGATCGGACAGGGTGAGCCGGCGGCCGCTGGCAATCTCCTTCAGAGCCTCCCAGAAGGCATCCTCGAGACTGACGCTGGTCTTGTGCCCGGCTATGACGATGGATCTTTTAACCACGGGGCTTTTCATGTTCATCCCTCTCGGTCAGGGCGTGGCCCTCAAGGTGGCGCTCTTGCCGCACGAGCTCGTCCGCCTGCTGCTGACGCTCAGCCTTGGTCCGACCGAATCGGATCCGGTTCTGGCTGGCTGCCGCATCAGCCGCCTGACGGGCCCGCGCCTTGCGCGCCCGGTGAAGATTGACCACGTCGCCCAACGCTTGCCTCACCTTGCCGTCGGATTCCTCCGCGCCGACGGCAGATGATCTTCTGTACGGCCGGCGTCACGCGTCAGGCCACTTAGCCCGCCGAAGAATTTTACCTCATCGGGCACGGTCAAGATATGGCTAAATTCCAAGGAGGTAACATCCCTCTGATACCTCTCTGGAACTATTTTAGGGTGGAACTGCGCCTCCCCCAGCGGGCGCGAGCTGTGCTAAGGACCGGCCCGCCCGCGTCTTAAGGAAAGGCCCGCCATGACCACCCGCACAGAGACCGACACATTCGGTCCCATCGAAGTTGAATCCGACCGCTACTGGGGCGCGCAGGCGCAGCGCTCGCTCGGCAACTTCAAGATCGGCTGGGAGAAGCAGCCGCTGCCGGTGGTGCGCGCGCTCGGCATCGTCAAGCGGGCCGCGGCGGAAGTGAACCGCGACCTCGGCCGCCTCGATCCCAAGATCGCTGACGCCATCGTCGCCGCGGCGCAGGAAGTGATCGAGGGCAAGCTCGACGCCCACTTCCCGCTCGCCGTCTGGCAGACCGGCTCCGGCACCCAGTCCAACATGAACGCCAACGAGGTGATCTCGAACCGGGCCATTGAGATGCTCGGCGGGGAAATGGGCTCCAAGAAGCCCGTGCATCCCAACGATCACGTCAATATGAGCCAGTCGTCCAACGACACCTACCCGACCGCCATGCACATCGCCTGCGCGGAGGAGATCGTCCACCGCCTGCTGCCGGCGCTGAAGCACCTGCATGGCGCGCTCGCCGCCAAGTCGGCGGAGTGGAAGGACATCATCAAGATCGGCCGCACCCACACCCAGGATGCGACGCCCCTGACGCTGGGCCAGGAATTCTCCGGCTATACCCAGCAGGTCGAGAACGGCATCAAGCGCATCGAGATGACCCTGCCGGCGCTGATGGAGCTGGCGCAGGGCGGCACCGCCGTGGGCACCGGCCTCAACGCCCCGGTCGGCTTCGCCGAGCAGGTGGCGGCGAAGATCGCCGGCATCACCGGCCTCGCATTCACCTCGGCGCCCAACAAGTTCGAGGCGCTCGCCGCCCACGACGCCATGGTGTTCTCGCACAGCGCCATCAACACGGTGGCGGCCTCGCTGTTCAAGATCGCCAACGACATCCGCCTGCTCGGCTCCGGCCCGCGCTCCGGCCTCGGCGAATTGTCGCTGCCCGAGAACGAGCCCGGCTCCTCCATCATGCCGGGCAAGGTGAACCCCACCCAGTGCGAGGCGCTGACCCAAGTCTGCGTGCAGATCTTCGGCAACAACGCCGCGCTCACCTTCGCCGGCAGCCAGGGCCATTTCGAGCTGAACGTCTACAATCCGGTGATGGCCTACAACTTCCTCCAGTCCGTGCGCCTGATGGCGGACGCGGCCATCAGCTTCACCGACAATTGCGTGGTCGGCATCGAGGCGCGCGAGGACAACATCAAGGCGGCGCTGGAGCGCTCGCTGATGCTGGTCACCGCGCTCGCCCCGAAGATCGGCTACGACAACGCCGCCAAGATCGCCAAGACCGCGCACAAGAAGGGCACGACCCTGCGCGATGAGGCCGTGGGCGGCGGCTATGTCACCAACGAAGAGTTCGACGAGGTGGTGCGGCCGGAGAAGATGATCTCTCCCGGCTGATCGCAGTCCGCAGCGTAGAGGGTTCGGCGGCGGCACCCCGGCACGGGTTGCCGCCGCCTTCGTTTTCGGGCCTGCTCCGCCGGCGCGGACGAGGGCAGGGGACTGGAGCAGGGGACTGGAATGGCGGACTTCACCGAAATCGACATCGCGGCGCTGAACCCCACCCAGCTCACGCTGGGGCTGCAGGAGGTGGAGCGGCGCGCCGCGCAGATGCGCAAGCTCTCCCAGCGCGAGTTGAGGGCGCTGAAGGAAGACAAGGCTGTGCCCTATGTGATCGGGCCGAAACGCCGGCTCTACATCATCGACCATCACCATCTGTGCCGGGCGCTGCTTGCTGTCGGCGAAGAGACGGTGTTCCTCGGTGAGGCGCGGGCCGACTGGTCGGACCTCGACCTCAAGGCCTTCTGGCACCGCATGGAGACCGAGGGCCTGTGCTGGCCCATCGACGTGGACGGCAATCGCCGCCCCTGCGTCAAGATTCCGGCCCACGTGAGCGCGCTCACCGACAATCCTTGGCGCACGCTCGCCCGCGGGGTGCGCGGGACGGCCTATGCCAACGAGGACACGCCGTTCCAGGAATTCATGTGGGGCAATTACTACCGCTCCTTCATGACCACCCGTCTGCTTGAGACTGACATCGTTCTGGCGGAGAAGCTCGCCATCAAGGTGTCTCTGCTGGATGAGGCGCAGGATCTGCCGGGCTATCTCGGCAAGGCGTGAGGATGGGGGATCCGGATTGTCCCGGAACCTTTCTCGACCTTCGCCGTGTTATAAGCACGCCGCTGCCACGCTGCGGCGACAGGGGAGGGGCCACATGTCCATCGTTCTTCGTGAATTCGCCCGCCTCCGGGCGCCGCTCTTCGCCGTGCTGGCCGCGCTCATGCTGGCGGGATGCGGCATCAATGTGATTCCCACCGAGGAGGAGCGCGCCAAGGCGGCGTGGAGCGAGGTGCTGAACCAGTACCAGCGCCGCTCGGACCTCATTCCCAATCTGGTGGAGACGGTGAAGGGCTATGCCGCCCAGGAGAAGGACGTGCTGACCTCGGTGATCGAGGCGCGCGCCAAGGCCACCTCCATCAGGGTGGATGCCTCCACCATCACCAATCCCGAGCAGTTCAAGCAGTTCCAGGACGCGCAGGCGGGCCTCTCCTCCGCGCTGGGGCGGCTGATCGCGGTGTCGGAGGCCTATCCGGACCTGAAATCCAATGCCAACTTCCTCGCCCTCCAGTCTCAGATCGAGGGCACCGAGAACCGCATCGCCGTGGCGCGGCGCGACTATATCGAGGCGGTGCGCGTCTATAACACCGAGCTGAAGACCTTCCCCGGCGCGCTGTGGGCCGCCACCCTCTATCGCGCCTACAAGCCCATGGAGACCTTCACCATCTCCGAGCAGCAGATGCAGGTGCCCAAGGTGAAGTTCAACTGAGGCCGGAGTGACGGCGATGGGCGAGGAGAATGCCCGCCGGGTGGCCCGGCCACGCGCCTTTGCGATCCCGGCCCGGCGCTTTGTGCCCGTGCTGGCCGGCCTGGTGGCGCTGTGCCTCGCCATCGCGGCCGGAGCCGTCGCGCCCGCCCGCGCGGAGCTGACCTTCCCGCCCCTCACCGGGCGGGTGGTGGACGCCGCCCATGTGCTCGACGCCGCCACCCTCGCCGCGCTGGATGCCAAGCTCGCGGCGCAGGAGGCGCGGGCCACCGACCAATTGGTGGTGGCCACCATTCCCTCGCTGCAGGGCACCTCCATCGAGGACTACGCCAACCGCCTGTTCCGCACCTGGCAGATCGGGCAGGCGAAGAAGAACAATGGCGTCCTCCTTCTCGTCGCCCCCAACGAGCGCAAAGTGCGCATCGAGGTGGGTTACGGGCTGGAAGGCATCCTCACCGATGCGGTCGCCTCCACCATCATCCGCAACGCCATCGTGCCGGCGTTCAAGTCCGGCGACATGGCGGCCGGGATCGTCAAGGGCACGGACGCGATCATAGAAATCCTGAACCTCGATCCGGACGAGGCGAAGGCGCGGGCGAAGACGCTGGAATCTTCCGACTGGACCGAGGAGGAGGTGGACAACCTCATCTTTCTCGCGGTGATGGTCATCTTCATGGGGTTCATCATCTGGCGCGTCATGCGCGGGGGCGGGCCGGGCGGTCCGGCCGCCCGCAGGCGGCGCGACGGGGCGGTGGCCGGCGGACCGATCGCGTGGGAATGGGGCACGGGCAGCAGCTCCGGCTGGTCCGGCGGGTCTTCGGGCGGCGGCTGGTCGGGCGGCGGAGGCTCCTCCGGCGGGGGCGGCGCTTCGGGGGACTGGTAGGTCGCGCCGGCTCCGCCCTTGCGATTTTACCGCGCGCCTGCAAACTGCCGATCCCGCCGTCGCGGGGGGAGAGCTTTGGATGGACCCGCAATCCGCCACGACGACCACCACCCAGGATGCCGGCCGCTACGGCCTGCCGCAGCACGCGCTCCAGCGCATCGCCGAGGCGGTGACGCTGGCGGAGGCCAAGACCTCCGCTGAAATCCGCGTGGTGGTGACCCGGGCGCCGCTGGTGCAGCACTCATTCTTCTCCATCCTGTGGGCCTCGCTGGCGGCGCTGGTGCTGCCGTGGCTCGTCGTGCTCGCCTATCCCATGCCGGCGCTGTCGGCTCTGGCGCTGCAGTCGGTGCTGTTCGTGCTACTCGCTGCCGCGCTGCTGATGCCGGGCGTCGCGGAGAAAGCCATCCCCCGCCTCGCGCTCAAGGCGGCCGCGCGCAACGCGGCCATCGAGACCTTCCTGAGCTACGGCATTCCCCAGACCAAGGGCCGCACCGGCATCCTGATCTTCGCCGCCGCGCGCGAGCGCCTCGTGGAAGTGGTGGCGGACGACGCGGCCCATGGCCCGCTGGGCGCCGCCGCGTGGCGCGACATCTGCGACACGGTCGCCGCCCGCGCCCGGCAGGGCAGCCTTGCCGAAGGGCTCGTGGCGGGGGTGGAGAAGGCGGGCGAACTCCTCGCCGGCCCCCTGCCGCGCCGGCCGGGCGACAGCAATGAGATGCCCAACCATGTGGTGGTGCTCTGATCCGCCTGGGTGTGGTGTCAGGTAGATGCACCTATTGATTGTATATCTCAATTGATGCAGCCTTCGGATGATCGGGCCGCGCCTCCGGGCCGCCCGATCACAATGGGGAGGCGCGGATGATCCAGGTGCAGGCCAAGGACCCGAGCGGCGTCGCGAAATGGATCCGACTAGACCGGGCAGGGAAAGACAAGGGCCACATCGCCATTCTAGGCCTCGCTGGCGGAACGCCAGAAATCTCCTATGACCTGTTCGACATCCGCAGCGCATCCCGGACGGAGTTTCTCTGCAAGGCCGACGGACCGCTTTGGATCGATCCGCCAGTCTCTTGCCGGATCCTGCCGGGGCCCACGCCCAACACCTTCGTGGTCGAGGTGGATGCCGGGACCCACTTCAAGGGCAGCTTTGCAATCTCGGCGGCCGACTGCTCGACCCTGGTCCATTTCATGAACAGCCCGCCTTTCCCCCACGCCTGACGGGCCGGGACGGGGGCGAAGCGGGGAGCCGGGCTGCGGGTTAGACCAAGTGCCCACGGCGTCGCCGATTCTGAGGGGCGCGAGCGCCTTTCCATCGGCCGCGCCGCAGCATAGATTGCGCGCCCGAGCCTTCGGGGCTCATCCAAGGCAAAGGGCTTCCTCTCATGACCAAACCCGCCGTTCGCGTCGCAGTCACGGGCGCCGCCGGTCAGATTTGCTATTCTCTTCTTTTCCGCATCGCCAACGGCGACCTGTTCGGCAAGGACCAGCCGGTCATCCTCCAGCTTCTCGACCTTCCCCAGGCGCAGGGTGCCGTGAAGGGCGTGGTGATGGAGATCGAGGATTGCGCCTTCCCGAATTTCGCGGGCGTGGTCATCACCGATGATCCGAAGGTCGCCTTCAAGGACATCGACGCAGCGATTCTCGTCGGCGCCCGTCCCCGCTCGAAGGGCATGGAGCGCGCCGACCTCCTCTCCGCCAACGCCGAGATCTTCAAGGTCCAGGGCGCGGCGCTGAACGAGGTGGCCAAGCGCGACGTGAAGGTGCTGGTGGTCGGCAACCCGGCCAACACCAATGCCTACATCACCGCCAAGAGCGCCCCGGACCTGCCGGCCCGCAACATCACCGCCATGCTCCGCCTCGACCACAACCGCGCTTTGTCGCAGTTCGCGGCGAAGGCCGGCGTCGAGAGCAAGGACATCGAGAAGGTGGCGGTGTGGGGCAACCACTCCCCGACCATGTATGCCGACTACCGCTTCGCCACCGTGAAGGGCAAGCCGCTGCCGGAGCTCATCAACGACGAGACCTGGTATCGCGAGACCCTGCTGCCGACCGTCGGCAAGCGCGGCGCCGCCATCATCGAGGCCCGTGGCCTGTCGTCTGCGGCCTCCGCCGCAAACGCCGCCATCGACCACATGCATGACTGGATCCACGGCACCGCCGGTAAGTGGGTGTCCATGGGCGTCGCGTCCGATGGCTCCTACGGCGTGCCCGAGGGCATCGTTTTCGGCATGCCTGCCATCTGCACCGCGGGCGAGTACGAAGTGGTCCAGGGCCTGCCCATGGACGACTTCTCCAAGACCCAGTTCGACAAGACCCTCAAGGAACTGCTGGAAGAGCGCGACGGCGTCGCCGCCCTTCTCGCCTGATTCCCTTAAAATCGCCCCCTCCCGCGCCGCGGGCGGGGGCATTTGTTAAAAAAGTATGAATTACCGGCAGGGTGGGGGCGATTTGTGACTGCGGTCACGCCTTCGCAAGCCTCAAAGCCGCGTATTTGCGGGAAAGTCGGCGCGATCCTTATTGACGTTCGGCGACTCTCCGGTTAGAAGCAGCCCACTTTCGCGGCAGGCGGTCGGCGTCTGAGTGATTGGTCCCTTCGAAATCAGCGCTTCCAAGTGCTTGAAGGGGCGATCTTGAAGCCGAAACGCTGCCAGGAACAGCACTGCGATAACTTCAGGTGCATGATCGCGGCGCCGGCCGGGAAAAAAGCCCCGGTATAGCGCGCTGTGATCCTCTGTCGCGAGAAAGGCGTGTCTGCCCCCTTTTGGGCGGTGGACGGCGCCTTTCGTGTTCGTTGGTGCGAAGGGAATTCGGGCCCCGTCGGGGCCGGTCGTGGCGATCCCAAAAGGGTCGTCGAAATGAAGGAATGCGGCCAAGGCCGCAGATCAGGACGAGGCGAAGGCGTACATGCCGACGATCAACCAGCTGATCCGTAAGCCGCGCGAAGCGCAGAAGGCGCGCGACAAGGCGCCGGCGCTTCAGTCGAGCCCGCAGAAGCGCGGCGTTTGCACGCGAGTTTACACGACGACCCCGAAGAAGCCGAACTCGGCCCTTCGTAAGGTTGCCAAGGTGCGGCTCACCAACAGCTACGAAGTGATCGGCTACATCCCCGGTGAAGGTCACAACCTTCAGGAACACTCCGTGGTGATGATCCGTGGCGGCCGCGTGAAGGATCTTCCCGGCGTGCGCTACCACATCCTGCGTGGCGTTCTGGATACCCAGGGCGTGAAGAACCGCAAGCAGCGCCGTTCGAAGTACGGCGCGAAGCGGCCGAAGTGATAGTGAGGATCTGAACGATGTCCCGTCGTCACAAGGCCGAGCGCCGCGAAGTCATCCCGGACGCCAAGTATGGCTCGACCACCCTGTCGCGCTTCATGAATTCCGTCATGCGCGACGGCAAGAAGTCGGTTGCCGAAGGCATCGTCTATGGCGCCCTCGACGTGGTCGAGGCCAAGGCGAAGCATGATCCGGTCGAGGTCTTCATTCAGGCGCTCGAGAACGTGGCCCCTGCGGTGGAAGTTCGCTCCCGCCGCGTCGGTGGCGCCACCTACCAGGTCCCGGTCGAGGTGCGCACCGAGCGTCGCCAGACCCTCGCGATCCGCTGGCTCATCGCCTCGGCCCGCGCCCGCAACGAGAAGACCATGGTGGAGCGTCTCTCCGCCGAGCTGCTCGATGCTGCCAACAATCGCGGCTCCGCCGTGAAGAAGCGCGAAGACACGCACCGGATGGCCGAAGCCAACCGCGCGTTCTCGCATTACCGCTGGTGATCGGAGAGGACTGAGCAATGCCCCGGACTCACGCGATCGAGGACTACCGCAACTTCGGCATCATGGCCCACATTGATGCCGGCAAGACCACGACCACCGAGCGGATCCTCTATTACACCGGCAAGAGCCACAAGATCGGCGAAGTCCATGATGGCGCTGCCACCATGGACTGGATGACCCAGGAGCAGGAACGCGGCATCACCATCACGTCTGCCGCGACGACTGCGATCTGGCAGGGCAAGCGCCTGAACATCATCGACACCCCCGGCCACGTGGACTTCACCATCGAGGTGGAGCGCTCGCTCCGCGTGCTCGACGGCGCCGTGTGCGTGCTGGACGGCAACCAGGGCGTCGAGCCGCAGACCGAGACCGTGTGGCGCCAGGCGGACAAGTACAACGTGCCGCGCGTCGTGTTCGTCAACAAGATGGACAAGATCGGCGCCGACTTCTACCGCTGCGTCGAGATGATCGTGGACCGCGTCGCCGGCAACCCGGTGTGCTGCCAGCTCCCGATCGGCTCGGAGAACAACTTCAAGGGCATCATCGACCTCGTCCGCATGAAGGCGGTCGTGTGGGAAGATGAAGCCCTCGGCGCCAAGTACCATGACGAGGAGATCCCCGCGGATCTCGCCGACAAGGCTGCCGAATACCGCAACAAGCTGGTGGAAGCCGCCGTCGAACTCGACGACGACGCCATGGCTGCTTATCTCGACGGCACCGAGCCGGACGAGGCGACCCTCAAGCGCCTGATCCGTCTCGCCGTCATCGGCCGCAAGTTCAACCCGGTGTTCTGCGGCTCGGCCTTCAAGAACAAGGGCGTGCAGCCCCTGCTCGACGCGGTGGTGGACTATCTGCCGTCGCCGATCGATCGCGGCGCGATCAAGGGCATCGACTTCAAGACCGAGGAAGACACCGTGCGTCTTCCCTCGGACGAGGAGCCGACCTCCGTGCTCGCGTTCAAGATCATGGACGATCCCTTCGTCGGCACCATCACCTTCTGCCGTGTCTACGCCGGCAAGATGGAAACCGGCATGGGCCTGCTCAACTCCACCCGCGACAAGCGCGAGCGCGTCGGGCGGATGCTGCTGATGCACGCCAACAACCGCGAAGACATCAAGGAAGCCTATGCGGGCGACATCGTCGCCCTCGCCGGCCTCAAGGATGTGCGCACGGGCGATACCCTCTGCGATCCGGCCAAGGCCGTGATCCTGGAGAAGATGGAATTCCCCGAGCCGGTCATCGAGATCGCGATCGAGCCGAAGTCCAAGGCTGACCAGGAGAAGCTGGGCATCGCCCTCTCCAAGCTGGCTGCCGAGGACCCGTCCTTCCGCGTGTCGACCGACTTCGAGAGCGGCCAGACCATCCTCAAGGGGATGGGCGAACTGCACCTCGACATCAAGGTCGACATCCTGAAGCGCACCTACAAGGTGGACGCCAACATCGGCGCTCCTCAGGTCGCCTATCGTGAGACCCTCACGAAGAAGACCGAGGTGGACTACACCCACAAGAAGCAGACCGGTGGTACCGGCCAGTTCGCGCGGGTGAAGTTCACGGTGGAGCCGAACGAGGCCGGCAAGGGCTTCGCTTTCGAGAGCGCCATCGTCGGCGGCGCGGTGCCGAAGGAGTACATCCCGGGCGTCCAGAAGGGCCTCGAGAGCGTGCTTGGCGCCGGCGTGCTGGCGGGCTTCCCCGTGGTGGACGTCAAGGTGACGCTCACCGACGGCGCGTTCCACGAAGTGGACTCGTCGGCCCTGGCGTTCGAGATCGCGTCCCGCGCGGCGTTCCGCGAGGCCCTGCAGAAGGGCACCTCGGTGCTGCTTGAGCCGATCATGAAGGTCGAGGTGGTGACCCCGGAAGACTACACCGGCTCGGTCATCGGCGACCTGAACTCGCGTCGTGGCCAGATCCAGGGCCAGGACATGCGTGGCAATGCGAACGTCATCAACGCGATGGTGCCGCTGGCCAACATGTTCGGCTACGTGAACACCCTGCGCTCCTTCAGCCAGGGCCGCGCCACCTTCACCATGCAGTTCGACCACTACGAGCAGGTGCCGTCGAACGTCGCTCAGGAGGTCCAGGCCAAGTACGCGTGATCGCGTTGGCCTGAACCCCACTTCACCCTTTCGGATCACGCCAGAGAGACCCAACGGAGAGTCCCATGGCCAAAGAGAAGTTCAACCGCTCGAAGCCGCACTGCAACATCGGCACGATCGGTCACGTTGATCACGGCAAGACGTCTCTGACGGCTGCGATCACGAAGATTCTTGCGGAGTCCGGCGGCGCGACGTTCACGGCGTACGACCAGATCGACAAGGCGCCGGAAGAGAAGGCGCGCGGCATCACGATCTCGACCGCTCACGTTGAGTACGAGACCAACAACCGCCACTACGCGCACGTCGACTGCCCCGGGCATGCCGACTATGTGAAGAACATGATCACCGGCGCGGCGCAGATGGACGGCGCGATCCTGGTGGTGTCGGCGGCCGACGGCCCCATGCCGCAGACCCGCGAGCACATCCTGCTCGCCCGTCAGGTCGGCGTGCCGGCGCTGGTGGTGTTCCTGAACAAGTGCGACATGGTCGACGATCCGGAGCTCCTGGAGCTGGTGGAGATGGAGGTGCGCGAGCTCCTCTCGAAGTACGACTTCCCCGGCGACGACATCCCGATCATCCGCGGCTCGGCGCTTGTTGCGCTCGAGAACGGCGATCCGGAGCTGGGCAAGAACGCGGTGCTGAAGCTGATGGAGGCGGTCGACGCCTACATCCCGCAGCCCGAGCGTCCCATCGACCTGCCGTTCCTGATGCCGATCGAGGACGTGTTCTCGATCTCCGGCCGCGGCACCGTGGTGACCGGCCGCGTCGAGCGCGGCATCATCAAGGTGGGCGAGGAAGTCGAGATCGTCGGCATCCGTCCGACGGTGAAGACGACGGTGACCGGCGTCGAGATGTTCCGCAAGCTGCTCGATCAGGGCCAGGCTGGCGACAACGTCGGCATCCTGCTGCGCGGCACCAAGCGCGAGGACGTGGAGCGCGGCCAGGTGGTGTGCAAGCCGGGTTCGGTGAAGCCGCACACGAAGTTCAAGGCCGAGGCCTACATCCTGACGAAGGAAGAGGGTGGTCGTCACACCCCCTTCTTCACCAACTACCGCCCGCAGTTCTACTTCCGCACGACGGACGTGACCGGCGTGTGCACGCTGCCCGAAGGCACCGAGATGGTGATGCCGGGCGACAACGTGTCGATGGACGTGCACCTGATCGTTCCGATCGCCATGGAGGAGAAGCTGCGCTTCGCCATCCGTGAAGGCGGCCGTACGGTTGGCGCCGGCGTCGTCGCTGCCATCATCGAGTGATCAACGCGAACGAAACGCGCTGCGCATCGGCGTGCGCGTTTCCTCTTCCTGGAGTCAATTGAGCCATGAACGGCCAGAACATTCGAATTCGCCTGAAGGCGTTCGATCACCGCATCCTCGATGCGTCGACGCGCGAGATCGTCGCCACGGCCAAGCGCACGGGCGCGCAGGTGCGCGGCCCGATCCCGCTGCCCACGCGGATCGAGAAGTTCACCGTTAACCGTTCCCCTCACATCGACAAGAAGTCGCGTGAGCAGTTCGAGATGCGCACCCACAAGCGCCTGCTCGATATCGTCGATCCGACGCCCCAGACGGTGGACGCGCTGATGAAGCTCGACCTCGCCGCCGGCGTTGACGTCGAAATCAAGCTCTGACGTGGTGCGAGGAGACACGACCATGCGGTCAGGCGTCATCGCCCAGAAGGTCGGCATGACCCGCATCTTCACCGATGCTGGCGAGCACGTGCCGGTCACTGTGCTGAAGGTTGAGAGCTGCCAGGTGGTTGCCCACCGCACGCTCGACAAGAATGGCTATGTCGCGGTCCAGCTCGGTGCTGGCCGGCGCAAGCCGAAGAACGTGACCCGCGCCGAGCGCGGCCACTTCGCCGTGGCTCAGGTTGAGCCCAAGCGGAAGATGGCCGAGTTCCGCGTGCCGGAAGACGGGCTCATCCCCGTCGGTGCCGAGATCACCGCTGACCACTTCGTCGTGGGCCAGTATGTGGACGTCACCGGCACCACCATCGGCAAGGGCTTCGCCGGCGGCATGAAGCGCCACAATTTCGGTGGTCTTCGCGCCTCGCACGGCGTCTCCATCTCGCATCGTTCGATCGGTTCGACCGGCGGCCGTCAGGACCCCGGCAAGACCTTCAAGAACAAGAAGATGCCCGGCCACATGGGTGACGTCACCGTCACCACCCAGAACCTGAAGGTCGTGATGACCGACGTCGAGCGCGGCCTCATCGCCGTCGAAGGCGCCGTTCCCGGCCATGCGGGTGGCTGGATCACCGTGCGCGACGCCGTGAAGAAGAGGTTGCCCGCCGAGGCCCCCAAGCCCGGCGCGTTCAAGCTCGGCAACGGTTCGGACGCGGCCCCCGCCGCTGAAGCCGCCAATGAGGAGGGCGCGTGATGGAACTCACCGTCAAGACGCTCGACGGCTCCGAAGCCGGCTCCGTGACCCTGTCCGACGCGATCTTCGGCCTTGAGCCGCGCGCGGACATCCTGCACCGTTGCGTGACCTGGCAGCTCTCCCGCCGCCAGGCCGGCACGCACCGCACCAAGGGCCGTTCGGAGATCAACCGCACGTCCAAGAAGCTGTACAAGCAGAAGGGCACCGGCAACGCCCGTCACGGCGCCGCGTCCGCTCCGCAGTTCCGCGGCGGCGGTCGTGCCTTCGGCCCGGTGGTGCGCTCGCACGCCATCGACCTGCCGAAGAAGGTCCGTGCCCTCGCGCTGAAGCATGCGCTCTCGTCGAAGGCGAAGGCCGAGCAGATCATCGTGCTCGACACCGCCAACCTCGCCGATCCGAAGACCAAGGCGCTCAAGGATCGGCTTGAGAAGCTCGGCATCTCGTCCGTTCTCTTCGTGGACGGCGCCCAGGTGGAGCAGAACATCGCGCTCGCGGCGCGCAACCTGCCCTACGTGGACGTGCTGCCCATCCAGGGCATCAACGTCTATGACATCCTGCGCCGCGACACCCTGGTCCTGACCAAGGCCGCCGTGGACGCGCTGGAGGCGCGCTTCAAATGAGCACGCGCAACATCGAACCGCGTCATTACGACGTGATCGTCTCGCCCGTCATCACCGAGAAGGCGACGACCGCGAGCGAGCAGAACAAGGTTGTCTTCAACGTCGCGAAGACCGCTTCCAAGCCTTCCATCAAGGAAGCCGTGGAGAAGCTTTTCGACGTGAAGGTCAAGAGCGTGAACACGCTGGTCCGCAAGGGCAAGACGAAGATCTTCAAAGGCCGCAAGGGCGTCCAGAGCGACGTCAAGAAAGCGGTCGTGACCCTCGAAGAGGGCCAGAAGATCGACATCACCACGGGCCTCTGAGAGCCGAGGGGAACGGGATAAGACCATGGCGCTGAAGCATTTCAAGCCGGTCACGCCGAGCCTTCGCCAGCTCGTGATCGTGGACCGCTCCGGCCTCTACAAGGGCAAGCCGGTGAAGACCCTGACCGAGGGCAAGAGCTCCTCGGGCGGACGCAACAACAATGGCCGCATCACCGTCCGCTTCCGCGGCGGCGGCCACAAGCAGACCTACCGTCTGGTCGATTTCAAGCGCCTCAAGCGCGGCATGTCGGCGACGGTGGAGCGGCTGGAGTACGATCCGAACCGCACCTCGTTCATCGCCCTCCTCAAGTATGAGGACGGTGAGCTGGCCTACATCTTGGCGCCGCAGCGCCTGGCCGTTGGCGACCAGGTGATCGCCGGGGACAACGTGGACGTGAAGCCCGGCAATGCCGGTCCTCTCTCCTCGCTCCCGGTCGGCACGATCGTGCACAACGTCGAGCTGAAGATCGGCAAGGGTGGCCAGATCGCCCGCTCCGCCGGCACCTACGCGCAGATCGTGGGTCGCGACGAGGGCTACGTGATCGTCCGCCTGAACTCTGGCGAGCAGCGCCTCGTGCACGGGGCGTGCTACGCCACCGTGGGCGCGGTCTCCAACCCGGACCACATGAACATCTCGCTGGGCAAGGCGGGACGCAGCCGCTGGCTCGGGCGTATGCCGCACAACCGCGGCGTGGTCATGAACCCGGTGGATCACCCGCACGGCGGCGGTGAAGGCCGCACCTCGGGCGGCCGTCATCCGGTCACGCCCTGGGGCATCCCCACCAAGGGCAAGAAGACCCGCAGCAACAAGGCGACGGACAAGTTCATCGTGTCCAGCCGCCACAAGCGCAAGAAGTGAGGGCCTGAGCTATGTCTCGCTCTGTCTGGAAGGGCCCGTTCGTCGACGGCTACATGCTGAAGAAGGCTGAAGCTGCCGCGGGTTCGGGTCGTCGCGACGTCATCAAGATCTGGAGCCGGCGCTCCACCATTCTGCCCCAGTTCGTGGGCTTAACCTTCGGCGTCTACAACGGCCACAAGCATGTGCCCGTCAACGTCACCGAGGACATGATCGGCCAGAAGTTCGGCGAGTTCGCTCCGACGCGGACTTACTACGGGCACGCGGCCGACAAGAAGTCGAAGCGGCGGTGATCGGTCATGGGTAAGCAGGCAAAGCCCCGCGCGCTCGCGGACAACGAAGCCAAGGCTGTGGCGCGCAACCTGCGCGTCTCGCCCCAGAAGCTCAACCTCGTCGCGGGCCTGATCCGCGGCAAGAAGGTGGCGACGGCGCTCGCCGATCTCGAGTTCTCTCACAAGCGGATCGCCCGCGACGTGAAGAAGTGCCTCGAGAGCGCGATCGCCAACGCCGAGAACAACCACGAGCTCGATGTCGACGATCTCATCGTCGCCGAGGCGCACGTGGGCAAGGGTCTGGTCATGAAGCGGTTCTCGCCGCGGGCGCGCGGTCGCGCCTCGCGCATCGAGAAGCCCTTCGCCCACATCACCATCGTGGTGCGGGAAGTCGAGGAGCGGGCCTGATGGGTCAAAAGGTCAATCCGGTCGGGCTCCGGCTCGGCATCAACCGCACGTGGGATTCGCGCTGGTTCGCCAACAAGGGCGAATACGGCAAGCTCCTGCACGAGGACATCAAGATCCGCGAGATGCTGATGAAGCAGCTCAAGCAGGCGGCGGTGTCCAAGGTGGTGATCGAGCGCCCGCACAAGAAGTGCCGCGTGACCATCTACTCGGGTCGTCCGGGCGTGGTCATCGGCAAGAAGGGCGCGGACATCGACAAGCTGCGCAAGAAGGTCTCCGAGATGACCAACTCGGAAGTCTTCATCAACATCGTCGAGATCCGGAAGCCGGAAATCGACGCGCGCCTCGTCGCCGAGTCCATCGCCCAGCAGCTGGAGCGCCGCGTGGCCTTCCGTCGCGCCATGAAGCGCGCCGTGCAGTCCGCCATGCGCCTCGGCGCCGAGGGCATCCGTATCAATTGCTCGGGCCGTCTCGGCGGCGCTGAGATCGCGCGCCTGGAATGGTACCGCGAAGGCCGCGTGCCGCTGCACACCCTGCGTGCGGACGTGGACTACGGCACCGCCACGGCCTTCACCACCTACGGCACCTGCGGTGTGAAGGTGTGGGTCTTCAAGGGCGAGATCCTCGAGCACGATCCCATGGCGCAGGACAAGCGCCAGGCCGAGCAGGAAGCTGGCCCGTCGTCGCGTCCCCAGCGGCGCGAGCGCGGTGACCGCGATCGCGGTGACCGCGGCGACCGCGGCTCCCGGGCTTGATGGCCGGCTAGAGAGAAGGCGATCAAGCCATGCTGCAACCCAAGCGCACCAAGTTCCGCAAGCAGTTCAAGGGACGCATCCACGGCGTCGCCAAGGGCGGCACGGAATTGAACTTCGGCGAGTTCGGCCTCAAGGCCGTCGAGCCGGAGCGCGTGACTGCCCGCCAGATCGAGGCGGCCCGGCGCGCGCTCACCCGCCACATGAAGCGCGCCGGACGCGTCTGGATCCGGGTGTTCCCCGACGTCCCGGTGTCGGCCAAGCCCACGGAAGTCCGTATGGGCAAGGGCAAGGGCGCGCCCGAATATTGGGCGGCCCGCGTCAAGCCCGGCCGCATCATGTTCGAGATCGACGGGGTCAGCGTCGAGACCGCTCGCGAGGCGTTGACCCTCGCGGCGGCGAAGCTGCCCATCAAGACGCGCTTCATCCAGCGCATCGCCGAGTGAGGAGAGGCTCATGAAAGCCGAGGACGTTCGGGCCCTCAGCCCCGATCAGCTCGCCGATGAGCTGCTGAAGCTGAAGAAGGAGCAGTTCAACCTGCGCTTCCAGAAGGCGACGGGACAGCTCGAGAATACCGCCCGGTCCAAGCAGATTCGCCGCGACATCGCGCGGATCAAGACCGTGCAGACCGACAAGCGCACCGGTTCGCCGGTGCAGAAGGCGAAGTGAGGAAGCGATGCCGAAGCGCGTGCTCCAGGGCGTCGTGGTGAGCGACAAGACCGACAAGACCGTGGTGGTTCGGGTGGAGCGCCGCTTCACCCATCCGCTGCTCAAGAAGACCGTTCGCCGGTCCAAGAAGTATCATGCCCATGACGAGGCCAATTCCTGGCACGTGGGCGATACGGTGTGGATCGAGGAGCACCGTCCGATCTCGAAGCTGAAGAACTGGATCGTGATCCAGGGCGAAAAGCGCGCCGAGGTCTGATAAGAGAGTTTCCCGTCCGGATGGATCGTCCGGCCGGGAGGGCTCCGGTGCCGGGTCCGTCGATCGCCCCAAGGGAAGATCGAGTGGAGACCGCACCGCGGCAACACCGTGTTCCGATGAGCGGGCACGGCGAACAAGGGTTAAGGCAATGCCGGTGCGCCGGCGGCGCTGGATGACGAGAACAGGTGCGTCATGATCCAGATGCAGACCAATCTCGACGTGGCGGACAATTCCGGCGCCCGTCGCGTCATGTGCATCAAGGTACTTGGCGGCTCTAAGCGGAAGTATGCCCACGTCGGCGACATCATCGTGGTGTCCGTCAAGGAGGCAATTCCGCGCGGCCGCGTGAAGAAGGGCGACGTGATGAAGGCCGTGGTGGTTCGCACCGCCAAGGACATCCGTCGCGTCGATGGCTCGGTCATCCGCTTCGACAAGAACGCGGCCGTGCTGATCAACAACAACAAGGAGCCGGTGGGCACCCGCATCTTCGGACCGGTTCCGCGCGAGCTGCGCTCCAAGAACCACATGAAGATCATCTCGCTGGCGCCGGAGGTGCTGTGATGGCCGCGAAGATCAAGAAGGGCGACAAGGTCGTCGTCCTCGCCGGCCGCGACAAGGGCCGCACCGGCGAGGTCATCCAGGTGATGCCGAAGGACGAGAAGGCTCTCGTGCGCGGCGTGAATATCGTGAAGCGTCACCAGCGCCAGTCGGCGAACCAGGAAGGCGGGATCATCTCCAAGGAGGCTCCCATCCACCTGTCGAACGTCGCCATTGCCGACCCCAAGGACGGCAAGCCGACCCGCGTCGGCTTCGAGGTGCTGGATGACGGACGCAAGGTCCGCGTGGCCAAGCGTTCCGGGGAGAGGATCGATGGCTGAGGCGACCTACAACGCGCGGCTGCGCACCTTCTATGACGAGGTGGTGCGGCCGAAGATGATCGAGCAGTTCGGCTACAAGAACCCCATGGAAGTGCCGGTCATCGAGAAGATCGTCATCAACATGGGCGTTGGCGAAGCCACCGCCGACACCAAGAAGGTGACGACCGCCGCCGCGGACCTCGCCCAGATCGCCGGCCAGAAGCCGGTCATCACCCGGGCCCGCAAGGCGATCTCGAACTTCAAGCTGCGAGAGAACCAGCCGGTCGGCGCGAAGGTCACCCTTCGCAAGACCCGGATGTACGAGTTCATGGACCGCCTCGTGACCGTGGCCCTGCCCCGCGTCCGCGACTTCCGCGGCCTGAACCCGAAGAGCTTCGACGGCCGTGGCAACTACGCCATGGGCATGAAGGAGCACATCGTGTTCCCCGAGATCAACTACGACCGCGTCGAGCAGATCTGGGGCATGGACATCATCGTGTGCACCACGGCGAAGACCGACGAGGAAGCCCGCGCGCTTCTGAAGGCCTTCAACTTCCCCTTCCGCCAGTGAGCGGGTATGAGGGGCGCTTCGCTCGAAGCGCCTCTTCGGTTCCGGCCTCTGGCCGCAGCCGGAAGACGAGACGAGTGAGGACATGATTTTCCGGCCGTGAGGGGCTCAGGTCGAGCTGCTCAGACGCGGAGAACAGGAGCTTAAGATGGCGAAGAAGAGCGCGATCGAGACGAACGAGCGCCGCCGCAAGCTGGCCACTGGCCAGGCGGCGAAGCGCGCGCGTCTGAAGGCGATCGTGAATGACAAGACCCTGCCGATCGAGGAGCGCTTCCAGGCGACCCTCAAGCTGGCGGAAATGCCGCGCAACGGCGCGAAGATCCGGATCCGCAACCGCTGCGAGGTGACTGGCCGTCCGCGTGCCTTCTACCGCAAGCTCAAGATGAGCCGTATCGCGCTGCGCGAGCTGGGCAACCAGGGCATGGTGCCCGGCCTCGTGAAGTCGAGCTGGTGAGGAGGGAACGATGGCTGTAACTGATCCCATCGGCGATCTGATCACCCGCATCCGCAACGCCCAGATGCGCCGCAAGGACAAGACCTCGACTCCCGGCTCGCGTCTGCGCGCCTCGGTTCTCGATGTCCTGCGCGACGAGGGCTACATCCGCGGCTACACCTCGACCGATCACGGCAACGGCCGGACCGAGTTCGAGATCGAGCTGAAGTATTTCGACGGGACGCCGGTGATCCGTGAGATCTCCCGCGTGTCGAAGCCCGGCCGCCGCGTGTATGCGGCTGTCAAGAACCTGCCCCGCGTCGCCAACGGTCTCGGCATCGCCGTCGTCTCCACGCCCCAGGGCGTGATGGCCGACCACGAAGCCCGCGACAAGAACGTCGGCGGCGAAGTGCTCTTCACCGTGTTCTGACGACGGAGGACAAGATGTCGAAGATCGGCAAGCTGCCCGTCGCCATTCCGGCCGGCGTCACCGCCAGCCTGGACGGACAGACGGTGAAGGTAAAGGGCCCCAAGGGCGCCCTGGAAGTGACCCTGGTGGAAGAAATCGCCGCCAAGATCGAGGGCTCGGAGATCAAGCTCGCCATGAATGGCGAGACCTCCCGGCACAAGGCCATGTGGGGCATGTCCCGCACGCTGGTCTCCAACCTGGTCGAAGGCGTGACCAAGGGCTTCGAGAAGAAGCTCGAGATCACCGGCGTCGGCTACAAGGCGGCGGTGCAGGGCAAGAACCTCAACCTGTCGCTCGGCTACAGCCACGACGTGATCTACGCGATTCCCGAGGGCATCCAGATCGTCACCCCCAAGCCCACCGAAGTGGTGATCTCGGGCATCGACCGGCAGAAGGTCGGCCAGGTGGCGGCGGAGATCCGCGAGTTCCGTGGCCCCGAGCCCTACAAGGGCAAGGGCGTCAAGTATGCCGGCGAATTCATCTTCCGCAAGGAAGGCAAGAAGAAGTGACGGAGGCGAACCATGGCTAAGGATTTGGAGGCGCACGCGCGCCGCAAGGCCAAGGTGCGCCGTGCGATCCGCGTTGCGGCGAACGGGCGTCCCCGCCTGTCGGTGCACCGGACCTCGCAGCACATCTATGCGCAGATCATCGACGATGCGAAGGGCGAGACCCTCGCCGCCGCGTCGAGCCTCGAGAAGGATCTGCGCGGGTCGCTGAAGACCGGTGCGGACACCGAGGCCGCCAAGACGATCGGCAAGCTTGTGGCCGAGCGCGCTGTGGCCAAGGGCGTGACCGCGGTCGTCTTCGACCGTGGCGCATACATTTATCATGGGCGCGTCAAGGCGCTCGCTGAGGGCGCCCGCGAAGGCGGCCTTCAGTTCTGACGCAAGGACGAGCGAACATGGCCCGTGAACGGGAACAGCGCCACGAGCGCGAGGACCGCGACAATACGTTCGTGGACAAGCTGGTCCACATCAACCGCGTCGCCAAGGTTGTGAAGGGCGGCCGTCGCTTCGGCTTCGCTGCCCTGGTGGTGGTCGGTGACCAGAAGGGCCGCGTCGGCTTCGGCCATGGCAAGGCCCGTGAGGTGCCGGAGGCGATCCGCAAGGCAACGGAGAGCGCCAAGCGCGCCCTCATCCGCGTGCCGCTGCGCGAAGGCCGCACCCTGCACCACGACGTGCATGGTCATCACGGCGCCGGCAAGGTGATCCTGCGCGCCGCTCCGGCGGGTACCGGCATCATCGCCGGCGGCCCGATGCGCGCGGTGTTCGAGACCCTCGGCATGCACGATGTGGTGGCGAAGTCCTTCGGGTCTTCCAACCCCTACAACATGGTGCGCGCCACCTTCGACGCCCTGAAGAACCAGGACTCGCCGCGCTCCGTCGCTGCGCGTCGCGGCATCAAGGTCTCCCAGCTCCAGTCCCGCCGCCGCGTCGAAGACGCGGAAGCGACCGACTGAGCGGCGCGACCGAAGGATAGGATTGCGCCATGAGCGACAAGACCATCACCGTGGAGCAGGTCGGTTCGCCGATCCGCCGCCCGTTCGACCAGGAGGCCACCCTCGTCGGTCTCGGGCTGAACAAGCGGCACCGCCGCTCCACTCTCAAGGATACCCCGGCCGTCCGCGGCATGATCGCCAAGGTCGCCCACCTCGTCCGTGTGGTCGAGTGAGGAGCGGGACATGAAGCTCGACGAAATCAGGGACAATCCCGGCGCCCGCAAGAAGCGGATGCGCGTGGGCCGGGGCATCGGCTCCGGCAAGGGCAAGACCGCTGGCCGCGGCGTGAAGGGTCAGAAGGCCCGGACCGGCGTCGCCATCAAGGGCTTCGAGGGCGGCCAGATGCCGCTGCATCGTCGCCTGCCGAAGCGCGGCTTCCACAACATCTTCCGCCTGGATTACAACGAGGTCTCCCTCGCCAAGATCCAGGCCGCGGTCGATGCCGGCCGTCTCGACGCGGGTCAGCCCGTGACCGAGGCCGCCCTCGTCACCGCCGGCGTGCTGCGCCGGGTGAAGGATGGCGTGCGCGTGCTCGGCACCGGTGAGCTTTCCGCCAAGGTGACGCTGGAAGTGGCCTACGCCACCAAATCCGCCATCGCCGCCGTGGAGAAGGCCGGCGGCTCGGTGACCATGCTCGCGGCGGCCGTCGAGGCCGAGTGAGCAGAGGCTGATCGGAACAGGGGACGGCGCGGGGCTTCATGCCGCCGCGCCGAACCCATGTTCGGACCAACCTCCTGCGGATTCCCGGCTCATGGCCGGGTCTTCGTGTTTCGGGCCGCGCGTGTCTCGCGCGCCCGGTTTCAGGTGACGCTCCGGTGCCGCCATTGGTTTGACGGGTGCGACGGTCCTTTCGGCCCGAGCATCCGAGTCGGGATCGGCCCCGCATGCCGCAGGCGGCACGCCTTTGGCCGGATACCGGCTCTTCCTGCCGGCCTGCGGCCATCCGTCGCGCCGGCCCCAGTTTGCCCCAACGCTCCGTCCGGGACCTCCTGTCCAGGACGCGCCCGGGCACCGGCCCCATGGCACTCCCGCCAGGGACCAGCGCCGCGGCAAGGGAGCCTGGTACCGGACCGTGGGCGGGGAGCTCCGGTCCTTCTGCCTTGGCACCCGAGCGTTGCGCCCTCATATAAGGGCCGCCCACCAGGGTGGCGTCCATCGGAGCAAGGCATGGTCTCGGCGGCGGAACAACTCGCGGCGAACCTCAATTTCGGTGCCCTCGGCAAGGCCGAGGAGCTGAAGAAGCGCATCTGGTTCACCCTCGGCGCGCTTCTCGTCTATCGGCTCGGCACCTACATCCCCATGCCCGGCATCAATCCGGACGCGCTGGCGGACGTTTTCAAGAACGCCCAGCAGGGAATCATCGGCCTCTTCAACATGTTCTCGGGCGGCGCCGTCGAGCGCATGGCCATCTTTGCCCTGAACATCATGCCGTACATCTCGGCCTCCATCATCATCCAGCTCCTCACCAGCGTCTCGCCGACGCTGGAGGCGCTGAAGAAGGAGGGCGAGGCGGGCCGCAAGCAGCTGAACCAGTACACGCGCTACCTCACCGTGGTGCTCGCCCTGTTCCAGGCCTATGGCATCGCCGTCGGCCTCGAGGGCTCGGGGAGCCTGGTGGCGGAGCCCGGCTGGTTCTTCCGCATCTCGACGGTCATCACGCTGACCGGCGGCACCATGTTCCTGATGTGGCTGGGCGAGCAGATCACCTCGCGCGGCATCGGCAACGGCACCTCGCTCATCATCTTTGCCGGCATTGTCGCCGAGCTGCCGGGCGCCTTCGTGCGCACGTTGGAGCTCGGTCGCGAGGGCGCCATCTCCACGGTGGTGATTCTCGGCATGATCCTGATGGCCATCGTGGTCATCGCCTTCATCGTGTTCATGGAGCGCGCCCAGCGCCGGCTGCTGATCCAGTATCCCAAGCGCCAGGTGGGCAACCGGATCTACGAGGGCCAATCCTCGCATCTGCCGCTGAAGCTCAACACGTCGGGTGTCATCCCGCCGATCTTCGCCTCCTCGCTGCTGCTCATTCCCACCACGATCGCCAGCTTCATGCAGGGCTCGGGTCCGGAATGGCTGCAGACCATCACCACCCACATCGGCCACGGGCGCCCGCTCTACATGGTGCTGTATGTGGCGCTGATCGTGTTCTTCTGCTTCTTCTACACCGCGATCGTGTTCAATCCGGTGGAGACGGCGGACAATCTGAAGAAGCACGGCGGCTTCATTCCGGGCATCCGCCCGGGTGAGCGGACGGCCGAGTACATCGACTATGTGCTCACCCGCATCACCGTCGTGGGCGCCGCCTACATTGCGGCGGTTTGCCTCTTCCCCGAACTGCTGATTTCCTACGCCTCTCTTCCGTTCTATTTCGGAGGAACGTCGCTTCTGATCGTGGTCAGCGTGACCATGGACACCGTGTCCCAGATCCAGGGGCATCTGTTGGCCCACCAGTACGAAGGACTGGTCAAGAAGGCCAAGTTGCGCGGGGGGAGGAGGAAGTAATATGAGGCTGGTGCTGTTGGGCCCGCCCGGGGCAGGCAAGGGAACTCAGGCACAGCGGCTGGTGGCCCGTCACGGCATCGTCCAGCTTTCCACCGGAGACATGCTGCGCGCGGCGGTTGCCGCGGGTACGCCGGTGGGGCTGAAGGCGAAGGCGGTGATGGATGCCGGCGGGCTGGTCTCGGATGAGATCGTCATCGGCATCATCGCCGAACGCATCGGCGAGGCGGATGCCCGAAACGGCTTCATCCTCGACGGCTTCCCGCGCACGGTTGCGCAGGCCGAGGCGCTGGACCATCTGCTCACCGAGAAGGGCCTCAAGCTCGACGCGGTGATCGAGCTGGTGGTGGACCAGGAGAAGCTGGTCAACCGCATCCTCAACCGCGCCGCCGAAGCCGCTGCCAAGGGCGAGCCGGTGCGCAAGGATGATGATCCGGTGGTCTTCAAGACCCGCCTGGAAGCCTATAACCGCGACACTGCGGTGGTGGCGCCCTATTACAAGGCGCGCGGCCAGCTGAAGCAGATCGACGGCATGGCGCCCATCGATCAGGTCACCGCCGCCATTGACGGGGTCCTCGCCGAGGCGGCGTGAGGGCAGGGGGCTTCGGCATCCAACCCGAGATCAAGGCCCTTTCGTCGGGTGGCGGAAGGGCCTTTTCGTTGCGGATCTTGCCCTGGGCGGGCTGAAGGGCGGGGCCTGACGCCCTTGACCCATCGGGGAATCTCCGCTATGGGCACTCCCTCGCTTCGGAAAAGGTGCCGTTCGGTCCACCCGAAAGGGTCGGGCAGGGCGGTCGTTTTGTCGTATCCGGGGCAGATTTCGTCAAGATCCCGCATGGGCCGGCCTCCACCGGACGCGGGGACAACAACCGGCCAGCTGCCTTTGGGCGCAGGCCCGCATGGAGAGCGCAGTGGCTCGTATCGCAGGCGTCAACATCCCGACCAACAAGCGCGTCGTCATCGCGCTCCAGTACATCCACGGCATCGGCCCCAAGAAGGCTGAAGAGATCGTCGAGAAGGTGGGTATTCCCGCCGAGCGTCGCGTGAACCAGCTGACCGACCAGGAAGTGCTGCAGATCCGCGAGACCATCGACCGCGACTACATCGTGGAAGGCGACCTGCGCCGCGAAGTGGCGATGAACATCAAGCGCCTCATGGACCTCGGCTGCTACCGCGGCCTGCGCCATCGCCGCGGCCTGCCTGTGCGCGGCCAGCGCACCCACACCAACGCCCGCACCCGCAAGGGGCCGGCGAAGCCGATCGCCGGCAAGAAGAAGTGATCGGCCGCAAGGCTTGAGATTTGGGGAGGCCGGCCAAGCCGGCCTTTTCCCCGTTGACCGGCCCGTCAAGGGCCATCCCGAGCGCCTGGAGCTACGGGCGCGCCTGAAGGATCTGAGAAACAGATGGCAAAAGAAGCAACACGCGTGAAGCGCCGCGAGCGCAAGAACATCGCCTCCGGCGTGGCGCATGTGAACGCCTCGTTCAACAACACCATGATCACCATCACCGACGCCCAGGGCAACACCATCTCCTGGTCCTCGGCCGGTGCCATGGGTTTCAAGGGCTCGCGCAAGTCCACCCCGTACGCCGCGCAGGTCGCGGCCGAGGACGCGGCCCGCAAGGCGGCCGAGCACGGCATGCGCACCCTGGAAGTGGAAGTCTGCGGTCCGGGTTCGGGTCGTGAGTCCGCTCTTCGCGCGCTTCAGGCGGCGGGCTTCCTCGTCACCTCCATCCGCGACGTGACGCCGATCCCGCACAACGGCTGCCGTCCACGCAAGCGCCGCCGCGTCTGATCCGCTCTTCGTTCCTCCGCGGGTCGGTCCCGCGGGGATCAAGCCCGGTTTCTCCTCCCCCGAGCGGGACGGGCCAGGCCTCCGGACGAGGTCGATCACCCCGGCAGCTGCCGTGGCCCGGCGAGAAAGCAAGGTGAAGCAAGTGATTCAGAAGAACTGGCAAGAGCTGATCAAGCCCGAGAAGCTGCAGGTCAATCCGGGCCACGATCCCAAGCGCTTCGCGACCGTCGTCGCCGAGCCGCTGGAGCGTGGCTTCGGCATGACCCTCGGCAACGCCCTGCGCCGCATCCTCCTGTCGTCGCTCCAGGGCGCGGCGGTGACCTCGATCCACATCGACGGCGTGCTGCACGAGTTCTCGTCCATCCCGGGCGTGCGTGAGGACGTGACGGACATCATCCTCAACGTGAAGGATGTGGCCATCCGCATGCAGGGCGATGGCCCGAAGCGCATGGTGGCCAAGAAGACCGGCCCCGGCGTGCTGGTGGCCGGCGACATCCAGACCGTCGGTGACGTCGCCATCCTGAACCCGAACCTGCCCATCTGCACCCTCGACGAGGGCGCGGAGCTGCGCATTGAGTTCACGGTGGACACCGGCAAGGGCTACGTGGCCGCCGACCGCAACCGTCCCGAGGATGCCCCGATCGGCCTGATCCCGATCGACAGCCTCTACTCGCCGGTGCGCAAGGTCTCCTACAAGGTCGAGAACACCCGTGAGGGCCAGATTCTCGACTATGACAAGCTGACGCTCCAGATCGAGACCAATGGCTCGATCACGGCCGAGGACGCGCTGGCCTATGCCGCCCGCATCCTGCAGGACCAGCTGGAGATCTTCGTCAACTTCGAGGAGCCCAAGCGCGAGAGCGAGGCGACGGCGATCCAGACGCTGCCGTTCTCTCCGGCGCTGCTGAAGAAGGTGGACGAGCTCGAGCTCTCCGTCCGTTCGGCCAACTGCCTGAAGAACGACAACATCGTCTACATCGGCGACCTGATCCAGAAGAGCGAGACGGAGATGCTCCGCACGCCGAACTTCGGCCGCAAGTCGCTCAACGAGATCAAGGAAGTGCTTGCTTCCCTCGGCCTGCATCTCGGCATGGAAGTGCCCGGCTGGCCGCCCGAGAACATCGAAGAGCTGGCCAAGCGCTTCGAGGAGCACTACTGATCCGCAATCCGGGGCGGCACGCTGCCCTGATCCCTTTTGAGCGGCCCGAGCCGCGCAACCCATCGACCGGCTCGTCCGTCGCCATCTTCAGGAGTTCGCCGTCATGCGTCACGGCAAGGTACACCGCAAGTTCAACCGCACCTGGGAGCACCGCAAGGCGATGTTCTCCAACCTCGCGGGCGCCCTCATCACCCACGAGCAGATCGTGACCACCCTCCCCAAGGCGAAGGATCTTCGCCCGGTGGTGGAGAAGCTCGTGACCCTCGCCCGTCGCGGCGACCTGCACGCCCGCCGCCAGGCGATCGCCGAGCTGAAGGACCAGGCCGTGGTCAAGAAGCTGTTCGACGTTCTGGCGCCCCGGTATGCAGCCCGTCCGGGCGGCTACACCCGCATCGTCAAGGCCGGCTTCCGCTATGGCGACAACACCGCCGTCGCGGTGATCGAGTTCGTGGATCGTGACGTGGACGCCAAGGGCGCCGCCGACCACGCCCGCACCGCCGCTGCCGCTGCCGAGGCGGCGTGAGGCCGGGCTGCGCGAGATCGGGCCGCGTGAGCGTCTGCTGATTTGAGCGTATGAAAAGGGGCGGTCCTTGGGACCGCCCTTTTTTCGTTCGAGAGAACGTCTTTCGTTGCGAAGATCGGCTGCTCCGCGCGAATCGGCCGGCCCCGCGCCTGGAACGAGGCGCTCCGCCGGTCATTGAGCGCGGATCAGGCTTCAAGGGTGGCGGGTATGTTCGAACGATTTTCCCAGGTGGCGGCAGCGGCCGCCCTCGCTCTTGTCCTCGGCGCGCCCGCTTTCGCCCAGCCGGCGGCGCAGCAGCGGGTTCCGGCGTCGCAGGCTGAGGTGACGCTCTCCTTCGCGCCGGTGGTGGCGAAGACGGCGCCGGCGGTGGTGAACGTCTATGCGCTGAAGACGGCGCAGCAGCGCGTCAATCCGATCTTCGACGACCCCTTCTTCCGCCGCTTCTTCGGCATGCCCGGCCCCGGCGGGCCGGGTGGTCCCGGCGATGGGCCGGGCCTGCGGGCGCCGGAGCGGGTGCAGCGCTCGCTCGGCTCGGGGGTGATCGTCGATCCCTCGGGGCTGGTGCTCACCAATTACCATGTCATCGAGGGGGCGGATGAAATCCGCATCGCGCTCAATGATCGCCGCGAATACGAGGCCGAAGTGCTGCTGCGCGACCAGCGCACCGATCTCGCCGTGCTGCGCATCAAGAGCGAGGCGAAGGAGCGGTTCCCCTTCCTGGAGCTGGGCGATTCGGATGGCCTCGCCGTCGGCGACCTCGTGCTGGCCATCGGCGATCCCTTCGGCGTCGGCCAGACGGTGACGCAGGGCATCGTCTCCGCGCTGGCCCGCACCCAGGTGGGCGTCTCCGACTACCAGTTCTTCATCCAGACCGACGCGGCCATCAATCCCGGCAATTCCGGCGGTCCGCTGGTGGACATGGCCGGGCGCGTGGTGGGCATCAATTCCGCCATCTATTCGCGCTCCGGCGGCTCCCACGGCATCGGTTTCGCCATTCCCGCCAATATGGGCCGGGTTGTGGTGGAGCAGGCGAAAAGCGGGTCGAAGACGGTCCGCCGGCCGTGGCTCGGCGCCCGGCTCCAGCGGGTGACGCCGGACATCGCCGAGAGCCTCGGCCTGCCGCGTCCAACCGGCGTTCTGGTGCAGAGCGTCACCGCCGGCAGCCCCGCCGCCAAGGCCGGGCTCAAGACCGGCGACCTCGTGGTGTCGGTGGAGGGGCTGGGGATCGACGATCCCGAATCCCTCAACTACCGCCTCGCGACCCGCCCCATTGGCGGCAAGGCGGCGCTGCTGGTGAACCGCTCCGGCAAGGAGCAGACGCTGGTTGTGGTGCTGGAGGTGGCGCCGGAGACGGTCCCGCGTGAGGAATTGCTGCTGCGCGGCCGCACGCCCTTCGCCGGCGCGACCATTGTTAATCTCTCACCCGCCGTCGCCGAGGAGCTGAAGGTGGATGCCAACGCCACCGGCGTCGTCGTTTATGACGTGCAGGACAATTCCCCCGCCGCGGTGGCCGGCTTCCGGCCGGGAGACGTCATCGTCGAGGTGAATAATGAGAAGGTCGGCCGCACGCGCGATCTCGACCAGCTGTCCTCGGTGCCCCAGCGTGGCTGGCGCGTAACCGTGCTGCGCGGCGGGCGCAGCATCACCGCCGTCCTGCGCGGCTGACCCCGGCAGAGGCACCCATGAGCGATCTGTTCGAGGCCGCGGGACTGGGGGAAGGGGTGGCCCGGCCGCTTGCCGACCGGCTGCGCCCGTCGCGCCTCTCGGAGGTGGTGGGGCAGGACCATCTGGTGGGGCCGGACGGCGTGCTCTCGCGCATGCTGGAGACGCGCTCCCTCGGCTCGCTCATCCTGTGGGGGCCGCCCGGCACCGGGAAGACCACGTTGGCGCGCCTGCTGGCCTCGGCCACGGACCTGCATTTCGAGCAGATCTCCGCCATCTTCTCCGGCGTCGCAGACCTCAAGAAGGTGTTCGAGCAGGCCCGCGGCCGTCGCCTCTCCGGCACCGCGACGCTCTTGTTCGTGGACGAAATCCACCGCTTCAACCGCGCCCAGCAGGACTCATTCCTGCCCGTCATGGAGGACGGCACGGTGACGCTGGTGGGCGCCACCACGGAAAACCCCTCCTTCGAGCTGAACGCGGCGCTTCTCTCCCGCGCCCGCGTGCTGGTGTTCCGCTCCCTCGATGCCGAGGCCATCGCGAAGCTACTTGCCCGCGCCGAGGAGGTGGAGGGCCGCGAACTCCCGCTCACCGAAGACGCGCGCGTGGCGCTGGTGAACATGGCCGATGGCGACGGCCGCGCCTCCCTCACCTTGGCGGAGGAGGTCTGGCGCGCCGCGCGTCCGGGCGAGGTGTTCGATGTGGCGGGCCTGAGCGAAGTGGTGCAGCGCCGCGCGCCCATCTACGACAAGAGCGAGGACGGCCACTACAACCTCATCTCCGCTTTGCACAAGGCGGTGCGGGGCTCGGACCCCGACGCGGCGCTCTATTATCTCGCGCGGATGCTGGATGCGGGGGAGAGCCCGCTGTTCCTCGCCCGCCGCATCGTGCGCATGGCCATCGAGGACATCGGCAATGCCGATCCGCAGGCCCTCGTGATCGCCAATGCGGCGAAGGAGGCCTATGACTTCCTTGGTTCTCCGGAGGGCGAACTGGCATTGGCGCAGGCGGTCGTCTATGTGGCCACCGCGCCGAAATCCAATGCCGTCTACACCGCCTTCAAGGCGGCGAAGCGCGTGGCCAAGGAGGGCGGCTCGCTGGTGCCGCCCAAGGTTATCCTGAACGCGCCCACCAAGCTGATGAAGGCCGAGGGCTACGGCACCGGCTATCGCTATGACCACGACGAGCCGGATGCCTTCTCCGGCCAGGACTATTTCCCCGAGGCGCTGGGCCGCCAGAGCTTCTACCATCCGGTGGAGCGCGGCTTCGAGCGCGAGATCAGGAAGCGCCTCGACTACTGGGCGCGCCTGCGGGCCGAACGCGGCGGGAAATAGCGGGGCAAATGGCGGGGGCTCGGGCCTTCGTATATGATCCGCCCCGAGGCTGGACCCTGAAGGCGACCATGACCCGGCTGATGCGCGAACTCATCGAGAAGCTTGAAGCCCTGCCCGAGGCCGAGCAGGACGCACTCGCCCGCGAGTTCCTCCACGTGATCGAGGCTGGCGCCGGGGAAAGCGCCGTCTATGTCCTCACCCCGGAGCAGGAGGAGGAGGTCCGCCGCGCGCTGGAGGATGGGGAGCCGAACGCGTCCCCCGAGGAGGTCGAAGCCTTTTTTGCCCGCTTTCGGGGATGAAGGTCACCTTCCGTGCCCGCGCCCTCGGCCACCTCAGGCAGATCGAGCGCTACGTCGCCGCCGACAGCCCCACGGCCGCCGGCCGTCTTGTCGCTCGCATCGAGTGGGCCATCCTCAATCTCGCAGACCACCCTCTATCCGCTCCGGCGGGCACCGTGCCGGGTACGCGGCAACTCGCCATCGCCGATACGCCCTACCTTGTCATCTATCGTGCGGATGCGGATGGCATCACCATCCTCGCCGTTCTCCATGCCGCGCGCCGCGCGCGCTCCTGATCTGTTCCGGGACCCGCCATGACCCTGCCCCCCGCCCTCATCGTCTTCCTCGGCGCCGGCCTCGGCGGCATGATCCGGCATTTCGTGAACATGGCCGTGCCGCGGCTGCTGGGCACCGGCTTTCCCTTCGCCACCTTCCTCATCAACGTGTCGGGCAGCCTCATCATGGGGCTCATGGCGGGCTATCTCGCCTTCAAGGACGGCGAGACGTGGACGCAGCCGGTGCGGCTGTTCCTCACCACCGGGATGCTGGGCGGCTACACCACCTTCTCCACCTTCTCGCTGGATTTCCTCTATCTCGCCGAACGCGGCGAACTGGGATTGGCCTTCGCCTATGCCCTCGGCTCTGTGCTGCTGGGCTTTGGCGGCGTCTGGGCCGGCATCATGCTGGTGCGCAGCCTGACGTGATTGTCGCGTTGCCACGCTCAGGCGCCGCGCGGGCTTTTGGGCGTTGCCGACGCTCAGGTGCCGCGCGGGCTTTTAGGGTGCGCAGGACTTTTGGCGAGACGGTGGCCATGGCGCGGTGAAAGCTCTATTGCTGCGGCATCAAAGGGTTTGCGCGAGGAACAGGGCGAAGATGGCTGTCGTGACCAGAACCGTGGCCGAGGACGAGGCGGGCATGCGCCTCGACCGCTGGTTCAAGGTGCATTATCCGGACCTCTCCTTCGGCCACCTGCAGAAGCTGGTGCGCACAGGACAGGTGCGGGTGGACGGCGGCCGGGTGAAGACCTCCTCCCGCGTCGAGCCCGGCCAGAGCGTGCGCATCCCCCCGCTCGGCGCCGATGAGCCCGAGGCGGCGCCCGCGCCGGCAAAGGGCGCGCGCAACGGCGAGGCCGGCAAGGAGGGCGCCCGTGAGTCCGGCGCGACCCCGCCGGCCAATCCATCGGCCAAGCCCCGCGCGGCCAAGGACCCCGCCCTCCGCAAACTGGAAGAGGACCGGGCCTTCCTCAAATCCATCACCCTGTTCGAGGACAAGGACGTGATGGTGCTGAACAAGCCATTCGGCCTTGCCGTGCAGGGCGGCTCGGGCACCTACCGCCATGTGGACGGCTTGCTGGAGGCCCTGAAGGACCGGGACGGGCAGAAGCCGCGCCTCGTCCACCGCATCGACAAGGACACCTCCGGCTGCCTGCTCATCGCCAAGTCGCGGCTTGCCGCCTCGGTGCTGGCCAAGAGCTTTCGCTCGCGCGAGGCGCGCAAGGTCTATTGGGCGGTGGTGCCCGGCGTGCCGAAGCCCCGGCAGGGGCGCATCTCCACCTATCTCGCCCGCGACGAGGACGAGGAGAAGATGCGCGTCGCCCGCCATGGCGAGGACGAGGCGAGCCACGCCATCACCTATTACGCCGTGGTGGACCAGGCCGCGCAGAAGATGAGCTGGCTGTCATTGAAGCCGGTGACGGGCCGCACCCACCAGCTGCGCGCCCACCTCGCCCATATCCACCACCCGATCCTGGGCGACCCGAAATACTTCGACATCGAAAATTGGGAACTGCCACGCGGCCTGCAGAACCGCCTGCACCTGCTGGCGCGGCGGCTCGTCATCCCGCATCCGCGCGGGCAGGGGGTGATCGACGTATCCGCGCCCCTGCCGCAGCACATGGCGCAGACTTTCGCCGTGCTGGGCTTTGACGCCTCGCAGTACGATCCGATCCTCGAAGCGCCTGAGGCTTGAAACTCGCCAATATCGGGGACCTTCGGCGCGCCACGCTGAAGCTGACGCCTTCGACCTTGGTCTAAGCCTTGTCACGTAAGGGATTCTGGTAACCGCCTCCGGCTTGAAGTCGCGGCATCTTCCCCTATGGTGCGGGCCAAGGCCTGAAGGCCAAAGAAGAAGCACTCCGGAGTCGTCTCCGGTCGCGCCCGAGGGAATTGATCTCAATGACAGCCCTTCTCGCCCTCTCGCGAGGGATCGATGCCGTCAACACCCGCATCGGCAAGGCCGCCGCGTGGCTGATCCTTGTCTCCATCCTGGTGTCGGCGCTCAACGCCATCATCCGCAAGCTGTTCGACATGAGCTCGAACTCGTGGCTGGAACTGCAATGGGTGCTGTTCGCGGCGGTGTTCCTGCTGTGCGCCTCGTGGACGCTCATCGATAACGAGCACATCCGCATCGACATCGTGAATTCCCGCCTGCCCAAGCGCTGGCGCGACGGCATCGACATCTTCGGCCACATCTTCTTCCTGCTGCCCTTCTCCATCCTGCTCCTGTGGACCTCCTGGCCCTTCTTCCTGGCGTCCTACGGGATCAACGAGCAGTCCCTCAATGCCGGTGGTCTGCCCCAGTGGCCGGCCAAGCTGCTGGTACCAGTGGGCTTTTTCTTCCTGACGCTGCAGGGGATCTCCGAACTCATCAAGCGCATCGCCATCTTCACCGGAAAGATGGAGGACCCCCACGAGGGCGCGGGCGGCAGCCATGCGGCGCTCGCAGCCGAGGCGGAGCGCCTGCTCGCCGAGGCCGAACTCCCCGAAGGGGCGCCCGGCGCCGCTGCGGCAACCAAGAAGTAGGGGCGCGCGCCATGTCCTTTGTCCGCACGCTCCTGAAGCGTCGTCCCGTCGCCGCGCTCGCCGTCGCGCTGCTCGCCGTCCTGCTCATCGCCCTGCCAGACGTGGCGATGGCGGCGGAGCCCGGCTTCCGGGGCTGGTTCGTCCACAACATGGCGCCGATCATGTTCGGCGCGCTGGTGCTGTTCCTGCTGCTCGGCTACCCGGTCGCCTTCTCGCTGGCCGCCAACGGGCTCATCTTCGGGCTCATCGGCATCTATCTCGGCCTGTTCGAGCCCAAGTTCCTGCAGGCATTGCCGGAACGCGTCTATGGCACGATGAACAATGAAGTGCTCCTCGCGGTGCCCTTCTTCACCTTCATGGGCCTCATCCTCGAACGCTCCGGCATGGCCGAGGACCTGCTCGACACCATCGGCCAGGTGTTCGGCTCCATCCGCGGCGGCCTTGCCTATGCGGTGATCTTCGTCGGCGCGCTGCTGGCGGCGACCACCGGCGTGGTGGCGGCCTCGGTGATCTCCATGGGCCTCATCTCGCTGCCCATCATGCTGCGCTACGGCTACGACCGGCGCGTGGCATCCGGTGTCATCGCTGCGTCCGGCACGCTGGCGCAGATCATCCCGCCCTCCCTCGTGCTCATCGTGATGGCCGACCAGCTGAACCGCTCGGTGGGCGACATGTATGAGGGCGCGTTCCTGCCGGGCCTGCTGCTCGCCAGCCTCTATGCCGGCTACATCTTCCTGGTCTCATCGATCTTCCCCAGCGCCGCGCCCGGCCTGCCGCTGGAGGCGCAGACCCTGCGCGATCCGGACCAGAAGACGATGCCCTCGCGCATCCTCGGCGCGGTGGCGGCGGCGGGCTTCGCCTTCCTCATCGCCCGGGGCTCCCTGCCGGGCCTCACGGCGGGGGCCATTCCCGGCGTCGCCAACATGGCGGTGTGGGGCGTCGCGTCGTTCGTGGTGCTCTATTTCGTCATGTCGGGCACGGCGAAGCTGCTCACGCCCTCGCTCTTCATCGCGCTCTCCCTGTCCATCGCCGGCGCCATCGAACTGATGGAGATGAGCCATGTGAAGTTCGGCGCGGACTATGTGGTGCTCACCATGTCGGCCACGGTGGGCATCGCCTTCGTGGTGGCGGTGGTGAACCGCGTGTTCCGACTCGGGCTCCTGTCCAAGCTCGCCGAGCAGGTGGTGTTCGTGATGGTGCCGCCGCTGGCGCTCATCTTCCTCGTGCTCGGCACCATCTTCATCGGCGTCGCGACGCCGACCGAGGGCGGCGCCATGGGCTCGCTGGGCGCGGTCATCCTCGCCTTTGCCCGCGGGCGGCTGAAGTTCGACCTGATGCGGCAGGCGACCTATTCCACCGCCAAGCTCTCCGCCTTCGTGCTGTTCATCCTGCTTGGCGCCCGCGTGTTCTCGCTCACCTTCTACGGGGTGGACGGGCACAAATGGGTGGAGGAACTGCTGGTGTCGCTGCCCGGCGGGCAGACCGGCTTCCTCATCGCGGTGAACGCGCTGGTGTTCGTGCTGGCCTTCTTCCTCGATTATTTCGAGCTGGCCTTCATCATCATCCCGCTGCTCGGACCGGCGGCCGACAAGATGGGCATCGACCTCATCTGGTTCGGCGTGATGCTGGCGGTGAACATGCAGACCTCCTTCATGCATCCGCCCTTCGGCTTCGCCCTGTTCTTCCTGCGTTCGGTGGCGGCCAAGGTGCCCTATGTGGACCGTGTGACCGGCAAGACGATGCAACCCGTGACCACCGGGCAAATCTACTGGGGCGCAGTGCCGTTCGTGTGCATCCAGCTCGTCATGGTGGCGCTCATCATCCTCTTCCCCGGCATGGTGACTCACTACAAGAGCGGCGGCGTGCAGCTCGACCAGCAGCAGATCCAGCAGCAGTTCGAGAACCTTTCGCCCGGCCTCGACGCGGCGCCCCCGCCGCCCCTCGATCTCGGCTTCGGGAAGTAGCGGGGCCCGGCCGGCCGGCTTTGCCCTCCTAAGGGCGCATTCGGAAGTGAGATGACGGGGTGGAGGGCTTCTGTTCCTCCGCCCCGTCGTGCATTCGTGGTGACGGGGAAGACCCTGCGATTCGCGGCCTGCCGCATGATCCAGGGTCCATCGATCGATCAAGGTGCTGGACGGGCCGGGGCGACCGCCAGCGTGGCGGAGCCAGGCCGACCGGAACGGGCTCGGCCGAGCGTGCGGAGGTGATTGCGATGAACCCGAGGCCCGACTTCTGTCCCGGCTGCGGGGCGCAGGTCTATCCCGAGGAGGCCCATTGCCCCTTCTGCGGCCGCAAGCTCCACACCAGTTTCGTCATGCCCTTCCTCGTCGGCCTCGGCGGCACCGTGGTGGCGCTGATCTCCGGCGGCCTCGTCTGGTGGGTCATGTCCGACGAGCCGGGCGACGCGCCCGACGCCCAGCCGCAGGTTCAGGCCGCGGCGCCGGCTCCCGCAGCGCCGGCCCCGCCTGCTCCCACGCCCGCGCCGCCTCCGGCCCAGGCCGCAGCGCCGCCTCCGGCAACCCCGCCCGCCGCCGCGCCGGGACAGGACGCCTCCCTCCCGCTGCCCACGGTGAACAGTCCCGTCGCGGCTCCAGCTGCGGACGCTGCCGCGCGCCGCGCCTTCGCCAAGAGCAAGCAGGACAGCTTCGCCCAGAACGGCCTCGACCTCACCGTCACGGCCGGCGGAGACGATGCGACGCTGCTCACGATCAAGTTCAACTTCCCGGCCAAGACGGCGGCCGAGCTGATCGTCGCCGGGCCGTTCCCCAAGCAGTGTGAGCAGCGCGGCTTCCGGCAGGTCTTGTTCGTCGATCCGTCCGGCATCACATGGACCTACGATATCGCCACCCAGCAGATGACCCAGAAATGAGCGCAGCAGGCGACACCGATCCTTCCTCCGCCGCCGGCCTCAAGCTGGTGCTGTTCGATTGCGACGGCACGCTGGTGGACAGCCAGCACCTCATCGTCTCCGCCATGCACGATGTCCACGCCGCCCACGGCGTGCCCCTGCCCGACCGGGAGAAACTGCTCTCGCTGGTGGGGCTCTCTTTGCCGCAGGCATTCGCGGTGCTGTCGCAGGGGGATGCGTCCTATCCCATCGAGGCGATGGTCGATGCCTACAAGCTCGCCTTCAACCGCCTGCTCAATGCCGATGCGCCCGAGCCCATGTTCGACGGCGCCCGCGAGGTGCTGGAGGGGCTGCGCCAGCGCGAGGACGTGGTGCTCGGCATCGTCACCGGCAAGTCGCGGCGGGGGGTGAACCGCATCCTTTCCGTGCAAGGCATGGAGGGCTGGTTCTCCACCATCCAGACCGCCGACGACGCGCCTTCCAAGCCCCATCCGGCCATGGTGTTCCAGGCCATGGGGGAGACCGGGGCGCGGCCGGAGGATACGGTGGTGATCGGCGATACCACCTATGACATCTCCATGGCCCTGCAGGCCGGGGCCTCGGCGCTTGGCGTCGCCTGGGGTTATCATGAGACGCCGGCGCTGGAGCGGGCGGGCGCGGACCGGATCGTCCAGCACTTCCGCGAGGTGCCCGAGGCCATCGCCGAGCTTCTGGCCCGCCGCCGCGTCGTGATCTGAGGACAGCGAGATGCGTGAGTTCCTGGAAGATGTGGAGAGCGGCGATCCGGGCGATCCCGTCGCCCGCGCTCGCGCCGCCCAGAAGGCGCCCCTGCCCAAGCGCTTCTACACCGAGGTGAGCGTGGGCGAAGGGGAGGGCGGCTTCACCATCCTCCTCGACGGGCGGCCCGTGCGCACCCCCGCGCGCGGCCTGCTCAAGGCGCCGACCCGTGCCCTCGCCGAGGCCATGGCGGCGGAGTGGGCGGCGCAGCAGACCGAGATCGACCCCTTCACCATGCCGCTGACCCGCCTCGTCAACGTCGCCCTCGACCGGGTGGCGCCCGAGGCGCAGGCCGTTACGGACGAGGTGGTGAACTACGCCGGCACCGACATGCTCTTCTATCGCGCCGATGGACCGCAGAAGCTGTTGGACCGGCAGGCGAAGCACTGGGACGCGGTGCTGGACTGGATGAAGGCGACCCACGGCGCGCGCTTCTACCTCGCCGAGGGCATCACCCATGTGGCGCAGCCGGAGGAGTCGCTGGCGAAGGTGCGGGCGCTGGTGCCGGCCGACCCGCTGCGCCTCGCGGCCGTGCATTCCATGACCACCCTCACGGGCTCCGCCCTCCTCGCCCTCGCGGTGGCGGAAGGTGCGCTCTCCGCCGATGAGGCCTGGACGGCGGCTCATGTGGATGAGGATTTCAACCGCGAGCAGTGGGGTGAGGACGAACTCGCCAGTCTCCGCCGCGCCGCCCGCCGCACCGAGATGGACGCCGCCGCGCAGGTGCTGGCGCTGGTGGGCTGATCCGCTCCCCCTTCAAGCCCGCGCGGCGCTTGAGCGTGGGAGGGCCATAAGCCCGCGCGGCGCTGAGCGGGGAAGGGCCACACGCCGGGGCAGGGAGGGGGAATGGACGAGGACGCGATTGCCGATCTCTTCGCCGCCTTCGGCCCGGTGGCGGTCCGGCGCATGTTCGGCGGGGCCGGGCTCTATGCGGATGGGCTGATGTTCGCGCTGTGGGCCGGCGACACCTTCTATCTCAAGGCCGATGCGGCATTGGCCGAGGATCTGAAGGGGCGGGGCTCCGTGCCCTTCAGCTATGTGGCCAAGGGCGTCACCCGCACCATGGGCGGCTTCTGGTCCGTGCCCGAAGAGGCGCTGGACGATGCCGAGGACCTCGCGGCCCTCGCCCGCCGCGCCCTCTTCGTGGCACATGCGGCCAATGAGGCCAAAGCGAAGCCCGTAGGCGGAGCATCCCCGAAGAAGGCGAAGCCGGCGGGTGGCGCGGCCGGGAAGAAGCCCGCCGCCAAAAAGAAAAGCGCGCCGGCCCAAGGCTGAGCGGCGCGCTGATCCATCAGAACATTTGAAAGGATGCGCCGGCCCGGAGGTCGGCGCAGGCCTTCACGCAGCTACCTTCACGCGCCGGCCTTGACCCGCACCGGGCGCAGGAGGAAGGCGGGGAGGTGGGACATGTCCGCCGGCTCGTTGGCAGGCGCCCGCTCGCGGCGCGGGGGACGTGCGTCGCCCTCCTCGCGGGTGGGACGACGGTTGCGCTCGGGGCGGTCGCCACGCTCGGCCGACCGTTCCGGACGCGTGGCGCGTTCCCGCTCCTGACGCTCGGGACGTTCGGTGCGCTCGGGACGCTCCGCCCGTTCAGCCCGCGGCTGACGCTCGGGCCGCTCGGCACGCTCGACGCCTTCGGCCCGGGGCTCGCGCTCGCGGCGCGGCTCGCGCTCGCCGCGACCTTCGCGATCGCCACGAGCCTCTCGGGGCTGACCCTCGCGCGGCTCCTTGTCCATGCGGCGCTTGCCGCGCAGACGGCCATCCTCGCGCCCGCGGCGCTCGGAGGCCGGCGGCGCATCGCCGAGGGCCGGGCCGTGCCAGGGAATCGGGTTGCCGATCAGCTTTTCGATGGCCGAGAGGGACTTGGCATCGAGGTGCGTGACCATGGTGTAGGCCGTGCCGGCGCGGCCGGCGCGGCCGGTGCGGCCAATGCGGTGGACGTAATCCTCGGAATGGTGCGGCACGTCATAATTGAAGACGTGGCTCACCGCCGGGATGTCGAGGCCGCGCGCGGCCACGTCGGAGGCCACCAGCAGGGTCGCCTCGCCGTTGCGGAACTCGTCCAGCGCCTTGATGCGGGCGTGCTGGTCCATGTCGCCGTGCAGGGCGACGGCATTGAAGCCGTGCTTCTGCAGCGAGCGGTGGAGCACCGCCACGTCGCGCTTGCGATTGCAGAAGATGATGCCGTTCTGCAGGTTCTCGCAGCTGCGGATCAGCTCCCGCAGCACGTCGCGCTTCTCATAGTCCTCGCGGCCGGAGGCAACCAGTTCCTGCGTCACCGTGGTGGCGGTGGACGCGGGCTTGGAGACTTCCACCCGCACGGGGTTGGAGAGGAATTGCGAGACGAGGCGCTGGATCTCCGGCGGCATGGTGGCCGAGAAGAACAGCGTCTGGCGGGTGAAGGGCACGAGCTTGCAGATGCGCTCGATGTCCGGGATGAAGCCCATGTCCAGCATGCGGTCGGCCTCGTCGATGACGAGAACGTCGATGCCGGAGAGAAGCAGGCGGCCGCGCTCCACATGGTCGAGCAGGCGGCCCGGGGTGGCGATCAGCACGTCCACGCCGCGAGCGAGCTTGGAGTCCTGGTCACCGAAGGAAACGCCGCCAATGAGCAGGGCGACGTTCAGCTTGCTGTACTTGCCGTAGCGCGTGAAATTCTCTTCCACCTGGGCCGCCAACTCGCGGGTGGGCTCCAGGATGAGAGTGCGCGGCATGCGGGCACGGGCGCGGCCCTGCTCCAGCAGCGTCAGCATGGGGAGCGTGAAGGCGGCGGTCTTGCCGGTACCTGTCTGCGCGAGGCCGAGAACATCCCGGCGCGCGAGAACATGGGGGATGGCCTGGGCCTGGATCGGGGTCGGGATCGTGTAGCCGGTGTCGGCGACCGCCGCGAGGACCTTGTCGCTCAGGCCGAGTTCGGAAAATGACATTGCATCTTTTGGATGCGGCGGCGCGCCGCTGATCGAACGTCCCGTGCCGTACGGGGTCAGACGAGTGGTCGTCGGTCGGCGCGCTTGGATTCGACATATCTCGGACGACGCATAGCAACATAAGAAAATGATGCGCCGTGTCAATGTTTTCCGGCCGGGGTCGCCGATTCGGGGGCCAAAACGGCCGAGCGTGTCGTCCAGGCGGCCCAAATGCACGCTTTCCGAGCACCCGCCATGCGTTGAGTGAATGTGTGTGCGCTGCACCCATGCGGCCTCGTCGGGTTGACCCATCCCGCCCGACGCCGCAGGGATGGCGTCCCTGTCGCCGTCCCGGATCCCATGCCCTTTCTTCTCGTCCTCGGTCTTGCGGCGTTCGCGAGCGCGTTTTCCATGCGCGTCGTCGATCCCATGCTGAACATTCTGGCGAGCGACCTTCAGGTGACGCTGCAGCAGGTGGCCATGCTCGCCAGCGCCTTCACCTTTCCCTATGCGGTGATGCAGCTGGTGTTCGGCCCCATCGGCGATGCGGTGGGCAAGGTGCGGCTCATCCGCGTGAACCTCGTCATGCTCTCCATCGGCCTCGCGGTGTCGGCCACCGCGACCAGCCACGAGATGCTGCTCGCCTCCCGCGTCTTCTCCGGGGCCTTCGCCGGCGGCATCATCCCGGTGGTCCTGGCGACGGTGGGCGACAGGGTGGCGTACGAGCGCCGGCCGGTGGCGCTCAGCCGGGTGCTGCTCGCGCTGGTGCTGGGGCAGCTCTCCGGCTCGGCTTTGGCCGGCTTCATCGCCGAGATGGCGGGGTGGCGCGAGGTGTTCTGGTCCGCCTTCGGCGTCGCCGCCCTCGCCGCGCTCGCCACCATCTTCGGGCTCACGGAGGAGGGGCAGCGTCAGCCCCTGTCGTTCGCCGCCTCCATCGCCCGCTACGGCATCGTGCTGCGCAACCCCTTGTCCATAAAGGTCTATGGCGTTGTCGCCATCGAGGGCGCGCTGAGCTTCGGCGTGTTCCCGCTGGTGGCGCCGCTGATGGTCCACCAGGGCATCGGCGATGCCAAGGAGGCGGGCATCGCGCTCGGCGCCTTCGCCATCGGCGGTGCATTCTATACCTTCGCCGTGCCGCTGCTGGTGCGCTATCTCGGGCTCGGCGGCATGGTGCGGTGGGGCGCCGCCGGGGTGGGGGTGCTGCTTATACTCGCCACCCGCGCCCACGGGCTCCTGCTGATGGCGGCGATCTTCGGCGCCGCCGGCTTTGCCTTCTACATGATCCACAACGTGCTGCAGATCCTCGCCACCGAGCTTGCCCCGGAGGCGCGCGGATCGGCGCTGGCGCTGTTCGCCTCCTTCTTCTTCATCGGCCAGGCGGTGGGTGCGCTGGCGCTGACGCAGGCGGCGGGCTTCGCCGGGGTGGTGGCCATGTTCATCGCCGCCGGCATCGGCATGCTGGTGCTCGCCGGCCCCGCCGGGCTGCTCCAGCCGCGCAAGGGGCACATCTCGCCGTCAGAGACGCTGTAGCAAGGTGCCGCCCGAGCCCCCTGCGAGGACGGATAGCGCCGGCTCAGATGTCCAGCATCTCCTCGCCCGCGAAAGCGGCGCGCTCGGAGATGAAGGCGAAGCGCGCTTCCGGCTTGTTGCCCATGAGCCGTTCCACGAGATCCACGGTGGCGGCGCGCTCTGCATCCTCCACGGAGACGCGCTGCAGGGTGCGCGTCTTCGGGTCCATGGTGGTTTCCTTGAGCTGCGCCGGCATCATCTCGCCGAGGCCCTTGAAGCGGCCCACATCCACCTTGCCCTTGGCGGAAAACTCCTTCTTCAGCAGCCGCTCGCGGTGGGCGTCGTCCCGCGCATAGAGGGTCTTGGCCCCCTGCGTGATGCGGTAGAGCGGCGGCACGGCGAGGAAGAGGTGGCCCTCCTCGATCAGCTTCGGCATCTGGCGGAAGAAAAAGGTGACGAGGAGGGAGGCGATGTGCGCGCCGTCCACGTCCGCGTCGGTCATGATGATGACCTTCTCGTACCTGAGGTCCGTCTCGCGGTAATGGGTGAGCGTGCCGCAGCCCAGCGCCTGGCCGAGGTCGGCGAGCTGCTGGTTGGCGGCAAGCTTGTCGCGGGTGGCGTTGGCAACGTTCAGGATCTTGCCGCGTAGGGGCAGCACTGCCTGCGTCTTGCGGTCCCGCGCCTGCTTGGCCGAGCCGCCGGCCGAGTCACCCTCGACGATGAAGATCTCGGAGCCGGCCGCCTCGGTGTTGGAGCAGTCGGCGAGCTTTCCGGGCAGGCGCAGCTTGCGCACGGCGGTCTTGCGGGAGACCTCCTTCTCCTGCTTGCGGCGCAGCCGCTCCTCGGCCCTGTCGATCACATGGTCGAGCAGGCGGCTCGCCTGCACCGGGTTGGCGGCGAGCCAGTGGTCGAAGGGGTCGCGCAGCGCCTGCTCGACGATGCGGGCGGCCTCGGCGGTGGCGAGGCGGTCCTTGGTCTGGCCCTGGAATTCCGGCTCGCGCACGAACACCGAGAGCATGGCGGCGCAGCCGGCGATCACGTCGTCGCCAGTGATGACGGAGCCGCGCTTGCCCTGGCCGGCGCGCTCCGCATAGTCCTTCAGGCCCTTGAGCAGCACAGCCTTGAGACCGTTCTCGTGGGTGCCGCCATCGGGCGTCGGAATGGTGTTGCAGTAGGAGGAGATGCCGCCGTCGGCATCCGCCACCCAAGCCACCGCCCATTCCACCGAGCCGTGACCGCCGGTCTTCTGGATGCGGCCGGCGAAGATGTCCGGATGGACGAGCGTGTTGCCTTCGAGATCGGCCGCCAGATAGTCCTTGAGGCCGCCGGGGAAGCGGAAGACCGTCTTCTCCGGGATGTTCTCGCCGGCCTTCAGCAGCTCGGGATCGCACGACCAGCGGATTTCCACGCCGCCGAAGAGGTACGCCTTGGAGCGGGCCATGCGAAACACGCGGGCCGGCTCGAAGTGCGCGCCGGCGCCGAAGATCTCCGGATCGGGATGGAAGCGCACGCGGGTGCCGCGCCGGTTGGTGATGCGGCCGACTTCCTTGAGCGGCCCTTGGGGCAGGCCCTTGGAGAAGCTCTGGCGATAGAGGGTCTGGTTGCGCGAGACCTCCACTTCGAGGTCGTCGGAGAGCGCGTTCACCACCGAGACGCCGACGCCGTGCAGGCCGCCGGAGGTCTCGTAGACCTTGCTGTCGAACTTACCGCCGGCATGCAGCGTGGTCATGATGACCTCGAGCGCCGACTTGCCGGGGAACTTCGGGTGCTCCTCCACCGGGATGCCGCGGCCATTGTCCGAGACGGTGAGATAGCCGTCGGCACCCAGCTGCACCTCGATGAAGGTGGCATGGCCGGCCACCGCCTCGTCCATCGAATTATCGATCACCTCGGCAAAGAGGTGGTGCAGCGCCTTGGAATCGGTGCCGCCGATATACATGCCCGGCCGGCGCCGCACCGGCTCCAGCCCTTCCAGCACCTCGATATGGGCGGCGGTATAATCGCCGGCCATCTGAGGCACGACTGCGGCCTTGCCGCGCGCGCTTTCCTTCGCCGGCGCCTTGCTGGAGCCGCGCGGCCGGGCGGCGAAGAGATCGTCGGAATTATCGCTGTCGGACATGGCACTCTGAGGTCGGAGGTTTGGGCGCCAGATAGCAGAACGGCAGGGCCGGCGCGAATCGGGACGGCGCCGCGGCCCCTGATTTCCCCAGTGTGGCAGACCCGGCGCCGAAGGGGAACGGAATGGCAACAAAACCCCCATAATCCCCCGCGCTCGACGCCGCGCCTCTCCTCTGGCTTCATGCGCGCGTGAACATCGCCGTGCCGAATCGCCTCTTCCTCGACGTCGCCCGCTCCGCCACCGGCCGCACCTGGCGGGAGCGGCTGGACGTGCGCGGCGGGCAGACGGCGCTCGCCATGGCCCAGCGCTTCGGCATCAGCGAGCTGCTCGCCCGCGTGCTCGCGGCCCGCAACGTGCCGCTGGACGAGGTGGAGCGCTATCTCGACCCCTCCATCCGCACCCTTCTGCCCGATCCCGACACGCTCACCGACATGCCCGCCGCCGTGGCCCGTCTCGCCCGCGCGGTCACGACCGGCGAGCAGGTGGCGGTGTTCGGTGACTATGACGTGGACGGCGCCTGCTCCACCGCCCTCATGGTGGGCGTGCTCCAGGCCGGCGGGCTCGACCCGTTCTTCCACATTCCGGATCGCATCTTCGAGGGCTACGGGCCGAACGTGCCGGCCATCGAGCAATTGGCCGCGCGGGGCGTGACCCTGCTGGTGACGGTGGATTGCGGCACGACCTCCCTCGAACCGCTGGCGGCCGCGAAACGGCTCGGGATGGATGTGGTGGTCATCGACCACCATCAGGCGGGGGAGACCCTGCCCCCCGCCACCGCCATCGTGAACCCCAACCGGGAGGACGACCTCTCCGGCCTTGGCCATGTCTGCGCGGCGGGGCTCGCCTTCGTGGTGGCGGTCGGCTTCGTGCGGGCGCTGCGCCAGAGCGGGCACTTCAATGCCGAGCGCCCGGCGCCGGACCTGCTGGACGCCCTCGACATCGTGGCGCTGGCGACGGTGGCGGACGTGGTGCCGCTCATCGGCCTCAACCGGGCCTTTGTGGCGAAGGGCCTCATCGCCATGCGCCGGCGCTCCCGCATCGGCCTCACGGCGCTGATGGACGCGGCGCGGCTCGATGGGCCGCCCCGGCCGTTCCATCTCGGCTTCCTCATCGGCCCGCGCATCAATGCCGGCGGGCGCATCGGCGAGGCGACGCTGGGTGCGCGCCTGCTGCTGACGCAGGACCCCGCCGAGGCGCGCGGGATCGCCGCCGAACTGGACCGCCTCAATGCCGAGCGGCAGGAGGTGGAGCGCGCCATCCTCGCCGCCGCCGAGGCCGAGGCGCATGCGGCGCTGGGCATCTCGGAGGAGGGCGCGGTGGTGGTGGTGAGCGGTGAGGGCTGGCACCCCGGCGTCGTCGGCCTCGTCGCCGCGCGGCTGAAGGAGCGCTTCCAACGCCCGGCCTTCGCCATCGCCTTCAATGGTGAGACCGGCACCGGCTCCGGCCGCTCCATTCCCGGCGTGGATATCGGCCGGGCGGTGCGCGGCGCGGTGGAGAGCGGGCTATTGGTGAAGGGCGGCGGCCATGCCATGGCGGCCGGCCTGACGGTGGAGCGCCGCCAGCTCGGCGCCCTGCGCGCGGAGCTGGAGCAGCGCCTCGCCCCGGATGTGGAGCGTGCCCGCGCCGAGGGCACCCTTTCCATCGACGGCGCGATGACCGCGCGCGGGGCGACGGTGGACCTCGTGGAGACCGTCGCCCGTGCCGGCCCGTTCGGCGCCGGCAATCCGGAGCCGGTGTTCGCCTTTCCCGGCCACCGCATCAGCTATGTGGAGAGCTTCGGCGCCGGCCATGTGCGCGCCCGCATCTCCTCGCCGGACGGCACGACGCTGAAGGCCACCGCCTTCCGCTGCGCCGAGGAGCCGCTGGGCCGGGCGCTCTTGGCTGCGCGCGGGCGCAATCTGCATGTGGCCGGATGCCTCGACATCGACACCTGGCAGGGCGAGACGCGGGTGGCGCTGCGCATCCGCGACGTGGCGGAGGCGGGATGAGGGCTCTGCCGTGAAAGTGCTGCTCGCCGTCCTCCTCTGCTTCAACGCCGGCTTCGTGGATGCGGCGGGCTTCGTCGCGCTCGGCGGGCTGTTCGCGGCCCATGTGACCGGCAATTTCGTCACCATCGCCGCCTCGCTGGCCCATGGGGATGCGCCATCGCTGGCGAAGGTCCTGGCGCTGCCGGTGTTCGCCTTCGTGGTGCTGTGCGCGCGGGAATTGAGTCTCGCCCTCGCCCGGCGCGGGCGGGACGATTTCCGCGTGCTGATGGCGGCGAAGCTCGTGCTGCTGGCGCATGCGGCGCTGGTTGCCGTGCAGTCCGGCCCCTTCTACGACCACAATTCCCCCGCCGCCGTGATGATGGGCATGACCCTGGTGGCGGCCATGGCGCTGCAGAACGCGCTCCACCGCACCCACCTCACCGATTCACCGCCTTCCACCGTGATGACGGGCACGTTCACGCAGGTGCTGGTGGACATCGCCAATCTCTGGCGGCCGCTGGAGGGCACCAACATTGCCGCGAACCGCGCCCGCCTCGGGCGGATGAGTGCGTACCTCGCCGCCTTCCTCTTCGGCTGCCTCTCGGCCGCGCTGCTCTATCGCGCGGTGGGCATGTGGTGCCTGTTCGTGCCCACCTTGGTGGCGGTGGCGGAAATCTTCACGCTGGGGCCGGACCCCGCGCCGGAGAAGGACAAGGCGTGATCGCGCGCGGCGGAATCACCGCTCCTCGGACACCCGGAGCGCCGTGCGCCCGGTGATCTTGCGCTTGCGCGGCGCGGGCTTGCCGTCGGGGGCAACCTCGGCCGCAGGGGCAGCCGGGGCCGTGGCGGGCGCAGCAGGAGCGGCCGCGGGCGCCTTGCGGGACGACGCCTTCTTCGCCGGCTTGGCAACGGGCGCGGACGGATCGCGGCTGGCATCGGCAAGGGCGAGGAGCGCCTTCACCCGGTCGCCGGGCTGGGCGAGGGCAGGGGCGTGGGGATCGATGCGGGCCAGCAGCGCCTTGGTCTTGGGCGCCGGCACCCCGTCCAGCGCCTCGGCGAAGGCGGCGGGGCCGAGCACGGCTCGGATGGCGCGCAGCGCTTCGAGGTCGGTCCCGTCGGCCACGAGCTGGGCGCGGACGATCTCGTTCACCGCCTTGCGCGCGAGATTGCCGCCCGCCGCGAAGAGGGCGGCCCGGCCGCCGATGGCCGCGAGGAGGGCGAAGAATTCCGAAGTCTCAGCCATTGAGCCGCCTCCGCGTCTCGTTCACGAGGTCGCGCACCGCGTCCACGGCGTTGTACCATTTCTGCTCGAAGGAGGGTGCGTAGGGAAAGTTCTCGGGGTCCATGGCCCGCTCGATGGCGGCGAGGTTGCGGACCTCGGTGTCGAAGATCTCATAGACCGCGCCGTCCTCGGCCGCCTCCTCCCGCAGGCTGATGAGCGTGTCGCGATGCTGGACCTTCTGCGCGTGCACCCGGCTCGCCAGCACCAGCGGGCGGCGCCTGGGCTGGGGCAGGGTGGATCGCGTGACGTGGGCATTCTCCCACACCGAGGCGCGGAAGGCGTCGAAGCCCAGCGTGGAGAGATAATCCGGAATGGTGGGCACGATCACCATGTCGGCGAGGCGGATGGCCACCTCGGTGAAGGCGGAGATGCCGGGGGCGCAATCGAACAGCACCACGTCGTAATGCGCGCGCAGGCATTTGAGCGCTTCGTCCAGCACCTTCAGCGACTGGCCTTCCAGCGAGCGCAGCCCGTAATTCTTCTCCGCCAGCCGCAGCACGATCTCGCGCTCCAGCAGGCGCAGGCGGGGGCTCGCCACCACCATGTCGATGGCCAGTTCCTCGCCCGCCTTCATCACATGGCAGATGCTCGGTGTGATGTACTGGGCGATGGAGGTCCGGTCGCCATAGAGCAGCCGGTCGGCAAGGAAGGATGTCACCGACTGGCGGCGCTCGAGGATCGCCTTCAGCTCGTCGTCATGGGCGAAGCAGTAGGAGGCGTTGGCCTGCGCGTCGAGATCGACCACGACCACCCGCGCGCCCTGCTCCGCAAAGCCTTCCGCCAGCATGACCACTGTGGTGGTCTTGCCCACCCCGCCCTTCATGTTGGCGACGGCGATCACCTGCCCCCCGGCAGCGGCCTCCCCGGCATCGGCCATGTCCGCACCACCCCTCGCAGCCCATGTTGCGCCGCAACCTAAAGGCGATGCTGCACCTGCTCAATAGAGGCCGGTCAAATAATAGAAGCCGATCACGAAGAAGGCCGCGGTGGTCTTTATGATGGTAACGGCGAAGATGTCGCCATAGGACTGACGATGCGTTAGCCCGGTAACGGTGAGCAGCGTGATAACCGCGCCGTTGTGCGGCAACGTGTCCATGCCGCCGGCTGCCATGGAAGCGACGCGGTGCATCACCTCCAGCGGGATGCCGTAGGTCTGTGCCTCGGCGATGAATTGCTGCGCCATGGCCCCAAGGGCGATGGAGAGGCCGCCCGAGGCCGAGCCGGTGATGCCGGCCAGCGTCGTCACCGTGATCGCCTCGTTGATGAGGGGATTGGGGATGGAGGTGAGGGCCGCCTTGATGACGAGAAAGCCCGGCAGCGCCGCGATCACCGCGCCGAAGCCGTATTCCGTCGCCGTATTGAGGCCGGCAAGGAGCGCGCCGCCCACCGCCTCCTTCGAGCCGCCGGCGAAATGCCCGGCAATGGCCCTGTAGCCGAACGCCACCACCGTGAGGATGCCCAGCAGCAGGGCCGCCTCCACCGCCCAGATGCCGGCCCAGACGTGGGTGTCGAGGCTCACAGCCGGCCCGCCTTCCACCAGCGTCGCGCTCGCCTGCGGCCCGAACCAGCCGGGGATGTGCCAGGCGAAGAACAGGTTGGCGACGCCGACCACAACCAGCGGCAGCACAGCGAGCAGCGGCGGGACGGGCGGGACGCTGTCGTCCGGCAGGCTCTCGTTGAGGTGGCCGGTGCCGTAGCCTTCGCCCGCGCGGTGGGCCTGCATCCGGCGGAATTCCAGATAGGCGATGCCCGTCACGAAGATGAAGATGGAGCCGACGATGCCGAGGATGGGCGCCGCATAGGCCGTGGTGCCGAAGAAGGCGGTGGGGATGATGTTCTGCAGCTGCGGCGTGCCGGGCAGCGTATCCGCCGTGAAGGAGAAGGCGCCGAGCGCGATCACCGCCGGCAGCAGGCGCTTGGGAATGCCCACCTGCCGGAACATCTCGGCGCCGAAGGGATAGAGCGCGAACACCACCACGAACAGCGAGACGCCGCCATAGGTGAGCACCGCCCCCACCAGCACAATGGAGACGATGGCCCGCGTCGGCCCCAGCAGGTTCACCACCGCCGAGACGATGGAGCGCGAGAAGCCGGCCAGCTCGATGAGCTTGCCGAAGATGGCGCCCAGCAGGAACACCGGGAAGTAGAGCTTGATGAAGCCCACCATCTTTTCCATGAACAGGCCGGAAAAGATCACCGGCACCGCCGCCGGATCGGTGATCAGCACCGCGCCGATGGCGGCGACGGGCGCGAACAGGATCACGCTGAAGCCGCGATAGGCCACGAGCATCAGGAAGAAGAGCGCGGCGAGGCAGACGACGAAGCTCATGGCGGTGCATCCGGCGACGGTAGGGCGGTCCCTCAGGCGGGACAGTAATGCGCCCTACGGCCGAGCACCAGCTTCGGAAATCATAAGAAGTGTTGCGGCGCAATAGTTTCCGAGGGGTGGAGGCAGCCAGCCCACGCCGCCCGCCGTCATCGCCCGCCGTGTGCGGGCGATCCACCTTGCCGCCGCAGGGGTGACGGGTGACGCTGAGCGGACAAGCCGCCCGGCGGATCCCCCGCACGAGGCGGGGGATGACAGTCGTGCAAAGCGGTGACGGTTCGGCGGGACGCCTCGGCGAGCAGCCCCCGCCTCAGGGCATCAGCGCGATCTGCTCCAGGCCCTCGGTCTCTGGGAAGCCCATGACGAGATTCATGTTCTGCACCGCTGAGCCGGACGCGCCCTTCACGAGGTTGTCCAGCGTGGAGACGATGACGGCCCGGCCGGGCAGGCGGTCCGCCACCACGCCGAGGAACACCATGTTGGAGCCGCGCACGTGGCGCGACTGGGGCACCTGGCCGAAGGGCAGGACATGGACGAACGGCGCGCCCTTGTAGAAGTCGGTCAGGATGCGGTGCAGGTCCTCGGCGGTGGCGCCGGTGGTGCGCACATAGATGGTGGCGTAGATGCCCCGGTTCATGGGCGCGAGCACCGGCACGAACATGGGCTTCACCGGCCGGCCGGCGGCCTTGGAGAATTCCTGGTCCAGTTCGCCCATGTGCCGGTGGCCCGAGACGGCATAGGCGTGGATGCCCTCCGACACCTCGGAGAACAGCATCGCCTCCTTGGCCGCGCGCCCGGCACCGGACATGCCGGTCTTGGAATCGATGACGATGCTCTCCGGCTCCAGCGCCCCGGCCTCCAGCAGCGGCACGATGGGCAGGATGGCGGTGGAGGAATGACAGCCCGGATTGGCGACGAGCCGCGCCTTCCTGATTTCGTCGCGATAGATCTCGGCGATGCCGTAGACCGCCTCCTTCTGGAGCTCCAGCACCTGATGGGGATGGCCGTACCATTCCTCATAGGCGCCGGGATCGGAGAGGCGGAAGTCGGCGGAAAGGTCCACCACCTTCACGTTCGGCGCCGCGTCGAAGACTTTCTTTATGACGAGCTGCGTCGTGGCATGCGGCAGGGCGCAGAACACCACGTCCACGGCGGTGAAATCCACCTCGTCGATGGTCACGAGCTTCGGCAGCGGGAAGGGCGCGAACTGGGGGAACACCTCGGCCATGGACTGGCCGGCCTTCCGATCCGCGGTGAGCGCGACGATCTCGGCGCGCGGATGGCGCAGCAGCAGGCGCACAAGCTCGGAGCCGGTGTAGCCCGAGGCGCCCAATACCGCGATCCTTGCCTTAGCGTCAGACATCTTGCTCTCCCGAGGGTCTCCGCCGCCCGGCCGGAGCCGGCGAACGGGGCCAAGGTGCTTACACCCAATCCCACGTCAGGGAAAAGACAGACGGGCGCATGGCCGTTCCGCTTTTCGTGGGAAGAGCTTGCGTGCGATCCCTCTGCTGCACGGGGAGAGGGGAGAAATGTGACCGTCATTGCCCGGCTCGTCCGGGCAATCCACGGCTGGACCGGGACTGGTCTTCGTACATCCAGCCTGCGGAGAGGTGGATCGCCCGGACGAGTCGGGCGATGACACCGATAACCAGCACCGGCCTCTCTTCCGCAAGGGGAGACGGGTGCGCTCAAGCCAGACGGAACTTGGAGAAGTCGCGGTGCTCGGTGGCGATGCGGCGCACCGTGCCGGTGGCGGCGCGCATCACGATGGTGTCGGTCAGGATCACGTCACGGCCGAAGCGCACGCCCTTCAGCAGCGCGCCGTCGGTGACCCCGGTGGCGGCGAACAGGCAGTCGCCGCGCACCATCTCGTCGAGCCTGTAGACCTTGGAGAAGTCGGTGATGCCCAGCGCCTTGGCCTGGGTGCGCTTCTTCTCCGTGTCGAGCACGAGGCGGCCTTCCATCTGCCCGCCGATGCAGCGCAGAGCGGCGGCGGCGAGCACGCCCTCGGCGGCGCCGCCGAGGCCGAGATAGATGTCGATGCCGCTCTCATGCGGGTTGGTGGTGTGCACCACGCCCGCCACGTCGCCGTCGGTGATGAGCTTGATGGCCGCGCCGGTCTTGCGCACGGCGTCGATCAGGCCGGCATGGCGGGGCCGGTCGAGGATGAGCGCGGTGACGTCGGAGGGCGGCACGCCCTTGGCCTCGGCCAGCGCGCGGATGTTGTCCTGCGGGCTCTGGGAGAGGGAGACGATGCCCTCCGGATAGCCCGGCCCGATGGCGATCTTCTCCATGTAGCAGGGCGGCATCTGGAGCAGGGAGTGGCGCTCGGCCAGCACGAGGACGCAGAGCGAGCCCTCCATGTTCTTGGCGCAGAGCGTGGTGCCCTCCAGCGCGTCCACGGCGAGGTCCACCTCGGCCCCGCCGCGCCCGAGCGTTTCGCCGACGAACAGCTGGTCGCACTCGCCCTGCAGCCCCTCGCCGATCACCAGCATGCCCGAGACCGGAATCTCGTTCACCTCGCGATGGCAGGCGGCCATGGCGGCGATGTCCGCGGCCTGCTCGTCGCCCCGGCCGCGCAGCCGGGCGGCGGCGACGGCGGTGCGCTCCGTGGCCTGCGCCATGTCCAGGGCGAGGCGGCGATCGAGCACCTGCTGGGCTCGCGGGGCAGACTTCTCAGGCGTCCTCTGGGTCCGGGCACCGCTCATGACGTCGGTCCTTCTGGTTTTGTCGCCGCGCCGGATCAGTCCTTCTCGATCCGGATGACCTGAGGCAGGGAGGCGACGACGCCATCCGCCTCGATGGCGGCGATGGCGCGGCGCACGGCGGCCTCGGTGGTGGCATAGGTGATGAGGATCACATGGGCCGTCTCGGACGGCGCCGCGCCGCCCGGCTGCCGCTGGACGATGGATTCGAGCGAGATCTGCTCGTCCGCCATGCGACGGGTGATGGTGGCGGCGGTGCCCGGCTTGTTCGTCACGGCGAGGCGGATGTAATAGCCGCCCTCGTGGCGCTGCATGGCGGCGCGCTCGGCCTTGGCGAGGCGCTCCACCGGCAGGCCGAAGGCATAGCCCTTGGCGCCGCGCGCCACATCGAAGATGTCGCCCACCACTGCCGAGGCGGTCGCGTCGCCGCCCGCGCCGGGGCCGACCAGCGTCAGCGTCACGGCGTCGCCGTCCACCGCCACCGCATTGGTGACGCCGGACACCTGCGCGATGGGCCAGTGCTTGGGCACCATGGTGGGATGCACCCGCTGCTCGATGCCGGTGTCGGTCTTCACCGCCACGCCGAGCAGCTTCACCCGGTAGCCGAGATCGTCCGCCGCCTCGAGATCGGCGAGGGTCAGCTGGCGGATGCCCTCCACATAGATCGCCTCCGCATCCACCTGCGTGCCGAAGGCCAGCGAGGTGAGGATGGCGAGCTTGTGGGCGGTGTCGAAGCCGTCGATGTCGAAGGTCGGGTCCGCCTCCGCATAGCCGAGCCGCTGCGCCTCGGTGAGGCAGACGTGGAAGGAGAGCTTCTCGTCCGCCATGCGGGTGAGGATGTAGTTGCAGGTGCCGTTGAGGATGCCCGAAACGCGCTCGATGGCGTTGCCGGCCAGCGCCTCGCGCAGCGTCTTCACGATGGGGATGCCGCCCGCCACCGCCGCCTCGAAGTGCAGGCCCGCGCCCGAGGCCTCGGCCCGGCGGGCGAGGTCCACGCCGCACTTGGCGAGCAGCGCCTTGTTGGCGGTGACGACGGGAATGCCACGGTCGAGCGCGGCGGCCACCGCCGCCTTGGCGGGGTCGCCGTCGCCGCCCATCAGCTCCACGAACACGTCGATGTCGCCCTCGCGGGCGAGCGCCGCCGGATCCTCGAACCAGGTCACGCTTGATAGATCGAGGCCGCGGTCGCGGCTGCGGTCGCGGGCTGCCACCGCGGTCACCTTCACGGCGCGGCCGGTGCGCGCCTCCAGCTCGCCGGCGCGGCGCTCGAGCATGCGGAAGACCGCGGCCCCGACGGTGCCGAGGCCGGCGAGGCCCACTTTCAGTTCGCTCATCTGTCCGTCCGGTTTCTGTCCTCGGCCGGCGTCATACCACAGCCCGCGCTGCGCCTGGGTGCCGGCCCGACCGGCCCCGCCGGAAGACGGGGCCGATGGCGAAGGTTCAGCGCGCGGCGCTGAGTGGAACCACGTTGTGCAGCGTGGTGCCGGCCTGCTCGAAGAAGCGGCGCACGTTGCGCGCCGCCTGGCGGATGCGCTGCTCGTTCTCCACCACGGCGATGCGGACGTATTCGTCGCCGTGCTCGCCGAAGCCGACGCCCGGCGACACCGCCACCTCCGCCTTCTCGATGAGGAGCTTGGCGAATTCCACCGAGCCCATGGCCCGGAAGGGCTCCGGGATGGGCGACCAGGCGAACATGGTGGCGCGAGGCACGGGGATGTTCCAGCCGGCGCGGCCGAAGCTCTCCACCAGCGCGTCGCGGCGCTTCTTGTACGTCTCGCGCATCTCGGCGATGCATTCCTGCGGGCCGTTGAGCGCAGCCGTCGCCGCCACCTGGATGGGGGTGTAGGCGCCGTAGTCCAGATAGGACTTCACCCGCGAGAGGGCGGCGATGAGGCGCTCGTTGCCCACCGCGAAGCCCATGCGCCAGCCGGCCATGGAATAGGTCTTGGACATGGAGGTGAACTCCACCGTCACGTCCATGGCACCGGGCACCTCCAGCACGGAGGGGGGCGGGTTGCCATCGAAATACAGCTCGGCATAGGCGAGGTCGGAGAGGACGATGAGGTCGTTCTTCTTCGCGAAGGCCACCACGTCCTTGTAGAACTCAAGGTCCGCCACGCAGGCCGTGGGGTTCGAGGGATAGCACAGCACCACCGCGATGGGCTTGGGGATGGAGTGCTGGACTGCCCGCTCCATCGCGTGGAAGAACTCCGGCCCCGGCTCGGACGGCACCGAGCGGATGACGCCGCCGGCCATCAGGAAGCCGAAGGCGTGGATGGGGTAGGAGGGATTGGGGGTCAGGATCACGTCGCCCGGCGCGGTGATGGCCTGCGCCATGTTGGCGAAGCCTTCCTTCGAGCCCAGCGTCGCCACCACCTGCCGATCGGGATCCAGCTTCACGCCGAATCGCCGCTCGTAATAGGCCGCCTGCGCCTTGCGCAGACCGGGGATGCCCTTGGAGGCGGAATAGCGGTCGGTGCGCGGCTTGCCGATGGTCTCTTTGAGCTTCTCATAGACATGCGCCGGCGCATCGAGGTCCGGATTGCCCATGCCGAGGTCGACGATGTCCACCCCGGCATTGCGGGCGGCGGCCTTCACACGGTTCACTTGCTCGAACACGTAGGGCGGCAGCCGGCGAATGCGGTGGAAATCGGTCGTCATCTCAATGGCTCCAGAAGCCGCGCATGTCTCTCCCGGCGCGGCAGTCGGGCTTTGTAGCACTGTTCGGTGAATGAAAAAGCCTTGATTGCGGTCGCGATGGGGCAGGGCGCCGATATCGCACCGCACAACAGGCAGAGACGCCCGGCGGCCGGGCGGCGATCACTGGGCTTGCGGGACCTGTTTCGCCTGCTGCTGGCGGGCGAGGCGCTCCAGGTCGCGCTGCAGCTTCTGCTGCTGCTCTGCGGTGAGCGGGTCCCGCCGGTCCGGGGTTGGGCCGCCGAGGGTGGGGAATTGGGCGGCGTCCACCTCCGGCACCGCGGTCTGCGGCGGCGAAAGCCCGGGAATGTTGGCGCCCGCGCAGGCGCAGAGGCTGCCGGCCAGCGCGAGAAGAAGTGCGGCGCGCAGCGAGGGGACGGCCCGGCCACGGGCCGTCGGAGAGAAGAGGTCCATTATCCGTTCCGGCTGAATCCCGGTCCCGGCCGTGACGATGCCGGGGCGAGATACCTCCTGTGGGGCCGCCGCCGTGCGGGCGTACCGCAGGTTCGACCAAGGAGATGTGTCTAGAGGCGCCTCGGGCGCGGCCGTGAGGCTCGATCCTGTCACTTTCACACTCTAGAGTATGAAGGAAGCGCAGGCAGCGATAAAGATGGGCTACGTTTCGCAACGGCCCGCGAGCAAGACCCGCGAGAAGGAAACGCGAATGTCCCGTGTTGAGGAAACGCCGAACGTATCCGCCACCGCTCCCGTGATGCCGGTGGAGGCGCCCCCGCATCTCAGCGTCGTCCCTCCCGCGACCCAGCACAGCCCGTCTCCCGCGTCCACGCCGACGGCCAAGCCTGAGGCAGCGAGCCAGAAGGCCGAGAGCAAGGGCAAGGCGGACGGGTCCTCCGGCGGCAAGTCCGAAGGCGCGCGCCCCGGTCTCGACATCGAGGCCTTCTCCCAGAATCTCGCGCAGATGGTGGACGAGGGCGGCAAGGCGCTTGCCGCCTATCTCGGGCCCCGCACGCAGGCGAAGACCGACGATCTCGCCGAAGACATCGCCGACGCCCTCAAGACCGTCGGCCAGGTCGCGGAATACTGGATGACCGATCCCCAGCGCACGCTGGAGGCGCAGACCCGCCTCATGGCCGGCTATCTCTCGGTGTGGACCAATACCCTGAAGCGCCTCGGCGGCGAGCAGGTGGAGCCGGTGACGGCGCCGGACGCCCGGGATGCCCGCTTCAAGGACGAAGGCTGGCGCGAGAGCCCCATCTTCGACGCGCTCAAGCAGGCCTATCTCGTCACCACGCGCTGGGCGGAGGACATGGTGGAGGAGGCCGAGGGCCTTGATCCCCATATCAAGCACAAGGCCGGCTTCCTGGTGAAGCAGGTGACGAACGCCATCTCGCCTTCCAACTTCGTGATGACCAATCCGGAGCTGATCCGCGAGACCTTCTCGTCGTCCGGCGAGAATCTCGTGAAGGGGATGAAAAATCTCAAGGAGGACCTCGTCGCCGGCAAGGGCTCGCTCAAGATTCGCCAGTCGGACCTGAGTGCCTTCGAGGTGGGCCGCAACCTCGCCACCACGCCGGGCAAGGTGATCTACGAAAACGACCTGATGCAGCTCATCCAGTACGAGGCCACGACCGGCAGCGTGAAGAAGATGCCGCTGCTGATCGTGCCGCCGTGGATCAACAAGTTCTACATTCTCGACCTGACGGCGGAGAAGTCCTTCATCAAGTGGCTGGTGGACCAGGGCATCAGCGTCTTCGTGATTTCCTGGGTCAATCCCGATGCCCGCCTCGCCGAGAAGGGCTTCGACGACTACATGCGCGAGGGCATCATGGCCGCCCTCGACAAGGTGGCCGTCGCCACCGGCGAGCGGCAGGCGCACGCCATGGGCTATTGCGTCGGCGGCACCCTGCTCGCCACGACGCTCGCCTACATGGCCCAGACGGGCGACGACCGCATCGCCTCCGCCACCTTCCTCACCACCCAGATCGACTTCACCCACGCGGGCGATCTGAAGGTGTTCGTGGACGAGGACCAGCTCGCCGCCATCGAGCGGAAGATGAAGCAGACGGGATATCTCGAAGGCAGCAAGATGGCTTCGGCCTTCAACATGCTGCGCTCGAACGACCTGATCTGGCCCTATGTCGTCAACAACTACATGAAGGGCAAGGCGCCGTTCCCGTTCGACCTTCTGTTCTGGAACGCCGATTCCACCCGAATGCCGGCGGCGAACCACTCCTATTATCTGCGCAACTGCTACCTCACCAACAACATCGCCCGCGGCCTCGCCGAGCTGTCCGGTGTGCGCATCGACATGACCAAGGTGAACGTGCCGGTCTATTCGCTGGCGACGCGGGAAGACCACATCGCCCCGCCCAATTCGGTGTTCATCGGCGCGAACATGCTGTCCGGCCCGGTGCGCTACGTTCTCGCCGGCTCGGGGCACATCGCCGGCGTGGTGAACCCCCCGGCCAAGATGAAGTACCAGTATTGGGCGGACGGCCCCACCGGCCCCAGCTACGATCTGTGGCTCCAGGGCGCCCAGGAGCACAAGGGCTCCTGGTGGCCGGACTGGCTGAACTGGTTCTCCAGCTATTATCCAGCGGAGGTTCCCGCCCGCGCCATCGGCGGCGGCCACTTCGCCGCCATCGAGGACGCCCCCGGCCGCTACGTGCGCGAGAAAAGCTGAGGGTTAAGAACCGTCGCCCTCCGGCTCGACCGGAGGGCCCATCCCCCCGCTTGAGCCCTCGCGCGGACACCGGGACAAACGCCACCATTGGTCCTCCGGTCGAGCCGGAGGACGACGGCGCGGGCGGCCAGCGCTCACCGCCCAAGCGCCCTTCCTCCCACCCCTCGCGACCCCGCCTTTCCCGCGAGCGCGCTTGCGGGTAGTTTGGCGGCAGGCCCGCTTTGGGCCTCTCAAGACCTGTCGAGGGCCCGTGCGTTACGTTTCCACCCGGGGCGAAGCTCCTGTCCTGTCGTTTTCCGATGCGCTGCTGGCTGGCCTGGCGCGCGACGGCGGCCTCTATGTGCCGGAGGCGTTCCCCACTTTGAGCGCGGACCAGATCGCCGCGCTGGCGGGAAAACCCTATCCGGCGGTGGCCAAGGCGGTGATTTCCCCCTTCGTCGGCGATGCGCTGCCCGAGCGCGTGCTCGATCTGATGATCGCCGACGCCTACGCCTCCTTCCGCCATCCGGCGGTGACGCCGCTGACGCAGATCGGCCCCAACCGCTTCCTGCTGGAGCTGTTCCACGGCCCGACCTTGGCCTTCAAGGACGTGGCGATGCAGTTGCTCGCCCGCATGATGGACCATGTGCTCGCCGCCCGCGGCGCCCGCGCCACCATCGTCGGCGCCACCTCCGGCGACACCGGCAGCGCGGCCATCGAGGCGTTCCGGCACTCCGATGCCGTGGACGTATTCATCCTCTACCCGCACAAGCGCGTGTCCGAGGTGCAGCGCCGGCAGATGACCACCGTGAACGCGCACAACGTCCACGCCATCGCCGTGGAAGGCACGTTCGACGATTGCCAGGCCCATGTGAAGGCCATGTTCAATCACCACGCCTTCCGCGATTCCCTCGCGCTTGCTGGGGTAAATTCCATCAACTGGGCGCGCATCGTCGCGCAGGTGGTCTATTATTTCTATGCCGCCACGGCGCTGGGCGCGCCGCACCGCGAGGTGTCGTTCGTGGTGCCCACCGGCAATTTCGGTGACATCTTCGCCGGCTATGTGGCCAAGCGCATGGGCCTGCCCATCCGCGATCTCTCCATCGCCACCAACGTCAACGACATCCTGGTGCGCACGCTGGAGACCGGCCGCTATGAGGTGAAGGGGGTGCATCCCTCCTCCTCGCCGTCCATGGACATCCAGGTGTCGTCGAACTTCGAGCGCCTGCTGTTCGAGGCGCTGGACCGCGACAGTGGTGAGGTGCGCCAGCTCATGGCCTCGCTGGGCCAGTCCGGCGCCTTCACCGTGCCGCACGACGCGCTCGCCACCATCTGCGGCGATTTCTCCGCCGGCCGCGCCGACGAGCCGGAGACGGCGAAGACGATCGCCAGGCTCTACCAGTCCGCCGGTTATCTCGCCGATCCGCACACGGCGGTGGCGCTGGCGGTGGCGGACAAGGTGGAGCATGCCGCCAAGGTGCCGCAGGTGATCCTCTCCACCGCCCATCCCGCCAAATTCCCCGATGCGGTGGAAGCCGCCACCGGCATCCGCCCCGGCCTGCCGCCGCACATGGCGGACCTTCTGACCCGCAAGGAAAGCGTGAGCGTGCTGCCCAACGACCTCGTGGCCATCGAGACCTTCATCCGCACCCATGCCCGCGTCGGCCGGGGCGCCGCGGCATGAGCGTGAAGATCTCGACACTCGACAACGGCATCACCGTCATCACCGACGAGATGAGCCATCTCGGCACCGCGTCCCTCGGCATCTGGGTGGGTGCCGGCGCGCGCGACGAGAAGGGCGACGAGCACGGCATCTCGCACCTTCTGGAGCACATGGCGTTCAAGGGCACCCGCCGCCGCTCCGCCCGGCGCATCGCCGAGGAGATCGAGCAGGTGGGCGGCGACATCAACGCCGCGACCTCGGTGGAGCAGACCACCTACAACGTCCGCGTGCTGGGCGAGGACGTGGGCCTCGGCATCGACATCCTCGCCGACATCCTCACCGAGCCGGCCTTCGCCCCCGACGAGCTGGAGCGGGAGAAGAACGTGATCGTGCAGGAGATCGGCGCGGTGATGGACACGCCCGACGACCTGGTGTTCGACCTCTTCCAGGAGCAGGCCTTCCCCGGCCAGAGCGTCGGCCGCTCCATCCTCGGCACGCCGGAGACGGTGCGCGGCTTCAGCCGCGACCAGCTCGGCGCCTATCTCGGGCGCACCTATCGGGGGCCGCGCATGGTGGTGTCCGCCGCCGGTGCGGTGGAGCATGAGCGGCTGGTGGACGAGGCCGCCAAGCGCCTCTCCGGCGTCGGCAACGGCGCGGCGCCCGAGCTTTCGCCCGCCACCTACGCCGGCGGCACGCGGCTGACCGCGCGCGACCTCGAGCAGGTGCATGTGCTGATGGGGTTGGAGGGCTGCTCCTACAAGGATGCGGACTACCACGCCCTTCAGGTGCTCTCGAACGTGCTGGGCGGGGGCATGTCCTCCCGCCTGTTCCAGGATGTGCGGGAGGAGCGGGGGCTCTGCTATTCCATCTACGCCTTCCATTGGACCTATCAGGATACCGGTCTGTTCGGCATCTATGCCGGCACCGACACCGGCGACGTGGAGGAGCTCTCCAACGCGGTGGTGGACCAGATCTTCGACACGGCGGAGACCGTGACCGAGCTGGAGGTGGCCCGCGCCAAGGCGCAGATGAAGGTGGGGCTGCTGGCTGCGCTTGAAAGCTCCGGCGCCCGTGCCGACCAGCTCGCTCGGCAGATCCTCGGCTTCGGCCGGGTGATTCCGGTGGAGGAAATCGTCGCCAAGGTGGAGGCTGTGGACGTGGCCGCCGTGCGCGCTGCGGCGACGCGGCTCATCGGCCGGGGGCGGCCAACGCTCAGCGTCATTGGACCGAAGGGCGGGCTTGAACCGGCTGCGCGGGTGGTGCAGCGTCTCGAAACGCATTAGCCGGCTTGCCCGGCTGAGCATCCTGCCCCGCATGGAGATTGGCTCGGGCGCAACCTGATGTGGCTGTCCGCACTCTTCCCCTTCCCGGCCGAGCCCCTCCCCGCCATCGAGGGGAAGGGGGTCTATCTGCGCGTGCCGCAGATGCGGGATTTCATGGCTTGGCGGAACCTGCGCGACATCAGCCGCGGCTTCCTCACGCCGTGGGAGCCCCTGTGGCCGGCCGATGACCTCACCCGCGGCGCCTATCGCCGCCGCCTGCGGCGCTACGCCCGCGACATGGTGACGGACGAGGCCTATCCGCTCTTCATCTTCCGCCGGGTGGACGACGAACTCGTCGGCGGCCTCACCCTCTCCAACGTGCGGCGCGGCGTGTGCCAGGCGGCGAGCCTCGGCTACTGGATGGGGGCGCCCTATGCCGGGCAGGGCTATATGCGCGCGGCGGTGACGGCGCTGCTGCCGGTGGCCCACGACGTGCTGCACCTGCGTCGGGTGGAGGCGGCCTGCATGCCATCCAATCAGGCCTCCATCCGCCTGCTGGAAAGCTGCGGCTTCACCCGCGAGGGCTATTCGCGGGAATATCTCTGCATCAACGGCTCATGGGAGGACCATATCCTCTTCGCCCGCCTGAAGAGCGATCCCATCAGCCGGCTCCTGCCGCGCGGAGAAGCCCTCGCCACCCGCTTGAGCAGGGTGCCGCCCGCCGCGCAGTAGGGCGGCGCGGGCGGGCATGACGGTTGTTTGATGGGATGGACGGCTTTTGCATCCGCGCGCCGAAGGAACTCCCTCTCCCCTTGCGGGAGAAGGGAAACTGGGAGCTGTCATCGCCCGGCTCGTCCGGGCGATCCACTGTTGGGCGGGTTCGGGTTTCCGGTCAGCGCTCCGGCGGAGGGGTGGATCGCCCGGACGAGCCGGGCGATGACGGGCGGATGATCCGGGGCGAGACGCCCTGCGGCGATGCTTTCAGACCGCGCCGCCCTCACTCCCCCCTCGGCAGGGCGAACACAGTCAGCTGGCCGCCCAGCGCCGTATACTGGTTCAGCGCCGCATAGGCCTCGTTGGCGCCGGAGCCGTCGCCGGGGTCGCTGAGGCCGGCAGCGAGGCCGATGCCGGCCCAGCCGCCGACGCCCGAGAGCACGGCCACATATTGCCGGCCGCCCTGCATGAAGGTGGTGACGTTGCCGACGATGCCGGAGGGCGTCTTGAAGCGGTAGAGCTCCTGCCCCGTCTTCGCATCCACCGCCTTCAGCCAACCTTCGAGCGTGCCGTAGAAGACAACACCCCCCGCCGTCGCCAGCGCCCCCGACCAGACCGAGAACAGCTCCGGCTTCGACCACACAGCCGCGCCCTTCAGCGCATCCCACGCCACAAAGGCGCCCGTGCTGCCGTCCGTGCCGGGGGCGGGGTGCATGGCGAGGGTGGCGCCCACATAGGGCTGGCCGGGCACGTAATCCACGTGGAACGGCTCGTAATCCATGCACATGCGGGTGACGGGCACGTAGAACAGGCGGGTCTGCGGCGAGAAGGCCGCCGGCTGCTGGTTCTTGGCGCCGAGCGAGGAGGGGCAGATGCCGGTGTAGGTGACATCCTCGCCGTCTCGCTCGGTGGAAAAAGCGGGATCGCGCTTCGGCCGGCCATAGGCGGGGCTGGCGGGGTCGAGATCGATGCCGGTCGCCCAGTTGGCCGTCGTCTCGTATTTCCCGGCGCGAATCAGGGCGCCCGTTTCCCGGTTCAGGGTGTAGGCGAAGCCGTTGCGGTCGAAATGGGTGAGGAGCGGCGTGGGCTTCCCGTCCACCTCCTGCTCGGTCAGGATCATCTCGTTGACGCCGTCATAGTCCCACTCGTCGTGGGGGGTCATCTGATAGACCCAGCGGGCGACACCGGTGTCCGCGTCGCGGGCGATGATGGTGTCGGACCATTTGTTGTCGCCCGGCCGCTGGGTGGGGTTCCAGGTGGCGGGATTCGCTGTGCCGTAATAGACGAGGTTCAGCTTCGGATCGTAGGCGAACCAGCCCCAGGTGGCGCCGCCACCGATCTTCCACTGCTCGCCGGACCAACTCTTCAGTGATGAGTCTCGGCCCACAGGCCGGCCCAGCTCCGTGGTCTTCTCCGGATCGAACAGCATGTCCGCATCCGGCCCGGTGCTGTAGGCGCGCCAGACGAGGTGGCCGTCCTTCAGATCATAAGCGGAGAGATGTCCGCGCACGCCGGCCTCGGCGCCGGAGATGCCGACGATGAGCTTGTCCTTCACCGGCATCACGGTGGCGGTGTTGGAGGCGCCGAGCGCCGGGTCGCCGTTCGCCACCGACCAGCGCTTCGTGCCCGTCTTCGCATCGAGCGCCACGATGGTGGTGTCGGCCTGATGCAGGAAGATAAGGCCGTCCGCATAGGCGAGGCCGCGATTGACGAGATCGCAGCACATCACCGCCGCCACGTCCTTCTTCTGGCGTGGCTCGTATTTCCACAGGATGCGGCCGTCGTTCTTCAGGTCGAGGGCGTAGACCACATTGGGAAAGGGGGTGTGGACATACATCACGTCCCCCACCACCAAGGGCGCGCCCTCATGGCCCCGAAGCACGCCGGTGGAGAAGGTCCAAGCCACCTGGAGGCGGCCGACATTGGCGGTATCGATCTGCTTCAGCGGGGAATAGCGCGTGTTGGCGTAGTCCACCGTCTGCAACACCTGCTCCGCGCCGGCGGCGGTGCGCCTGAGCACGTCGTCGTTGGCGTGGCCGGCGGTCGGCAGAAGGGCGAGGAGGAGGGCGGGCAGCAGGCGTGGCATCGGCAATGGATGGGTCCGGGTGTCGTGACGCAAAACAGGCGCGGAGGTGCCCCCCGCGCCTGCAGCATCCTCATCCCCGCCCGAAGGCGCAACCGCGCCGCAGGGGCAGGCTGGCCCTTCGGTTCGACTACTCGTTCACCGACGCGCCGGACGCCTTGACCACCGGGCCCCATTTGGCGATTTCGGCCTTCACATGGTCGGCGAGCTGGGCCGGGGTGGAGCCGACCGCAACGGCCGACAGGTCGGCGAGGCGCGCCTTCACCGCGGGGTCCGCCACCGCTTCCGCGCCGGCCTTGGCGAGAATGTCGATATAGGCCTGCGGGGTACCGGCGGGCGCGAAGATCGCGTTCCAGCTGTAGGTCTCGTATCCGGGCAGGCCCGATTCCGCGACGGTCGGAATCTCCGGCGCGGCCGGCGAACGCTCCTTGGTGGTCACCGCGAGCCCGATGACGCCACCCTTGCGGATCTGGCCGATGGACGACGGCAGATTGTCGAACATGATCTTCACCTGACCGCCCACCACGTCGAGCAGCGCCGGCCCGGCGCCCTTGTAGGGCACATGCACCATCTTGGTGCCGGACATGCTCTCGAACAGGGCGCCCGACAGGTGCAGCGGCGTCCCGATGCCGGACGAGGCGTAGTCGTACTTGTCGGGGTTGGCCTTCAGCAGGTCGATCAGCTCCTTCACCGTCTTCACGTTCAGCGACGGATTGACGACGATGACGTTGGGCACGTTGACCAGCAGGGACACCGGCGCGAAGTCCTTCACCGGGTCGTAGGGCATCTTCACATAGAGGGCGGGATTGATGGCATGGGTCGCGACCGTGCCCATCAGCACGGTGTAGCCGTCCGGTGCAGACCGGGCCACCGCCGCAGCGCCCGCATTGCCGCCCGCGCCCGCGCGATTCTCGACGATCACCTGCTGCTTCAGGATCTCGCTCATCTTGGCGGCGATGATGCGGGCAACGATGTCGGTGGAGCCGCCGGCGGCGAAGGGCACGACAAGGCGGACGGGCCGGTCCGGATAAGTCTGCGCCGAGGCGGTCGCGGTCATGGCGGCGAAGCCGATGGCCGCGGCAGATACCAGTCTCGTCAGGAATTTAAAGCTCATAGGTGCGTTCCTCCGCACCCCTTATAGCCCGAGATGGGCTCGGCCTTAAGTCCTCTTGACCCAAGGTGATACCCTTGGTGAAGGCACCCGCGCCGCCGTCAGTCCTTCGGCTTCAGGAAGGACAGGAGGAAATTCTCTTCGCGCTTCGGACCGTTCTTCAGCTCGGCCACCACGACCATTTTCTTGACCTCGCCCCGCTTAAAGGCGGCGAGGAAGCGGCCGTAGTCCTTGATGGAGACGCAGCCGTTGGAATCGCCACGCGGACCAAGGAGATAGGGATGCGCGAGGATGCCCGTGCGGCCATACATCCTGCCCGTTCCGACCGGGTTGAGGCGCACCGCCTCTGTTCCATGGAACAGCGATTCGCGCATGGTCAGCTGGTAGGTGTTGGGCGGGGTGGGGCCCACCATGCGCTTGTTGACGGCACGGATGTCGTCGAAGGTATCGCCGTAGCCCGAATGGGCCTCCAGCCGATCCCCGTTCGGCATGTAGACCACCTTGGCCTTGATATCGTAGATGGCATAGCCGCTGCCGGCGGAGGGCAGGGCCGGCTCATCCTCGGACAACGGGGTCGGGGTATCCGGCGTCGGAGCCTGGCTGCCTGGGACTGCGGAGGGCGCGTCCGTGAGCGAGGCGTCGGGAAGAGAGGCGTACGCTAGGCGCTGGGTCGGCATGGCCGGCTTGCGCAGGGGCAGGGGCACCGCACCCTGATCGAACTGTTCCAGGGCCTTTATTCCGTCCGCCGCCGCGACCTGGTTGCGGTTCAGCGGATTGGCCATGGGCAGCGGCACGACGCGGCCGGTGAGGCGCTGGGAATTGTCGGAAGGCTCTGCCGTGGCGGCGAAGGACCGGCCATCGGCGGCGACGTTGGTGAGGTAGATGCTTGAGGCATCGACGCCCAGAGACCCGGAGCCGACGACGAGGGAAATCTCCGTCACGGTCGCGCCGGCGGCCGCCATGCTCAGCTCGCGCACCACGGGGCGCTGCGATACCTGAGGCGGCGGCGCGGAGACGCCGAATGCGAACGAGCCCTGCGAATACCAGACCGCTCCAGCGGCAACCAGCAGCCCGGCGACAATCCCGGTGCCGATGCCGACGAGCGTGCCGCGGCGGGAGAGCCCTTCGGGACGCGGATCGCCAGCGTGGGGATCGTAGTCCGAGGCGTCGACCTCTTCCTCGTGAATATGGGGCGTCCAGTGCCAGTCGGCCCGGTCATGCCAGTCGGCGTGGGGATCGGCCTCGTCGCGGTCCCACTCACCGTGTTCACGCAAACCGGCATCATGGTCCCCGCGTGCGTGCTGGTCGCCCGCGTGGTCCTGCCAAGCCGCGAATTCCTGACGGTCCGAGTGCCTCATGGTCCCCGCTATCAGCGCTGCCGGTCGCTGCCGGCTCCGTTCGTCCATCCCAGGGTCCTTCGGTCTACCGCACCGCACAAGCCATACCCGGTTCGGATCATCTCCGACCGACCACCGCCCGGAACGCCGCGCCCGCGCGGCCCCGCCGCACAGTCCCTCCAGCCCTGCAAACCTGCCGAAATTCGGTTTCTTTTCCCTTTACGCCCCTCGCTAGACCAGATCACGACGGCGAGAACAAGGCCGATCGCACGGAAACTTTACCAAGCGACGCCCGCTTTGGCGAGGGGGCCAGATGACCTTGCGTGAGCCAGCGTTGCCTAAGGCCGCGCTTGCAATCATTCAGGAATCGGCTTGCGCGAGGATGTCCGTCAGCACGGGCGCGACGCCGGCCCGGAAGGCGCGTACGGCGTCTCTCACCACGGGATCGAGATTCTCCGGGGTTGTGGTCCCGTACACATAGCGGCGGATGGCGAGATAGAAGATGCGCCCGTGCAGCCCCCAGAACAGCTCCGCCTCGCGCTCGCTCACGGGAGTCTCGCTCGGGGGCGGCAGCTTCAGCTCTGCGCGCAACTCGGCGCAGGCCGGTAAAATGATCTGGTCACGGACGATGGTGAGATAGCGGCTGGTGATGTCGAACGACTTCAGGCCCGAGAACGCGAAGATCCGCACCCAGTGGTAATCGAAAACCTTCTCGACATATTCGAGATAGAATTGGGTGAGCCGGGCTTCCAGCGGCATCGATCGGTCCGTCACCAGCGCCGCCCAGTCCGCCTTCCAGCGGCTGAGATAGACGTGCTCGTACACCCGCTCGATGAGCGCTTCCTTGGAAGGGATGTAGCGATAGATGGCGGAATGGGTAATTCCCATCCGCTTCGCCAGTTCGCGGGTCTGACCCTCGAACCCGTGCTCGGCGAAGAAGCGGACGGCTTCCTCGATGATCGCCTGCTCGCGATCCGCCGCGCGCATGTGCTGGCGGCGGCGGGCGGGCGGAGTCGGCTTCGGGTCGGGAGGGGGCTTCAAGGCTCGTCCGTTCGGCGCATGGGCCGGGCGCCCACCATTCCTGCGATAGCGCAAGCGCTCCGTGTCACCAAGGGCTTCCGATCACAGGAGGGAGTCGGCGGCGGTTGGCCGCGCTGCACGGGCCGGGCGAGAAGGTGCAAGTCGAGGAAAAGAAGAGAGGTATGTTTAATCCTATATACATATGGGAATAGCGTTGTGATGCATTGCAAAATCGGCATCGCGGCGGGCACGCCCCAAGTTCACCGACATTCGCGCGGCAGCACTATTGACAGGAAGATGGGCCTGAGATCATGTTGTGACCAAGTGGTCACAAAAATGAAGCCACGAGAACCGGGAGGACTGCCTTGAAAGCCCGCGCTTTCGCCTATGCGCGTCCCTCATCCCTTGCCGAAGCGCATGCCGCCTTCGACGGGGCCGATGGGGACGCGAGCTATATCTCCGGCGGCCAGAGCCTCGTGCCGGCGCTGGCGATGCGGCTTCAGGCGCCGCAGGTTCTCATCGACCTCTCCGCGATTCCCGAGATGCGCGGCATCCAGCTTGAGGGGGAGAGCCTGCGCATAGGTGGCCTCACCCGCCACGCCGAAACGCTGACCGAGCCGCTCATCCGCGCCCATGCGCCGTTGCTGGCGGCCGCTGCGCCCTTCGTCGCCCATCCCGCCATCCGCAATCGCGGCACGGTCGGCGGCAGCGTGGCGCTGGCCGATCCGGCGTCAGAATTCCCCGCGATGATGCTGGCCATGGGCGCGGAGATGGAGATTTCCGGCGCGTCCGGGCTTCGGCGCGTCCCGGCGGACGATTACTTCCAGGATCTCTACCAGACGGCGATGGTGCCCGGTGAAATCCTCGTGGCGCTGCATGTGCCGGCTGCCGGTCCGCGCCATGTCTGGGCCTTCGATGAGATGGCACGCCGGCGCGGCGATTACGCCATGGTCGGTGGCGGCGTTCTCGCCGAGCGCGACGGGGCAGTGATCGCGAACCCGCGCATCGCTCTTTTCTCGGTTGGTCCGACGCCGGTGCGCGCCCGCAATGCTGAGGCCGAGATCGCCGGCAAGGCGCTCGACGCCGACGCCATCGCCGCGGCCCAGCGCGCGCTTGATGCGGACATCGACCCGCTCGACGACGCCGAAATCCCCGCCGCCATGCGCCGGCACCTCGCCCGCGTGCTGCTGGGCCGTCTGCTGCGCAAGCTGGAGACCTGCTGATGAACATGATGGCGGGCGCCGTCCCCCTCACGCTCACCGTCAACGGCGTGGAAACCGCGCGCATGGTCGCGCCGCGCACGACGCTGGCGGACTTCCTGCGCACGGACCTCGAACTCACCGCCACCCATGTGGGCTGCGAGATGGGCGCGTGCGGTGCCTGCCTCGTGCTGCTGGACGGCGTTCCCGTCCATTCCTGCCTCGTCTTCGCCGTTCAGGCGCAGGGCCAGCGCGTCGAGACGGTGGAGGGGCTGGTGGCCAGCGGCGCGCTGGCGCCGCTCCAGCAGGCGTTTCACGAGCGCAACGCGCTGCAATGCGGCTTCTGCACGCCGGGCATGCTGGTGAACGCCCATGCCCTGATCACGAAAGGCACGGTGCCGGATCGCGAGGAAATTCGCGACGCCATTTCCGGCAATTACTGCCGCTGCACCGGCTATGAGGCTATCGTGGACGCCATTGAGGCCGCCGCCCGCAAGCTGAACGGGGAGGGCGCGGAATGAACGCGCCGTTCGATCGTCCCCTCGGCGCCGCGCCCCATCTCCAGCCGGGCGTCCATGTGGGCCGTCCGCTGCCGCGCCCCAATGCCAAGAGGCTCGTGGCCGGGCGGGGCAATTACGTCACCGACATGAAGCTGCCGCGCATGCTCCATGCGGCCTTCGTGCGCTCGCCTTTCGCCCATGCGCGCATTCTGCGCATCGATGTGGAGGCCGCGCGCGCGGCGCCCGGTGTCGCGCTGGTGGCGACGGGCGAGGACCTTGCGAAGCTCTGCACGCCATGGGTCGGCACGCTCGATCATTTCAAGGGCATGAAGTCCGAGCCCCAGCTCCCGCTGCCGCTCGATCGCGTGACCTGGAGCGGGCAGGCGGTGGTGGCCGTGGTGGCGGAAAGCCGTGCCGCTGCCGAGGATGCCTGCGAGCTGGTGGAGATCGAATTCGAGGATCTTCCCATCCTCGCCGATCTCGACACCGCGCTCGCGCCCGATGCGCCGCGTCTCGTCGAGGGCTTCGCCGACAATCTGTGCTTCCGTTCTTCGCTGGAAAGCGGCGCGGTCGACGATCTTTTCGCCTCTGCCGCGCATGTCGTGGAGGCGGATCTCGCCTTCGGCCGCCATACCGGCGTGACGCTGGAGCCGCGCGCGCTCATCGCCGATTACGATGCCAGCGTGCACGCGCTCACCGTCCACCACGGCACCCAGACGCCGTTCCAGTTCCAGGATCTCTATTCGCGGCACTACGGCATTCCGGAGGGCCGGGTGCGCGTTGCGGCCCCGGATGTCGGCGGCTCCTTCGGTGTGAAGCTGCACGTCTATCACGAGGACATGGCGGTTATCGGCCTGTCCATGCTGGCTCGCCGGCCGGTGAAATATGTGGCCGACCGGCTGGAGGCCTTCGTCTCCGACATCCATGCCCGCGACCATCGCGTGAAGGCGAAGGCGGCAGTGGGGGCGGACGGCCGGATCCTCGCCATGGCGGTGGAGGACGAGACCGCCATCGGCCCCTTCTCCACCTATCCCCGCACCAGCGCGGTGGAGGGCAACCAGGTCATCCGCCTCATCGGCGCGCCCTATCGGCTGGAGGCCTATCGCGCCGACCTGAAGGTGGTGTTCCAGAACAAGACGCAGACCAGCCAGTATCGCGCCGTCGGCCATCCCATCGCCTGCGCCGTGACCGAGCATCTGATGGAGAAGGCGGCGGCCGCGACTGGCCTCGACCCGTTCGAGGTGCGCGCGCGCAACCTCATTCCGGACGATGCCTATCCCTGCCAATCGCTCACAGGCTACAAGTTCGAGCAACTCTCCCACGAGGCCTGCCTCGCCAAGCTCAAGACGCTGATGGATTACGATCGCCTGCGCGCCGAGCAGGCGGAGCTGCGCGCCCGCGGCATCCATCGTGGCATCGGCATCGCGGCTTTCGTGGAGATCACCAATCCCACGCCCGCCTTCTACGGCATCGGCGGCGCGCGCATCTCGGCGCAGGATGGGGCGGTCATCCAGATCACCCCCTCCGGCGAGGTGCGCTGCCTCATCTCGGTGACGGAGCAGGGGCAGGGGACGGAGGCCATCATCGGCCAGATCGTCGCCGATTATCTCGGCGTCTCGCGCGACATCGTGCGCGTCATCACCGGCGACACCGAGGTAACGCCCCATGGCGGTGCGACCTGGGCCTGCCGTGGTGCCGGCATCGGCGGCGAGACGGCGTTGCAGGCGGCGCGGAAGCTCAAGGCCAACGTGCTGAACGTTGCCGCCGCCATCCTCCAGGCGCAGCCGGACGACCTCGATCTCGTCGATGCCGAGGTGGTGGACAGGGCCGGCGGCACCGCGCGCCTCAGCCTCGCCGAGGTGGCGCGCATCGCCTATTTCCGCTCCGACACGCTGCCCCCGGGCACCGATGCCCAGCTCACGGTGGCGCATCATTTCGCTCCGTCCGGCTATCCCTTCGCTTTCACCAACGGCATCCACGGCTGCCATGTGGAGGTGGATACGGAGACGGGGCTCGTCAAAATCCTGAAGCACTTCGTGGTGGAGGATTGCGGCCGTATCATCAACCCGCTCCTGGTGGAGGAGCAGGTGCGCGGCGGCGTCGTGCAAGGGCTTGGCGCCGCCTTCTTCGAGGAATGCCGCTACGACGATGCGGGCCAGCTCGTGAACGGCTCGCTGGCCGATTATCTCGTGCCGATGTCCTGCGAGATGCCGGACATCGTCATCGCCCACATGGAAACGCCGACCCGCGACACCGAGCTCGGCGCCAAGGGCTGCGGGGAGGCGGGCACCGCCGCTTCGTCCGCCGCCGCGCTCAATGCCGTCAACGACGCGCTCGCGCCGCTCAACGCCGAGCTGACCCAGATTCCCATGACCCCCGCGCGCATCCTGAAAGCGCTCGGCGCCTACTGACGACCGCCCACAGCCAAAAAACAAGACTCACCGGGAGGATTTCATGACCAAGCGCACCGACCATCCCCTCTCCAGCGTATCCCGCCGCACCGTGCTCGCCGGCCTCGGCGCCGCGGGCGTCGGCCTCATCGCCTCGCCGGCCATCGTGCGCGCGCAGGCCGAAGCCATCCGCATCGGCTTCCCCACCCCGCTCACCGGACCTTTCGGCGCTGAGGCGAAGGACCAGGTGAAGAGCGCGGAACTCGCCGTGAAGCTCGTCAACGACAAGGGCGGCATCGCCGGCCGCAAGGTCGAGCTGCTGGTCCGCGACGACAAGCTGAACGCCGGCGAGGCCGCCACCCGCACCCTTGAGCTGATCGAGAAGGACAAGGTGCATGCGGTGGTCGGCGCGCTCTCCAGCGCCGTCCAGCTTGCGGTGAACGAGGTGACGCGCGCCCGTGGCGTCATCTACGTCTCCATCAGCCAGTCCGACACCATCAACGAGGTGAAGGACTTCTCGAAATACACCTTCCACGAGGCGCTGAACCCGCACATGACCACGGCCGCGGTGGCGCGGGCGACCTTCAAGAAGGGCTCGAAGGTGGTCCTGCTGGGCGCCGACTACGCCTATGGCCATGAGATGATGCGCGGCTTCAAGCGCGCGGCCGGCGAATTGGGCGCCGAGATCGTCGGCGAGATCCTGCATCCGTTCGGCGCGGCGGATTATTCCACGCTGATGCCGCGCATCCGCGCCCTCAAGCCGGACATCCTGGCCATCTGCAACTTCGGTCGCGATCAGGCCAACTCGATCAAGCAGGCCAACGACTTCGGCATGAAGAAGCAGATGCAGATCGTGGTGCCCGTGCTGCTGCACAACCAGCGCATCGCGGTGGCGCCCGACGTGTTCGAGGGCATCATCGGCGGCGCCAACTATTATTGGGCGCTGGAGAGCACCATTCCCTCCGCCAAGGCCTTCAACGACGCCTACAAGGCGGCCTATGGCTCCCTGCCCACGGACTACGGTGCCTATGGCTTCACTGGTGTTTCGGCCCTGCTGCTGGCCATGGCGAAAGCCGGCGGCACAGACACGGACAAGGTGATCGAGGCGCTGGAAGGCCTGAAGTATGACGTGGCCAAGGGTCCGCAATACTTCCGCAAGTGCGATCACCAGTCGGTGCAGTCGGTGCTGGTGCTGAAGTCCAAGGCCAAGGCCGACATGAAGAGCGAGCAGGACCTGTTCGACATCGTGGAGAACGTCCCCGGCTCGGAGCAGATGCTGCGCTCCTGCGGCGAGCTGGGCTTCCCGACCTGAGGATTTTTTCCTTCTCCCCGCCATCAAACTCCCTCTCCCCTTGCGGGAGAGGGTCGGGGTGAGGGGTGTGCCGCCGTCGGGCCGGATACTGGCGTTGGCGAAAGCACTCCTGCCCCCTCAACCTCCAGCCCCTCTCCCGCCCGACCTCGGCTGTTGCCGAGTTCGGCTCGCGAAAGTCGAAGTCGGCAACAGCCGACTTCGAAGGGAGAGGGGAGAAGATGCCCCGTCCGCCCCGAGAGACGCCCGATGGACCTTGAACTCATCCTCATGCAGCTGTTCTCCGGGCTCGCCCTCGGGGCGATCCTGGTGATGGTCGCCCTCGGGCTCACCATCGTGTTCGGCATGCTCGGCATCGTGAATTTCGCCCATGGTGCCCTATTCATGGTGGGTGCCTATGCGGGGCTGTGGATCGCCGCGCAGACGGGAAGCTTCTGGTGGGCGCTCATCGTCGCGCCCATCGCCGTGGGCGTGCTCGGCATGCTCATCGAGCGCTTCCTGATCCGGCCGCTCTATGGCCGCACGCCGGATGACCCGCTGCTCCTCACCTTCGGCCTCGGCTACGTGCTGGTGGAGACCGTGCGCATCACCTTCGGCACGGACGGCATCCCGTTCTCCGCGCCCGACGCCCTGCAGGGCGTGGTGGACCTCGGGGTCGGCTATTTCCCCATCTACCGGCTGTTCGTGGTCGGCGTGGTGGCGGTCATCCTGCTGCTGCTCTGGGTGGCGCTGGAGAAGACGCGCTTCGGCCTCATCGTACGGGCCGGCGCGCGCGATCCGCTCATCATGAAGGTGCTGGGGGTGGACGTGAGCCGGCTTTGGCTGCTCGTGTTCGGCCTCGGAGTGGGCCTCACCGCGCTCGGCGGCGTCCTGGCGGCCCCCATGCGCAACGTGAGCCCGGAGATGGGCACGCTGGTGCTGGCGGAGGCCTTCGTCGTCACCGTCATCGGCGGCATGGGCTCGCTGCTCGGCGCGGTGGTGGCCGGGCTGCTGGTGGGTGTCGCGGTGAGCATGACCGCGCTGTTCGCTCCCGAGATGGCGACCATCGTCATGTTCGGCCTGATGGCCCTCATCCTCCTCGTCCGACCGCAGGGCCTGTTCGGCCGGCCGGCGGGCGCCTGACGGAACCGGCGCGTGAACGGAGACGACCCCATGACCACAACCGACCTCGCCGCCGGGCAGGCCGTGGCGCCGCGCACGCTGCCGAAGGCCGGCGCCGCGCTGGACCGCTGGCGCGTGCCGCTCACCATCGCCGTGCTGGCGGTGCTGCCCTTCGTGCTGCCCTCCCAGGCGCTGGCGGTGAACGTGCTGATCTACGGCCTGTTCACCGTGGGCTTCAACCTGCTGTTCGGCTACACGGGCCTGCTCTCGTTCGGCCATGCGGCTTTTTTCGGTGCGGGCGCCTATCTCACCGGAATGTCGATCGCGCATTTCGGCTTCGGCTGGTTCCCCGCCATGCTCACGGGCATCGTCGGCGCGAGCCTGCTCTCGGCGGTGATCGGCGCGCTCTCCATCCGCACCCGCGGCATCTATTTCTGCATGGTGACCTTGGCGCTGGCGCAACTCGTCTATTACGTCGCGCTCCAGGCCTCCGGCTGGACCGGCGGCGAGAACGGTCTGCGCGGCTTCACCGTGGCGAAGGCCGACCTGATCGGCGGCTTCTCGGTGAACCTCCTGAACCCGCTGGCGAAGTACTATTTCATCATGTTCTTCGCCGCGCTGGCGCTGTGGTTCGTCTCGCGGGTGCTGAACTCACCCTTCGGCGCGGCCATCGAGGCGGTGCGCGAGAACGAGACCCGCGCCCGCGCCTGCGGCTTCGATGTGGAGCGCACCAAGCTCCTGTCCTTCGTCCTCTCCGGCGGCCTGTGCGGCCTCGCCGGCACGCTCTCGGCGCTGCACCTTTCCATCGTGCCGCTCGATGCCTTGAGCGTCCACACCTCGTCCATCGTGGTGATGATGACGATGCTGGGCGGCGCCGGCTCCTTCTTCGGGCCGTTCGTGGGGGCGCTGGTGTTCCTGCTGATCGAGGATGTCGCCTCGCTGTGGACCTCCCACTGGCAGCTCATCGTCGGCATCGTCTTCATCCTGTTCGTGCTGTTCCTGCCCAAGGGCATCTGGGCAGCCTGATCCAGATCGTGCGCCGCAGGAGGGCGTCATGAGCGCGCTGATGGAAGTGACGGACGTGGGCCGCTCCTTCGGCGGCTTCGTCGCCCTTGCCGGCATCTCGGCCAGCTTCGAGCGGAACAAGGTCACGGCCGTGATTGGCCCGAACGGTGCCGGCAAGAGCACGTTCTTCAATGTGCTGTCCGGCGTGCTTCAGCCGTCCACGGGCTCCATCCGCTTCAAGGGACAGGAGCTGAAAGGGCTGAAGCAGCACCGCTTCGCCCACCTCGGCATCGCGCGCTCCTACCAGATCACCAACCTCTTCCCCGAGTTGTCGGTAGAGGAGAACGTGCGGGTGGCCGCGCAGGCGCTGAAGACGCGCTATGACGTGTTCAGCCATCGCGACCGCTACCCGGAGCTGGTGCAGAAGGCGGATGCGGCCCTTGCCGAAGTCGGCCTCACCCATCGCCGCGCCCGTCGCGCCCGCGACCTCGCCCATGGCGAGCAGAGGGCGCTGGAGATCGCCATCGCGCTGGTCGCGGACCCCGAGCTGCTGCTGCTGGACGAGCCGACCGCCGGCATGGGCCCGGAAGAGACCAAGGACATGGTGGCGCTCATCGAGCGCCTCGCGGCGGACCGCACCATTCTCCTCGTCGAGCACAAGATGAAGATGATCCTCGGCCTGTCGGACCGGATCCTCGTGCTGCATCACGGCCGGCTCATCGCCGACGGCACGCCGGCCGCCGTGCAGGCCGATCCGGAAGTCCGCCGCGTCTATCTGGGGCAGAACGATGGCTATGCTTGAGGTCCAGAAGCTCAACGCCTGGTACGGGCCGAGCCATGTCGTCCACGACCTGACGTTCAAGATCGAACAGGGCGAGATCGTTGCCCTCGTCGGCCGCAACGGCGCGGGCAAGACCTCCACCCTGCGCGCCATCATGGGGCTGATGCCGCGCGCGGAAGGGCGGGTGACGTTCGACGGCACGGACTTGCTCCCGCTCGGCGCCCACGCCCGGTTCCGCCTCGGCCTCGGCTATGTGCCGGAGGAGCGGCGCATCGTTCCCGGCCTCAGCGTGCGGGAGAACCTGCAACTCGGCCTCGTCGCCGCCGCCCGCACGGATGAGCGGGAGGCGATCGACGAGATCGCCAAGAGCTTTCCGCGCCTCAAGGAGCGGCTGGAGCAGCAGGGAACCACCATGTCCGGCGGCGAGCAGCAGATGCTCGCCATCGCACGCGCCATCATCTCGAAGCCAAAGATGGTGCTGCTTGATGAGCCATCGGAAGGCATCATGCCGGTTCTGGTGGAGGAGATGGGCGTGCTCTTCCGGCGCCTGAGGGATCAGGGCACGACCCTGCTGCTGGTCGAGCAGAACGTCGAGTGGGCGCTCAATCTGGCGAGCCGCGCCATCATCATCGACCAGGGCGAGCTGGTGCATCAGTCGAGCGCTGCTGAACTCCTCGCCGACAAGGACATCCAGGACCGCTATTGTGCGGTCTGAGCGGCGCCGCCTCAGACCGGCACGCGCGAACGAGAACAAGGGGAGGACCATCCCGTGGAACTGACCGGCGAGTATCGCATCAGCGCCCCGCGCGAGACCGTGTGGAAAGCCATCCTCGATCCGGAGGTGCTCAAGCGCTGCATCCCGGGCTGCAAGGAGCTGGAGCAGACCGGTGACAATGCCTATGCCGCCAAGGTGCAGGTGAAGGTGGGGCCGGTATCCGCCACCTTTTCCGGCTCGGTGGAGCTGACCGATATGGAGGCGCCCGCCGGCTGCCGCATCGTCGGGCAGGGCAATGGGGGCATCGCCGGCTTCGCCAAGGGCGAGGCCAAGGTGTCGCTGGCGGAGGATGGCGCCGACACCATCCTCACCTACGTCGCTGATGCGCAGATCGGCGGCAAGCTCGCCTCCCTCGGCGGACGCCTCGTGCAGGCGACCGCGAAGAAGCTGTCCGACCAGTTCTTCACCAGCTTCGCCGATGCGCTGAATGCGCCGGTGGAGACGCCTCCGGCGGCAGAGGCATCCTGAGGGCGGGAGCGATCGGGAGGCCGGCGCCGACCGGCCTCATCTCGCCGCGCGTCACTTTATGTGCGCCGCATACTCCTCCGGCTTGAAGCCGACGATCAGGTCGCGCCCGTGCTCGAGCACCGGGCGCTTGATCATGGACGGATGCGCCAGCATCAGCGCCAGCGCCTTGGCCTCGTCGATGTCCGCCTTGTCGGCATCCGGCAGCTTTCTGAAGGTAGTGCCGGCCCGGTTGAGCAGCTTCTCCCAGCCGACCTTCTTCGCCCATCCCTGTAGAGTCTTCGCATCAATGCCCGCCGACTTGTAGTCGTGGAAGGCATAGGCGACGCCCTGATCGTCCAGCCAGGATCGGGCCTTCTTCATGGTGTCGCAGGCCTTGATGCCATAGATCGTCGTCGTCATCGCAATCCCCCGTCTGAAAGCGCCGACCTTACCCCAGTGCGTGCCGCCGCGCGTGCAGCTTTCGCGTCGCAGGGTCGTTGAATGCCGTCTGCTGCTCATGTAACATATCAGTGCAATCCCAATTGGACGGGCAATGACAGGCAGGGCAGGACGCATGAAGACCTATCGGGGAGATCGCACCATCGACGGCATCGCGGTGACGGTGGACGGCAAGCCGCTGCCCCAGCGCACCGACATCGCCAAATTGAGCAGCGACGGCTTCGAATGGAGCTATGAGGGGCAGGCCCCCGCGCAACTCGCGCTTGCGCTTCTCGCCGACCATCTCGGCGACGACAGGCGCGCCTATGCGCTGCATGACCAGTTCATGCGCGACGTGGTGGCGAATTTCGCCAACGAATGGGAGATGACCTCCGACGACATCGCCGCCGCCATCCATCGCGTCGCAGCCTGAGCCAAAGGACGCCCCAACGCTTGACGGCGGTGAGCGAATCCGTCGTCACATTTTTATTGACGGCACAGGAGCGGGCGGCATGGCGAAGGCGGTGTCCAAGGTGGTGTCCAGGGCGCCGGTCAAGCGCCAGAAGCGGCAGGCGGCTCTGGGCGACGCCGATGCGGGACTGGACCTCCTGCTCGAGCCGCTGCGCGAGACCCGCAAGGAGCCCCGGGCCCCGGCCCGGCGGTCTCGTCGCGAGGAGGCGCCGGCGGAAGATGCAAGCCTCACCGACCGGGCCTATCGCATCCTTGAGGAATTGATCGCGACCCTCCAGCTTCCCCCCGGCGCGGTGCTTTCCGAACTCACCCTGTCGGATCGCCTGAAGATCGGCCGAACGCCCATCCGTGAGGCACTGCAACGGCTTGCACGGGATGGGCTGGTGGTGGTGCTGCCGCGCCGCGGCGTGCTCGTATCGGACATCAATCTGCGCACCCAGCTCCGCCTGCTGGAGGTGCGGCGGGTGCTGGAGGTGCTGATGGCGGGCCTCGCCGCCGAGCGCGCTACGTCCGAGGAACGGGACGCCTTCGCCGAGATCGCCGGCTCCATGCGGCAGGCGGCCGAAGTGGAGGACGACCTCGCCTTCATGCGCCTCGACCGGCGCTTCAATCTCCTCATGGCGCAGGCCTCGCGCAATGAGTTCGCGGTGCGCTCCATGGGCCTCATGAACGCCCTGTCGCGCCGCTTCTGGTATCAGCACTATAGGGAAGTGGCGGACCTGCCGCTCGCGGCCCGGCTGCACGCCGAGGTGGCCGAGGCGGTGGCCCGCCGCGACCGCAAGGGGGCCGAGACGGCGGCCTCCAACCTCGTGGATTACATCGAGGACTTCGCCCGCAAGACGCTGGATGCGTGAGGGGGCTCCCCTCTCCCCTTGCGGGAGAGGGGCCGGGGGTGAGGGGTGGTGCTGACGCATTCCGTGCATCGGGGCGAAGGGAGAGATACCCCTCACCCCAGCCCTCTCCCGCAAGGGGAGAGGGAGTCTCAAGGGGTGGGGCGGCCGCCCGCCTCAGAACAGCACCACGCTGCGGATGGTCTCGCCCGCTTTCAGCGCGGCGAAGCCCCCATTGATCTCCTCCAGCGCGATGCGGCGGGAGATGAGCCTCTTGAGATCCAGCCGGCCCGCGAGCGCGGCGCGCGCCAGGAACGGGAAGTCGCGGGCGGGCCGGGCGCCGCCGTAGGAGACGCGGCGGATGCGCTTTTCCGCCATCAGCGAACCCCAGCGGAACGACACGTCCTTCGTCACGTCGATCTTGCCCAGCCAGATCACCTCGCCGCCCGGCCGCACCGCCTCCACCGTCGTGCGGAAGGCGATGGGGCTGCCGGCGGATTCCAGCACCACGTCCGCCCCGCGACCACCCGTGAGGGCGCGGGCGGCCTCCACCACGTCGCCGGTGCGGGCATTCACCGTGTGGGTGGCACCCATGGTGCGGGCGAGGGCGAGCTTGGCGTCGTCGAGATCTGCCGCAAGGATCGTCTCAGCACCTGCCAACCTCGCACCTTGTACGGCAGCCAGCCCCACGGCACCGCAGCCGATGACAAGCGCTGTGTCGCCCGGCCCGATATGGGCGACGTTCAGCGCCGCGCCGACGCCGGTCATGATCCCGCAGCCGATGAGGCAGGCCTCCTCGAACGGCAGATCCTTCGGCACGGGAACGGCCTGCTGGTCGGCGACGATGCAGTATTCCCCGAAGGCGCCGAGAAACATGAGGTTGCCCAGCTCACGCCCGTCCGCGAGCCGCGCTTTGGCGGCGCCGTCGAAGGCGCGCGCCTTCGGGCCTTCGGCGAGATAGCCCTCGCACAGGATGGGCAGGGAGCGGTCGCAATAGAAGCAGTGGCCGCAATGGGGATTCCAGGAGAGCACCACATGGTCGCCCTTGCGGACGCCCTTGGCCTCACGCCCGACGTCTTCCACGATGCCCGCCGCCTCATGGCCGAGCACGATGGGCATGGGATAGACCAGCCCGCCCTCGATCACCTCCAGATCAGTGTGGCAGAGCCCGGCCGCCTTGATGCGGACGAGCACGTCCGACGGGCCGAGCGGGGCCGCCGCCACCGTCTCGATGGCGAGCGGCGTTTGCGGCGCGTGAAGCACCGCGGCACGATAGGTGAGGGGCATGGCTCAGGCGTGCTCCAGCTCCACCTCGCCGGCGATGACGCGCATGACCGCCTTGTCGCGGTGCGCCTCCGCCAGCGTGCCGGAGAAGATCATCTCGCCGCGCTCAAGCACGTAGAGGCGATCCACATAGTCCGGCAGGTGGTGGACGTTGGATTCCGCCATCAGCACCGCCTGCCCCATGGCGCGGATGGAGGCGATGCCTTCCGAGATCACCGGGATGATCGCCGGGGACAAACCCTCGAACGGTTCGTCCAGCAGGAGGAGGCTCGGATCGAGGGCGAGCGCGCGCGCCACCGAGACCATCTTGCGCTCGCCGCCCGAGAGCTGCGCGCCGCCCCGGTGCAGATACTGCCGCAGCTTCGGGAAGACGGTGAGGGAGCGCTCCACGCGATCCTTCTCCGACATCTTGGAGCGCCGCGTCCAGGTCGGCAGCTCCAGATTTTCCGCCACGGTGAGGTCGGCATAGACCTCCGATTCCTCCGGCGAGAAGCCCACGCCCATCTGCGCGATCTCGTGCGGCGCGCGGCCGACCAGCTCCTTGCCCGCGAAGCGGATGGAGCCGGCGGCGGGCTTGCGATAGCCCATGATGGAGCGGAACGTGGTGGTCTTGCCCGCGCCGTTGCGGCCGATGAGGCAGACGAGTTCGCCCGGCTCCACGGCAAGGTCGATGCCGGACAGGATGCGGCTGCCGGCGATATCAACCTTGAGGCCCGAAATGCTCAGCATGGGCGGATCTCCTGAACGGCCGGCTTCTGGGTCATCTTCGGCGGGCGCGTGCCCACCACGGCAGCGATGAGGGCGGGATCCTTGAAGAAGGTCTCCGGCTTTTCGTCCGCCAGCACCGTGCCCGCCTGGAGCGCGACAATGCGGTCCGAGTAGCGGGCGACGAGATCCATGTCGTGCTCCACCTGGATGATGCCGCGCACGCCCGCCTTCCGCGAGGCAGCCACCAGCAGTTCCATGATGGCGTGCTTGTCGCCGGTGGAGACGCCGGAGGTGGGCTCGTCGATGAGGATCAGTTCGGGCTTGAGGGCGAAGGCGCTCGCCACGTCCAGCAGTTTTTTCTCGCCCTGGGAGAGGGCGCTCGCCTGCTGGTCCAGACGGTGGCGCAGGTTGAAGATGTCGGCCACCTCCTCCACGGCGTCACGCACCTCCCGGTCAGCGCCGAGGCTGCGGAAGGGGTTGCCGATGCGCCTGAGGCGGGAGGCGGCGGCGACCCCCAGCGTCTCGCGAACGGTGAGGGCGGGAAAGATGTTCACCAGCTGGAACCCCCGCGCCATGCCGCGGCGGGACAGCTCCACCGGGCCGATGCCGGCGATGTCCTGCCCGCGGAAATGGACGTGCCCGGTTGTGGGCTTCAGGAGGCCAGTGAGCACGTTGACGAGGGTGGATTTGCCGGCCCCATTGGGGCCGACGATCGAGATGAACTCGCCGTCGTCCACATGCACCGAGACATTCCGGAGCGCGTGGAAGTCGCCGTAGCTCTTGGAGACCTGGTGGGCGGAGAGAAGGGCGTGAGATGCCATGGGTCAGCTCCCGCGCTTGAGGCGGGCGAAGGCGTCGCCGAACAGGCCGGCGATGCCTCGCGGGAAGAAGATGACGATGAGCACGAGAATTCCGCCCATCACGAACCGCCAGTACTGGGTGGCGGACATCACCGTGTCCTGCAGCAGCACAAAGGCGAGGCCGCCGACCACGGGACCGGCAAACGCGCTGGAGCCGCCCAGAACCGCCATGAAGACGAGGTTGCCGGACTGCGTCCAATAGACGATCTCTGGGTCTGCGAGGCCGATGGTGACGGCCAGGATCACCCCGCCGATGGCGCCGTAGACACCTGAGATGACATAGGCCGCGAGCCGCATCCGCGAGACCGTGACGCCGAGATAGGCCGCCTTCTGCGCATTCTCGCGGATGGCCGTGAGGTGCAGCCCGAAGGGCGAACGCACGATCCGCCACATGGCGTAGCCGAGCAGCGTGAGGAGGCCGAGGGCGTAGTAATAGAACGGGCCGGTGATGAAGGCCGTCTTGCCGCCCTCGAACTCCATGCCGAACAGGAGCGGGCGCATCACCCGCATGCCCTGATCGCCACCGGTGAGGCCGTAGAACTTGAACAGGATGGAGTGAAACAGCATGCCGAAGGCGAGGGTCAGCATGCCGAAGAAGATGCGCGTGTAGCGCACGCACAGGAAGCCCACCGGCACCGCGATGACCACCGCCGCCGCCACCGCAACGAGAAGAGTCAGCTCCAGCGAGCGGACGCCCAGCTTGGAGGTCATCACCGCCGCCGCATAGGCGCCGATGCCGAGGAACATGGCATGGCCGAAGGAGAGAAGGCCCGTGTATCCGAACAGGAGGTTGAAGCCGAGCAGCGCGATGGCGAAACCGAAGAAGGGCACCATCAGGGTGAGCATGTAGGTGGAGGCGACGAGGGGCAGGCCCGCCATCGCCACCACGATCACGAGGAAGGCAGCAAGGCCGCTGGGCCATCGCATGCCGGCGGCGGGGGCCGCCGCGGCGGCCGCGCGGGCGGCCGTGGGGGTGCCGAGGGTGGGCGTGCTCATGCCATTGCCTTTCCGAAGAGCCCGGCCGGCCGCAGGATGAGCACGGCGATGACGACCAGATAGATGGAGAGAATCTCGGCCTCGGGCAGAACCATGATGGCCGCTGCCCGGATCAGGCCGACGATGAGCGCCCCGGCGAGCGCGCCGCGCATGGAGCCGAGGCCGCCGATGACCACCACGGCGAAGGCTTCCACCACAAGCTCCACCGCCATGTCCAGCGAGGAGGCCGATGCCGGCACCACCAGCGCGCCGCCCACGGTGCCGAGCATGCAGCCCACCGTGAACACCGCGGCGAAGACGCGGGAGGAATTCACGCCGAGACCCTCGGTCATGTCCCGGTTCTCTGCCGTGGCGCGGATGATGCGGCCCGTGCGCGTCTTCTGGAGGAAGGCGCCGAGCGCCACCGCGATGGCGATGGAGGCGGCGATCACGAGGAGATTGTAGGTGGGCACCCTGAGGCCGAGGAACTCGGCCGTGCCGTAGGCGAGATAGGCGTTGTCCAGCGTCCGGGGCGTCGCGCCCCAGAAGAAGCGGAACACGTCCTGGAACATCAGGAGCAGGCCGAAGGTGAGGAGCAGCTGATAGCTCTCGTCCCGGCGATAGACGGTGCGCAGGATGCGTTCCACCGGCAGGCCGACAAGGCCGATGAGGAGCCCCGCGAGGATGAGCACCGGGAGAACGGTCCAGGCCGGAAAGCCCACGGCCGAGGCAAGGCCCACGGCCGTTATGCCGAAATAGGCGCCCAGCGCGTAGAACGAGCCGCAGGCGAGGTTGACGATCTTCTGCACGCCGAACACCAGCTGGAGCCCGGCGGCGACGAGGAAGAGAATGGCGGCGTGAAACACGCCGCCGAGGAGGACGTCGAGAAAGACGGTCACGCGGCGCTCCTCAGACGGGAAGCTTGGAGGTCTTGAGCCATTCCCAGAAGTCCACGCCCGGCGGCTTCTGGAGCTGGTCGGCGGTGAAGCTGTCCACCGTCCTCAGCGTCGGGAAGTCGTAGGAATTCTGGTTGGTGGACAGGCCCTGGTAGAAGGTCTGCTCGGCGATCTTGTCGGTGCGGAACTGGCCCGGACCGCCGAGGCTCTCGACCTTCTGCTTGGGGATCGAATCGATGATTTCATCGAGCTTCGGCCAGCGCCCGGTGGCCTTGGCCGCGGCCTCAACGCCGGCCTTGTAGGCGGCGAGCGCGAAATAGGCCCGGTCGGCCTCCCAGTGCGGGGCTTCCTTGTAGCGGCCCATATAGTCTTCGACGAACGCCTTCTGCAGCGCGGAAGCGTTCGGCAGCGCGAAGTAGAGCGTGTTGTGCCCGAACACGATGTTCTCGGGCATGAACTCCTTCTTCAGCTGGTTGATCTGCCAGCCGGCGGCGGGAAGGGCGAGGTTCACGCCCTCGAACAGGCCCGCGGCCGAGCCCTGCTTCATGAACACCGGCAGATCGGCGAACAGCATGGAGGAGAAGATGAAGTCCGGCTTGGCGGCCTTCAGCGCGGCGACATGGGAGGTGAGGTCCATGGTGCCGACCTTGGGCCACTGCTCGGCCACCACCTCCACCTCGACCCCGGCGCGCGCGAGGATCTGCCGGAAGGCCTCCCAGTTGTTGCGGCCGTAGGAATAGTCCGGATTGATGCCGGCGATCCGCTTGATCTTGCCCTTGAAGTATTTGATGGCGAGAAGCGAGGCCATCACCGCCTCGCATTCGTTGTCGGTGGAGCGGAAGACATAGCGCGACTTGGGCATGGCCTCCTTCACGCCGTCCTGCGTGGTGCCGTCCCACATCATGAGCAGCGCCTGCTCCTCCTCCGCCACCGGGGCGACGCCGAGCGACACGCCGGTGGAGATGAGGCCCTGGACGCAGTCCACCTTTTCCTGCAGGGCGAGGCGGCGGAAGCGCTCGATGGTGTCCTTCGGCGAGGTCTCCTCCTCGAACACCAGCTCGATGGGGCGGCCGGCGATGCCGCCGTCCTTGTTCATGCGCTCCGCCGCCCACTGCACCGCGCGGATGCCGCATTCGCCGACCGTGCCCATGGCGCCTGAGCGCGGCGCGAGAATGCCGATGCGCACCGGCTTCGACTGGGCGATGGCGGGGGAGAAAACCCCCGGAGCGGCGGCGGCGAGACCGGCAGCACCGATCCCCCGCATCAATGTGCGGCGAGAAATGTTCATTGGCGTCCTCCCCTAGGCGGGTCTCATGCCCGCCTTTGTGAACTGACATATCATAGATATGCCAAAAGAATGTCTGCAAGAAGCTTTTTTGATCTGGATCATTTTAAAAGGAGATGGATGGATCGATGCCAATGAAATCAATGTGTTGATGCCTCCGGCTTGGCTGTTCGGGCGCGTGGCGAGGCGGTTTGAGCGAGAGATTCTCCGTCTTGCATATGATGTGTGACTGACATATTAGTTCTTCACGCGCTGTCGCGAAGCGCCCCTCGGCCGTCCGGCGGGGGCATCGCAAGGGGTGCCGGCCCTCAAGCCGTGGCACTCCAGTTCAAGCGCGGGGGAATCAAGAGAATGGCGCGCACCGACAGCGCGCAAGGGAGAGAGCGATGGAACTCACCTCGAGCCCCATGACGGATCGCCAGCGCAAATACCGCGCAACCTATCGCGAGCGCGTCACCGGCTGGTATAACGGCTGGCTGCACATCGCCATCATCTATGCGATCGGCTTTACGGCGCTCTACATCTACATCTCGAACATGCACGATGTCCGGTGGTGGGAGTGGCTCACCATTCCGGTCGTGTTCCTGTTCTGTAATTTCTTCGAATGGTGGCTGCACCGCTATGTGATGCACCGGCCGTCCAGCTTTCCGCTGTTCCGCGCGGTCTATAACCGCCACACGCTCATGCATCACCAGTTCTTCACCGAGGAGGAGATGCGCTTCGCCGGTCACCACGACTGGCGCGTCACCTTCTTCCCGCCCTATGCGCTGGTGACCTTCACGCTCATGTCCATTCCCGGCGCCATCGTGTTCGGCTGGCTGATCTCGCCGAATGTGGGCTGGCTGTTCATCACCACCACGACCTCGGTCTATCTGCTCTACGAATTCATGCACTTCACCACGCACATCGACGAGAACTGGTTCGTGCGGAACGTGCCCTTCATCAACACCAACCGACGCCACCACGCCGCGCACCACAACCAGTCGCTCATGATGGAGCGCAACATGAACCTGACCTTCCCCATCATGGACTGGGCGTTCGGCACGTCGGACCTCAATCGCGGGCTCTTCGGCCATCTCTTCAACGGCTATGACACGCGCCACCTGAAGACCGACATGCGCCGCACCGCGCGCACCCCGAAGGGCAAGACGGCGCCTTCCGGCCACGTCGCCCCGGCGGAGTGAGGCCATGGCCTCCATCGAACCCAATGTCGCCGGCCTGTTGATCTTCACCGGTCTGTGGACGGCGGCGTGCCTCGGCTTTCTCGTGCTCTCCGGCATGTTCCCGGCGAGCACGCGGCCGGCGGGGGCGCGGCAGGCGGGGGGCCGCGCCCTCGTCCTGGTCAACAGTCTGCTCTGGCTCGTGCTCGCCGCCGCGGCGCTGGCTTACGGCTATGCGAACCTGCGCCTCACCAGCCTGATCGTCGTCGGCGGCCTCGTCCTGCTGTTCGCCCCGGCGCCGTTCGAGCTGCTGCCCACATCTTTCCGCGACGGCCGGCGCGGCCTTGCCGCTCTGGTGGCGCTCCAGGGCGCGGCGCTGGCCGTCTGGGCCGCGCTTCCCGGCGGCGGCGCCGCGCTCATCTGAAGCTCAGCGCCGGCCTTGTCCGGCCTTCAAGAGGGGACATTCCATGCCCACCCACATCAAGCTCATCCTCTCCCTCATCGTCCTCGCCGTCGCGGCGGCGGGCTATGCCTTCCAGTCCGCGCTTGGGCAGGAGGGACCGAAATATGCGGTCGCCTTCCTGGGTGTTTTCATGGTCATCGCCATGTGGGTCTTCCCCGAGGTGCAGCGCCGGCCCGGCGACAAGGTTTAGTCTCGTCGAACACCGGACAGGGGGTCGGGTCTTGATCGCGATCATATTCGAGGTGTGGCCGGCTGAAGGTCAGCGCGACACCTATCTCGATCTCGCCGCGCGCCTGCGCTTGGAGCTGGAGAAAATGGACGGCTTCATCTCGGTGGAGCGGTTCGAGAGCCTCACCAATCCTGGCAAGATGCTTTCGCTCTCCTTCTGGCGCGATGAGGAAGCGGTGAAGGCCTGGCGCAACCTCACCTCCCATCGCAAGACGCAGGCGGCGGGGCGGGCAGGCGTGTTCCGCGACTATCGCCTGAGGGTCGCCGCCGTGGTGCGCGACTATGGCATGTTCGAGCGCGACGAGGCGCCGGACGACAGCCGGAGCCTCCACAAGCCGAAGGCCGCGGTTGCCGATCCCGCCTTCTGACGTTCAGCGCAGCTCCGGCGGCCAGTCGAGGCCTGAGCGGCCGGCTGTGTCGGGTGGCATGACGGCGGCGGCGATGTCCGCGTCGCTGAGGCCGGCCTCGCGCAGCACGTCGGTCGTGCAATCGGCGAGATCGAGCGGGTGGGCCTGCGCGGGCGTGCGCGAGAGGCGTGGCACCGCAGGCACCCGGTTCGGCCCGCTGTCGGGATGGCGGGCGGCAATGTGGGGATCGCTCCACACCTCGTCGGGCGCCAGAACCGGCGCGACACAGGCGTCCGTACCGGCGAACAGGGCGGTCCAGTGGTCGCGCGTTTGGCCGGCGAAGGTCGCTTCCAGCGTGCGCTCGATGTGAGGCCACAGGTCCCGCCGCATATGGTCCGGCGGTTCGCCTAGCGCGAGGCGCCGCCACAGTGCATCAAAGAAGCCCCGCTCCAGCGCGCCAACCGCGATGAACCCGCCGTCCGCACAGCGGTAGGAGCGATAGAAAGGCGCGCCGCCGCCGAGCAGCCCGTCGCCGCGCGCGGGCCAATGGGGTGTCTTCCAGAGCGGCCAGTGCATGGCCATCAGGGAGAGCGCGCCATCCACCATGGCGGCGTCGATCTTCTGACCCTGTCCGGTGGTCTTCGCCTCGATCACCGCGGCGAGGATGCCCAGGGCGGCGATCAGGCTGCCGCCGGCGAAATCGGCGACAAGGTTGAGCGGCGCCTCGGGCGGTCCGTCCTTCGGGCCCATGGAACCGAGCACCCCGGCGAGCGCGAGATAGGTGATGTCGTGACCCGCTTCCAGCGCGCGCGGGCCGTCCTGCCCGAAGCCGGTCAGCGAGCAATAGACGAGGCGCGGATTGAGCGCCGCCAGTGTCTCGTATCCGGCGCCGATGCGATCGGCGACGCCGGGGCGGAAGCCCTCCACCAGCACGTCGGCGGTCTGCACCAGAGCGTGGAGCGCGGCCCGGCCGGCGGGGGCTTTCAGGTCCAGAGAGATATGCCGCTTGCCGCGAGAGAATTCCGGAATGGCGACGCCGGCCCGGCCGCCGCCCACCACGATCACCTCCGCCCCGAAATCCGCGAGGAGCATGGTGCAATAGGGGCCGGGGGCAAGCCGGGAGAGATCGACCACGCGGATGCCGGCGAGGGGACCGCGCGGGGCCGGGGAGGGGGCCTCCACCATCACAGCCCCCGCGCGATGACGATGCGCTGCACGTCGCTCGTGCCCTCGTAGATCTGGCAGACACGCACGTCGCGATAGATGCGCTCGACGGGGAAGTCCGCCAGATAGCCGTAGCCGCCGAAGGTCTGGATGGCGGCGGAGCACACCTGCTCGGCCATCTCGGACGCGAAAAGCTTCGCCATGGAGGCTTCGGCAAGGCAGGGCAGGCCGGCCTCGCGCAGCGATGCGGCATGCAGCACCATCAGGCGGGCCGCCTCGATGCGGGTTGCCATGTCGGCGAGGCGGAAGGCGACCGCCTGATGCTCCATGATGGGCTTGCCGAAGGTCACGCGCTCCTTTGCATAGGCGCGAGCCGCCTCGAACGCCGCGCGCGCCATGCCCACGCACTGGGAGGCGATGCCGATGCGCCCGCCCTCCAGGTTGGCGAGGGCGATCTTCAGCCCCTCGCCCTCCGCGCCGAGCCTGAGGTCCGCGGGCAGGCGCATATCGTTGAAGGCGAGCTGGCAGGTGTCGGACGAGTGCTGGCCAAGCTTCTCCTCCACCCGCACGACCTCGTATCCGGGCGTATCGGTGGGAACGATGAAGGCGGAGATACCCTTCTTGCCCGCATCCGGATCGGTGACCGCGAAGACGATGATGAGGTTGCCGTTCTTGCCGGACGTGATGAATTGCTTGGCGCCAGAGAGCACGTAATGGTCGCCGTCCCGCCGCGCTCGGGTGCGCAGCGCCGCCGCGTCCGATCCCGCCTGGGGCTCTGTCAGGGCGAAGCCGCCGATCCATTCGCCGGAGGCGAGCTTGGGCAGGAAGCGCTCTTTCTGCGCATCTGTGCCGAACTTCACGATGGGCATGCAGCCCACCGAGGAATGCACGCTGACGATGGTGGAGCACGCGCCGTCCGCCGCCGCGATCTCCTCCAGCGCGAGGGCGTAGGAGACGAGATCGGTGGCCGAGCCGCCAAGCTCCTCCGGCACCAGCATGCCGAGGAAGCCGAGAGCGCCCAGCTCCTTCAGTTCATCTCCCGGGAAGCGGTGTTCCCTGTCCCGCGCGGCGGCGCCGGGCGCGAGGCGCTCGGAGGCGAAGGCGCGCACGGCGTCGCGGATGGCGACCTGGGTCTCGGTGAGGATCATGGGCTCCCTCCGGTTCTTATTGCTTGCTGCCGAGCGGTGGACGCGGCCTCAGCTCAGCCGCTCGATGGCGACCGCCGTCGCCTCGCCGCCGCCGATGCACAGGGACGCGATGCCGCGCTTGAGATCGTAGCGCTCCAGTGCCGCCAGCAGCGTCACCATCACCCGCGCGCCCGAGGCACCGATGGGATGGCCCAGCGCACAGGCGCCGCCATGGACGTTCACCTTGTCCTCCGGCAGGCCGAGATCGCGCATGGCGGCCATGGGCACCACGGCGAACGCCTCGTTGATCTCGAACAGGTCCACGTCCTTCAGGTCCCAGCCGGTCTTCCCGGCGAGCTTCTGCACTGCGCCAATGGGGGCCGTCGTGAACAGGTTCGGCGCCTGCGCGTGGGTGGCATGGCCGACGATGGCGGCGAGGGGGGTGAGCCCGCGCTTTTCCGCCTCCGATCGGCGCATGAGCACGAGCGCGGCCGCGCCATCGGAGATTGAGGAGGAGTTCGCCGCCGTCACCGTGCCGCCGTCGCGGAAGGCGGGCTTCAGCGTCGGGATCTTGTCCAGCTTCGCCTTGGGCGGCTGCTCGTCCGCCGCCACCACGCGCTCCGCCTTGCCGGCCTTCACGGTGACGGGGGTGATCTCCCTGTCGAAGGCGCCATCGGCCATGGCCTTCTGCGCCTTGGTGAGCGAGGCGATGGCGAAGGCGTCCTGCGCCTCGCGGGTGAACTGATAGGCCTCCGCGCACTCCTCCGCGAAGGTGCCCATGAGGCGGCCCTTGTCATAGGCGTCCTCGAGCCCGTCGAAGAACATGTGGTCGATGACCCGTCCATGCCCCATGCGGTACCCGCCACGGGCGCGGTCCAGCAGGTAGGGGGCATTGGTCATGCTCTCCATGCCGCCCGCCACGGCGACGGAGGCGGAGCCAGCGGCGAGGAGGTCATGGGCGAACATGGCCGCCTTCATGCCGGAGCCGCACATCTTGTTGACCGTGGTGGCGCCGGTCGCGAGCGGAAGGCCCGCGCCCAGAGCCGCCTGCCGGGCCGGCGCCTGGCCGAGGCCCGCCGGCAGCACGCAGCCGAACACCACTTCCTCCACCTGATCCGGCGCGAGGCCGGCGCGGGAGAGGGCGGCACCGATGGCCGCAGAGCCGAGCGCGGTTGCGGCGACATCCTTGAGGTCGCCCTGAAAACCGCCCATGGGCGTGCGGGCGGTGCCGACGATGACGATGGGGTCGGAAGCCGTCATGGGTCTTGTCTCCGGAGGAGGGAGGAGAGTGCCAGGGTCAGCGCGGCGCCATGCGCAGCGCGCCGTCGAGGCGGATGACCTCGCCGTTCAGCATGGAATTCTCGCAGATGTGCTTGACCAGCGCGGCGTATTCGGACGGCCGCCCGAGGCGCGAGGGGAAGGGAACGCTCTTGCCGAGGCTGTCCTGAACATCCTGCGGCAGACCGGCCATCATCGGCGTCTCGAAGATGCCGGGCGCAATGGTGAGGACGCGGATGCCGAAGCGCGCAAGCTCGCGGGCCACCGGCAGCGTGAGGGCCGCGACGCCGCCCTTGGAGGCGGCATAGGCGGCCTGCCCGATCTGCCCGTCGAAGGCGGCGATGGAGGCCGTGTTGATGATGACGCCGCGTTCGCCGTCCGCGTCCGGCTGCTCCTTCACCATGGCGTCGGCCGCGAGCCGAAGCATGTTGAAGGTGCCGATGAGGTTGACGGTGATGCCGCGCACGAAGCTGTCCAGCCGGTGCGGGCCCTCGCGTCCGATCACCTTCTCGCCGGGAGCGACGCCCGCGCAGTTCACGAGGCCGTGAACGTGGCCGAAGCTGTCGAGGGCGAGCTGCACGGCCGCCTTGCCGTCGGCCTCGCTGCTCACGTCGGCGCGCTGGAAGCGGGCGGCGTCGCCGAGTTCGGCGGCCATGGCGGCGCCAGCGTCGGCGTTGATGTCGACGAGGACGACGCGGCCGCCATTGTCCACCACCATCCGCGCCACCGCAGCGCCAAGGCCCGAGCCGCCGCCGGTGACGAGAAAGACGCGCCCTTCGATCTTCATGGTGCCCCTCCCAGGGAGACATGCCGCCGCTTGAGCGGCCGTTGACTCACGTCTAGCAGAAAAGCCGAGTGACATTCGATGACACTAGCGATCTATTGATGTGAGCGTTTTTGCCATACGGGAGCACGCCGTGGAACGGCGCATGATCTCCGGCACCTTTGTGGACGATGCCTTGGGCTGCCTCGCGGCGCAGGGGATCGAGACCGGTCCGGTGCTCGCACGGGCGGGGCTCGCGCTGCCGGTGACCGAGGCGGTCTCGGCCGAACAATACGGCGCGCTGTGGACGGCGGCGGCCGAGGCGCTGGACGATGAATTCTTCGGCCTCGCCGCCCGCCCCATGCGCTGCGGCAGCTTTACCCTGCTCTGTCATGCCCTCATGGGCGCGGGAACGCTGGAGCAGGCCCTGCGGCGGGCGCTGCGCTTTCTGCGTGTGGTGCTGGAGGACCCGAGCGGCGAACTCGTCGTCGGCGATGGTCTTGCGTCGGTGGTGCTGGTGGACAGAGGTGCGGCGCGCTCGGCCTTCGCCTATCGCACCTACTGGATCATCCTCCACGGCATCACCTGCTGGCTGGTAGGCCGGCGCATCCCGCTTCGGCAGGTGGATTTCCGCTGCGGACCGCCGGAGCACGGTGCCGACTACCGCCTGTTCTTCGGAGCGCCGGTCCGGTTCGATGCGCCGGAAAGCCGGCTCGCCTTCGATGCCGCCTTCCTGAAGCTGCCGGCCCACCGCAGCGAGCGGGCGCTGCGCGATTTCCTGCGCGGCGCGCCGGCCAACATCCTGGTGCGCTACCGGCACGACGAGGGGCTGGCGGCGCGGGTCCGTGCGCGCCTGCGGGAGCAGCCGGCCGCGGCGTGGCCGTCCTTCGAGGACCTCGCCCGCCAACTGCGCCTGCCGGCCTCGACATTCCGGCGGCGGCTGGCGGAGGAGGGGGCCGCCTATCGCGACATCAAGGACGACCTGCGCCGGATGAAGGCCGAGGATCTGCTGCGTGGCACCGACCGGCCGGTCGGGGAGATCGCCGCGGATCTGGGTTTTTCCGAGCCGAGCGCCTTCCACCGGGCTTTCCGCAAATGGACAGGCGCGAGCCCCGGCGCCTTCCGACGTGCGGGGCGTTGAGGAAGAGCGGCGTTCCGCCATTTGACGGCGGGCCGGCGGCTGACTACCTGTGCGCAAACCCCGGCGTCCCGGCGCCGGTGGAAACCTGACTTCTGGCGCCGCGGCGCCGGCCGGCGCCGACCGGTGCGCCCTGGAGTAAGCTGTTGTCGATCATTGCCAGCATCCGCAAGACGCTCGTTCCCGTCCATCGCGAGGGCTATCCCTTCATCGCGATCGCGGTGGTGATCGCGCTCGTGCTGTTCGCCTTCTCCACCTTCTTCGGCATGATCGGCTTCGGCCTCGCCCTCTGGACGGCGCTGTTCTTCCGCGATCCCGAGCGCGTGACGCCGGTGCGCGAGGGCCTCGTGATCGCGCCGGCGGATGGGCGGGTCTCGCAGGTGGGGCTGGCGCGGCCGCCGCGGGAGCTGGACCTTTCGGACGAGCCGCTGCTGCGCGTGTCGATTTTCATGAACGTGTTCAACGTCCACGTGAACCGCGCACCGGTGACCGGACGCATCGAGCGCATCGCCTATAAGCCGGGCCTCTTCCTGAATGCCGACCTCGACAAGGCGAGCGAGGACAATGAGCGCAACGGCCTCATCATCTCCACCCCCTACTGCCGGGTGGGATGCGTGCAGATCGCCGGCCTCGTGGCGCGCCGCATCGTCTCGTTCGTACGCGAGGGCGAATCCATCGGTGCCGGCGAGCGCTTCGGCCTGATCCGCTTCGGATCGCGCGTGGACGTCTATCTGCCCGTGGGCTCGCGCGTGCTGGTCAGCGAGGGCCAGTTGACGGTGGCGGGCGAGACCGTCCTGTGCGATCTCTCCCAGCCGCAGCAGCGCGAGACCGCCTACCGGGTGAGCTGATGGAAACGCCCTTTCCCCCGTTCGATCCCGAAGGCCGGCCCCGGCCGCGCCTTGGCGGCAGCATCGGCAAGGTGCCGATCCGGGTTCTGCTGCCCAATCTCGTGACACTGCTGGCCCTGTGCTCCGGCCTCACCGCCGTGCGCCTCGCCATCGAGGAGCGGATCGAGCTGGCACTGGCGGCCATCGTCTTCGCCGCCATCCTCGACGGCGTGGACGGGCGGCTGGCGCGGGCGTTGAAAGGCACCTCCCGCTTCGGAGCGGAGCTGGACAGCCTTGCCGACTTCGTGAACTTCGGCTGCGTGCCGGCGCTGATGCTCTATTTCTGGGGCCTCAACGAAGCCGGCTCGTTCGGCTGGATCGCCGCGCTGGCCTATGCCATCTGCGCCGCGCTTCGCCTCGCGCGGTTCAACGTGATGCTGGACGACCCGAACAAGCCGCCCTTCGCGGGCGACTATTTCACCGGCATCCCGGCCCCGGCCGGCGCCATCACCGTGCTGCTGCCGGTTTACCTGGAGCTGATCGGCCTTCCCCACGGGCGGGTGAGCGCGTTGATCGCGCTGGTCTACTGCCTGGCCATTGCCTTCCTGATGATCTCCACGGTGCCCGCCTGGTCCGGCAAGACGCTGGGGCGGCGGGTGCGGCGGGACATGGTGCTGCCGCTGTTCGTGGCGGTGGCCATCTATTTCGCGCTGCTGGCGAGCTATCCCTGGATCGTGCTTTCCGTCTGCACCATCCTCTATCTGGCTCTGCTGCCGGTCTCCACCATGCGCTATCGGCGCCAGATGAAGGCCTGGAAAGCCGAGCGCGCCGCCGCGCCGTCCGCCGCCCCAGACGTCCTGCCCTCCTGATCTTCCCCAAGCGGCTGCTGGCCACGCGCTGGGCAAGCGTTGCCGCAGTGATGCGCATCTAATTGCATACAATGCGCACATAGCTGCACATATTGTAGTCATTTTCCGCCCTGCGTCGCGGCGTAATCTGCGGTGCGGCGGATGTATATGATTGATTTTACGATTAAAATAAAAAACTGTATGCAATTGGCACGCGGCTTGAATGGCATTAGGCGACCACCACCACAGGGACGTCGCTGATGAACCGCCGCGAATTCATGAAATCCGCCTCCGCCACAGCCGTCGCGACCGGCACCAGCGTCGCCGCTCCAGCGGTGTTCTCGCCGGCGAAGGCGCAGGCCCGCAACGAGACGCTGTTGATCGTTTCGGAGAGCGGCCCGAACAATCTCGACATCCATGGCGTCGGCACCAACGTGCCCGGCTATGAGGCGAGCTGGAACACCTACGATCGGCTCATCACCCACGAGATGACCGAGAAGGAGGGCGTTCGCTACTATGACCGCGACAAGCTCAAGGGCGAGCTGGCCGAGGACATGAACATCGGCGACATGTCCGTCACCTTCAAGCTGAAGAAGAACGCGACTTTCCAGGACGGCACGCCGGTGACCGCCAAGGACGTGAAGTGGTCGCTGGACCGCGCCGTCTCCGTGGGCGGGTTTCCCACCTTCCAGATGAAAGCCGGCTCGCTGGAGAAGCCCGAGCAGTTCGTTGTGGTTGACGACCACACGGTGCGCGTGGACTTCCTGCGCAAGGATCGCCTGACCATCCCGGATCTCGCGGTCATCGTGCCGTGCGTCATCAATTCGGAGCTGGTGAAGAAGAACGCCACCGAGAAGGACCCCTGGGGTCTCGAATACACCAAGCAGAACACCGCCGGCTCCGGCGCCTATCGCGTCACCAAGTGGACGCCCGGCACGGAAGTCATCTTCGAGCGCTTCGACGACTGGAAGGGCGGCCCGCTGCCCAAGATCAAGCGCGTGATCTGGCGCATGGTGCCGTCCGCCGGCAACCGCCGGGCGCTGCTGGAGCGCGGCGACGCGGACATCTCCTACGATCTGCCCAACAAGGACTTCGTGGAGCTGAAGCAGGCGGGCAAGCTCAACATCACGTCGGTGCCGTATTCCAACGGCGTGCAGTACATCGGCATGAACGTGAAGAACCCGCCCTTCGACAATCCGAAGGTGCGCGAGGCCATCGCCTACGCCATTCCCTATGAGAAGATCATGGAGGCCGTGCTCTACGGTCTGGGCCGCCCCATGTTCGGCGCGCCGGCGGATGCCGCCACCAAGGTGGCCTGGCCGCAGCCCACCAAGTTCAAGACCGACCTCGCCAAGGCCAAGCAGCTGATGGCCGAAGCAGGCCTTGCGGGCGGCATCGACACCACGCTCTCCTTCGACCTCGGCTTCGCCGGCGTCAACGAGCCCATCTGCGTGCTGCTCCAGGAAAATCTGGCGCAGATCGGCATCAAGACCACCATCAACAAGATCCCCGGCGCCAACTGGCGCACGGAGCTGAACAAGAAGGTTCTGCCGCTCTACACCAACGTATTCTCGGGTTGGCTGGACTATCCGGAATACTTTTTCTTCTGGTGCTACCACGGCTCGAATTCCGTCTTCAACACCATGAGCTACCAGTCGGCGGCCATGGACACCTTCATCGACGGCGCGCGTGCTGCGGCGGCGAGCGGCGACAAGGCGGCCTATGATACGGACGTGAAGGGCATGGTGGACCTCGCCTTCGCCGACGTGCCGCGCATTCCGCTCTACCAGCCGTTCGTCAACGTCGCGATGCAGAAGAACATCACCGGCTACGAATACTGGTTCCACCGCCGCCTCGACTATCGCGCCTTCCAGAAGGGCTGAGGCATCCCTCTTCCTCTTGAGGGAGGAAGCGGCGTGAGGGGTGGCGCCGGGGGGCGGAAGCCGGCGCTTTGGGTTCGCCCGGGTGCCGGCATCGGCGCCGCCCCTCACCCCACACCCGGCGCCCCGCCGGAGACGAGAAACGGTTGCGGTGCCCGATGCCCCGCAGCCCGATTTGCACACAGGGATATCGCCATGCTGAAGCTCCTAGGCAGTCGTCTCGCCACAGCCGTGCCCAGCCTGATCGGCGTGGTGATCGTGACCTTCCTGCTCACCCGCGTGCTGCCCGGCGACACGGCGGCCTATTTCGCGGGCCCCGCCGCGACGCCGCAGGCCATCGCCGAAATCCGCACCAAGCTCGGCCTCGACAAGTCTTTGCCGGCCCAGTTCGCCGATTATGTTTCGGCCCTCGCTCAGGGCGACCTCGGCTCTTCGCTCTCTACCGGCCAGCCGGTCGCCACCGAGATCGCGGCCCGCCTGCCGGCTTCCGCCGAACTGACGCTGGCGGGGCTGGTGCTGGCGCTGCTCATCGCGGTGCCCTTCGGCATCATTGCGGCGGTACGGCAAGGGTCGTGGATCGACCACGCCTGCCGCATCATCACCACGGCCGGCGTCTCGCTGCCGGTGTTCTTCACCGGGCTGCTGCTGGTCTATGTCTTCTACTTCAAGCTGGGGTGGGCGCCGGCGCCGCTGGGGCGGCTCGACGTGTTCTTCTCCGCGCCCGAGACGGTGACGGGCTTCTATGTCATCGACAGCCTGATCGCCCGCGACTTCGAGACCTTCCGCGCCGCGCTGGCGCAACTGGCGGTGCCTGCGATCACGCTGGCTATCTTCGCCCTTGCGCCCATCGCCCGCATGACCCGCGCCTCCATGCTGGCGGTGCTCTCCTCCGAGTTCGTGCGCACGGCGAAGGCGGCGGGTCTGACGGATTACACGGTCATCATCACCTACGCCTTCCGCAATGCCATGCTGCCCGTGGTGACGACGCTGGGCATGGTGTTTTCCTTCCTGCTGGGCGCCAACGTGCTGGTGGAGAAGGTGTTCGCCTGGCCGGGCATCGGCTCCTACGCGGTCGAGGCGCTGATTACCTCGGACTACGCGCCGGTGCAGGGCTTCGTGCTCGCCATGGCGATCCTCTACGTGATCCTCAACCTCCTGATCGACCTTGCCTACGGCATCATCGATCCCCGCGCGCGGAGCGAAGCATGACCCTCGCCACGGCCGACACCCAGAAGGCGCCCGGCGGCCTTGCCGCCACGCTCGCCCACGCCCGCTATGTGATCTCGGACAATCCCGTCACCGGCATCGCCTTCGGCATGTTCCTGGTGCTGGTGGTGTGCGCCACGATCGGGCCGTTCATCGTCCCTTATGATCCGCTGGCCTCGGACACGGCGGCGGCGTTGCAGCCGCCCTCGGCCGCGCACTGGTTCGGCACCGACAATCTCGGCCGCGACATCTTCTCCCGCGTGGTGGTGGCGAGCCGGCTGGACATGGCCATCGCCATCTTCTCGGTGGCGCTCGTGTTCGCCGTGGGCGGCGTCGCGGGCATCGCCTCCGGCTTCTTCGGCGGCTGGACGGACCGGATCATCGGCCGCATCTCCGATACCATCATGGCCTTCCCGTTGTTCGTGCTGGCCATGGGCATCGTGGCGGCGCTGGGCAATACCGTGACGAACATCGTCATCGCCACCGCCATCATCAACTTCCCGCTCTATGTGCGCGTGGCGAAGTCCGAAGCCGCCATCCGCCGCAATGCCGGCTACGTGCAGGCGGCGCGGCTGACCGGCAATTCCGAATGGCGCATCCTTCTGACGACCATCCTGCCCAACATCATGCCCATCATGATGGTGCAGATGTCGCTCACCATGGGCTACGCCATCCTGAACGCGGCCGGCCTCTCGTTCATCGGCCTCGGCGTGCGTCCGCCGACGCCCGAGTGGGGCATCATGGTGGCTGAGGGCTCGGCCTATATCGTCTCCGGCGAATGGTGGATCGCGCTGTTCCCCGGCCTCGCGCTCATGTTCGCGGTCTTCTGCTTCAACCTCCTGGGCGACGGTCTGCGCGACATCGTCGATCCCCAGCGCCGCACCTGAGGAGGCCGCCATGCATGGAGTTGTGGACGTGAAGGAACACGCCGCCAAGTCCTCCGAAACGCCGAGCGGCCCGCTGCTGGAGGTGCGCGACCTCACCGTCGAGTTCGCCACCCGCCGCGGCATCGTCACGGCGGTGAGCCAGGTGAATCTCACCCTCGGCAAGGGCGAGACGCTGGGCATCGTGGGCGAATCGGGCTCGGGCAAATCCGTCACCTCCTACACCGTGATGCGCATCCTCGACCGCGCCGGCCGCATCGCGGAAGGCACCATCACGTTCTCGGGCATCGATGTTGCCCACGCCCCCGAGAGCGAGATGCGCGACCTGCGCGGTCGCGAAATGTCGATGATCTTCCAGAACCCGCGCGCGGCGCTGAACCCCATCCGCACCGTGGGTGCGCAGATCGGCGACGTGCTGCTCCAGCATGTCCAGGCCGACCCGCGCAACGTGAAGCACAAGGTCATCGACATCCTCAAGCAGGTGCGCATCGCCCGGCCGGAGGACCGCTACCACGCCTATCCGTTCGAGCTGTCCGGCGGCATGTGCCAGCGCATCGTCATCGCGCTCGCGCTCGCCTGCCGGCCGCAGCTGATGATCGCGGATGAGCCCACCACCGGCCTCGACGTGACGACCCAGAAGGCGGTGATGGACCTGGTGACCGAGCTGACGCGCGAGCGCGGCATGTCCACCATCCTCATCACCCACGATCTCGGCCTCGCCGCCACCTATTGCGACACGGTGATGGTGATGGAGAAGGGCAAGGTGGTGGAGACGGCCCCCGCCGAGCGCATCTTCCGCGATCCCCAGCACCCCTACACCAAGAAGCTCATGCGGGCGACGCCGCGCCCGGGCATCACGCTGAAGGATCTTCTGCCGGAAGGCGAGGCCGCAGCCGCTCCGGCCGCGACGCCCGCGCCTGCGACCGGGACCGGGGAAACGCTTCTCACCGTCGAAAACCTCGTCCGTGAATATCCTCGCCAGGGCGCGCCCTCGGCCTTCCTCGCCAAGCTCAAAGGCAAGCCCCTGACGCCGGAGGAGACCATTTTCCGCGCCGTGGACGGCATCTCCTTCGAGGTGAAGCGCGGCGAGAGCGTCGGCCTCGTGGGCGAGAGCGGCTGCGGCAAGTCCACCACCTCCACCATGGTGATGCGCCTCATCGATCCCACGGCGGGCAAGATCACCTTCGCGGGCGAGGATATCGGCGCGATCCCAGCCAAGGACTTCGCCCACCATCCCATGCGCAAGCGCATCCAGATGGTGTTCCAGGATCCGACCGAGAGCCTCAATCCGCGCTACACCGCCGCCCGCGCGATTGCCGATCCCTTGCTGCGCATGGGGGGCTATTCCGGAGGCACGAAGCTCGATGCCCGCGTGTCAGAGCTGGCCGAAATGGTCGGCCTGCCGCAGAACCTGCTGGAGCGCTTCCCGCATCAGCTCTCCGGCGGCCAGAAGGCCCGCGTCGGCATCGCCCGCGCCATCGCGCTCGACCCCGATCTCGTCATCCTCGACGAGCCGACGGCGGCGCTGGACGTCTCGGTGCAGGCCGTGGTCCTGAACCTGCTGGAGGAGCTGAAGCAGCGGCTCGGCATGAGCTATCTCTTCGTCTCCCACGACCTCCACGTCGTCGGCCTTCTGTGTGACCGGGTGATCGTGATGCGGCAAGGCCGGATCGTGGAGGAGGGCACCGCGCAACAGGTGCTGGAGGCGCCCAAGGACGCCTATACCCGCGAACTCATCGCCGCCATTCCCCATCCCCCGGTCTGAGGCACGCCATGGCCACCGAAACCACCCTGCCCAAGGTCGAGGACGCCGCCCTCGCGCAGCTTCTCGACGGCGCGCTCTCCGCCCATGGCATCACCGCGCGCCCCGAATGGCGCACGGAGGCGCTCGCCTATCTGCGCAGCATCGCCGATGCGGCGACCCTCGTCCGCAGCCTGGACCTCGGCGATGCCGAGGAGCCGGCCCCCGTCTATCGTCCGTGAGGTGGTCATGAACGCGCCCGTCCCCGTTCCCGACGCCACCCGCCTCGTCGGTGCGACAGCGGCCGAGATCGCCGCCGCGGTAGCCTCCGGCGCCGTCACCGCCCGCGCCGTCATCGAGGCGACGCTGGCGCGCATCGCGGCTGTCGATCCGTCGATCAACGCCTTCACCGACGTGATCGCCGAGCGCGCCCGCGCCCGTGCGGACCGTATCGACGCTGCCCGTGCGGCCGGTGCGCCGCTGGGGCCGCTGGCTGGTGTACCGTTCGCGGTGAAGAACCTGTTCGACATCGCGGGCCTGCCGACCCGCGCCGGTTCGAAGATCAATCGGGAGCGTCACCCGTCCACGCAGGACGCCTTTTTGGTGGAGCGGCTGGAGACGGCGGGCGCCATCCTCGTCGGCGGTCTGAACATGGGCGAATATGCCTATGACTTCACTGGTGAGAACGTCCATGACGGTGCCTCCCGCAATCCGCACGATCTGACCCGCATGTCCGGCGGCTCCTCCGGCGGCACCGGGGCGGCGGTGGCTGCGGCCATGGTGCCCCTTGCGCTGGGCTCCGACACCAACGGCTCCATCCGCGTGCCGTCCTCCCTGTGCGGCACGTTCGGGCTGAAGCCCACCTATGGCCGGCTGGGGCGGGGCGGCAGCTTTCCCTTCGTGACGGCGCTGGACCATCTCGGCCCGCTCGCCCGCTCCGTTGCGGACCTCGCGCTCTCCTATGACGCCATGCAGGGCGAGGACGTCCGCGATCCGGGCCAGACGCCGCGTCCGTTCGAGCCCGTTGCCGGGCTGATCGGTGAGGGAATCGACGGTCTGCGCATCGCCATCGCCGGCGGTTGGTTCCGCGCCAAGGCGCAGCCCGAGGTTTTCGCGGCGGTGGATGCGGTTGCCGCCGCGCTCGGCGCGCGCGACATGGTGGACATCCCGGATGCCGCCCGCGCCCGCGCCTCCGCCTACATCATCACGGCAGCCGAAGGCGCGAGCCTGCACGCGCGGCGCCTCGCCGTGCGGCCGGAGGATTTCGATCCCGCCGTGCGCGACCGGCTGCTGGCCGGCCTCGCCATCCCCGCCTCGTGGGTCGATGCGGCGCAGCGCTTCCGCCGGCACTTCCGGGACGAGATGCTGAAGCTGTTCGAGACCCACGACGTGCTCCTCGCCCCGGCGACCCCCTGCCGGGCGCCGAAGCTGGGGCAGAAGACGTTCGTGCTCGATGGCGAGGAGATGCTGGTGCGGCCGAATCTCGGCCTGTTCACCCAGCCCATTTCGTTTATCGGTCTGCCCGTCGTGGCCGTGCCGGTGCGGGTGGCGGTGGGCGAGGCGCCGGACCTGCCCATCGCCGTGCAGGTCATCGCCCCGCCGTGGCGCGAGGATATGGCCCTGCGTGTTGCGGCGGAGCTGGAGCGGCTGGGCGTGGCCGCAGCCCCAGCCGCAACCCTGTGAAGGAGGACCCGTTGGAGATCGACATTCCCGAGGTGAAGGCCGAGGTTGAGGCCGCGTTCGCGCGCTATGAGGCCGCGCTCGTCGGCAACGACGTGGAGACGCTGGAAGCGCTGTTCCATGACGATCCGCGCACCATTCGCTTTGGCGGCGGCGAGAACCTCTATGGCATGGACGCCATCCGCGCCTTTCGTCGCGGCCGCTCGCCGGCTGGCCTTGCGCGCGATCTCGCGCAGACGGTGATCACCACCTACGGGCGGGACTTCGCCGTCGCCTCCACCCTGTTCTATCGCGACAACGCGCCGGGCAAGGTCGGGCGCCAGCAGCAGACCTGGGTGCGACAGCCGGACGGCTGGCGCGTGGTGGGCGCCCATGTCTCCGTTATCGACGAGCCGACGGCATAGAGCGCCGCCGGCCTACGACGTTTCACGGATTTCGCCTCAGGCGGGAATCCCGGTAAAATCCTGCACATGACCCTGTTCGCGCCATCTCCCCTGAAGACATCGGACCCCGCCCCGCGCGTGCGCAAGCGCCGCACGGTGGGGCGCCCGGTGACGCGCACGGAGGAACTGCGCCTGCAGATCGCCGACGACATCGTGCGCGGACGCCTCGCCCCCGGCACCGCGCTGGAAGAGGTCGATATCGCAAAGCGTTACGGCGTCTCCCGTACACCGGTGCGGGAGGCATTGCGCGATCTTGCCGCCTCCGGCCTGGTCGAAGCGCGGCCCCATCGCAGCGCGCTCGTGGCCCAGCCCTCTCTGGAGCGGCTGCGCGGCATGTTTGATGTGATGGCGGAGCTGGAAGCCCTGTGCGCCGGGCTGAGCGCGGTGAACATGACGCCGGCCGAGCGGGCGGGGCTCGAGTCCATCCATGCCGAGCTGGCCGATCTCACCCGCAGGGGCGACGAGAGCAGCTACACGCTGCTGAACGAGCGGTTCCACACCACGCTCTATGCCGGCAGCCACAATGAGTATCTGACGGAACTGACGCTGGCGACCCGCGCCCGCCTGCAACCGTTCCGCCGCGCGCAGTTCCGCACCCTTGGGCGCCTCGCCCGCTCCTATGAGGAGCACGACAGGGTGGTTCGGGCCATCCTGCGCGCTGACAAGGGGGAGGCGGCGCAGGCCATGCGCGCGCACATCCTGACCGTCGAGGATGCCTACGAGCGCTACGCCGAGACGCTCTGAGGACTGCGCCTATTCCGCCGCGTCTGCGTCCGTGAGATTGTCGAGGCCCTGGACGATGTGCTGCGCCAGCGCATCCGCCAGCGGTGACGGCTCATGCCGGTTGCGCAAAAGTCCGATATCGCAAGGGGGTAGGGGCGGGTACCCGTCCGCCGCGCCGAGCACGCGCATGCCCGTCCGCAGGGCGGATTCCGGCAGCACCGACACTGCCAGGCCGGAGAGAACCGCCGCCACCACGGCGCCGCAATTGGGGCTGGTGTAGAGGATGCGGTGCCCCCGCCCGGCCCCGGCCAGGCGCGAGACGGCGATCTCCCGCCATTGGCAGGTGGTTCGTCCCAAAGCCAGCGGCACCGGGGTTTCCAGATGCGCCGCATGGCGGGCGGAGGAGACCCACAGCAGCCGCTCCCGGCGGATCACATGGGCATTGCGTGAGGTGATCTCGGTGGCGGTGATGATGGCGAGATCGATGGTGCCGGCGGCAATGTATTGCACCAGTTCGGCGGTGGGCTCGCAGATCACGGTGAGCTCGACGGACGGATGGGTGCGGGAAAATCGCGCCATGATATCAGGCAGATAGCGATCCGCGTAATCGTCCGGCACACCAAGGCATACGCGCCCCGAAAGCTCCGCGTCGGCGAAGCTGGAGACGGCTTCCATGTTCAGCTTCACGATGCGCCGGGCGTAGTCCAGCAGGCGTTCGCCGTCCTCGGTGAGGCGGGAGGCGCGGCCGTCGCGGACGAAGACGGGCCGGCCGACCCGCTCCTCCAGCCGCTTCATCTGCATGGAGACCGCCGACTGGGTCTTGTGGACCACCTCCGCAGCCTTGGTGAAACTGCCCGTTTCCGCAATGGCCACAAAGGTTCTCAGCTGGTCGGGGTCGAGCATGGCTGTCATTGTCGCGCTCCTGAGGGGCAGCCCTGCGCCGGCCGCATGGGCCGGCCGCCCCGTCGCCGCAATCATCACGCAAAACGATACGAGAGATGAAAAACATTCGCTAGCGTGATTTGTGCGAAGCATCCAGAAAGGTCCTGCCGATCGGATGCGGCGCGAAATCGGGTGGTTTCACCGGGGTGTTCGGGGGCTTATCGGGCCCGTTCGGCACATGCCGGGTGTGTTCAGACCATCACGGCCCCGGAAAGGAGGGTCGGCGGAGCGCATCCAGGCAACGGAGATGAAGATGACGTACCATGGTGAAACCCGCAGGACCCCCTTCGCCCCCGCCGGCGAACTCGTCGCCGCTTTGTGCCTCTCGGCCGTCGGCGTCGCGGCCAAGGGCTTGCAGTCGGTGAAGACCATCGGCCGCGTCATGGAGCGACGGCAGATGATGGCCGAGCTTTCCCATCTCGACGACCACATGCTGCGCGACATCGGTGTGACGCGGGCGGACCTGCGCGATGCCGCCGCCACCCCGCTGTTCGAAGATCCGACCCAGACGCTGGTGACCCGCGTGCGGGAGCGCCGGGCGGCGGCGCGGCTCGCCGCGTGGCGGGGCAGCCCGGCTGACTGATTGAACCTGATCCGGCGGAAGCGCCCCTCGATTCCGCCGTTCCTCGACCCGCGCCGTCCGCAACCGGCGCGGGTCGATTTTTGTCTGCGCTCTATGCGCCTCCGCTTTACTTGCCGCCGCCCGATGACTTGTCGCTGTCGGCCCGGCCGAGGCGGGGGCGGTCCGGCGGGAGGGTCTCCGCCTCCTGCACATTCTGCACGTTCTGCGTGGCCGCGCTCATGCTCTGGGTGGCGGCGGCCATGGAGGAGGCGGCGGAGCGCATGATGTCGAGCCAGAAGTCGGGCACGCTGTAGGCCTGCCGGCCCGCATCCGCCGCGCCTGGCTGCGTGGGGGGCGGGAAGGGCGGCGGGAAGCCCTGGGCGAACATCTGGGCGAAGAAGTTCTGGAACGGCAGCAGCGGTGCCGGCGGAGGCTCCGGCGGCTTCTCGCGGGTGGGCGGCACGCCGGCCTGGGTCATGGTCTTGGTCATGGCGTTCACCACGTCCTGCCATGCGTTCGCCGGGTTGCGCTGGGGCGCGGGCGCCGGGGCGGCGCGCTGGAACATCATCTGGGCATAGGAATCGGCCCAAGGATTGCCGGTGGAATAGGGTCGCCCGCCCTGCTCGGTGGCGGTGCTGGTGAAGGCCAGGAAGGCGTCGATCCAGGGATTGCCGGAGGAGATGGGGGCAATCTTCTGTTCGGTCTGCCCGGGCATGCGGCTCAGCATGGCGGCCAGCATCTGCTGCAGGGCGCCGGAGGCGGCCAGCGACTTGGCGAGCCCGCCCACCACCAGGGTGGCGTAGGTGGGCATCACCTGCTTCACCAGGGTCATGCCGAGGCCGGTCGAGGAAGCGACATGGGCCGCCACCGCGCGGCTCACGTCCGACGAACCGAAGACGGTATCGAGCGCCTCGGATCCGGCGCGAGTCAGCTCGGCCGGGGCGGCGGGCTGGGAATAGAAGGCGCCGTAGGGGCCGCTGGTCATCAACGTCATCAGCGCGGCGAGGGAATCGGGAGATTGCGAGGCCTGGTTGAACGCCGCTGCGAAGGCGGGCATCACCGCCTCGGCGACCTGCTGGGCCTGCTGCGCGGAAAGGCCGTACATGCGGCCGATATTGTCCATCGCCTGCCCGCCCTGGGCCGCGCGCAGCATCTCCACAAACTGATCCATCCACCGACTCCGTCCGATTCCGGACCTGCGCGGGCGAAGGCGTCCGCTCCGGCTTCTGCCCGAAATCTTGGCAGGAGCTTACGCCATCGTCCCGCCGAAATCACGACATGCTTCGGTTGGATCAGGGGAATTGACGGGGATGGGCGAGCATGTGTCCGCCGTCGCCCTCCGGCCTGACCGGAGGGCCCATCGCTGGGCTGGAGCGGGCGTGGGGGCGAACGGCGAAATGGGTCCTCCGATCAAGTCGGAGGACGACGGCGGCGGCAAGCGGCGGCGGTAAGTGGTGGCGGCAAGTGGTGGCGGCGGCGGCAAGCGGCGGTGCCGGGCGGAGCGCTGATCCGGGGGCCGGCACGGGACTTCCGCGCAGCGGGCAAAATACCGGGAGCCGCGCTCCCGCTCACCCCGAGAATTCGGTCTCGTGGCTGAGGATGTCCTGGGCTTCCGGGTTGAGCGGGCGGGCGCGGCGCTCCGGCTCGGTGAGGGGCTCCGGCTCCACCTTGGGGCGGGCAAAGGCGTCGCCGCCGGCGAACAGTCCGTCCTGCATCTGCCGCTCCAGCCGGGCGCGGTCGCGTTCGCGCACGTCGGTGATGCGGGCCTCCGCGGCGCTCTCGCTCACCCCCAGCGCCTCCAGCGTGCGGGCGCCGAAGGAGAGGGCCGATTCGAGCGTCTCGCGCAGCTCGAAATCGACGCCGAGCCGCACCAGCTCCATCGAGTGCACGCGATCGAAGCTGCGCACGAACAGGCGCGGCCCCAGAATGGAAGCGCGCACGATCTCCACGATGCGGTTGGCGTCTTCCTTGTTGTCCACGCAGACGCAGATCACTTCCATCGTCTCCGCGCCAGCGGCGCGAAGAACGTCGAGCCGGGTGCCGTCGCCATAATAGATGTGAACGCCGAACCGGCCGGCGCTCTGGATCATCTCCACGTCCTTGTCGATGATGGTGACGCTCACATCCTGCGCCAGAAGGCACTGGGAGACGATCTGCCCGAAGCGGCCGAAGCCGATGACCAGCACCGAGCCATCGGCATCGGTGAAATCGTCGGCGGGCGGCTCGGGCACGGCCGGGGCGAAGCGCGGCAGGAAGCGCGAGATGCCGGCGAACAGCAGCGGGCCGAGCACCATGGTGAGCGCGGCCAGGGCGATGAGCAGATCCGCCTGCTCGGTGCGCAGGATGCCGTTGGCGAGGCCGAGCGGGAACAGCACGAAGGCGAACTCGCCCGCCGCCATCAGCGCCACCGCGGCGCGCAGGGAATCGCCGGGGGCGATGTTGTCGGCGCGGAACACCAGATAGACCACCACCGACTTGATGACCGCCACCGCCAGCGCGCCCACCACGAGGCGCGGGATGTGGTGGAGGATCACGTCGATGTTCAGCGTCATGCCGATGCTCATGAAGAAGATGGCGAGCAGCAGGCCGCGGAAGGCATCCACATTGGCTTCGAGTTCGTGCCGGAAGGTGCTTTCCGACAGCAGCAGGCCGGCGAGGAACGCGCCCATGGCGGCCGACATGCCGGCGATCTCCATGAGGCCGGCGGCGCCCAGCACCACCATCAGCGCCGCCGCCGTCATCGCCTCGCGCGCGCCGGAGCGGGCCAGCACCCGGAACAGGGGATTGAGGAGATAGCGGCCGGCGACCACGATCACCGCGATGGCGCCCACCGCCATGGCCGCCTGGACCAGCGTGCCCTTGGGATCGTGAATCTCGCTCTCCCCGCCGGGGGCGAGCAGCGGCACCAGCGCCAGCAGCGGCACCACCGCGATGTCCTGGAACAGCAGGATGGAGAAGGTGCGCTGGCCGTAGGGACTGCCGAGGTCGCCTCGCTCGCCCAGCAACTGGAGCGCGATGGCCGTGCCCGACACCGACAGCGCCAGGCCCGAGACCACCGCCGCCGCGACGCCGAAGCCGAGGCCGAAATAGGCGAGCAGCGCGAAGGCGAGGGAGGTGAGCACCAGCTGCGCCGTGCCGAGCCCGAAGATGTAATGCCCCATGGAGAGCAGGTGCGAGGGCTTCAGCTCCAGTCCCACGAGGAACAGGAGCATGACCACGCCCAGCTCGGCGACGGTATGCACCACCGCCGGGTCGGCCACGTTGATGCCGATGGGGCCGATGGCGATGCCGACGAGCAGGTAGCCGACTATGGGCGAGAAGCCGATGCGCTTGGCGACGACGACGGCGAGTACGGCGGCGCACATGAAGGCCAGCGCTGCACCGAACAAGGCGTGTTCATCGACTGGCATGCGCGACGTCCTCCCCCCACCGCTGCGATCCTTGGCGGATCGGAATGGCTTCCGCAACGGCTGGTTTCAAGCAAGTTCAACGCCACCCGTCCCCCGGTGGCGCCCCCAAACCGCTCATGACGGGCGAGCGTGTCGAAACCATGCCGCCCGGACGGCGCCGGGATGGCCGTCCGCAGGTCAGCGCCGCGCGGCGGTCACTTGAGGGCGTCGAAGCCGGGGCCGAATCCATTGAGGCTGAGCGGCACGCCGATGCCTTCCTCGGGGGTCTGGAAAATGATGAAGGTGGCGAGCTTGCCGGTCTTGAGGCGGCCGACCAGGGTCTCGTCCATCACCACCTCGGCGACGCAGCCGTTGGGCAGGCAGCGCACGAATCCGGCGCGGCCGATGTCCTGGTCGTCGATCTTGAGGCCGAGGCCGGCGGGCAGCAGCACGCCGAGCGGCGCCAGCACGCGCAGAAGGCGGCTCTTCTGGTCCGAGGTCTTCAGCACGATCACGGTGAGGCCGACGTTGGGCCGGTCCTCCGCCTGCACCGACTGGAGCAGCACGCACTGCTCGCTCTGCGCGCCGGGCGGGGTGTCGCAGCGGATCTGCCATTCGCCGAACACCGACTTCACCACGCCCTGCGCCGCCGCCGGCGCCGCCGCCGAGATCAGCGCGACCACGAAGGCGCCGACGAACAGCACGAGCGCGCGCCCCCCGGCGCGGCGGGTCGCGGGGCCGGGCGTCTTGGCGCGATCGGTCTCAATGGCGGGAAAAGGTCGGAACGACAGGACCATCGCAAGCTCCGGCAGTGTCCGGCGGGGGAGGCCGGGCGATCCTGCCTTATCTGATTTCGTGAACCAATGCCTTAATGCCCAAGGCATCGCGTCAACAATGGGGCAGGATCGCTTCTGCGGGGGATGGCGGGGAGATTCTCCGCGGCCCTCATTCCGCTGGGTCAGGCAGAGCTGCCGCTGCGGCCGGACGCGCGCCATATTGTCCCCCGTGGCGTCATCCACCGCCCCGCGCGGGGTATGCGCCGGTGCCCACGCAAGGCCCCAAAATCGAGGCGGGGCGGGGGCTCGCGGCGGGGGGGCGAAAGACCCGTCCGGGTGCCTTCCGGACCGTTCGACTTAATGTCGCATCGGCGACCAACCCGGGGCGATTGCAAGGCGAACCCAATTGTGTTTGATGGATTCTAGGGAGAGTGCCTGCCCAAAAACAGCGCAGTTGCACGCGACTGCCAAAATGGGTCTCGCACTCGGACAGGGCCTCGTGACGCGCCCCCACGGCGCGCCGGCGGCAGGGAAATTCCGGCGGGTCTCCGCCGGCCAGGGAGATGGGTAGAAGATGATGTCGCTCATTCGCACCGCGGCCCGTATGCGCGATGCAGCCCTCGCCGCCGGCGTGTTCGCCACGGCGATGCTCGCGAGCGCGGGGGCGAACGCCCAGATGGGCCAGCCCGCCCCGTGGCAGATCAACCTTCAGGATGCCGTCACGCCGGTGATGGAGAACATCCACAGTTTCAACTTCCTGCTCATCACCATCATCACCGCGATCACGCTGTTCGTGCTGGTGCTGCTGGTGATCGTCGCGGTGCGGTTCAACGAGCGCGCCAATCCGGTGCCCTCCAAGACCAGCCACAACACGATGATCGAGGTGGCCTGGACGGTCATCCCCGTGCTGATCCTGGTGCTGATCGCCATCCCTTCGTTCCGGCTGCTGCACCTTGAGCTGAACATCCCCAAGCCCGACCTCACCGTGAAGGTGACGGGCCACCAGTGGTACTGGTCCTACGAATATCCGGACAACGGCGGCTTCGGCTTCGATTCCTACATGGTCGCCGAGAAGGACCTGAAGCCCGGCCAGCCCCGCCTCCTCGCGGTGGATAACGAGGTGGTGGTCCCGATCAACAAGAACATCCGCATCCAGGTGACGGCGGCGGACGTGATCCACTCCTTCGCGGTGCCCTCCTTCGGCGTGAAGATCGACGCCATGCCGGGCCGCCTGAACGAGAGCTGGTTCAAGATCACCCGCGAGGGCGTGTACTATGGCCAGTGCTCCGAGCTGTGCGGCCGCGACCATGCCTTCATGCCCATCGCCGTGCGCGCCGTGAGCGAGGCCGACTTCAACGCCTGGGTCGCCCAGGCCAAGGCCAAGTTCGCCTCTGCCAAGGATGCCGAGGGCAAGTTCGCTGACGCGGGAAATCTCGCTGACGCGGGCAGCCTCGAGGGCGCCGCGACCGCGCGCTGATTTCAAAGGGTCCGCCCCGCGCGGACCCGCGATGTTTCTCCGCGCGGCGGACGGCCGGGCGGTTTCCAGGGTAGATGCGGCGCGGCGGGACGGGGCCGGCGCCGGGAACACGAGGAAAGCGGGAATGGCCACCGAGGCAGTCACCCACAGCCATCACGACGAAAGCGCCCACGGCCACGGCTACGGCGACACCCACGATTCGCACATCCCCACGGGTTGGAAGCGGTGGGTCTTCTCGACCAATCACAAGGACATCGGCGTGATGTACCTGATCTTCGCCATCGTGGCGGGGATCGTGGGCGGCGCCCTGTCCATCGGCATCCGCATGGAACTGCAGGAGCCGGGCCTTCAGATCTTCAAGGATCCGCAGACCTTCAACGTGTTCACCACCGGCCACGGCCTCATCATGATCTTCTTCATGGTGATGCCCGCGCTCATCGGTGGCTACGGCAACTACTTCGCCCCGCTGATGATCGGCGCGCCGGACACGGCGTTCCCGCGCATCAACAACATCGCCTTCTGGCTGCTGCCGCCCGCCTTCATCCTGGCGCTGGCTTCTCTGTTCGTGGAAGGCGCGCCCGGCACCAACGGCTTCGGCGGCGGCTGGACCATCTATCCCCCGCTCTCGTCCAAGCTCGGCCACCCCGGCCCGGCCATGGACCTCCTGATCTTCTCGCTGCACATCGCCGGCGCGTCCTCGCTGCTCGGCGCCATCAACCTCATCACCACCATCTTCAACATGCGCGCCCCGGGCATGACGCTGCACAAGATGCCGCTGTTCGCCTGGTCGCAGCTCATCACCGGCTTCCTGCTGCTGCTGTCGCTGCCCGTCCTCGCCGGCGCCATCACCATGCTGCTGACGGACCGCAACTTCGGCACCACCTTCTTCGATCCGGCCGGCGGCGGTGACCCGATCCTGTTCCAGCACCTCTTCTGGTTCTTCGGCCACCCCGAGGTGTACATCCTGATCCTGCCCGGCTTCGGGCTGATCTCCCACATCGTGTCCACCTTCTCCCGCAAGCCCGTGTTCGGCTATCTCGGCATGGCCTATGCCATGGTCGCCATCGGCGTGGTGGGCTTCGTGGTGTGGGCGCACCACATGTACACGGTGGGCCTCTCCTCCGGCACGCAGTCCTACTTCGTGGCCGCCACCATGATCATCGCGGTGCCCACGGGCGTGAAGATCTTCTCGTGGATCGCCACCATGTGGGGCGGCTCCATCCAGTTCCGCACGCCCATGCTGTGGGCGATCGGCTTCATCTTCCTGTTCACCGTGGGCGGCGTCACCGGCGTGGTGCTCTCCAACGCCGGCATCGACCGCTCGCTGCACGACACCTATTACGTGGTGGCGCACTTCCACTACGTGCTGTCGCTCGGCGCCGTGTTCGCCATCTTCGCGGGCTGGTACTACTGGTTCCCGAAGATGTTCGGCTACATGATCCCCGAGTTCTGGGGCAAGCTGCACTTCTGGGTCACCTTCGTCGGCGTGAACCTGGTGTTCTTCCCGCAGCACTTCCTCGGCCTCGCCGGCATGCCCCGCCGCTATGCGGACTATCCGGACGCGTTCGCCCACTGGAACTTCATCTCGTCGATCGGTTCCTACATCTCGGGCATCGCCGTGCTGATCTTCCTCACCGGCACAGCGCTCGCCTTCCTGCGCAAGGAGAAGGCGGCCGACAATCCGTGGGGCGAGGGCGCGACCACGCTGGAATGGACCCTGTCCTCTCCGCCGCCCTACCACCAGTTCGAGGTCCTGCCCCGCATCAAGTGAGGCAGTCGCAAAGCTCCGGAGCCGCGGGACACCGCGGCTCTTCGGGGCCGCCACCGTTGAAATCTGAAACGCGCCTTTCAGTCCCGCGTACCAGGACGTCCGGAGTAACCGAATGAGTGACGAGCGTGCCAGCCTGACCGGAACCGACCCCTACGCTTTGGCGTCGGGCACGGTCGCGTCGGCCGGCGAGGGGCTGGCGGCTCCGCGCGATTATTTCGAGCTCCTGAAGCCGCGCGTGATGTCGCTGGTGATCTTCACGGCGCTGGTCGGCCTCGTGCGCGCACCGGGCGATGTGCACCCCGTCATCGCCTTCACGGCCCTGCTCTGCATCGCCGTCGGCGCGGGCGCTTCCGGCGCCCTCAACATGTGGTGGGATGCCGACATCGACGCCGTGATGACCCGCACGCGCGGCCGTCCGGTGCCGTCCGGCCGCGTCACCGGGCACGAGGCCCTGGCCTTTGGCCTCACCCTCTCCGCCTTCTCGGTGGTGGTGCTCGGCCTGCTGGTCAATGCGCTCGCCGGGGCGCTGCTCGCCTTCACTATCTTCTTCTACGTGGTGATCTACACCATGTGGCTGAAGCGCTCGACCTCGCAGAACATCGTCATCGGCGGCGCCGCTGGCGCCTTCCCGCCGCTGGTCGCCTGGGCCGCCGCGTCCGGCACGGTGTCGCTGGAGCCGGTGCTGCTGTTCGCCATCATCTTCTTCTGGACGCCGCCGCACTTCTGGGCGCTGGCGCTCTACCGGGCCGACGACTATGCCCGCGCCGGCGTGCCCATGCTGCCGGTGACGGCAGGGCCGGACGAGACCCGCCTCCAGATCCTGCTCTACACCCTGTTCCTGGTGCCGCTCGCCGCCAGCCCCGCCTTCCTTGGCTACGCCGGCCTCGCCTATGGCGCGGTCTCGGTGCTGGCCGGGGCATGGATGATCGTCCTCGCCGTGCGCGTCTTCCGCGTGCGTGAGGGCGAGGCGGCGGTGAAGGCGGCCAAGGGCCTGTTCGGATTTTCCATCGTGTATCTGTTTGCATTGTTCGCGACGCTGCTCGGCGAGGCGGTCATCGGCGGCCTGCTGCGATGAGCGGTGAAAAGAAGGAAAAGCCGCGCCCTCCCAAGGAGGAAGGCGTGGTGCTGACGCCGGAGCAGCTGAAGCGGCGGCGGGCGCGCAACATCGCCATCGCCTCCGTGCTGGGGTTCCTGGCGCTGCTGTTCTACGTGGTGACGATCGTGAAGCTCGGTCCCAACGTGCTCAACCGCCCGCTGTAGGGCAGGGGCATTCGGGGACAGGCAGAGGATGGGGTCCGGGGGCGACTTCTCTCGCAGGAGAGACCGGACGCGAGGACGAGGAATGGACAAGGCGAACGACAAGATGGCCGAGAACGCCCCCCGCGCCGCCCGACATTGGGTGGTGGCGGCCGCGTGCGTCGGCTTCATTGCCGCCATGGTGGGCGTGACCTACGCCTCCGTGCCGCTCTACGCCATGTTCTGCTCGCTCACCGGCTTCGGCGGCGCCACCCGCGTCGGCGCGACACCCACCGCCGCGCCGCTTGAGCGCGAGATCACAATCCGCTTCGACGCCAACGTCTCGCCCGGCCTGCCGTGGACCTTCGCGCCCGTCGAGCGCGAGATGAATGTGAAGATCGGCGCCACGAGCCTCGCCCATTACACGGCGCTGAACCGCTCCGCCGACGACACCCGCGCCAACGCCACCTACAACGTGTCGCCGCCCCAGGCCGGCGCCTATTTCGTGAAGCTGCAATGCTTCTGCTTCGAGGAGCAGACGCTGGCCGGCCGCGAGAAGATGGACATGCCGGTGGTATTCTACGTGGACCCCGCCATTGCCGACGACCCCGACCTGAAGACGCTGAAGGACATCACCTTATCCTACACGTTCTTCCCCGCGAAGCCGGACAGGCCGCAGGTCCGCGCCGACGCGGACGCGCTGAGCAAAGTCCGCGCGGACAAGCCGGGCAAGGTCGGCGTCGACGCGGACGGCACGCGCAAGCCCCTCTAGGGCGCGAACGATCACCGCCCCACGGGGCATGACATCAGGGCGGCGTCGCCGTTCTGGACAGCAATAGGCTCCCCGGCGTGACGCCGGGCGGGCGGGACGAGACAGGGAAAAGGGGAGGCCGGTTCGCCATGGCCGACGTACATATCAAGAAGCACGATTACCACGTCGTGGACCCGAGCCCGTGGCCGATCATCGGCTCGGTCGCGGCGCTGATCCTCACCTCGGGCGCCGTGGTGTGGATGCATGGCGGCACCTCGCTCGTCATGATCGTCGGCTTCCTCGGCGTGCTCTACACCATGTTCGGCTGGTGGCGGGACGTGATCCGCGAGAGCCGCGCGGGCTTCCACACCCGCGTCGTGGTGCTCGGCCTGCGCTACGGCGTGATCCTGTTCATCGCCTCCGAGGTGATGTTCTTCGTCGCCTGGTTCTGGGCCTTCTTCGATGCGTCGCTGTTCGCCGGCGAGGCCATCAACTTCCAGCGCATGGAATTCACCGGCGGCATGTGGCCGCCCAAGGGCATCGAGAGCCTCGATCCCTGGCACCTGCCGCTGCTCAACACGCTGATCCTGCTGACCTCGGGCACGACGGTGACCTGGGCGCACCACGCGCTGGTGCATGGCGACCGCCAGGGCCTCAAGTGGGGCCTGTGGTGCACGGTGATCCTCGGCGTCCTGTTCTCCATGTGCCAGGCCTACGAGTATTACCACGCCCATTTCCACTTCTCGGGCAACATCTATGGCGCGACCTTCTTCATGGCGACCGGCTTCCACGGCTTCCATGTGATCGTCGGCACCATCTTCCTCGCCGTCTGCCTGATGCGCACCTACATGGGCGACTTCACCCCCCAGAAGCATTTCGGCTTCGAGGCGGCCGCCTGGTATTGGCACTTCGTGGACGTGGTGTGGCTGTTCCTGTTCACCTTCATCTACGTGTGGGCGCAGGGCGGACACGCCTGATCCGAAGGCCCTTCGCGCCAGAGACAAGCACCAGGCCGGCGCACCCATGCGCCGGCCTTCGCATTTCGGCACCGGAGGTGCCCCATGACGCTCGATCCCTATCACGCGCCGGTTTCCCCCTTGGCGGCGGGGCTCTCCTGCCGCTGCCCGCGCTGCGGCCGTGGACCCCTGTTCAAGGGCTTCCTGGACCTCGCGCCCGCCTGCACTTCGTGCGGCCTCGATTATGACTTCGCCGATGCCGGCGACGGCCCGGCGGTGTTCGTCATCCTGTTCGCCGGCTTCATCGTGGTGGGGCTGGCCTTCTGGGTGGAGGTGAAGTTCGAGCCGCCCCTGTGGGTGCATGCCCTGCTGTGGATCCCGGCCATCCTCGTCGTCACCCTCGGCCTGCTGCGGCCGCTGAAGGCGCTGATGGTGGCGCTGCAGTATCGCAACAAGGCCTCCGAGGGCCGGCTGGATCAGTCCGGCCAGTGACCGGCACGCCGACTTCCCCCGTGCCTTCGCCGACATCGTCGCCTGCACCGCGCGGGCGGGGCCTCGTTCTCTTCGTCCTCGCCTGCGCCGCCTTTGCCGTGCTCATCGGCCTCGGCACGTGGCAGCTCAATCGCCTCGCCTGGAAGGAGGCGCTGCTCACCCGCGTCGAGGCGCGCGTCAACGCCGCCCCGACGGACGTGCCGCCCCCCGCCCAATGGCAGGCGCTGACTCGCGAGGCAGACGAATACCGCCGGGTCAAGGTGCGGGGCACTTTCGATCATGCCAGGGAAGCGCTCGTCTACACGGTGCGCGGCGATGAGGCGTCCGGCCCGGTGAAGGGGCAGGGCTTCCTGGTGGTGACGCCTCTGATTCGCCGCGACGGCCCGCCCATCCTCGTCAATCGCGGCTTCGTCCCGGCCGACCGGCGCGATCCGGCGACGCGCGCGGAAGGGCAGGTGACCGGAGAGGTGGAGGTGATCGGCCTGCTGCGCTTCCCGGAGGAGGCGAGCTGGTTCGTGCCGGCCAATGATCCGGCGCGCGGCAGCTTCTACCGCATGGAGCCGGCCGAGATCGCCGCAGCCCGGGGCGTCGCGGGCGCCGCGCCGTTCCTGATCGATGCCGATGCGACGCCGGTGCCCGGCGGCCTGCCCATGGGCGGGGGCACGCGCATCGCCTTTCCCAACCGGCATCTGGAATATGCGCTCACCTGGTACGGCCTCGCGGCCTCGCTGGTGGGCGTCGCCATCGCCGTCTTCATCAGCCGGCGGCGCCGCGCATCCTGACGTGAGCCGGGCTTGACGGCAGAGCACGCGCCGGTCTGATTACATCGCTATCAGATCGGATAATGCGTTCTCTGACTTGGAATGAGAGGGCGATTCACCGATCAAATTGATTCAATTTGATCGGATCGCGCTCTGGGCGTGGCCGATCTGCAACGCGCGGCAGGGATCGTTCCGCCGGCCTTGACCCAACGCTTGGTTAACCCTCACTTTGCACAGGCGGATTTGCCGGCTTTATTGCCGTGCGCCGTTGCCCCGGTTTTGGCAATTCGTAAAGCCGCACGGCCGCAGGGTGGCCGCAGGTTCTTTCAGAGGTCGCCCGATGGTCGTTTTCCCGCAGCTGCGTTCCCTCCTCCTCGCCACGGTGCTCGCCGGGGGAGCGTGCGGCCTCGCGCATGCGGGCGACCTGTTCACGCCGCCGCCGGCCACGCCCGTCCCGCCCTCGGCCAATGAGGACTGGTACCTGACCATCGGCGGGTCCGTCTCGGCGGACCCGAGCTACCCGGGTGCCGACAATTATTCCTTCCGGCCCGGCCTCATCTTCTCCATCCGCAAGGCGAGCCAGCTCAACGTCTTCCGCAGCGTGGACGACAACCCGTCCTTCGCGCTCTTCGACACCGGCAATTTCCGCATCGGTGCCGTGGGCCGCATCGACTGGGGCCGGGATTCCGACGATTCGTATCGTCTCACCGGCCTTGGCAACATCGATGCCTCGCTGGAAGCGGGCGCCTTCGCCGAGTGGTACATCACCGACTGGCTGCGCACCCGCGCCGAGCTGCGCTACGGCGTTGGCGGCTTCGACGGCATCCGCGGCCTGCTGGGCGCGGACGTGATCCTGCCCTACGGCCAGTGGCGCTTCGCCGTCGGCCCCCGCCTCACCTATGGCGGCGCGGGCTACATGAGCGCCTATTTCGGCGTCACGCCGGTGCAGTCGGTGCTGGCCACGGCGCTCAACAATCCGCTGCCCATCTACAACGCCTCGGCGGGCTTCGACATGGTGGGCGCGGTGGCGCAGCTCACCTACAATTTCCGCAACGGCTTCGAGACAGGCGTGTTCGGCGGCTACGGCCGCCTGATCGGCGACGCCGGCTCCTCGCCGCTGACCAGCGACGCCAACCAGTTCACCGCTGGCGTCTCCCTCAGCTACACCTTCAACATCGGCAAGGCCTGGTGGTGACGGATTTCGCCGCGAAGGTTGCGGGCTGATCCTCAGCCCGACGTTACGCGCCGTTCCAGCTTCGCCAGCGTCTGCTGGCCCAGCGCCTCGGCGCCGAAGCCCCTGGCGGTCTGGAACTCGGCCGCCGTGCTGAACACCATGCCCAGCGTGACCTTGGTCGCTCCGTCCTGCTCCTCGAAAGTGGCCCAGGCATCGGCATGCTTCGGGCCGTTCTCGCCCCAGAGCAGGGCATAGGCGATCCGCTCCTGCGCCCGCACCTCCCGGTAGAGATGGTGGTTGGGAAAGACGGTGCCGTCCGGCCCGATCATGTCGAACACCCACTCGCCGCCCTGCCGGAGATCGATGCGCGTGGTGCGGCAGGAGAAGCCTTCCGGCCCCCACCATTGCGGCAGCGAGGCGGGGTCCATCCACGCGCCCCAGACAGCCGAGCGGGGTGCCTTGATGACCCGCTCCAGCACCATGGTGCGGGTGGCTACGGCAGCGAGATGGCCGAGGCCGGCGTCAAAGCCCTCCCGGTATCCCGCCTCCATGTCGGCGGCGAGGGCTGAGAGCTGGACGGTCACCACCAGCCGGCTGCGTTCGCCGTCGCCGGAGAAATCGGCCGTCACCAGCGCCGCCGATTGCGGGACGCCCTCGGTGGAGACCACCTCATAGTTCACGCTGCGTGCCGAGGGCGCCAGCGCCAGCCAGCCGCACTCGCACCGGATGTCCGGCTGGCCCTCGACCTTGCAGAGCGACACCTCGCGGCTGCCCACGCGCGTGTCCGCCTCCAAGAATTCCACCGTGACGGCGGGCGTGGGCGCGGCCCACACCGCCCGCGCGGCCGGGGCGGTCCAGGCCTGCCAGAGGGTCGCGAGCGGCGCGGCGACCTCGCGGGTGAAGGTCAACGTGGCGAAACGGCCGGGCTGGTCCGTCGGGGTCATTCTTTTCCTCCCTTCATCGCGTTGGTCACGAAGGCATCCAGCCGGTCCAGCCGGGCCTCCCAGAGCGCGCGCTGTGCGTCGAGCCAGGTGCGGGCGGGCTCCAGCGCCTCCGGACGGATGGCGCAGGTGCGCACCCGCCCGTCCTTGGTGGTGGCGATCAGCCCGGCTTCCTCCAGCACGGACAGATGTCGCATCACGGTCGGCAGGCGCAGCCCGGTGGGGCCGGCAAGATCCGTCACCGCCGCCGGCCCCTCGGCAAGGCGCGTCAGGATCGACCGGCGGGTCGGATCGGCCAGCGCGTGGAAGAGCAGGGAGAGATCGGGATCATGCTTAGCCATGTGGCTAAGCATAGAGGTGCAGAACAGGGCTGCAAGGAAAACTTCGTAATTTAGCTAAGTATCGTCTCCGATGAGGCGCAGGAAGACGCTATTCGCCGCCACCGCCGTCTCCCCCACCCCCGTCGCCCGAGCCGCCGCCGTCGCCGGAATCAGGCCCACCGCCGCTGTGGCCCACATGGGGAGATTCGCCCCCCGCCTCGCCTGAATGGTGATGGGCGGAATAACCAGCCGCGATGATGAGCGCGCCACCGACTGCCGCAGCCGCAGCGGCCCGCTGCGCATTGGCACTGTCCGGCTCGGTGTTCGCAGCCGATGCCGCGGGGGCAGGGGAGTCCTCGCGGCCGAGGCCGTAATCGGCCGGCGGCTTCGCCCGGTTCAGCGTGGGGTCCGGCTTGGCATTCGGCCTGACGGAATCCGCCTTCCCGGCTGCCGCCTTGCCGCCGCCGCGCAGGCTGAGGAACAGCGCCAGCGGCGCGCCGATGACGAGGAGGGCGACGAGGATCTGCGTCGCATCCATGGGTCAGCGCTGCTCCCGCCGGGCGAGAAAGGCGAGGCGCTCGAACATATGCACGTCCTGCTCGTTCTTCAGCAGAGCCCCGGCGAGCGGGGGAATGGCCTTGCGCACGTCCCTCTCGCGCAGGGTCTCAAGCTCGATGTCCTCGGCCATCAGCAGCTTGAGCCAGTCGATCAGCTCGGAGGTGGATGGCTTCTTCTTCAGCCCCGGCACGTCGCGCAACTCATAGAAGATGCGCAGGGCCTCGCCCACCAGCCGCTGCTTGATGCCGGGGAAGTGGACCTCGACGATGGCCCGCATGGTCTCGGGATCGGGAAAGCGGATGTAGTGGAAGAAGCAGCGGCGCAGGAAGGCGTCCGGCAGCTCCTTCTCGTTGTTGGAGGTGATGATGACGAGGGGGCGCTGCGCCGCCTTCACCTGCTCGCCCGTCTCGTAGACGTGGAACTCCATGCGGTCGAGTTCCTGCAGCAAATCGTTGGGAAACTCGATATCCGCCTTGTCCACCTCGTCGATCAGCAGCACCGGCCGCTGGTCCGAGGAGAAGGCGGTCCACAGCTTGCCCTTGCGGATGTAATTGGCGATGTCGTGGACCTTGGGGTCGCCGAGCTGGCTGTCGCGCAGGCGCGCCACGGCGTCGTATTCGTAGAGGCCTTGCTGCGCCTTGGTGGTGGACTTGACGTGCCACTCGATCAAGGGCGCCCCGAGCGCCGCCGCAACCTCCTGCGCCAGAACGGTTTTTCCCGTACCCGGTTCACCTTTGATGAGCAGCGGTCGTTCGAGGACGAGGGCCGCGTTGACGGCGACCTTCAGGTCGTCGGTGGCCACATAGCTCTTCGTGCCCTCGAACCGCATGAGACGTGTTCCTTCCCGCGCTCTCTCGCGCCGCAGCAAGGTCGGCACCCCGCGACCATCCGTCAAGGGGCGCGCCGGAACGGGGGGCGCGCGCGAGGGTGCATCCGGGCCGCGTCGAAACCGGTGCGCGCAGGCGGACGGGATCGGATATGCCGGTTGTCGTAACCCCAAGGCGTCGATATAAGCGCGGCGACCAAGGGGCGTCCTCCTGGCCGAAAGGTCGGCTCCGCCGGCCCGCACGCTGGGGCGGCAGCCCTTAAGTTCCGTGACGGGGAGTTCGCCATCGGGACTCGGCGCCACGCAAGGCCGGATGGGCACGATCCGCCTTTCGCGTCGGGCTTCGACGGCAGAGCGACGCATATCGAGGACCTTGCTGATGTCGATCCAAATCGACGAGGACTATCGGCCCCGTGAGGACGAGCCCTTCATGAACGACCGGCAGCGCGAATATTTTCGCATCAAGCTGCTGCGTTGGAAGGACGACATCCTGAAGGAGGCCCGCGAGACCCTGCAGCACCTTCAGGACGAGAACCAGAATCACCCGGATCTTGCGGACCGGGCCTCGTCCGAAACCGATCGCTCCATCGAGCTGCGCGCCCGCGACCGCCAGCGCAAGCTGATCGCCAAGATCGACGCGGCGCTCCTGCGGATCGAGGACGGCTCCTACGGCTATTGCGAGGACACCGGCGAGCCCATCTCGCTGAAGCGCCTCGAGGCCCGGCCCATCGCCACCCTCTCGGTGGAGGCCCAGGAGCGTCATGAGCGGCGCGAGCGGGTCTATCGCGACGACTGATCCAATGTTCCGGCCGCCCCTTCCGGCGGCGCGTTCGCACCTATGAAGAAGGCCGGCGGAGCCATCGCTCCGCCGGCCTTCTTGCGTCTGGTACCCTGCGAAGGGGTCAGCGGCTGCGCGCGTTGGTGCGGCCGAGCAGGCTCGCCATCTCGGCGTCGAAATCGTCCAGCGGATCGCGCGGCGTCTCCGGCTCGACGTTCGGCGCGTCCCCGGCGGAGGGGGCGGCGACGGCAGGAGCCGGCTGGACCGGGGCGGTGATGGACGGCGCCGGCGCGTGGATCACGGGCGCAGCGATGTCCGTGGAGACCGGAGTCGCAGTCGGGGAGGGCGCGCGCAGCAGCGGGCTGGCGGCGTCCGGACGGGGGGCTCCCTCCTCGCGGTTCACGTCGCGCAGGGCGAGGGGCTCGCGGCGGGGCTGTGCCGGCGGCGGCAGCGGACGGCCCTCGCCGGCCGGGCGGAAGGAAAATTCCCGGGGGCGCAGCGGAGCTTCCGGGCGCGGCGTCTCGGTGCGCAGCGGCGCATCCACGCGGGCGCGGGGCTCGGTGGGACGCACATCGGTCGGGCGCGGCTCGGGGCGCGGCTCCGTTCCGCGCGTTTCCGCGGCGCGCGTGCGCGACTGGTAGAGAAAGCGCGACAGCGGGCCTTCGCCGCGCGGCGGGGGCGGGGGCTCGATCACCGGCTCGGCGCGCGGCGCGGGGGCCGGCTCGGCGGCGGCAGCGGGCTCATCGCCGAGGAGGTCGGACAGGCTGATCTGCGGCGCGGCAGCGGCCGGCTCGGGATGGACGAGCGCGGCATCGAGGCGATGGGAGAGGTCCTCGAGCTTCGCCGAGGCCTCGCTGACGGCGGGTGGCGCGTCCTCAGGCTCGGCCTTCAGCGCCTCCACCTTGGGGGCGTCGGCAGGGGCGGTCTCGATCCGGGGGGCGTCGATCTTGGGCGAGTCGACCTTGGGCGAGTCGATCTTGGGCGTGCTGGCGGCGAACTCGGCCTTGAGGGCTTGGAGGCGGGCCTGGTCGGGGCGCGGCGCCTCGGCGCGGGCGGGCTCCCGGGCCGCAGGCTCGGGCGCGGCATCGGCGGCGCGCGCGGCGGGGCGGCCGGACAGGGTGCCGTCGCCGCGCATCAGCGGACGGCGCGACAGGCCGGCGCGGCGCTCCTCGCGGGGCTCGGCCGGCGCGGGTGCAGCTTCCGTTACGGCAGGCTCGGGGGCGGGAAGGCCGGCGGCGGCGGGCTCGGCGGTCAGCGTCGCGGGGACGGGCGCAGCCGAGAGGGCGCGGCGCGGGGTCGGGCGCTGGAGGGTCGGCGCCTCACGGGGCGGGGCGACGGCGGCGGGCTGGCCTTCAGCGGCCTCCACGGCGTCGGCGGCGCCGATGTTCTGTTCGATCACGAGATCGCTGTTGCCGCCGATCAGCAGCAGATGCTCCACCTCGTCGCGACGGATGAGCACGAGGCGGCGGCGCTGGTCCACGGAGATGCTGTCGAGCACGGAAAGACGCGGCCCGGGCCGGCCGCGACGATCGCCTCCGGTGCCACGGGCGGCGAGGCGGCGCATCACCAGCACCGTCAACCCCAGCAGCGCTGCGATCACGATGGCCGCGACGGCCACCCGAATCGGGAACGCGAGCTGGGTACCGAACATCTGCTGTAGCATTATGCCTCCGCTTACCTCGAACAGGGCGCATCCCCGGGCGCAGGCCCGTCGGCGGCCTCCTGCAGCACCCATATTGGAATGCGCGATGCCCTTGGGCGATCACGCCGTCATTATCACGAAACGCCAAAGCACCCGGACGCGCCATTCGCCGCGTCGGGACCGCATCGTGAGCCTCAGGGCCTAAGGTTTTGTTGATAATCGTGGCAGGATTTAAGTCACCAGCGATTCTCTCCCTTAAATCCGTGCGAATGCCGCACGCATCTGGGCGGCGGATCGCCTGAACGGGTCGCCGGAATGGGTAAAGAGCGCATGCGGGGTCGCCAGACGAAGGACCAGGGCACCGCCGGGCGGCGCCGCAGGGGGCGCGGAGCAGGGGCGCTGGGCACCCGGCTGTTCATCATCGTCTTCGCGCTCGCGGGCGGCTTCGCGGGCGCCACCATCCTCGGGCGGGACGGGGGTGGCGTGCCCTCCGCCATCATAGGCGCACTGGCCGTGGTGGGGGTGGTGGAACTCTTCTTCGCCGCCCGGCGGGCTCTCAAGGGCGCCGAGCCGGATGATCCGCTGGGCGGCATTGCCCTTGCGGCAACCGGAGATGCCATGGCGGTGGTGGAGGATGGCGAACGCATCGTCGAGGCCAATGCCGCCTATCTGCGCATGTGCCGCTCAGGCACCGCCGAGCCGCCGCTGCCCGAGCGCTTCCTTTCCCGCATTCCCGGCAGCCAGGCGACCGTGGGCGAACTGCTGAATGCCGTCGCCGGCGCCAGCGCCCATCTGAGTACCATGCCGTTCGGCGGCGGCCAGACCGCGCGGCAACTTGAGGTGTCCGTGCATCCCGTGGGCGGCGCGCGGCGCGTGCTGTGGACCCTGCGCATGGTCGACATGGCGGAGGCCGAACCGGCGCCGGCCCTCTCTCCGGCGCTTCCTGCGGCCCTCCCTGCCGCGCCGCTTCCTGCCGCGCCCCTTTCCGCGCCCACTGTCGCGAAGCCTTTGCCGGCCGCCCCGGCGGTGCGCCCGCCGGAGCCTTCCATCGTGGAGCCTGTTCCCGTAGCCGGGCCGGTTGCCGCTCCCGAGCCCAAGCTACAAGTGGCGAGCCCCGCTCCAGCCGCCGCGCCCGAAGGCTACGCGGGGCCGGATCTGGTGGCGGCGTGGGAGGAATTGCCGGCCGGGCTGCTGCGCATCGTCGGCGGCCGCGTGGTGGACCCCAACCTCACCTTCTGCCGGATGCTCGGCTACGCGCTGGCTGACTGGGGGCCGGACGGCATGCCGCTCGCCCGCATCCTTGCCGCCGAGAGCGTGCCCGCGCTCGCCGCCGCGCAGGCGAACGGCGGTCGCGCCGCGCTGGTGGCGTCGCTCCGCCGCAAGGACGGGACCGCGCTGCCGGTGCTGCTGCGCATCGCCGCCTCGGCCGATGGCACCGGCGCCGTGGCCCTTCCGCTCGATGCCGTCGAGGGCGCGCTCGGGGCCTCGGCCGGCATGGGCGCGACAGGTCGCGCGTCCAACGCCTCCGCGCCGGAAACGTCTACCGACGTCCTCGGCGACCTGTTCTTCCGCCGGGCGCCGCTGGCCATGGCGCTGGTGGACCGCTCCGGCGGGGTGCGCGCCGCCAATGCGGCCTTCGAGCGGCTGTTCGGCCGCGACGCCGCCGGCCGGCCGCTCACCGCTCTGGTGGCCGATGCCTCCGGCACCGAGGCGCTGCTCGCCGCCGCGGCCGGCGCGGGCGAGCCGCCCGCGCCCTGCGACGTGACGCTGGCCGGCGCCAACGCCCGCTCCGCCCGCTTCTATGCGGCGCCGCTGGGCGCCAGCGGCGACATCGCCTTGTGCGCCATCGACATGACGGAGCAGCGCGCGCTGGAGGTGCAGTTCGCCCAGTCGCAGAAGCTGCAGGCCGTGGGGCACCTCGCGGGCGGCGTGGCGCACGATTTCAACAATGTGCTGACCGCTATCATCGGCTATTGCGACCTGCTGCTCGCCAAGCACCGGCCGAGCGATCCGTCCTTCCCGGACATCATGCAGATCAAGCAGAATGCGAACCGCGCCGCCGGCCTCGTGCGGCAACTGCTCGCCTTCTCCCGTCGCCAGACCCTGCGGCCGCAGGTGATCGAGCTGGCCGACGTGATATCCGACGCCGCCGCCTTGCTGCGCCGCCTCATCGGCGAGCGCATCACGCTCGATGTGGAGCACGCGCGCGACCTGTGGCCGGTGAAGGTGGACGTGAACCAGTTCGAGCAGGTGATCGTGAACCTCGCGGTGAACGCGCGCGATGCCATGCCCGATGGCGGCACCCTCACCATCCGCACCGGCAACGTGCCGGCCGCCGGCTGCGCCGCCTATGGGCAGGGCCTGCCGGAGGGCGACTATGTGATGGTGGAGGTGGCCGACACCGGCACCGGCATTCCGCCCGACATCATGGACAAGATCTTCGAGCCCTTCTTCTCCACCAAGGAGGTGGGCAAGGGCACGGGGCTCGGCCTGTCCACGGTCTATGGCATCGTGCAGCAGACCGGCGGCACCATCCTCGCCGACAGCGAGATCGGCCACGGCACCACCTTCCGCGTGTTCCTGCCCCGCCACATGGCGGGCGCCGAGGAAGAGGAGGCACCGAAGCCCGCCGAGCCGGAGCCGAAGGCCGGCGACACCACGGGGCAGGGGCGCCGCGTGCTGCTGGTGGAGGATGAGGACGCCGTGCGCGCCTTCGCCAGCCGGGCGCTGGCCAATCGCGGCTATGAGGTGCTGGCGGCCGCCAGCGGCGTCGAGGCGCTGGAGCTGATGAAGCGCGAGGGCAGCGTCGATCTCGTCATCTCCGACGTGGTGATGCCGGAGATGGACGGCCCAACCCTGCTGCGGGAACTGAGGAGCCGCGAGCCGGGGCTGAAGGTGATCTTCATCTCCGGCTATGCCGAGGAGGCGTTCGCCCGCAACCTGCCGCCGAGCGAGCATTTTTCCTTCCTGCCCAAGCCCTTCTCCCTGAAGCAGCTGGTCGCGGCCGTGAGCGAGACGCTGCGCGCCTGATACCGCCCGCCGGGGACGCTGCCTTTCTCTAACGTAATGAGAGAGAGGGGTTATCGGCCCTCGCGATGGCGTTTCGTCAGGCGCCCCGCGCTCTAGACGGGCGGGCCGCGTTTGCGCATTGTCAAGGCGCGGCTTGTCCGGCGGTCGCCAGATCTGGCCACCTCGCCCGATCTGCGGTCGGGCTGGCCGGCGAGGGGGAGGACCCTGACTTGACATCAACACGCACGAACATGCGGCGCCGGGAACTGGCGGGCTGGTCCCGCATCGCCGTGGCGCTGGCCTTCGGCTGGACCACGAGCCTCTATCCGGCCTTCGCCCAGCAAAGCGCGCCGGACGCGGGGGCTCCCGCCGCTCAGTCGCCGGCCGCTCAGTCGCCTGCGGCCCAACCGCCCGCCGTGCCGCCGGCCCCGCCGCCGGATGCCGCGGCCCAGACGGCTCCGCCGGCCGCACCTCCCGCCGCCCCGCCCCCCGCAGCTGCCGCCGCGCCGCCCGCCAACGCGCCGCCTCCGACCGGTGCGCCTGCGTCCGCCGCGACGCCGGCGTCCGCGCTCTACAGCCTCGCCGAGCTGGAAACCCTGCTGGCGCCCTATGCGCTCTATCCCGACACGCTGCTCGCGCAGATGCTGCCGGCCACCGCCTATCCGCTGGAACTGGTGCAACTTCAGCGCTGGCTGGATGCCAATCCGAGCGCGGTGAAGAAGGGCAGTTTCGCGGGCGTGGACGCGAAGACATGGGATCCCTCGGTGAAGGCGCTGGCGCGCTTCCCCACCGTCGTCGCCAAGCTGAATGAAAACCTCGATGCCACCCAGTCCATCGGCTACGCCTTCGTCAGCCAGCCGGAAGATGTCTCGGTCGCCATCCAGACCCTGCGCGCCAAGGCCGATGCGGCGGGCACGCTGAAGACCAACGACAAGCAGGTGGTGACGACGAAGCAGGAGGACGGACGCAGCGTCGTCTACATCACCTCGGCCGACCCGACGACGGTGTATGTGCCGACCTACGACCCGACCACCATCTACACCGCGGCCGGCGTCGGCCTGCTGGCTTTCGGGGCGGGCGTGCTGGTGGGCAATGCCTGGAACAATCCCTGGAACTGGAATCGCGGCTGGGTCTATCCCCCGCCGTGGCCGGGCTATCCCGGCTGGCGTCCGCCGCCGCCCCGCCCGCCGGGCGGCTGGCCGGGCGGTCCCGGCCATCCCGGCTGGCCGCCGCCTCCCGGTGGTCCGGGTGGTCCCGGTGGTCCAGGTGGTCCGGGTGGGCCGGGTGGTCCGGGTGGGCCGGGTGGTCCGGGTGGGCCGGGTGGCCCCGTTGGTCCGTGGAAGCCAAATCCGGGCAAGCCGCTGGCCGGCAAGCCGGGTGGCCCCGGCAAGCCCGGCGGCCCCGGTGGTCCCGGCGGTCCCGGTAGTATCGGCGGTCCGGGCGGTCCCGGTGGTGTCGGTGGTCCCGGCGGTCCGGGGAAGCCCGGCGGACCGGGGAAGCCCGGCGGACCGGGCGGAGCCGGCCAGCCGGGTGGTCTTGGTGGCGCCGGCAAGCCCGGCGGCGCGGGCGGTGCCGGCAAGCCGGGCGGTCCGGCCGGAGGCGCCGCGGCCAAACCCGCCAAGCCCGCCAAGCCGGGCGGCGGCGGCGCCCAGCAGATCAAGCGGGGCGGCGGCGGCGGAAAGCCCGCCGTGATGCCGCGACAGGGCGGCGGCGCCAAGCTCCAGGGCGGCGGCGCGCGCGTCGGCGGCGGCGGGAAGGCTCGCGGCGGGGGCGGTGGCCGCGGCCACCGCTGAGACGGTGCCGGGCTCGGTCCCGGCATCCCGATCTTCCGAGGGCCGGCGCGACTCGCCTCGCGCCGGTCGTTCCGTCCGGAGCGCTCCGGCGCGCGGCGAATGCGGCAGATGCCGGAATTGCGCACGGCATTGTGTCGCATGATTGCAACAGGGGGCCCGCAACCGCGTCTTGCACAGAATTGCGGCCCTCCCCATCTACCTCCCGTCCGATGCGGCCAATCCCGCTTCGGCCCAGCTTTCGCCGCGCCGCGGGAGGAGCGGGGCAGCGCCCGCCGCCACAGGCCCGGGGGCGTACCCGCGATCCTCCACCAATGGCATGACACCTTGGCCGAACCGCGCACTTGCCTCCCTTCTGGCGCTGCGATAAGGCTCACGCGTCGTTTCGAACTTCTCTAGCCGGGCGGCGCGGTAACGCTTCAGGCGATCAGCCGTTTCTAGCTCCTTAAGACCCGATTGGGTGACCCCAGCGCGGCGCCCATGGCACCGACCGAGCGCTCCGAGGTGCGAGCAAGATGAACGCGTTGCTCATGGACTATCTGCCGGTGGTGATCTTCATCGGCGTTTCGGCGGTGATCGGCCTGGCCCTGCTGGTGTCGCCCTTCATCGTCGCCTACCAGAATCCGGACCCGGAAAAGCTGTCCGCCTATGAGTGCGGCTTCAACGCCTTCGACGACGCCCGCATGACGTTCGATGCGCGTTTCTATCTGGTGGCCATCCTCTTCATCATCTTCGACCTCGAGGTCGCCTTCCTCTTCCCGTGGGCGATCAGCTTCGGTGGCCTTGGCGATCTCGGCTTCTGGTCGATGATGATCTTCCTCGGCGTGCTCACCGTCGGGTTCATCTACGAATGGCGCAAGGGAGCTCTGGAATGGGACTGACCCCTTCGGCCACAAAGCCCGAGGTCGCGCGCGCGGCCACCGGCATCGTCGATCCCTCCACCGGCCGTCCGGTCGGCGCGGATGATCCCTTCTTCAAGGAGATCAACAGCGAGCTGGCGGACAAGGGCTTCATCCTCACCACGGCGGATGACCTCATCACCTGGGCGCGCACCGGCTCGCTCATGTGGATGACCTTCGGCCTCGCGTGCTGCGCGGTGGAGATGATGCAGGTGTCCATGCCGCGCTACGACGTGGAGCGCTTCGGCTTCGCGCCGCGCGCCTCGCCGCGCCAGTCGGACGTGATGATCGTCGCCGGCACGCTGACCAACAAGATGGCCCCCGCGCTCCGCAAGGTCTACGACCAGATGCCGGAGCCGCGCTACGTCATCTCCATGGGCTCCTGCGCCAATGGCGGCGGCTACTACCACTTCTCCTATTCGGTGGTGCGCGGCTGCGACCGCATCGTGCCGGTGGACATCTACGTGCCGGGCTGCCCGCCCACGGCGGAGGCGCTGCTCTATGGCGTGCTGCTGCTGCAGAAGAAGATCCGCCGCATCGGCACCATCGAGCGCTGATCGGGAGCCGGTGTGATGGACGAGACCCTCAACGACCTCGCCGCCCACGTCTCCGGCGCCCTGCCGGGCGTGGTGACCGGCACCGAGATCGCCTATGGCGAGCTGGCGCTCTTCATCGAGCCGTCGCAGATCGTCAAGGCCGTGACCTTCCTGCGGGATGACCCCGCCTGCCTGTTCACCTGCATCGTGGACGTGTGCGGCGTGGACTATCCGGCCCGCGAGAAGCGGTTCGACGTGGTGTATCACCTGCTCTCCGTGAAGCAGAACGCCCGCATCCGCCTCAAGGTCGCCACCGACGAGGACACCCCGGTGCCCTCCATCACCGGCGTCTTCCCCGGTGCCAACTGGTTCGAGCGGGAGGCCTACGACATGTACGGCATCCTGTTCACCGGCCACCCGGAGCTGCGCCGCCTTTTGACGGACTACGGCTTCGACGGCCACCCCCTGCGCAAGGACTTCCCGACCACGGGCTTCGTGGAGGTGCGCTACGACGACGCCCAGAAGCGCGTGGTCTACGAGCCGGTCCGCCTGCCGCAGGAGTTCCGGAACTTCGACTTCCTCTCGCCGTGGGAGGGCGTCGAATACGTCCTGCCCGGTGACGAGAAGGCCTCGGGCCAGCCGCCCGCGCCGCCCAAGGCCGGGTGAGGGAGCGTCTCATGGTTGATGTCGCCGACGAGATGAAGCCCGCGGACAAGGTCCGCAACTTCCAGATCAATTTCGGCCCGCAGCATCCTGCGGCGCACGGCGTGCTGCGCCTCGTGCTGGAGCTGGATGGCGAGGTGGTGGAGCGGGTGGACCCGCACATCGGCCTCCTGCACCGCGGCACCGAGAAGCTGATCGAGGCCAAGACCTACCTTCAGGCCGTGCCCTATTTCGACCGGCTCGACTATTGCGCGCCGATGAACCAGGAGCACGCTTTCTGCCTCGCGGTGGAGAAGCTGCTGGGCATCGAGGTGCCCCGGCGCGGCCAGCTCATCCGCGTGCTCTATTCCGAGATCGGGCGTCTGCTCTCCCACCTCCTCAATGTCACCACGTTCGCCATGGACGTGGGCGCGCTGACCCCGCCTTTGTGGGGCTTCGAGGAGCGCGAGAAGCTCATGATCTTCTATGAGCGCGCCTCCGGCAGCCGCATGCATGCCGCCTACTTCCGGCCGGGCGGCGTCCATCAGGACCTGCCCCGCGCGCTGGTGGAAGACATCGGCGCCTTCTGCGACCCGTTCCTGAAGCTGGTGGCGGACCTCGACGCCCTCGTCACCAACAACCGCATCTTCAAGCAGCGCACCGTGGACATCGGCGTGGTGTCGGTGGAAGAGGCGCTGTCCTGGGGCTTCTCCGGCCCGGTGCTGCGCGGCTCCGGCGCGGCGTGGGACCTGCGCCGTTCGCAGCCCTACGAGTGCTATTCGGAACTCGATTTCGACATTCCGGTGGGCAAGCACGGCGATTGCTACGACCGCTATCTCGTCCGCATGGAAGAGATGCGCCAGTCCACCTACATCATGAAGCAGTGCGTCGAGCGCCTGCTGAAGGAATCCGGTCCGGTCCACACCCAGGACCACAAGATCGCGCCGCCGAAGCGGGCCGAGATGAAGCGTTCCATGGAGGCGCTCATCCACCACTTCAAGCTCTACACCGAGGGCTTCCACGTGCCGGAAGGCGACGTGTATGCCGCGGTGGAAGCGCCCAAGGGCGAGTTCGGCGTCTATCTTGTCTCGGACGGCACCAACAAGCCGTATCGCTGCAAGATCCGCGCTCCCGGCTTCGCGCATCTGCAGGCCATGGACTTCCTCAATCGCGGCCACATGCTGGCCGACGTCTCCGCGGTGCTCGGCTCGCTCGACATCGTGTTCGGGGAGGTGGACCGCTGATGGCCCGCCTTCCGCTCGCCCTTTGCCCGATGCTCGCGTGCGGCCTGCGCGCGGCTTCTTCCGGGATCTGAACCATGTCCGTCCGCCGCCTCGCCGCCGAGCAGCCCGAGAGCTTCAGCTTCCCGCCGGAGCTGGAGGCCATCGCGCAGAAGCTGATCGCCAAGTATCCGGAAGGCCGGCAGGCCAGCGCCGTGGTGCCCCTTCTGTGGGAAACCCAGAAGGCCGCCGGCGGCTGGCTGCCCGAGCCCGCCATTCGCGCGGTCGCCGAGCGCCTCGGCATGGCGAACATCCGCGTGCTGGAGATTGCCACCTTCTACACCATGTTCAACCTTGAGCCGGTGGGGAAGTATTTCGTGCAGCTGTGCGGCACCACGCCCTGCATGCTGCGCGGCGCGGAAGCCATCAAGCACGTCTGCGAGAAGAAGATCGGCCATGAGCGGCACGTGTCCGCCGACGGCACCTTCTCATGGCTTGAGGTGGAGTGCCTCGGCGCCTGCACCAATGCGCCCATGGTGCAGATCAACGACGATTATTACGAAGACCTGACCCCCGAGACTTTCGAGAAGCTGCTCGACGATCTCGCCGCCGGCCGCCCGGTGAAGGTGGGGCCGCAGAATTCCCGCAGGGGCTCCGAGCCCGAGGGCGGCCCGCGCGTGCTGCTCGATCCCGCGCTCTATGCCTTCGCCACCACCGTGCCCGGCACCGAGCCGTCCGCGCCCGACGCGCCGGCTCCGGCTGCGGCCACCGCCGAGACGCCCGATCTCCTCTCCGCCGGCCGTCACCGTGCCGCCGAGGGAAGCCCGGCCGATCCCATGGGCGCCGTCGCGGCGGCCCAGGAGAAGGCGGCCGACGGCGCCGACACCCGCGAGAAGCGCGAGGCCGTCGCCGCGGAGGCGCAGGCCTCCAGCCCGTCCGTTACAGGTTCCGACCGTGAGCCGGTGAAGACCGGCACCGGCGTGCGCGATCCGGAGGAGTGAGGCCCATGCTCGCCGACAAGGACCGCATCTTCACCAATCTCTACGGCTTCCACGACTTCGGTCTTCAGGGCGCCCTCAAGCGTGGCAACTGGGACGGCACCAAGGCCATCCTGGAGAAGGGCCGCGACTGGATCATCAACGAGATGAAGGCGTCGGGCCTGCGCGGCCGCGGCGGCGCCGGCTTCTCCACGGGCATGAAGTGGTCCTTCATGCCCAAGCAGTCCGATGGCCGCCCCCACTATCTCGTGGTGAACGCCGACGAATCCGAGCCCGGCACCTGCAAGGACCGGGAGATCATGCGCAACGATCCGCACACGCTGATCGAGGGCTGCCTGATCGCCTCCTTCGCCATGGGCGCCCACGCCGCCTACATCTACATCCGCGGCGAATACATCTTCGAGCGCGAGCGCCTGCAGGCGGCGGTGGACCAGGCCTATGAGGCGCGCCTCATCGGCAAGGACAACGTCCACGGCTATCCCTTCGATCTCTACGTGCATCACGGCGCCGGCGCCTATATCTGCGGCGAGGAGACCGCGCTGCTGGAGAGCCTCGAGGGCAAGAAGGGCATGCCGCGCCTGAAGCCCCCGTTCCCCGCGAACATGGGCCTCTATGGCTGCCCCACCACGGTGAACAACGTGGAGAGCATCGCGGTCGCCCCCACCATCCTGCGGCGCGGCGCGGCCTGGTTCTCCTCCATCGGCCGGCCGAACAACGTGGGCACCAAGCTGTTCAGCCTCGCCGGCCACGTCAACACGCCCTGCGTGATCGAGGAGGCCATGAGCATCCCCTTCAAGGAGCTCGTGGAGAAGCATGGCGGCGGCATCCGTGGCGGATGGGACAATCTGCTCGGCATCATCCCCGGCGGCGCGTCCTGCCCGGTGATCCCCGGCGAGCAGTGCGAAGACCTCATCATGGACTTCGACGGCACCCGCGCGGTGAAGTCGTCCTTCGGCACCGCCGGCGTGCTGGTGATGGACAAGTCCACCGACATCATCAAGGCCATCGCCCGCATCTCCGCCTTCTTCAAGCATGAGAGCTGCGGCCAGTGCACGCCCTGCCGCGAGGGCACCGGCTGGATGTGGCGGGTGGTCAACCGCATGGCCGAGGGCCGCGCCCAGAAGCGCGAGATCGACCTGCTGCTGGAAGTCACCACCCAGATCGAGGGCCACACCATCTGCGCGCTTGGCGATGCCGCCGCGTGGCCGGTGCAGGGCCTCATCCGGCACTATCGTCATGTGATCGAGGCGCGCATCGACCAGTATGCCGCCAACCCGCATCCGGAACCGGTGGTTCCGGTGGCGGCGGAGTGAAGAGCACCCCGCCGGGCGCGCCGACGCGACGGGCGGGGAGGGGAGTTGTCTCAGGGAGCGGACGCCGTGCGTCCGGCTCCGGCCGCGCCCGGCGCGGTTCAAGGTGAGGTGGAAGTGATGGCGAAGATCGTCGTCGACGGAACCGAGGTCGATGTACCTGCCGAATACACGCTGCTCCAGGCGTGCGAGGCGGCGGGCGTCGAGATTCCGCGCTTCTGCTTCCATGAGCGGCTGTCCATCGCGGGCAACTGCCGCATGTGCCTGGTGGAAGTGAAGGGCGGTCCGCCCAAGCCCACGGCGTCCTGCGCCATGGCGGTGAAGGACCTGCGCCCCGGCCCCAACGGCGAGCCGCCCGTGGTGCTCACCAAGAGCCCCATGGTGAAGAAGGCCCGCGAAGGGGTGATGGAGTTCCTGCTCATCAACCACCCGCTGGATTGCCCGATCTGCGATCAGGGCGGCGAGTGCGACCTGCAGGACCAGGCGATGGCCTACGGCGCGGACACCTCGCGCTTCGCCGAGAACAAGCGGGCGGTGGAAGACAAATACATCGGCCCGCTGGTCAAGACCTCCATGAACCGGTGCATCCAGTGCACCCGCTGCGTGCGTTTCTCCACCGAAGTTGCCGGCGTGCCGGACCTCGGCGCCATCGGCCGCGGCGAGGACATGGAGATCACCACCTATCTCGAGCACGCCATGCGCTCCGAGATGCAGGGCAACGTGGCGGACCTCTGCCCGGTGGGCGCGCTGACCCACAAGCCCTACCAGTTTCATGCCCGGCCGTGGGAACTGGTGAAGACCGAGTCCATCGACGTCATGGATGCGGTCGGCTCCAATATCCGCATCGACACCCGTGGCCGCGAGGTCATGCGCATCCTGCCGCGCAACAACGACCTCGTGAACGAGGAGTGGATCTCCGACAAGTCCCGCTATGTGTGGGACGGCCTGAAGGTCCAGCGGCTCGATCGCCCCTATGTACGCAAGGATGGACGTCTCGTGGCCGCCTCCTGGGGCGAGGCGTTCGCCGCCATCGCCGCCAAGGTGAAGGCCACCACCTCCGCGAAGGTCGGTGCCATCGTCGGCGATCTCGCCAGCGTGGAAGAGGTGTTCGCCCTCAAGACGCTGATGGGCAAGCTCAGCTCCGCCAACATCGACGCGCGCCAGGACGGCGCGAAGCTCGATCCGGCGCTGGGTCGCGCGACCTATGTGTTCAACCCCACCATCGCCGGCATCGAGCAGGCGGACGCCATCCTTCTCGTGGGCACCGACCCGCGTCATGAGGCCTCCGTCATCAATGCGCGCATCCGCAAGCGCTGGCGCCAGGGCGGGCTGAAGGTGGGCCTCATCGGCGCCAAGGTGGACCTCACCTACGCCTATGATTATCTCGGCGCCGGCCCCGACAGCCTTGCCGATCTCGCCGGCTCGTCCGCCTTCGGCGACGTGCTGCGCAAGGCCGAGCGGCCGCTGGTCATCGTCGGCCAGGGCGCGCTGGCGCGGCCGGATGGCGCGGCGGTGCTCTCGCTGGCCGCCCGCGTGGCGGTTGCGGTGGGCGCGGTGAAGGACGGCTGGAACGGCTTCGGCGTGCTGCACACCGCGGCTTCCCGCGTCGGCGCGCTCGATGTGGGCGCGGTGCCCGGGCCCGGCGGGCTGGACGTTGCGGCCATGACCGCCCCCGGCGCGCTGGACGTGGCCTTCCTGATGGGCGCGGACGAGGTGGAGGTCGCCCCCGGCGCCTTCGTCGTCTATCTCGGCACCCATGGCGATCGCGGCGCCCACCGGGCGGACGTGATCCTGCCCGGCGCCGCCTATCCCGAGAAGTCGGGCATCTATGTGAACACGGAAGGCCGGGTGCAGTTCGCCAACCGCGCCGCCTTCCCGCCCGGCGAGGCGCGCGAGGACTGGGCGATCCTGCGGGCGCTGTCCGAGGTGCTGGGCCAGACGCTGCCCTTCGACAACATGCAGGCACTGCGCGCGCAGCTCGTTTCGGCCTATCCCCACCTCGGCCATATCGACGAGGCGGCGGTGGCGGACGCGGGCGCGGTGGCGACCCTTGCGGGCGCCGGCGGCAGCGTGGACAAGGCGGCGTTCGCGCCGGTGATCGAGGACTTCTTCCTCACCAACCCCATCGCGCGGGCTTCCGCCGTGATGGCCGAATGCTCCGCGCTGCGCCTTGCGGCGGCGGCGGAAGCGGCGGAGTAGGCGATGGGCACGGTGAACCGGACGGCTGCGAGCTTCACGGAAACGCGGACATGAACTGGCAGGACACCCTCATCCAGGTGCTCATCATCCTCGGGCAGAGCCTCGCGCTGCTCGTGGCGCTCCTGATCTTCATCGCCTTCATCCTGCTGGCGGACCGCAAGATCTGGGCGGCGGTGCAACTGCGCCGCGGTCCCAACGTGGTGGGGCCGTTCGGCCTCCTGCAATCCTTCGCCGACCTTCTGAAGTTCGTGCTGAAGGAGCCGACCATCCCGTCGGGCTCCAACAAGGCGATCTTCCTGCTCGCCCCGCTCGTCACCTGCGTGCTCGCGCTCGCCGCCTGGGCGGTGGTGCCCATCGCGCCGGGCTGGGTGATCGCGGACCTCAACGTCGGCGTGCTCTACATCTTCGCCATCTCGTCGCTCGGCGTGTACGGCATCATCATGGGCGGCTGGGCTTCGAACTCGAAGTACCCCTTCCTCGCCGCGCTCCGCTCGGCGGCGCAGATGGTGTCCTACGAGGTCTCCATCGGCTTCGTCATCATCACCGTGCTGATGTGCGCCGGCTCGCTGAACCTCTCCGAGATTGTCGAGGCGCAGAACGGCCGCTTCGGCTTCCTCGGCTGGTACTGGCTGCCGCTGCTGCCCATGTTCGTCATCTTCTTCGTGTCGGCGCTGGCCGAGACGAACCGCCCGCCCTTCGACCTCGTGGAAGCGGAATCGGAGCTGGTGGCGGGCTTCATGACGGAATACGGCTCGACCCCCTACCTGCTGTTCATGCTGGGCGAGTACGTGGCCATCATGACCATGTGCGCCATGGGGACCATCCTGTTCCTCGGCGGCTGGCTCTCGCCCATCCCGTTCGCGCCCTTCACCTGGGTGCCGGGGCTGGTGTGGTTCGTCATCAAGCTCTGCTTCATGTTCTTCCTGTTCGCGATGGCCAAGGCCATGGTGCCCCGCTATCGCTACGACCAGCTCATGCGGCTCGGCTGGAAGGTGTTCCTGCCGATCTCCCTCGTCGCCGTGGTGGTGGTCGCGGGCGTGCTGCACTTCACTGGGACGGCACCGCGATGAACCGTCCCTCCACCCTTCCGCACAGCCTTCGGGGAGAGCGCCTGTGAAGCTCGATCAGGCCGCGCGCGCCATCTTTCTCACGGAGCTCGTCTCGGGCTTCTTCCTCGCCATGCGCTATTTCTTCAAGCCCAAGGCGACGCTGAACTATCCCTTCGAGAAGGGCCCGCTCTCGCCGCGTTTCCGCGGCGAGCATGCCCTGCGCCGCTATCCCAACGGGGAAGAGCGCTGCATCGCCTGCAAGCTGTGCGAGGCCATCTGCCCGGCGCAGGCCATCACCATCGAGGCCGGCCCGCGCCGCAACGACGGGACGCGCCGCACGACGCGTTACGACATCGACATGGTGAAGTGCATCTATTGCGGCTTCTGCCAGGAGGCATGCCCGGTGGATGCGATCGTCGAGGGACCGAACTTCGAGTTCGCCACCGAGACGCGCGAGGAACTTTACTACGACAAGGAAAAGCTGCTCGCGAACGGCGACCGGTGGGAGCGCGAGATCGCGCGGTCCATCGCACTCGATGCGCCCTACCGCTGAGCGGCGAGACGAACACGGCCGGCATCCTGCCGGTCTTCTGGAACGGGACCGGCGACGTGCGGCAACGCGCGGCGCCACAGATTGGACTTTCGGGATGCGTCGGGTTTTCGGGATGCGTCAGCACATCACAGGGGCCGGCCGCCTTGCGGGGCCGGACATGACCGGCGCTGGCGCGCCGCGGGCAGGGGGGCTACGCGCATGAGCGTCGCGGCAGCGTTTTTCTATCTCTTCGCCTTCGTGCTGGTGGCGTCCGCCTTCATGGTGATCTCCTCCCGCAACCCGGTGCAGTCGGTTCTGTTCCTCATCCTCGCGTTCGTGAACGCGGCGGGCCTCTTCATCCTCATCGGCGCCGAGTTCCTCGCGCTGATCCTGGTGGTGGTCTATGTGGGCGCGGTGGCGGTGCTCTTCCTCTTCGTCGTGATGATGCTCGACGTGGATTTCGTGGAGCTGCGCCAGGGCTTCCTGCAGTACCTGCCGGTTGGCGTGGTGGTGGGCCTCATCTTCCTCGCCGAGCTGGTGCTGGTGGTGGGCGCCTGGGCGACCGGGCCGGGGGTCGCCTCCGCGGTCCAGTCCGCGCCGGGCGGCATCGCCACCGAGAGCAACGTGCGCGCCATCGCGGCCGTGCTCTACACGGATTACATCTACTTCTTCCAGGCCGCCGGCTTCGTGCTGCTCGTCGCCATGATCGGCGCCATCGTGCTCACGCTGCGCCACAAGGTGAACGTGCGCCGGCAGAACATCACGGCTCAGGTGACGCGCTCCTCCACCATCGAGGTGGTGAAGGTGCGTCCCGGCCAGGGCCTCTGAGGGGGATGGGCATGGACATCGGTCTCTCCCACTATCTGACCGTCGCGGCGATCCTGTTCACGCTCGGGACGCTCGGCATCTTCCTCAACCGGAAGAACGTCATCGTCATCCTTATGTCGGTGGAGCTGATCCTGCTCGCCGTGAACATCAACCTCGTCTCGTTCTCCGCCTTCCTCGGGAATCTGACGGGCCAGGTGTTCGCGCTGCTCGTGCTCACCGTCGCCGCAGCCGAGGCGGCCATCGGCCTCGCCATCCTCGTGGTGTTCTACCGCAACCGCGGTTCGATCGCCGTCGAGGACATCAACGCCATGAAGGGCTGAGGCCATGTATCAGGCGATTGTCTTCCTCCCCCTTCTCGGCTTCCTCATCGCCGGCCTGTTCGGCAAGAAGATCGGTGACCGCGCCAGCGAGGTGGTGACCACCTCGTTCCTGTTCGTCGCGTGCCTGCTCGCCTGGATCGCCTTCTTCGCGGTCGGCTTCGGCGACCACGACACCCGCGTGCAGGTGATGAAGTGGATCTACGTGGGCGACCTCAAGGTCGACTGGGCGTTCCGCATCGACACCATGACGGTGATCATGCTGATCGTCGTCACCACCGTGTCCTCGCTCGTCCACCTCTACTCCATCGGCTACATGCACGAGGACCCGAGCCGGCCGCGCTTCTTCGCCTATCTGTCGCTGTTCACCTTCGCCATGCTCATGCTGGTGACGGCGGACAACCTGCTCCAGCTGTTCTTCGGCTGGGAGGGCGTGGGCCTCGCCTCCTATCTGCTCATCGGCTTCTGGTACGAGAAGCCCTCGGCCAACGCGGCGGCCATGAAGGCCTTCGTGGTGAACCGCGTGGGCGACTTCGGCTTCATGCTGGGCATCTTCGCCATCTTCGTGATGACCGGCTCCATCGCCTTCGAGGAGGTGTTCGCCGCCGCCCCGGGCCTTGCGGGCAAGACCATCTCCTTCCTCGGCCACAATTGGGATGCGCCGACCGTCATCGCGCTGCTGCTGTTCGTCGGCGCGTGCGGCAAGTCGGCCCAGTTCCTGCTGCACACCTGGCTGCCGGACGCGATGGAAGGACCGACCCCGGTCTCCGCCCTCATCCACGCCGCCACCATGGTGACGGCCGGCGTGTTCATGGTGGCGCGCATGTCGCCCATCTTCGAATTGTCGCAGACCGCGCTCAACGTGGTGATGCTGGTGGGCGCGACCACCGCCTTCTTCGCCGCCACGGTCGGCCTGGTGCAGAACGACATCAAGAAGGTGATCGCCTATTCCACCTGCTCCCAGCTCGGCTACATGTTCGTGGCCATGGGCGCGGGCGCCTATTCCATCGGAATGTTCCACCTGCTCACGCACGCCTTCTTCAAGGCGCTGCTCTTCCTCGGTGCCGGCTCGGTCATCCACGCCATGCACCATGAGCAGGACATGCGGCACATGGGCGGCCTGAGGAAGAAGATCCCCTTCACCTACTGGACGATGGTGATCGGCACGCTGGCCATCACCGGCTTCCCGTTCCTCGCCGGCTATTACTCCAAGGACGCCATCATCGAGGCGGCCTATGCGAGCCACAACTATTTCCACGTCTACGGCTACTGGATGACCGTGATCGCCGCGGCGCTCACCGCCTTCTACTCGTGGCGTCTCATCTTCCTCACCTTCTGGGGTCACCCGCACGACCATCATCATTATGAGGCCGCGCACGAGAGCCCGCTGGTGATGACCATTCCGCTCGGCGTGCTCTCGCTGGGCGCGCTGTTCGCCGGCATCGCCTTCAAGAACATCTTCGTGGGCGAGGGCGTGGAGCACTTCTTCCGCCACTCCATCTTCATGGGCGCGGAGAACCATATCCTGCACGCCATGCACGACATCCCCGGCTGGGCGGCCTTCGCTCCCACGGTGATGATGGTGGTGGGCTCGCTGTTCGCCATCTGGTTCTACATCGTGAACCCGAAGGTGCCGGCGCAGCTCGCGAAGTCGCAGGACGCGCTGTACCAGTTCCTGCTGAACAAGTGGTACTTCGACGAGATCTACAACTTCCTCTTTGTGCGTCCGACGCTCTGGCTCGGCCGCACCCTGTGGAAGCGCGGTGACGGCACCATCATCGACGGGCTGGGCCCGGATGGCGTCTCCGCCCGCGTGCTCGACATCACCCGCGGGGTGGTGCGGTTGCAGACCGGCTACCTCTACCATTACGCCTTCGTGATGCTGATCGGCGTCGCGGCCCTCATCACCTGGTTCATGTTCGCCGGAGTGTGACGATGACCGACTGGCCCATCCTCTCCGTCGTCACCTTCCTGCCTTTGGTCGGGGCGCTCTTCATCTTCGTGGTGCGGGGCGACGACGAGGTGTCCGCGCGCAACGCCCGCTGGGTGGCGCTGTGGACCACGCTCGTCACCTTCCTGGTGTCGCTGCTGCTGCTGCCGGGCTTCGACGCTTCGGCGCCCGGTTTCCAGTTCGTGGAAAAGAAGGCGTGGCTCGGCGATCTCGCGTCCTATCACATGGGCGTGGACGGCATCTCGCTGCCCTTCGTCATCCTCACCACCTTCCTCATGCCCTTCTGCATCCTCGCCTCCTGGGAGAGCGTGCATAAGCGCGTGAAGGAATACATGATCGCCTTCCTGGTGCTCGAGACCATGATGCTCGGCACCTTCACGGCCCTCGACCTTGTCCTCTTCTACTTCTTCTTCGAGGGCGGCCTCATCCCGATGTTCCTCATCATCGGCGTGTGGGGCGGGCCGCGCCGCATCTACGCGGCCTTCAAGTTCTTCCTCTACACGCTGGCCGGCTCGGTGCTGATGATGCTCGCCATCATGGCCATGTACTGGAAGGCCGGCACGACGGACGTGCCCACCCTGATGCAGTTCGGCTTCCCGTCGGGCATGCAGTTCTGGCTCTGGCTCGCCTTCTTCGCCTCCTTCGCGGTGAAGATGCCCATGTGGCCGGTGCACACCTGGCTGCCCGACGCCCACGTGGAGGCGCCCACCGCCGGCTCTGTCATCCTGGCGGGCGTGCTGCTGAAGATGGGCGGCTACGGCTTCCTGCGCTTCTCGCTGCCCATGTTCCCGGAGGCGAGCCATTATTTCGCGCCTATGGTGTTCACCCTGTCGGTGGTGGCCATCATCTACACCTCGCTCGTCGCGCTGGTGCAGGAGGACATCAAGAAGCTGATCGCCTATTCGTCCATCGCCCACATGGGCTTCGTGACGATGGGCATCTTCGCCATGAACGAGCAGGGCCTGCAGGGCGCCATGTTCCTCATGATCTCCCACGGCTTCGTCTCGGGCGCGCTGTTCCTGTGCGTCGGCGTGATCTACGACCGGCTGCACACCCGCGAGATCGCCGCCTATGGCGGCCTCGTGAAGCGCATGCCGCTCTACGCGACGGTGCTGATGGTGTTCACCATGGCGAACGTGGGCCTGCCGGGCACCTCGGGCTTCGTCGGCGAATTCCTCACCATGCTCGCCGCCTTCGAGCGCAACACCTGGGTCGCCTTCTTCGCGGCCACCGGCGTCATCTTCTCGGCGGCCTACGCGCTCTGGCTCTACTGGCGCGTGGTGTTTGGCCCGCTGGAGAAGGAGAAGCTGAAGTCCATGGCCGACCTCTCGCCCCGCGAGATCGTCATCATGGTCCCGCTGGTGATCCTCACCATCCTGTTCGGCGTGTGGCCCGCGCCCATCCTCAACATGACATCCCATGCGGTGAACGCGGTCGTCGCGCGCACCGATTCCGTGGCGGGCGCGGTGAAGACCGCCCTGCTGCTGAGCTTCTGATTTTCGAGGACGCCTCATGTCGCAGCTCCTGCCTCCCCTCGGCGCGGTCCTGCCGGAACTGGTGCTCGCCGTCTCGGCCATCGTGCTGATCCTCATCGGCGCGTTCCGCGGGGAGGGCTCGGCCAATCTGGTCACCGGGCTTGCCATCGCGGTGCTCGCCGCGGCGGGCGTGCTGGTGCTGCTGCAGCCGGGCACCGAAGTCTCCGCCTTCAACGGCTCGCTGGTGATCGACGCCTTCGGCCGCTTCATGAAGGTGCTGGTCTCCATCGGCGCGCTGGTCTCCCTCATCATGTCGGTGGACTGGCAGGCCCGGGAGAAGCAGGCGAAGTTCGAATATGCGGTGCTGGTGGTGATCGCCACGCTCGGCATGTTCATGCTGGTCTCGGCCGGCGACCTCATCGCCCTCTATCTCGGCCTCGAACTGATGAGCCTCTCGCTCTACGTGGTGGCCGCCATCAATCGCGACTCGGTGCGCTCCACCGAGGCGGGCCTCAAGTATTTCGTCCTCGGCGCGCTCTCCTCGGGCATGCTGCTCTACGGGGCCTCGCTGATCTACGGCTTCACCGGCTCGGTGAACTTCCTGCAGATCGCCGCCGTGGCGAAGGAGCCGAGCATCGGCCTCATCTTCGGCCTCGTGTTCCTGGTGGCGGGCCTGTGCTTCAAGGTGTCGGCCGTGCCGTTCCACATGTGGACGCCGGATGTCTATGAAGGCGCGCCCACCCCGGTCACCGCCTTCTTCGCCTCCGCCCCGAAGGTCGCCGGCATGGCCATCTTCGTGCGCGTGCTCATCGAGGCCTTCCCCCACGTCTCCCACCAGTGGCAGCAGATCGTCGCCTTCGTCTCGCTCGCCTCCATGGTGCTCGGTGCCTTCGCCGCCATCGGCCAGCGCAACATCAAGCGACTGCTCGCCTATTCGTCCATTGGCCACATGGGCTTCGCCCTCGTCGGCCTCGCCGCCGGCACCACCGAGGGGGTGCGCGGCGTGCTGGTCTACATGGCGATCTATCTGATGATGACGCTCGGCACCTTCGCCTGCGTGCTCACCATGCGCCGCAAGGGCCAGGCCGTGGAGACGGTGGAAGACCTCGCCGGTCTTGCCCGCCGCAATCCGCTGATGGCGCTGATGCTGGGCGCGCTGATGTTCTCGCTGGCCGGCATCCCGCCGCTCGCGGGCTTCCTCGCCAAATATTACGTGTTCGTCGCCGCCATCCAGGCCGGCCTCTACGGCCTCGCCGTGGTGGGCGTGCTCGCGTCGGTGGTGGGCGCCTTCTATTACCTGCGGGTCGTCAAGATCATGTATTTCGACGAGCCGGTGGACGCCTTCGACCCCATGCCGACCGAGCTGAAGGCGGTTCTGGGGGTGAGCGGCCTTTTCACGATCTTCTATTTCGTCTATCCCGCTCCTCTCATTGAGGCTGCGAGTGCCGCTGCCCGTTCGCTCTTCTGAGACGATGGCTCATTACGAATTCCAGGGTTCCACGGTTCCCATCGTCCGCTTCACCCAGATCGGCTCCACCAACGCCGAGGGGATGGCGCGCCTGCAGCGCGGCGAGACCTTCCCGGTCTGGCTGGTGTCTGACATCCAGACGGCCGGGCGGGGACGCCGCGGCCGGCCGTGGACGTCCGAGCTGGGCAATCTCTTCGCCACTTTGGTGCTGCCCAATCCGGCGCCGGTGGCGAATCTCGCCCAGCTGTGTTTCGTCGCCGGCCTCGCGCTGCGGGATGCGGTCGTCTCCGCCGCGCCGCAGATCGCGGCCGAGCAGATGAAGCTCAAATGGCCGAACGACCTTCTGATCGATGGCGGCAAGGTGGCCGGCATTCTGGTGGAGGGCGGCACCGACCCGAACGGCCGCCCGGCGGCGGTGATCGGCTTCGGCGTCAACTGCCTGCACCATCCCGAGGACCTGCCCTACAAGGCGACCAGCCTCGAAGCCCTCGGCGCGCCCACCGCGCCCGACCGGATGCTGGAGGCCCTCGACCTGGCCATGGCGGTCCGCCTCAACCAGTGGAACGCCGGCGCCGGCTTCCCCGCCATCCGCTCGGACTGGATGCGTCATGCGCTTGGCATGGGTGACCAGGTAAGCGTGAAGATCGGCGAGCGCGAGGTGGTCGGGCGTTTCGAGAATATCGACACCCGCGGCGCCATGATGCTGCGGCGTCGGGACGGCGTGGCCGAGATCATCACCGCGGGCGATGTCTCCCTCGGCAAGCCCGACTGATCGTCGCGGCCGGGCCCGGAAGGCTTGCATTGCGGGGGCGGGACCCCATCATACGACCGCCCGCCTTTTCCTGAGCCTCGCGTCGCGGGGCTGTTTCTGTTTGGCGCGTCACGCGCTCGCCGGCACGCGCTCGCGCCGGCGCGCCGGGCGCCGCGTTTGGAAGTGACCCCCTGATGGCACCCACGGATGAACTGGTCTTCGCGCCCCTCGGCGGCGTGGGCGAGATCGGAATGAACCTCGGCCTCTATGGCTTCGGCCCGAAGAAGGCGCGGGAATGGCTCGTGGTCGATCTCGGCATGAGCTTCGCGGGGGAGGAGGCGCCGGGCGTGGACCTCGTGCTGCCCGACATCCGCTTCCTCGAAACCGAGCGCAAGAGGATCGCCGGCCTCGTGCTGACCCATGGTCATGAGGACCATATCGGCGCGGTGCTGGACCTATGGCCGCGCCTGAAGTGCCCCATCTACACCACCCGCTTCACTGCCGGCCTTCTGGAAGCGAAGCGGGCCGGCGAGCCGGGCGCGCCCTCCGAACTGCCCATCGAGGTCGTGCGCGCGCGCCAGCCGGTACAGATCGGGCCGTTCAGCGTCGAATTCGTGCCGGTGTCGCACTCCATCCCGGACAGCCACGCCCTCGCCATCCGCACCAAGGCGGGTCTGGTGGTCCATACGGGCGACTGGAAGCTCGACCCGACGCCCCTCGTCGGCGAGGCCACCGACATTGCTCGGCTGAAGGCGCTGGGCGACGAGGGCGTGCGCGCCATCATCTGCGATTCCACCAATGCCATCCGCGACGGCATCTCCCCGTCCGAGGCGGATGTGGGAGCCTCGCTGAAGGCCATCGTCGCCAAGGCGAAGCACCGCATCGCCTTCACCACCTTCTCCTCCAACGTGGCCCGCATCCGCGGCATCGCCGAGGCAGCTTATGCCAACGGGCGCGAGGTGGTGCTGGTGGGCCGGGCGCTGGAGCGCGTCGTCGGCGTCGCCCGTGAGCAGGGGCTGCTGGACGGCATTCCCGCCTTCCGGGGCGCGGATGCCTATGGATACCTGCCGCGCGAGCGCGTGGTGGCCATCCTCACCGGCAGCCAGGGCGAGCCGCGCGCCGCGCTGCGCCGCATCGCCGACGATGATCATCCCGAGATCGCGCTGTCGCCGGGCGACCAGGTGGTGTTTTCCTCGCGCACCATTCCCGGCAACGAGAAGGTGGTGAACCACATCGTCAACGCGCTCATCAAGCGCGGGGTGGAGGTCATCACCGATCGCACCGCCCTCGTCCACGTCTCCGGTCATCCCCGGCGGGGCGAACTGGAGGAGATGTACCGCATGATCCGCCCTGAGGTGGCGATCCCGGTGCATGGCGAGGCGCTGCACCTGCACGAGCACGCGCTGCTCGCCCGCCGCATGGGCGTGCCGGAGGTGGTGAATTGCTATGACGGCAACGTCATCCGCCTCGCCCCCGGCCCGGCCGAGCGGGTGGACGACGTGCCCTTCGGCCGCCTCTACAAGGACGGTCGCCTGCTGCTGGCCGAGGGGGCGCGCGCCATCCCCGAGCGGCGCAAGCTCAGCTATGTGGGCGCCATCTCCATCGCCGTGGCGGTGAACAAGCAGGGCGGCCTCGCGGGCGATCCTTCCGTGGAGATCACCGGCGTGCCGGAGCGCGGGGAGGGCGGTTTGGACATGCTCGATCACGTGCTCGACACGGTGGTCGCCACCCTCGACAACCTTCCCAAGGCCCGCCGCCGCGATCCCGAGGCGCTGGCCGAGAGCCTGGAGCGGGCGGTGCGCTCGGCCGTCAACGCGGCCTGGGGCAAGAAGCCGGTCTGCCACGTCCACGTGCTTGAGGTGTGAGCCTGTCCGGAGGTGCAACCTCCGGACCAAGCCCGCGCGGCGCCTGAGCGGAGCACGCCCAAACAGCCTGCGCGGTGATCGCCTCGCCGCGTGCTGAGCCGAGGCCGCCCAATGGCCGTATTTCTCCGTGCCGCGCCTTGCGCTATGGATCGGTGACGAACCGGAGGGGAAACATGATCGGACGGCTCAATCACGTGGCCATCGCGGTGCGCGACATCGCGGCCGCCTCGGCGCTCTATCGCGACACCCTGGGCGCGGAGGTCTCCGCCGCCGTGCCGCAGGTGGAGCATGGGGTGACCACGGTGTTCGTGACCCTGCCCAACACCAAGATCGAGTTCCTGGAGCCCCTCGGCGCGGATTCGCCGATCGCCAAGTTCCTCGAGCGCAATCCGGACGGCGGCATCCACCACCTGTGCTACGAGGTCGACGACATCATCGTCGCCCGCGACCAGCTCAAGGCCAGCGGTGCCCGCGTGCTCGGCTCGGGCGAGCCGAAGATCGGCGCCCACGGCAAGCCGGTGCTGTTCCTTCACCCCAAGGACTTCAACGGCACGCTGGTGGAACTGGAGCAGGCCTGAGGAACGGCCCGCGCGGCGCCGGTCGCAGACCGGGGCCGATGGCATGAAATTCCCTTCGCGGCGCCGGGACCCTGGCGCCGCCAATCAAGGAAGACGCCGTGTCGGTCGGTGCCGTCGTCGCCATCTATTTCATCGTGTGGTGGGTGAGCCTGTTCGCCGTGCTGCCGTGGGGCGTGCGCTCCCAGGCGGAGAGCGCGGACGTCGTCCCCGGGACCGATCCCGGCGCGCCGGTGCGTCCGCTGATGCTCTACAAGGTGATCGCCACCAGCCTGATCGCGCTCGTCGTCACGGCCGGCATCATCTACCTCATGACCAGCGGCATCATCTCGCTGGAAGATATCCCGATGCCCTTCAAGGTCGGGGAATAGCAGCGTCTCCTCAGTGCAGGGAGGTGCTGCCCGGCGTATTGGTCCGGGGCGCCGGGCCGCGGGGCGCGCCGGGTGTCGGCACCGGCGCCAGAGGGCCGCTGAGCGCGAGGCGCAGCAGGCGCTCCCCGGACACCGCGCGGCTGAACAGGTGACCCTGGCCGAAGTCGCAGCCCCGCGCTTTCAGGAAGTCGTGCTGGCGCGGATCCTCGATGCCTTCCGCCACCACCGAGAAGCCGAGCGCCCGGGCGATGGAGATGATGGCGGTGGCGATCTCCGCGTCTGCCGTGCGCGGCAGGTCGCGCACGAAGCTGCGGTCGATCTTCAGCTTGGAGATGGGGAAACGCTTGAGGTAGGCGAGCGAGGAATAGCCGGTGCCGAAATCGTCGAGGGCGATGCGCACGCCGGTCTCCTTCAGCTGGCGCAGCTTGCGCTCCGCCGCGGCGCGCGCATCGAACAGAAGGTTTTCGGTAATCTCCACCTCCAGCTTGTGCGGCGGCAGGCCGGTGCGGCGCAGCACGTCGTCCACGAACTCGCACAGGGCGCCGCGCTGGAACTGGCGCGGTGACAGGTTCACCGCGATGAAGTCGAGGTCGGCGCCCTTGTCCAGCCATTCGGCCATCTGACGGCAGGCGGCCTCCATCACCCAATTGCCCAGCGGCTCGATCAGGCCGGTTTCCTCGGCGAGGGGAATGAAGCGGTTGGGGGTGACGAGGCCATGGGTGGGACTCTGCCAGCGCACCAGCGCCTCGGTGCCGGCGATGCGGCCAGTGGCGAGGTTCACCACCGGCTGAAAGTTCAGGACGAATTCCTCGCGGGCGAGGGCGCGGCGCAGGTCCGCCTCCATCTCCATGCGCACGCGGGCGCCGCGGGTGAGTGCCTGGGTGTAGAAGGCATAGCCGCCGCGGCCGTGGGACTTGGCTTCCGCGAGCGCCGAATCCGCGTGCTGGAGCAGGGTCGCCGGGGTGTCCGCGTCCTCGGGGAACAGGCTGATGCCGACGCTGGCGCCGAGATAGATTTCGCCGCCCCCTGGCATGGCGAAGGGCCGGCCCATCTCCTGGATGATCCGGTTGGCGACGGTGGCGGCGTCCTCCGGCCCGGCGATGCCCTCCAGGATGATGACGAATTCGTCGCCGCCGTGCCGGCCGAGGGTGGCGCCGCTCTCCAGCCCGTCCTGGATACGCCGGGCGGCCATCTGCAGCACCGCGTCGCCGGCCATGTGGCCGAGGCTGTCGTTGACGGTCTTGAAGCGGTCGAGGTCCAAGAACAGCACGGCGCAGCGCGATCCCGGCCGGCTCAGGGCGAGGTCGAGCAGCGAGGCGATGAGCGTGCGGTTCGGCAGGTCGGTCAGCGGATCGTAATGGGCGAGCCGGTCCAGCTCGAATTCCGAATGCTTGCTCTGGGTGATGTCCTGGAAGGCGCCCACAAAGTTCTGCGCCGCGCCGCTCTCGTCATAGACCGTGGTGATGTTGAGCTGCTGGAGGAAGATTTCCCCATTCTTGCGGCGATTCCAGATCTCGCCCCGCCAGACGCCGGCGGTGGTCAGCTCGCTCCACAGGGCCCGGTAGAAGTCGCGGTCGTGCCGGCCGGAATGGAGCAGGCGCATGTTCTGGCCGAGGATCTCCTCCTCGGCGTAGCCGGTGATGCGCGAGAAGGCGGGATTGACGGCGGATACCTCGGACCTGAGGTTCGTCACCACCAGCCCGTCGTGGGAATTGGCGAACACGGCCGCCGCGAGCCGGAGGTGGCGCTCGGTCTGCTTGGAGCCGGTGATGTCGGCGAGAAGACCCACCGTCCGGCTGATGGCGCCGGCGGCATCGCGGGCGGCGAGACCATGCCAGCGGAAATCGTGATAGGCGCCGTCCGGCCGGCGCAGGCGGATGTCGAGTTCCAGGGTCGGCGACCCGCCCCTGAGGAAGGCCTTCCACGCGGCCGCCACCTTGCGCCGGTCGTCGGCGTGCAGCATCTCGTGCCACGGACGCCGCACGTCCACCGCTTCATCGGGGCCGACGCCGAGCATCTCCCGCGCCCGCTGCGACAGGTAGAGCCGGCCGGTGCGGACGTCGAGATCCCAGACGCCCTGGTCCGAGCCCTTCACCGCGAGGCCGAAGCGCTCCTCGCTCTCGCGCAGGGCCGCCTCGGCGGCGCGCCGGGCGGAGATGTCCTGCGCGACCAGCAGCAGGTGGTCCGCCGCGCCATCCGCATTGCGGACCAGCGAGAAGGTGAAGCCAAGCCAGATCGCCGAGCCGTCCGGGCGCACCACGCTTTCCTCGGTCTCGATCTCGGCGGCCCGTCCGTCGAGGAGGGGGCGGATCACGTCGGCACCCTTGGCTGCGTGGGTCGCCTCCCGCAGCTGCCACAGGCTCAAGCCCGCAAGCGCGTCCGCCGGCCGGCCCAGCATGCGGCAGGCCTTGTCGTTGGCGCGCAGGATGGTGCCGTCGAGGTCGAGGTGGAGGATGCCGGTGGCGGCCTGGTCGAAGGCGGCGCGGAAGCGCGCCTCGGCCTCGCCCACCGCGCGGGCGGCGGTGAGCTCGCGCGCCGCATCGCGCATCCGGGTTTTCTGCAGGAGCCCACGCCCCACCGCCACCGCCAGCAGAAGCAGCGCGCAGGCGAGCGCCGCCGAGAAGAAGGCCGAGGTGCGGGCCCCGCCGAGGATCTCGTCGCGATCCACCTTGAGGACCAGCGCGGACTGTTCGCCGGGAATCGGTACGCGCACCGCCAGAACGGCGCGGCCGGACGGATCGGTGCCCGTCCCGGCACCGACCGCGTTGCCGGTGCCGGCCGCGAAGCTGAAGGGGTCGGCGGCGAATGTCCGGGGCATCGGCGCCGCCTGATCGCGCGAGACCGCCGTGGTGACGCGCACGCCGCCGCGCGGATCCGGCCCCACCAGCAGCGCTTCAGCCGTGCGGGCGGTGCGGAACACCGCCGAGAGCATGGGGTGGGCATCGGGCCGCGCCGGCGATTGCAGGAGCAGCACGCAGCAAGGCTCGTTCGCGGCGTTGCGCACCGGCACGTTCACCAGGAAGGCGAAGCCGCCGGCGCGGCCGGAATCGCGGGGCGGGGGGGCCTCCGCCAACTGGCCTGTGGCCGCCACCTGCCGCACCATCTCCGCCATGTCGGGCCGGCCGGGCTCCGGGCCGGACGACATCACGAAGGCGCCCTTGTTGGTCCACAGCTCGGCACCGACGAAGCCGAAGGCCCGCGCGCTGTCGCCGAGCAGAAGGCGCAGGCGCTCACGCCGTTCGGAGGACGGCTCGGCGTGCCAGCCGGCCACATCGTCGGCGAGGAAGCGGCTCGATCCCAACGCCAGCGCTCCCGTCTCCAGCCGCTGGCGCTCCTGGGCGAGGCTGCGCACCTGAACCTCGGCGAGGGTGGCGAGGAGGCGCCGCGTATCGGTGATCGCCGATTGCACGCTGGCCTGGTAGACGAGCACGGTCACCACGAGAAGAATGGCGCCGAGCCCGAGCAGCAGGAGCACGGCGCGCATGGCGCCTCCGGCGCCCGTGGGCACCGGCAGCGCATGTGCCGTGCCGTTCGCGCTGAACGGGCCTGCGGCCGCGTCGCTCGCCGCGTTTCGCCGGGCGACCAGTCGCGCGGCCATGAAGGCTGCGGCGCCAATGGCGGCGGCGACCACGAGGGCAATGAGGGTGGTCTTGAGCGTCGGCGCGCTGCCGAAACTGCCGGTGGCGATGGCCGGCTGGGCTTCGGCCGCACGGCTCCACATCGCGGCAACCGCCATGATCGCGGTCGCCGCGCGGAACCGCCTGCTGGCCGGTTTCGCCCTCATGCTTCGTCTGCCCCCTCGAGCCGGCGTCAGGCCGCCGTGTCGAGACCTATATCTTGACCGTCGCTGCGAAAAAGAGAAATCGCGGAAATTCCCCATGTCATGGTTGCGGTGTCATGGTTGCAAAATACCGGCTCACCAGGCTCACGGCCATCCTTGCAGGGGGGCGGCATCCCGGATGCATCCTGAGACTTGCTCCTGCCGCGATCATCCACCATTTGTAGGAGGCTGGCCCGCCGACCTTGAACCGGCAGGGTCTGGAGGTTTGCCATGAGTGTTACTGAAACGCCCCCCGTCCGCCCCGCCCGGCGCAGCCTGCCGCCGGTGATCCGCATCACCGATGTCGCCGCCGAGCGCCTGCGCGAGATTCTCGCCGATGCCGAGCCGGGGACCGCCGTGCGCGTGGGCATCGAGAACGGCGGGTGCGCCGGCATGTCCTACAAGCTCGACTTCACCACCGAGGTGGCACCGCTCGATTCGGTGGTCGAGGACAAGGGCGTGAAGGTTGTGGTGGATTCCAAGGCGGTGCTCTTCCTGATCGGCACCGAGATGGATTTCAAGACGGACAGGGTGTCGTCCCAGTTCGTCTTCAACAATCCCAACCAGACGTCCTCCTGCGGCTGCGGCGAATCCGTCGCCATCACCCCGGTTGCCGCCGACGCCTCCTGAGGACGGCGCGCCGGCGGGTGGCGCACATCGGTTCAGCTGCCGTTCAGAGAGCGGGCGGCAAGAGAGGCAGGCGCGCGGGTGCCGGCCGCCGGCTATCAGGCGCGCGCCGTCTCAACTGCCCACAGGTGCCATCTTGACCCCACGTCCCATCGCCGCCCTGTTGTCGAGCCCCGCATTCGGCATCTTCGCCCGTGCGCTGCTCACCTTCATCTTCTGGGGCGCCGGCCTGGACAAATTGTTCAACTTCGGTGGCGCGTTGACGCTGTTCGAATTCTTCGGCGTGAAGCCGGCCGTGGTGTTCGTGCCGCTCGCCATCGTGGTGCTGCTGGCCGGCTCGGCCATGGTCATCGCCAACCGCATGGCCTGGCTCGGCTTCGGCATGCTGGCGGTGTTCACCGCGCTCACCATCCCCATCGCCCACCCCTTCTGGACCATGCAGGGCGAGCAGCGGCTGTTCGAGTTCCATGTGGTGGTCGAGCACCTCAGCCTCATCGGCGGCCTGATGATGGGCGCCATCCTGTGCTGGCGTCTCGAGGCCGAACGCACCGGCCGGCGCTGAGCCGGCGTCGCGACGCGCGGCGAGGAGGTACACTCCCGCCGCGAAACATGCTCTAAGACACGTCCGCCGGGTCGTGCGCCCGGCCCCGCGGACGTGGCGAAACCGGTAGACGCACGAGACTTAAAATCTTGCGCCGCAAGGCGTGCGGGTTCGAGTCCCGCCGTCCGCACCAGAAAATAAAATCATTTAATTTCAATAACTTATTGTGGGTTCGTGGAAAATTCCGGGACGAATTCGGGGAAGAATTCCGGGAAATCACAGTCGCGATGCGTGTGAATATCTGGGGACGGTGTCTCATTAGAACGACACCTGACGGCGTCAGTTGCGATTATCGCAACAGGCGGCTTGTGTAGAGATATGCGTACGCGCATATTTTGACGAACACTCAGGCGTCAGCGGATTCTGTCTAGCGTCGGTTGACAGCTTCAGGCCGTTCCGTCGGGTGTCAAAAGAAAGGGCGCCGACTTCCATCGGCGCCCTAGGTGGCAAGCGCTAGGTCAGGATGGCAATCGCGATCCTAGCTCTGCCTCACTCAGCGGACTGTTACCGTCAGCGACGGGGCAGTCCGCGACAGTGCTCCTGAATCGGTCGCCACTCGCCGTGGTGATCGCGGCGCCAGTGGCGGCGGACGCGAACCGACTTCGGGAACTTGCATTTCGTCATAGGAATCATCCTCTACAGTTTACCTCGGGTCTTCCGAGGCTCCGGCGCCCGGCCGGAGTGGGTTGGTCTTATTGTGAGACCTTGCGGTCTTCCGGGCGCCTGCTGTCGAAGTAAGATTCGCTCTGACGTCTGAAGAATACTCACGGAAAGGGAGCACGGCTAGGGTTACGAGGACGTCCGTCCTCGGTGGGCCATTTCGCCTTGCTCCAACGGCTGCCCGGCGACGCTTCGGCTTCAAAGCTCTACGGTTGTTGAATTCTTGCGACTAATTCATGGAATTCCGCTAGCCCCCTTCGGTTTGGCGGCATCACCGTCATCCACAGGTTGCAGGGCATTATGTTTACTGACGATCGGTCTCCGCGCCGCCGACGAATCGTGCAGCCTCTGCCATGTCGCGGGGAATCACCTTCTGAATGCGCCGGCTCCCGCACTCGCCGCAGCGGAGGCGCAGGGAGCTAATGGCGGTCATTTTGCCTCGGAGTAGGCGCCGGCTGGCAAGTTGGTGGCCGGAAAGGAGCGTGCGATGGCCGCAGTCCTCGCACGCGGCGCATAGCGGGACATTCAACATAATAAGGGTGTGAATGTTCGGGCTCTCGACCATGGGTGAGAATGAGAACAAAAAAAGAACATATTCAAGCTGCAAAGGGCGGCACCGGGTGAGGGTGCCGCCGTAATGGTCGCGAGCGTCCTATGTCAGGCCAGCACCCAAGCCACCTTGTCCCCTTTGGCGCACGGGATGGTCACGGCCTCGCCAGCCCTAATCAGCATCCGAGGATCGACAGCCGCGTTCGGCGACGGGCCGATGGCGGCGAAGATGTCTGAGGTCGGCTGGATCAGGTAGCAGTCGGCCGTGGTGTCGAGCGTCGCCGCCTTGGCAGTCGTTCCCGGGGTGGCCATCGTCTCGGTCCAGTCGGGGGCGCCCATTAGAGCGACGCCGGGGGAAACTGCCTTTACTCGTCCATAGGAAATGTGGGTTCCAGATACTGCCATCGCTGTCCCCTTTGTTAAAGATCGGCGAATTATACATTGGCGGGCGTGAATTGAATGCACGAAAAAAGGCGGCACTGGTGAGGTGCCGCCTTGTGGGTGCTGGGAACGCTACTTTCCTTGTTCCCGTTTCAGAGCGGCGGCCAGACTGTCCGCCACCATGTCGGCCGGGAGGCCTCCGCGTCCGGTACACCGGGTACCGTGCTCGGTGTGGACGCGCACCATGTCGTGAGGTTCCTTACCTTCCAAGGTATAGCTGGTGCCCTTGGCGGTCTTGAGCATGGGGCCAGTCATGCGGCCACCCGCGACGGCGCCCTGACGCGAACGATCGGTTTCGTCGGCATGTCGAGGAATGCCGCCATCCGATCGAGTTCGTCGTCGGAAATGGGAGGAGCCGGAAGGGGCGGAGAAAAATGGCTCCGCAGGCGCGCAAGCCGGGCGGCGCGCGCGCGGTTGCTCTTGAGCAAGGATCGCCTGCTGGTCTTTCCAGACGGACATACGGTGCCGTCAATAATGCCGGCGCGTTCGTCCTGAAGTTCGCGCTCCCAACAGTCCAGAATTAAGATCCGATTTAAGGGCGAGCACTGTTCCAGTTGAGATACTGGCGGAAGTCGATTGATGCACATTGCCTTTGCCTCATGATTAGTGAGGCTCCCTATCATTCACACAGAAACATGGCTTTCAATAGGATTCTGCTCATTTCTATAGGCAGTTTTTCATCCTATCCGAGCATGTCCATAAAAACATTTACTTCAGATTGTACCCGTTCCTTCTCTGCCTTGGCGTCGAAGGTGTCGAGCCTGACGGCGCGCTGTTCGGCGAGTGCGTCCGCTACGATGGATTCGAGGCCGGCGATCAGGTCGTGTTCGTCGGGCTCCGATACTTGGGCATCGGCTTCCGGTTCGGCCGGAGACTCTTCGTTGTCGAGGTCGGCCAAGAGAAGGCCGATCTCATCGTCGGGAAGGGGAGGCGGGGGCGGTAGGTGGGCGTGCGTGAGGGACATGGTGTCCTCGATCTGTTCAGTCGGGGAGAGCTTCCGGCGAGCGCGGTGCGCAGCTTGGTACGCTCGCCATTCGGCGCGGCGCTGTTCGTCGGAGAGCCGCGCACGGCGCCGGGCCTGCCGCTCGCGCGCTTTGGCTCGCTGGTGCTCGACACTCACAACCATGGAGGGCTCCCCCTCGCGCCGCAGGGTCGCGGCGCGTTCATGCGATATGAATAGCGAGCGAGGGGTTGGGCGCTGGGCTAAAGCGAAAAAAATCAGTCACGCGTCAGTAACGCTGTCAGTCACGGCGTTACTGACGGTCGAAAGGGGGCGTTACTGACTGTCAGTCACGGCGCTACTGACAGTCAGTAACGTGTCAGTCACACCACCTCGGGAGTGCTCTTCACGCTGTCACTCCACCTCTGACCACAAGCCGGGGGCGGGTTCTCGTCCTCCCAATGGGCGCGGATTTCGTGCGGCAGGATGCACTTGGGCCAAATATCCGCGACTTCGCCAAGGGCCATGGCTACGTCGCTGTAGTCAACGCGGCCGGAGAAGTGCGTGGGCTTCAGGTGAAGGAGGGCATAGATCAGTTCGGAATACGTCCGGTCGTCAAGATAAGTGCGCATGGGTTCCCTCGTTGGATGCCGGGTGAACCTTTCATGAGTCGAAACTATAGTCAAGTTTTTGAAGTTTAAATCAAAATTGACTTAAGCGGGCCGGAAGTCCCTAGGGTTCGCCGCAGGTGCATCGGAAGCCGGAGAGTTCTAACCGGTGAATTTTTGTAACGCTGTCCAGGAATCTAGAAGAATCTTAGAATCTAAAGAGTCTTTATATACTTGAGAAACGCGTTACAGAATTTCACCGGTTAGAACCCGAAGCATCCTCCGGCTTGTGGCTAACCGACTGTGATTCAATGGAAATACCCTCCCGGCTAGGTTCACCGGTTAGCCTAACCGGTGAAATCCTGTAACGCTCCCCACACTCCGGCTTCCTCCAACGCCTTCAGCCATTCGAGCGCGGTTTGGCCTTGCCGGACGGTCCAAGGCTTCCCGGTTCGTGCGGCCATGGCTTCGGCCATTTCCCGGTGCGTCGGAGCCTTCCCGGTCTCCGCAAGGTGCGCGGCGTAGAGGGCGCGCGCGGCGCCGATCTCTTTTGCCCGCTTGCGCAATTTCCGCTGCGGCCTGCCGTCCTGTGCCAGCCACAAGCGAAGCGCCTGCATCTCGCATCGCAGTCGGTCTAGGTCCACCGGCTGGGGCGTCCAGATCGATTTCAGCGCCGCACGGTGGCGTTCAACGCGCACGCGGGTTGCTTCCTTCCGGCGATCTGCCGAAAGGCGCTGGCGGGCTCACGCCATTATCTTTCACCGTGCTGATGGTGCGCAACGCAACGCTGCCGACGGACTGGCTGGCCCTCGCCGCGGGCTTCATCCTGATGCCGCTGACGCTGAACCTTGCGGGCGGGCTTGATCTGATGATTGCCGGCATCGGCGGCGGCACGCTGGCTTTCATAGCCGGTCGCCTGCTGGAGCGGCGGCGATGATCGCGCCGATGAGCGAAGGCGCGGCCCTGCTGCTGGTGATCCTCCTCGGCTTCCTGCCGACGGAGGTGTGGCGCACCCTTGCCGTCATCGCGGGCCGCCGGGTGGAGGAGGGCAGCGCCGTCTTCCACTGGGTGCGGGCGGTGGCGACCGCGCTTCTGGCCGCCGTGGTGGCGCGGCTCCTCTTCGCGCCCACCGGGGCGCTGGCCGAGATACCGCTTATGCTGCGCCTCGGCTCGGTGGTGGCGGGCGTCGCCGGCTTCCTTCTGGTGCGCCGTTCGGTGTTCGCCGGGGTGGTGGTGGGCGAAATCGTGCTCATGGCCGGCGCTTACTGGCTCCACGGCTGAAGCCTGTCCTTTCCGTTCAGCCTATTGCGAATAAAGGAATTTCAGGCAATCGCGGAGGGCGCGTAGACATGCGTCGTCCACAGGGCAGGGGTGCCCGGCCACAAATAATGCTCCGTGGCCTTTCCATCGGGAGCGGGGATTGCTACATACGCCTCGCCGACAGCCGGTTCGCCGGCAAACTCTCGGTTCTGACGCGGGGTGGAGCAGCCCGGTAGCTCGTCAGGCTCATAACCTGAAGGTCGCAGGTTCAAATCCTGCCCCCGCAACCACTGATAACGACAAACCCGTAGCATCTGCTGCGGGTTTTGTTGTTTTTGCAGCCTTTCCAATAGCTTGCTGCTCTGTCCAGTTGAGGATCGTGCCCAGTTCGCCGTGCAGCGTTGCGTAAATCTCACCGCGTTCCGGCCCCGGAGTCAGCGAAATCTTCTCGATCAGGCCGCGCAATGTCTCTGCCGCTTCCTGCCGCTCTTCCTTGCGATTGAGCGCCTTCGTCAGGGCAGAAACCTTCTTCGCATAGATCGCCGAGGCGCTTGGCAGAATGTCCGGCGTGTCCTCTGGCGCGTCGGCCAGCAGAGTGTTCAGTTCGGTCTTGCGCGCCTCCAGCGTGTCCATCTCTGCCTTCATGCTCTCGTGGAACATGCCGGCCTTGATCGCCTCGATGATGCCGCGGATCTGCTTCTCGATCTTTACCAGTTCTGCTTTCCAGGCATCGCCGCTGGAGCGGCGTTCCCGGTTCAGCCGGTTGGTTTCCTCGGCATAGGCGCGCATCGCCTCCTCAACGATCTCAGGCGCCATCATCCGGTCCTTCAGGCCGCAAAGCACGCGGGCTTCCAATTCCTCACGCGGGATCGTACGGCTGTTGGAACAAGCGCCCTTGCTGATGTGGTTCGAGCAGGCAAACCGATCAGCGCCGCGAAGCGAGTAGGGGCCTCCGCAGCAGCCACAGAACACCAGGCCGGACAGAAGGGACTTCGGCCGACGTGTGCCGTTCAGGCGGTTCTTTTTGTGGTGCTTGCGCACGGCTTCGGTGACGTTGGCAAACTTCTCGGCGATCTCGCCCTGCCGGACACGGACCGAATGCCAGAGTTCGTCATTGACGATGCGCAGCTCCGGCACGTCTTTGATGATCCATTCCGATTCCGGGTTCAGGCGTGAGACGCGCTTTCCGGTCGATGGATCTTTGATGTAGCGAAGCCGGTTCCAGATCAGACGACCGATATAGAGTTCATTATTCACCAGCCCCGTGCCGCGCTTCACATGGCCACGGATCGTGGTGTCGCTCCAGAGCTTGCCAGCCGGACCGGGGACCCCTTCCTCGTTCAATGTGCGGGCGATTGTGCGTGGACCCACGCCGGCGGCGAACTCGCGGAAAATGCGCCGGACAACATTCGCTTCGGCTTCGTTGATTTCCCGGTCGCCGCGAATGGGATCGCCGCGCGCGTCAAGCTGCTTGACGACATTGTAGCCAAAGCACAGTCCGCCGCCTGACTTGCCGTCCTCGACGCGGCCACGGATGCCGCGATGGGTTTTGGCGGCAAGGTCTTTCAGGAACAGCGCGTTCATCGTGCCCTTGAGGCCGACATGAAGCTCGCTGATCTCGCCCTCGGATAGCGTGACAATCGGAACGCCGGCGAACTTGAGGTGCTTGTAGAAGGTGGCGACGTCAGCCTGGTCACGACTGATGCGATCGAGCGCTTCTGCCAGCACGATGTCGAACTGTCCTGCCTGTGCGTCCTGCAGGAGCGCCTGGATGCCGGGGCGGAGGATCATGCTCGCGCCGGAGATGCCCGCATCCTTGTAGGTTCCGACGATCTTCCACTTCTCGCGCTTCGCCTGTTCGCGGCAGATACGGAGTTGGTCCTCGATCGACGCTTCGCGCTGATTGTCGGAGGAATATCGGGCATAAAGCGCAACGCGGGTCATATCGGCAGTCCTTTCAAGCTCCGTGTCGGGGGAGGTATCTTAATTCCGTTTAGGTTCGGAGGCGGCTTCGACGGCCTTGCCGCTGCGCTTCGCCGCTGCCAGCAGCTCGTCATATTGGGCGGCCGACATCAGCACAAACTCGCGCCGTCCATGTCGCGTGATCTCTACCGGCTCACGGTGAGACTCGTTCAGATAGTGTCCGAACTTGCGCTGAAATTCGAGGGAGGTTGTGGTTGGCATCGCAGACTCCAGGAAAATAGGTCTGCCTATATAATGCGTGTTACACGTATAAATGCAAAGGAATTTGCAGGTCAGCAGCGTGGGTGGCGTTGTGGTTTGCGCTCCGCTGCCAGCTTGCGCTCAAATTGCTCGCGGGCGATCTGGCGACCAATCAGGCGAGCCAGTGACATCACGGCAGCGTCTTTGCGTGCGCGATCATTCCGGTCCGTTTCCGGTCCGGTCGAGGGTGTAACCTCGATATTGATCCTGTTCCGCTTGACCGCCATTGTCTCCGATATCCCATGCCCGGAAAGGGACTGGGGCAATAGAAGCGCGGAATGTTAACGCAGGGGAAGGCCTCGGGCACCGCTGTGCGGTGAATAGGATACCGTGGCGTAGAAAAGGGATTGGCTAGGCACCGACAGACTTGCCGTGTTCGATTCCGGATGCTCCGCTATTTGTATCTCTATGACTGGCGGGCCGTGTTGCGCCTTGCACCGATGTGGTGCATGGTGGTGCAAAGGCAAATCACTTTAGAGCCGCTATGCAGAACTCACCACATGTCCACGATGACAAATCGGCCCATCGCCTGTCAGTCAGCCTGACAGCGGAGCAGCATAGGGAGCTAAACGAGATTGCCCGCAAGAATCGAGTATCAGTAGCATGGGTCGTCCGCGAAGCGGTTGACCGTCTCCTCAAGGAAGACATGCCTCTGCTTCATATGGGGAAAGAATGACTTCCGCTCACACTACCAAACCTCGCGCTCCTAAGTCAAAGGTTGCCGCTTCTACAGTTTCACCGCGCGGTCGCTTTGCTGACCTAGACAAAGACAAGTTGCGAGGTGGGTACTACACGTCTGCACAGGTCGCAGCGTGGCTTTGTGAATGGGCGATCCAGTCTGCTGATGACACCGTACTGGAGCCTAGCTGTGGTGACGGCGCTTTCTTGGAAGCAGCCGCCCAGCGACTTTTGTCGTTGGGCGTGACACCTACGAACATTCCACATCACCTCACCGGTGTTGAGATCGTCACCGCAGAAGCGCGCGCGGCGACGGAACGCCTGCGCCCCGATCTCGGAAAAGCCGCGGACAAAATCGTTTGCAACTCGGATTTCTTCGGTTGGTGGCAGGGAACCGATCAACCCGCTTTCGACGTGATCGTGGGCAACCCTCCCTTTATTCGCTATCAGTCTTTCCCCGAACCGCACCGCGCTCGCGCCATGGCGATCATGGGCGACCAGGGGCTGAAACCGAACCGTCTGACCAACATCTGGGTGCCCTTCGTCGTTGCGGCGACGGCCAGCCTGAAACCAGGTGGCCGCTTGGCGCTCGTCCTGCCGGCCGAAATTCTACAAGTCACCTATGCTGCTCAACTCCGGTCGTACCTGACAGATCATTTCGAACGTATCGACGTTATCGCCTGCAACGAGCTGTTCTTTGAGAACGCTGAACAGGAGGTCGTGCTGCTGTTGGCGGATGGCGCACTGGCCGCCGCAACCGAAGACAACACCTGCCGGGTCGCGCTGACGGCGGCGGAGACTGTGGCCGACATCACCGACATCAGGCCCGCCCTGCTGCTCGAGCGGGCCGAACCGAAGATCATGCGCCATGACAGCGAGAAGTGGCTGAAATACTTCCTAGACAACCGGCAGATTTCTTTCATGCGTGCGCTACGCGATGCGGAAATCACCTCCTCCATGTCCACACACGCAAGTATCGACGTGGGCGTGGTCACGGGTAAGAATGAGTTTTTCGTACTTTCAACTGATCAGGTCGAAGACTTCGGCCTTGAAGGCTACACGACACCCTTAGTGTCGCGTTCCGTACAGCTCAAAGGAAGCCAGCTGGGCAAGGCCGATTGGAGATCCCTCGCCGCCGATGGAAACCGCGTGCATCTGCTCAATATCAGCGCGGCCCAGGCCAGCGAATTGAGTGCGAAGTTACGGCAATACATTGAGGATGGCGAACGGAAGGAGTTCCACAAAGGATACAAATGCTCAATCCGCAAACCGTGGTATCTGGTGCCTTCTGTTTGGGTGCCGGATGGCTTCGCCTTCCGGCAAATTTACGACTTTCCGCGCATGGTGTTGAATGCTTCAGGGGCGACCTCCACCGACACAATCCACCGGATGCGCAGCCATGGTGCGAAGCCGGAGCGGGTGATCGCCAATACCTATACATGGCTTACAGCCGCTTCGGCCGAGATCGAGGGGCGTAGCTATGGCGGCGGCGTATTAGAGCTGGAACCGACCGAAGCCGAGCGGCTATTGATGCCGGCGAAGCTCAACGGCGCCATGCCGCTTAAAGACGTCGATCAACTTGTCCGGGCCGGACGTTTGGACGCGGTGCTTGAGGAAAATGCGAAAATTATTTTGCGCGAGCATATGGGTCTGAGCGCCGCAGACTGCGACCTTTTGAAAAGCGTTTGGACACAGATGAGGGACCGTCGCAATTCTCGCCGGCGCGGTACGCGGAAACAGGCGACATGACTAGTCCAGACCTGAAGGCAGCCGCGCGCGCTCGGGTCGGCGAGCTGGTTCAGAGCTTCAGGCGCAACGAAGCAGACTATCTGCGCGCCGTCTATAACGAGACGCAGGCCCGCACCGACTTCATCACGCCATTACTCGCGGCGTTCGGATGGGACGTGCACAATGCAGCTGGCCAGCCTCTTGGCCTGCGGGAAGTAATTGAAGAGGCCACGGTTGAGGTTGGCGAAGAGCGGCTCTCCAAGAAGCCGGACTATGAACTGCGCCTTGCTCGCCAACGCAAGCTGTTCGTCGAAGCCAAAAAGCCGAGCATCCATATCGACCGCAACCGGGACGCGGCGTTTCAGACGCGGCGTTACGGATATTCCGCCAGCCTGCCGATCGCGGTGCTGACCAACTTCCATCAACTTGCGGTCTATGACTGTAAGCCCAAGCCCGACCTGACCGACGAAGCGAATGTCGCGCGCATTCTGCTGGTGCGCTACGACGAGTTCGAGGCTCGCTTTGACGAGCTGTGGCCGCTGCTCTCCCGCGCGGCAATCTATTCGGGTGATTTCGACCGGCGTTTCTCTGTCGATGTGACGCGCCATGGGGCGGAACAGTTCGACGATTTCTTCCTCCGCCAAGTGCGTTCGTGGCGCGAACGGCTGGCGCAGGACATTCACCGCAACACGCCCGGCCTCTCGCCGGAAGAGCTTACGTATGCGGTGCAGCTTTTTCTTTTGCGGATCGTATTCCTGCGCATCTGTGAAGACCGCGACATTGAACGCTATGAAACCCTACGCGACCTCGCCGCCGGCGACGGCAGTTTCAATGCCTTACTGGCGGAGCTGCGGCGAGCGGATGCCTTCTATGATTCCGGCCTGTTCCGGCTTCTCGACGACGCCCGGCTAGGCGTCCGCATCAGCGATGATGTGCTGAGTGGGATCATTAACGAGTTATATTATCCGCAGAGTCCATACACCTTCGCCGTCGTCGAAACCGAAGTGCTTGGTGAAATTTACGAGCAGTTCCTGGGCGAGATCATCACGATCGACGCTGCCGGCGCAGTCGATATCACCAGCAAGCCGGAAGTCCGGGAAAGCGGCGGCGTGGTGCCGACGCCCCGTTATATCGTTGATGCCATCGTTCAGCGCACGCTTGGCCCGCACCTCGCCGGCAAGGCCCCGACCGATCTCGCGGTGTTCACGGTTGCCGACATTTGCTGCGGCTCCGGCATCTTCCTGCTCTCGGTGTTCGAGTTCCTGAACGACCATTATCTGGCTTGGTATCAGGCCAACGACCGCGCGGCGCATGTCGGACGGACGATCTACGAAGCCGGGGCAGGACTGTGGCGGCTCACCTTCGAGGAAAAGCGCCGCATTCTGCTGGCCCATGTCCGAGGCGTGGACATTGATGCAAATGCCGTAGAGGTGGCCCGATTCAGCCTCCTTCTGAAGCTGATCGAGGACGAAGGCGCGGCCGGCTTGCGCGATTACGTCGAGCGCACCGGCACGCCGGCCCTGCCGGAGCTGGAAGGAACGCTGCGGGTGGGCAACAGCCTCGTCAGTCAAGCGGAATGGACGGCCGCGCGGGGAGCGCTGCCCGCCCGGCTGCTGGAGAAGGTCAATCCGTTCTCGTGGGCCGACGAGTTCCCCGTGGAAACGGCACGGGACGGATTCGACGTGATCGTAGGGAACCCGCCCTATATCCGCATCCAAAACATGCAGGCGTATTCCCCGGAAGAGGCCGCTTTCTACCAGAACGCGGCCTCGCCCTACACGACGGCGCGGCAGGACAATTTCGACAAGTATGCGCTGTTTATAGAGCGGTCGTTGTCTCTTGTCCGGCCGGATGGGCGGCTTGGCTTCATCATCCCGCACAAGTTCATGACGATTCATGCTGGGCGGGCGCTCCGCCGCCTGGTGACGGCCGGTCACGTCCTTGAGGAAATCGTGCATTTCGGCGTGCAGCAGGTCTTCGGGCGGCAGGCGGCTAATTACACCTGCCTGCTAATCCTCGACCGGCAGGGCAAGGCGGATGTGACGGTGGAGCGCGTCGACGCTCTGGAGCCGTGGCGCTACGGGACGCCCGGCCCCAGGAATGTGCTGCCGGCGGTCGAGCTGACGGATGATCCTTGGCAGTTCGCGGACGACGACACGCGCGCGCTATTTGCGCGCGTGCGGGCGGCCTGCGGCCGCGAGCTGGGGAACGCGGCGGAAATCTTCGTAGGCGTCCAGACCAGCGCCGACCCGATCTATATTTTCCGCGCGGCGGCTGAGACGGCCGACACAGTGACGCTGCGGTGGGACGGCCGGGATTGGCCGATCGAGCGCGGCATTCTCCGGCCCTGCCTGCATGATGCCAGGCTCCACCCCTACACGCGTGCCGAAGCGAACGCATGGATGATCTTCCCTTATGAGATCGCCCACAACGGCACTCGCACCATGGCCCGGTTGATCCAACCGGCAGACATGGCGCGGCTTTTTCCGGTATGCTTCGCATATCTGACGGCCCGACAAGCCGAGCTGGAACGCCGCAATGTCGTCGGCGGCACCGCCGCCGATCGGCAATTCTACCAATTTGGCCGCTCCCAAAGCCTGACAAAGTTCGACAGCCCGAAGATCATCCTGCCCATTCTCTCGCTCGAAGCCCGATATGCTTACGACGAGAGCAACATCATGATGACTGGCGGCGGGAACGGCCCGTATTACCTGATCCGCCCACAGGACGGCGCACCGGAAAGCAATTTCTTCCTGCTGGCGGTGCTGCATCATCCCCTGAGCGAAGCGATGGTCAGGACGCACACAAGCCCCTTCCGGGGCGGTTACTATTCTCACGGCAAGCAGTTCATCGAGCATCTGCCGATTCCGCCGGCGACTCCGATTCAGCGCACCGAGATTGAAACGCTGGTTCGCCAGTTGATCGACGCCAACGATGCCGTGCTAGCGGCGCGAACGCCCCGCCAAAAAACGATTTACGAGCGCAATGCGACCGCATTACGCGAGCAGATTGAACACCGTGTCAGCACATTGTATGGACTGTCTGCCGCAGATGTTATCCTAGCGAAAGCAGTTCCGATCCCTGCGTGAATTTTACTTCTGCAACTTGTTAAACAGGGAGGATTACCCATGAATCTCCCAGATCATTTCAAGTATTTCGTGTCGACGTCAGTTCAGTCCACTCCTGCTACTTCCGCGACCTGTGGATTCGGCGGCAAGGGGACGACATTATCTTCTCCAAACAAATCAGTGATTTTCACCATCGCAGCGGGGCTCACGAGTTGAGTAAAAAGCAAAGCTAGGCGCACCTTGGGGCGTGAACATGCAACATAGAACAAATTCCGATTGTTCTCGAAGAACTCCTGTTTGTCAGCAGGAGGCGCTGCATCCATCCACTCTAGGGTCTGTACAAAGTTGTATTTGTTCCAGCCACGTCCCACGATCACCAGAACATTCTCGAACTCCGCGCCCTTCACGCCGTGCTTCGTAGCAAATGGCGTGTGCCCGTCGATGAAACGATCCAACGCTATCAATTCCGTATAGTGAACCGTCCGTAGCTTTCTAAGCTGGGTGATCCGGCGGGATTCCCCTTCTACGGGTTCATCTCCGACCTCAGCGAGCTTCGCTTCGCGTTGCTCCACAGCGGCCGGCAGCCGCATGTGCGGCTGGGCGGCGATGAAGTCGATTATCTCGCCAATCGTCCCGGTCTGCCGCAACGCAATGAGGACGTTCATACCATTGGTCCAGGCGATCTTGTCTTCATGACGACGGATGCGCGGCATGCCCGACCCGAACGCCTCGAACATTTCCCCATACCGGTTGGCCTCGAATGCAGCGCAGGCGGGTTCAAGCTGGTCCGCAAGAAACTTGATGTGAGGATCATCCTTCTTCAACCAAGGATCGTTGAACTGGCCATAGATGCTCCGAATGTTCTCGTATCCTTGCTCCCGAGCAAGGATACTGTGGCTGAGCATCAGTATTTTTGTTTTCTCTACCGATAGATCCCAGCCGTCTGCTGCCAGCCGATCCTTCACATGCTGAAAGTAAGCACGAGCTGCCTCGGGACTGGTATCATCTTTCCAGTGGCCGCCTCCCTGTCCGGTTCGTCGCTGTCCCGGCCAGTTATTTGTATGAAATACACGGGTCTCACCCTGTGCAGCGGGATCGCTAACCATCTGCGGCAAGTCTGGACGCATACGGTTGAGGACCTGCACAATCGCATCGACGGACCGGAAGTTCGCTTGCTTGTCTATAACCTCCAGTGCCTGGTGTTCCACCAGCCCACATCCCTCGCCGTAAATCTTCTGCCAGTGGTCCCCGAAAAGACCGATCAAGGGGCCTTCACCTCGATCAAGAAACCACGCTTTCAACGCATCAACGAATCCGGCATCCGTGTCCTGATATTCGTCGATAAGCAGAATGGGATATCGTGAAGTCAGAACCCGACGAAACTTGGGGCGACTCATCGCCTGAATCATCAGCGACAATACATCTTCATGGCGAAGTGAAACCTGATCGTCTGTCACGCCGGGGTAGCCAAGTTCATAATGAATACGACGATGACCGACGCCGCCGGCTTCCGCAAGCCGCTCTTCCCATGTCGGCAACCCGGGAACCAGTTCACGAAGCGTAGGCTGAAAATCCTGAAGGATTGACCAGCAAAAACCGTGCACGGTTTCGGGTCTCACCGCAGGGTGCGCGTTCGTTCTGGCAATGATCTCGTCCTTGGCGACGTTGGTGTAGGTGATGCAGCCGATCTGTTGGCGCTGCCGCAGCAACGCGGAGCCTTGCTTTTCAATCAATCTGCGAAGTGCTCTCTCAAGAGAATAGGTTTTCCCAGCTCCGGCGCCCGCCTCTAGACGAAAGCTGCGTCCTTCATCCAGGCAAGCGAACATGCGTTCCAGAGCAATGCGACCAGCGGCATCTGCGGGGCTTTCTTGTCCCTCAGCCATGTTCGCCTCCCTGGATCGGGGCGATCTCGACCCCGGCAGCTTCGGCGAGAATTTCGACCGCTACGGCCCCCGGGGGAGGCACAGGGGCCGGATTACCCTGTGCCAACCATCTCAAACCTTCAGAGATGTAACGGGGAACACTCCACTCGGTGTTTGTGATCGCGTATTGCAGAGCAAAGGCGGACTTTTTCTGTTCCGCAGCGAGTTCATACGCCGCCGTTGCAACATCTTCCTCTCCAAGCGCGAAAAGGCCAGGGTTCGCGATTATGAACGCATCTTCGAAGCTCCGCCCGCACGCTCCACCATCCTGCTCTGGAATCTGGTACGCGATGCGTCTGCCATTGGTAATCTTCTCGTCTGGTGTTTTGATGAGCAAGGCAGCCGGAGATATATCGGCACCGTACAATGCCTTTAGACAACCGTTGCTCGTGAATTGCCCTTGGGCGACAGGTACGGCCTCGCGCTTGTTGTTTGCATTGGGACGAACCGCATCTATGTCCGTAATTATCAATGTGCGGAGTTCGAGGAACGTCAGCAAATCGAAGAAGCGGTGAGCATAGGCTCCGCCTACTTCCATGACGGTGAGGTATTGACTGCCGAGCTGCGGTGCTCCAGGTGCCGCATTGTCCGTTTTTCGAATCATTGTCGGAAGGAGGAGGCGTTCCGACGTTCCCTCGATCAGGACGGCCTTATCGGCAAAGAACAGATCGCAACGGGTGAGCGTCAGATACTGATGTAGAAACTCCCGATCAGGCTCGGGCGCAGCTCCCATGCCCCGGCGAAGATCTTTGATGATGGTCCGCCGGACGCCATTTTCGTCCGCTTTCGACAGGAAATAGCGCATGGATTCAAAGCGGGCCTCGTTAGCCATGTGCGGCGAATGCGTCGTAACGACAAACTGGACGGGCCAAGGGTGATTATCGTTCAATTGAGTGACGAAAGCATTCGTGATCTGATCGAGTTGCCGAATGAATACCTCCTGCATCTGGGGATGAAGGTGCGCTTCCGGCTCTTCGATGAATATTAGATGCACTCCAGCCGCCGTCGGTGTTGCCTGATACTCGCGAAAGAAGCGCAAGAGTTGCAGCAGCATGAAGACGAGATTACGCACGCCGAGACCATTGTAGGTTTCTGGAAGTGTTATCCCGTTCTTCCCGACATAACGGACCTTGGTGTGATCGCTTAGCAATCTCTCGACGTCAAAGCTCGTCTCAGTGATGAGTCCTGGATCAGCCAGTCCGGGGTAGCCGAACAGTTCGAAGGTTGGCAGCAGCGATGTAAGCTTGACATTGAAGTCGCTGTGCAGATCGCTTTGAATGTCTTCGACAGCGATTTTCAACTGCTCGGCGGTAGTCCGTTTTTCAGGGTCGATCGGATCGCTTAGTGCCGACTGAAAAAGTATTTCTACGACTTTTCCAAGAACATCTCGTTCGCGTTTCGTGTCATCACCCAATCCACGTTGCGCATTGATGAAGCCGCCTTGTATTATAGAAGTGAGCACTTTCGTTTCGAGAGGCTTCCTATTCGTGGGATCGTTAGGATCAATCGCTTCTAAAATCGAGATGTAGGCGGCAGAAACCCGCGCTCCCAGAGCACGGAAAAGCGCACTTCTGGCAACCTCTGCATCTTCTTCTGATGCAGGGAGATCGGCGAAGAGAAATGTAGTTGCGTCGGGTCGAGGGCCAAAAGTCAAGACAAGACGCGCATATGTACAATCTGGATTTAGGTCGATGATGCAGTCGCCCAATGCTCAAAGGTCCGGCATGTCAACGTCGTACGAAACATCAATTATTATACGAATGACGGGAAGTGTATCCAGTACGTCTGAAACCTCCGCTCCGGCGCTGAACGCCTCAAAAGCGTTCCAGAACTTCTCGTGACAGCCGAGAGAAAAATCTTCGAGACGGAAGGTGAGAGTCTTTTCTGAGAGGAGTCGGCGGAAAAGCTCTGCAATAGATGTTTTACCGCTATTGTTTCGCCCCACGATCAGCGTGGTTCTATCTTCGAAACCAATCTCGACATCCTGCAGCAATCGGAAGTTTTCTATCTTCACATTGTGTAGCTTCAATTTTCACGCCCCCAAATATAATGCCGTCGTATAATCGTTGGTGCTGTTTTTATATTTCATCAAAAGCCCGACGCGGGTGGATGCAAATAGTGTGTTTACATAGCCCTAACTTCTTCTGAAGTGATGAATTGTCAGTGTCTATCAACTTCTGTCAAAATGCTCGTGCCGCCTGCAGGCTTATCGCAAAACTGATCTCATCATCGGAATATCTGCCATGGGAGGATTACTGTCTTCCTTAAAATAGATCATGGCGTAAGTGATGATCTTCCAATCCTGTCTTTGTCTTGCCTGTGCCAAATCGACTTGCCAAATTTCCACCCTGCGGTCTGTGGCGGTATAGTGCCATGTCGTTGGCGGCGTGCGCTTCCGTCCAGGATAAAGAAGTATGACGCGGCTTGCGTTATAGACCGCCCCATAGGACGCGAGTTGGTAAAGATCGGCTTGGCTCACATTTGGCGCGGAGCCTGAATGTTCGCCGAGATCCTTCCATTTCGTATCAATGACCAGTGGACCTTCAGGCGTGTCAATGACGATATCCGGGATCAGAGGGTAGGCACCATGCTGCAACAGGGTGTGCTGTCGGCGCTGAACCGACACTGATCCGGGCGGAAGAACCCGTTGCAGCCAGCGGGCAACATACCGTTCAAACAGCAGGTTCATCGGAAAGAGCAACGAAATGCCCGTGCCGTGTCCGGAACTCGTGTTTTGCCACTCTGCTTCCAGCAACATGCGCGCAAGCATATGCGCCTGACGAAAGCGCTCATTCATCCGGTTCCAGACGATCCGCTCCCTCAGAGGGACGGGGCTGGCGGGGATGTCGATGAAGCGCTCTGTCAGGTTAGCGATCCGGCGACGCAGAGGCTCGGAGCGCACAAAGGGGATGACGCGCAACAGGCTGGCCTTGAACAGCCGGTTGAGCGGCGTGTTCTCGGAAAACTCGTCAAACCGGCAATGCAGGCGGGAAGGATCAACCGAGCGGCGAACGATCTGCTGCCGCACATCGAGCGCTCCTCGCAGCTTAGGCAGAATATCCTCTTCAGGCACATAGTCGCGCGTCAGACCGGATTTCGCTTGTTCTGCCAGGCGTTTGACAAACAGATTGATAAAGGCTTCGAGAAGGTCGCTGTCCTGTGCGCCCATCTGCGCGATCTGCCCTTCTGAAAGCGGTATGTCAAAGGCGACCGCAATCATCCGCACAAGGGTCGCTCGCAATGCACCGTCCTCGTCGGCGAGCTTGGGCAGGATTTCCAAACTTATCCCTGGAACGGAAATAATGCCGCAAACCTGCTTGGTTTCCAGCTTCCGAAAACCGCGCGCCAGCACGCCGTTCTCTGCCACGCCAAGCCTGCGGGCAGCCGTGATTGCGGCAAGATACAGTTGCTCGGCTTGTCCTTCGCTGATGCCGTCGGGTCCAATGGGCAGAGAGGACCATTCCGGCAGCGAGCAATGGCTTTTCTGTTTGGGCATTATTCCTGTCCCAGAAGAGCCATGTAAGCTGCTTCAGGGTATGCGCCTTCTTCCCGAAAAACATCGGAATAGCGATACCGATCCTCAGCAAATCCCTCAGCCCCCTTGGGAACCGGAATAGGGGTTCGATTCAGGAAGCCGTCGCCGCCGCCCAGAACAATGCGAACCCGTTCAATGTCGTCATGGAAATACTCACGCAGCAGCGGGATGACCTTGAATGCCATGACGCGATCGAGTTCGGCTTTCGTCTTGACGCCCATAAACCAGGCGTGGCCGATCTGGGCATCCTCTCCCAGAAAATAGATAAGGCGTAGATTGAGGTTGTCCAGAATTGCTGCAAGATCGAGCGCACTATCATCGAGCTCGATGCCTGCGAGTTCTGCGGAATCGGGTGGCAGTTCCTCAAACACGAAACGCCGACGCAGTGCTGTATCCAGCAGCGAGATGGATCTGTCGGCCGTGTTCATCGTGCCAAGGATGTACAGATTGGCCGGAAGAGAGAATGAGGTCTTGGAATAAGGAAGTGTGACGGTGATCGCCGCAGGCGCTCCCCGTCTCTTGTCCGCCTCAAGAAGCGTGATGAGTTCGCCCAGAACCTTAGAGATGTTGGCGCGATTGATCTCGTCAATGATGAGGACATGGTTGCCGGCCTGCTTCGAAGCCCGCTCTGCCATCACTTTCAGCACACCTGCTTCGGGTTCGAGCGTGAAGCCTGCGCCCGATGCCATCGGCTTGGGTCGCAGTCCCTCGACGAAATCTTCGTAGGTATAGCTTTGGTGGAAGGTGACGAAGCCGATGCGCCCGTCCTTGACCAGTTGCTCATAGGACGCGCGCACTGCACCCGGATCGTACGCCACCTGGCCTAGACATATCTCGACGGCGCGTTGTGCGGTGCTGAACGTCTTGCCCGTACCCGGAGGGCCATAGAAGATCGTATTCAGTTCAAAACCGGATGGAGCTGGCACGACGGCTTCTTCATCCAGTTTATCTGTCGAGTGCGCCTTCTTTTCTTTCGACTTCTGCCAGACGGGCCTGAAGTCACCTTCGTAGAAATCGACGTGTGAACCATGCTTGGCTTCAAGGCTCTTGCGCAAAGTCAGAAGTGCGTCATCGAGCTTGGCTATGCTCATAGCACCGACATCGGCTGCGGTTGTGGCCCCGAAGCAAGCCAGAATATCCCGTTTATGCTGGCCGGCGCTGATGCGCTCGAAGCTGTCAGGAAAAAGCAGGAAGGGCAGGATATGACGCAGTTGCCGATTTTCGCCGTTCAGCTGTATCTCGAACCAACTGGCAAATGCGCCGCCGTCCCCGAGCAGGCGTCGACGTTCATCAACAGGCCTGGATTTGAGATCCTGCATGGCGGTAATCAACAGAACGAGCTCGCGCCATTTATTGTTGTTATATCCTTGGCCAGCCCGGCCGACACCGTAAAGAACCTGTTCGGTCAGAGCCGCCACATCTTGCGGCAAATCCTGGCCCGACCAGGACCAAACCTCGCGGACTTTCCGATCCTTGGTCGGGGGAGAGACATCGCGGCGCTGGAAGGCATAAAGTAGCCAGATCAGCTCGGCCATCAGGCAGTGCGCTTCAGCGGTTGCGTCAGACAGCTGGACTTTCAGCTTTTCGAAGAACTTGCCTTCGCCCTCATCGAGGTTCTGCACGTAGGTACGCTGCAACTCCGCAAAGTGTTCAGCGGTCCAGAGTGAGCGTCCAGGTGAAAGCAGGGAACCATCGCCGATCAGGCAATCAGTGCGAAGACGATCCATCGTCTCGTAAAGGGGAGAAAGATCAGCATCTGGGTTATAACGGGCCACGAAAATTCCTCGTAAATACTTAGATAATCATTGCGGCATGCAATATTCGTCTTCCGACCGGCACGAGTCGGGTTAGCCTGCATAAGAAACCAGCAAAGCTCTTTTTGTCCAGTATACAGAAGCATTTGGGGGAAAGCTTTCCCCCTGGTCGGCACTAGCGTTGCCGACGCCCCCCCCATCAGCGGGGAGGCCCCGCAACGCCCCCTTCAGAGTGAGAGTGCGGACGGGTTTTCCGTGACGGGTTGAGGGCTGGAAGAGAGGCTTCCGACGCCCGTCGTGGAGATCATCCCGATGGCCAGACACAATCGCAACCCCGTAGACGGTGGCGCGCGCAGCAACCTTTACGACGACATCACCAACAAGATCATCGCCGAGCTGGAGCAAGGGCGTCTGCCCTGGGTCCAGCCCTGGGGGGCGTCACCCGATAGCGCCCCGCTGGGCCTGCCGAGAAATGCTTCAACCGGCCGGTCCTATTCAGGCATCAATATTCTCATCCTCTGGGGCGCTGTCATCCAGCATGGTTTTCCCGGTCAGGCGTGGCTCACCTTTCGCCAGGCGCTTTCGCTTGGCGGCAATGTCCGCAAGGGCGAGCGCGGCACCACCGTCGTTTATGCCGACCGCTTCACCCCCGAGGACGAAAAGCGCCGGGCCAGCGAGACGGGTGAGGATGCGCATGCCATTCCATTCCTGAAGCGGTTCACGGTCTTCAATGCCGCACAATGCGATGGCCTGCCCGATGACATCACGGCAGTCGCGCCGCCACCCCCGCCGGGCACGATCGAACCTCGGGTCGAGGCGCTGATCCGGGCCACCGGCATCGACTTCCGTATCGGTGGCAATCGCGCCTTCTATATGCCGTCCCTCGACTATGTGCAGGTGCCGCCTCCGCAAGCCTATTTCGAGCCGATCAACTGGCATCGGACGGCCCTGCACGAGCTGGGTCACGCCAGCGGCCATCACAGCCGTCGCAATCGCGATCTGACCGGATCTTTCGGCTCGAAGAAATACGCCTTCGAGGAAATGATTGCGGAACAGACCGCGGCCTTCAGCTGCGCCGCGCTCGGAATCGTGCCGACCGTGCGCCATGCCGATTACATCGGGTCGTGGCTGGAGGTCATGCGCGAGGATTCCCGCGCCATTGTCCGTGCGGCCTCGCAGGCCAGCAAGGCGGCGGACTGGTTGCTGTCGCATCTGCCGGGCGAGAACACCGTGGAGCTGGATGCCAGTGTAACCGACCGGAGGGCTGCGGCATGATCCTTCTGACCGGCACACAGCGCGACCGCCTGCTGGCAAATGGTCGCCAGCGCGATCAGGATCACATCCCGGTCGTGAAGTTCTTCAACCCCCTCGGCGAGGGCGTCTGGCTCGCCACCGAACTCGATGAGGAAGGCGACATCATGTTCGGCTTGGCCGTCTCGGTTCTCCCGAACTGGGCTCGTGGAGCCTGAGCGAGATGCAGTCAGTCCGGTTTCCCTTCGGCATGGGCATCGAGCGTGATCTGCTGTTCACCGGGGAATTCCCGATCTCGGTCTGGGCCGAGGCCGCCCGTGAGACCGGCAGCATCCGCGCCGCCGAGCGTCTGCTCTACCGCGTCGGCGCGGCCTTTTCCCGTACATCCGCCGATACAGAAAACCGGAGTGCCTGATTTTCGGGGTCAGGTTCTGCGGCTGGCGTCGCTCTCTTCAGAGGAAGAGGGCGGCGCTTCGCTTCGTGACGGGCTGATAGCCGGAGAGAGAGGCTCACCGGCGTCCGTCATGGAGTAACTGACATGGCCACTGCCGTTCAGAAGATCACCCTGTCGTCCTCGCGCGACATTCCCTTCAACAAGCTGGTTCTCAGCCAGTCCAACGTCCGGCGCGTCAAAGCCGGGATCTCGGTCGAGGAACTGGCCGAGTCCATCGCCCGCCGCGGCCTGATCCAGTCTCTGCATGTTCGCCCGGTGGTGGATGCCGAGGGCAAGGAAACCGGCATGTTCGAGGTGCCCGCTGGCGGTCGCCGTTTCCGCGCGCTGGAACTGCTGGTCAAGCAGAAGCGCCTCGCCAAGGTCGCGCCGGTCCCCTGCGTCGTGTCGGAGGCCAGCGCCGATGTCCTGATCGACGAGGTATCGCTCGCCGAGAATATCGAGCGCGCACCGTTGCATCCGCTCGACCAGTTCCGCGCCTTCCAGGCCATGCGCGAGAAGGGCATGACCGAGGAGGCCATCGCCGCCGCCTTCTTCGTGGATGCCAAGGTAGTGAAGCAGCGCTTGCGTCTGGTTTCCGTCTCACCGGCCTTGCTCGACGTCTATGCCGAGGACGGCATGACGCTGGAACAGCTCATGGCCTTCAGCGTCAGTTCTGACCATGCCCGTCAGGAGCAGGTCTGGGACGCGATCAAGGATGGCTGGCAGAAGGAACCCTACCACATCCGCCGCCTGCTGACCGAAACCACGGTCCGCGCCGCCGACAAGCGGGCAGTGTTTGTCGGCATTGCTCCCTATGAGGAAGCTGGTGGCTGCGTCTTGCGCGATCTCTTCCAGCAGGACGATGGCGGCTGGCTGCAAGATCCGGTGCTGCTCGACCGGCTGGTGGGCGAAAAGCTGAAGGCCGAGGCCGAAGCTATCGCCGCCGAGGGCTGGAAGTGGATCGAGGTCGCCATCACCTTTCCTTACGGTCACGATCATGGCCTTCGCCAGATTGTCGGCACCACGGTCGATCTGAGCGACGAGGAACGCGCCACCCGCGAGGCTCTGCGCGACGAATATGATCGGCTTGAAGCCGAATATGGCGAGGCGGACGAACTGCCTGACGAGATCGACGCCCGCCTCGGTGAGATCGAACAGGCACTGGAAACCTTCGAGCGCCGTCCAATGACCTTCGGCCCGGATCAGATCGGCATTGCCGGTGTGTTCATCAGCATCGACGCCGATGGCGCATTGCTGATCGAACGCGGCTATGTTCGCGCCGAGGATGAGACGCCTGCGGAACCGGAAGCTGAGATTGTTGACCCGGAAACCGGCGAGGTAATCCAGCGGGCAGAACCGGCAGTCAACCATCAGCGCGCTGTCATTACGCTGGGCGGCCAGGCAGTCGAAACTGAGGAGGACGAAGAGGCCAATACCATCAAGCCGCTGCCCGATCGTCTGGTTGGCGAACTGACCGCGCATCGCACACTGGCGTTGCGGGATGCGGTGGCAGTGAACCCGCATGTTGCCATGACGGCACTGTTGCACAGGTTGGTCATGGATTGCTTCGTGCCGCATTCCAGTCGCGGGTGCCTGGAAGCACAGGTTCGGGAGGTTCATCTGCCTGCACAGGCCGAGGATCTGCGCGATAGCGCGTCAGCCAAGGCCATCGCTGACCGCCACGAACGCTGGGGCGATCATGTCCCGGCAGACGATGCTGCCCTCTGGGATTGGCTGACCGATCTGGACGAGGGTTTGCGCATGGATCTGCTCGCCCATTGCGTCAGTTTCGGTGTCAACGCGCTCTATGAGAAGCCGAATCCCTACAGCAGCACGGGCGTCAGCCAGCACGGGTTGGGCATCCGCCTGTCGCAGGCTGACCGGCTCGCCCGTTCGACCGGCCTCGACATGGTGGCCGTGGGCTGGCGGCCGACGATTGGCAATTATCTCGGCCGCGTGACCAAGCCGCGTATCCTTGAAGCCGTGCGCGAAGGGGCCGGAGACCGGGCTGCCGATCTGATCGGGCACCTCAAGAAGGGCGACATGGCCAAGGAAGCTGAGCGTCTGCTCGCCGATACCGGCTGGCTGCCTGAGCCGCTGCGCATGGTGGACGAAGGTATCGGAGTTGATCCGGCATCGGATGCCACGGCAGAAGCCGACGATCTGCCCGATTTCCTCTCCGGCGATGGTGAGGACGACCCGGCTGACGATGAGGAAGAACAGCATATGATCGCTGCCGAATAGCGCTCATGCGGGGCGGCTTCGGTCGCCCCGTTTATCACCCTGCGTTTTCGCAACTCGCGCGGTCCTCGTGATCGGGCTTTTTCTTTGCGTAGCTGTGCGGACGAAGTAGTCGTTTTCTGCACTGGCAGCATGGTCAGGGCTCAATGTCTGCTATGCGCAGAAAGCAGAATTTGCGAAGTCATGCCCACGCCGCATCTAGAATATTGCGGCGTAACATTGCAGTTCGCACCTGCGCGGCAGCAGCAACCTATCGCCGCGCGCGACACCGCTTCATCTCATCTCAACGCGTCCAGTGCCTCAGTCCCAGTCAGGCTCGTCACCCCTATCCTCGTAGTGTGCTTCGTGCGCGCCACATTCTAGGCACATCATTCCACCTGCGGTCTCAACCTCTGTCCAACCGCAAGCCCAGCCACAGCTCGGGCAGAATTCGTCTACCTCGAACTCGCCCCAATGCCAGGGGCTGGCGTACACCGGGATGGCATCGCTATCGAGACCAATGATTTCGAAAGGATCGCCCTCGGTTGCAAGGAATGCGTTGGTGGAATGGCTATGGAGTGCGTCGAAGATTTGCTCTGGATCCACACTGAACCATTCGCCACGCACCGCATCGTTTTTGAGGCGCTTGTGCAGATCGGCCTCAACTCGCCGATCCTCTGCACGGTCCTTTGTGCGAATGAACCCCATGACAGCGATCTCCCGAGGGTTACCTGTCTGAAGGTTTCGCAATCTTCTTGGGATATCATTCGAATAGCCAACCTTGACCGAATAACGCCAGTCGCCACCGGGGTCCCGCTCAGCGAAAAAATATACTGCCACCTAGTCATCCAATAATGTGTAGAATTGTTTTTTAAACAGTGGATGAAAGTGTGCGGCGGTCAAGAGGGCTCAAGCATCAGTATCTGCAAAGGGCTGGTAGCGGACCACTGCACCAGCCATAATTGGGTAGGTATGAGGGGCCAGTGTGGGCTCTTTGCGTCGATCTATTATCAAAGTTCCAGCTTCACTATAAACCCGACCGTCTTTGCACATGGGCAACGGGGGCATTTCCGGCCTGAAGGGAACACGGTCTTATTGCCAGCATGGTGGCAAGGCTGGCGCGGCAGAGCACCTGCGACGGGTATCCGGCATCCTGTTAGACGCGAAGAACCACCCCCGCTTCCATTCGCAAACCTTGGTCCGATCCGTCTCTTTGACATTCAACCCCAAAGGGGTCGGCTTACGCGCGCGTGCCGCCCTCGGGGATTCGGAAAAAATCCGAACACCCTCGGGTGATTGCAGATCCGGTCAGACACTTCGGGCGCCTGTCGCGCGGGGGATGGTCCCCCGCCTCCAAAGACAGGAGCCGGAACCCATGTCCTATGCAGATGCTACTGCCTTCGCCGCCAGCCTCGCCACCACGCTGATGGTTTCAATCGTTGTGTTCCAGGCCGGAGACGGCACCCACGCCGCTTGCCCCGCCGCCGAGTTCGACGGCGACGACGACATGGTGAAGCTGGAGCTGGACCCGTGGGAGTAAGGCGCGAAAGCGCCTCATCCCCGACGGCCCGAGCGCGGCAGCCCGCGCTTCGGGCCTTCAGCGCCTCACGATGGTCTCCCATCGTCGGCAGCGGAACCGGGAACAAGCCCGGTCAGAGAGGAAGAGTGCGGGCCGGTCGGCCGTGACGGGTTGAGGGCTGGAGAGAGGCTCACCGGCGCCCGTCATGGAGTGATCCCGATGACCTTTGCCCGTAACGAAACCTATCGTTCCATCGGTCAGATTCTGGCAGCCGATGTTCTGCCCGCGCTTTATCGAGCGCAAAAGCTGCCGCTGCGCATCTCGTGCCTCGGCGTGGCCAGCTATGACGCCAGTGACGCGGCGAACAGCTTTGACCGTGTGATCCCGCTTGGCGAATGCCCGTCACCGGAAGAGGCCATCCAGGCCACAGCCTTGCGCGTGGCGCGCGGTGATATTTGCACGGGGCCGGACAGCTTCCCGTATTTTCAGCCGCGCATCATGCTCATTCAGGACCGGGATCAGCGCCTGGTCCTCGCCGGCGAAATCCGCGCCGGCATTATCCTCTGGGAACAGCCAGTCGCATCCGATGCCGAGGCACGCAGGATCGTGACCGAGGCGAGCCACCTGCGCGGTATGGCAATTGGGGCAGCGGCTTCAACCGAGGCCCGCGCCTTGCGTTACCGCGCCGCTGCATTGGAAGCCCGACTGGTCGATCCCTTCTGGCGCGAAACATCCACCGATCTGCTCCGCCTGCCGCAGGCCGCGTGACCGTTACCCATCCCCGTCATTTCGCCCGGTGCCATGCCGGGCTTTCTTGTTTCAGGAGCCTGATATGGCCGATTACCACACGCACTTTTCCTGCCTGCTCGATGTCGGGATGCATGAGAATGCCGTCCGTGCCGTCGATCTCTATAATGCCTTGCCGGATGGAAGCAGTGCCGAACATGAACCCGCCAACAACTTCCTGCTCTCGATCCAGCCTGAACATGACGGCACGCAGCTCTGGATACGCGACGATGACACCGGCGACCCCGAGCATGTCATCCGGTTCGTCATGCGCTGCGCGGTCACCTTCGGCCTGACCGGCTTATGGGGACTGCAATGGGCAAGCAGTTGCTCTCGACCCCGCCTGGATGGCTTCGGCGGCGGCGCGCATGTCCTCGATCTTGCCACTGGCGAGACGGTGGATTGGATTGACACCGATGGCTGGCTTTCCTCGGTTCTCGAAGGGAGAGATCCCTATGCCTGAGGTTATAGAAACCATCGTCTATCGCCTCAACGAATTGTCCGATGCTGCGAAGGACAAGGCCCGTGCCTGGTATCGTGAGGGCGGCTTCGATTATGACTGGTACGATGCCGTCTATGATGATTTCCAGCGCATCGCGGAAATCCTCGGGCTGAGCCTCAAGACTCGCACCGTCCGGTTGATGGGCGGCGGCACACGGCAAGACCCCTGCATCTGGTTCCGGGGTTTCTGCTCGCAGGGTGACGGCGCGTGCTTTGAATCCTGGTATTCCTACCGGAAACATGCGCCACGCCTGATCCGGGAATACGCCCCGCAGGACACCGAACTGCACCGCATCGCCGACGCCCTTCTGGCGATCCAGCACCGCAACTTCTATCAGCTTCGCGCCGATGCCAGTCATCGCGGCCATTATTATCACGAATACTGCATGGCGATCTCGGTGGAGCGAGACAGCCCGACCTGGCAGGACATGACCGCCGATGCCGAGGAGACGATCATCGAGGCGCTGCGCGATCTGGCCCGCTGGCTCTACCGCCAGCTTGAGCGCGAATATGATTATCTGTCTTCGGACGCAGTGGTCGATGAAACCATCGCCGCCAATGAATACACCTTCACCGAAGCCGGTCGCCGCTTCGGATGATCCCGGGAAGACACTGACAAGCGCCCCGCCGTCCGGTCGGGGCGCTTTTTTCATGCTGCGCTTTGAGAGTGAGAGGTGGGCCGGAAAGGGTCAGGTCGGGGCGGTCGAGAGAGAGCGCTGTCCGGGCTTTTCCGTTCCCGCTCTCCTGAGGTTCCCGACATGAACATGGTATTCCCCGTGGCCGATCCGGTTACGCCGCTGGCGGCAGCGCCCGCAATCCTGGCTGCGGCCAATCTTCTGCTCCTACATCTCGAACGCGGCCAGCGCGTCGATGCTGCTACCTTGCGCGGTGCGATGGAAGCGGCCTTCGGCGCATCCGATGCGACCGGCGCCTGGGACTGGAAGCTGGCCTATGAGGCCTGCGAAGTCGCTACCGTTCGCTTCCTGCGCAAATACGGCAAAGCACTGTTCCGTAAAGCCGTGTCTCCGGCTTCACGGCTTTCCGTGCTGGCGAAGATCGCGGGGCTGTTGCCCACGCAGACCCGGCGTTCCGAGGAGAGCCAGAACTTCCAGCAATTTTCGACGCCGATCCCGCTCGGCCTTGCCGCTCTGACAGCTGCTGCGATTACACCTGATGACAGGGTGCTGGAACCGTCCGCTGGCACCGGCCTCATGGCGGTCCTGGCGCAGACCATCGGCGGTTCGCTGATCCTCAATGAACTGGCCGAGACCCGCGCCGATCTGCTCGCCTCGCTCTTTCCAGCCTTTGCCGTCACGCGGTTCGACGCCGCCCAGATCGACGATCATCTGACCCCGGATGCCGTCCCGTCCGTGGTGCTGATGAACCCGCCATTCTCGGTCATGGCCAATGTCAGCGGCCGCGTGTCCGATGCCGCATACCGCCATGTTGCCTCTGCGCTGGCCCGTCTGGCTCCCGGCGGTCGGCTGGTGGCGATCACCGGCGCAGGCTTTTGTCCCGAAGCTCCGGCATGGCGGGACGCTTTTATCCGCCTGCAGGCGCGTGGCCGTGTGGTGTTCAGCGCCGCCGTCGATGGCGCGGTCTATGCAAAGCACGGCACCACGATCGATACGCGGCTGACCGTGATCGACAAACTGCCCGCCGAGGATTCGGCCAGTTTTCCAGCCTCGGCAGGGATCGCGCCCGGTGTCGCCACGCTGATCGGATGGATCGAGGCGCAGGTCCCACCGCGCCTGTCAGTGTCATTGCCGAAGATCGTGGTGCCCGGTTCAACCGCCGCGCCGAAGACCGTGCGAGGCTATCTGGCCCGCGCGACAGCTGCGCGGCCTGCCGCGGCTCCCGCCAACGATCCCGAGGGCGTCGAACTTGCCTATGAGACCGTGGACTGGACGCCACCGGAAGGCGCTCGCCTGTCCGACGCGATCTATGAGGAATATGCGCTGCAATCGCTACGCATTGCTGGCGCGCAGCCGCATCCGACCAAGCTGGTGCAGTCTGCCGCCATGGCCTCGGTCGCACCGCCGAAGCCGTCCTACCGGCCCATACTGCCCGCTGACATCTGCGCGCGTCTGTCGAACGCCCAGCTCGAAACGGTGATCTATGCCGGGGAAGCCCATGCCGATCATCTCGCCGGCGCATGGACCGTGGATGAGCATTTCGACAATGTGAGCGCCGCGCCCGAGGATGCTGCCGGATCGATCCGCTTCCGCCGCGGCTTCATGCTCGGTGACGGAACCGGCGCTGGCAAGGGCCGCCAGTCCGCCGCCATCATTCTCGACAACTGGCTGCGCGGACGCCGCAAGGCGATCTGGATTTCCAAATCCGACAAGCTGATCGAGGACGCGCAGCGCGACTGGTCGGCGCTGGGCATGGAACGGTTGCTTGTCACGCCTCTGTCACGCTTTCCGCAGGGCGCAAAGATCACGCTGTCGGAAGGCATCCTTTTTACCACCTATGCCACGCTACGCTCCGACGACCGGGGCGAGAAGGTTTCCCGCGTCAAGCAGATCGTCGAATGGTTGGGGTCCGATTTCGATGGAGCCATTATATTCGACGAGAGCCATTCCATGCAGAATGCCGGTGGTGGAAAAGGCGAACGCGGCGATGTCGCCGCCTCGCAGCAGGGACGTGCGGGCCTGCGGCTCCAGCACGCGCTGCCCGATGCCCGCGTGGTTTATGTCTCGGCAACCGGGGCCACCACAGTACACAACCTTGCTTATGCACAGCGCCTCGGTCTCTGGGGCGGTGAGGATTTTCCGTTCCAGACCCGTGCCGAGTTCGTCGAGGCGATCGAAGCCGGTGGCGTGGCGGCCATGGAAGTGCTGGCCCGCGATCTGCGATCTCTCGGCCTCTATACCGCCCGCTCGCTTTCCTATGATGGCGTCGAATATGAACTGATCGAGCACCAGCTCACGGACGAACAGCGGCACATCTACGATTCATATGCTGCCGCCTTCGCCGTGATTCACGGGAACCTGGACGCGGCGATGGAAGCCGCCAATATCACCGGCAGCGAGGGCACGCTGAACCGGCAGGCGAAATCCGCCGCCCGCTCGGCCTTTGAAAGCACCAAGCAGCGCTTCTTCGGCCATCTGCTGACCTCCATGAAAACCCCGACCCTGATCCGGTCCATTGATGCCGATCTGGAAGCGGGCCATGCCGCCGTCATCCAGATCGTCTCGACCGGCGAAGCCCTGATGGAACGCCGGCTGTCCGAAATCCCGACCGAGGAATGGAACGATATTTCCGTCGATGTCACGCCCAGGGAGTATGTCGGCTCGTATTTGCAGCATTCCTTTCCGGTGCAGCTCTATGAGCCGTTCAGCGATGGCGAGGGCAATCTGTCGTCACGCCCTGTCTTCCGCGATGGTCAGCCGGTGGAATGCCGCGAAGCTGTAGCGCGGCGCGACGAGATGCTGGAGCAGCTGGGGTCGCTTCCACCTGTCCCCGGTGCGCTCGACCAGATCGTCCAGCGTTTCGGCACGGATATGGTGGCCGAGGTCACGGGCCGTTCGCGCCGGATCGTGCGCAAGGGCGAAGGAGCATCGGCACGTCTTGCGGTCGAGAACCGTGCGGCTTCTGCCAACCTTGCCGAGACGTCGGCCTTCATGGATGACCAGAAGCGCATTCTGGTCTTCTCGGACGCGGGTGGCACCGGACGCAGCTATCACGCCGAACTCTCGGCGAGAAACCAGCGCCTGCGCGTGCATTATCTGCTGGAACCGGGCTGGAAGGCCGATGCCGCCATTCAGGGGCTTGGGCGCACCAACCGGACCAATCAGGCGCAGCCGCCGCTGTTCCGACCCATCGCCACGGATGTCAAAGCCGAGAAGCGCTTCCTTTCAACCATCGCCCGCCGCCTCGACACGCTGGGCGCGATCACACGCGGCCAGCGCCAGACCGGCGGCCAGGGGCTGTTCCGTCCCGAGGATAATCTGGAATCCGCCTATGCTCGCGATGCGTTGCGCCAGCTCTATCTGCTGATCGTGCGCGGCAAGGTCGAGGGTTGCTCGCTCGAACGGTTTGAATCCGCCACCGGGCTGAAGCTGATGGACAGCAATGGTGTGAAGGACGAACTTCCGCCGATCACCACCTTCCTCAACCGCCTGCTGGCGCTGACCATCGAGTTGCAGGGCATCCTGTTCTCGGCCTTCGAGCAGCTTCTGCAGGCGCGGATCGACGGTGCGATTGCATCCGGCACCTATGATATGGGGCTGGAGACGCTGAAGGCCGAAAGCTTCATCGTCACCGACCGGCAGGTGATCCACACCCATCCGGGCACCGGCGCAGAAACGCGGCTCCTGACGCTCACAGAGCGCAAACGCAATCAGCCGGTCACGCTCGATGCAGCCCTGGCGGAACTGGATGATCCCCGCGCAAGATTGCTCATCAACGAGCGATCGGGACGTGCCGCCGTTCAGATCCCGACCACCAGCGTCATGCTGGATGATGGCGAGATCGAACGGCGCGTGCGGCTGATCCGGCCCATGGAGGCGATGAACATTCCGGTTCGGGCGATGAGTGAGACCCATTGGATCGAGGCCGATCGTTCCGCCTTCACCGTGGCCTGGAAGGCGGAACTGGCCGAGGTGCCGGAGTTCACCGACAGCATCCTGCATATGGTGACAGGGCTGCTTCTGCCAATCTGGAAACGCCTGCCGCAGGACTCCTCCCGCGTCTATCGGCTCCAGACCGACGAGGGCGAACGCATCATCGGTCGCCGGGTATCGCCGGCATGGGCTGCCAATGCCTCGACCAGTGGCGTCACCAGCAACCTGACACCGGATGCCGCCTATGCCGCGCTGATCGAAGGTCGCACGATCCTTGATCTCGCCGAAGGGCTGCAACTGCGCCGCGTCCGGGTCATGGGCGCCAGCCGGATCGAACTGACCGGCTTTACTGACGCAATGCGCGACCGGCTGCGGGCCTATGGCCTCTTCAGCGAGATCATCTCGTGGAAACTGCGCTTCTTCGTGCCGGTCGGCGCGATGGGACCGGAGATCATCGGCAAACTGCTTGACCGCTTCCCGGTCCTGCGCATCGGTGAGAGGGAGGCCGCATAATGGCGCGTCTCAACGCTTCCGAACTGGCGCAGCGTCTCGGCCGACAGGCCGAGGCGGTGTGCCGCCACTATCTGTCGAATGGGCGCAAACAGGGCAATTACTGGCAGGTTGGCGATGTCCGAAACACGGCTGGCCGGTCCATGTTCGTCCGGCTGCACGACAGCGTGAAAGGCATTGCCGGTAAATGGCAGGACTCGGCCACGGGTGAATATGGCGATCTGCTGGACGTGATCCAGGACTCGCTCGGTCTGATCGACTTCGCGGACGTTGCCGAAGAAGCCCGGCGCTTCCTCAGCCTGCCGCATCCTGAACCGCAGCCACCATTCCGTCCGTCCCGAACGCCAGCACCATCCGGATCATCCGAGGCCGCACGCCGCCTCTGGCGCATGACGCAGCCGCTGATCGGCAGTACCGCAGAAGCGTATTTACGCGGACGCGGCATTACGGATTTACGCCAGACCGCAAATCTGCGCTTTCACCCCAACTGTTACTGGCGGCCCGAGGACGATGGCCCGACCGAAGCTTGGCCCGCGATGATCGCCGCCGTCACCGACCTCGATGGCAGGATTACCGGCGCACACCGCACATGGCTGGCACCGGACGGTTCCGGCAAGGCACCCGTCGATCCGCCGAGGAAGGCAATGGGCGACCTGCTCGGACATGCAGTGCGTTTCGGTGATGTGCAGAATGTCATGGCGGCGGGGGAAGGTATCGAAACCATCCTGTCGCTGCGTCAGGCTCTGCCCACCATGCCGATGGTTTCCGCGCTCTCGGCCGGACACCTCGCGGCCATCCTGTTCCCGCCGCACCTGCGCAGGCTCTATATCGTCCGCGACAACGATCCGGCAGGTGACAGCGCCCGTGATAGCCTGGTGGACCGGGCGCACGAGGCCGGGATCGAGGCCATCACGCTCTCGCCCATGATGGGGGACTTCAACGAAGATCTCGCAACTCACGGGCTGGATGCCGTTCGGGCAGAGATCCGGGTGCAAATCGCTCCCGAGGACGTCAGCCGCTTCATGGCTTCAATCGCATAGCCGGCACGGGGCCGTGATCGGGGCGTTCCGATGCTGTCATGCGCACAGGCTGCATCCTGTCATCAGCAGAGGACCGCGCCTTGGCCTTCCGAGAGGGCGATCGGCCCACAAACGCTCCGGTCAGGCAATGGCGGCGCCCGACTGATTTCCGTCGGCGGGCAAGCCCGCCTTTACAGCGCGAAACAAATCAGCCGGGCTTTGCCATCAAGGCCCTCGCCAGAGGCTCGCGCTGCCAGACCGGAGCGCCCGTGGGCTTGTCTCGCCATGAAGGCCGCGACGGTCGCGGTCCAACTGACGGAAGCATCCCATGTACGCGCACGACGATTTCGAACCCGATCACAGCACGTCCCCGACCGGCCACGCCATCGAAGAACTTGAACTCTACGGCTACCGTCCCTCCGAAGACGAGGCCGATCCCCGGATCACACCCGAAGATCACGTCATCCAGGGCGCAGTCTCCGACATCTTCGACGCCCTGATTTCCACCATGGCCGACACCAGCCTCGATTTCGACCTCGACGAGATCCTGTGGTCCACCGTCAACACCTTCCACCGCGCTGTCGAGCGGATCGAGACCAAACTCGACGATAACGAGCAGGCACAGAAGCGTCTTCAGCGTGAACAGGACGGCAGCGAGGTCAAATCCGTCCAGCTCGAAACCCTGATCGGCGCGGGCCAAAGCCTGATCGAGCGCCGCGACAGCATGGAAACCTTCCGCGATACCGCCGCCGACATCTATCTGCGCACCACCGGCACGCCCTGGTCGCAACGCTCCGGCTCACGGGTCAACCATCGCCAGATGACCTCGGCCATGATCGACAGCCGCGACTTCATCGCCGCAAAACGCCGGGCCGACAATGAGGTGCTGCTGCCCGCCGGACCAAAGATCGCCTTCTCGGGCGGTGACACCACCGATCACCGGACGATCTGGGCCAAGCTCGATCAGGTCCACGCCAAGCACCCGGACATGGTCCTGATGCACGGCGGATCGCCCAAGGGCGCGGAACGCATCGCGGCCACCTGGGCCAATAACCGCAAGGTCGCACAGGTCGCCTTCAAGCCCGACTGGACGAAACATGCCAAGGCAGCACCGTTCAAGCGCAACGATCAGATGCTCGCCACGATGCCGATCGGGGTCATCATCTTCCCCGGCACGGGTATTCAGGACAACCTGGCCGACAAGGCCCGCAAGATGGGCATCCCGGTCTATCGCTTCGGGACCGGCAGCGCGTGAGCGCTGCCTTCCCACGTCATCATGAGCATGACGATAGCGCCCGCCGATCATTCCATGTCGCCTGGACAGGCATATTTATGCTATATGTCGCAGCGCGCCGTGGTGGTGGTGGAAGGCGCAACCGTCCAACCTTTTGCACGGAGACACCACCATGATCGTTCTCGGAATCCTCGTTTCCATCGCAGCCATCGGCACCATGTGCTGGCTGCTGTTCAATCTCGCCGTATTCGCCCTGCCGTTCTTTTTCGGCCTGAATGCAGGCACCTGGTCCTATGGCACGGGGGCTGGCTGGCTCGGCAGCATCGCTGTCGGTCTTCTCACCGCTGGTCTGACACTGGCAGTCGGTCAGGGCCTGCTCATGCTGGTCCGCCCGATCTGGGCCCGTCTGCTGATTGCTCTGGCCTTCGTCGCTCCGGCGGGGATGGCCGGGTTTTATGCCACGCTTGGTATCGTCAAGCATATGATGCCGTCTGAAAAATGGCAGCTCATCTTCTCGGTGATCGGGGCCATTGCGGTGGGCGTAACAGCGTTCCTGCGCGTTGCGGGCATGGCGGCGGCCGGTCCAGCGGACGGGAACCTTGCACGCACCTGAACCGCAATGATCCGTTGATGGCGACCAGAAGCGAGTGCGGATCATCTTCCATCTTCGTCAGGAAAATGGTGGCAGACAGCGACCAGGCATCGGATCAGCTTGAGGCACAGATGCGGCTGATAGGAGCGCAGAACGGGGAGCACCAGTGTTTGTGGTCTTTCCAGTACCCGGTTGGGGGCAATGCCGGTAGAACAGGCCGGAAAGAGAGATGCGCATGGCCTGAGACGCAGGGCGACCGGCAAGGCCGGTGTTGCCCGTCTGGTCATCGTGATGGGGCCTCAAGATTGCCACGTCTCCGTTCAGCCCCCGTGTCTCGACCGCTCCAAACGGCCTCTTCAATGGCCTGATCTGGCCGAAGAACAGCGCGATGCGCTTCGACCGCTTTAGCGCAACAGCGTCGTCACAACTTTCTTCCCCTGACGGCAGAGCCGCCATTCCGCGCGGAACAAGAAAGTTTCTCCTGTGCTGTCCAGCCCCCAAAGGGGGTGCGCCAGCGTTCGTCTCCGGCCGGTCGATAGCCATAGAGGCCGCAATGGTGCGGGCTCGGAAACGGAAAACGGAGACTTAAAATGGCAACCATCGGCACCTTCAAGAAGACCGGCTCGAACGACTTCACCGGCGAAATCGTCACCCTGAGCGTCAAGGCCAAAGGCGTGCGCATCGTTCCCGACCTGCGCGCCACCGGCGAGAACGCCCCCAGCCACCGGGTTCTGGTCGGCCGCGCCGAAATCGGCGCCGCCTGGTCCAAGCGCTCCAACGAGGGCCGCGACTATCTGGGCCTCAAGCTGGATGATCCGAGCTTCAACGCCCCGATCTACGCCAACCTCTTCGATGACGAAGAAGGCGACACCTTCTCCCTCATCTGGTCCCGCCCCAACGGTCGCCGCGGCGACTGAGGCGCGGAACAAAGGCCCCGACCGGAAGGTCGGGGCCTTTCTCATACCCGCAGGAAAGCCGTCACGCCCACCGCAACCGCTACACCCGGTTCTCCACCCGCACGCCGGGCATGCGGACGAATTCCTTTTACCACGATCAGCCACTCGCTGCGGGCGTGTGCGCCGATCTGCATGTCGTGCGGCCCGCAAGGCGTGCCCGCACGCTCCAACTCGGCGCGGACCTGCGCAAAATGGGCGGCCGCCTTGTTGCCCTGCGGGCCGCGCTCTCGTCTGCGCCGGAACCGCGTAATCGCGCGTTTCCGCCATTCGGCTTCGATCACTGACACGGGAATGTCGTCAGGGTATCTCCCATGTGATGCGCAACAGTGCTAACGAGAGATTCTTTAATGGATTGATCGGGTTAGGCGATCCACTTATCGCGCTAGCCACGCTACCGAAAAACCAATCAATACCGCAGCCTTTTCAAGTCGGGCGTGGCCTTGTGCCGTCCGGCTTTGGGAGGACGCGCCATGCAGAGCATAGATTGGCGTATTCCGGCGGCTTATAAACGCATTAAAGACCTTCCGCCCGCCGGTTTCGCCTGGGAATATCTTCGTCGCAACGAAGACTATCGCCGTGACGTCGAGAGACTCACGCAGAGGAGAGAACCCGCGGGAGAAGAGGTTAACGCCTTTGCTTCCCGCTGGGGGGTGCGATTTCGCACACGACCCCGACGCGCAGCCTGACGGCGCACCGCCTTTCTGGTCGCCGCATTTCAATCCGCAGGCCATTATTCTGTCTCCGGTCGAGCAGAACGATCCGGATGGCGGGCGGCTTGTCGCTCTCGCACATCTCGATGGCCTGATCCTGCGCCGCGCACCGGATGGCTGGCACGCAATCTGGCGTGTCGGTGGGATGGAGCATCAATTCTGGCTGCCACAGGGCGCAATCGATGCAGCAGCTTTCTATGCTGCAATCCTGCCCATGGACGAGTTCATGGAATTACGCGCCCACGCGGCCCGCCGCCTCTGGAGGTGCCTGACAGGCCGCTCTCCGGGGCCGGATATTCGCGCCATGCCAGCGCAGCTTCGGCAATGGCACCTTCTGTCGCTGCGGGCGCTGGACGCACGGCTGCACGGCGAAAGCTATCGCGCCGTTGCCGAAGTCCTGCTCGGCTTCCGTGGCGACAAGGAAGATTTCGAGACTGATCCGCGCAAGAACAAGGCACGTCGTCTTGTTGCCCACGGCATCAGGATGATGCGCGGAGGCTATCGGCTGCTTTTGCATTATCCGGTCAAGCCGATTCCACGATCAAAAGGCGACTGAGGCAATCTCACCGATTCCTGTTTGCCGCAGCCTGTTCCAGTATTTGCCTGTAACCTTCCCGCGACAGCCATTGAGCGCGTTCCAGATGGCTCTGCCAGCATCGCCGGGTGCGCATCTCATCTGATGCCGGATCGCGGTGCAGAACAATTCGCGCCACTTCCTTCCAGTCGGCTTCCTCGGACTTGGCGTCCAGAAGGCGCAGATAGGTCACAAAGTGCTGCTCGTCATAGGCGGTGATGACATGGCCGGATGGAGCCAGATCATCCACATGGGGGTCAAGTTCGACGGGCGCTTTCACGGTCATTCCCCTTCTTTCAGAAGAGTTTCTGCGGTTCGCCCCCGCAATAAAACTCTCTGACTCCTGGTGATCGGGGAGTTAGTAACCGTGTTGAACGGCCCCATGGCCTTTAGCTGGAAAGCCTGTTGCATACGCCACAGGCTCCCCGACCATAGGGTCAAGGAGTGTGGTGCCGTCACGGCCGACACCAACCGTCAACAGGGGTTACTAAGCCCCGGAGCAGTGCGTCTGCCCCATCTGCATCCATAGCCGAACTGCGCGCGGATGTCTTGAGCGAATCCGCATCGGGCTCACTGAGTTGCTGAAATCTCACGTCTTTTCGTGCTGACATAGCCCCTTTCGGGGGTGCCGTCTGCGTATGTACGCAAATGCGGCACGCTACACGCCGCCGATCACTTCCCATGGTTCGCCATAGCGCGCCGCCGTCTCCGGCAGCCGCATCAACCTGACGAACCGGAGGTGATCTCATGGCCGAGCGCCGAAACGCGGACCTGCCACCGCGCATGCTGCGTACTCAGGAAGCTGCACGTTTCCTTGGCATTTCTCTTCGCACGCTGGAAAAACACCGGACCTACGGGACCGGTCCGACCTATCGCAAAATCGGTGGCCGGGTTCTCTACACGGTCGAGGATCTTCAGGCCTGGGCCGACATCGGCGCACGCAAATCCACCAGTGACAAGGACGTCGGCACGGTCTTTCCGGCTCGCCCCCTGACGCCTGAAGAGCGGAGCAAGCTCTGAATGCGGCGCGTCGATCACCCTGACGCCCTGCGACGAGAAGGCGGTAGCGAGCGCAGCCACCTCGATCCCTTCGTGGTCGCAACCGGCGATGCCAGTCCGCGCGACCAGCGCGATCTGATGGAGCGGCCTTTCTTCTCGCTGGCGAAGACGCCGCGCACGAAGCCCATCCTCTACAAGACCGCCGATGTCGAGGTGCAGGTGTTCGGGATGCCCGAACATGGCATGGCGACGATCTGGGATGCCGATGTGCTGATCTGGGCTGCAAGCCAAATCGTTGCCGCCGAAAACAACGGCATCAAGACATCCCGCTTCTTCCGCTTCACGCCCTATCATCTGCTGCGCGCCATCGGCCGCGACACCGGAAACCGCCAATATCTGCTGCTGAAGGCAGCGCTTGCCCGGCTGCAATCCACGGTCGTCGCCACGACGATCCGTAACGGCAAGCATTGGCGCCGCCGCCAGTTCTCCTGGATCAACGAATGGGAAGAGATGACCACGCGCGACGGTCGCGTTGAGGGCATGGAGTTTGTCCTGCCCGAGTGGTTCTACAACAGTGTCCTTGACCGTTCGCTGGTCCTGACCATCGACCCGGATTATTTCCGGCTGACCGGTGGTATCGAGCGCTGGCTCTACCGTGTTGCCCGCAAACACGCCGGACATCAGCCGCATGGCTGGCTGTTCGAGGTTGCGCACCTTTACCAGAAATCCGGCAGCATGGCCCGACCATCGGACTTTGCACTGGACTTGCGCCGCATTGCTGCCCGCCAGCCGCTGCCCGGCTACCAGCTTAAGATCCTGCGCGAGGATCGCCGCGAACTGCTGCGAATCCGCCCTGAAAATCTATCCACAGTGCCTGTGGATAACATTGTGGATGCCGTCGGTACATCAGGCGCAAAGGGTATCGGTACATCAGGCGCAGCACTATCGGCACATCAGGCGCACGAGCCCCAGTTAAGCCTCTGGAACGAAAAGAAGAATCCGACTGCTAACTTAGAATCTAACATAGAATCTAACTTTTCTTCTTTGACGCGCGCGCATGAAAGGCACGGTGCCAGTGCCACTTCCCGCCGACCTGGGCGGGGTACGCCATGATCGTCGCGCTCCTCAATCAGAAAGGCGGCGTGGGCAAGACCACGCTGGCGCTGCATCTTGCCGGAGCCTGGGCTGCGCAAGGCAAGCGGGTCATCCTGATCGACGCCGACCCGCAAGGCTCCGCACTGGACTGGTCAGAGCGGCGCAGCCATGAAGGGCTGCCAAGGCTGTTCACCGTCATCGGCCTTGCCCGCGATACCCTGCATAGGGAAGCGCCGGAACTGGCGCGTGACGCCGATCATATCGTCATTGATGGTCCGCCCCGTGTCGCTGGTCTGATGCGCTCAGCACTGCTTGCAGCCGACCTGGTGCTGATCCCGGTGCAGCCATCCCCCTTTGACGGCTGGGCCTCGGCCGAGATGCTGGCGCTTCTGAACGAAGCGCGCATCTATCGACCGGAGCTGTCCGCCCGCTTTCTGCTGAACCGATGCGGTGCGCGCACGATCATCACCCGCGAAACGGCCGAGACACTGGCTGACCATGATCCGCCCTTGCTGGCCACGACGGTTGGCCAGCGTGTCGCCTTCGCCGAAGCCGCACAGACCGGACGACTGGTCTCCGAGACTGATGGCGGCGAACGGGCCGCACAGGAGGTCACAGCGCTGGCGGCCGAAATCGATGGCCTCGGTATCGGGAGGATCGTGCCATGACACGTCCGCCTGTCAAATCCGGCTTCGCATCACGTCCGGGCAATCCCGATAGCTGGGTCAGAGCCGCCGATGCGCCGCCAACCGGCAAGACGGCGACGGAGGCGTTTACCGCCCGCCTGACCATCGACATCACGCCCGAACTGCGCGGGCGCATCAAGGTTGCCGCTTTCCGGCGTGGCGTCACCGTCGCCGTGATGCTGCGCGAGCTGCTGGTCCGCGAGTTTCCACCCATCGAAGGAGATCAGCCATGACCGGCAAAACCGTGCGCGCTGCGCATGAACATCCGCAGGCGGACGGGCCTGCACCGTTCACCACATTGGTCGAACTGACCTTCCAGAAGAAGAAGGTCGAGCGGTGGATACGCTTCGGCCGCAAGAGCTTTGAGCAGATCATCGACCGCCGCCGCAGTCTGATCGGTTTTGCGCCCGAAAGCATCTTCGCACTCAATCGCTGGGCTTCCAACGATTACGGCACCATCGTCTCGCGGCTCGACATCCTGCGCGCTGTCGGGCGTGGCGAACCGTACCAGACCGTGCCCTTCGTTCGTCCTGGCGGCGAGATCCTGCTGCGTATCGATGGCTGGCGACAAGTCCAGCGGGTGTTGGCCCTGATCGATGCCGTGGACGCGCTAGGCGTCGATCCGGCCGATGTTGCGCCGGAGCATTGGCGGCACGTCCACAACCGTTTGAGTGCTGGTCAGGAACCCAATCCCTACACCCCGGAGCGCCATGCCGCATGGGTCAGCCGCCGGAGGATCGCACCATGAGCCGTCGTCATATCCTTGCCGTGTCCATGCTGGCCGTCGGCACGCTTGTCGTCACGGCGGTTGCCGATCTGCCAACCCGGCTGATCTGGAATGCGACTGCCAGCGCGCCCATCGGCTTCTACACAGTTGCTCCCGCCGATGCGCTCGAAGTGCCCGAACTGGTCGCCATCATGCCGTCTGAGCCGCTGGAGCGGTTCATGGTCGATCGCGGCTATATCGGACGCGGCGTGCCGCTGCTGAAGCGTGTCCTCGGCCTGCCGGGACAGCGCGTTTGCCGCAACGGTGCGACCATTACCGTCGATCATGTCGAGATGGGGGACGCGCTGGAGCGCGACCGCATGGGCCGCGATCTGCCGGTCTGGCAGGGCTGCCGCATTATCGGCGACGGTGAACTCTTCCTCATGAATTGGGACATCCGGGACAGCCTCGATGGCCGTTACTTCGGACCTGTTCCCGCCAGTTCCGTCATCGGCCGGGCGCTGCCGCTCTGGACCGATGGGGAAGGTGATGGACGCTACGAATGGCGGGCGGCCACGCATTGAACCCACGCCGAAACCTCGACGACAGGAGATTTTTCATGCCACAGATCGGATTGTTCACGCGCGATGAAACGGGCTTTTCCGGGCGCGTTCACACGCTCACGCTCTTCCGTGAGCTTACCATCATGCCAGCCGAGCATTCGGACGCCGAAAACGCGCCGGACTACCGTGTCCATCACGGAGCTGATGACGGCCCCGAGGTCGGCGCTGCATGGAAACGCACCGGCGAAAAGGCTGGCGAATATCTCTCGGTGCTGCTCGACGATCCCGCCTTGCCGCAGCCGATCCGCGCCAACCTGTTCCGCGACGACGATGCAGGCTCGTCATGGTCGCTGCACTGGAGCCGCCCGCGGCCCCGCGAAGATCGGGACTGAGATCATGCGATCCCGCGCCCTTCTTCTCTTCACGGCCCTTCTGTCGGCTGGCAGCGGATTGACGCCAGCGCTTGCGCAGGTCACGCAGCAACCCGCGCCTGTCACTGCGCATCCCCATGCTGCTTTCATTGCCGAGGCGTCACAGCGTTTCGGCATTCCAGAGCACTGGATTCGGGCCGTGCTGCGTGTGGAAAGCGCGGGCGATGTGCGCGCCATCTCATCGGCGGGTGCAATGGGACTGATGCAGGTCATGCCCGATACCTGGGTGGGCCTGCGCAGCCGCCATGGCCTCGGACGCGATCCTTACGATCCGCGCGACAACATCCTCGCAGGTACGGCGTATCTGCGCGAGATGTGGGACCGGTATGGCAATGTCGCGGCCATGCTTGCCGCCTACAATGCCGGTCCCGGTCGCTATGATGAGCATCTGGCGACAGGTCGCACTTTGCCCGCAGAAACACGCGCCTATGTCGCCACGCTCGCACCTGTTCTTGGGCTTGCGACTGCGCCTGATGTGCCGACGATCGTGCCGCCGCCACCGCCAGATTGGCGCGAAGCTCCGCTTTTCGTGGCGCAATCCAGCGGCAATTCGGTTGCAGCCAATCAGCCGTCGAACGACGTCCGCGCAACCGTTCCTATGCGCGTTTCCGTCGATCAGGAGCCGCAGGACGGCGGCATATTCGTGGCCCGTGCGAGCAATGGAGATGCGCCATGACCATGACGTCTCCACGCGCTTTCGGTCCGCTTCCGGTGTGCAGTCAGGCAAGGGGTCGCCTGGCTGCATTCCCGGCAGGAAGGGCAAAAAGGGCAGGGAAGGCGGAGGGCAAGATAAAGGAAACCGGCACCCTGTCGGGCCGGTTTCTGGGCAAGCCCTTGTCTGCACACTGTTTTGGGGCGCGGCGCACGGCACCCTGCTTTTGGGTCTCGCGTGCCGCGATATGGCGCAAAGCCTTGGCTTTGCTGGATTTTGACCGGCACTATAGCCGAATATCTGCCGTTTGCGTGCTTAAACGGCATGGGATGCGCTCATGAGTGCCGAGGACGAGAACCGCTTTCGCCCCAGGTCAGGTCGGATCAAATCCGACGCGCCGAAGGTGGGCAAGGCGAAGAGCTTTCTGACGCAGGCGAAGAAGCTGGCGCGTCAGCATAGCAACGGCCCCGGCAGATCATCATCATTCGCATCACGGACGTCCTCGTCGCCTTCATCTGGTTCGGCCGGAAAGAGCGGGAAGGCATCGCGGACTGGCAAAGGTCCGGGCGTCAAGCGTGGCCGCGGCGCGGCCTTTGTCCGCGCACGCGCCCTGTCGGGCGGCTGGCGGCACAGTGCGGCCGGCGTGCGCCGCGTCGTCGTCAAAACCCGGTACGTTCAGAACGCGGGGAAGAATGGCAAAGGGGCTGCTCATCTGCGCTATATCCAGCGCGATGGAACCTCGCGTGATGGCGAACGTGGCCAGCTCTATTCCGCCACCGACGATCGCGCTGATGGAGATGCGTTCCTTGACCGAGGCAAGGATGATCGCCACCAGTTCCGCTTTATCGTTTCGCCCGAAGATGCCGCCGATCTTACCGATCTCACCGAGCACACCCGCGATCTGATGAGCCGCATCGAGGCTGACCTTGGCACGAAACTCGACTGGGTGGCGGTCAATCACCACAATACCGGCCACCCCCATGTCCATGTCATCGTTCGGGGCAAGGACGATCTAGGCGAGAACCTGGTCATCAATGGCGATTATCTCGCCAATGGCATTCGTGAGCGGGCGAGCGAACTGACCACGCTGGAACTGGGCCCAGTGACCGAGATCGAGCAGAGCCGCAAGCTGTCTGCCGAAATCGATCAGGACCGCTTTACGCGCATCGACAGCACCATGACCGAGGAGGCCGACGAACGGTTCCTTGATCTGCGCCATGAACCGGCCGATGCACGCCGCCAGTTCAACCGCACGCTTCGCCTGCGCCGCCTCGCCAAACTGGAAAAGATGGGGCTCGCCACCGAACACGCGCCGGGCGTCTGGGAGCTCGGCGCGAAGATGGAACCGGCGCTTCGTGAACTTGGTGAACGCGGCGACATCATCCGCAACATGCACAAGGCGCTGAAGGCCGATGGGCAGGAACGTGATCCAATGACCTTCCAGCTTCACGATGCAGCACCCGCGGTGCCCATCACCGGACGCGTCGTGGACAAATATCTCACCGACGAGATGGGCGAGAACCTGACGCTCGTGGTGGACGGCATCGACGGGCGAACACACCATCTTCCCGGCATTGATCCGGCCCGCGTCGAAGATGCCCGGATCGGCAGCATCGTCGAAGTTGGCCCCGCCGATACGGCGCAGCGGCCGTCCGATCACACCATCGCTGCGATCTCGGAGAATGGTATTTACCGACCGAGCCGCCACCTCGAACAGGCGAAGTTCGAGGGACGTGTACCGGGCGGGGATTACGAGGGCTATGTAGATGCCCATGTCCGGCGACTGGAGGCGCTGCGCCGCGCCGGGATCGCTGAGCGGATCGACGCTGACCAGTGGCGCATCCCCGATGACTTCGAGAGTCGCGCCACCGCCTATGATGCCGGTCGCAACCGGCAGGCCAGCATTCGTGTCGTCTCTACCTTCGATCTGGAAAAGCAGATCGGCGCTGATGGTGCGACCTGGCTGGACCGGCGACTGGTTACGCCGGACGCTTCGGATATTACCCCGGCCGGGTTCGGTCAGCAGGTGCGCGAGGCTATGGACCAGCGGCGAGAGCATCATATTGCACAGGGCGATGCCACACGGCAGCAGAATGGACGCATCCTCTATCGGCGCAACCTGCTCGCCAATCTGCGCGAACGGGAAGTGGCCCGCGTCGGTGCGGAAATGGCCGGGAGCAAGGGCTTGCCGTTTCGTGCGGCTACCGATGGCGAGACCGTCAGCGGCAAGTTCACCGGGACCGCACATATATCGAGCGGCAAGTTCGCCATTATCGAAAAGAGTCACGAGTTCACTCTCGTCCCATGGCGGCCAGTAATCGACCGCCAGATCGGCCGCGAGGTTGCGGGCATCGTGCAGGGCGGATCGGTTTCGTGGCAGCTTGGGAGGCAGCGGGCATTGGGGTTGTAGTCACTGCTAGCCGGGCGCCATCATCGCGAAGACCAGCAGCAACCGGCCCGATCTTAACATGCTCAACTACGCCATTCGCTGAAGGGAATGTCGTGCAGGAAGATAAGGTGATTTTCTGAGCAGGAGTAGCCGTTGGGGTATTCACCGCGACGGCGTGGAGAGCCCTTATACTTAAAACCCGTCACGAAAATCCCGTCTCCCCTCTCGCTACTTTTGCTGCGGAACACTCAGTCCGAAAGGCGCCATTTGCATCATTCAGGGCGAGGTAGCGCACAAAACAAATTGGGCTTGAAACCTTACAAACATGTTTGTATAGTTATGGCCATTCAAACAGGATGGCTAACCCATGACCACCTCGCATTCGAACAGGTGGGTGCTGCTTGTGACCGTCGCCGCCGGTCTGCTGCTGATCACCCTCGATAACTCGGTTCTCTATACGGCGCTGCCGACGCTGACACGCGAACTCGGCGCCTCGCAGACGCAGGGGCTGTGGATCATCAACGCCTATCCGCTGGTGATGGCGGGCCTGCTGCTCGGCACAGGGACACTGGGCGACCGCATCGGCCATCGGCAGATGTTCCTGATTGGCCTGGTGCTGTTCGGCATCGCTTCGCTGGTCGCGGCCTTCTCGCCGTCGGCCAACATCCTGATTGCGGCCCGGGCGTTTCTTGCCGTCGGCGCGGCGGCGATGATGCCGGCGACGCTGGCCTTGATCCGGGTGACCTTCCTCGATGAGCGCGAGCGCAACATCGCCATTGCGATCTGGGGATCGCTGTCGGTCGTCGGCAGCGCGCTCGGCCCGATCGTCGGCGGCTTCCTGCTGGAGCATTTCTGGTGGGGATCGGTGTTCCTGATCAACGTGCCGGTGGTCATCGTTGCGTTCCTCTCGACACTGGTCGTCGCGCCGAAGGGTGAGACCGACCATAGCAAGCCATGGGACCTGGTCTCCTCGCTGCAAGCGCTCGTGGCATTGTCGGCGCTGGTGATCGCGATCAAGGAATCGGCGCATGTCGGTCAATCCTGGCTGGTGCCGGCCGGTGCGTTTGTCGTGGCCGTGGTGGCGAGCATCCTCTTCGTGCGCCGCCAGTCGCGCCTGACCTTCCCGCTGCTCGACTTCTCGATCTTCCGCAACGCCGCCTTCTCGTCGGGCGTGATGGCGGCGGCCTTCGCCATGTTCGCGATCGGCGGCATTCAGCTCGTCACCACGCAGCGCTTCCAGCTCGTTGCCGGTTTCTCGCCGCTCGAGGCGGGGCTGCTGGTTTCGGCGGCTGCGCTCGGCTCGCTGCCGACCGCGATGCTCGGCGGTGCGTTTCTGCACAAGATCGGCCTGCGCATTCTGATCGCGGGTGGTCTTGCCGCCGCATCGCTGGCTGTCGTGCTGGCGACCTGGGGCGTCACCCATGGCCTTGGCTGGCTGATCGCCGGCATGGTGTTGAGCGGGGCCGGCGTGGGCGCGGCCATGTCGGTGGCTTCGACCGCCATTGTCGGGAATGCGCCTGTGCATCGTGCGGGCATGGCCTCGTCGGTCGAGGAGGTGTCCTACGAGTTCGGGAGCCTGCTGGCCGTGGCCTTCCTCGGCAGCCTGCTGTCGGCGATCTACACGGCTTCGGTCATGCTTCCGGCGGGAGCGCCAGAGGCGATGCGTGACAGCATGGGCGGCGCGCTCGCGCTGGCTGCGCAAGCCGGAGCCGATGGTCAGGCGATCATCGATGCGGCGAGCCAGGCCTTCGATCGCGGCTATCTGACCGTGATGTATGTGGTCGCGGCGGTGCTGGCAGTGGGCGCGGTCATCACCGCAGTACTGCTGCGCAACTACGGTCCGGGTTCGCAATCCTCGATCTATTCCTCGCACTGAGAGGAATGATCCGATGCGAACGAGCAAGCGCACGCAGATCGTCGATGCGGTCGTCGCCATCATCCAGCGTGACGGCGTCACCGCCGTCACCTTCGATGCTGTTGCGGAAGAGGCGAAGCTGACGCGGGGCGGGCTGATCTACCACTTCCCGTCGCGGGAAGAGCTGATCTTTTCGACCCACAAGCATCTGGCCGAAGGCTGGGAAAAGGCGATGGCGAAGGCGGCGGGCAAGAAAGCCGCCGCCGCAACGCCAGCGCAGCGATACGCGGCCTATGTGCAGACCTGCGCGCAGGCCGCCGATCGGGCGGAACTCCTGCTGATGCTTGAAAGCGCGGGCGAGGCCCGGCTGGGCGAACTCTGGCAGGATGTGATCGACCGCTGGGCGCCGCCTGTTCCCGAGACCGAAGACGAAGCTGCGCTGTCGCGGTTCATCGCGCGTCTGGCGGCCGACGGTCTGTGGGCGCATGAGGCGCTGTCATCGCGGCCGCTTCCCAAAAAACTCAAGGACCGCATCTGCCGCCGCCTCGTGGCGATGGCCGAGCAGGAATCGAACCCCGTCGAAGGAGAGTGATGCAATGACCGACCGCACCCACAAAACGCTTACGGCAGTCGTCTTCGGGCTGGGCGTCACCGGACGCAAGATCGTCGAAATCCTTCTGGACCGGGAGGTCCGGATCGTCGCGGCGGTCGATGCCTTCCAGTTCCACGGTCTGGACGTCGGCGCCGTGCTTGGCTGGCCCGATATCGGTGTGAGCGTCATACCCGACGCTGAAGCGGCGTTTGCTGGCGGGGCGGCGGATATCGCGATCGTCTCCACCCAGAACGGCATCAGGGACATCTACCCGACGGTGAAGCTGTGCCTTGAGAACGATACCGACGTCATCACCATCGCCGGGGATGCCTACTTTCCGTGGGTCGACCAGGCGTCGAGCGAGGCGCGCGCCTTGCACGACCTCGCCGTGGCGCGGGGCAAAACGATATTGGGGACCGGCGTCCAGGATGTGTTCTGGGACAATATGCCGGTGCTGCTGTCCGGTGCGGCCGAGAGCATCACAGGCATTCATGGCCGAAGCGTCGCGCTCGTGGACAGTTATGGCGACTGGATCGCCGAGGGCCTGTGCATCGGCAAAGCGACGGAAGAACTCGATCGGGGCTTCGCATCGCCCTTCGCCGGGGTCTTCATCGGGCCTCTGCACGACATGGCCGACAGGTTCGGTCTGACCGTCATCGACGCCGTCACGACTGTGGAGCCTGTCATCGCGCGCAAGGCCTTCCGGTCGGAAGAAGCCGGGATCGAGGTCAGTGCGGGGCATCTTTCGGGTCTCGATACCTGCCTGCGCCTCAACACCGTGGAAGGCGTGACGCTTTCGGCCCGTTTCATCAGCAAGCTGCGCGAAGACGGCGATTCAAATCACGCGACATGGGACATCGAGGGTAGCCCGGGCCTGAGCGTCTTCATGCAGGACCGGCACGATATCGTCACCACCAGCGCGACCGTGGTGAACCGCATCCCCGATGTCATCAACGCCGCACCGGGCTTCACCACTGTGTCAGCGCTTCCCGCGCCGGTGTTCCGGTTCCGGCCTCTCGGGGCCTATGCGCGCGAAGGTGGGCCGTCAGATGCGGCAATCTCTGAATAGGACGAGGCGAGGCCTCAAGGACAAGGAAGATGGAACGAAGCAAGCGACCGGACGAGAAGCAGCGCAAGCAGGAAGGCATACCGCTGGCCTTGAATTGGGCTGGCTGTGGCTTGGTTCTGCTGGCTTTCGCCCAACTGTTCAAATGGCGAACCAGTGGCTTCGACGGCTTCTATCCGGTCCTTGTCGCCTTCGGCTGCCTGATGATTGCGATCGGCGCGGTCATCTGGTGGCGCAGCAGGAAACGATGAACAGCCCTCAACGGACGAGGACGCCAACAATAACGGGGTAGGAATGACGGATAGTGAACTTGAACTGAAGGTGCTTCGGCTCCCGATCATCACAGGCGTAATCGTGTCAGCGCTGGCGTTGATCGCAGCGCCGCTGACCGGCTCACAGGCGATCCTGCTCGATGGATTCTTCGGGCTGATCTATCTCGTTACCGGGGTTTTTACCTATAGCGTCGGACGGCTCGTGCATCAGGGCGCGAGCCGGCGGTTCCCGTTCGGCTATGCGCCGCTCGAACCCCTGGTCAACCTGATCAAGAGCCTGCTGATCGCCGGCGTCTCCATGTTGTCGGTCTGGTATGCGGCCTCGAACCTCTTTGCCGGCGGCACGGACATCGAGTTCGGCGGCGCGGTCCTGTTCGCGTTTCTCTCGGCCTCGATCACCATCGGCATGGCGGCCTATGTCTGGATCCGTTATCGCCACGTCGACAGCCCATTGGTCCAGGGCGACCTGGCCGCGCGCATGATCGACGCCTTGACCGCCCTCGGCGCGTTGCTGGCGTTCCTGGTCGCCTATGGGCTTCACGCGAATGGCTATCAGGCCGCGGCCCGCTACGTCGACCCGGTGCTGACGCTGGCGCTGGTCGTTCTGACGGTCGGCATTCCGTATTCGCTCGGCAAGGGCGCCCTGTCGGAACTCATCTATGTTTCGCCGCCGGCGGCCGAGGTCGAGCCGCTGGAGGGCAAGGTTCGCGCCGTTCTTGCCGATCTGCCGCTGACTGCCCTGGACATCCGCACGGTCCGGATCGGCCGAACCTGGGAGATCATGGCGCAGGCGCAACTCAGACCCGATATCGATCTGGATGCCCACGCGGCGGACGATTACCGGGAGAAGCTGGCCGGGCAGTTCGCGCATGAGCGGCAGGCGGTCCGGGCGGTTCTCATCTTCACCTATCTGCCGACAGAGCCGCTAACCTGAGGGAGACGGCAATGGCCCCAACGACCCAATTTAAGAACAGGATTTCGAGACAAACATGCGACTTCAACTATTCCGCGGCATTGCCGTCATCGAAGGTATCACCACGCTCATCTTGTTCCTAATCGCAATGCCGCTCAAATATCTCGCCGGGAACGAAGCGATCATGCCGCTTGCCGGCTGGGGGCATGGCTATGCTTTCCTTGCCTATATGCTCTTCCTCGTGCCGGGCATGTGGGGAAAGGGCTTCACCGCGTGGGAGTGGACGCGAACTTTCCTCGCATCGCTGATCCCGTTCGGTACCTTCCTCAATGACCCCATGCTGAAGCGCAAAGCGCTCTCGGCACATGCGTGATCGCTGATGGGGTTTCCCGCCCATCATACTACCGGCACTGATGCCGCTGCGCCAGCCATCGGTCCGGGGCTGGTCGCGCGGGTGATGCGAGCAGTTCCAGCCGGACCGCTGGTCAACGCCGTCCATGTCTCGGTCATCAATATCGGTCGCGCATTCGGCGCTTGGGCAGGAGGTCTCGGGATTCAAGCCGGATATGGGCTTATCTCTCCTCTCTGGATCGGTCTCGTTCTGGCTATAGCGGGCATTCTCAGTCTCGCGCCACCCGCAGCGAGGCAGTTTGAAACAGTAAAGAGGTAGGAATGCGGAGGCGTCAGCAACGATATCGGCCACCGGATGCCCCGCTGACGCTTTCCAGCGTACGCATACCGATGGTAGCCCTCGTCCAAGCCCTCGCTGTCGCGGAATATCTCAGCTTCCATCGTGCGGCGCAGGCGCTCGGGACCAGTCAATCGAGTGTGAGCGCGCGGATCAAGGCGCTGGAGGCTGAACTCGGCGTCATCCTCTTCGACCGCAACACGCGCGGCGTCCGCCTGACCGAAGCCGGACGCCGCTTCGTCGATCAGGTCGATGACGCCATGGGCATCTTGGACCGGGCAATCAAGACCGCCGGGATGCCGGCACGTGGCGAGGAAGGCGAGCTTCACATCGGACTCCATGCCCTGACGCAAGGCTGTTTCCTAGACCAGCTGCTAGGGCGGTTCCGCAGCGAGCATCCGTGCGTCCGCCTGCGCATCACCGAAGGAACGGCGCGAGACGCGCAACTCATGATCCGCGAAGGCCGGCTCGATACCGCCTTTATGGCCTGCACTCACGAAATCCCCGACCTGCATTCCCGTGTAGTCTGGCGAGACTACCTCATGGCGGCGCTGCCAGTCGGTCATCACTTAGCGACACAAGCCGATGTCGAATGGCGACAGCTTTCGGCGGAAATCTTCCTTGTCCGTTATGGTGGCACCGGCCCGCAGGTCCATGATCTGATCGTGACGCGCGCAGCCGGGAAGTGGCCGGTGCCGACAATACTCCGCTTCGATGTCGGTCGCAGCGCGCTGCTCTCCATGGTCGCTGCCGGAAACGGTATTTCGCTCTTCGTCGCGGACGGTGCGACATCCAGCATGGCGAATGTTGCTTTCCTGCCGATCCGCGATGAGCCCGAAACTATCCCGTTTTCGGCCGTTTGGTCGCCCCGAAACCGAAACCCTACACTTTTGAGCCTGCTCACCCTAGCAACGGAAATGGGCCGCTTACGCCCGAAATCTGATTCGCGATAGCCCACTGTTAACGGTACCGGAATAGTGCCGCCGTCACCCATCCGATTTGCCGCCGATTGTATTCTGCAGGCCGACGGCCACACCTTTGCTATTGCACCACGCGAAAACGACCATTCTCTGATCGGCTCCGTCTCTCTTGCCGATTGGAGCCTGTATGCGTGGAGGCCGAATACTCTGGGGCCAGATCATTGTCGTGCTCACCATCGTCGTGGTGATGGTCTGGGCTGCAACGCAATGGGTGGCTTTCCGGCTCGGCTTCCAGCCCCAGCTCGGCAACCCTTGGTTCGATATTGCCGGATGGCCATTCTATTATCCACCTGCCTTCTTCTGGTGGTGGTTTTCCTATGACGCCTATGCGCCCGGCATCTTTACCGAAGGCGCGTTCATCGCCACGGCAGGCGCGGTTCTTGCCATAGCTGCCGCTTTCCTCATGTCGATCATCCGGGCACGGGAAGCCCGCAATGTCGCCACCTATGGTTCGGCGCGATGGGCCGAGGACAAGGAAATCCATGCTGCCGGCCTGCTTGGTCCAGATGGCGTCGTGCTGGGGCAGCACCGCAAGGATTATCTGCGTCATGACGGCCCCGAGCATGTGCTGTGTTTTGCGCCAACCCGATCAGGCAAGGGCGTGGGCCTAGTCGTGCCGACGCTGCTGACCTGGCCAGGCAGTTGCATCGTCCATGATATCAAGGGCGAGAACTGGAACCTGACAGCGGGCTTCCGGTCAAGGCATGGTCGTGTCCTGCTGTTCGATCCGACCAATGTGCAGTCGGCAGCTTACAATCCGCTTCTGGAAGTAAGGCAGGGTGAATGGGAAGTCCGCGATGTCCAGAACATCGCGGACATCCTGGTTGATCCCGAAGGTTCGCTCGACAAGCGCAACCATTGGGAAAAAACCAGCCACAGCCTGCTCGTCGGCGCGATCCTGCATGTTCTCTATGCCGAGAAGGAAAAGACACTGGCGGGCGTCGCCAATTTCCTGTCCGATCCTCGCCGTCCCGTCGAGGCGACCTTACGCGCGATGATGGACACGCCGCATCTGGGCGAAGCCGGTGTGCATCCCGTCATTGCCTCGTCTGCGCGGGAGCTTTTGAACAAATCAGAGAACGAACGGTCTGGGGTGCTGTCCACTGCTATGTCGTTTCTCGGTCTTTACCGAGACCCGGTTGTGGCCCGCGTGACTCAACGCTGCGACTGGCGCATCGCCGATCTGGTCGGTGAGAAGGAACCGGTCAGCCTCTATCTCGTCGTGCCACCCTCGGACATCAACCGCACCAAGCCGCTGATCCGCCTCATCCTCAATCAGGTCGGGCGGCGGCTTACCGAGGAACTGGAAACCTCCGGCAAGCGGCATCGCCTCCTGTTGATGCTCGATGAGTTTCCGGCACTGGGGCGGCTGGATTTCTTTGAATCGGCGTTGGCCTTTATGGCCGGCTACGGCCTGAAAGCGTTCCTGATCGCCCAATCGCTCAACCAGATCGAGCGCGCCTATGGGCAAAACAACGCCATTCTCGATAATTGCCATGTGCGCGTGGCCTTTGCGGCCAACGATGAACGCACCGCCAAACGGATCAGTGATGCGCTCGGCACGGCTACGGAAATGCGCGATTCCACCAACTATGCCGGCCATCGCCTCGCGCCATGGCTGGGGCATCTCATGGTGTCGCGGCAGGAAACGGCGCGGCCATTGCTGACGCCCGGCGAAATCATGCAGCTTCCGCCCACCGACGAGATCGTCATGGTGGCGGGGGTGCCGCCGATCCGTGCTGCCAAGGCACGCTACTATGCTGATGCGCGGTTTCAGGAGAGGGTGATGTCACCGCCCGATCTGCGCAAGCAGCTGGTGAAAATCACCACATCGGCGCCAGATGACTGGACGAGCCGCATTGTCGCGGCTGCGAGCGGCAATGGACCCGCCTCAGATACATCCGATGACGATCCGGCCAATGCCGGTATCCGTCGTGAACCGGAACTGCCGGAGCATGAGGAAATCATCCCGCCACCTCCGCCACCATCGCAGGAGTTCGATTTTCTTGATGATGAGCCAGATGTCGATGCCGCCAAGGCCCGTGCCATGCGCCAACGGATGCGCATGGTCGCGCGGCAGGCGTCGCTTGACCCAAATGACGGCATCGAGCTTTGAGAACGGAGACAGGCATGACGACGCGCACCCGCATGAATGTCTATTTCGATCCCGCTCTGCTGAAACAGATCGAAGCGCTGGCCTTGCGCCGCAATGTCTCGAAATCCGCAGTGATCGAGGCTGCCGTGGCATCCTTCATGTCAGGCGATACGACTGAGCGGCTGGAAGCCGCCATGTCTCGCCGCCTCGACAAACTCGGTCGCCAGTTCGACATGCTTGACGAAGATGTCGCCGTGCTGGGCGAAACCCTTTCGCTATTTGTACAATTCTGGCTGACCCTCACGCCGCCGCTGCCCGACAGTGCAAAACAATCTGCGCGCATCAAGGGAAACGAGCGCTTTGAGGGCTTCATGCAGTCCCTTGGTAAGCGTCTCGCTACCGGTGACAGGTTCCTCAAAGAAATATCGCACGACATCGCTGCGCTACACGACACCCCATTGGGCGGTAAAACCGAAGGTGACGGCGATGGGATCTAGGATTGCAACCCGTCCTATTCACTGCCATGCCCCGCCGATGGCCGCACGCGCGTAAACATCTGTTGAATCAGCCTAAAATCAGGTTCTTTTAATCGACCCCGATCCGGGGTCCGTCTTTTGCGCTCCCCGTCATGAACGGGGCCGCTATGACTGCATCACATCAGAAGCCGGAAACGATTGCCCGTGGCGCGCGGATGCTGCGCACCGCGCTTGGGGCGTCCATCGCCCGGTTTCTGGAAGATCCCGGTGTGGTCGAGGTGATGCTGAACCCGGATGGCCGTATCTGGGTCGACCGGCTGTCCGAAGGGTTGGCCGATACGGGGGAGAAGCTGTCTGCCGCCGATGGCGAGCGGATCGTGCGCCTCGTCGCCCATCATGTCGGCGCGGAGGTTCACGCCCGCGCACCTCGCGTCTCGGCAGAGCTTCCCGAAACCGGCGAACGGTTCGAGGGGCTTCTGCCGCCCGTTGTCGCGGCCCCCGCTTTCGCTATCCGCAAGCCTGCTGTCGCGGTGTTCACGCTCGATGACTATGTGACCGCCGGGATCATGACCAGTCTTCAGGCCGAGGTGCTGCGCCTGAACGTCGCCACGCGCGCCAACATCCTCGTCGCAGGCGGCACCTCCACCGGCAAAACCACACTGACCAACGCTTTGCTGGCCGAGGTGGCGAAGACCTCGGATCGCGTGGTCATCATCGAAGACACGCGCGAACTGCAATGCGCCGCCCCGAATCTCGTGGCCATGCGGACCAAGGATGGTGTTGCCACGCTCTCCGATCTGGTGCGCTCCTCGCTGCGCCTTCGCCCTGATCGCATTCCGGTCGGGGAGGTGCGCGGGTCCGAAGCCCTTGACCTGCTCAAAGCCTGGGGGACGGGACATCCCGGCGGGATCGGCACCATCCATGCCGGTTCCGGCATCGGTGCGCTGCGCCGCCTCGAACAGCTCATCCAGGAAGCCGTCATCACAGTCCCGCGTGCGCTGATCGCCGAGACCATCGACCTCGTTGCTGTCCTTGCCGGGCGCGGATCGTCGCGCCGGCTGGTCGAACTCGCCCGCGTCGAGGGGCTGGGATCGGACGGCGACTACCGCATCACGCATCCCATCACTTTGGCAACCACCTCAAAAGGAGACCCATCATGATCCCCACACTTTCCCGCGCCTGCCGTGTCATGGCGACATCGGCAACGGCTGTTTCCATCAGCCTTATGCTGGCGCCGGCCGCACACGCATCCGGCTCGTCGATGCCCTGGGAAGCGCCCCTGCAATCCATCCTTCAGTCGATCGAGGGGCCGGTCGCCAAGATCATCGCGGTGATCGTGATTATCGCCACCGGCCTCGCGCTCGCGTTCGGCGACACGTCGGGCGGTTTCCGCCGCCTGATCCAGATCGTCTTCGGCCTTAGCATCGCCTTCGCTGCAAGTTCGTTCTTCCTGTCGTTTTTCTCGTTCGGCGGCGGGGCGCTCATCTGATGGCGGGCGGCCTCGAACAGCTCGACGCGGTGCCGGGGTTTTCGATCCCGGTCCATCGGGCGCTGACCGAGCATATCCTGCTCGGCGGAGCACCGCGCTCCATCGCCATCGTCAACGGCACGCTGGCCGGGGCCGTCGGCCTCGGCCTCCGTCTCTGGCTGGTTGGCATCGCCATCTGGGCGATCGCACACTTCCTCGCGGTATGGGCAGCCAAACGCGATCCGCTCTTCGTTGAGGTCGGACGCCGCCATCTGCGCATCCCCGGTCATCTGTCGGTTTGAGGGTACGAGCATGATGAACCTCACCGAATATCGCCGCACCGCCAGCCGTCTCGCGGATTTCCTGCCTTGGGCAGCGCTTGTCGGTTCCGGCGTAGTGCTGAACAAGGACGGCAGCTTCCAGAGGACGGCGAAATTTCGCGGTCCCGACCTGGATTCTGCCGTTGCAGCCGAACTGGTCGCGGTCGCCGGTCGCATCAACAACGCCGTGCGCCGTCTTGGCTCCGGCTGGTCGATCTTCGTCGAGGCGCAGCGTTCCGAGGCCGCAACCTATCCCGACAGCAGGTTTCCAGATGCGGCTTCCGCACTGGTCGATGCCGAGCGCAAGGCCGGCTTCGAGGAAGCGGGTACGCATTTCGTGTCGGGCTATTTCCTCACCTTCCTCTGGCTACCGCCCGCCGAAGATGCCGCACGCGCTGAAACCTGGCTCTATGAGGGCCGCGAACAATCCGGCGTCAATCCATGGGAGTTGATGCGTGGTTTCATCGACCGCACTGACCGCGTACTGGCGCTGCTCGACGGCTTCATGCCGGAATGCCGCTGGCTCGATGATGCTGGCACGCTCACCTATCTCCATTCCGCGATTTCCACCAACCGTCATCGCGTGCGCGTGCCCGAAGTGCCGATGCACCTCGATGCGCTGCTGGCCGACCAGCCCCTGACCGGCGGAATTGAGCCGCGCCTGGGCGATCAGCATCTGCGGATCCTGACCATTATCGGCTTCCCGACCGCGACCACGCCTGGCCTGCTCGACGAGATGAACCGGCTCGCGTTCCCCTATCGCTGGTCCACCCGCGCCATCCTGATGGACAAGACGGACGCGACGAAGCTCCTCACCAAAATCCGCCGCCAGTGGTTCGCCAAGCGCAAGTCGATCGCCGCGATCCTCAAGGAGGTGATGACCAACGAACAGTCGGCGCTGGTGGACACCGATGCGTCCAACAAGGCGCTCGATGCCGACATGGCCTTGCAGGAACTGGGCGCTGACGTCGCCGGCATGGCCTATGTCACAGCCACCGTCACCGTCTGGGACATTGATCCGCGGATCGCCGACGAGAAGCTGCGTCTGGTCGAGAAGATCATTCAGGGCCGAGACTTCACGGCCATGCCGGAAACCGTCAATGCCGTCGATGCCTGGCTCGGCTCGATCCCCGGACATGCCTACGCCAATGTCCGGCAGCCACCAATCTCGACGCTAAACCTTGCCCACATGATCCCGCTATCGGCCGTGTGGGCGGGCGCGGCGTGGAATGAACACCTCGGAGCGCCTCCCTTGCTGTATGGCAAGACCGAAGGTTCGACGCCGTTCCGGCTTTCCCTCCATGTCGGCGACGTGGGCCATACCCTCGTCGTCGGCCCGACCGGCGCAGGCAAGTCCGTGCTGCTGGCGCTGATGGCGCTGCAATTCCGCCGCTATGAACGGAGCCAGATCTTCGCCTTCGATTTCGGGGGATCGATCCGCGCATCCGCGCTCGCCATGGGTGGCGACTGGCATGACCTCGGCGGCGGGTTGACCGAGGGATCGGAGGTTTCTGTCTCCCTTCAACCGCTAGCGCGAATTGATGACGCTTATGAGCGGTCATGGGCGGCTGACTGGATCGCCGCCATTCTGATGCGTGAAGGCATGACCATCACGCCGGAGGTGAAGGAGCATATCTGGACGGCGCTGACCTCGCTGGCATCTGCACCCGTCAGCGAGCGCACGATCACCGGCCTTGCGGTCCTGCTGCAATCCAATGATTTGAAACAGGCGCTCCGACCCTATTGCATCGGCGGTGCCTATGGCCGGTTGCTCGATGCCGAGGCTGAACATCTTGGCCACGCCGATGTTCAAGCCTTCGAGATCGAGGGACTGGTGGGCACGGGCGCTGCGCCGGCTGTACTGGCCTATCTGTTTCATCGCATCGGCGACCGGCTCGACGGTCGGCCGACGCTGCTTATCATCGACGAAGGCTGGTTGGCGCTGGATGACGAAGGCTTCGCCAACCAGCTCCGCGAATGGCTGAAGACGCTCAGGAAGAAGAACGCCAGCGTCATCTTTGCCACGCAGTCTCTCTCGGACATTGACGGCAGCAACATCGCGCCTGCCATCATCGAAAGCTGCCCGACACGGCTGCTGCTGCCGAACGAACGCGGGATCGAGCCACAGATCACCGCAATCTATCGGCGGTTCGGGCTGAACGACCGGCAGATTGAGATCCTCGCACGGGCCACGCCCAAACGGGATTATTACTGCCAGTCGCGCCGCGGCAATCGGCTGTTCGAGCTGGGTCTTTCCGAAGTCGGCCTCGCGCTCTGCGCCGCGTCATCCAAAACCGATCAGACCCGCATCGCCGATCTTGTCGCCGAGCATGGGCAGGAGGGCTTCCTCGCCGCCTGGCTGCGCGAGCGCGGCGTCGAATGGGCGGCGGAGCTGATCCCCGATCTCACCAATCTCATCCCTCAGACCGAAAAGGAGTCCTGACCATGACGATCCGTCTTTCCCGTTCGCGGGCCATCCTTATGGCGGCAACACTGCTAGCCGCGCCACTTGCGCTCTCGCCCATGCTGACCAGTCCGGCCCATGCGCAATTCGGTTTCGGCCGCATCGTCTATGACCCGACCAACTATGCGCAGAACCTGCTCACGGCCGCGCGCACGCTGGAGCAGATCAACAATCAGATCACCTCGCTTCAGAACGAAGCGCAGATGCTCATCAATCAGGCGCGTAACCTGACCAGCCTGCCATATTCATCGCTCCAGACCTTGCAGCAGAACGTCCAGCGCACGCAGCAGCTTCTGGCCCAGGCACAAAACATCGCCTTCGACGTGCAGAACGTCGATCAGATGTTCAGCCAAAAATACGGCAATGTCTCGCTGTCGGCCACCGACACCCAGCTTGTCGAAGATGCCCGTTCGCGCTGGCAGAATACAGTTGGCGGTTTGCAGGATGCCATGCGCGTGCAGGCCGGTGTGGTCGGTAATATCGACACCAACCGCGCCGAGATGTCCGCCCTTGTCGGCCAGAGCCAAAATGCCACTGGCGCATTGCAGGCAACGCAGGCGGGCAATCAGCTTCTCGCTCTCCAGTCGCAGCAACTTTCCGACCTGATCGCGCTGATGTCGGCCAATGGCCGCTCGGAGGCGCTGATCGAGGCCGAGCGTGCCACCGCCGCCGAACAGGGTCGTGTCCAGCGTGAACGCTTCCTGACGCCGGGGTCGGGCTACCAGCCCGGCAATGCACGGATGTTCGGCAACGGCAACAACTGACCGGACAGGAGGGGCGCGACATGGACGGCAAGATGCTGGCCCGGCTGGGCGCGATCATATTCGTGGCTATCTCCATCACCGCCACGGTGATCGAAATGACCCGCGAGGATGAACCGGCGCAAAACCGCCCGGCTCCATCGCTTCAGCCCTCTGCCGATCCGCTGCGCCAGAGCTTGCGCCGTTGCCAGCAGTTAGGCGAGGCCGCCGTGAGTGATCCCGGCTGCCTCGCCACCTGGGCCGAGAACCGCGACCGCTTTCTCGGCCGGACGCCGGTGCCCACCGCCCCGCATCAGAACGGGGGAGAGTGAACCATGGGGGGCACCGGCGTCATCGACAATTTCCTCGGCGTATTCACCAGCTATATCGACAGTGGCTTCGGTCTGCTCGGCGGTGAAGTCGCTTTCATCGCCACCACGTTGATCGTCATCGACGTAACGCTGGCGGCGCTATTCTGGAGCTGGGGCGCAGATGACGACATCATCGCCCGGCTGGTCAAGAAAACGCTGTTCGTCGGCGTCTTCGCCTATCTGATCGGCAACTGGAACAGTCTCGCCCAGATTATCTTCGACAGCTTCGCCGGTCTGGGCCTCAAGGGATCAGGCACCAGCTTTTCCGCCGCCGATCTGCTGCGCCCCGGCAAGGTGGCGCAGACCGGGCTTGATGCTGGCCGCCCGCTACTCGAATCCATCTCAGACATGATGGGCTACTGGTCGTTCTTCGAGAACTTCATCCAGATCGCCTGCCTGATGTTTGCCTGGGTGCTGGTGCTGCTTGCCTTCTTCATTCTCGCCGTGCAGCTCTTCGTCACGCTGATCGAGTTCAAGCTGACCACGCTGGCCGGTTTTGTGCTGATCCCCTTCGGCCTCTTTGGTAAGACCGCCTTCATGGCCGAGCGCGTTCTCGGCAATGTCGTGTCCTCCGGCATCAAGGTGCTGGTTCTGGCCGTCATCATCGGTATCGGCTCGACGCTGTTTTCACAGTTCACGGCAGGTTTCGGCGGTGTGACGCCGACCATCGACGATGCCATGGCGATCGTGCTGGCCGCGCTTTCCCTTCTCGGCCTTGGCATATTTGGTCCAGGCATCGCTTCCGGTCTGGTGTCTGGCGGCCCGCAGCTTGGCGCCGGTGCCGCCGTTGGAACCGGCCTAGCCGCAGGCGGTATGATGCTTGCCGGGGGTGCCGCCGCTGGCATGGCCGCGAAGGGAGGAGCCGCTGCGCTCTCTGGTGGAGCGGCTGCCGTGCGGGGTGGTGCCGCCGCCGCAGGTGCGGCGAGCGCCGCCTACAGCGTCGGCTCGCTTGGCCAGTCCGGCGCTGCCGGTGTCGCCTCCGGTCTGGGCGGTGTTGCCCGTGCCGCAGGCTCCGCCGCCGCATCACCCCTGAAACGTGCGGCTTCCAAAGCCTCCGAAAGCATCAAGTCCAGCTTTTCTGATGGAGCGCGCGCCGGCTTCGGCGTCAGCGGCGGCTCCTCCACGGCTGGAACAGTCGGAGGCGCCAGCGAAGCGGCAAGCGCTGCTCCTTCACCCGCCACACAGGCTGGCGGCTCTCCGGCATGGGCAAAGCAGATGCAGCGCAAGCAGACACTCAGCCACGGCACGTCGATGGCCGCCCATGCCGTGCGCTCCGGCGACAGCCATGGCGGCGGCTCCTCCATCAATCTTTCTGAAAGTGACCGCTCATGAACATCTTTAAACGTCCATCGGCCCATTACTGCAAATCGCCCGAACCCGAGACGCCCTATCAGAAAGCAGCTCAAGCCTGGGACGAACGTATCGGTTCGGCTCGCGTGCAGGCAAAGAACTGGCGCATCATGGCCTTCGGCTCACTGATCCTCTCGGCCGGTTTCGCCTCCGCCCTTGTCTGGCAATCGGCGCGCGGGACGGTCGTACCCTGGGTGGTGCAGGTCGACAATCTCGGCCAGTCGCAGGCCGTCGCGCCTGCCGTGGCTGACTATCGCCCGACCGATCCGCAGATCGCCTTCCATCTCGGCCGTTTCATCGAGCAGACGCGTTCGATCCCGTCCGACGCCATCATCGTGCGGCAGAACTGGCTGCGCGCCTATGAGTTCACCACGGATCGGGGTGCGGCAACCCTCAATGATTATGCTCGCGCCAATGACCCCTTCACCAAGGTCGGGCGTCAGCAGATCGCGGTCGAGGTGTCGTCGGTGATCCGCGCTTCGAATGACAGCTTCCGTGTCGCCTGGACGGAGCGCCATTACGAAAACGGCCAGCTCTCCACGACCGAACGCTGGACGGCGATCCTGACCATCGTGATCCAGACGCCGCGCGACGCTGAACGCCTGCGCGCCAATCCGCTCGGCATTTACGTCAATGCAATTTCATGGTCGCGGGAGATGAGCCAATGACCCGCACAATGGTCCGCAAAGCCGCGTTTCCGGCTTTCCGTAAACCCGCTTTCGCGGCTTTGATGCTGTCCGCCACCATGCTGGCCGGCTGCGCAACCAACCGCACCGCGCAGTTCAGCTATGATGCCGATGTGCCAGCGCTTCCTGTCGTGCAGGCTGCCGTCACCGATGACCGGCCTCGGCCTTTGCACACACCGCCTACATGGACTGTGGCGCGCGGCGGAACCGCTGCCGGAACACCGACTGGCCGCGTCGAGAACGCCAATGCCGCCGCCCGTGTCGAACCACGCCGAGAAGGGTATTACAACGCCATCCAGATCTACCCCTGGTCGGAAGGGGCACTGTTTCAGGTCTATGCCGCACCGGGACAGATCACGACAATCGCGCTTGAACCCGGCGAAAGCCTGACCGGCGCGGGGCCGATTGCGGCAGGCGACACCGCCCGCTGGATCATTGGCGATACCGAAAGCGGATCGGGTACAAGCCGCCGCGTCCATATCCTCGTAAAACCGACCCGTGAGGATATTTCCACCAATCTTGTCATCAGCACGGATCGCCGCGTCTATCTCATTGAGCTTCGCGCCCGCGCGGCGCTCTATATGCCCGCTGTGGCCTGGGCCTATCCCGCGCTACCTGCCGGTCAGCGTGTGACCGTTCCCGCCGCGCCCATCATCCCTGTCGAGACGGCACGCAACTATCGCTATGGACTGACGGGCGATAGTCCGCCGTGGCGGCCCATCTCCGTCTTCGACGATGGCCGCCGTGTCTATGTCGTCTTCCCGCGCGGCATCGTGCAGGGCGAGATGCCGCCAATCTTCGTCATCGGTTCCGAGGGCGAGACGCAGATCGTCAACAGCCGCATTCACCAGAACATCCTGATCGTGGATCGCCTGTTCGGTGCTGCCGAGCTGCGCCTTGGCAGCGGCGATCGCCAGCAGACCGTCAGGATTGTTCGCGTTGAACAACGGCAGGCGGCCCAGCCCGCGAAGACCGGGGAGAATCCGTCATGAGCGAAGAGACGACCACCAACGCCCCTCCTATGCGCCTGCGCGCCGAGCCGCCGCGCGTCACCCGCCTGTCGCGCAAGATGCTGGCCGGTGTGGGCGCTGTCGCGCTCCTCGGCATCGGCGGCGCATTGATCTATGCGCTCCAGACTCGCGACATGGGTGGAAGTGGCGAGGAACTCTATTCAACCGAGAACCGCCCCACAGCGGACGGGCTGGCCGGTCTGCCGCGTGATTATACCGGCCCTGTTCTGGGACCAGCTTTGCCGGGGGACCTCGGTGGCCCGATCCTCGACGCGCAGAACAGGGGGCAACCCGTTACGCCGCCGGTTATGTCAACACCAGCCCGAGACCCCGCCGAGGAACGTCGTCTTGCCGAAGAGGAAGCTGCACGTCTTAGCACAGTGTTCTTCCAGTCAGGCCAAAGGACGGCGACGATACCAGGCTCTAATATGCCGGGCCTAGCGGGGCTTGACCTTGGCGGTCAGCCCGCCACGCAAGACCGGCACACGGCATTTCTCAATGGTCCGGTGGATCGCCAGACCGTTGCCATCGATCGGATCATGGCGCCAGCATCGCCCTATATCCTTCAGGCAGGCGCCGTGATCCCGGCTGCAATGATTACCGGCATCCGTTCGGATCTGCCTGGCCAGATCACCGCGCAGGTCACGGAAAATGTCTATGATAGCCCGACCGGCGCGCTGCTCCTGATCCCGCAGGGAACGCGCATCATCGGCCAGTATGACGCCGGTGTGCAGTTCGGCCAGCGCCGTGTGCTGCTGGTCTGGAACCGCCTGATCCTGCCCAATGGCCGCTCGATCGTGCTGGAGCGCCAGCCCGGCGCGGACGTTTCCGGCTATGCCGGTCTGGAGGATGGCGTCGATTACCACTGGTGGGATCTGATGAAAGCAGCGGGCCTGTCCACGCTGCTCGGCATTGGCACGGAACTGGCGACCGACGACGAAGACCGTCTGATCCGCGCCATCCGCGACGGCGCACAGGACACCATCAATCAGGCCGGGCAGCAAATCGTCCAGCGTCAGTTACAGGTCGCGCCGACCTTGACCGTCCGACCGGGCTATCCCGTCAGGGTCATCGTCACCCGCGACCTGGTACTCGAACCCTATAGGAACTGACCATGACAAAGCTGAAACTCGGCCCACTCGTTGAAGACAAACCCGTCAAAGTGACGGTTGAACTGCCGGGCACGCTCCACCGTGATCTGATCGCCTATGCAGAGGTGCTGGCCCGCGAAAGTGGCCAGCCCGCTGCTGATCCCGTCCGGCTTATCGTGCCGATGCTGGAGCGTTTCATTGCCACGGACCGTGGCTTCGCGAAGGCTCGAAGGGGCAGAGGATAAGAAGATACGATAACGGCGACATTGAACGGTAACGTCATCAATGTTAGTGTGCGTTATCATGTTAGGAAAAGATCTCGATATAAGTGATTCGCAGTTTCTGGAAGCGCTGGAGCGCTATCTGGAAGAACTGCTTCATGCTCGCATCGTTGTTCGTGCATTCGAGGGTACGCGCAGCTTGCCGTCGTTTGTCGGGCGAGCTTACAGGCTTTATGAAACATATATTCTCGGGCACCACTGCATCATCGTTGCCAAGCTCGGAGATACAGGTACACCGGCAGATATCGCTAAGCACATCGACATCGTCCGCAATGTCACCGACGCCACGGTGGTTTTCGCGACCATGAGCATTACCGCGCACAACAGGTCGCGGCTAATCGGTCAAGGTGTTCCCTTCATAGTTCCTGGCAACCAGCTTTATATCCCGGATCTGGCGATAGACCTACGCGAACACTTTCGTGCACCACGTCGCCGGCAAGCAGCGGGACTATCGCCAGCTGCTCAAACGGTTCTTTTCCATCACATTTTGCACCTCGACAGGAATGTGACAACGCCGTCGGCCCTAGCCGAACGGCTGCATTATTCGGCAATGTCAATCGGCAGAGCGTTCGATGACCTGGTGGCCGCCCGTCTAGCTGAAACCGTCAGACATGGGAAAGAGAGGCACATTAGCTTCAAGGCGGAAGGGCGACGCCTCCTGGAGGAAGCGACACCACATCTCCGCAGTCCGGTTCGTGCCATGAAATTCGTGCGTGGGAGCGCCTTCAGCGCACACCTGAAGTTGGCCGGGGAAACGGCGCTATCCCACCTCACGGAGCTGGCTAGCCCCCGTATCGACACTTTCGCCGTCGCCGCCAGCGACTGGAAAGCGATTTCGCAGGCGGCTGACCTTATCGAAACTGACCGCGAAGAAGCCGACTGCATCATCGAGACATGGTCCTACGATCCGGCCGCCTTGTCCGACACAAATACCGTGGACGTCCTGTCCTTGTACGCACAATTCCGGGATCATCGCGACGAGCGTGTCGCCATGGCTGCGGATCGACTTTTGGAGAACCTGCCTTGGTAACTGGCATCGATAAATTTCAGAAATACTTCGCTGGCCATGAGGACCACTACGCCATCATCGGCGGCGCGGCATGCGACCTCCTGTTCGATGAAGCTGGTCTTGATTTCAGGGCCACCAAGGACATCGATATGGTGCTCTGCGTTGAGGTGGTCGATGCCGCCTTCGGCACCGCTTTCAAAGCGTTTCTGGATGCAGGCGGCTATCAGGCACGCGAACGCAGTACCGGCGAAAAGGAATTCTACCGCTTCCACAAGCCGTCGGACCAGAGCTTCCCTTTCATGATCGAGCTGTTTTTCCGCAAGCCGGGCACCCTCGATCTTCCGGAAAATGCAGAACTCACCCCCATCCCGGTTGAGGAAGACATCGTCAGCCTGTCGGCCATTCTGCTCGACGATGGATACTATGAAGCGTTGCAGTCTGCGAAGCGGAAGGTCGAGGGTGTAACCGTCATCGACGAAACACTTCTCATCCCCTTTAAAGCGCGGGCGTTCCTCGATCTGTCCGCGCGCGCCGAGGCCGGGGAAAAGATCGACAGCAAAAATATCAAGAAGCACCGCAATGATGTGCTCCGCCTGACCCAGCTTCTGCCCGGTGATGCATCGATCACCTTGCCCGATCAAATTCGCGAGGACATGCGACGCTTCCTTGATCTGGCTGAGGCCGACGAAACGCTCGACCCCAAAGCGCTCAACGTGCCGTTTACGCGCGGCGAGGCGATTGCACTTCTCAGGTCAGCCTACAAGCTGGCCGATGCATGAGCCGAACCTTCATCTACAGCTTTACTCCGCCATCGCTGGACCCAGCCCCCGGCGCGACCATCGAGTTGGACGTATCCGAGATCGAGGATGCCGGCATTCGGGAGGTGCTTCAGACGCCGGGCGCCGCTTACGGCGCATGGTCGATCCTCGATGCGCTGCTGTCGCCAACCGGCATGGGCACGCCCTTCATCTTCAAACAGCCGCTCGGGCAGGCCCGTGAAGTGAAGGTCGCTTTGTCGGGTCTGTTCGGCAGGTTCGTCGCCCGCGCCTATCTCGAACGCTACTTCGATCTGTCCATCTTCGCCCATCTCGGTAATCGTGTGGTCGATCTGGATCGTCGCAAACGCGCCAAGATCGAGCGCCTCGCACGAGGCGACCTTCCCGACTGGATCGCGTGCAAATCCGATCTGACTTCGCTCACGATCGCAGAGGCCAAAGGCTGCCACGACCCAAGCGGAACGGCGAAGGCGCTTTCCCGCGCCTGGGCACAAGCCGGACGCATCGACGTCACGGTCAAAGGCCGGAAGGTTACGGTGAAGCGGATCGCCGTCGCCACGCGCTGGGGCGTGGCCAGTCCCAGCCCCGCAGACGCGTATCTTTCCGTTCACGATCCGGTCGACATAGGTGAGGCCATCGACCCGCAAGACAAGGATGCTCCTTTCATCGGCCTGCTTCGCCTGCATATCGCCAGCATGATCGAGCACCTCGGCCACGCCGAACTCGCTCAAGCGCTGCGTGATCTGATACGGCAGGCCCGCCCGCGTGCTTCGCAAAACGCCTCGACCCGAGCGCGCGCCATCCTGAACAATGCGGTGATTAGCGAAGTCGAGAAGGACGGCGATATAGGCAGCCTGATAGGCGGGATCGTCACGCGCGCTGGTCCGATCATCGATGCAAGCGCCAGCGCCGTCGATCAGGAGGCGCTGGCCCGGCTCAACCTTCGTCCGGTTTTCGTCGGCATCGATCGGGATCTGGTCCGCGCGGCAATCGATGGCGAAGCGGACACCATTCGCGGTCGTTTGGCCGCGAAGGTCAGTCCCGATGACTTTGCGCGCCGGGACGGCGCGGGCGGCTGGATCATTCCGCTTGGCGCGGAAAGACGGATTGTCGGCGGCGTGTGACGGGGTAGCGACAATAGAAACATCAGATGGCCGAGCCAGGGGGGAACCGAACGATGGAGCAACAGAATACTGACCTCTCGAACGAGGCCGCGGCGCTTGCCGACATACTGAAATGGTCTGTCGATCTGCCCGGCTGGCAGCGCGACGCCTTGCGTCGGTTGTGCAGCCAGACCAAGCTTGAACCTGCCGATATTGCGGCGCTCGTTGCTGTCTGCAAGGGCGGCAATCCCGCAGCTCCGCTGGATGCCAGCCACATCCGCGACCCTGCCGCAAGCCATGCGGTCGTCAGCCTCGGCGCCTTGCATGGATTGTCGAATGTGAACGCGCTCGCGTCAGGCGAGCGGCTGTCCTTCGGCAAAGCCGGTCTTACCGTGATCTATGGTGACAATGGGGCTGGCAAATCCGGATACGCCCGCGTCCTCAAACAGCTTTGCCGGGCACGCTCACCGAAGGGTGATGCCATCCTTCCGAATATCTATGCCGGTTCAGGCGGCGTACCGACTGCCAGTATCGACTTCTTCATCGGCGGTCAGAAGCGAAACGCGACGTGGAATCAGGGCGGAGCGGTCGATCCTATGCTGTCCGCCGTCAGCGTCTTCGACTCCCGGACCGCCAATGTCCATGTCGAAAACACCAACGATCTCGCCTATACGCCCCTTCCTCTCCGCATTCTCGCCGGCCTCGCGCAGGCGTGCCAGGATGTGAAAGCCGAACTTTCGGCCGAAATCCATAAGCTTCAACAGCAGACACCCGTCGTCCTTTCGAAACCCGAATGCAAGCCGGATACGGCGGTCGGCAAGATGATCGCCGAATTGTCCGGAAAGACCAAACCCGAAGCCATTGAGAAGCTGGCGGGACTGAACGCGCAGGAAGACGCTCGGCTTCAAACCCTTATTTCCGACCTCGCCAGCGATCCCGCCCGGACAGTCCGTCAGCTCCAGGCTCAGGAAACCCGTATCAATGCGGTGATCGAACAGATCAGCAAATTGACCGCCGCCGCCTCTGAGCAGAACCGGACCGCGCTCCGCGAGGCTCATGGGCGTCTTGCGACTGCGCGAGCGGCGGCATTGGCCGCATCCATCGATCTTTTCGCTGCGGAACCTCTGCCCGACATTGGTTCGGACATCTGGAGAGCCCTGTGGGAAGCGGCTCGAACCTATTCACGCGAAGCGGCCTATCCCGAAAAGCCTTTTCCCGTGACGGACCCCGATGCCCATTGCGTCCTGTGCCAGCAGCCGCTCAGCGAGGAAGCCGCTAACCGACTGAGCAGCTTCGAAGCCTTCGTCCAGGACGAAAGCAAACGTCGTGAAGAGGAAGCCGCCGCAGCTTATGACGAGCTGCTGGAGCAGTTATCCTCGCATAGCTTTCCCATTAAAGATCTGCCCTCGTTCGTCACTCTGATCCGCGACGATATCGGCCAGGACGAGTTGGCGACGACCCTTCGCCGCCAGATCGTCCAACTGTCCTGGCGACTACGGGCGGTGCTTCGAACCCACGCTGACGAGGTTTTGCATGCATTGCCGCCGGACGTGCCCCCCACACCATTGGGAATACGTGATGTGCTGGACGGGATCGCCAGGCGGATCGAAGGCCTGGAATCGGAGGCAGGCTCTCCCCAACGTGCCGCCCTTCTCATCGAGCGCGACGGCCTGGCCGACCGGAAGTGGCTCGGCGTCGTGCAAGCCGACGTTCTTGCCCAGATGGAGCGCCGCAAGGCCATCGAGGCCCTGGAAAGGGCCAGCAAGGACACGACCACAAACAAGATCACGACCCAGAGCGCCCGGATCGCCCAGGCTCTTGTCACCAATCGCCTGCGCGGCCGCTTCGCGATCGAAGTCGATAAGCTCGGCGTAGCCGGCCTCGCCATCGAGCTTCAACAGGCTAAGACCTCAGCGGGGGTGCCCTTCTTCCAGGTGCGCCTCATCAACAAGCCCAGTGAACCCGTCGGCAAGGTTTTGAGCGAAGGCGAGCATCGCTGCGTGGCGCTCGCCGCCTTCCTCGCCGAGCTGTCGACCATCGACGCGCAGTCGGCCATCGTTTTCGACGATCCCGTGTCCTCTCTTGACCACCTGCACCGTGATCGGGTCGCCGCACGCCTGGCCGAAGCAGGCGAAACGCGACAGGTGATCGTGTTCACACACGACATGGCCTTTCTTCTGCTCCTCGACGAGGCCTGCCGCGCAACCAAGGACCGTGAAGCAACGCCGGTCGCCTATCGGCTCATCAGTCGTGGTGCCGATAATTCCGGCTTCTGCCATCAAGACCCGCCGGCCAGCGTCATGCCGCTCGACAAGGTGATCGACGGCATGAAGGCCCACCTTGCGAATGTAAAAATCCACCACGAGCGCGGCGATCAGGCGAAATGGTTGCGGGAGGTGACATCCTTCCAAGACCAGCTTCGCAATTGTTGGGAGCGTGCAGTGGAAGAAGTGGTCGGACCTGTGATCCGTCGTTTATCGCGCAAGGTCGATACAACCGGCTTAATAAAGCTCACCATTCTGACTGACGCGGACTGCCTCACGATGCGTGAGGCATTTGGTCGTTGCTCCGCACTCCTGCATAGTCAGCCGGGCGAAATTAATCCCCGGCTGCCTTCAGCGGCGGTGATCGAAAGCGAAATTGCTGTGCTAGCGAACTGGATCACTGACATTCGCACCCGCCAGGAGAGGGCCGCATGATGTCCATCAAACCGCTATCTCTAATGAGTGTCGGTATCGGTAGTTGCGTGCCCCCGCAACCATCTCAAATTGCGATACCAAATCGCGCAAATCAGCCGCCCCCACCGGGCGGCTTTTTTGCGTTCGCAAGTTCTGATCAGAGCAGGTCCCCGCAACCATCTCGACTTGCGATCGGCCCGCCCCTCTGGCGGGCCGTTTGCTTTTGAGCGAAATCGCAAGAATTCCAGCCAGATCACCTCGCACGTCGACCCGAAGCTCGCCTCCTGCCGGCGTCAGGATGATCTCCTTCACCAGCGAGCGAATCAGGTCGGCCGCCGTCATCCGCTTTTCCTCCGAATCCTCCTGAAGCGCCGCATACAGCTCATCCACCTGGGCGTGGTAGTGATGCGCCATGTTTGGATGCAGGAGGGGCGGCGGCTCCTGGGCGTCCTGCAGGAACGCTTTTAGCTCCTTCTGGCGAGCCTCCAGCTCCTTCATCTGCTTCATCATCCGGGTGGGGGCGTCGTCGCTGTCGGACGCGAGGATGAGCTTCATCAACTTGTCGAGTTCCCGGTCGATTCGCTTGATCTCGGCCTCGGCCGCATCGATCGACGCTCGGCCTTCCATGCGCAGCCGATTCATCTCGCGGGTGAATTCCTCGCAGAATTCTTTGAACAGCGCTGGGTCCATCAGGTGATGGCGCAGCGCGTTCAGGACGCGCGCCTCGAACTGATCGCGCCGGATGTTCCTGCGATTGTCGCAAGTGCCCTTATTCCGGGCTGTCGAGCAGCCAACCAGGTCAGCCGAGATCATCGAATAGCCACCGCCACAGCAGGCGCACTTGGTCAGGCCCGAGAAAAGGTATTTGGGGCGCCGACGTTCCCGGAAGTGGTTCTCGGTCTCGCCGTTGTCGCTACGGTTCAGTTTGACCGCTTTCTGGCGATCCTTGACCGCCCGCCACAGCTCGTCGTCAAGGATGCGCAACTCGGGCACATCCTGGGTGATCCAGTCCTCCTCCGGGTTTATGCGCGCCTGGCGCTTGCCAGTGTCCGGGTCTTTGATGAAGCGCTGACGGTTCCAGACCAGCTTGCCAACGTACATCTCGTTGTTGAGGATTCCGTTGCCGCGCTTCGGATTGCCGTTGATCGTGCTGAAGCCCCATTCTCCACCGCCCGGCGCGGAGATGCCCTCCTTGTTCAGCTCGAAGGCAATTCGCTTCGCCGACTTTCCGGCCGAATAGTCACGGAAGATGCGGCGGATGACCCCCGCCTGAAACTCGTTGATGGTCCGGTCGCCGCGTATGGGCTCGCCGCCGGCGTCGAACTTCTTCACCACATCATAGCCATAGGCGTTGCCGCCGCCGGACTTGCCCATCTCGACGCGCCCGCGCTGGCCTCGGCGCGTCTTGTCGGCGAGATCCTTGAGGAACAGGGCGTTCATCGTGCCCTTCAGACCGACATGCAGATGCGTGACTTCGCCCTCGGAGAGCGTGACGATCTTCACGTCCGCATAGGCCATGCGCTTGTAGAGGCCGGCAATGTCCTCCTGATCGCGCGAAAGACGATCCATCGCCTCGGCCAGCACGTACTGGAAACGGCCGCGCGCTGCGTCCGAGATCAGGGCTTGGATACCGGGACGAAGAAGGGAGGCGCCGGAAATGGCGTGGTCGGTATATTCCTCGACCACCTGCCAACCCTGCTTCTCGGCATGGAGGCGGCAGATGCGGAGCTGGTCGGCGATGGAGGCGTCGCGCTGATTGTCGGACGAATAGCGGGCGTAGATCGCGACTTTCAAAGCGCACTCTCCTGAGGTGTCAGGAGCGCGTCGTGCTGCGTTCCTTCATCTGCTCTTCGAACACCTCCCGCGCAGCACGACGGGCGAGCAGGCGAGCCAACTCGCTCAGGCGCGGGTCGGGACCGTCGCCGCGGCGCACGAGCGACAGTTCCGGCTCGACGAGCCGAAGCGCGCACCTTTGCTGCTGGCGTTTGTCCTGGTCCATCGTTGCGCCGTTCGATAGCGATTGCAAGTTGATCGGCTTCACGATTGTTGTGAATCGAAGTATAAGCAACGCAAATCAACGGAGAGTATTCGACGGCATTCGGCATATTGTTGCTGGTGCTGGCGCCATCCGGCGTAGAAAAGCGCATCACAGCAGACGGAAAATACCGGCATCGGATGGCGCGGCGATCCGCTCTCTGGCCAAGCCTGTCTGAAACGCGTTTCGCCATCGCGTCCTCACTTGTCTGCACAACAAATCTGGGCTATATATCCAGATATAGCATGGAGGGTGGCCATGGGCAATGCTGCACAGAAGAGAGCGATCCAGAATTACCGCGCCCGTCTGACGCAGCGCGGCTTCACGCGCTTCGAGATCATGGCGCTCGAATCCGATCGCGAGCTGATACGCGCTCTTGCCCGTCGTCTGGCTGAGGAAGGGCCGGAAGCGGAGCAGGTTCGCGCGGCCGTGAAGACAGTCGTCGCTGGCGAACCACCCAAGCCCGGCGGCATCCTCACCGCTTTACGCCGCTCGCCGCTGGTGGGCGCGGAGCTTGATCTTTCCCGCCCGCGTGAAGAGGGGCGTAAGGTCGATCTGTGACGCGCTATCTCCTCGATACCAACATCATCAGCAATATCGTCAAGCCGCAGCCGTCGGCGTCGTTGCTGGCTTGGATGGCAACACAGCGCGACGAGGACCTGTTTATTGCGTCATTGACCGTCGCTGAAATTCGACGTGGCATTCTGGAAAAGCCCCGCGGCAAGAAACGCGATGCGCTCGACGCCTGGTTTGTCGGGCCGGAGGGGCCGCAGGCCCTGTTCACGGGCCGCATTTTATCCTTCGACGCCAAGGCCGGCCTGATCTGGGCGCGGCTGATGGCGGAGGGCAAGGTGGCGGGTCGTCCCCGTAGCGGACTCGACATGATCATCGCCGCCGTCGCCGGTGCGAATGAATGCGTCGTGGTGACTGACAACGAGAAGGACTTCGCCGGGCTCCAGATCATCAATCCGTTGCGTGGCGGCCTGGAGGGGGAAAAATGAAGATGGCGCCGCCGCCTGTACCCATCGAGTACCAGCTCATCGGTCTGACCGAAGACGGCAATGCTGGAGATCTCCTGCTTGGGCTTGACCAGAAACAGGGGCGAGTTCGCCTCCAAGCTCTGATCTCCGAATGGCTACGCATGGAAAACCTCGTGGTTTTGACGGGTTCCGGTACGTCGGTTTCAGCCGGCGGGAAGACCATGGCGAATCTTGAAACCGCTGTCTTCGAAACGATCGAGGCCCTCCCGGATGTGCCTGCCTCAATCGGCCCCATCATCAAGGCGCGGAGGGACGCCGTCTGGCTGGCTAATTTTATCGATGAACCGACGCTAGGTTTCGAAGCTTGGCTATCCTTCGTCGCCAACGCCTTGGTCATTGGCCAGTCGAAAGACGCACCATTCTCCGGTGTCACCTGGCCGAGCACACCCGCACCAAGCTTTGACGATCTCCAGTGGTTCGTAAACCATCTGCGCATGTCGATTTTCGCAGAATGCGCGCTGTCCTTGCCCGATAAGGCCATGGCGAAGTCGATAAGAGAGACCCCGCCGCAGCTCGCATTTCTCTCCAAGCTCGTCGCCCGAGATAGCAATCTCGGGCGAACTCATCTTTTCACGTTGAACTACGACACCCTGTTCGAGCAGGCGCTGGAGTTGCTCGGCATCCAGTATTTCGATGGGTTCACCGGCCGCGCCGCAGCGCGGTTCGATCCCTCCGTCTACGGCCTTGACGTCTATTATCCGGGGGAAGTCGCCGAAGGCCGAGTCCGGCGCTTCGACAAGTTCCTGCATTTTTACAAGCTGCATGGGTCAATTCACTGGTTCGAGCAAGATGGCGAGATGCGGGCGCGGCACCCCGACCTCGCGCCGTTCCGAGCCTATGTGGACTTGAAGCCGGAGGAGAAGGCAGCCGCACTCGTTGATCTTGCCGAGGGAACCGCATCGATCGGTATTCTGCCGACCGCGAATAAGTTCACGCAGACGCTGACGATGCCGTATGCGCATCTCTTCCGATCATTCCAAGTGCGCCTCGGCATCCCTCAGACGTTCCTGCTCGTCCTCGGCTACGGCTTCGGCGACGATCATGTCAGCCGAATCATCGAGAGTGCCTTGATCAACCCGTCGCTGGTTATGCTGGTGGTGGAGCCCAATCCGGAGAGCCCGGTCGTCGAGCGCATCCGGCGGTACAAGGACCTTGGCAAGCGCGCTTTCGTGTTGTGCCCGACCGACGCAGCCTTTGCGGCTGCCACGTTCAAGCACGCGACCTTTGATGATTTTGCGCGGTCAGCGATGCCCGACGTCCAATGGCTCGACGATTTCTTGCGTCTGCGTCGTTTTGAAAAGCAGATCGCCTCGTCTGCAATGCCCGCCGAACCCGATACGGGGGCTTGACCATGGATAATCCTAGACTTGTCGGCCACATCGTCGCTGTTCAGGGGTTTCGGGTGAAAGTCGAGCTTTTGCCCGAAACCCGCTCGGCGCTTCGCGCGACCCTTGACGGCGTCCAGGTCGCGATCGCCATCAACGCCTACCTGACATTTTCATTGGGGGCGGGCGAAACCGTCATCGGCATCATTACCGACCTCGAGGCGCGCGAGAGCTTCGACCCTGCAAGTGGCGACGACCTCAGCCTTGAGTTGATGAAGTCTCGCCGGATCGCCAGCGTGCAGTTGCTGGGCACGATCGAGAACATTGATGACGACGCCTCCTTCAGCCCGGGCATATCCGTTCTGCCAACCCTCGATACCCCTGCTGAGATCGGATCGCCGGCCGTGCTGCGCGCTGTGTTCGAGCTTCCGCCGCGGCGCAATAGGCCAGAAGGCTATGATGACAAGGACTTCGACTACGACCTGAAAATCGGGTTTCCAACGGGCCAGACGCGCAATGTCGTGCGCGCCTCCTACAACGATCTGTTTTCGCGCCCTCTGGCGATCGTCGGCAACACCGGCTCGGGCAAGTCCTTTTCCGTTTCCAGCCTGATCCAGAAGGCGATGAAGGCGCTCGATGGTGCCGCCGAGGAGCCGCATGTCTTTATCCTCGACATTAATGGCGAGTATGAAAAGGCATTCCCAACAGGCAAGACCGTCACACGATTGCCCGATCGCATCTACCTCAACGGTGAAGAATTCGGCCTTCCACTCTGGTTTCTCAATGCTGAAGAGATCTGCGCTTGGTTGAGCGCTGCCGAACAAACGCAGGAGCCGGTCCTGAAGGATTGGTGGGCGATCGCGAAGGGCGGGAATGCTGATGAGGTTTCGAATCTTAATACATTCCAGAGTGCTTTAAGCTCAATCGAAAAGCTGCTTTCCGATCTCCAAAAGATACAACGGAAGTCGGCTGGTTCATATTGCGATCTGATTGTAGGCTATCTGGCGAATTCCGACATCGATACAGCCTCATTTGAAACTCTGTTCGCATCGCACAAAGCGATCACCGGTTTCAATCAAGAGGTCCTCGCGAATGCTGCTCAGATCGAAGCCGAGGCTCGAAAGCTCCAGGATGAAATCCGCGCAAAGATCATCGGCGGCAGCCATGTCGCCGAGACTGCCGTTCGGACAGCCGATTCACCGTTGCGCATCTCCCGTTCGACGTTGACAGATCCATCCCTGATCAATCGAGCGGTGTCCAAGGAAGATACCATAAGGGTCGATGCACACCTCACGACGTTGAAACTGAGGTTGAAGACGCGCCTCGACGATAAACGCTGGCATTCGTTTCTCAATTATGAGAACGCCGAAACTAGCATCCCGGATCTGGCATCGTGGTTTTCCCGTTTTGGTCTCGGAAATGCGGGCGGGCCTAAGGTGTCGGTGCTCGACTTATCCATGTTGGGAAACGAGATTCTCCCTTATGCTTGCGCCGTCATCGGGCGCGTACTCCTCGAGGCAAGGGAGCGATTGCCGGCGGCATCACGCTATAAGCATCCTTGGGTGCTCGTCCTGGAGGAGGCGCACAACTACGCGCGGCCGGCGCGATCGGACGAAGACCGCGGCCATCGCCTCGCACGTCTCGCCTATGAGCGTATCGCCAAGGAGGGACGGAAGTTTGGCCTCTCACTGATCATCGCCAGCCAGCGACCGAGCGAGATCAGCCAGACAATTATCAGCCAGTGTGCCAACTTCATCAGCCATCGTCTGCAGAACCCGGACGACATCGACCATTTCCGACGCATCATCCCGATGCAGGCGCGGCGTTTGCTCGATCAGGTGACGATTTTGTCGTCGGGCGAGGCGATCGTTTTCGGAAGCGCGTTCCATATCCCGGCGCGGGTTCAGTTCGATCGACCGGAGCCTGGCCCCTATAGCCAGACGGCAGCGCCGTACCACGAATGGTCGAAGGAAAGAGCTCCGTTTCCTCTGCGCCAAATCATTGACGCTTGGGGCGCATAGCTCAGAGGAGCCATCTGCCCCATGTCTCTCAAGCCATTCGACTCCCTTCTCGAGCCCGATCCCCGGTTCGCTGACCTCTATGTTATTGAGCAAGATGTCGCGCGTCGAATGACGCTTCGAGACCATCATGCCGGAATAGTTGATGTCGGCTTGAAGGGTGCGGCACCCGTAGAGGTTCAAAAGGCCTTCGACAGAGCGCGTAGCATCATGCTTTACGCCTTTTTTGACTACGATCTCTTCGTGGTGGGAGAAATCCAAGCATTCGGAGCTTTCGAGCTAGCGCTCAAATTTCGTTTGAGTGGGCATGGTGGAGACGCACGCGGCACGCTGCGCAATCTGGTCGATCGAGCACGCAAAACGGGCGCGTTGCCGCCAATGGTCGAGGGCAGCATGCTGATGGCCGATCCTGTCGAGGCGCTTATCGCATTACGTAATGGTCTGTCCCACGGCAGCGCTGAAATTCATTCCCCCGGCATGGCGCTGAAGATCCTGGCGGCTTGCGCCGACTGGATCTATCTCCTGTTCCCGAGCCGGCCTGAATGAATCCGGCTCTTCTGATGTGACGCTGCTAGGGGAAAGCCTTCCCCTGCGGCCGAGCCAGGTCTCGGCCGACCCCATCGAGCGGGGAGCCCCCGCAACGCCCCTCAAGAGTCAGAGGGTGGACCGGTTTTCCGTGACGGGTTGACTGCCGGGAGAGAGGCTGCCGGCGCCCGTCATGGAGAACGATCCCATGAACGAACAGGTTCTGGACGCCCGCGGTGATCCGAGCGGCGGGTATAAGGTGGATGTCAATCGCGGCGAGCGCGTCGGCCGCGTGTCGTCGGAGTGGTTCTCCCGGCCGGCGGACGAACGCTATCTGTCCCTGTCGGAGCTGTATGGCGCGGTGCGCGGCCGGTCCGACCGGAGCCGGACCCGGACGGTGGAGAGCGCGGCTATCCGCGTCAAAGCGAGCCGAGAGGCGCCGGACCGGCTGACGCTCGCGCTGCCGGGGACGGAGGCTCCTGTTGCGCCGACCCACTGGAGCTTCGGCCAGCTTGCAAGCCTCATCGGCGCGCCGGCGGCCTACCTGCGGCAACTCCCGGCTCCGCTCGCCGGCATCAATCTGCAGCACGGCCTGCTGACGCACCGCGCTGAGCAGGTGAAGACGCTGGAGGTGGAGGACGGCCGCGTCGAGCTACGGGCCGTGACCGGTCCCGACTACGGCCGCATCTACGACCACGAGCTGGTGGATGCCGTGCGCCGCATCGCCGGCAATGGCACCGGCGACACCCGCTGGAAGGTGCCGGGTGTGCTCGACTGGTCGACAGGCATCTACAATCCCCGCGTCGACATCACCAAGGACACCACCACGCTCTACGCCTCGGATCGGGACGTCTTCCTGTTCCTGGTGGATGATCTCAATCCCATCGAGGCTGGCCGGCTGCCGGACGGCTCTCCGGACCTGTTTTTTCGGGGCTTCTATTGCTGGAACTCGGAGGTGGGCGCCAAGACGCTGGGGATCGCCAGCTTCTACCTGCGGGCCGTCTGCCAGAACCGCAACCTGTGGGGCGTCGAGGATTTCGAGGAGATCACCATCCGGCACTCCAAGTATGCCGCATCTCGGTTCGCCCATCAGGCGGCGCCGGCTTTGGAGCGCTTTGCTAACTCCTCCCCCATGCCCTTCGTCAACGGCATCAAGGCGGCACGCGAGCGCATCGTGGCGCGCACCGACGAGGACCGCACCGAGTTCCTGCGCCGCAAGGGCTTCTCCAAGGCGGAGACGCAGAAGGTGATCGAGACCGTGCTGGCCGAAGAAGGTCGCAAGCCGGAGAGCATCTTCGACTTCGTGCAGGGCATCACGGCCGTGGCCCGGGACAAGCCCCACCAGGATGCCCGCCTCGATCTGGAGGCGCGGGCGAAGAAACTCCTCGACCGCGCCGTCTGAGATCCGCGAAGCCGGAGATGCGGAATGTCGTGTCTCCGGCTTCGTGTTGTTCCGGATTTCCGGATCATCGGTTCTGCGGCGCTGCCCTCAGAGGAAGAGGGCGGCGCCGTCCTTCGTGACGGGTTGGAGGCCAGAGAGAGGTTCTCTGGCCGCCCGTCGCGGAGAAATATCCCATGGCCACGGCCGTTCAGAAGATCACCCTTTCGTCCTCCCGCGACATCCCTTTCAACAAGCTGGTGCTGAGTCAGGCCAACGTCCGCCGGGTGAAGGCGGGCGTCTCCATCGAGGAACTCGCCGAGGACATCGCCCGGCGCGGCCTGCTCCAGGGCCTCAATGTCCGAGCCGTGGTCGATCCCGACGGCGTCGAGACCGGCATGTATGAGATCCCGGCCGGCGGGCGGCGCTATCGGGCGCTGGAGCTGCTGGTGAAGCGCAAGCGCCTCGCCAGGACGGCCCCGGTGCCATGCATTGTCCGTGAGGGCGGCATCGCCGAGGAGGATTCCCTCGCCGAGAATGTCCAGCGCGCGCCGCTCCATCCCCTCGACCAGTTCCGTGCCTTTCTCGCTCTGCGGGAGAAGGGCCAGTCCGAGGAGGAGATCGCCGCCGCCTTCTTCGTCTCGGTCGCGGTGGTGAAGCAGCGGCTGAAGCTCGCCTCGCTCTCTCCGACGCTCCTCGACACCTATGCCGAGGATGGCCTCACCCTCGACCAGCTCATGGCCTTCACCGTATCGGGCGACCATGAACGGCAGGAGCAGGTGCTGGAGCGTCTCGCCCAAGCTTACGACAAGCAGCCCTATGTCATCCGGCGCATGCTGACGGAGGGCGCGGTGCGGGCATCCGACAAGCGGGCCCGCTTCATCGGCATCGAGGCCTACGAGATGGCCGGCGGCACGGTGCTGCGCGACCTGTTCCAGGGCGATGACGGTGGCTGGCTGCAGGATGTGCCCCTCGTCGACCGGATGGTGGCCGAGAAGCTCGTCGCCGAGGCCGACGTGATCCGGAGCGAGGGTTGGAAGTGGATCGAGGTCGCGCCGGACTTCGCCTATGGCCACACCTATGGCCTACGCCAATTGCGGGGCGAGCCCATGCATTTGACCGAAGCGGAGGAGGCTGCGCGGGAGGCAGCCCAGGGGGAATACGATCGTCTGTCCGAAGAACATGCCGATGTCGACGAGCTTCCCGAAGAGGTCGACGCGCGGCTCGGGGCACTCGAGGCGATGCTGGAGGCCTTCGAAGCGCGTCCTCTCGCGTTCGATCCGGCGGAGGTCGCCCGGGCCGGCGCCTTCGTCAGCATCGCACAGGATGGAAAGCTCCGGGTGGAACGGGGTTTCGTCCGCCCGGAGGACGAGGTGCCGGTCGAGGAGGACCATGACCCTTCCATCGAGACCGACGGTGCCAACCTCGTGGCCTCATCCCCTCGGCAGGAGGCGGCAGCAGGCGATGCTCCTGGCGAGCCCGAGGAGGAGGACGGCCTCACCCCCATCTCCGACCGGCTGCTCACGGAGCTGACCACCCACCGCACCCTCGGCCTGCGCCATTCGCTGGGCGAGCAGCCTGACGTCGCCTTCCTTGCCGCGGTCCATGCCCTGACGCTGAAAGCTTTCTACGCCTATGGCTCGGACAGCTGCCTTGAGCTCGATCTCAAGAGCGTCTCGTTCAATGCCCAGGCGCCGGGCCTCAATGACAGCGTCTCCGCCGAGTCCATTCGTGTCCGGCATGAGAGCTGGGCCAAGGCTCTGCCGAAGGAGCCGGGCACGCTCTGGGACACCTTGAGCGGGTGGGACCACGACAGCCGGGCCGCACTGTTCGCCCATGTGGTGAGCCTCTCGGTCAATGCGGTGCATGAGGCCTGGAACCGCCGTCCCCGCGCCTTCGCCCATGCCGATAGGCTGGCGCAGGCGGTGTCGCTCGACATGGCAGCCGTCGGATGGAAGCCCACGGTGGACACCTTCCTCGGCAGGGTCACCAAGGCCCGCATCCTGCAGGCGGTGACCGAGGCCAAGGGGGAGCGCCCGGCCGAGCGGATCGCCCACCTCAAGAAGGGCGACATGGCCCGGGAGGCCGAGACCCTCCTCGCCGACAGCGGCTGGCTCCCGGAGGCGCTGCGGACCCAGCCCTTGGACACCGTCGGCGAGGAAACGGCGGAGACCGACGGCGAAACGGCCATGGCCGACAGCGAAGACCTCGCCGACACTGAGGAGCCCGAAGCGATCTCCTCCTCGATCGCTGCCGAATAATCCTCCCCGGGCAACCTGGCCCGCCGTCTGTGGCTCCGCGATCCCCCCTATCGCGTGGCCCGGACGGCGGGCCATTTTCTTGGAGCGTCCCCATGACGGATGTGACCCATGATCTGGCCCGGCAGTTGGGGCGGCAGGCGGAGGCAGTCTGCCGCCATTATCTCTCCGCGGGCCGACGGCAGGGGCACTATTGGCAGGTCGGCGATGTTCGCAACTCTCCCGGCCGCTCCATGTTCGTGCGGCTGACGGACACCGCGAAGGGCCCAGCCGGAAAATGGACCGACGCTGCCACGGGCGAGCACGGCGACCTCCTCGACGTGATCCGCGAAAGCCGGGGCCTGCTCAACTTCACCGATGTGGTCGCAGAGGCTCAAGCATTTCTGCGCCTTCCACCAATCTCACCAGACGCGGAAGCTCCTCATGGCGGAAAGCAATGTTCCTCACGTGATCCGGTCATCTCGGCACGACGGCTGTTCGCCGCTGCAGAGCCGATTTCGGGCACAATCGTAGAGGCGTATCTGCGGACCCGCGGCATCTCGGCTTTGCACGAAACCGGAAGCTTGCGCTTTCATCCTCGCTGCTTCTATCGCCCGGCTGCGCACGGGCCCATTCAACCCCTGCCGGCCATGATCGCTGCCGTCACCGACCTCAGGGGACGGATCATGGGCATCCACCGGACGTGGCTCGCTCCGGACGGATCGGACAAGGCGGCAATCGCCACGCCCCGGCGGGCCATAGGTCACCTGCTGGAGCATGCCGTTCGCTTCGGCCGAGTTGATGACGTGATGGCTGCCGGAGAGGGCATCGAGACGATCCTTTCCCTCCGCGGCGTGTTGCCAAGCCTCCCGACGGCAGCGGCGCTCTCGGCCGCCCACCTTTCCGCCATCGCCTTTCCACCCGGGCTACGGCGGCTCTACATCGCCCGCGACACCGATCCGGCCGGCAACAGGGCACGGGACAGCCTCATTGCACGAGCGAACTCCACCGGGATCGAGGCCATCGTGCTCTCGCCGACGCTTGGCGACTTCAACGAAGATCTGCGCGCCTTTGGCGTTGACGCCTTGCGGGCGCAACTCCGATGTCAGCTTGCTCCCGAGGACGTCGCCCGCTTGTCCGTGACGAGCCCATGATCTGGAGTGGCTGCGAGCGGGAATGCTCTTCCGCCACGCTCTGATACCCACCGCCGACAGAGAACCCGCAGCCAGGCCTTCCAGAGGGCGATCGGCCGGCAGTCGTCCCGGACCGGCAATGGCTCCGGCCGGTGATTTTCCGTCGCCGGTGTTTCCCCACGACGCAGGCGTCGCAGGGCCCCGACACGCGGCGTTCCATCGCGAAGCAAAATCCCCGGCCTTCGCCATCCTCCGCTCACGCTCCGGCCCCGCGCTTCCCGCGGGGTGCAGGTCCGTCCCGCCCGCCGGCTTCGTCGCCATGAAGGCCGCAAGGCTGCGGTCCAACCGACGGAGCCTCCCATGAGCACCGAGCACGACGGACCCCGCCACGCTTCCTCTCCCACCGATCACCTGCTGCAGGAACTTCAGCTCTATGGCTACCGTCCCTCGGACGACGAAACGGATCCGCGGCCGCTTCCCGATGCCGACCGCATCACCGGCGCAATTGCCGACATCTTCGATGCCCTCATCGCGACGCTGCAAGACACTCGCCTCGAGCCGGACCTTCCCGATCTCCTGTGGTCGACCGTCCATCTCTTCCACCGTGCCGCCGGCCGTATCTCGGGCACCCTTGACGACAACGAGCAAGGCCAGCGCCGCAGCCAGCAGGAACAGGACGGCAGCGAGGTGCGCTCGGCGGAGCTGGAGCGACTCATCGCCGAGGGCCAGAGCCTCATGGAACGCCGCAACACCTTCGAGCTGATGCGCGACGAGGCTGCCGATGCCTTCGAACGGCACACCGGCTCAGCCTGGCGCCCGCGCTCCGGATCCCTGGTGAACCATCGGCACCTCACCGCAGCCCTCATCGACAGCCGCGATTTCCTCGCCGCCCGCAGGCGGGCTGAGACCGAGGTGATGATGCCCACAGGTCCGAAGATCGCCTTTTCCGGCGGCGACACGATGGACCACACGCACATCTGGGCGAAGCTCGATCAGGTCCGCGCGAAGCACCCTGACATGGTGCTGCTGCACGGTGGCTCGCCCAAGGGTGCCGAGAGGATCGCCGCCTGCTGGGCCGATGCCCGTAAGGTGCCGCAGGTCGCGTTCAAGCCCGACTGGACACGGCACGCCAAGGCCGCCCCCTTCAAGCGCAACGACCAGATGCTCTCGGTCATGCCCATCGGGGTCATTATCTTCCCCGGCACGGGCATCCAGGACAACCTCGCCGACAAGGCCCGCAAGCTCGGCATCCCGGTCTATCGGTTCGGGTCAGGCGGCGCATGAGCGCTGCCCCCTTCTCGACCATCGGAATCGAATTTCACGAGCCCTGAACGTTTCTCATGAAAGTGCTGGCTCCATTATCGATTTTCACCGGACTGACGAGCAGGACCTGTACTCATCAGACGTGTAGCTGAACAAAGCCTCCAGAGTCAGCTTATGCAGGGAGACGGCCGCACCTGCCGATCTTCGAGCGACCATCCACCCCCGCTTTTTTTGCGCTGATCCTTGGTCCGGCCGAGGGCCTGACGCCATCAACCCGCAAGGGGTCGGCTACGCACCGCGTGCCGCCGCTCCGCTTCGCCGTCGCGGTGATTGCGGCCATCGGCCGGACCAATCGGGCGCCTGTCAGCGGGGGATGGTCCTCCGCTTCGAGCAGGAGCCGGACCCCATGTCCTCTACCGATGCGCAGGCCTTCGCCCTCAGCCTTGCCAAGACCCTGATGGTCGTCATCGTGATCTTTCGCGCCGGCGACGGCAGCCTCTCGGTCGTGCCGGCCGACGAATTCGACGGCGATGCCTCCCAGATCGTCTGGGAGATTGATCCCTTCGCCAGATAGCGGAGGGAGCGCGGAAGTCCCGAGCATCCCCATTGCAGGGATTCCGGCGGCTTTTTCCCTTGCTATGCTGGTGATCGCGCCGCGGTGGTGGTGGTGGAAGGCGCAACCGTCAGAGCTTTCCTTATGGAGATACCACCATGATTTTCCTCGGCATCCTGCTTGGTCTCGCCGCCATCGCGTTATTCTGCTGGCTGCTGTTTACGCTCGCGGTCTTCGCGCTGCCGTTCTTCGCCGCTGTCAGCGCCGGCACTTGGGCACACCAAACCGGCGCGGGCTGGCTCGGTGCGATCGTCGTTGGCCTGATCGCCGGGGGCATCACGCTCGGCATCGGCCAGGTTCTGTTCGCGGTCGTTCGTCCGATGTGGGCGCGGCTCCTCTTTGCGCTCGCCTTCGTCATCCCGGCCGTCATCGTCGGCTATCACGCCACGCATGGCATCGCGAAGCTCGCCATGCCGTCCGAGACGTGGCAGATCGTCTTCTCGATCATCGGCGCTATTGCCATCGGCGTCACGACGCTGTTGCGGGTCGCGGCCAGCGCGTCCAGTTGGGACCTTGCGCAGATCTGAGCACGCTCCATGTCATTCGGCAGGGCCGGAGCCGAAAGAGCCTTGCCATCCATGCTGTCCGAGGATGCGGATCGGTGGCGCCGTCCGGATTGTGGCAGAGGCCCAAGCGGCGGTCGATCGCGATTACTTGAGACGAGACGACGCCACGTGGTCGGTCGCGGACCAGCGCATGATGGGAGCTATCTTATCTGGTCCTACCCGTCGCGGCGGAAGTGCACGGAGCCGGCCCGGAACGGGGGACGTGAAGCCGAAGAGGATCGGGCCGGTCTTCTGTGAGGTTGCGGAGGCCGCCATCATCCCCGTTCGGCATCCGTCCGTCGACGCGCCAAGTCGAACAGAGCCATTATTCATGGCTCACCCGATACCGCCCGCAAGCCCATAGAGCAGTCCGAGCACTGAACAGCCTGCCAAAATCGTCATCACGCCGAGGTGGAAGCGGAACACGGCGTTGAGCGCGGCAAGGGTGAGGATCAGGGACGCTGGCCGGATCGACGCCAACATCGGCACCTCCAGGCCCAGTCCCAGCGTGTTCAGCGTGATGATCTCGCCGAACAGCACGTGCAACAGGTGACCTCGTCGGCGCCCGCGTTGATCCTGCTCAAGGCGGTCCTTTCATGCGCACCTATGATGAGGCATAGTTCGCCGGTGAGGCGATGAGGCATATGATCAGGCTCAGGTCGGCAGCGGGGTGGGTGAAGGTGCTGCCAGCGATCCTGGTGGCAATGGCCATGCTGTTCGGACCCATCGCGAGCGCCTATTCCGCGCCGTGCCATGACGAGGATTCGGCATACGCAGCTGCGGCGGATCATCCGTACCAGATCGCCTCGCTTGATCCCGCAGATCATCATCCGGACGAGCCGACCCAACCCGCTGAACACGGAAAGTGCTGCAGCGTCTCCTGCAGTGTCTATGTGCCCGTGGCCGACGGCGCGAGCCTGCACGTTCTGGATCTGACCTTTGTTCGAGAGCCCTTTGATCTCGCCAACCAGGCCGCGGACGGCTTGGCGGTCTTGCCCGGCCTCGATCCCCCGCGTTTCCAGAGCTGATACCGGTCTCAACGCATTTCAGGCGTGAGGCGGACGCGCGAAGCAGCGCCCGTTGAGGGCGCCGGCGCGTCGACGTGCCGCAAGATGCCCCCGAAATCAGCGTCGGCCTCGTGCCGATGGCGAAACGAGGACCTTTCCATGTATGGTCGCGACACGCTTGCCGAGCCTATGGCCGGCACGGCTGCGCTTGGACAATCCGGACCGACTGGCACCGGAACCCCGCGGCAAACCCGAAATGCCCAAGGGAGCGCCTTCTCCAGCGATCCCGGAACGTTCGCTCGCGATTTCTTGTCCTATGGCAGGGACGTGGCCGAGCGCTGGATCCTGTTCTGGGACACGCTGCGCCAGCGGGCCGACAACATGCTGGCGCACGAGCGCGCCGGTAAGCCGGCTCTGCTCGACTTCGACTATGAGGTCCTGCTCGATGCCCGCCGGCTCGAGCGTCCGGCAAACTATGCCCTCCTGCGCGTGACCCGCGTGGGGGACGAGTGCCTGGAAGATTGTCTGGACGCGGCCAAGCCGCCCGTGGTGATCCTCGACCCGCGCGCCGGCCACGGCCCCGGCATCGGTGGCTTCAAGCAGGACTCCGAGGTCGGCATCGCCCTGCACCAGGGGCACCCCGTCTATTTCGTCACCTTCTATCCAGAGCCCGCCGCGGGGCAGACGCTCGCCGACGTGCTTCACGTGCTGCGGCGGTTCGTCGAGGAGGTGTCATGGCGACATTCCGGCGCCGCGCCTGTGCTCTATGGGAACTGCCAGGCCGGCTGGGCGGTGACGCTGCTCGCCGCGAACTGCGCGGGGCTGGCCGGACCGGCCGTGCTGAACGGGACCCCTCTGTCCTACTGGGCCGGCGAGACCGGCATCAACCCCATGCGCATCGCCGCCGGCTTCGAGGGCGGGGCGTGGTTGACACACCTTCTCGCCGACCTCGGGGACGGACGCTTCGACGGCGCCTTTCTGGTGCAGAACTTCGAGGGGCTGAAGCCCGAGGCGGTATGGGAGAAGTACGCGAACCTCTATGCCCACATGGATACTGAGCGGGAGCGGTTCCTCGCCTTCGAGCGCTGGTGGGGCGGCTATTACTTCCTGAGCCGCGAGGAGATCCTCGCCATCGTGGAGAACTTCTTCGTCGGCAACAGGCTGGAGCAGGGCCGCGTCCGGATCTGCGAAGGGTGCCATGCGGATCTCAGGCGCATCCGCAACCCGCTCGTGATCTTCGCATCCTATGGCGACAACATCACGCCGCCCCATCAGGCGCTCGGCTGGTTACCGATCGTGTACCAGGATACGGAAGATCTCAAGGCGGCGGGCCAGCGCATCGTCTATCTCATCAACCGCCATGTGGGTCACCTCGGCATCTTCGTTTCCGCAAAGGTTGCGCGGCTGGAGCATCGGGCCATCCTCGAGAGCCTGCCGCGGATCGAGACGCTCCCGCCCGGCCTCTACGAGATGAAGATCGACAATCCGTCCGGCGATCCCGATTGCCGTGAGGGCGCCTATCAGGTCCGCTTCGAGGCGCGCGAGGTGTCCGACATCCGCTTCGCCCGGCAGGACCCTGCCTTCGAGCGCGTGCGCGACCTGTCGGAGCGCAACGAAGCCTTCTACCGCACGTTCGTCAGCCCCTGGGTACGGGCGCTGACGACGCCCTGGTCGGCGGCGATGCTTGAGACGCTGCACCCAATGCGCACCAGCCGCTACCTGTTGTCGGAAGGCTTTATGCCCTGGATGCGCGATGTCCGATGGCTCGCGGAGCAGGTCGCCGCCGACCGGCATCCGGCCGCAGCGGACAACCCCTTCAAGGTCGAGGAGGAGCACGTCGTCTCGCGCGTCGCCGAGGGGATCGAGCAGGGCCGGCGCCTGCGGGACGCCCTGTGGGAGCGCCTCTTCGACAGTCTCTATGACGGCGTGGGCAGTGCCCACCCAGCCGGTGCGGACCCACAGCACAGGAGTGAGGGCACAGGGCCACAGGATACACGGAGCGGTTTGGATTTCCAGGCGGCCGGCATCAGCCGGACCGCAGCGATAGGAGAGAACTGACTATGACGACGTTTCGCAATCTGATGCTCGCCGGCGCGCTGCTGCTCTCGACGCCGGGCTTCGCCGAGGACGCGCACCATCCGCCGGAGGCCCAGCCTGCTGCGCCCCAGGCTGCCGCGCCGGCACCGCAGCCATCTCAGGCCACGCCGACGCCAGGTGGCCCTCAAGGCATGATGGGGCCGGGCATGATGGGGATGATGGGCCAGGGTGGCATGGGCATGATGGGCGGCGGAAACGCAGGGGCCGGCATGGGGATGAGCCAGATGATGGACCCCGACCGCATCGCAGGGCGCATCGCCTTCCTGAAGGCCGAACTGAAGATCACTGAGGCGCAGCAGCCCCTGTGGAGCGCATTCACGGAAGCGCTCAAGGCCAATCGCGCCATGATGGGTGACATGCAGGAGATGATGATGGCCGCGCAGGGCGGCTCGGCGCCGACCCTGCCGCAGCGGATCGACGGTCACGAGCGCATGCTCGTCGCCCGCCTCGAAGCGGTGCGCCGCCTCAAGGCCGCGCTCGGGCCGCTCTACGCGTCGTTCGACGAAGCGCAGAAGCGCACGGCGGACCAGCTCATGATGCCGGGTGGAATGGGCCCCATGTGAGCGTCGAACCTCGCTGGCGGGTCGGCGATCGCAGCCGGCCTGCTTCGCTCAGGTGGAGGAGGACCAAATGTCCTTGCATGACGACACCGGCCATATGCCGCGGCCCGGCAATGACACCGGCACGCGCGCCCCGCACCGAAGCTTCTGGCGCTCGCCCGGCGGCATCGTCGCCATCGGCTTTCTTCTCGCGGTGGCCTTTCTTTTGTTCTCGGAGCACCGCGTCCATGCGCTGGGGTATCTGCCCTTCCTCCTGCTGCTCGCCTGCCCGCTGATGCACATGTTCATGCATCACGGCCACGGCCATCATGCGGGACACCAGCCAGGCGAACGGCCGCCGGGTCCCGATGGGGGCAACCGATGACCGAGACCTCCGCTTATGGCCTGTGGGGCCTCGTGATCATCAACTCGGCGGTCTTCATCCTGTTTGCGGCAAGCTTCACCCGGCTGCAGACACCGCGGGACTGGCGCACGCTCGGGGCGTTCTCGGCCTTCATCCTTGCCCTGTTCACCGAGATGTACGGCTTTCCGCTGACCATCTATCTCCTGTCGGGATGGCTCGGCCGGCAGTTTCCCGGTGTCGATTTCTGGTCCCACGACGCCGGCCATCTGCTGGAGACCCTGTTCGGATGGCGCGTGAACCCCCATTTCGGGCCGTTCCACATCTTCAGCAATATTCTGATCTTCGGCGGCTTCTGGCTGCTCGTCGCGAGCTGGAACGTGCTTTATGCGGCCCAGCGCGATCACCGCCTCGCGACCGAAGGTCCCTATTCCCGCGTGCGGCATCCCCAGTACGCCGCTTTCGTCGTCATCATGTTCGGCTTCCTGCTGCAATGGCCGACGCTGGTCACGCTCGCCATGTTCCCCATTCTCGTCTCGGTCTATGTGCGGCTCGCACGGCAGGAAGAAGCCGCAGCCCGCACTGAGTTCGGGCCGACGTGGGATGATTATGCCAGCCGCGTCCCCGCCTTTTTCCCCGTATCGGAATTTCATCCGCGACAGCCCCTCGCTCCGGAGACCGCCCTCATGACTGAGCACGACACGCACGCCGGCCACCATCACCACCACGACCATGCAGTTCACCCGCCCGAAGGCGCCGGGATCGCGCCCACGGAAATGGTCAAGGATCCCGTCTGCGGCATGGAGGTGAACCCGGCCACCGCCGGGTTCCGGTCGGACTACGGCGGCAAGAGCTATTTCTTCTGCTCGGCAAAATGCCACGACAAATTCGACGCAAACCCTTCTGCCTATACCGCCGGTGCGGCGGAAACGCCGCCCGCAGCGAAGGGTCAGCCTCAAGGCGTGATCTACACCTGCCCCATGCACCCGCAGATCCGTCAGCTGGGACCGGGCAACTGCCCCATCTGCGGCATGACGCTGGAGCCCGAGGTGGCGACAGGCAAAACCGGTCCCAGCGCCGAGCTCGTGGACATGACGCGCCGCTTCTGGATCGGCCTTGCGCTGGCGCTGCCGGTGCTGGCCCTGGAGATGGGCGGGCACCTCACCAATCTCCACATGCTGCTCGGCGCGCAAGCGTCCAACTGGACCCAGCTCGTGTTGGCAACACCGGTGGTGCTGTGGGCGGGATGGCCGTTCTTCACCCGCGCCTGGCAGTCGCTGGTCACCCGCCGCCTCAACATGTTCACGCTGATCGCCATGGGCACGGGCGTGGCGTGGGCCTACAGCGTGGTGGCGACCTTCGCGCCGCAGATCTTCCCCGCGACCTTCCGCGCCGCCGACGGATCGGTTGCCATCTATTTCGAGGCCGCTGCCGTCATCACAGTGCTGGTCCTGCTCGGCCAGGTGCTGGAGCTGCGCGCCCGCGAGCAGACCGGCGGCGCCATCCGCGCCTTGCTCGACCTCGCCCCCAAGAGCGCCCGGCGCGTGCGTGACGACGGCAGCGACGAGGACGTGGCGCTGGAGGCGGTCGTGGTGGGCGACCGCCTGCGCGTGCGGCCAGGCGAGAAGGTGCCGGTGGATGGCAAGCTGGTCGAGGGCCGCTCCTCGGTGGACGAATCCATGATCACCGGCGAATCCATGCCAGTCACCAAGGACGTCGGCGCGAAGGTCATCGGCGGCACGCTCAACCAGAGCGGCGGCTTCGTCATGCGCGCCGGCAAGGTGGGGCGGGACACCATGCTGGCGCAGATCGTCCACATGGTGGCCGAGGCGCAACGCTCGCGCGCGCCGATCCAGCGCCTCGCCGACGAGGTATCCGGCTGGTTCGTGCCGGTGGTGATCGCCATCGCGGTCCTTGCCTTTGCGGCGTGGGGCATCTTTGGGCCGGAGCCGCGCTTCGCCCACGGGCTGATCGCCGCCGTGGCGGTGCTCATCATCGCCTGCCCCTGTGCGCTCGGGCTGGCGACGCCCATGTCCATCATGGTGGGCGTCGGTCGCGGCGCATCCATGGGCGTGCTCATCAAGAATGCCGAGGCGCTGGAGCGGTTCGAGAAGGTGGACACGCTGGTGGTGGACAAGACCGGCACCCTGACGGAAGGCAAGCCGAAGGTGGTCGCGCTGAAGACGGCCGGCGCCTTGGAAGAGGACGCGCTCCTGCGGCTTGCGGCGACGCTCGAGCGGGCGAGCGAGCACCCGCTCGCGGCGGCCATCGTCGCCGCGGCGGAGGAGCGCGCCCTGCCTCTCGGCGAGGCCCAGGATTTCGACAGCCCGGTGGGCAAGGGCGTGACTGGCACGGTGGACGGCCAAAAGCTCGTCATCGGCAGCCACCGCATCATGGGCGAGGAAGGCGTGGACCTCTCCCCCCTGTCGGCCGAGGCCGAGGCGCTACGCGCCGATGGTGCCACCGTGATCTTCGTTGCAATGGACGGGCGCATCGGCGGCCTCATCGCCATCGCCGACCCGGTCAAGGCGACCACCCCCGTGGCCTTGGCGGCGCTCCGGGCCGCCGGGGTCCGCGTCGTCATGCTCACCGGCGACAATCGGACGACCGCCGAGGCGGTGGCCCGGCGCCTGGGCATCGACGAGGTGGAAGCAGAGGTGCTGCCGGAGAACAAGGCGCAGGTGGTGACGCGGCTGCGCCAGGAAGGGCGGATCGTCGCCATGGCCGGCGACGGCGTGAACGATGCGCCCGCCCTCGCCGCGGCGGACGTCGGCGTCGCCATGGGTACCGGGACGGACGTCGCCATCGAGAGCGCCGGCGTGACGCTGCTGAAGGGCGATCTCCAGGGCATCGCCCGCGCCCGGCAGCTGAGCCACGCCACCATGAGCAACATCCGCCAGAACCTGTTCTTCGCTTTCATCTACAATGCGGCCGGCATACCGGTGGCGGCGGGCGTGCTCTATCCCCTGTTCGGGCTTCTGCTGTCGCCCATCATCGCCGCCGCGGCCATGGCGCTGTCATCGGTCAGCGTCATCGCCAATGCCCTGCGCCTGCGGCGCACGCCGCTTGGCTAAGGCGTCCTCGTTCTTGGACTGCAGAGACGGATCCGGCTCCAGGGAGGGAACCATGCTGAATTTCGACGGAATGATGGGCTCCGGCATGTGGGGGATGTGGCTGTTCGGCCTCCTGATCCTGGTCCTGGTCGTCCTCGGGATCGCGGCGCTCCTCAAGTATCTCGGCCGATGAGAGTGCGTCCCGGGGACGAAAGGGGTGGGCAGGCCAAGCCTGTCCACCGCCCCCTGTCGGACAGGACCAGCGCGCCTCCCGCGACGATGGTCGGCGGGACCGCCTCAGGACTTCCGGCTGGGATCGAAGGTGATCACGAGCGCGGATGCGAGGAGGGCGAAGACGGCGCCGACGATGAACGTCGCCCGGGCGCCACTGATGTCCCACAGCAGCCCGGCGGCAAGGCTCGCCGCCAGCGTCGCGAGGCCAGTGGCGAGGTTGAACAGGCCGAAGGCTGATCCGCGCAGCGCCGCCGGGGCGTTCTGGGCCACGAGCTTGGCGAGAAGGCCCTGGGTGAGCGCCATGAGCGCGCCCCACAAGCCGATGCCGAGGAACGCCCCCCACAGGCCCGGGACGAAGGCGAGGGAGAGGTCGGCCGCCACCAGCACGGCAAGGCCGCTGAGCAAAAGCCGCTCCGGCGGCGCCTGATCCGACCAGGCGCCGGCGGGTTAGGCGCCGAGGGAATAGACGACATTCATCGCGACGAGCACGAACGGAGCGAGCGCCAGCGGCAGTCCCTCGTCGTAGGCATTCAGGACGAGGAAGGCCTCGCTGAAGCGCGCGAGCGTGAAGACGACACCGATGGCCACGACGACAAGGAAGGGACGTTCGAGGCGCCTGAGATCCGCGATCCGCACCGGTGGAGGCCGGCCTGTTCCAACCGTGCCCACGGACCTGTCCTCGACGCCGAGGACGACGCAGAGCACGGCAAGAGCGCCGGGAACGAGGGCGACCCAGAAGACGGCCCGCATGTCGTCGGCGAACAGCGCCATCAGCGCGACGGCAAGCAGCGGCCCGACGAAGGCGCCCACCGTGTCGAGGGCCTGGCGCAGGCCATAGGCGCGTCCGCGGATCTCGGGCGGGGTGACGTCGGCCGCAAGCGCATCGCAGGGCGCGCCCCGGATGCCCTTGCCGACGCGGTCGGCGAAGCGCGCGGCGAACACCATCGCCGGAGCGCCGGCCAGGGCAAAGAACGGCTTGGATGCGGCGCCGAACCCGTAGCCGAGCAGGATCAGCGGCTTGCGCCGACCGAAGTGGTCCGACAAATAGCCCGAGAAGACCTTCGCGATCTGCGCGCTGGATTCCCCCACGCCCTCGATCATGCCCATCATGGCGACGCTCGCACCGAGGGTGCCGGCGAGGAAGAGCGGCAGCAGCGCGTGGATCATCTCGGACGAGATTTCCATGAACATGCTGACGAAGCCGAGGGCCCAGACGGTCCTCGGGATGGCGGGGCGCGGACCTGCAGCCTCCCGCCAGGCTTCCTGCTGCTTCCTGTCCACCTCGATCGTCAAGCCACCTTCACCACCGCCATCATCCCGGTGGCCATGTGATAGAGGTGGTGGCAGTGCAGGAACCACTCGCCCCTCTGCCCGGCATCGAAGGCGATGGTCACGGGCGTGTGCGGCGGCACCATCACCGTGTCGCGCAGGGCGCCTGCAAAGCGGCGCCCGCCGATGCCCACCACCTGGAAATGGTGGCCGTGCAGGTGCATGGGATGGCTCATGCCGGTGGGGTTCAGGAAGGTCATCTCCACCCGCTCGCCCTGCTGCACGCTGAAGGGCACGTCCTCCCCGTGGATGCGGCCGTTGATGGTCCAGCGATAGCCCGGCTCCTCGCCCAGCATGATGGGGAAGACCTTGTCCGCCCGCCGCGCCGGGAGAGGATTTAAGGCGGAAAGCCGCCCCTCGAAGGCGAGGTCGAGAAGCCCCTGCGGTCTGTCGGCCGTCTCCCCGAGGCGGGCGATGGCAGCACCGGCCGTCGCCAGCACGAAGCCGGTGCGACGGGGCGAGGCCTCCACCTGCGCCAGCACCGGAAAGGCACCGCCCCCTGCCGGGATCTCCACGAGGAGGTCGATGCGCTGTCCCTGGGCGAGCGGAAAGGCATCCGCCACCAGCGGGGCGCAAGGCGTGCCATCGACCGCGATGCAGGTCGCCTTCAGGCCCGGCACGGTTATGAAGAAGGCGGTGGCGGTGCCGCCATTGATGATGCGGAGCCGCACCCGACCGCCCTTCTCCACCTGCACCACCTCGGGATCGGCGAGGGTGCGGCGGTTGGCAAGGAAGGCGTCGTAGGCAACATCGTTGGCGTGCACCATCATGCCGCCGCCTTGCATACCTCCCCCCTGCATCGCGGCGCCCATTCCAGCGCCCGGCCCGGCACCCATTCCCCCCATGCCGTGGCCGGAGTGGTCCATTCCCGGCATCGCCATTCCCGGCATGCCTTGCATCTGCTGGCCCATGCCGTGACCACCGTGGCCGCCGTGTGCGTTCGCTCCGCCGAGTTCGGCCAGGATCTCCTCCGGGCTGCGGAAGGAGAAGTCGTGCAGCATCACCACCACGTCCTGGACATCGCCCGCGTCCGCCTCCCGGGTGACGAGGGGCGCGGCGAGCAATTGCTGCTCGCTCAAGGTGTGGGAGTGCATCCAGTGGGTGCCCGGGGTAAGGCGGAAATCCACCTGATCGATGCCCCCGGGGGCAAGTTCGCCGCCATTGGGACGGGCGAGGTCCTGGTCCGGCGGGGCGAAGATCTGGCCGTGCCAGTGCATCACCGCAGGGCTCTGCGAGGCGTTGAGCACCGCGCCGGTGAGCCGGTCTCCCTCCTTGGCGAAGAGGCCCTCGCCGGAAGGGCCCTTAACGGCGAACACCTTCGCCGCCTTGCCGTTCACGTCGAGGGTGAGGCTTTCCACCGTGAGAAGCGGAGCCGCAAGGGCGCGCTGCCAGCCGCTGGAGAAGGCGAGGGCGCCGAGCGCCGCGCCACCGGTCAGGACGGCGCGGCGGGAGAGGGCGGATTGGAACACGGGTCGGGTCATGATCGGCCTCTTTGGCTCGTCGCCGGGCAGACGAGGCGAAGCGAAGGGGTTTCGGGCGGTCTTCAATATTTGGCCTGAGCGGAGGCGCCGTCGGGCGCGGAGATCTGGACCACGCCCTTCACGCCCTTTGGGATGGCAACCGCCGCCGTCCCGGCGAGCCGGTTGCCGCCGGCGGGCGAGAGGGGAAAGCGCTGGGCCTTGCCGTCCACCACGAGGATGGCGTTGGCCTTGAAGCCCTCGGCCGCCACCGGCTTGTCGGCGCCGTCGCTCAGATAAAGCGCGACATTGGGCGTGCCGTCGGCCACCAGCTCCGCGTGGTAATGGCCGGCATCCACCCGCACCCCGCCGTTCGCCCCCGCGCCGGGCTCGTGGGCCAGGACGGGCAAGGCGACCAGCGGGAGACTGAGGACGGCCGGCAAAAGGCGGCGAAAGATCATGACAGGCTCCGGTCAGAAGGCGTCCGCGCGGGCGGCGGCGGTGGAGGGGGCGGTCTCCCACGCCGCTGCCACCAGCCGCTCCAGCGGGCGTCGGCCATGGCGCAGGACGAGGACGGGGGTGAGAACGGCGTCGAGCAGCGTGGCACTGACCAGGCCGCCGAAAATGGTGATGGCGACGGGGTGGAGGATCTCCTTGCCCGGAACCTCGGCCCCGCTCATGAGCGGCAGCAAAGCGATGCCGGCGGACGCGGCGGTCATCAGCACCGGCGTCAGCCGCTCCAGGCTGCCGCGCATCACCAGAGCGGGGCCGAACGCCATGCCCTCGGCGATGGCGAGATTGATGATGTGACTGATCTTCAGGATGCCGTTGCGCGCGGCGATGCCGGTGAGCGTCACGAAGCCGATCATGCTCGCCACCGACAGGGGCTGCCCGGCGATCCACAGCGCCACCACCGCGCCGATGAGCGCCAGCGGCACGCTCCCCATGATGATGGCGGCGAACAGCGCCGAGCGGTAGCGGCTGTAGAGGAGCGCGAAAACGAGTAGCGCCGACACTGCGGACAGGCCGCCGATGGTGCGCATGGATTGCTCCTGCGCGGCGAAGGTGCCCTCAAGGCTCGCGGAGATGCCGGCCGGCAGTGCGGTCGCCGCGATCACTTCACGCATGTCGGCCACCACCACCGCCACGTCGCGCCCGCCGGAGGTGTTGGCCAGCACGACGATGCGCCGGCGCCCGCCCTCGCGCAGGATCTGGTTCGGCCCGTCCGTCTCCGTCACCTCGGCGACCTGCGAGAGCGGCACCCAGCCAGAGGGCGTCTCGATCAGCAGGCCCGAAAGTCCCTCCGTGGTGCGCGCCGCATCGGGCAGGCGGACCACCACGTCGAAGCGCCGCGCGCCGTCCACGAGGCGGGAGACCACGCGGCCGTTGGAAAGCCGCTCCAGCGCGTCCGTCACCTGCGCGGGCTGGAGGCCGTAGAGGGCGGCGCGGCCATAATCCACGCGCACCGTCACTTCCGGCACGCGCACCTGCCGCTCCACCTGCAGGTCCGCAAGGCCGGGAATGCCGGCGAGGCGCCCCCGCAGGTCTTCCGCCGTAGTTCGCAGGGTATCGAGGTCGTCGCCGAACAGCTTCAGGGCGATCTCGGCCCGCACGCCGGAGAGCATGTGGTCCAGCCGGTGGGAGATGGGCTGGCCCAGGTTGAAGGCGGCCGGCAGCACCGCGAGGCGGTCGCGGATGTCGGCGGTGATCTCGGCGCGGCTGCGGGCGGAGGGTCCTAGATCCACCTCGATCTCGGAGGCATGGACGCCCTCGGCGTGTTCGTCGAGCTCGGCCCGGCCGGTGCGCCGACCCACCGCCTTCACCTCCGGCACGTCCAGGATGAGCTTTTCGGCGACAAGGCCCATGCGATGGCTCTCGGCGAGGGAAAGGCCCGGCCGGAAGGACATGGAGATGGTGAGCGAGCCCTCGTTGAACGGCGGCAGGAAGGCGCGCGGCAGGCCCACGGCGGCCGCCACCGCCGCGAGGAAGAGAAGCGCGGCTGCGCACATCACGAGGCGCTGGTGGCGGAAGGCGGCGGCGAGCAGGCCGGCGTATCCGCGCTTCAGACCCCGCACCAGCACGCTCTCCCGCTCCACATGGCGGCTGAGTGCGGGGAGCAGGTAAAAGGCGAGCACCGGCGTGAGCGTGACGGAGGTGACAAGGCTCGCGAGGATCGAGACGATATAGGCCTGCCCCAGCGGCGCGAACAGTCGCCCCTCGATGCCCGGCAGCGCGAACAAGGGCACGAACACCAGCACGATGATGAGCGTGGCGTAGACGATGCCGGAGCGCACCTCCCGGCTCGCCGCCACCACCACGTCGAATACCGGCCGCGGCGCCGCGGCGGCGGCATTCTCGCGCAGGCGGCGGAAGATGTTCTCCACGTCCACCACCGCGTCATCCACCAGCTCGCCGATGGCGATGGCGAGGCCGCCCAGCGTCATGGTGTTGATGGAGAGGCCGAAGGCGTGGAACACGATGGCCGTGGCGAGGATCGACACGGGTATAGCGGTGAGCGAGATGAAGGTGGTGCGCCAGTTGACGAGGAAAAGGAACAGCACCACGGCCACCACCGCCATGGCCTCCATCAGCACCTTTTCCACGTTGCCGATGGAGGCGGCGATGAAGTCGGCCTGCCGGAACACCGGCGGCGAAATGCGGATGCCGTTGGGCAGCGTGCGGTTCAGGTCGTTGACCGCGTCCTCCACCGCGCGGGTGAGGGCGATCGTGTCCACCTCCGGCTGCTTCTCCACCGAGACGATCACCGCCGGCCGGCCCATGTAGCCGGCATCGCCCCGCTTCATGCGGGCCGCGTAATCCACCTGCGCCACCTGGTGCAGGAAGACGGTGCCGCCGGCGGGGCGGGGCAGCACCAGCCCCTTCAGGTCGTCGAGGCTGAGGGTGCGGCCGATGTTGCGGATCAGGAACTCGCGCCCGCCATGGTCAGCAAAGCCACCGCCCGAATTGGTGCCGAACTGCGCCACCGCCTTTTCCAGCGCATCGAGGGAGATGCCATGGGCGCGCATGGCCGCAGGGTCCGGCGAAACGCGGAACTGCCGCACTTCCCCGCCCATGGGGATGACCTGCGCGATGCCGGGAATGGCGAGCAGGCGCGGGCGGATGATGAAGTCCGCCGCCTCGCGCACCGCCATGGGGGACGCAGTGTCGCTCGTCACCGCGAACATCAGGATCTGCCCCATGATGGAGCTGATGGGCCCCATCTGCGGGGCAACGTTCGCCGGCAGCCGGTCCCGCACCAAAGCGATGCGCTCGGCGATCTGCTGGCGGTCGCGGAAGATGTCGGTGCCGAAATCGAACTCCACATAGAGGACGGAGAGCCCCACCCCCGAGACCGAACGCAGGCGGATGAGGCCCGGCAGGCCGTTCATCGCCGTCTCCAACGGGAAGGTGACAAGCTGTTCCACCTCGGCCGGGGCAAGGCCCTCCGCCTCGGTCATGATGGTGACGGTGGGCCGGTTGAGGTCGGGCAGCACATCCACCGGCAGGCGGGTGACCGCAAAGGCGCCGGTGACCACCAGCACGAGGGACAGCGCCAGCACCAGCAGGCGGTTTTTGAGGGACTGGGTGACGAGGAAGCTGAACATCGGCCGGCCTCAGCGGATCTGGTCGATGAGTTCGGCGCCCTCGGTAACCACGCGGCGATCGGGCGGCAGGCCGGCCACCACCAGCACGCGGCCGGCATCGAGGGGCTCCGTCTTTACCTCGCGCGCAACGAAGCGCTCGGCTGCGACATGTTCATAGACGATGGCCTGACCGTTCGCCCCGCGCACCACCGCCGTGCGGGGGATGGCGATGCCCATGCGCGGGGCGCCGGCCTCCGCGAGGACCGTGAGAAACTGGCCTGGACGCAGCCCCTCGGCACCCGCGGTGACGGAAAACTGCAGCGGAACGGCCTGGCTGCGGTCGGACATCCCCGCGCCCAGAAAGGTGAGCGCGACGGAGCGGCCATCGGGCAATCGCCCGGAAGCCCCGGAGCGGCCCATGTCCGGCGAGAAACCCAGCGCCTCCACCCACAGCCGATCCGGATCGATGATGCGGAACACCACAGTGTTCGGGTCCGCCATCTGTCCCGCCACCGCGTCCGAGGTGGCGATGATGCCGGCAACGGGCGCGCGCAGCGCCTCCGGCTCGCGCTGCACCCGCTCCAGCGTGGCGCGGCGAGTCTGTAGACCCTTCAGCTCAATCTCCGTCTCCTCCACCTCGCGGCGGGTGACCGCGTTCTGGATAGCCGACAGGCGCTCATAGCGGCGCTTCACGATGGCGATCTGCTGGTCCAGCTCAAAGCCCTGCTGCTCCAGGTCCTTGAGGTCCGAGGCGCCGATGGGCGGGTGCACGAACGCGAGGATGTCGCCCGCCGCGACCTTGGTGCCGAGCGGCTTGAAGCCGCCCTGCGGCGGTGCCAGCCGCCCACCCACCGCCGTCTGCACGAGCCCGCTGGCATTGGCATCCGGCACCACCCGCCCCGGCAGTTCCACCGCGCGGGCATGGCTGGCGGAAGCCGTGACGATGGTGCGCACGCCGAGGATGCGCTGGCTGGGCTTCGGCACGATCACCGAGCCGTCGGGCAGGCGCTGGGCCGCATCGCGTGCGGAAGGCTTCGGCGTATCCGCGGCCTGCGCATCCGGCGGGAGCGCGGCGGAGGCAAGCCCCAGACCGGCAGCGAGAACGAGTGCCGCCGTGCGCCGCCGCAGCGACATCAAGAGCACGGCCGCGAGAAAGCCGATAACGACGCCGGCACCCAAGCCCAATTGCGATCCGCCCAGCAGCGCCAGCGCCGCCGGCGCAGTGGCTCTGGGGTCGGCCGTCACCGAAGCCGCAGGCACCGTGAGAGTGGTTGCGAGCACGTCCACCGTGCCGCCGGCCGTGACCGTGAAAGCGAGGTCGTGCGTGCCCGGCTTCGCGGCGAACGGAGCGGCAACCACATAGGTGCCGGGCTCCTCGGGCTTTGCGGTCTGCGCGCCTTCGGGCGTGTCCATTTCGATGGTCGCGCGGTCCACCGGCGCGTTGTCGGTGAAGCGGTCGAGGTGGATGGCGAGGATGCCGTCGCGCAGCACTGCCACCAGCTCGAAATCGGCGGAGGCGGCCTCGGCACGGGGGGCGAGAGACGTTACCTGAGGCGCGGCAGGCGCGCCGTGGTCGTGGCCTTCGTGCGCCATCGCGCCCGTCGCCAGCACCAGGCCGGCGAGAAGGGCCCACGACCCAAGGCCAACTCTCCGCATGAAATGACGCACCATCCTTCAACCCGTCCGATCCTCAATCCGGTACGGGAGCCAGATAGCGCACGGGCTGTCACGCCGCGTATCGCTTCTGTATCAGTTTGTTTCAGTCTGGAGCTTGGGCAGGCGCACTGTCGCGACGAGGCCGCCGCCGGCGCCGTTGGCGAGGGTCAGCGTGCCGCCATGGGCCTCGGCCACCGCACGGGCGATGGGAAGGCCGAGCCCCACCCCGCCGGTGGACCGGCTGCGCGAGGTGTCGAGCCGGACGAAGGGTTCGAGCACGGCGGCGAACTGGTCCTGCGGAATGCCTGGGCCTTCGTCCTTCACCGTCAGCACCGCCTCGGCGCCCTCCTCCGCGAGCACGACATGCGCGGCGCCGCCATAGAGAAGCGCGTTCTCCAGCAGGTTCGACACCATCCGCTTCAGGCTGACGAGGCGGCCTGCCACCACCAGGCGCGGCGGGGCTGCAAGATCGGCGGCAAGGCCCCGGTCGCGGGCATTGTCCACCAGCGTCTCCACCAGCGCCACGAGGTCGAGCGGGCGTACCGGCTCCTCGCTGGCCTCGCCGCGCAGGTAGGACAGGGTGGCGTCCACCATCTGCTCCATCTCCGCCACGTCCGCCGCCATGGCCTCGCGCAGGGCGGGGTCGCCCACGTCCTCCATGCGGAAGCGCAGGCGTGTCATGGGCGTGCGCAGATCGTGGGAGACGGCGGCGAGGGCCTGGGTGCGCCGCTCCATCAGCTCCGCGATGCGAGCCTGCATGCCGTTGAAGGCGTGGGCCAGCTCCCGCACCTCCGTCGGGCCGGTCTCCGGGAGCCGCACCAGAGGGGCGTCCGGAGGCAGGGCCGCGACGGTCCGCGCCATGGCCCTGAGCGGCCGCGTCAGCCAGGCGGCGATGGCGAGCGACAGCAGCAGCACGCCCGTCGCCATGAGGGTCGTGGAGAGCACCGATCCGTGCGTCCCGGCCGCCTGCGGCATGGAGGCGAACAGGCGGGCGTTCAGCCAGCTGCCGTCCGGAAGGCGCACGGCGACCAGGCTGAGGTGCGGATCGGTGCCCGCGCCCACCAGCACATCCTGCGGTCCGAGGTCAGGCGCCAGCGTGCGCACGTCGTCGGCGAGGCGCTGCCATCCCTCCGCGGCATGGGGGCCGGGTGCGGCCATGGCTTCCCGGCTCCAGTGCGCGTCGATGGCGCCGCCGGACAAGTCATGGGCCACATCCTCGCGGCTTTCCGGCGGCGCTGCTGCCAGCGACCGGCGCAGCGCGACGATCTGGTCGGCGAGGCGGATGGCATGGGCCGCATGGCGCTCGCGCTCCATGGCGTGCTCGTAGGTCCACAGGCTCAGCACATGCACGACGACGATGCCCAGCACCGCCACCACGGCGGTGCGGACGGCGAGGCTGTCCGATGCGCGGATCAGGGCGCGGATCACGAGCGTTCCACCTCCGGGACGAAGAAATAGCCGGCGCCGCGCACGGTCTTCACCATCTCCGGTCCGCCATGGGACTCAAGCTTCTTGCGCAGCCGGCTGACCTGGATGTCGATGGCGCGGTCGAAGCCTGTGGCGGTGCGGTTCTTGGCAGCGTCCATCAGCTGGTCGCGCGTCAGCACCCTTTGGGGATGTTCGAGGAAGGTCAGGAGCAGGTCATATTCGCCAGTCGACAGATCCACCACCACGGCTTCGGGATTGGTCAGCTCGCGCCGGCGGGTGTCGAGGGTCCAGCCGGAAAAGGCGAGCAGGGTGCCCCCGGAAGCCGTGGCGTCGCCCGAAGGCCGCATGCGCCGCAGCACCGCATGGATGCGCGCGAGCAGCTCGCGCGGATTGAAGGGCTTCGACAGATAGTCGTCCGCACCGAGCTCCAGCCCCACGATCCGGTCCACGTCGCTGCCGCGCGCGGTGAGCATGATGATGGGCACGTCCGACGTGCGGCGGATGTCCCGGCATAGGTCGAGCCCGCTCGTGCCGGGCAGCATGATGTCGAGGATGATGAGATCCACCGCCCCCGCCTTCATTGCCTCGCGCATCTCGCGCGCATCCTGTGCCGCGGTGACCTTGTGCCCGTGCTCGCGCAGGAACTTGCCGGCGAGGCGTCGGATCTCGGCATCATCATCGACGATCAGGATATGGCATTCGGGAGACACGGGGTGACGCACTCCTGCGAGGCCGTCCTGCGGGCGCGACGGCTGCTCTGCGGACAAGCCCTTTTATCCCAGCCGGCGTGCTTCGCCATACGAAGTTGGCGCAGGCAAGAAATCGCCTTGCACCGCGCCCGCGCTGATGCCGGCCGACGGAGCGTGCTCCCGTGAAAGACCATGCCAGCCGAGCCAGCCGGTGTAGAGGCCGACCATCAGGATCAGCGCGGCCGAGGCATAGGGCGCGCGCCGGGCGAAGGCGCTGAAGCCCGACCAACGTTGCGAGACGTGCCGGACGCTGAGGGCCGCGAGCACGCCGGCCGACACCAGCGTGAGCGCCAGGCCGATGCTGAAGCACAGGACCAGCACGAAGCCGAGGCTGAAGACCTTCAGCTGCATGCAGATCAGCAGCACGGTGATCGCCGCCGGGCACGGGATCAACCCGCCCGTCAGTCCGAAGACGATGATCTGCCAGGTGGTCACCGGGCGGCCGGCAAAGCGATTGCGGATATCGGCGGCGTGGGCGCGGGCGTGGGCGTCGTCCTCGTCGCCGAGATTCATGTGGGCATGGTCATGCTCCTCGAACACGAGGGCATGGACCTCCTCCCCGCCGTCGGCGAGGCGCATGCGAAGCTCCACTGAAAAGGCATGGGGCTCGGGAATATCGTGCGTGCTCTCGAGGAATTCACCCCGGTGCACGAACGGGAAGACCTGACGGCCGCCGCCGGGCCGCAGGGTTTCGAGAAAGACGCGCTCGGCGTCAGGAAGCATGCGCCCGCCGGGGCTGGAGATGCGCCACCGCGGCGGCACGCCATCCTCGAAGATGTCGAGCGCCAGTTCCCCTTCTGCGGTCGAGAGGAGACGGGTCTTGTCCTCATGGTGGTGATGCGCGTCGCTCTGCTCGCGCCACGTCCGCCAGGCCATCCAGGCGGCGATGGTGATGATCGCCACGGCTGAAGCGAGCTGAAAATAGGGTTCGCTGGCCTCGCCACCCCATTGCTGCCCGAAATACAGCCCCCCGAGGGCAATGAGCCAGACCACCGCCGTGTGCGAGGCCGTTGCGGCGAGGCCCAGCAGGACGGCCTGGGTGAGCGTGCCGCGGATGGCGATGATGAAGGCGGCCATCATCGTCTTGGAATGGCCCGGCTCAAGCCCGTGCAGGGCACCGAGCAGGATGGCCGAGGGGATGAACAGCCAGGCGTGCGCGGCCCCCTGCTGGAGCAGGTCTGTAAACGCAGTCATCTTGCTCTCAGATCACTTGAGGTAGGTGCGGACGACCTCGATCAGGTCGGCGGCGCCTTTGGCACGCTCGGGGTCCGGCTCGGCGTCCGGGTTCACCACGTGATGGCGGATGTGGTCCTCCATCAGCTCCGCCGTCAGTCCGTTGATGGCGCCGCGCATGGAGGCGACCAGCATCAACACGTCGGTGCAGCCGATCTCGGCTTCCAGCGCGCGCTCCACGGCTTCGGCCTGCCCCTTGATTCGGCGGATGCGGGCGAGAAGCTTGGTCTTGTGCTTGATCGTGTGTGCCATCACGGGTTTATAATATAGGGGGGTACCCTATATAAATCGTTCCTTTCGCTCGGCGGCAGGGCCAAATACGGGAACTTGCGGAACCGGCCGCGGACATCGGGGCGGACGGGCTTTTGGCAATCTGCGCAATGACCCCGATGTGGTGGAACGGCCCTCGGGCTGATAGACATAGCTGGGGATGGATGCCGACGGCATCCTCTCCTTTTTGTTGCTGGTGCTTCTGACAGTTGGGATCGTTGCGCTTGTCCTCTCCTTCTTTGGAGGCGCCGTGCGGATCGGTAACGATCGAAGCCTTTCGCGAGGCCTCGACATTCTCGGTGAGTACTGCGCGAAGGGAGAAATCCAGCGCGACGAATACCTCCAGGAAAAGCGCGACCTCAGCGCCTGATCCGGACCGGGTGACGTCGCGGAGCCATGACAATGAGCAAGATGGCGATCTCATTAGCGGGTGCGATCATTCTCATCGCTGGAGCAGGTTTACTCGCCATGACGGGAGCCTCACGGGGACAATCGGATGGCGCGCGCGCAGGCGACCCGGCGCTAGGAAGCCATGTGGCCGATGCCAAATGCGCCGAGTGCCACGGCGCGGATTGCAATAGCAGCGAATCGCAATTTCCGAAACTGGCGGGTCAAAGTCCGGCTTACCTTTATCGCCAACTCTGGGCCTTCAGGAATGGGACTCGCAGGTCGGACATCATGGCGCCAATCGCGGCAGACCTCGGCGACGCCGACATGGCGAATGCGTCGAGCTTTTATGGCAAGCAGTCGCGCAAGGCGGACGCGGTCAAGGACCAACGCTTGGCGGCGATTGGAGAGCGCATCTTCTTCGCGGGAATGCCCGCTTGCGCCATGTGTCACCGTGCGTCCGGCCAACGCGGCATGCCCGTGACGGGCATGATGGGAGGCGGCATGATGGAGCGGATGCCGATGATGGGCATGATGGCCGACGCTCCCTATCTGAATGGACAGCATGCGGCATATATCGTCGATCAATTGGATCGCTTCGCGAGTGGCGCGCGTCCGTCGTCGACAATGATGGGCCGTATCGCGGCGGCGCTGAGCGAAGCCGATAAGAGGGCCGTGGCCGAATATCTCTCCGGCCTGCGTTGAACTTTCCTATATTCGCGTCTTGCAAGAACGCCTTGGGAGTGAACCATGAGCTATTATTTCGCCAAAACGCTTGCGCTCGGCTTCGATGACGCCGTGCGGCTGACGACTGAGGCGCTCAAGCGCGAGGGTTTCGGCATCATCACCGAGATCGACGTCAGGGACACTCTCAAGAAGAAGATCAATGTCGATTTCCGTCCCTACCGCATTCTCGGCGCCTGCAACCCGGCGCTTGCCCACGAGGCGCTTGAGATTGAGGACAAGGTAGGCACGATGCTGCCGTGCAACGTCATCGTGCAGGACAAGGGGGACGGCAACACCGAAGTGGCGGCGATCGATCCCGTCGCCTCAATGCAAGCGATCGACAATCCGCGGCTCAAGCAGGCGGCCGAACACGTCCAGGCGAAGCTCAAGAGCGTGATCGGTTCGCTCTGACACGGTTTCGGGCGCATTGCATCCTCATGGGTCGCTCCCGGCGCCTGGATTTATTTAGGCTTACTGGAAAGGGCGCGTCGCCGCATTATCACGTTGAATGCGCGGACTATTCCGCGCAAATGGATGATAGCATCTCGGTTCCAGAGAGATCTTCCTTGCTTCGATTTTCTGCCTTCGGCTTGGCTCTGGTCGCGGCGGATCGTGCAGCGGCGCAGGATTCGGGCAAGAAGACGCCGATCGATACGGCACTGATCGTATAGGTCAATCTGTCGGGCTCGGTCGGCGGGGGTTCTGCTCCGCATAATTGCGAGGGTGGAAGGCGGGCGCCCCGCGGGAAGCGGAGCGCCCGTGGCCGGTCATCGCGACCAGATGAGCTTGTGCTCGCCCTTGTCGCCCTGGACCAGGGAGGCGTAGACCGGCGCCGTGAAGGACGGATCGTCGAGCTTGAGCGAGAGGTATTCGGTGCCCGTCTCGCGGGCGGTCCGGCTCCAGCCGGCGCCGAACTCGACGCCGTTGGCGGTGACGCGATAGTCGGGCGCCTTGTCGGTGTCGCGGTCGCAGGGCTTGATGGTGGCCTTGACGTTGAGGGTGAGGGTCTTGATCGTCCCGGCATAGGCGCCGTTCTCGTCGCGGGTGAAGGTGCCGATCTGAGCCATTGTCATATCTCCTGAGAGTTGCCCGAAGCCGCCCGATGAGGCCTCGATGGCGGTCGAGAGGCGACGGACCGGACGGCTGCACCCCTTGTGGGCCGCAGCGGCAGCGGAGGACGGTGGCAGCCGAGCTTGTTGTCCCGCGAGGAATGACCGCTTGCGGTCAGGGGAAGAAGGTCGGCGGAGCCGTTGCAGGCCAAGGCCGAACCGGCGCCAGACCAGCCCGGAAGAGAGGCCGCCTGGGGGCTTCGCCGCATGATCGGCAGAGATCGACGCAGGCGGTCGGCACCTCATCAGCACGTCGGCGACGCCAGCGCGTCATCCTCCCGCGGTCACCGACGCCAGCCTCCGAGCCAACGACACATGCCCCGCCCGATACGGCACAGACCGTGTCGAACACGATGCCGGTGCAGGACCGGGGCGATTGGGCGAGAGAGCCGCTTCAGGTGCGGACCCGTTCCGATCCGGCCGGTGCCTCCAGGTCCGAGAGCAAGGAAGCGATCAGCGCATCCGGTGCCTTGAACCGGCCGCGCCTGAGCTCCGGCGGGATGACCGCCTCGATCGCTTCCAGCTTTTCAGAGGGGTCCATGCGGAGATAGGCCTCCGTCGTGCGGATGTCGGCATGACCAAGCCACAGGGCAACCTTCCGGATGTCGTGGGTGGCCTGCAGCATGACGACCGCGCAGCTGTGCCGGAGCTGATGTGGCGAGACGCTCCGACCACGCAGCGATGAGCAGGTCTCGGCCGCTGCGCAGCATGGACGTCGCGGCGGAGTGGCGCAGAACGTGGGCGCCGCGATGGACACTTTTGACGCCGGCCCGGTCGAGGGCGCGGCGCACGATGCACTTCACGGCGATCCGGCTCAGCTGGCGGACAGGCGCCGTGTCCGTCAGGAACACCCGCGTCGTCGCGATCCGTGGCCGCGCCCGCTCGATATAGGCGAGGATGGCGTCCCCGATCTCCTGGGTCAGCGGCAGGCGCTCCTCACGCCGCGCCTTGCCAGCAAGGGTTATGCGGCCTGTCACCCAGTCGATCTCATCGAAGTCGAGGTTGGCGACTTCGCTGGCCCTGAGGCCCAGTCGGGCCAGGAGCAGGATGGCCGGTCCGAACGCGGCCACGGTCTGTGCCGTATCGGGCGGGGCATGTGTCGTTGGCTCGGAGGCTGGCGTCGGTGACCGCGGGAGGATGACGCGCTGGCGTCGCCGACGTGCTGATGAGGTGCCGACCGCCTGCGTCGATCTCTGCCGATCATGCGGCGAAGCCCCCAGGCGGCCTCTCTTCCGGGCTGGTCTGGCGCCGGTTCGGCCTTGGCCTGCAACGGCTCCGCCGACCTTCTTCCCCTGACCGCAAGCGGTCATTCCTCGCGGGACAACAAGCTCGGCTGCCACCGTCCTCCGCTGCCGCTGCGGCCCACAAGGGGTGCAGCCGTCCGGTCCGTCGCCTCTCGACCGCCATCGAGGCCTCATCGGGCGGCTTCGGGCAACTCTCAGGAGATATGACAATGGCTCAGATCGGCACCTTCACCCGCGACGAGAACGGCGCCTATGCCGGGACGATCAAGACCCTCACCCTCAACGTCAAGGCCACCATCAAGCCCTGCGACCGCGACACCGACAAGGCGCCCGACTATCGCGTCACCGCCAACGGCGTCGAGTTCGGCGCCGGCTGGAGCCGGACCGCCCGCGAGACGGGCACCGAATACCTCTCGCTCAAGCTCGACGATCCGTCCTTCACGGCGCCGGTCTACGCCTCCCTGGTCCAGGGCGACAAGGGCGAGCACAAGCTCATCTGGTCGCGATGACCGGCCACGGGCGCTCCGCTTCCCGCGGGGCGCCCGCCTTCCACCCTCGCAATTATGCGGAGCAGAACCCCCGCCGAAACCGGCGGCAACACAGACCTCACAGGCCAGCGCTCCGCATAATCCCGCTCTCCGCATAATCGACGTTATGTGGAGCTCCACATAAGATCGAGATCGGCGCCGCCTGGTCCAAGCGCTCCGGCAAAGGCCGCGACTATCTGGGCCTCAAGCTCGACGATCCGAGCTTCAACGCCCCGATCTACGCCAACCTCTTCGACGACGAGGATAGCGACACCTTCTCGCTGATCTGGTCTCGCCCGAGCGGGCGCCGCGGCGAGTGAGCCGCACAAGGCCCCGGCCGGTTCCGGCCGGGGCTTCCACACCCAGGTGGATCAGCTCGATCGAGGGTGCTTCACACTTCCGGATCTTCCAGATCGGCAGGCGATTCAGCCGCGGGTCTCTTCAGCAGTTCAGCAGCATCGAGATCGAGGGCAGAGGCCAGCCGGTCCAAGACGTCAATGCTGGCGTGATACACGCAGCGCTCCAACGAACTGATGTAGGTGCGATCGATCCCGGCGCGGTGGGCGAGCTCTTCCTGCGACAGGCCTTTGGCGCGCCTTGCAGCCCTCAAATTCCGGGCGAACACCTCTCTGATCTCCATGATCGAGAGAGCATCGCCTTGATGAGTATTTGACCACGGAGTATTCTCGACAAAAACTGGCGCAGCAGCGGCGTCATTGAAAGGCGTGTAGGGTTGGGGAAAGAACCTGATATCGGGAAGGGCAGCAGGAAGACATGGTGACCGACGCGTTTGCAGACACCGTCCCAATCGCTCCCGAGCTCACCGACTACGACCGGGCGCACATCAAGCTCTATGCGCGCCTTTTGGACGCCACGGCGGATGGCGCCGGCTGGGAGGAGATCGCCTCGGTGCTGTTCGGCATCGACGCGGCTCGGGAGCCCGAACGCGCCCGTCATGTCCATGACAGCCATCTGGCCCGGGCCCGATGGGTGGCCTCCAGCGGCTACAAGGACCTCCTCAGCCGTGCTGTCTGACGTTGCGGCCCGTTCGCAGGGGTGATGCCGCGGCCGCATCACGCGATGCTCCCCAGCCGGCTTCCCCCAATACCCTCAATCCCTGATTGTCCTCACTCGACACGCACCCTTGATGCGGAGACGAGTGATGAAGCCCGATACATCGCGCTGGCGAGAGGATGCCAGCTACGTCTATTTCGACACGCTATCGGTGGAGGGCCTCGCCTGGGAATGCCTACGCCGAGACGAGACCTACCAGGACCACTACCACTCCCTCGTAGAGGCCGGCTCAGACGCCGACCCGCTCCCCCGGGAGGTGGAGCAGCGCTGGGGGCTGCGATTTCGCCGCGCGGCCATCTCTCTCCGCTGTGGAACAGAACGTCCCGTGGTCGCCGGTTGTCGATCCGGCCATCGTGCTTCTGGCCCAGCAGCCCGCGTTTCTTCCGGGCGCGCCCAGCATGTCGTTCGATGGCATGGTTGCGCCGCGCGATAGCACCGAGGGACGATACTGGGTCCATGGTCCGGCACGCCACGCCGCGCAGGTGCTGCTGCTAGCTGGGACTCGCCCCGATGCGCCGCTGGCGGCATTGGTTCCGCTGGATGCGGACACGATAGGGCGGATGGAAGCGCTGACCCGCTTCTGGCGTGCTGTCGAGGGTCGGCCGGCGATCCCCGACACCCGCATCACCGCGCAGCAGCGTGGCCGGCTGCGCACCATGATGCTGGCGGCCGATGGTCGGGCGAACGGCGCCAGCTATCGCGACATCGCCATCTTCCTTTACAGCCACAAGCGCGTGGCATCCGAGCCCTGGAAAACCTCGGCGCTGCGCGACAAGGTCATCGGCCTCGTCAAAGGCGGCCTCGCCATGATCGGCGGCGGCTATCTCAGGCTCCTGCGTCATCGCAGAAGACCATAGCCGCATCGTCGGCATCCTGAGGGTGGGGATTTTCGCCCCCCTCAACTTCCCCATCCCCCTCGACGGCTGCCCTTCGCCACCGTGATCGCCATCCGCCGCTGATGACCAGCGGCCCGAGATCGCCCACGGAGGTTCGATCCATGCGACCCGACGCTGTCCCGCTGCCGCCACGCTACTTGCGCACCAAGGAAGCCGCCGTCTTCCTCAGCCTCTCGCCCCGCACGCTCGAGAAGCACCGCACCTACGGAACCGGACCCGGCTATCGCAAGCTCGGCGGACGCGTCGTCTATGCCATCGAGGACCTGCAGGCCTGGGTCGCCCGTGGCGCCGTCACCTCCACCTCCGATCCGCGCGGCTGCGTGCTGCCGGCCAAGCGCCACGCCCTGCCCGGCGTTGTCGAGCCCCACCGTTTCGCACGCTGATCGGAACCCTTCTCCATGGCGGCGCGGCATCGCTCCCAGCCGGAGCGCGGACAGCTCGATCTGTTCCGCGCGCTTCCCGGCGCGTTCGCGCCACGGGATGCGCAGGATCTCATGGCCTATCCCTTCTTCTCCCTCTCCAAGACCCATCGTATCGCGCCCATCGATTTTGCCGCCGGCGATGTCTCCATCCGGGTCGAGGCCGTGCCTGACCACGGCATGGCGACCATCTGGGACGCCGACATCCTGATCTGGGCGGCGAGCCAGATCGTGGAGGCCCGCGACGCTGGCCTGCGCACGTCGCGCTTCATGGTCGCCACCCCCTATGAGATCCTCAGGTTCGTGGGGCGCGGCACCTCGCTGCGGGACTACCAGCGCCTGAAGGCGGCGCTCGACCGGCTGCAATCCACAACCGTGTCCACCTCGATCCGCCAGCGGGCCGAGGGACGGCGCCATCGCTTCTCCTGGATCAACGAGTGGAAGGAGCGCACCGACCGGGATGGCAGACCCGCGGGAATCGAGCTCATCGTTCCTGACTGGTTCTATTGCGCCATTCTCGAAGATGCCCTCGTTCTCACCATCGACCGGGCCTATTTCGACCTGACGGGCGGGCTCGACCGCTGGCTCTACCGGCTGGTGCGCAAGCACGGCGGCCGCCAGCACAACGGCTGGCGCTTCGACTTCCGCCACCTGCACCTCAAGTCCGGTAGCCTCTCGCCGTTCAAGCGCTTCGCCTTCGAGCTGCGGGACATCATCCGCCGCCAGCCGCTGCCCGGCTACACCCTGTTTCTGGAGTGTGACGCGGGTGCGCGCACGCTGCTCGCCTTCGAGCCGGCCTGTGGACAACCTGTGAATCCCTTCGTGCCATCGGGAACCCGGTGCCACGTGCCATCAGGAACCGGCCCCTCGTGCTTTCAGGAACCGAAACAGGGGTTAACCCTAAGCCCGAAAACGCAAAATCGCGCTCTTAACTTAGACTCTAACATAGAGTCTAACTTTAAAAGGCGCGCGGGCGATGTGGATAACCGCGCTCAGCCGGCCCAAAAAGCTGCCCATCTGCGCACCTCTAAGGATGAGGGTCTTCCGTCTTTCCGTAAAGACGGATTTCAGGCGCCAGAACCTCTTCCCGTAGCCGATCTGCCTCCCGCGAACGCATCGGGAGGCCGTCGATGATCGTCGCGCTGCTCAATCAGAAGGGCGGAGTCGGCAAGACGACGCTTGCCCTGCACCTTGCCGGCGCCTGGGCGAGCCGCGGCCGGCGCGTGACCCTCATCGATGCGGACCCTCAGGGCTCGGCCCTCGACTGGTCGCAGCAGCGCAGCCGCGAGGGCTTGCCGCGCCTGTTCGGCGTCGTCGGCCTCGCCCGTGACACGCTGCACCGGGAGGCCCCCGAGCTGGCGCGGGATGCCGACCATGTGGTCATCGACGGGCCGCCCCGCGTCGCCGGCCTCATGCGCTCGGCGCTCCTCGCCGCCGACCTCGTGCTGATCCCGGCGCAGCCATCGCCGCTCGATGGCTGGGCCTCCGCGGAGATGCTCGCGCTCCTCAATGAGGCGCGCATTTACCGACCGGCGCTTGCTGCGCGGTTCGTGCTGAACCGCTGCGGTGCCCGCACCGTGCTCGCCCGTGAGACGGCCGAGACGCTGGCGGATCACGATCCGCCCGTGCTCGCGACCACCATTGGCCAGCGCGTCGCCTTCGCCATGTCGGCACAGTCCGGGCGGCTCGTCAGCGAGCTGGACGAACGTGGCCCGGCTGCGCGCGAGATCACGGCGCTGGCGGCGGAGATCGTCGGTCTCGCCGGTTATGGACGCCTACCATGAGCGCACCGCCGACCCGCAAGGGCTTCGCCGCGCGGCCGGCTGATCCGGAGCAGTGGATCAAGGCTGCGGAGGCGAAGACGTCAAATGACGTCACCGGCGGCTTTACCGCGCGGCTCACCATCGACGTCACGCCCGACCTGCGCGGGCGCATCAAGATCGCCGCCTTCGGTCGCGGCCAGACCGTCGCGGACATGCTCCGCGATCTCCTCGCCCGAGAATTTCCCCCGACATCAGGAGAGGCCTCATGATGAGCCCGCCGGTGCCATCCTCTGTTCCCAAACCCATCGCCCCATCACCCGCCGCGCCGACCCCAGACCCGCTCACCCATGTGGAGCTGACCTGGATCGAGAAGCGGATCGAGAACTGGATCCGCTTCGGCCGGCCTGCGCAGGCACAAACTCTCGACCGTAGCCGCCGCATCGTATCGTTTGCGCCGAACTCCATCTTCGCCTTCGTCCGCTGGGCTGCAAACGACTTCGGCACCGTGGTGTCGCGCATCGACATCGTGCGCGCCGTCGCACCCGGCGAGGCCTACCAGACGCTGCCCTTCGTGCGTCCCGGCGGAGAGATCCTGCTGCGCGCCGACGGCTGGCCGAAGGTCGAGAAAGTGCTCCAGCACGTGGATGCCGTCGAGGCCATCGGCGTCAACGGCGCGGATGTCGCCCCCGACCACTGGCGGCACGTCCACAACCGCCTGATCGCCGGCCACATGCCCCGCGCCTACACGACTGAGCGCCATCACGCGTGGCTCAAGCGGCGGGAGTGCGAAGAATGACCCGCTTCGGCTATGTCATGGTGACGTATTTCTCGGTGATGGGGGCGGCGGCGGCCGCCTTTGTTCCGACACCGCTCAAGCTGGTGTGGAACGTCTCCGCCAGCGCGCCCGTCGGGCTCTACGAAATCGAGCCCGCGCGCAGGCTCGATGTCATGGACCTCCTCGCCATCACGCCGCCGGCAGCGCTCGCCCGCTTCCTGGTGGAGCGCGCCTATGTGGGCGCCGGCGTCCCATTGATGAAGCGCGTGGCGGCGCTTCCCGGGCAGGAGGTCTGCCGCAAAGACGGCACCATCACCGTCGATGGCGTGGCTTACGGTGAGGCGCTGGAGCGCGACCGCATGGGACGTCCCCTGCCGGTCTGGCGCGGATGCCGTCGCATCGCCCACGGCGAGCTCTTCCTCATGAACTTCGATGTGCCCGACAGTCTCGATGGGCGGTATTTCGGGCCACTGCCCGCCAGCACCGTGATCGGCCGCGCCGTGCCGCTCTACACCGATGAGGCCGGCGATGGGCACTTCGTCTGGCGTGCGCCGACGCGCTGAGGGCGACCGACCATCTTCACCTTCATCACACGTCGAGAGGCCGTCATGCCGCGGACGAGACTGTTTTTGCGCGCCTGTGATGGCGCGTGCGGACCGATGCGCGTGCTCATTTGCCCTCGTGCGCTGGTCCTTCTTCTCCTTTCCGGAGTGCTCTGCGGCTGGTCAATGACAGCCATGGCGGCGGAAACACGAGGGCCACAAAACCCGCCGTCGTCAAGCGATCGCTACGCCGACTTCATCGCGGAAGCGGTGGAGCGTTTCGACATTCCCGCAGCCTGGATCCGGGCCGTCATGCGCGCCGAAAGCGACGGCGACGCGCGCTCTACCTCGCCAAAAGGCGCCATGGGGCTGATGCAGATCATGCCGCAGACCTGGGCTGAACTGCGTGTCCACTATGGCCTCGGCGACGACCCCTACGACCCGCACGACAACATCATGGCGGGTGCGGCCTACCTGCGGGAGTTGTTCGATCGCTACGGCAATCCTGGCTTCCTCGCCGCCTACAATGCGGGGCCGGGCCGCTACGAGGCCTCTCGGAAGGGACGCCCGCTGCCCCCGGAGACGCGCGCTTACGTCGACAAGTTGGCGCCGGACATCGCGCGCGGCGAAGCCGAACCTTCCGCGCCGAAATCACCCTCTCCGCCGGCGGTCGAGACACCCTCCTGGGCTCAAGCTCCGATCTTCGCCGTGCAGCCAGTGCGCACGTCAGCGGCAGATCCAATGTCAACGGATCATGCTCAGCCGACACCTGACGTGCGCGATATCTCGGCCATCGTTCCGCAGTCTGCTGGCCTGTTCGTCGCCCGTGGCGGCTCTGGAGGCGTGCAATGACCACGACCGGGCTCATTCGCAGATTGGCGGGGCCTCTCGTGTTCAGGCGAGGGGCGGGATGGGAGACGCAGGACACAACCGTCCGATTGCCGCCCGTAATCGGCAGGACGGTTCCCCGCCGAAGAGCGCGCCACCAACAGCTTCGCCGCCCGGTAAAATCTCCCGCGTTACGCAACGCAGGAGGCGGGTGATGGACTTCTTTTGCGGGCTGGACGTGGCCATCGAGGAGACGGCGGTGTGCGTCGTCGATGATCGCGGTGAAGTACATCTGACGGTGAAGGTGGCGACCGAGCCGGAGGCGTTGCTGGCGGTGCTGAAGCCCTTCGTTGGGCGATTGAAGCGTGTCGGCCACGAGGCCGGCTCGCTGTCGCCCTGGCTCCATCCCGAGCTCAAGAAGCTCGGCCTGCCGGCGATCTGCCTGGAGACGCAGCATGTGCGGGCCGCGATGTCGGCCCAGCGCAACAAGACCGACGCAGCGGACGCCCTCGGGATCGCCCACATCATGCGCACAGGCTGGTTCCGCCAGGCGCACGTGAAGACGGAAAGCTGCTACCGGATGCGCCTGCTGCTGACGCATCGACGCAACCTGAAGCGCAAGTTCCTCGATCTCGAGAACGCCATCCGCCACTCGCTGAAGAGCTTCGGGATCAAGCTCGGTGGCACCTCGCGCGGCAAGTTCGACCAGGCGGTGCGGGAGGCGGTGGCCGACGATCCGCTGTCCTGCGAGCTCATGGACGCCATGCTGTCGGCGCGCGCCGCGCTGTGGAAGGAGTATTGCCGGCTGCACGATCTCGTCGTGAAGCTGGTGGCGCAAAGCGAGCTGTGCCGGCGCTTCATGGCGATCCCAGGCGTCGGGCCGGTGACGGCGCTCAGCTTCATGACGGCGATCGACGACCCGTCCCGCTTCCGCCGCTCGCGCGACGTTGCCGCCTATTTCGGGCTGACGTCCAGGCGATGGCAGTCGGGCACATCGATCGACGTGCAGGGGCGTATCTCAAAGGCTGGGGACTCTGATGTGCGCCGCGCGCTCTACGAGGCGGCATCGGGACTGCTGACCCGCTTCAAGGGCAAGGACAAGGTGAAGGCCTGGGGCCAGGAGATCGCCAAGCGCTCCTGCCATCGCAAGGCGTGCGTCGCCGTGGCCCGCAAACTGGCCGTCATCATGCACGCCATGTGGAGCGACGGCACCTTCTATCTCGGCGATCCGGCAGCGAGCACTGCCGACGCCGCGCAGCGGGCGCACACCAAGGATCGCAAGCTCCTGGGAGCCCACCGATGAGCAACTTGCTGACACGAGACATGCAGCGCGCCCGCAACTGACGGACGCCATTCTGAACATGGAGATCCGCCCTCGGCGGATGAGGACCGATGCAGACCAGGACCGACGGAACGCACGTTATCTTGCCTGCGGCTGTGCCGATCGGAAGACGGCCGGACCGCGCTCGATTGCCTGTGACGATGCTCCGTCAATCCGATGGAAAAGTGCGCCGCGACGGTTCGAGCGCTGCCGACGTGCAGCCGGAACACCCCGTCGCAGAGCGCGGAGGAGTGCAAGGCGCATCGGAACTCGAAGCCCGCGAGCGGAGGCGTGCCGTGGCGAACAGCATAGTATATTCTCGCATCGGGAAGGATGAACGACGATGTCCGCAAGAGCAGTGGAAATACGACCGATTAGGAGGGCGAGATAAAAGGGCGCAAGGTGCGCTGAGGTCGGGCGGTTGTTTTTGCTTGGGAATTTTGAGCCAAACGCACATTGCGCTGCTGCTCGACAATGTGCATCGAGTACTCAAGTCACTGATCCTGTTGGCCTTCCCCCACCTTGCAGGGGCGCGTCATGACCGATGACCGGGAATTCCGCGTCCGGCCCGGCCGCATCCGCTCGTCCCGTGCCCAGAGGGCCCGTCCCTTCATCGCCCAGGCCCTCGCCGCGGCCCAGAAGGCCGGTGGCCACGTCTCCCGATCCGGCCGCCTCACCTCCGGCACCCGCTCGCACTTCGGCCGCGGGCGGACGGCGAGCATCCAGGCCAACCGCCTGCTCACGGGTCGCTCGCGCGTCGTCGTCATCAAGACCCGCGTGGTGCGCCACACCGCCCGCGCCACACCGCTGATCGCGCATCTCTCCTACCTGCGCCGGGAGGGCGCGACCCAGGACGGGGAGAAGGCCCGCCTGTTCGGGCCGGGCGCCGAGGAGGAAGATGGCCGCGCCTTTGCGGAGCGATGCGCTGACGACCGGCACCATTTCCGCTTGATCGTGTCGCCCGAGGACGCGGCGGATATGGCCGACCTGAGGTCCTTCGCCCGCGACCTCGTGGGCCAGATGGAGACGGACCTCGGCACGAAGCTGGATTGGGTCGGCGTCGACCACTGGAACACGGACAACCCCCACCTGCACATCCTGGTGCGTGGCCAGACCGACGACGGCCAGGACCTCGTCATCTCCCGCGATTACATCAAGGAGGGCATGCGCGCCCGCGCACAGGATCTGGTCACCCAGGAGCTGGGGCCGCACACCGACCTCGACATCCGCCGCGCCATCGAGCGGCAAGTGGAGGCGGAGAGGTGGACGCAGCTCGACCGTCAACTGGTCCGGGACCAGCACGAGACCGGCGTGATCGACGTCGCGCCCCATGCCGATCGCCAGCCGGACGCGTTCCATGCCCTGAAGGTCGGACGACTGCGCAAGCTCGAAACCATCGGACTCGCCGATCAGGTCGGCCCCGGCCAGTGGGTGATCGACGAGAAGGCCGAGGCCACGCTCCGCGCGCTGGGCGAGCGCGGCGACATCATCAAGCGTATGCACCGGGCTCTGACCTCGCAGGGCATCGAGCGCGGTACCGCAAGCTATGTGCTTTCTGGTGAGCACCTCGATGCACCCATCATCGGCCGCCTGGTCGACCGCGGCCTCGACGACGAGCTGAAGGGCACGGCCTATGCCGTGGTCGACGGCGTCGACGGGCGCACCCACCACATCAGGCTGCCCGACCTCGATGCGGCAGGCGATGGCGCTCCCGGCTCCATCGTCGAGCTGAGGAGGTTCGAGGATGCCCACGGCCAACAACGGGCCGCGCTCGCGGTCCGCTCGGACCTCGACATCGAGCGACAGGTCACGGCGGCGGGCGCGACCTGGCTCGACCGGCAGGCGCTCGCCCGCGAGCCCGCCTCCCTCTCCGACAACGGCTTCGGCGGCGATGTGCGGGATGCCATGGACCGCCGTGCCGTACATCTGGTCGCCGAAGGCCTCGCCCAGCGTCAGGGCCAACACATCGTCTTCGCTCGCGACCTCATCGAGACGTTGCGCCGGCAGGAGATAAGCGCACTGGGCGAGCGGCTCGCCGCCGGGAACGGGCAGCCTTTCAAACGTGCCGGGACTGGTGAGTACGTCACCGGCACCTATCGCCAGCGCTTCGCCCTGGCCTCAGGCCGCTTCGCCATGATCGACGACGGCCTCGGCTTCCAGCTCGTGCCCTGGACGCCCTCGCTCGAGAAGCAGCTCGGCAAGCACGTCTCCGGTGTCGCCCGGTCCGATGGTGGCATCGACTGGTCCTTCGGCCGCAAGCGCGGCCTCGGCCTCTGACCTCAAGCGCAAAAGGACCGCCGGATGTCCGCGACCAAGATCCTCTGGGGCCAGATCCTCGCAGTCTTCTCCATCGTGCTCGCCACCACCTGGGGGGCGACGGAATATGTCGCCTGGCGGCTGGGCTTCCAGGACCAACTCGGCTCACCCTGGTTCGTGCTGGGGTACTGGCCCGTCTATCACCCGCCGGCCTTCTTCTGGTGGTGGTATTTCTACGATGCCTATGCGCCGGAGATTTTCACAGAAGGCGCCTTCATCGCGGCCTCGGGCGGGTTCCTGTCCATTGCGATCGCCATCGGCCTGTCGGTCTGGCGGGCCCGGGAGGCGAAGCGGGTCGAGACCTACGGTTCCGCCCGCTGGGCCGAGCCGGACGAGATCCGTTCAGCCGGTCTTCTCGGATCCGACGGGGTAGTGCTCGGCCGCCATGGAGGGGACTATCTGCGCCATGACGGGCCCGAGCACGTCCTGTGCTTCGCGCCCACCCGGTCGGGCAAGGGCGTGGGCCTCGTCGTCCCATCGCTCCTCACCTGGCCAGGCTCTGCCATCGTCCACGACATCAAGGGCGAGAACTGGCAGCTCACCGCCGGCTTCCGGGCACGGCACGGGCGCGTGTTGCTGTTCGACCCCACCAATGTGAAATCGGCCGCTTACAATCCGCTGCTGGAGGTTCGTCGCGGGGAGTGGGAGGTCCGCGACGTCCAGAACATCGCCGATATCCTGGTGGACCCCGAGGGCTCACTGGAAAAGCGCAACCACTGGGAAAAGACCAGCCACGCTCTGCTCGTCGGCGCCATTCTCCATGTGCTCTATGCCGAGCGCGACAAGACCCTCGCCGGCGTCGCCGTCTTCCTCTCCGACCCCAGGCGCCCCATCGAGGCGACGCTCGCCGCCATGATGACGACGCCGCACCTCGGCGAGGCGGGTCCCCATCCGGTGATCGCCAGCGCGGCACGGGAGCTTCTCAACAAGTCCGAGAATGAGCGCTCCGGCGTGCTCTCCACCGCCATGTCCTTCCTCGGGCTCTACCGCGATCCCGTGGTCGCCGAGGTGACCCGGCGCTGCGACTGGCGCATCACCGACCTCGTAGCACGCCGGCAGCCGACCACCCTTTATCTCGTCGTGCCGCCCTCGGACATCAACCGCACCAAGCCGCTCATTCGCCTGATCCTCAACCAGGTCGGGCGCCGCCTCACCGAGGACCTTCAGGCCAAAGCCGGTCGCCACAGGCTCCTCCTGATGCTGGACGAGTTTCCGGCGCTGGGGCGGCTCGACTTCTTCGAGAGCGCCCTCGCGTTCATGGCGGGCTACGAGCTCAAGAGCTTCCTGATCGCTCAGTCGCTGAACCAGATCGAGAAGGCCTATGGCCCGAACAACTCCATCCTCGACAACTGCCATGTGCGGGTGAGCTTTGCCACCAATGACGAGCGCACCGCCAAGCGCGTCTCCGACGCCCTCGGCACCGCCACCGAGATGAAGGCCATGAAGAACTATGCCGGCCACCGGCTGTCGCCCTGGCTCGGTCACCTCATGGTGTCGCGCTCGGAGACGGCACGCCCGCTCCTCACGCCGGGCGAGGTGATGCAGCTTCCGCCCTCCGACGAGATCGTCATGGTCGCAGGCACGCCCCCGATCCGGGCAAAGAAGGCGCGGTACTATGAGGATGAGCGGTTCAAGGAGCGGATCCTCCCGCCGCCGGAGTTTTCGGAACCAAGGGAGCGGAGGGCCGACGACTGGACGATCCTGCCGCTGCCGGTGCCCTCGCAACTGAGCCTCATGGTTGAGGGGACTGACGATGATGACACCACCGGGTCAGAGCGTCGGCGCCAGCCGGAGCTGGCGCGGGTGGCGCCGGTCGAGACCCCTGCGCAACCCCGAAACGAGTTCGAGATCGATCTCGCGGACGAGGGTGAGGACGACGTCGCCCGAAACAGCCGCATGACGCGCGTCATGCAGGGGGTGGCACGTCAGGTCTCGCTCGACCCCCGCGACGGCATGGAGCTGTGACGGCGATGGCCCCACGCAAGAAGAAGGCGCAGATCACTGTCTATCTCGATCCGGACACCATGGCGTTGCTCGCAGATTACGCTGCGCGCCGGGACCAGCCTCAGTCGCTGGTCGCCGAGGCTGCCATCGCGTCGTTCCTGTCCCCGGACGCCACCGAACGACGCGAGGCCGCGATCGCCAAGCGCCTGGATCTACTGGACAGACGGATGACGCGGATGGAGCGCGACGTCGGCATCTCGGTCGAGACGTTGGCCGTGTTCATCCGTTTCTGGCTCACCACGACGCCGGCCCTGCCCGAACCCGCGGCCCAGGCAGCCAGGGCAAAAGCGGGGGAGCGGTATGAAGCGTTTGTCGCGGCACTGGGACGGCGGCTCGCGAAGGGACCGAAGCTCATTCAAGAGGTCACGGAGGACAAGGCCGCTCCCACACCGCGACTATGAGCACAGTGCGCCAGAAGCTGGCCGCATGGTTCTACATATTCCTGCCCCTTTGCTATCCCGCCACTACGCGGAATCCGCCAAAGCCATACGGTATTATGTTACAGGAGCTGACCTGAGCCCCTTTTCTCCTCCGGCTTAGGAGAGAGTCCTAGGTTTCATTTTTGGCCTCAGGCGGCCTGGATTTCCAGTGCGATTGTTGCGGCGAACTCGGCAGGGGATCGATGGCCGAGGGCGGAATGGGGCCTGTTCATATTGTAGTCCTCCTTCCATGCGGCGATGGCGGCACGGGCCTGCGCCAGGCTCGAGAACAGGGTCTCGTTCAGGCATTCGTCCCGGAAGCGGCCGTTGAAGCTCTCGACGAAGCCGTTCTGCATGGGCTTGCCGGGAGCGATGTAGTGCCATTCGACGCCGGTCTGCTGGCACCATTTGAGAATTGCCATCGAAGTCAGCTCCGTGCCGTTGTCGGAAACGATGGTTGCAGGCCTGCCTCGAATGGCGAGCAGCGCGTCGAGCTCGCGCGTCACCCGAAGGCCCGAGAGCGAGGTGTCGGCCACCAGCGCCAGACACTCCCGGCTGAAGTCGTCGACGACGGCCAGCACCCGGAAGCGCCGACCGTCCGTGAAGGCATCCGACACGAAATCGAGGCTCCAGCGGACGTTGACCCGATCCGGCACCAGGATGGGACGCCTCGTGCCGAGCGCTCGCTTGCGTCCCCCACGCCGGCGAACCTGAAGCTTCTCTTCCCGATACAGCCGGCGCAGCTTCTTCTGGTTCATGACGATGCCCTGGCGCCTCAGCATGATGTGGATGCGCCTATAGCCGAAGCGGCGGCGTTCGCCGGCCACGGCCCGCATGGCCTCCCTCAGGGGTGCATCGTCGGGACGCACACTTCGGTAGCGCACGCTGGTGCGATCGACGCCCAGCGCCTGGCACGCCCGACGCTGGCTCACCCCGTGCGCCGCACAGGCATGAGCCACGGCTTTGCGCCTCGCATCGGGCGTCACCATTTTTTGAGCTGACATCCCTCAGGATCGCGTTGTCGAGCATTTGCTCGGCCAGCAGCTTCTTCAGCCGCGTATTCTCCTCCTCAAGCGCCTTCAGCCGCCGGGCATCGGACACGTCCATGCCGCCGTACTTGGCCTTGAACTTGTAAAAGGTCGCCGAGGAGATGCCGTGCTTGCGGCAGACGTCAGCGGTCTTCGCGCCCGCCTCCTGCTCCTTCAGCATCCCGATGATCTGTTTCTGTATTCGGTCCGGTGTCGTCAACCCCGATGATGGCACGTCGCGGGTTCTTTGCTTCTGTCCGTGGTCGAGGATCGCCACATGATGGTGTTCGATGGAATGACCGGTTCAAGCTCTTCGGCGTGCTCGGCCGCGTCAGCGGCTGCGACGACAGATCATGCGAACTCAATCATCCCGCGCCCCGCGACGGGCGTTCAGGGAACCACAGCCGGGTCGATCACGCCGCGGCCGCAGTCCATCGGAATTCCGTGCCGTTCCGCCACATGCTGTGAAGAACGACCGCCATCTTGCGAGCCAGAGCGACCTTCGCCCGCTTACTTCCCTGACGCTGAGCAATGCGCACCGCCCAGGCCTTCATCGGTGACCAGCGTGTGCTCGGTCGCAGGATGACGTTGGCGGCCTCGAACAGCGCAGTTCGCGTCTCCCCGTCGCCCACTTTGGTGATCCGTCCGGTCCGATCGATCTCGCCCGATTGATACCGCCGAGGTGTGAGCCCGAGATAAGCCCCGACGGACCGGGAGCGGGCGAAACGCTCGGGCGCATCGATCGTTGCTCTGAACGTCAGAGCGGAAACCGGCCCGATTCCGGGCATGGTCGTCAACAGGCGGCAGACCGGATCATTCCGGACAGCCTGGACGACCAGGCGATGAAGGCGCTGGTACTCCTGCATCAGTGCGTCCCGGGCTGCCAATAGGGGAGCCATCACCTCAGCCAGGATGGCGTTGTTGCCAACCAGATCTCGGACACGAGAGGCAAATCCGGCCCGCGACACGATGCCGACCTTCAAGCCGAAGGGACGGAGCAATCCGCGAAGTGTCTGCTCCGACGCGGCAATGGAGCGGATCAGGTGCTTGCGCGCCGCCACCAACGTTCGCGCGTGCTGGCTGCCGATGCTCTTCACGTGCACGACCTTGTACCAACCAGCCCTGACCACCTGGGCAATGCCGCGCGCGTCGTTCCGATCGGTCTTGACGGGCATTGCCGACAACGCCGCCTTCACCTGCCGCGCCTCCAGGCTGATGGCGGGAAAACCAAGCTCCGCCAAACCCGCAGTCAGCCATTCCGACATCGGCCCAGCCTCAAGCCCAATCTTCGCAATCCGATCCCGCCAAGGCTGGAGACACTGCGAGATGGCGGACGCCTCCGACGCCACGCTCGCCTCCTTCAGGATTTGACCTTCCCGGTCGATGACACAGACGGCTACGGAGTTCAAAGAGACATCAAGGCCGACGTACACCATGGGGACCTCCCGGCGCTGGGTTCAGGCCCCGATCGTCCTCTTCGCCGCCGAACGCCGCAAACGGCTCAAGAGATCAGGACCGAATACCCCATCTCCTCTGTGAACCGTGAGGCTCGCATCGTCCGTCTCCGTGATCGACGGACTCTACCCAAATCTGGAGGAGGTTCTGGGGCTCAGGTCAGAGCCAAGCTTGGAAAGCCCTCCTATGGCGCGCGCTTGGTCTCTCGTGTGTAATCTTCGAATGTTGAGAATGATCGGTGCCCTTTCACCGAGTTTGACTTGGCGACTCGAGTCTTCCTGATCCGCTCCTGGAGATACACGCAGACCTCGGCGAACCTCTCCATCGCCGTGTCCCGCCAGGAGGAGCGGAACCTGGACTCGATATTCTTCGAAATCACGGCATGGTTGAATTTCGTCGCCCGCGAGGTGTCGGCCGAGGCGAATTGATTGTATTGCCTGATCAGATATTGGACATATCGGCTTGCTTCCTGATCGGCACCGATTGTCCCGGCCGCGGTCTGGAACCTAGGAGCTTTTCCCGAACCCTTGAAATTCAGGGTTCCGGCCACGATTGCGCCAAGGCTACCGATGACCACATTGCCCGTATTGTTTCTGGTCTCAATACGCGACATCGCATTAAGCAGAACCTTGGCAAAGAAACCATCCGTTTCCTGCTTGGGGCGGCCGAGATGTTCTTCCTGGATCGTCTTGATCTCCTCCAAAGTGTCGACCGAATAGAGTCCGGGCTCCGCGTCAATGATCTTATGGTGCCGGCGGCATAGCAGGATCAAATTCGCGAAGGCGTGCCGTGCGTCCTCTGTCTGCGTGCTATCAAACCGAGGGCCACCTGAGCTTTGAGCCCGAATATGGCAGACCTCGCCGGTCACTGTTCCCGTCGCTTCGAATATTCGGGATGAGCATCCCGGAAATGTGCACATGTTTCCCGACATTGCGAACAGTCGTCGGATCGTCTTCTCTGATGGTCCCGGCAATATGCTCTCCCATTCATGCTGTGTTCAAGACGCCGACGCGTTGTCCGCGTCGATGGCGCGTCGCGCAAAAATGTCGGGAAACAGCCTCAGCACGATACGGCCGGTGAGACTTGCCGGATCGTCCTGAGGGGCTGCCAACGCCGTTCTAAGTTTGGTCTGGACACTCCTAGTGCTGAGTGCCTCTTGTCGTCCGCAAAGCTCGGCGAACCGCCGGACAACGCGGGCGAAACGATACCGGGGCTCGACACCGAGGAACGTGTTCAGCAACTCGACGATGTTCTTCTGCTGAGATCCCACTGGCCGGCCGTCCAGCAACGAAAGAAGGCAGTTGATCAGATCGTCAGTGTCCTTAAGCTCACGGCTATCTATATCCGGGGACGTCAGTTGGGCGGCGAGTTCGGCAAGAAGCACCCCGCGCTCGGGCCATTGGGTTCCATGCCCGCCGGTCGCCGCGCGCCATCTCACGAGAAAATCCTCGTTCCAGTGTGGCACTGGCGCGACCGCGAATGCCCGGCCGCTAGATAGCCAGTTTAGCTCCGACAGCTTGACGAGCCTGGAAAGCCATCCGTCGCCGCCTTTCCAAAACACTCGAAGGATTACCTCGCCTATCTGTCGCGACAAACTGACGGTCTCGTCATCCATCGAAAACAGATTCTTATTGTGCGAGTAGAAAATATCCTCGAACGAACTTAGAAGGCGCCCCTCAGTCAACGGAGGCTGGAAATTCCACGTCAGCCACAATAGCCGATAGGCTAGTTCATCGTAGAAATCTTCGCGCTGAACGATGATTGGAATCTGGGTGGCCGCGAGTTGCACCTCCACGACAAGTGGTACACCGCCATAAATGGCTCGAATGTCGGGACGACGTTTCCCGTCCTTCATGATTAAATATTCATCGATGACCACGCTGTCGGGCGCGGTGCGGATATCCAGACGCAGCAGTTCTCCGACAACGGTTTTTATCGCGACCTGGAGCGGGCTCTCCTGCGCACCCTGAAACTGCCTGCGACTGACTTCGTCCACTCCCAATGGGGTGCCAGTCCACCACGGACAATCCTCAGGGGCGCCGGGATGATGCTTCCAGTATGGCTGGCCGGTACGCCCTTCCCTCGGCGCATAGACCGCATATCCGCATTGCCCGCACACATATCGGGACTTTCGATCCAAACGTGCCCGGGTCGCCGATCTCCGGATGACCTGATAGTCGTCCGGATGCAGGCTCAAGAGCTGATCACTCGAGATCGTTTGCATCGAGTCCAGATCGACGACATTTCTAAGCGTTCTCTTCGGTTCGATCTTCCCCATCGCACGGGACCATCTCATTCAAGTTCATGATTTATAAGTGCAATAATCATACGTTAGATGCCAGCCAACCTTCACGTCCACGCCTCGCCCAGGCGAATTGGTTGCTATAAACTTGGAGAATGCGCGAGCCAGGCTCCCTGCAATGTTACGCGAAGCGTTCCGGCTATTGGAGACAATGGGCAGCATTTAGCAACCCGGATGACTTACCAGAATCCCTGCGAGCGGACATGTGCGACAGGTCAATTCCGACCCCCGGCTAGAAACTGGCGGGGGGCATTTTGAACCGCTCCACGTGAATGCCGATTAGGCTCCAACAGCAGCATGCTGCGCTCTCGTCGTCTGCGATGTCCTCTGCTCCGAGTCTTCGGTCCTCAGGTACAATAGCAGCATCCCGCCGTTCTTAAGTATCTGCACGCCAGACCGCGACGGCCGCATTGGCTTGTTGAAACCTCCCAATTTCCGGCTCTTTTAATCATCCCCGGCATGGGCGGGGATGAGATGGCGACTTCACCTCACAGTTCGGAAGGCCTGACACGCGGCGAACGCATGTTGCGCACCGCGCTTGGCCCGATGATCACCCGCCTTCTTGAAGACCCGGCCGTCGTCGAGGTCATGCTCAATCCGGACGGGCGCCTGTGGGTCGACCGGCTGTCCGAGGGGCTTCGCGATACAGGCGAGCGATTAGCCGCCGCCGATGGCGAACGCATCGTCCGCCTCGTTGCGCACCATATCGGCGCCGAGGTCCATGCCGGCGCCCCGCGGGTGTCAGCCGAACTGCCGGGAACGGGAGAGCGGTTCGAAGGCCTGCTCCCGCCCGTCGTGGCCTCCCCGACCTTCGCCATCCGCAAACCGGCCGCCGCCGTCTTCACGCTCGACGACTATGTCGCCGCCGGCATCATGTCTGCGCCGCAGGCCGAAGCCCTGCGCCATGGCGTCGCCTCCCGCGCCAACATCCTGGTCGCCGGCGGCACCTCCACCGGCAAGACCACGCTCACCAACGCGCTGCTCGCCGAGGTGACCAAGACCTCCGAACGCGTCGTCCTCATCGAGGACACACGAGAACTCCAATGCGCAGCCCCCAACCTTGTAGCGATGCGCACCAAGGACGGCGTCGCCTCGCTCTCGGACCTCGTCCGCTCATCGCTGCGCCTGCGGCCGGATCGCATCCCCATCGGCGAGGTCCGAGGTGCCGAAGCCCTTGACCTCCTGAAGGCCTGGGGCACAGGCCACCCTGGGGGCATCGGCACCATCCACGCCGGCAGCGCCATCGGGGCCTTGAGGCGTCTCGAGCAACTCATCCAGGAAGCCGTCGTCACCGTACCTCGGGCCCTGATCGCCGAGACCATCGACCTCATCGCCGTGCTGTCGGGCCGCGGCTCCGCGCCCCGCCTTTCCGAGCTCTCTCACGTCGAAGGTCTCGGGCCCGACGGCGACTACCGCGTCATCCCCATCACCGCTCCATCCGAAGAAGGAACCTCCCTGTGACTTTCACGCTCCCTCCATTCTACCGCCGATTGCTGCAGGCCGTGGCCGGTGCCACCGCCTGCGTGTGTGTTGTCTCCGCGGCCCACGCCTCCGGCTCCTCCATGCCGTGGGAAACGCCGCTGCAGTCGATCCTGGATTCGATCCAGGGGCCAGTCGCCAAGATCATCGCGGTGATCGTCATTATCTCCACCGGCCTCGCGCTCGCCTTCGGCGACACCTCTGGCGGATTCCGGCGGCTGATCCAGATCGTATTCGGCCTCTCCATCGCCTTCGCCGCTTCGAGCTTCTTCCTCTCCTTCTTCTCCTTCAGCGGCGGAGCGCTGGTCTGATGCCGGGCGATATTGGCGGGGTGCCGGGCTTCTCCGTCCCGGTCCATCGGGCCTTGAGCGAGCCGATCCTGCTCGGCGGCGCGCCGCGGGCAATCGCCATCTTCAACGGTACCCTCGCCGGTGCTGTCGGGCTGGGGCTGAGGCTCTGGCTTGTGGGGCTCGCGGTCGGGGCCGTGGGCCATCTCGCCGCCGTCTGGGCCGCCAAGCGCGATCCGCTCTTCGTCGATGTGGTGCGCCGCCATCTGCGCATCCCCGGTCATCTGTCGGTCTGAGGGGCGCACCATGATGAACCTCGCGGAATACCGGCGTCACGCCAGCCGGCTCGCCGACTACCTGCCCTGGGCGGCACTGGTCGGCTCTGGCGTCGTCCTCAACAAGGATGGCAGCGTCCAGCGGACGGCACGCTTCCGTGGGCCGGACCTTGATTCCGCGGTGCCGGCCGAACTGGTGGCGGCGGCGGGTCGCCTCAACAGCGCCTTTCGCCGCCTCGGCTCCGGCTGGGCACTCTTTGTGGAGGCCCAGCGACACCCGGCGGGTGCCTATCCGGCGAGTGTCTTTCCCGATCCCGCCTCCGCGCTGGTCGAAGCCGAGCGCAAGGCCGACTTCGCGGAAGCCGGCAGCCATTTCGAATCCAGCTATTTCCTCACCTTCACCTGGCTGCCGCCGGCGGAGGACGCTGCACGGGCGGAGAGCTGGCTCTATGAAGGCCGCGCGCGTGGTGGCGTCGATCCCTATGAGGCGCTCGGCGCCTTCGTCGACCGCACGGACCGAGTCCTGCGGCTCGTCGAGGCCTTCATGCCCGAGTGCCGCTGGCTCGACGATGCCGAGACCCTCACATATCTGCACGGTTGCGTCTCGACCAAGCGCCAGCGGGTCCGCGTTCCCGAGACGCCCATGTATCTCGACGCCCTGCTGGCAGACCAGCCGCTCACCGGCGGGCTCGAGCCGATGCTGGGGTCCGAGCATCTACGCGTCCTCACCATCGTCGGCTTCCCGACGGCGACGACGCCGGGGATCCTCGACGACCTCAACCGGCTCGCCTTTCCCTATCGCTGGTCCACCCGCGCCATTCTCCTCGACAAAACCGACGCCACCCGGCTCCTCACCAGGATCCGCCGGCAGTGGTTCGCCAAGCGCAAGTCCATCGCCGCCATCCTGAAGGAGGTGATGACCAACGAGGCCTCGGTACTGGTGGATTCAGATGCCGCCAACAAGGCGGTGGATGCCGACCTCGCTTTGCAGGAGCTCGGCGCCGACCATGCCGGCATCGCCTATCTTACCGCGACGGTGACCGTCTGGGACGCCGATCCCCGCATCGCTGACGAGAAGCTCCGGCTGGTGGAGAAGGCAATCCAGGGCCGGGACTTCACGGCCATGGTCGAGACGATCAATGCCGTGGATGCCTGGCTCGGCAGCTTGCCGGGGCACGTCTACGCCAATGTCCGCCAACCGCCCATTTCCACCCTCAACCTCGCCCATATGATCCCGCTGTCGGCGGTGTGGGCGGGCGAGGCACAGGACGCGCATTTCGGCGGGCCGCCGTTGTTCTACGGCAAGACCGAGGGGGCGACCCCGTTCCGTTTTTCCCTCCACGTTGGCGATGTGGGCCACACCCTCGTGATCGGGCCGACGGGCGCCGGCAAGTCGGTGCTGCTGGCGCTGATGGCATTGCAGTTCCGGCGCTACGCTGGATCCCAGGTGTTCGCTTTCGACTTCGGCGGCAGCATCCGGGCGGCCGCCCTCGCCATGGGCGGCGACTGGCACGACCTCGGCGGGAGCCTGTCCGATGGGAGCGAGGACAGCGTCGCGCTCCAGCCTCTTTCCCGTGTGGATGATCTCGCCGAACGCTCATGGGCCGCCGACTGGATCACGGCGATCCTCTCCCGCGAGGGCGTTTCCATCGCCCCGGAGGTGAAGGAGCACATCTGGTCGACCCTCACCTCCCTTGCCTCCGCTCCCGTCGAGGAACGGACCCTCACCGGCCTCGCCGTCCTGCTCCAGTCCAACGATCTCAAACAGGCGCTACGCCCCTATTGTATCGGTGGCGCCCATGGCCGGCTGCTCGATGCCGAGGCGGAGCACCTGGGGCAGGCCTTCGTCCAGGCCTTCGAGACCGAAGGGCTGATCGGCACCACCGCGGCACCGGCCGTGCTGTCCTATCTGTTCCACCGCATCGAGGACCGGCTCAACGGGTCTCCGACCCTCATCATCATCGATGAGGGATGGCTCGCCCTTGATGACCAGGGCTTTGCCGGCCAGCTCCGCGAGTGGCTTAAGACGCTGCGGAAGAAGAACGCCAGCGTCGTCTTCGCCACGCAGTCCCTCTCCGACATCGACGGCTCGGCCATCGCCCCGGCCATCATCGAGAGCTGCCAGACGCGGCTGCTGCTCCCCAACGAGCGGGCCGTCGAGCCCCAGATCACCGCCATCTACCGGCGCTTCGGCCTCAACGACCGGCAGATCGAGATCCTCGCACGGGCCACCCCGAAGCGGGACTATTACTGCCAGTCCCGACGCGGCAGCCGCCTGTTCGAGCTCGGGCTGTCGCAGGTGGCGCTCGCCTTGTGCGCCGCCGGGTCCAAGACCGATCAGGCTGCGCTCTCGCTGATCCTCGCCGAGCATGGGCGCGATGGTTTCCTCGCCGCCTGGCTACGGCATCGGGGCCTCGGCTGGGCCGCCGACCTCATCCCCACCCTCGACCTTCTGGAGACACGCTCATGATCCGCCTGATGCTGCGGGCGGCGCTCGTCGCTGCGCCGCTCCTCATGTGCCCTCTCGCGCCGGCCGCGGCACAGGCCGTGGTCTTTGACCCCTCCAACTATGCCCAGAACGTCCTCCAGGCGGCGCGGGCCTTGCAGCAGGTCACCAACCAGATCACCTCGCTTCAGAATGAAGCACAGATGCTGATCAACCAGGCCCGCAACCTCGCAAGCCTGCCGTATTCCTCCCTCAGCGCGCTCCAGCAATCCGCCCAGCAGACCCAGCAGTTGCTCGGGCAGGCGCAGAAGATCGCTTATGACGTCGGCGCCATCGACCGGGCGTTCCAAGGTCAGTACGGCTCGGTTTCCCTGAGCACCTCGGACGCTGCTCTTGTCACCCAGGCTAAGACCCGCTGGGAGACCACGGTCGCCGGTCTTCAGGATGCGCTGCGGGTGCAGGCGGGCGTCGTCGGCAATCTCGACATTGGCCGGACCCAGGCCTCAACACTGGTCGGCCAGAGCCAGGCGGCGACCGGCGCGTTGCAGGCCATGCAGGCAGGGAACCAGCTCCAGGCGCTCCAGGCGCAGCAGCTCTCCGATCTCACCGCGGTGGTGGTCGCCAATGGCCGGGCGCAGGCGCTGTCCGAAGCTGAGCGTGCCACGGCGGTGTCTGAGGGGCAGGAGCACTACCGGCGCTTCTCCACCCGGTCGAGCTACCAGTCCTCCGCCGTCACCATGTTCCGCGGCAATTGAGGGGCGGCCATGGATCAGGGCACTGCACTCAGGACCCTCGTCGTCGCCGGCCTTGTGGGCGCGGTGATCGCAGCCCTCGCCATCGCCTCAGGCAGGCCTCACGAGCCGACTGTCACTATCAGCAGCGTGAAGGCAGGGAACGTCTCCTCGGCCGACCTCAAGAGCTGCGCCACGCTGGAGATGGCCAATCCCATCGATCCGCGCTGCGCCGCGCTCTGGGAGGCGAACCGCCGCCGCTTCTTCGGCAAGCCCGTGGAAGGAGCAACGCCATGAACGACGTGGGCGTCATCGACACCTTCCTCAACACCTTCACCAGCTACATCGATTCCGGCTTCGGCCTGATCAAGGGCGAGGTGACGGGCCTCTCCTCCATCCTGATCGCACTCGACATCACGCTCGCCGGCCTGTTCTGGGCCTGGGGCGCCGACGAGGACGTGATGCGCCGGCTGGTGCGCAAAACCCTCGCCATCGGCTTCTTCGCCTGGATCATCGGCAACTTCAACTCGCTCTCGAAGATCGTGTTCGAGAGCTTCGCCGGGCTCGGCCTCAAGGCCGGCGGCTCCGCCATCAGCACGGCGGAATTCCTGCGGCCGGGGCGACTTGCGGAAGTGGGGCTCACCGCCGCCCAGCCGCTGCTCGACGCCGCAAGCCAGCTCGCCGGGCCGGTGGCGATCTTCGTCAATGCCGTGCAGATCGCCGTGCTGCTGGTCTCCTGGCTGCTGATCCTGATCGCCTTCTTCATCCTGGCGGTGCAGCTCTTCGTCACCCTCATCGAGTTCAAGCTGACGACGCTCGCCGGCTTTGTGCTCATCCCCTTCGCTTTCTTCGGCAAGACCGCGTTCCTCGCCGAGAAGGTGCTCGGCAACATCGTGGCGTCGGGCGTGAAGGTGATGGTGCTCGCTGTCATCATCGGCATCGGCTCGGGGCTCTTCTCCCAGTTCACCACCTCCTACGGCGATGCCCAGCCCACCATCAGCCAGGCGCTAGCCGCGGTGCTGGCCGCGCTCGCGCTCCTCGGGCTCGGCATCTTCGGGCCGGGAATCGCCACGGGACTGATCACGGGCGCGCCGCAGCTCGGCGCCGGAGCCGCCGTGGGTACGGGCCTTGCCGCCGGCGGCATGGCACTCGCCGGAGCCGGCGCCGCGGGCCTTGCCGTGCGTGGAGCCGGTGCCGTGTTCTCGGGAGCCGCCGCTGCGGCGCGTGCGGGCGCGAGCCTCGCCGGGGGTGCTGCATCCGCCTACAGCGCGGGAGCCGCTGGCCAGTCCGGCCTTTCCGGTGTCGGGAGCGGTTTGGGTGGCGTGGCGAGAGCAGCCGGCGCGGCCGCGACATCTCCCTTGCAGCGCTCGGCCGACACATCAGGCGAAGCGGCGGCCAGCAGCTCCGGCCCAGCCCCGTCGAGCAACCCGGCCTCCTCCGGCGATGCCCCCGATTGGGCCCGGCGCATGCGCCGCTCCCAGCAGGTCGCCCACGGCATCCAGACCGCGACCCATGCCGTCCGATCCGGCGACAGCCATGGCGGCGGGTCGTCCATCTCCCTCTCCGAAAGCGATCGCCCATGACCCCCTTCAAGCGCCCGTCGGTCCATTACGGCCGCTCCCCCGAGCCTGAGACGCCGTATCAGCGCGCGGCCCAGGTCTGGGATGACCGCATCGGCTCGGCCCGGGTCCAGGCGAAGAACTGGCGCCTCATGGCCTTCGGCTGCCTCGCCCTGTCGGCCGGCCTCTCCTGCGCCCTGGCGTGGCAGGCCCTGAGCGGCTCGGTGGTTCCGTGGGTGGTTCAGGTGGACAAGCTCGGTCAGGCGCAGGCGGTCGCGCCGGCCGCCTCGGACTATCGCCCCTCCGATCCCCAGATCGCCTTCCACCTCGCCCGCTTCATTGAAGAGGTCCGCAGCATCTCTGCCGATCCCGTGATCGTCCGCCAGAACTGGCTCAGGGCCTACGCCTACACGACCCTGGCCGGAGCAATCGCCCTCAACGACTATGCCCGCGCCAATGATCCTTTCGCCCGGGTCGGCAAGCAGCAGGTGGCGGTGGAGGTCTCCAGCGTGATCCGGGCCTCGCCGGACTCCTTCCGCATCGCCTGGACCGAGCGCCGCTTCCAGGACGGCAGCCTCGCCGACACCTCCCGCTGGAGCGCCATCCTCACCGTCGCGGTGCAGGCGCCGCGGGATGCGGATCGGCTCCGGGCCAATCCGCTGGGGATCTACGTCAACGCCATCAACTGGTCGAAGGAACTCGCACAATGATGCCTGCCATCCGCACATCCGGGAGGCCGGCTTTCCGCGTCCTCTCCTTTCCGTCTTTCCGGAAGTCCGGCTTGCCGCTTCTCCTGCTTTGCACATCGGCCCTGGCGGGCTGCGCCACCTTCGAGAAGCCCCCGGAGATCGAATATGACGATGCCCCGCCCGCCGTCTTCAAGGCTGAGCCGCCGGGGCCGGTGCGCATCGTTGAGCTGCCGAAGCCCTTGCCGCTGCCCGGCCAGCTGAAGCCGGTGGGCAAGGACGGCAAGGCCGAGCCCGAGTCCGCGGACCCGACGGCCCGAGTGAACCAGGCCAATGCTGCCGCGCGCGTTCAGCCGGTGCGCAACGGCTTCATCAACTCCATGCAGGTCTATCCCTTCGTGGATGGCGCGCTCTATCAGGTCTACGCTTCGCCCGGTCAGATCACCGACGTCGCCCTGCAACCCGGCGAGCAACTGGTGGGCACGGGGCCGGTCGCTGCCGGCGACACGGTGCGCTGGATCATCGGCGACACCGAGAGCGGGGCGGGCGGGGCAAAGCAAGTCCACATCCTGGTGAAACCGACACGGCCGGACCTCACCACCAACCTCGTCATCAACACCAATTTGCGCACCTACCACATGGAGCTGCGCTCCACCGAGAAGACCTACATGGCCTCGGTCTCCTGGCAATATCCCCAAGACCAGCTCATCGCCCTCAGGCGCCAGAACGCGGAAGCGCAGGCGGTGCAGCCCGTCGCCACGGGCATCGACCTGGCAAAGGTGAACTTCCGCTACGAGGTGAGCGGCGACCGGGCACCGTGGCGGCCGCTGCGCGCCTTCGATGATGGGCAGCAGGTCTTCATCGAGTTTCCCCGCGGGATCGCCCATGGCGAGATGCCGCCGCTGTTCGTGGTCGGGCCGCAAGGCGACACCTCCGAACTCGTGAACTATCGCGTGCGCGGCACCTATATGATCGTGGACCGGCTCTTCGCAGCCGCCGAGCTGCGCTTCGGCGCCGACAAGGACCAGAAGCGCGTGCGCATCTCCCGCACCGACGGGAGGCCGGTCCTATGAGCGGCATCGAACCCGGGAAGGAGACAGGGCCGGAGCTGAGCGGTGATGACGGCGCTCGGCCACTGACGGGGGAGACTGTGTCGGCCATGCGGCTGCGGCCGGAACCGCCGCGGGTGACCCGCCTGTCCCGAAAGGTATTAGCCGGGCTGGGGCTCGTTGCCGGCCTTGGGATCGGCGGGGCGCTGATCTACGCCCTGCAAGCGCGAAAGGACCACGGACACGGCCAGGAACTCTACGCCACCGACGTCAATGCGACGCCGGACGGGCTCGCCGGCCTACCCAAGGATTACACCGGCATCCCCAAGCTCGGGCCTCCGCTGCCCGGCGACCTCGGCCGGCCGATCCTCAATGCGCAGACGGCAGTGCAGCCGACGGTGCCGACAATGGGAGGCATGCCAAATCCCGCCTTGAGCCCCGAGGAGCAACGCCAGCAGCGGGAAAGCGAAGACGCCCGGACCGGACGGCTGTTCGCTCAGACCAATACCCGGTCGGCAAGCCCGGCGGTGACCCAGCAGGCGGGAGTCACTTCAGCGTCAGCGGCGCCGGCCGCCGATCTCACCAGCCTCGGCCTTGCGCCGCAGGCGGCGACGCCGACGGCCCAGGAGCGCCAGCTTGCCTTCCTGAGCCAGGCCGTGGACCGGCGCACCGTGTCGCCCGACCGCGTGGCGGCTCCTGCCTCCGCCAACATCCTGCAGGCCGGCGCCGTCATCCCCGCGGCGCTGATCACCGGCATCCGCTCGGACCTGCCGGGCCAGATCACCGCCCAGGTGACCGAGAATGTCCACGATAGCCCGACCGGGCGGATCCTCCTGATCCCCCAGGGCACCCGCATCATTGGCCAGTATGACAATGGCGTCGGCTTCGGGCAGCGCCGGGTGCTCCTCGTCTGGAACCGCCTGATCTTCCCCAATGGCCGGTCCATCGTGCTGGAGCGCCAGACCGGAGCCGACGCGGAAGGCTACGCTGGCCTTGAGGATGGCATCGACTACCATTGGGGCGAGCTGTTCAAGGCGGCGGTGCTCTCGACCATCCTCAGCGTCGGGGCGAGCGCAGGAACGTCCGGCAGCGATAGCGACCTCGTGAGTGCTTTGCGGGAAGGCGCATCCGACAGCATCAGCCAGACCGGCCGGCAGCTCGTCCAGCGCCAGCTCAACATTGCGCCGACCCTCACGATCCGGCCGGGATTCCCGGTGCGGATCATCGTCACGCGCGACCTCGTTCTTGAATCCTATGGAGGTTGAAATGCCGAAGCTGAAGCTCAGCGAGATCCTCGACGACAAGCCGGTGAAGGTGACCGTGGAACTGCCAGCGAAGCTGCACCGCGATCTTGTCGCCTATGCGCAGGTGCTGGGTGGCGAGACGGGGAATCCGATCACCGATCCCGTCAGGCTGATCGCGCCCATGCTGGAGCGCTTCATCGCGACAGATCGCGTTTTCGCGAAGGCTCGGCAAGCACCCCATCCAGATCCTGCACGGGGGATGACGTCTGGGGTGCTGAAGAGCGAGCCATCGATCGAGCAAGGCTGAGCAATGTCCGAAACGCGGGATTGTCGTTTTTCGGCGACCATGCAGCATAGAACTGGAGCACCTCGCCGCGCAGAGAACGATAGATAACGCCGGGGACCTTGACCAAATTTTCGGATTCTATGACCAACGTTATTCCGCGGCCGGACGCGACGAGATTGAGAAGCTTATATCGCCCAACCCGCTGAGCCTCGACACGGGGCTCGCATTCGACTTCCCGGATTTTGCGAATGACATAGTCTTGGATTCTCATCCCAGCCGCAGTGTCTCGGATAAGAATTTTTTCAGAACTGAGATCTCGCCATGTCAACGCGTCCTCGGTGGAAAGCGGATGGCCTTCGGGCAATGCCACAAGAACCTGTTCCGACCAAAGATAAGTTGTATCGCATTCCGGCCAATCGCCCAATCCGATGACAAAAGCAATATCAAGCTGAAATTTCCGAATGGAGTTGATGTGATCGTGTGCTTCGCCGTCGACGAAATCGATATGAACAGATCCATATTTTGCGTCATATTCTCGAAATAAGTCCGACAAAAAACCCGATGAAAGTGAAGAAAATAGTCCCACTTTGACGTATCCGTCCTCGGCACGACCAATGGCGGCCACCTCCGCCGCCGCGTCGCGAATGTGGTCCAACGCATGGCGGACCCGATGCAGGAAGCGTTGTCCGGCTATGGTCAGGTTGATCCCCCCGGGGTGTCGCAAGAACAGGGAGGCCCCGACCTGATCCTCGATGTCCCGGATCCGCCGACTAACGGAGGACTCCTGCACACCGAGTGCCGCTGCTGCCTTCCGAAAGCTTCCATATTCGGAAGCAGCGATTAAATACCTGAGGTAGCGGATTTCAATTTCCGTACTGTTATTCGACATTGGAAACGTTCTCCATTTCAATAACGGCATATAATTCAGTATGAATTACATGATATCACAAATATTACGCATCAAATGTTTGTATTTTATGTGCAAGTATGCGAAATATTAAAATTATATCGTCGGATTATAACGTACATTAATGCATAACTTTTACATAATACATCATATTTTTGAGATATTTTACCATCAGTAACTTGGACATTAGAGATTAGATCGAGAGAGGGCGCGGCCATTTCATAAAATAGATGATTTAGACCAAACCATGCTAATGAAAGTCTCCTTCTAAGTAAGCTCGTTGTCTGTTCGCGCCCAACGACCTTCTTCCGCTATTCCAAGCGACGGAATTGTCACCATTAAGCTGGATTCACATCGCCCGCCTCAAATTTCATGCCACACTTATGAAATGTTAGATAGAAATTGATAGTATAATTTTTGATAATATAAACGACATAGGAATGAAAATTTAGGAACCGTGATTTGTGCCATCTGCTGCGCCAAGTCGAATTTGTTATCACTAAAATTAGCTATATATTTCAACAAATCAGATAAATTTATGTTATTTATGAAGAATTATACATATCAAAAATCCTTTCTTATTATAGGAATATTTCCATCTAATTTACGAATTGTCATCTGAAGGCGAGATGTAACTGTGCGGAAAAACATTCCACTTTGTTGACATTTTTTAAAATTATCGTCTGTCTTAATTTTAAGCGCTTCTCCCGCTGCTTGTCCAATGGAGCTCATTTCAAGCCATGCCTTGTCAACATCGATGCCGACTGATCTAGCAGCAGCATCCGCCGCACGCAGAACCTGCTGCGCCTCGGATAAAGTAACTGTCGGCTTGAAATTAGGTTCAGATTGATCATTATATGCTTCTAAACATCCCCTAATCGCGAAATACATACCATACATAAACTTCAAATGACTAACGGCTTGCCCTCTCAAATCGGAAATAGTAGAATTAGTTGACTGTTCAACCTCTGAAAAGGCAGAGTCTGTAAAAGACACACAAATTATAATCCAAGCAAATATTGCAATTGACGTTTTCTTCATGTCATATTCCCGCACCGAGCTGTTTTTGATAGGTTGCGATTCTACATTCACTATCACGTCATGCCTGCCCATCGCGGTAGCCAAGCAAACGTAGTGCATTGAACACTACCACCAGCGTGGACCCCTCGTGCGCCGCCACGGCCGGGCCGATGCCGAGGCCAAATATCGTCGCCGGAACCAGCAACGCCACCACACCCAAGCTTATGAACACGTTCTGAAGGATGATGAAGCGCGTGCGGCGGCTTAGTCCGACCGCGAACGGCAAATGTCGCAGGTCATCCGCCATGAGTGCGACGTCTGCGGTCTCTAGCGCCACATCGGAACCCGCGGCTCCCATAGCGATGCCGACCGTGGCGTTCGCCATGGCCGGCGCATCATTGACCCCATCGCCGACCATCGCAACCTTGGCTTCCTTCCTCAGCTTTTGAATCGCCGCAACTTTGTCCTCGGGGAGCAGGTCGCCCCAAGCTTCGTCTAGTCCTAAATCTTTGGCGATGGCGTCGGCCACCTTCTGGTGATCGCCCGAGATCATGAGCATCCGAGTGATGCCAAGATCGCGCAGCCGCTTGAGCGCGTCGCGAGCGGCAGCCCGCGGAGTGTCCATAAGGCCGATGGCTCCGAGATCTCGCTCACCAATCCGCACAGCCATCGTAGTGCGCCCGGCGTCCCGCAGCTTCGCGATCGACGCCTTCACAGCTGGATTCAGCTGGGTAATGCCGTCTTGCCCAAACATCTCGGCCTTCCCGAGCCAGACCGGCTGCCCGGCAAATGTAGCGACCACGCCTCGCCCGGTGAGGCTTTTGAGTTCAGTCGCCTCCTCTATTTCTCGTCCTCCCAGCCGGGCTCGCCCGTCGCGAACGATTGCGGCGGCTAGCGGGTGATCGCTGAGCGCCTCTACCGCAACCGCTACTGAGAGGAGCTCATGTTCCGGAACCCCGTCGGCCGGCAAGACGTCGGTGATACGCGGTTTGCCCTCCGTCAGCGTTCCCGTCTTGTCGAATGCGATAGCGCTCAGCGAGCCCAGATTCTCCAGTGGCGCGCCGCCCTTCACCAGCACGCCGCCACGTGCCGCTCGCGCGACGCCTGACAACACCGCGCTCGGTGTAGCGATGGCTAAAGCGCACGGGCTTGCGGCGACCAGTACCGCCATGGCGCGATAGAAGCTTGAGCTGAATGGCTCGTCCACCACCACCCAGGCGAACAGAAGGAGGATCGCGAGCGCCAGTACCACGGGCACGAAGATACGTTCGAACGTCTCAGTGAACCGCTGGGTCGGTGATTTCTGCGTTTCCGCCTCGCTCACCATTTTCACGACCTTTGCCAGCGCCGTGTCGCTCGACAAGCGCGTCGCCTCCACCTCAATGGCGCCGGCACCGTTGATTGTTCCCGCAAAGACCCGCGAGGCAGAGCCAACCGTGTCGGGCCGCGCCCGTGCCTCAGCAACGTCGTCAACCGGGCGCTTGTCCACCGGGATACTCTCGCCGGTGACAGGAGCCTGATCGATGGCGGAGGAGCCCTTCACCAGGAAGCCGTCGGCAGGTAGACGCTCGTTAGGGCGGACCAGCACCACGTCGCCGATCACAAGTTCCTCCACGGGAACCTCCAAGGTGCCATCAGCGCGGCGCACCGTGGCCGTGCGTGGAGCGAGCTTGGCCAGGGCCTCGATCGCCTGCTTGGCGCGGCCCATGGCATAGTGTTCCAATGCGTGGCCTAGGCTGAACAGGAAGAGCAGCAGCGCGCCTTCCGCCCATGCGCCAAGCGAAGCCGCGCCCGCAGCCGCTACCAGCATCAGCGTATCGATCTCGAACCTGCGCAGGCGCAGATTGTCTATCGCTTCGCGGACCGTGTAGAAGCCGCCAAAGAAATATGCTCCAACGAAACACACGATAGGCAGCCAGCCGGGTGCGGCCGGTAATAGCTTCTCGATGGCAAAACCGACGACGAGCAGCGCGCCGCAGGCAAGAGAGAAGATTAGCTCAGTGTTCGGTCCGAGGATCCTGCCATGGGCATGATCGTGCTCCCCTTTTCCGTCCTTATGTTCTGACCTGGCATGCGTAAACATGACTGACCGATGATCATATCAAGCGTGAGAGGGCAGCCTATCCAGCCGTAGCGCGGCCGCATCCCTCGCGGCGATAGCCCCCATTTGAACGAGGGCGTTTCGGATTTCCTGCTCTGTTACCGCCTCGCGGTCGAATTCGACGCGTACGAGACCAGATGCACTGGCTTCGGCCTCCAATACCCCGGAAAGCTTACGCAGTTTCTCGGCAACGGTGCGCGCACGCCGTTCATGGGTGATCCCTTCCACCTGCCAAATCGCGTGACCGAACCGCTCGGTAATCTGCGCGCCAACGCTTTGGGCAAGTTCCCGGATGCGAGGTAAGCCGATTACCGTCGGGTCATAGTGGAGGCAGAGCTGCGCCGACTCGCCGCCAGCGACGTGCACATACTCAATGCCCGCGCGCTCCTGAAGCTCCGAAACGAGCCGACTCACACAGGAGTCTACAGCGTCGGGCACGTTTGGCAGAAGGATTGGAATGTCCAGTCGAAGCTTCTCGATCATCTTTGTAAGCTCCCCAGATTCACCAGCATCGCCCAACCCGACATCTGACAATAAAGACACCTTAGGGTTTTAATTCTGACTTGGATCTATCGCCGCCCTTCTTGGCTGCAGCAATGATTGCAACGAATTCATCGTGTCTTCCATCATGGTCGCGGACGTATTCGGCAATCTCGACTGCCGCGGACTGTTCGCACCACTCTACGATACGTGCTTGCTCACGATCTCGGTCGAATTCATAAAGTTGCCGAATTGCCTGCAGCGCACCCGCTCGCGCCATGTCAGCTGAACGGCGGACTACAAAGATCGATTGGTCAGCGGGCAACTCACCAACCACCTCTTGGCGTATATGATAGGTCAATCGAGATATATCACCATATTTTCCTGACGACCTCTCGGTTACATCTGGTATAAACTGAGAGCAATATATTGTAATATTCTGTATAAAAAAAGATCTAGTCAATATTGTTTCCAATATTTCGTTTCCATTAGCGAATCTGATATCGATGCATAACATATAAATACATGCGACAAATGCACATATAGATAATTTTTCTTTCACTATTTGTATCATTGCGTTAGTCCCAAGCTCGCATGCATTGATCATATTGAATTTTGCAATGAGTAAGCTCGTGCGGCCTGAAAGACCTATTTTTGTCGTAACATGAAGATTTATTCTTTGCACAAAACAATTTATGCTCTCCGACATTTGAATGTTCACAGCCTATTGCCGACGTTTGTGAAGTTTGCGCAGGCAGATAAAATGGGGTGAATTGCGTGCCCGCGGCGAAAGCCGCTCCGATGCAAATGCTATTTAACGCGATGCAAATGCACGCTGTAAAAATCGCCTTATTCATGATTTTACCTCCAAAAATTGGAATTTAAATGGATGAAGAGGGGCGAATATTCGTCCCTCTTCCTTCTTAATGACTCGGCTTAGCGCACCGCGCGATCGTTAAGCCACGGCGAGGGCGAGGGAATGAAGGTCCCTGGGGTAGGCGCCTGAGGGCGGCTCATCTGCACCTTAGGCGAGCCGCTCGTTGTCCCAGAAAGACGGCCGCCGGGATAACTTTCCTGCTGCACGTCAAGGAATTCATGTCGCTCTTGCTCCTCCACGCCGAGCGTCGACGGATACGGCTCTGCGAAAGCCGTAAGCGGAGGGAGGATGAAACTAAGAGCAACGACATAAATCTTCATGATTTAACCTCGAATGTCGAATTAAACTTGATTTATTTCATTTGTTTTCAACATTCGCGTAGCGAGGAGGGGGGATTTCTACGCCTAGGCCGACACCACTACGGGTCTCGTTCGCCCATTGCCCGCACACTCTCCACCCTGGGGGCCCCGACGACGCACCTTCATCGAAGGGGGAGACGTGCGGGCAAGCGTGGCACTCGCACCGCACCGCAGCGCAGGCCGGATTGCGGGTGTCTTCGTCACTCTGATGGTGGTTTTCATCCGTTAATGCGCTCGCTTCTAATGACATCGCGCTCGCGTTCCAGGAATACCCCGGAATACACAAGACTACGATCAGCATGAGACTTAGCAAAATGCTTCGGAGAAAGCCTCTCACACCGCCTCTCCCTCTTGATCGAAACGACCGAATATTGAATTCACCGGCTGGATTCCATAGTGCGTTGCTCGGACGGAACATCGCGCGTCTGGCCGGAACGGATAGATGTGCTGCGACCATGGGGCAACGGGTGAGTAACCCCGAGTTGGACGTCTCGAAAATCGTGCCTCTGCTTCTCACGATATGTCTTCGGTCGCGGATCGAGTGCCAGTGCCGGCGACGCGATGCCGAACACGAGCACGCACAAGGTGCCGCGGGCAACGTAGTTCCACACAGTACTTTTCATGACACACTTCCTTATGGGGTGGTGAACTTGGCCTGACCGGACTTGCCGGCCGGGGTTTTAATGAGCAGCGTGACCGCCGTGCCCTTGACGATGGTTGAGGGCGCCTTGCCGGCCAGGGTCTGACCGCCTGCGGTAAGCTGGATAGTCTTGCGATCGGCGCCGGAGGCCAGCATGGCAGAACCGGTAAAGCCGGCGGTATCGACCGGCTTGCCTGCCTCATCGACTACGTGGAAGGTCAAGGTCTCGCCCGAGACGACAAGTTCGGCATGGACGCCGGCGACGTCTTCCAAGGGGCCGCCATTGGGACCCTTCTGCGCACCATGGGCATGCTGGGCGAGGGCGGGCCCAGCGGCAAGCAGGCTGAAAGCGACGATCAGGCTCTTAAGCACGGGTCTTTCTCCGATTTTGGGGCTAGGGGGATGGGGCTTCGGCCTGCGCCTCGGGGGAGGCCGCTGGCCTGGTCTCGCGCCGGAACAGCACGTAGAGCGCTGGCAGCACGAGCAAGGTGAGGATGGTGGAGGAGATGATGCCGCCGATGACCACGGTGGCGAGCGGCCGCTGCACCTCCGCGCCCGGGCCGGTGGCGATGGCCATTGGCACGAAGCCGAGCGAAGCGACCAGCGCCGTCATCAGCACCGGGCGCAGGCGTGTCAGGGCGCCGTCGCGCACCGCCGTCACCACGTCCCGCCCTTCCGCCCGCAGGCGCTGGATGAAGGCGATAATGACGAGGCCGTTCAGCACCGCCACGCCCGAGAGCGCGATGAAGCCGATGCCGGCGCTGATGGAGAGCGGCAGGTCGCGCAAGATTAGCGCCGCGATGCCCCCCGTGAGCGCCAGCGGCACGCCGGAGAACACCAGCAGCGCATCCGCTACCGAGCCGAAGCTCATGAACAGCAGCAGGAAGATGAGCAACAGCGCGATGGGCACCACGATGGCAAGGCGCTGTGTGGCCGAAACCAGCTGTTCGAACTGGCCGCCCCAGCCGATCCAGTAGCCTTCGGGCAGCTTCACCTTATCTGCCACCTGGCGCTGGGCGTCGGTGACGAAGGAGCCGAGGTCGCGGTCGCGCACGTTGGCGCTCACCACGATGCGCCTTTTGCCGTTCTCCCGGCTGATCTGGTTCGGGCCAGGGGAGACCGTGAGGTTGGCGATGGCGGACAGCGGCACGTAGCGGATCTGCCCGCCAGATCCGGGGACCCAAGCGGCCTGGACTGGCTTGGCCTCATCGCTCGCCGCAGGGGGAAGCGGCACCGGCAGCGCGCGCAGGGCCTCGATGTCGGTGCGCAATTCCTCCGGCAGGCGCACCACGATGTCGAAGCGGCGATCGCCCTCGAACAGGGCGCCGGCCTCGCGGCCGCCCACCGCGATCTCCACCAGTTCCTGCACGTCGGCGACGCTTACCCCGTAACGGGCCATGGCCGCTCTATTGAGGGCGACCGTCAGCATGGGCAGGCCGGAGACCTGCTCGGTCTTCACGTCGGCGGCGCCCGGCACCGCCTGGAGCACGCTCTGCACCTGCCCGGCCACCTGCAGCAGCATGTCGAGGTCGTCGCCGAAGATCTTGACGCCCACATCGCTGCGGATGCCGGAGATCAGCTCGTTGAAGCGCAGCTGGATCGGCTGGGAGAGTTCGTAATTACTCCCCGCCACGCCCTCCGCCGCCTTCTCGATGTCGGTCATCACCGCGCTCTTGGACTTGCCGGGGTCCGGCCATTCGGCGCGTGGCTTCAGCATCACGTAACCGTCGGAGATGGAGGGCGGCATTGGGTCGGTGGCAACTTCCGCCGTACCGGTGCGGGCGAACACCTCCTTCACTTCCGGCACCTTCAGCAGGCTCTTCTCCAGCGCCTGCTGCATCTCCAGCGACTGGGTAAGGCTGGTGCCCGGCACCCTGAGCGCCTGGATCGCCGCATCGCCCTCGTCGAGGCTCGGAATGAACTCGCCGCCCATGCGGGAGGCGGCAAGGCCACTCGCAACCACGAGGCCGGCCGCGGCCACCGCCACCACGGCGCGGTAGTTGATGGCGGCATCGAGCAACGGCGTATAGAAGCGCCGCGCCCCGCGCATGATGACGTTCTCGTGCTCGGAGACCTTGCCCGTTACCAGCAGCGCGATGGCCGCCGGGATGAAGGTCATGGAGAACAGAGCCGCGCCGGCCAGCGCCATCAGGACGGTGATGGCCATGGGCGTGAACATCTTGCCCTCCACCCCCGTTAGGGTGAGCACCGGCAGGTAGACCACGGCAATGATCATGGTGCCGAACAGGCTCGGCCGGATCACCTCCTTGGAGCCGGCGAGGATGGTCTCGAACCGCTCGGCGCGGGTCAGGAGCCGGCCGCGCCGATGCTGCTCTTCCGCCAGCAGGCGTAGGCAGTTCTCGACGATGATGACCGCCCCGTCGATGATGATTCCGAAGTCGATGGCACCAAGGCTCATGAGGTTGGCGCTGACACGGTTCTCCACCATGCCGGTGATGGTGAAGAGCATGGCGAGCGGAATGACGAAGGCCGTCACCAGCGCCGCGCGGAAATTGCCGAGCAGCACGAACAGCACCACCACCACCAGCAGCGCGCCTTCCAGAAGGTTCTTCTCCACCGTGGCGATGGTGGCTTCCACCAGGTGTGAGCGGTCGTAGACGGCACGGGCGATGACGCCTTCCGGCAGCGAGCGGGAAATCTCCTCCAATCGCGCGGCGACACGCTGGGCCACGGTGCGACTGTTCTCGCCGATGAGGAGCATGGTGGTGCCCAGCACCACCTCTTCTCCGTTCAGGGTCGCCGCGCCGGTGCGCAGCTCACGCCCCTCGCGCACCTCGGCAATATCGCCTATCCGCAGCGGCGTGCCGCCCCGGCTGCCGATGACGATCTCGCGGATCTCGGCGGCGTCCGCCACCTGGCCCGGCGTGCGCACCAGATACTGCTCGCCGTTGCGCTCGATATAGCCGGCGCCCACGTTGGCGTTGTTGGCGGCCAGCGCCGTCATCACCTCGCGGAACGAAATGCGATTGGCCATCAACCGCGCCGGATCGGGCAGCACATGGAACTGCCGCTCGAAACCTCCGATGGTGTTCACCTCCACCACCCCCGGCACGGTGCGCAACTGCGGCTTGATGATCCAGTCCTGGATGGTGCGTAGGTCGGTGGGGCTGAAGGGCTGGCCGTCAGGCTTCTTCGCCCCGTCCCTGGCCTCCACCGTGTACATGTAGATCTCGCCAAGGCCCGTGGACACCGGCCCCATGGCGGTCTCCACCCCCAGCGGAAGCTGGTCCTTCGCCTGCTGGATGCGCTCGTTCACCAACTGGCGGGCGAAGTAGATGTCGGTGCCATCGCGGAACACGACCGTCACCTGGCTGAGGCCATAGCGGGACAGCGAGCGGGTGTATTGCAGGCCGGGCAGGCCGCCCATGGAGGTCTCGATGGGAAAGGTGATGCGCTGCTCGGTCTCCAGCGGCGAGAAGCCGGGCGCCGAGGTGTTGATCTGCACCTGCACGTTGGTGATGTCGGGCACCGCGTCGATGGGGAGGCGCGTGAAGTTCCAGGCCCCGAAGGCGCCGATGGCGAGGCAGAACATGACCACCAGCCAACGCTGGCGGATGGAGAAGGCGAGGATGGCGTCGATCATCGCGCCCCCTCCTGAGCCTGAGCTTTGCCTGCCTCACGGATGCGGGCGAAGCGCTCCACCGGCGTAACGAAAACCACTCCGTCACCGCGGTGTCCGGTCCACCCAGCGCGCGTGAGGGTCGAGATCACTGCCTCCACGACGCCGGCACGGCAGACGATCTGCAACTGGAGATGGCGCTGGTAGGTGAGGTCGTATTCGCTCGCCACATAGGTGCCGCCGGCACCGCGGCCGCGACCTTGGCCGCGCGCTTCGGTGAAGGTAAATCCCGGGAATTCAGGTAGCTCGTGCAGGGCTCGCACCACGCGCCCTTCAAGATGAGGATGAATGAAGGCAGTGACGAGCCGCAGGCCGTCGTCCATCGCGCCGGGGGACGCCTCAGTGCTCATGGCTAGCGCTCCCTTTGGCGAGTTCCGCCTTCACCACGAAGCTGTTTCGCGCGGCGTAGACATCACCGGGCATGAGCCCGAACAGCACCTCGGCCCATTCCGCATCGCGATCACCGATCTCCACATCGCGGGGGGCGAACGCGTCACCGTCGCGCACGAACACGACGGTGCGGTTGTCGATGGTCTGAAGCGCGCTGGTTCGGACCGCGAGATCCACCGGCTTCTCAGTCAGGGTGATGGTGCCCACGGCGAACAGGCCGGGCCGCAGCCGCATGCCGTCGTTGGGAATGACCGCCCGCGCCAGCGCGGTCTGGGTGTCGGCTGATCCGATGGGCGAGACATAAGCCACTCGGCCGTCGATGACCTGCCCACCGTCCTCCGGATCGATGGCGACCTTATCGCCGGCACGCACCCGTGGAAAATCGCGGCGATAGACGGAGAGATCCACCCATAGAGTCGAAAGGTCGGCCACCACGAAAGCCGGCTTCTGTTCGGAGGCGTATTCGCCAAGCCCGACTTGCCGGTCCACCACCGTGCCGGAGATCGGCGCCTTCATGTCGTAGGTGGTGAGGCTCTGGTTGCTTTCGACGACCGCGAGAACGTCGCCCTTGGCCACCTTGTCGCCGATCCGCTTGCGGATCTCCCGGACGATGCCGGGAAAGCGCGGGGTTACCTGGACCACGTTTTCCTGATTGGGCTGGACCAAGCCATTTAGGCGTAGCTTCTGGCGAAGCGTCCCGGGGCTGGCCGTCTCCAGGCCGATGCCGGCAGCAGCAAGCCTGGTGTCGTCCAGTTCCACCCCGCCCTCGGCATGTCCGCCTCCCTCTTCTCCATGCCCACCCTCCGCACCATGTCCGCGCTCAGCGGCTAGGCTGCCCGAAACGGGAGCGTTGCGGTCCTGGAATGCGTACAGCGCCCCCGCGCCGGCCAGCAGGCCGATGAGGAGCATCGCCACGTCGCGTCGCGCCGTGCGGCTCATTTGGCTTTTCCTTTGTTGAGATTCACCGGCCGACCCGTCAGCCCTTCGAGGGTGGCGAGTGCGGTGTGGAACGAAACCAGCGCATCGAGCTCGCGCAGGGCGGCGTCGGTGAGGGTGGACTGGGCGTCAAGCAGTTCCAGGAGCGTGTAGCGGCCTTCGGAATAGCCGGTCTCTACCCCCTCGAAGGCAGTCCGCGCGCCTGGAATGGTGCTGCCGCGCAATAGCGCTATTTCGTCGAAGGCCGCCCTCATCCCGTCATGGGCCCGGCCAAGCTGGGAGATGAGGGCATTGCGGGCGATGGCTTCCTCCGCTTCGGCCCGCAGCATCTGTTCGTTCGCCTCGGCGATGCCGCCGTCATTGCGGTCGAACAGGGGGATCGGCATGGACAATGAGAAGCGCATGCCGCTGTCAGCGGTCTCGTTGTAATGCCGGTAGCCGACCCCCAGGGTCACGTCCGGCACCGACTTGGCCTGTGCCGAGCGCAGGTCCGCCTGCCGCTGGGCGCGCAGGGCGGTGAAGCGGGTGAGCTGCGGATTGCCCAGCGCCTGCTTGACAAGCCCCGGCAGTGGCGGGGGGGCGCTGACCTTCAGCAGGTTGCCGGTCGCCCGCCCGAACCTTGCCTCCTGAAGGCCCATGAGCAGCGCGAGTTCCCGCCGCGCGGTGCCGAGCGCAGCGCGGGCTCGGTCCAGCTCCACCCGGGCGAAATCGGCGGCGACACGGGCGCGGGAAATCTCGGCCGGGGAGGAAGCGCCGGCCTGGACGCGGTTCTGCAGCAAGGGAGCGAGCCGCTGGATCGCCGCCACCTGCGTCTCAAGAATCTGGGCGCGCTGCTGCGCCCCGAGCACGGCGGCGAAGGCGGCGGCGGTATCCGCCAGCACCTGCAGGCGGATCGCCTCCCGCTCCCAGCGCGCCACGCCGACCCCGGCGCCGGCGGCCGCCAGCCGCGCCTCGCGCTTGCCGCCCAGCTCTACCAGTTGGCTGATCTGGATCGTCTGCTCGGCAAGGTCCAGCCCCTGGTAGGAGCCCGAGCCCGCCGCATTGTCCACCTCTAGGGAGAGGTTGGGGTTGGGCAGGGCCCCGGCCTGGGTATTGCGGCCGGCTGCGATGCCGATGTCGCGTTCCGCCGCCGTGAGGCGCGGATTGGCGGCAAGGGCGCTGGCGAGGGCGCTTGTGAGGGTCAGCGGACGGGCGGTTTCGGCGCGCGTCTGCGACGCGTGAAGCAGCGCGAGCGCTGCCCCAAGCGCAAGCGCGAGGGCACGAGGCGACATGATCTGATCCAAAGTCTGATGGCGGATCGCCGACGCGGGGCGTCAGCGCGCGAGCAGAAGTCGGATCAGGCGCGCGGGGGGCGGATGTCTGCGGGAACGGAGCGGCCGGCGCTCAGGCGCGTGGGCGCTACCTCCGACGTGGATGGCAGACGCAGGGCCTCGCTTGCTGCCGGAGTATATGGCACCACCATGGAGCAGCCATGGCAGTCATGGTCCGAGGCAGGCTGGGGCTGGGCCGGGTCATGCGCGGCGCCGAACACCTTGGCATCCGTAGCGGCGAGGGAGGGGTCCGCAACGGATGCCTCGACGGGCGACAGGTCGGTGCTCGACACACCGACGCCCGTCAGCGTAACTGAGGTCCCAGCCAACTCTCCCAGAGCGCCGTCCACATCAAAGATGTGATGCGCTGCCAGTGCGCTTGCGAACGGCCCGGCCACAAGGCATGCCACCACGACGACCGACACGGCGCGGCGGAACGCCGGACCGGTGATCGACATGAGGACTTTTGCCAAGACGCGAAGCATGGACCATGAGAGACCCCAAGAGCCGCGATGTGTCAAGTCTTTCGGAAGCGCTGCGTCAGCGTACCCGAAAAGCTTGGGAGATCGCTTGAATTTCGGCCGATCCCAAGGTTTTCGCCCTGGCCGTTATGAAATTGACATTGTCCGTGATCGGAAAGCGTCTCGATCACCCTGCACTGTGCCACGTGGCCGTGGGCGCAGCCGTCGACCATGCGTTGAAGCTCCGCCTCCAGCGCCCTTAGCGCGGCGATGCGGCTGCGCACCTCGATCAGCCGCGCGCTGGCGATCTCGTCCGCCGCCGCGCACGACTGCTCGGGCCGGTCCTGCAGCGTCAGCAGGGTGCGGATAGCCTCGATGTCAAAGCCCAGCTCGCACGCATGGCGGATGAAGGCCAGCCGCTGCAGGTGGGTGGCGCTGTAGAGGCGGCGGTTGCCCTCGGTGCGCGGCAGCGCCGGCATCAGGCCGATCTCCTCATAGAAGCGGATGGTGGGCACCTTCACCCCGCTTAAGCGCGCCGCCGCGCCGATGGGCAGGAGGTCGGGAAAATTTTCGGACGACGGGCCGGACATTGGGGCTTGCTCCTCTAGTGACTAGAGCATCTAGGATCCGCAGCGTGACGCAAAGAAAGGCCGCATCATGACCGCTCCTCTCGTTCAAAGCCGGTTCCGGGTGACCGGGATGGACTGCGCCTCCTGCGCCGCGAAGATCGAGGGCACCACGCTGCGCATCGCCGGCGTGGCGGAAGCCGAGGTCTCGGTGGCGGCCGGCACGCTGGTGATCCGCCACGCCCCGGACGCCGACCTTGCGCCCCTCGCCGGGCGCCTTTCCCCCATGGGCTACGCCCTCGCTCCGCTCGCGGCCGGCGGCGGGCAGCGCAAGGCACACGACCATGGAGAGAGCTGCGCGGGGCACGATCATTCCGACCACGACCATGCGGGCCACGACCACACCGGCCACGATCACGCAAAGCACGACCACGCCGAAACCGGCGGCCACGACCATGGTGCTGTCCCCGCCGCCGAAGGCAGATGGTGGTCCACCGGCAAGGCGCGCCTCACCCTCCTGAGCGGCCTCGCTTTGGTTGCGGCCTCCGGCATCGGGACCTTCGTCCCGGCGGTGCAATCGTGGCTGTTCCTCGCCGCCATGCTGGTGGGCCTCGTGCCCATCGCCCGGCGCGCCATCGCGGCCGCCGCGAACGGCATGCCCTTCACCATCGAGATGCTGATGACCATCGCAGCGGCGGGCGCCGTGGTCATCGGCGCGGCCGAGGAGGCGGCGGCGGTGGTGTTCCTGTTCCTGGTGGGCGAATTGCTGGAAGGCGTCGCCGCCGGCCGGGCGCGCGCCAGCATCCGCGCGCTCACCGCGCTGGTGCCAAAGACCGCATTGGTGGAGCGCGACGGCGCCACGGTCGAGGTGCCCGCCGCCAGCCTCGTCGTGGGCGAGGTGATCCTGGTGCGGCCCGGCGACCGGATTTCCGCTGACGGCCTCATCGTCGCCGGCGAGAGCGGCATCGACGAGAGCCCGGTGACCGGCGAGAGCGTGCCGGTGCGCAAGGGGCCCGACGCCACCGTCTTCGCCGGCACCGTGAACGGGGAGGCGGCGCTGCGCGTGCGCGTCACCGCCACCGCCGAGGACAACACCATCGCCCGGGTGGTGAAGCTGGTGGAGGAGGCGCAGGAAAAGCGCGCGCCCACCGAGCGGCTCATCGATCGCTTCTCGCGCTACTACACCCCCGGCGTGGTGGTGGTGGCGGCGCTGGTGGCGGTCATCCCGCCGCTGCTGTTCGGCGGGGCGTGGGATGCCTGGATCTACAAGGGCCTTGCCATCCTCCTCATCGGCTGCCCCTGCGCGCTGGTGATCTCGACCCCGGCCGCCATCGCAGCCGGCCTCTCCGCCGGGGCGCGGCGCGGGCTGCTGCTGAAGGGCGGCGCCGTGCTGGAGACGGCGGGCAAGGTCACCACCGTCTGCTTCGACAAGACCGGCACCCTCACCGCAGGAAAGCCGCAAGTGACGGACGTGATCGCCTTCGCCCTGCCGGACGCCGAGGTGCTGCGCCTCGCGGCAGCGCTGGAGACCGGTTCGAGCCACCCCCTCGCCAAGGCCATCCTTGATCGCGCGGCAGCGGACGCCATCGCCATTCCCGTGGCGGAAGCCGCGCAGGCGCTGGGCGGCAAGGGCGTGTCGGCGCAGGTGGAAGGACGCGAGGTGTTCCTCGGCTCGCCCCAGGCCGCCGCCGCGCGCGCGGCCCTGTCGCAAGAGCAGGCCGACCGGATCGCGGCATTGAACGACGCCGGCAAGACCGTGTCCCTGCTGGTGGCCGACGGCGCCATCGCCGGGGCCATCGCCATGCGCGACGAGCCCCGCCCCGACGCCCCCGAGGGCCTTGCCGCGCTGAAGCGGGAGGGCATCCGCACGCTGATGCTCACCGGCGACAACCGGCGCACGGCGGAGGCTATCGGCCGGCAGCTGGGCATCGAGGTGCGTGCCGAGCTGCTGCCGCAGGACAAGCTGCGCATCGTCGGCGAGCTGCAGCAAGAAGGCGCGGTGGTGGCCAAGGTGGGCGACGGCATCAACGACGCCCCGGCGCTGGCCGCCGCCGACATCGGCATCGCCATGGGCGGCGGCACCGACGTGGCGCTGGAAACGGCGGATGCCGCCGCCCTCCATGGCCGGGTGAAGGACGTTGCCTCCATGATCGCCCTGTCCCGGCGCACCATGGGCAACATTCACCAGAACATCGCCATCTCGCTGGGGCTGAAGGCGGTATTCCTCGTCACCACCATTGCCGGCATCACCGGGCTGTGGCCCGCGATTTTGGCCGACACCGGCGCCACCGTGCTGGTGACCCTGAACGCGCTGCGGCTCCTCTCCTGGGGGCGTGGGTGACAGGGCGGGCAATTCGCAGCGAAGCCCGGCTCTTCATTCCAGACCTTGATAGCTCAACGCGCGCGAGTCTCTTGCTTCAGATCTTTTTGAGCACGGCGGTTACGAATATGAGGCTGCCCGCGAAGATCAGGCCCGCTATTGCGCTCGGTGGCCGGCGATGGCGGAGTATACCTTCACACTAGAACTCTTCTTCGATCCTTCGCCGCCCCCGACCACCCAACCAAGACAGTTGCTCGCGATAATTTTTTCCTCCACAAATGAGGGTAAGAAAATTATCGTGGGAGCGATTCGATGGCTGCGGTTCGCGTGCTTGCCGATCATCCTGAAGTTGACGCTCGCCTCGCCGAGTTCGGCGTCACGCGTCAGGAACTGCTTGAGGTCGTGCGCGGCGTGGTCGCTGCTCGCTCGGACGCGACGTTGGACGATCCCGCCTCGGCCGAAGGGCTGCTAGCGTATATCTATGGCACCCGCTATGTGCGGCAGGTCTTCCTGGCCCACGAATGGGTCCGCTACCGCGAGAACAACGTCGAATCGGTCAAACATCCCGACCGGCCGCTGAAGGTCGTGTACCAGAGCGTCGATCTCGCGGCCGACACGCTGCACAAGCCGCAGGCAGTGTCCGGAAAAGGTTCCGGTGCTGACCGCATCATTGCGGTGGGACAGGCGGGACTGTTCCCGGAGGAGGAGATGTCAGCGGCGCGGGATCAGAGCCTCGCGGAGCTCCAGACCGGCGTATGGTTCTTCTGCGTGTCGGTTCAAGGTGGTGATGTCCGTGCCGAGCTGTCGCTGCCTTCGGGCATTTCCGGCGGCAATTTCGAGGGCTTTATCGAGCGCATCTTCATCCTCGGTGGTGGTGAATGGCCGGCGGATGTCATCGTTGATAGCGATCGTCCGGATGGCATCGAGTTCGAGCCTGCTGTTTTGCGTCGCTAGGCCATGTTCAACATTGGCAGAATGGAGCTCGCGCGAAAGCGGCAACGGTTGACCGCCAAGGCTCTCGCCGAGCGGGCTGGCATATCGCCGGTCACCTTGTCGCGTGTCGTCAACGGGCAGCAGATTCCGGATGAAGACACGGTCGACGGCTTGGTGCGCGCGCTGGGATTCCCGCGGGAGTTCTTCTTCCGGGACGACGCGGCTCCGATCAGCGCTGATGCCGCCAGCTTCCGGAGCCTCACGGCGATGTCGGCGCGAGAGCGCGATGCGGCGCTCGCCGCCGGCTCACTGGCCTTCGAGATGTCAGCCTGGGTGCGGGAAAGGTTCGTTCTGCCTCAGCCAGACCTGCTCGACCTCAGCCATGAACGCGATCCCGCTGGAGCCGCACGTGCGCTGCGCCAGCATTGGGCGATCGGCGAGCGGCCGATCTCGCATATGATCAAGCTGCTTGAGACGAAGGGCGTTCGCGTCTTCTCGCTGGCCGAGAACACGAAGAATGTGGATGCCTTTTCCTGTTGGCATGATGGCGAGCCGTATGTCTTCCTCAACACCTTCAAGACCACAGAGCGCAGCCGGTTCGACGCCGCTCATGAGCTGGCTCACCTCGTCCTGCACAAGCACGGCGGTCCCAATCAAGGGCGCGCTGCCGAGCTCGAGGCACATGCGTTTGCATCGTCGTTCCTGATGCCTCACGACGACGTCGTGGCGACGATCCCATTCGTCCGAAGTCTCGATCAATTGGTGCTCGCAAAGAAGCGGTGGGGCGTGTCCGTAGCGGCACTCGCGCACCGGCTTCACCGGATCGGCCGGATCTCCGATTGGAACTACCGGACCTTCTGCATCCAGATAAACAAGCGGTTCGGCACAAACGAACCTGACGGTCTCCCGTCGGAGCGATCTGCAATATGGCACCGTGTCCTCACGGAGCTTTGGCGGGAAGGCGTGACACGCCGGCACGTTGCGGCCCGCCTGGATATCCCCGAGGCAGAACTCGACAATCTGCTGTTCGGGCTTACCGGCGATGTGAATCCGCCATCCGTCGGTGGTTCATCTCTCCGGCTAGTTCCGTGATTGAGCCCGGAAGTGTCGCGGATTCCATCGAGCGGCCACGCCCCGAGCTCTCTTCGTATGGCGTGGTCTCTTTGCGCTTGAGGCTACCGCTGGAGGTGATCCTGCTTGGCGCCGCGTGACCATCCCCGAGATGTGATCCGGCGACGGCAGTTCCGATGCCTTTCCTTCGCCGGGTGCGTGCGTGCGCGACGCACTCACTCATCCTGAGAAGGGCAGCGACGTCCATTTGCCACGAACCTGTGACAGCTTCGTACCGCTGCTCGCATTCCCAGAACGCCTCGCCTATGACATGTTGCGCTGCATGAAGGTCGCCACTTGGCTCCACAGGCTGCTCCCGATCCTTGCGATCGTAGGGCTTGTTGCCGGATCGTTCACCGCACCGGTGAACGGGGCCGCCATGGCGGCCGCCGTTGATATGTCCATGCCCGAAATGGCGGACGACATGCCGTGTTGTCCGCATGAGACGCCGGCGATTCCCGACTGCCAGAAGACCTGCCCATTGATGGCATTGTGCATGGCCAAGTGCTTCTCGGTGGCACCAATGCTTTCACGCCTGGCCTTCGTTCTGCGGGCCGAGGGCGATGCCCTCCGCCCGGGCAGTGACGTCATGGGCGACGCGCTCGCGATAGAGCCCCCAGCCCGACCTCCGCGAACCTAGAACATCGCCGGCGTTTGCGCGCCGGTTCGTGCCGCCCCCGCGAGGCTCGGGCGGCCGAGAGCGCGTGGCCGTAGGCCGCGCAACGCCGGGCCATGCGCACGGCGCTCCGATGAATCTAGGATTTTCAAACTATGACGACCTCTTCTATGAAGCGCGCCGCTGCGGCGGCGCTCGTGGCCGCGCTTTCCGTCGCGGCTCTCTCATCGGCGCGTGCCGACATCACGGACTACGAGTTCCGGCTCGTTCAGACGGACATCAAGCAGGGCAACGGCGCCATCGTCGCAGTCCGACTCGTCGACAAGCGATCCGGCAAGGCGGTCCCCGACGCCGTCATCTTCGCGACCCGGATCGACATGGCGCCTGACGGCATGGAGACGATGGCAGCGCCGATCGAGGCTCTGCCGTCGACCGAGCCGGGTGTCTATCGCTTCAAGACCAATCTGATGATGGCTGGCGGCTGGCGGCTTTCGCTCGGTGCCAAGATCCAGGGTGAGACCGGCACGATCGAGAACAAGCTGGTCCTGAAGGCCGTACCGTGAAACGGGTCGCCCTTACGGGCCTCGCCCTCGCCGCCGTTGTGGCGGCGGGGGCCGGAGGCTACTGGGCTGGCATCCGGGGTCTTCCGGTGGCCGGCCTGCGCGAATGGCTTGGTGTCGAGGCGACCCTTGCGGCGGCTGAGCCGACCGGCACCGGAGCGGTGATCTATTATCAGGATCCCGACCGCGAGCCCGCCTATTCGGCAACGCCACGCCGGACCGGGGATGGCCGGGCTTTCCGTGCCGTCCGCGCCGGCGAGGATGTCAGCTTCGAGGACAGGCCGCCGGCGACGGCCGAGGCGACCGGGCAGGCAGGCCCGCGACGCATCCTCTACTACCGCAATCCGATGGGTCTGCCGGACACCTCGCCGGTGCCGAAGAAGGATTCGATGGGGATGGACTACATCCCCGTCTATGAAGGCGAGGATGATGGCGGCTCGGTCGTGCGGGTGTCGCTTGGAAAACTCCAGCGGACCGGCGTGCGATCCGAGCTGGCAGCGCAGCGTGTCGTCGGCAGGCTGGTGCGGGTGCCGGGAACCGTCCAGCTCGACGAGCGGCGCATCTCCGTGGTCGCCACCCGGAGCGACGCTTTCATCAACGAGGTGGCGAACGTCACCACGGGCGACCGGGTGACGAAGGGCCAGATGCTGCTCCGGCTCTATGCGCCGGACATTGCCACCGCCGGCGCCCAGCTCCTCACCGATCTCAACATTGGCGGCCGCGACAGTGCTCTCGGAGGCGCCCGCCAGCGCCTGGAGAATCTTGGCCTGCCACCCGAGGCGATCGCCGAGATCGAGCGGACGCGCAAGGTGCCGCTGTCGATGACGTGGCGTGCGCCGCGCGATGGCGTCGTGCTCGAACGCAATGTCGTCGACGGCATGAAGGCAGCGCCGGGTGATGTGCTGTTCCGCCTCGCGGACATTTCGACCATCTGGGTACTGGCAGATGTGCCGGAGTTCGATCTTGGGGCCGTCCGGCTCGGCGCGCCGGTGACGATCCGGGCTCGAAGCCTGCCGGGACGCACCTTCGAAGGACGTGTGTCGCTGATCTATCCGCAGGTCGGTGAAGCAACGCGGGCCACGCGAGTGCGGATTGAGATCGCCAATCCCGGCGGTGTTCTGCTTCCCAATATGTATGCCGAAGTGGAGATCGGCACAGGCGATGCCGCGCCGGTGGTTGCTGTCCCCGATAGCGCGGTGATCGACACCGGCACGCGGCAGGTCGTGATCATTGATCGTGGAGAGGGCCGGTTCGAACCGCGCGAGGTGAAGATCGGCCTGTGCGGCGAAGGCTTCACCGAGATCCGCGAGGGCATTGCGGAAGGCGACCGTGTCGTCGTCGCGGCGAACTTCCTGATCGACGCCGAAAGCAATCTGAAGGCGGCATTGCGCGGCCTGACACCGCCGCAGGTGCAGCCATGATCGCCCGCCTCATCGGCTGGTCCGCCCGCAACCTCGTGCTGGTCTTTGTCGGTACGGTGTTCGCCGTCGCCGCCGGGCTTTATGCGCTGAAGACGCTGCCGCTCGACGCCATTCCCGACCTCTCGGACGTGCAGGTGATCGTCTACACCGACTATCCCGGCCAGGCGCCGCAGGTGGTCGAGGACCAGGTCACCTATCCGCTCACCACGGCGATGCTGACGGTGCCGAAATCGAAGGTGGTGCGCGGCTTCTCCTTCTTCGGCGTCTCCTTCGTCTATGTGATCTTCGAGGACGGCACCGATCCCTATTGGGCGCGCTCGCGCGTGCTGGAATATCTCAATGCCGCCGCGCAGCGCCTGCCGGCGGGGGTGACGCCGACGCTGGGGCCGGATGCGACCGGCGTCGGCTGGGTCTACCAATACGCCGTCGTCGCCAAGGAGATGACGCTCGCCGAGCTGCGCTCGCTGCAGGACTGGGTGGTCCGCTTCGGTGCCTCCAAGGCGGAGGGCGTCGCCGAGGTCGCCAGCGTCGGCGGCTTCGTCAAGCAGTATGCGATCGTGGTCGATCCGAACCGGTTGCGGGCGCTGGGCATCCCGCTCGACCGGGTGCGCGACGCCGTCAAGGCGAGCAACAACGATGTCGGCGGCCGCACCGTCGAGCTCTCCGAGTTCGAGTTCATGGTGCGCGGCCGCGGTTATCTCCGAGGCATTGCCGACATCGAGAATGTGGTGCTGAAGACCGATCGTGGCGTGCCGCTGCGGATAAAGGATGTGGCCCGCGTAGAGATCGGGCCGGATGAGCGACGCGGCATCACCGAGCTCAATGGCGAGGGCGAAGTCACCAGCGGCATCGTGCTGCAGCGCTTCGGTGCCAATGCGCTGACCGTGATCGAGAACGTCAAGGCGCGGCTTGCCGAGATCGCCTCCAGCCTCCCCAAGGGCGCCGAAATCGTGCCGGTCTATGACCGATCCGAGCTGATCGGCCGGGCGATCGAGACGCTGAAGGGCACGCTGATCGAGGAAAGCATCATCGTCGCGCTGGTCTGCGTGGTGTTCCTGCTGCATCTGCGCAGCGCGCTGGTCGCCATATTGATGCTGCCGGTCGGCATCCTGATGGCGTTCGCGGCGATGAAGGCGATCGGGCTCGGCTCCAACATCATGAGCCTGGGGGGCATCGCCATCGCGGTGGGCGCCATGATCGACGCCGCCATCGTGATGATCGAGAACGCCCACAAGCATCTGGAGCGCGCGCCACCGGACAAGCCGCGGGTCGAGATCCTGATCGAGGCGGCGAGCCAGGTCGGTCCGGCGCTGTTCTTCAGCCTGCTGGTCATCACCGTCTCCTTCCTGCCGATCTTCACGCTGGAATCGCAGGAAGGCCGGATGTTCGGCCCGCTCGCCTTCACCAAGACCTTCGCCATGGCGGCCGCGGCCCTTCTATCGGTGACGCTGGTGCCCGCGCTCATGGTGGTCTTCGTGCGCGGCCGGATCATTCCGGAGCACCGGAACCCGATCAACCGGTTCCTGATCTGGGTCTACCGCCCGGTCATCCGCGGCGTCCTGAAGGCCAAGACGCTCACCATCCTCGTCGCGCTTGTCGTGCTCGGGGTGACGCTCTGGCCGGCACGCCAGCTCGGTTCGGAGTTCATGCCGAGCCTCGACGAGGGCACGTTGATGTACATGCCGACCACCTTGCCGGGCATCTCCATCACCAAGGCCGCCGAGCTGCTGCAGGTGCAGGACCGCATCATCAAGAGCTTCCCGGAGGTGGCTTCGGTCTATGGCAAGGCCGGGCGAGCACTGACCGCGACCGATCCGGCGCCGACTGAGATGTTCGAGACCATCATCAATCTGAAGCCGAAGGGCGAATGGCGGCCGGGCGTCACCATCGACAGCCTGAAGGCCGAGATGGACCAGGCGCTGCAATTCCCCGGCGTGTCGAACGCCTGGACCATGCCGATCCGCGCCCGCATCGACATGCTGGCGACCGGCATCCGCACTCCGGTCGGGGTCAAGGTGTTCGGCACCGATCTCGCCCAGATGGAGCAGAGCGCCCGCGAGATCGAGCGGGTGCTGCGGTCCGTGCCGGGCACGTCCAGCGCCTATGCCGAGCGCGTGATCGGCGGCTACTATCTCGACATCGTGCCGGACCGGGAAACGCTCGGCCGCTACGGCCTGGCCGTCGGCGACGTCCAGAGCGTGATCGCGACCGCGCTCGGGGCCGAGACGGTGACGACCACGGTGGAGGGGCGCGAGCGCTATGGCGTCACCATCCGCTATCCGCGCGACTTCCGGAGCGATCCGCAATCAATCGCCCGCGACGTGCAGGTGCCGCTGCCGGGCGGCGGCACGGTGCCGCTCGGCGAAGTCGCCAAGGTCGAGCTCACGCGCGGCGCGACCTCGATCCGTACCGAGAACGGCCAGCTCGCGGTCTATGTCTTCGTCGACATCGCCGGCCGCGACCTTGGCGGCTATGTCGCGGAGGCTCAAGCGGCGGTGGCGAACGAGGTGAAGCTGCCGCAAGGCACCTACGTCTCGTGGAGCGGCCAGTTCGAATATCTGCAGCGCGCCGAAGCGCGGCTGAAGATCGTCGTGCCGGTGACGTTGCTGGTCATTTTCCTGCTCCTCTACCTCAACTTCCGGGCCCTGACGGAAACGCTCATCGTCATGCTGTCGCTGCCCTTCGCACTGGTGGGCGGCATCTGGCTGATGTGGTGGCTTGGCTTCAACATGTCGGTTGCCGTGGCGGTCGGCTTCATCGCGCTCGCCGGCGTCGCCGCCGAGACCGGCGTCATCATGCTGATCTATCTCGAGCAGGCGATGGCGGAACTGAAGGCCGAGCGGGAGGCGGAAGGGCGGCCTTTCACTCGGATCGACCTCCACCAGGCGATCATGCTCGGTGCCGTCGAGCGGGTGCGGCCGAAGATGATGACGGTCATCGCCATCACGGCCGGCCTCGTCCCAATCCTGTGGAGCACCGGCACCGGTTCGGAGGTGATGCAGCGCATCGCGGTGCCGATGATCGGCGGCATGGTCTCGTCGACGGTGCTGACGCTGGTCGTGATCCCCGCTGTCTATGGACTGATCAAAGGCTGGCGGTTGCCGCGGACCGTCACCGCCGACGAGAGGGCAATCGAACAGGGGCCAGCCGGCCTCAAGGCTGCCGCCAAATGAGAGGAGGTTCCAATGATGCACGACATGATCGGATCCATGGGATGGGGCATGGGCCTTGCCGGCCTGATCGGCATCCTCGTCTTGGTGCTGGTGATCGCCGCCCTCACGAAATACGTCTTCTTTCGGTGAGGAGCGTCATGCGCAGCTTCGATCGGAAGCCGGACGCGAGGAAACAGCCAGCGAAAGGAGAAGCGCCGTGACAGCCGAGCTTTTCGCAGCACACCGTGAGTTGGTGATCGGCGCCACATAGGCGACTTCTATGCTCGTGCTATCGCGCCTCTGGGCGGCCGAGACATCGCACAAGATGACCGTGACCCGCGATCCGAACTGTGGCCATCGTAGCGGTTGGCTTGCCTATGTGAGGGCAGTCGGATTTCCGGACCTGATCGAGGCAGCCAACCTCGCGCCCCTCAAGGCTAGACTCGGCATGCCCCGATTGCCTGATCTTCTGCGATATGGCGGAAGTTGGCGCCCATGTTGCGGAGAGGAGGAAGCCCTTCTCGACGTCAATTGGCAATGGCCACCAATTGTAGCTTATGCTATTTATATGCGACTAATTCGCATTTGCAGAAAGCGATGCATATGATCAAAGTGCCAGCTTGGTTACGTAAACGGCTGAGCCGGCGCGTGGTGCTGGGAGGCGGGCTAGCGGCTGCCAGCGGCGCAGCGATAGGTATGACTGGTGCTCTAGCGCAGTCAGGACACGCTTCGCATGCAGGAACTGTCGGCGCTGAAGCAAAGCTGGCCTCAGCCCACAGCGGACCCCATGGTGCGATGATCACGGTGGGCGAGGTCGACGAAGCTCGTAATGGCTTCGATCCGACCAAGCTTCTGACCGACTGGGATAGAGGCACTGTGTCCCAGCTTCCGGATGGGCGGACGCTAAGAACCTTCGAGATCACCGCCGAGGACAAGGAGATCGAGATCGCCCCCGGCATCATGTTTCTGGCCTGGACCTATAATGGCCGGGTGCCCGGCCCGTCACTGCGCGCGACCGAAGGTGAGCGGCTGAGGATCGTCTTCAAAAACTACGGCTCGCATCCTCATTCGATGCATTTTCATGGCATCCATGCGGCGCGGATGGATGGCGTTCCAGGCGCAGGGCTAGTCGCTCCGGGCGAGGAGTTTGTCTACGAGTTTGATGCACTGCCTTTCGGATGTCACCTCTATCACTGTCACGCTCTGCCGCTGAAGCGGCATATTCACAAGGGCATGTACGGAGCCTTCGTCATCGACCCGGATCCCACTCGCCATCCCGAATATGAGGCAGTTGCCCGCTCACGCCTGCTCGGCACGGCGGAGAATGCCGAGTGGCAAGAACTCGTAATGGTTATGAATGCATTCGATACCAATTTCGACGGCAAGAACGAGGTCTATGCTGTCAATACGGTAGCCCATGCCTATGCAAAAAAACCCATCAAGATCCTTAGAGACAAACCGGTTCGCGTCTACCTTATCAATGTGATCGAGTTCGATCCGATAAATTCTTTTCATTTGCATGCTAATTTCTTTGAATACTTCAATCAAGGCACGACCTTGACCCCGACCCTGAAGACCGTCGACCTCATCACCCAATGCCAAGCCGAGCGCGGCATCCTTGAGTTCCATTTCACGGAGCACGAGCCCGGTCTCTACATGTTCCACCCGCATCAGTCGGAGTTCACCGAACTCGGTTGGGTGGGCATGTTCGATGTCGTGGAGACCGTATCATGAACCAAGCTGGGCGGCCCCCTTCCAATGCTGCGACAACACTTCCAGTCGGGCGTCCGGGTCGAGCCTCGTTGTTCTGGATCGCTATCCCGTTTACCGTGCTTGGTCTCGCGATGGCGTGGTTGATTGGGACCGATCCGTTATCGAGCTTTCGCAACGGCGCACCGCCGGTCGAGAAGCTGACCTTCGAGCGGACGATCCTAGGTTCCGATGGAGTTCGCCTACTGGTCCGTGCCGGCGGCTCGCAACCCATGACGATCGCCCAGGTCCAGGTCGATGACGCCTATTGGCAGTTTACGCAGACACCGCCGGGTCCGATCGCCCGCGGCGCGACCGCCTGGGTTCAGTTGCCGTTCCCTTGGGTGGTCGGCGAGGCGCACGGCGTGAAAATCCTCACCAACACCGGCGCCACGTTCAAGCGTGAGATCCCCGTCGCGGTTGCGACACCGACCGTGGATTCGATGAGCTTCGTATCCCAGGCTGCCCTTGGCGTCTTTGTCGGCATCCTTCCCGTCGCTATCGGCCTCATGTTCTACCCAGTTCTCCGTGGCGTTGGCCGCAACGGCATGGACTTCCTACTCGCATTGACGGTGGGGCTTCTCGCTTTCCTCGTGATTGATGCAGTTGCTGAAGCGCTCGAACTTGCCGGCGAGGCCGCCGCCTTGTTCCAGGGACCGGTGATGGTCATCCTCACCACTATGGGGAGTTTCCTCTTGCTGATGGCTGTCGGCCGCAGCCGTGGCACACCGACCGGGCTGGCCCTATCGACCTTCATTGCGCTGGGGATAGGATTGCACAATCTCGGCGAAGGCCTTGCCATCGGCGCTTCTTTCGCCTCCGGAGCGGCGGATCTCGGTATTTTTCTGGTGCTCGGCTTTACGTTGCACAACATCACGGAAGGCATCGGCATTGCCGCGCCGATACTGAAAGTACGCCCACCACTTTGGACCTTCGCCGGGTTGACGCTGCTTGCGGGCGGACCAGCCGTCGCAGGTCTGTGGATCGGCAGCCTTGCCTACGCGCCGCAGTGGTCGGCGCTAGCGCTGGCGGTCGGTGCCGGGGCTATCCTTCAGGTGATTGCGGAAGTCGGATCGCTACTAGTGCGCAGAAGCGGCGAGACTCATGTTTCGTTCTTCACGCCAGCCGCAATGACGGGGCTCGCCACCGGCGCGGGCCTGATGTACGTGACCGCGATGCTCGTAAAGATCTGAACGCTTCAAACATCCTCACTTGTAGAGGTGAGGCGGATCATCGAGGCTCGGGCAATCGACTACAATATCGTCAGACTTCACATGAGCCTCGGTGGCCTCCCATCGTCGACGTTCGCCAACCAGTCCCACGAGGACCCAAACCCCGCCAGACCTAAACTTGTAACTGGCAGGGGAAATGAGGAGCACATCAGTTTCCTGCAGCTTTAGCGCGTATGCAGTGAGCCGCCGAGCGCTGATAAGCCGGATGGTGTTGGATGCGTTGTTCCGCTTTAATTCTTTTCAGGAAGGGTGTGTTGCGGCGGGGGCTTAGCGGCGGTCCGGCATAGAAGGAGCCCTCTCGTGGCGCTCCATGTCCTCGTTCCGCGAAAAGGCTGCTGCGGCCCAGAAGGCGCCCGCCAGCAGGACGCCTCCCGCAGCCATGGCAGAGAGGACCGCGCCGTAAGACTGGGATTGCGCCCAGAGGAGCGCGGCACCGGCGGGTGCCAAAGCGCGGGCGAGCATCGAGGGCGCCGCCAGCGCGCCGTTCACGGCGCCATAGGCCTGCCGGGTCAGCATCTCCGGCACGGCGAGCCCACGCACGATGGTCATGATGCCGTTGGCGCTGCCGTAGAGCGCCACGATGGCCGCCACCAGGGCAAAGCTGGGTGGCAGCCACGCCAAGGCGAGTATGGCGACCGGAAAGGCTAGCACGGCACAGCTGCCGATGAGTCGCACCGGAGCGCGCGGCGCGAACACCGAGACGGCGATCCGACCCGCCACCTGGGTTGGGCCGATGATGGCCATGGCCAGCACCACGCTGCCCGCCGTGAAGCCGCGCTCCAGCAGCAGGGGATAGAGGTGGAAGGTGAAGGCGGAGAAGGTGGCGGCATAGGCGGTGAACGCCACCGCCAGGGCCCAGAAGGTGGGCCGGCGGGCAACGCGCCCCATGACCTGCCGCAGGGTGCCCGCTCCCGACAGTGCAAGAGCGTGGACCGGCGATGCCGCGTGGTCGGCCGCGGGCCGGATCACCGCGGCATAGAGCGGCGCGCACACCACGAGGTTCACGGCGCCGAGCGCCACCAGTGCGCCACGCCAGCCCGCCAGATCCAGCAGGATCTGGATCAGCGGAATGAAGACCGTGGAGGCAAATCCGCCCCATAGGGTGAGCGCGGTAATGCCGGCCCGGGCGCCGGCCGCTCCGGTCCTGCGCGCCACCACCGCGAACGCCGGCTCATAAAGGGTTGCCGCCTGGAGGACGCCGATGGCGGCCATCAGGCTATAGAACAGCCAGAGCTGCTGCACCTGCGACCAGGCAAGGAGGCAGAGGCCGGCGAGGCCGGCTCCCGCCGCCATCACCCACCTGCCGTGGCCTTTGTCGACGGCGGCGCCCACGGGGAAGGCGGCCATGCCCCCGAGGGCGAGGCCGAGCGTCGCGGCGCCGAACAGATCCGGCTTCGACCAGCCGAGGTCGCGCTCCATGGCCTCCGCTATCAGGGGAAAGCTGTAGTAGAGCGATCCCCAGGAGCAGATCTGGCCAATGCCGAGGCCGGTGATGAACAGGCTGCGGCCGGAAAGCGGGCGCGCTGGCGCCGGTTGCGCGAGTTCGCCGCTCAGGCCGCTGGTCACGCGGCCGTCCCGCGGCGGGGTGGCGCCTCGGCCTGCGGCGCGGCGGTATCGCAGCCGCAGCCGTCCTTGCCTTCCGCCTTGGCCTGGGCATCGTCCGCGCAGCAGGCATCGGCGTCCCGAGGCGCAGGCCCACCACAACAGCCGGATGCCCCTGCCGTCGCCGGTGCGGCGCTGCAGACGCCGGTCTCCGGCAGCACCAGATGGACACTGCGCGCCGCGTCGTGATCGCCGGCGATCTCCGCCGCGATGGAGCGGACCTGCTCATAGCCCGTGGCCATCAGGAAGGTGGGGGCGCGGCCGTAGGACTTGGAGCCGACGATGTAGAAGCCCGGCTCGGGGTGGGCCAGCTCCGCCGCGCCATGGGGCGGGACGGTGCCGCACGAATGCAGGTTCGGGTCGATCAGCGGCGCGAGGGCCGGCGGTGCCTCGACGGCGGGATCGAGGGCGACGCGCACCTCGCGCAGCACGGCAAGGTCGGGGCGAAAGCCGGTGGCCACCACGATCCGGTCCACGGTCCTGGTCCAGGGCTCCGTGCCGAGACGGCCGGACACGTCCAGCCCCGCCGCGCCGCCGACAATCCGCTCCGCCGCGAACGGCGCGAGGACATCGAGCCGGCCGGCGGCGATGGCCTGCGTCGCCGCAAGGCCGAGGGCACCGCGGGCGGGCAGCGCGTCGTTGAGGCCGCCGCCCAGCAGCTTCTCCATGCGGTTGCGCCGAAGCGCCCAGGTGACGCGGGTCGTTGGCGCCGCCTCCTGCAGGCGGAGAAGATCGAGCACCACATTGATGGCCGAATGGCCGGAGCCCACCACCAGCACGCGCCGGCCGGAATAGGTCTCGCGCTCAGCGCCGGACACGTCGGGAATGCCATAGGCGACATGCGCGGCTGCCTCTTCCTCGCCGGGCACCGGCAGGCCGTCCGCGCCCATGGGGTTGGGCTGGCTCCAGGTGCCGGAGGCGTCGATGACGGCACGGGCGAGCGAACGGTGCTCAGCGCCGTTCGCGTCGCGCCAGCAGATCGCGAACGGCGTGTCCGCGCGCCCCTCGGATGACATCTTGTCGAGGCCGTGGCGGGCGATGGCGCTCACCTGTGCCCCGAACCGCAGGTGGGGCGCAAGGGCGGGATGAGCCGCCAGCGGCTCGAGATAGTGCCGCACGATCTCCCCGCCGAGCGGCAGGGCCTTGGGGTTCGGCGCGCTCCAGCCGGTTTCCTCCAGCAGCGTGCGGGCGGCCGCGTCGATGTTGTAGCCCCAGGGCGAGAACACCCGCACGTGGCCCCAGGCCTTGAGCGAGGTGCCGACGCCGGCGCCGCGCTCGAAGACGAGAGGCGCGAGGCCGCGGGCCAGCAGATGCGCCGCGGCGGCAAGCCCCACGGGGCCGGCTCCGATGATAGCGACGGGTAGCGATCCGGTCATGACGGGAGACTCCGATGGTCGATCCATTGACGAGCGATGCTTAAGGGCAAATGAATGCGGGTCAGGGGCAGCATCCCGGAGTGCTCCCGACTTTGTCCGGCGCGCCGGCGATCATCTTCTCCGCGTCGACCAGACAGCGCGTTACGTCCATCCAGGCCTCCACCGCCACCTTGAAGGCGGCGCGGCCCTTGTCCGTGAGGGTGTAGACCTTGCGCTCGCGGCCCGAGACCACCTCGCTTGCAGCGGTGACGTATCCGCCCTCCTCGAACTCCCGCAGCACCGGATAGATGGTGCCCTCTGCAGGGGAACAGCAGCCGTTCGTCGTTGCCTCGACTGCCCTTGCCACGTCGTATCCGTGCATGGGCCGCTGATGCAGCACGCACAGAATGAAGAATTTGGACAGGCTCATCTTGATGGTGCCGTTCCAGTAGGCACGGCTCAGGAAATCGGGCCCGGGCTTCGGCACCGGGGCGGGCGACGGCGGAACGGATGGGGTGGCCGATGGAGAGGTTCGAGACATGCAGGAAGGCTATACATCGATCATCAATGTGTCAATCATCAAGGCATACTTGAAAGCGCTCCCCGCGTCAGCAAACGCGCCGTCCCTCGGCATCGATCACCACCTCTCCATCCTCCTTCGTAAACGGCCCTTTCTGCGGCGCGGGCAGGATGTCCAGGACCCTTTCCGACGGCCGGCACAGCCGCGCCCCGAGCGGGGTGAAGACGAACGGCCGGTTAATGAGGATGGGGTGGGCCATCATGGCATCGAGCAGAGTGTCGTCGGTGAGGGCGGGATCGTCGAGGCCGAGTTCGGCATAGGGTGTGCCCTTCTGGCGGGTCGCGGCGCGCACCGTGAGGCCCGCCGCGGCGATGGCGGCGGCGACCTCTTCCCGCGCGGGCGGGGTCTTGAGATATTCGACGATCGTCGGCTCGATACCGGCGTTGCGGATCAGGGCGAGCGTGTTGCGCGATGTGCCGCAGGCCGGATTGTGCCAGATGGTGACAAGGGAATGCTCAGTCATCGTTCAGGCTCCGAAGATCAGATGATGGCGTGGCGGACCTTGGCGGACACCCATTCGCTCACCACCACGGTGGCGAGGATCACCATGAGGATCAGCGTCACCTGCGGCCACGCCAGCGTATTGAGCGAGCTTTCCAGGTTGAGTCCTATCCCGCCCGCGCCAACCAGGCCGAGCACCGTGGATTCGCGGATGTTGATGTCCCAGCGAAACACGCTGATGCCGGCGAAGGCGGGCATGATCTGCGGCACGATCCCGTAGGCGAGGGTCTGGGCGCCCGAGGCGCCGGTAGCGCGGATCGCCTCCACCTGGCTCTCGTCGATTTCCTCGATGGCCTCGTAGAGCAGCTTGCCGATGAAGCCGATGGACCTGAGCGCGATGGCGATGATGCCGGCCAGCACGCCCGGACCCAGGATCGCCACCAGCAGCAGCGCCCAGATGATGGAATTAATGGAGCGCGAGGCGACGATGACGAACAGCGCCAGCGGCCGCACGAAGGCGGCGCTAGGCGTGGTGTTGCGTGCCGCGAGGAAGGCCACCGGCACCGACAGCACGATGGCGATGAGCGTGCCGAGGGTGGCAATGTTGAGCGTGTCCCAAAGCGGCTTGAGCAGTGCCGGGAAATAGGACCAGCGCGGCGGGACCATGCGCGCGCCGATGTCGGCGGCCTGGGTGGGGGCATCCCAGACGAAGGCCCAGATGGTGCCTTCCGTCATCACCCGCCAGCAGAACACGGTGAAGGCCACGGCGAGAAGCCAGCCGAACCACACGGCGATCTGGCCGCGCGAAGTGCGCCGTTGCCAGGACCGGCGGCCTTCGGGGAGGGCTATGACCGGCATTATTTCACCGGCCCGCGCACGAGGCCGGAGACATATTCGCTCGCCATCACGATGGCGATGATGAGGATGAGGATGGCGGCGGCGCTGTCGAACTCGTAACGATCGATAGCGGTGTTGAGCGTGGCACCGATGCCGCCCGCGCCGACGATGCCCACCACCGCGGATTCGCGGAAATTGATGTCGAGCCGGTAGAGCGAAAGCCCGAGGAGGCGCGGCGCCACCTGCGGCAGCACCCCAAAGGCGATCAGCGATGGCCAGGGCGCCCCGGTGGCGCGGATCGCCTCCACAGGGGCGGGGTCGATGTCCTCGATGTCCTCGGCCAGCAGCTTGGAGAGGAAGCCGATGGTGGCGAACGACAGGGTGAGGAAGCCCGCGAACGGCCCGAAGCCCACCATGGCCACCAGCAATATGGCGACGATGATCTCCTGCAGGGACCGCGACACGGCGATGATGGCCCGGCAAGCGAAATAGACCCCGCGCGGCACCACGTTGCGGGCGGCGCCGATGCCGATGGGAACCGAGATGGCGATGCCCACCACGGTGGAGGTCACCGTCATGGTCAGGCTCTCGATCATGCCCTGGATGATGTCGTCCCAGCGCCGGGAGAAGTTCGGCTCCAGGAAGCCGGAGATGAAGCGCAACCCGCGCGCCCAGCCGTCCGACAGGCGTGCCCAGTTGACCTCGACGCTGCCGAGGGCGAGCGCCAGATAGAGCGCCGCGCCGCCGATGAGTGCATAGCGCAGCCAGGGATTGGCGACGAGCGGCGGCGGCCGCCAGCGGTGCGCCGGAACGGACACAGCGCTCACAGCGTCCTCGCCACGGCGGATGGCGTGGCCTGGACCCGCAGGACACGGACCGCATCCTCGGCGGCGGCTTCTTCCACCGCATCATCCTCCGCCTCGCGGATGGTGCGCGACCAGTCCTCCTCGCCATAGATGGCGGTGAGCACATCGGTGTCGAGTGCCTCCGGAGGGCCGTCGAACACGGTGCGCCCGGCCTTGAGGCCGATGATGCGCTGGACGAACATCTGCGCCAGCGCCACGTCGTGGATGTTGACGATGGCGGCGAGCCGGCGCTCGGCGCACACCTCGACGATGAGGCGCATGATCTGGCGCGAGGTCTTGGGGTCGAGGCTGGCGGTGGGCTCGTCCACTAGCATGATGTCCGGCTCCTGCACCAGAGCGCGGGCGATGCCGACGCGCTGGCGCTGGCCGCCGGACAGCTCGTCCGCCCTCTTGTCCACGTGATCCATCAGGCCAACGCGGTCGAGCACGGCGAAGGCCCGGTCAACGTCGGCCTGGGGAAACCGGCGCAGGAAGGCGCGCCAGAAGCCCACGTATCCGAGCCGGCCGGAGAGCACGTTCTCCATCACCGTGAGGCGCTCCACCAGGGCATATTCCTGGAAGATCATGCCCATGCGCCGCCGCGCGCGCCGCAGGCCCATGCCTCCGAGGCGGGTGATCTCGGTGTCGCCGAGGCGGATGGAGCCGGACGTGGGCTCCACCAGCCGGTTCATGCAGCGGATGAGGGTGGACTTGCCTGCCCCCGACGGACCGATCAGGCCCACCACCTGGCCGGCGGGGATGCCGAGCGAGACATCGTCGAGGGCCTTGTCCCCCTTGGCATAACGCTTCGACAGGCCGGCGATGGTCAGCATCCCGCAGTCTCACTCATGCCGGGCCTACCGCCGGAGCCTATTTGCAGGTGTAGCTGACGCCCATGGCGTCGTCGATCTGCCGCACCACCGCCCAGGTGTCCTTGAAGGTGATGGGGATGAACTTCTCCTGCGGCGGCTCGGCGGACTTGAACTCCTTCTGCAGGCCGGTGCCATCCCAATTGAAGCTGAAGAACGCCTCTTTCACCTTGGCGGCGAGCTCGGGCTTCAGATTGTAGGCATAGCCATAGCCGGTGGTGGGGAAGGTCTGCGACTTGTAGATCGTCACCACCTGCTCGGGTTTGATCACGCCGCGGGCGATCATGCGCTTCATCACCGAATTGGCGACGGCCGCTGCCGGATAATCCTCGTTGGCGACGCCGATGATGGAATTGTCGTGCTTGCCGGAGAAGGCGGGTTCGTAATCCTTGCCCGCCTCCATGCCGAACTGCGAGCGCAGCAGCGCGGACGGCGCCTTGTAGCCGGAATTGGAGGTCTCCGAGGTGAAGGCCATCTTCTTCCCCTTGATGTCCTCGACCTTGGTGATGCCGGAGCCGGGATAGGTGATGATCTCCATCTCGTAGCCGTAGGCACCGTCCTTGGAGGCCATCATGGCGAACGGCACGAAGCCGGAGCAGGCGACGGCGATGGGATTGGAGCCGGTGTTGAAGCCGGCCACATGCAGGCGCCCGGCGCGCATGGCTTCCAGCTGCGCGGCATTGGACTGCACGGGGAAGAACTGCACCTTCTTGCCCGTCACCTTGGCGAGATGGTCGAGGAATTCGGCCCACACCTTCGCATAGACTGCGGGGTCCTCCACCGGGGTATAGGCGAAGATGAGGGTGTCGGGGTCGAGCTGCTTCGCCGGGTCCGACGGGGTATCGGCCACCATGTCGCCATTGGTGTCGGAAAAGCGCGGGTCGAGCTTGAATTCGGCCTGGGCAAAGGACGGCGCCAGCATGGTCGCCGCGAGCATGGCGGCACAGGTCAGGGAGCGCAGGAGCGACATGGCTTCATCTCCGATTGGATCGCATCTTCAGTACGACTGTTGTGTGACGCACCGACTACGATGCGGCCGGCTCAACTGCTCGGCAGGGCACTGCCGGGCCTGGCCTTCTCCAGGGCGCTGGCGTGGGTCGGCAGCAGCAGGGTGGTGAGCCAGCAGATGCCGAGCATGACGGCGGAGCCGGCGAGGCAGGTCGTGATGCCCCCCACCTGGTAGAGCAGGCCGCTGAGGAGGGTTCCGGCGAAGCGCCCGGCGGCGTTCGCGGCATAATAGAAGCCGACGTCCTCGGCTGCCTTCTCCGATCCGGCATAGGCCAGGATCAGGTAGGAATGCAGGGAGGAGTTCACGGCGAAGGCGGCGCCGAAGATGGCGAGCCCGATCACGACGATGATGTCCGGCCGCAGGGGTGTCACGGCGAGGAGCACGGCGATGGCCACCGGCACCAGAGCGAGGCCGAGCGCCCACCAGCGCGCCGCTGGCACTTCCTTGGACAGGCCGTCCGGGCTGCGGCTCACCACGGCGGGCGCGGATGCCTGCACGATGCCGTAGCCGATGGTCCACAGCGCGAGGAAGCCGCCCACCATGGGAAAGGTCCAGCCCATCCCATAGAGGAAGACCGGCACGCCCACCACGAACCACACGTCCCGCGCGCCGAACAAGGCGACGCGGGCAGCAGCGAGCAGGTTCACACCCCGGCTCTTGCCGAACAATTCTCTTGCCGAACTACTCGCCTTGGCCTTGCCCATCATAGGCGGCAGGGACAGCAGCACGCCGAGAAGCACCAGCGCCAGCACGGCAGCCATGAGCCACAGCGACAAGCGAAAGCCGAACGCCTCCAGGAGCACGCCGCCAAGAAAGAAGCCGAAGCCCTTCATGGCATTCTTGGAACCGGTGAACCACGCCACCCAGCGAAACAGGCGCCCCTCGGCGTTACCCTTGGCCTCGGCCTCCGTCACCTTGATGGCGGACTTGGAGGCGGTCTTGGTGAGGTCCTTCGCCACGCCGCACACGCCCTGCGCCGCCACCACCCAGGCAACAAGAACGGCCGTTTCCCAGGTGGGCGACATGGCGGAGAGCAGCAGGAAGCCGGCGATCTGGGTCGTGAGCCCGACTGTCAGCATACGGGTGATGCCGAAGCGGGCGGCGAGCCAGCCGCCGATGAAGTTCGCCCCGATGCCCGCCGCCTCGTAGAGCAAGAACAGGAAGGCGAGGGTGAAGGGCGAGTAGCCGAGCTTGAAGAAGGTGAACAGCACCAGCATGCGCAAGGCGCCGTCGGTCAGCGTGAAGCCCCAATAGGCCGCGGTGACGATGGCGTAGTTGCGCAGGCCCGCGGAGGATGACGCCGCCATCTCACAGCCCCACGCGTTCGAGGTGGCAGGCAAGGTCCACCATGCGGCAGGCATAGCCCATCTCGTTATCGTACCAGGCATAGACCTTGAGCAAGGTGCCGTCGGTGACGAGGGTGGACGGCCCATCAACGATTGCGGAGCGGGTGTCGCGGGCGTAGTCCGCCGACACCAAAGGGCGCGGCTCGAAGCCGAGGATACCGTTGAGCGCACCCGCGGCGGCCTTGGCGAACAACGCGTTCACCTCGTCCGCCGTGGTCTCGCGGTTGAGCTCGAACACGCAGTCGGTGAGCGAGGCGTTGAGCACCGGGGCGCGCACCGCATGGCCGTTCAGCTTGCCCTTCAGCTCGGGATAGATGAGGGCGATGGCGGTGGCGCTGCCGGTGGTAGTAGGCTGCAGCGAGAGCATGGCCGAGCGGGCGCGGCGCAGGTCCTTGTGGGGCGCGTCCACCACCACGTTGGTGTTGGTGGGATCGTGGATGGTGGTGATCTGGCCGTGGCGGATGCCGATGGCCTCGTGCACCACCTTCACCACCGGGGCGAGGCAGTTGGTGGTGCAGGAGGCAGCGGTGACGATGGGATGCGTCTCTCGGTCGTAGAGCTGCTCGTTCACCCCCACCACAACGTTCAGCACGGACGGGTCTTTCACCGGCGCGGCGACGATTACGCGCTTGGCGCCGCGCTTCAGGTGACCTTCGAGCACGGCGGGGGTGAGAAACTTGCCGGTGGACTCCAGTACGAGGTCCACGCCGAGATCGCCCCAGGGGATATCGCCCGGCGTCGCGTGAGAGGAGAAAGACAAGCTCTTCTCGCCGATGCGCACACTATCCGCGCCCTCGGCTGCGATGGGCGCACGCCAGCGCCCCTGTACGCTGTCGAATTCGAGGAGATGGGCGATGGCTTCCGCCCCACCCTTGATCTCGTTGAGATGAACGATCTCGAGCCGGTTGTTGCCGCGCGGATCATTGTCCGGGCGGTAGGCCGCCCCCATGGCCGCGCGAAGCGAAAGCCGTCCAATGCGGCCGAGGCCGTTGATCCCTACTCTCATGGCACCGTCATCCTCGCAAACTTTGAAAAGGTGCGGCGTTGCCGCGATGATCTCAGGCTTTGGTGCGGTCGCCGGCGTCCGTCACCCTCACGCCGCCGGCTTCGTACCAGTCCTTGGTATGGTTCACGATCCACACCACCGAGAGCATCACCGGAACCTCGATGAGCACACCCACCACGGTGGCGAGAGCCGCACCCGACTTGAATCCGAACAGGCTGATGGCGGCAGCCACCGCCAGCTCGAAGAAATTGGAGGCCCCAATGAGGGCAGAGGGGCCGGCCACGCAGTGGGCTTCGCCGGACAGCCGGTTCAGGAGATAGGCAAGGCCCGAGTTGAAATAGACCTGGATCAAGATCGGCACGGCCAGCAGCGCAATCACCAGCGGCTGGGCGAGGATCTGCTCGCCCTGGAAGGCGAACAGCAGCACCAGGGTGGCGAGCAGCGCCACCAGGGAGAGCGGCTGGAGCACGCCGAGCAGGCGATCGAGCCCGGCCTGTCCACCGGTCGCCAGGATGCGCCCGCGGAGGAGCTGCGCCGCGATCACCGGGACGACGATGTAGAGCATCACCGACAGGAAGAGTGTGTCCCACGGCACGGTGATGGAGGAGAGCCCGAGCAACAGCCCCACGACGGGCGCGAAGGCGACGATCATGATGGCGTCGTTCAGCGCCACCTGGGACAAGGTAAAGTGGGGCTCACCCTTGGTGAGATTTGACCAGACGAACACCATGGCCGTGCAGGGCGCCGCCGCCAGAAGGATGAGGCCGGCGATATAGCTATCGATCTGGTCGGCTGGCAGGTAGGGTCGGAACAGATAGCCGATGAACAGCCAGCCGAGGAACGCCATGGAGAACGGCTTCACCGCCCAGTTCACCAGCAGCGTCACCGAGATTCCGCGCCAGTGCCGGCCGACCTCCTTGAGCGCGGCAAAGTCGATCTTGACCAGCATGGGCACGATCATCAGCCATATGAGGATGGCTACCGGCAGGTTGACCCGCGCCACTTCCAGCGCCCCGATGGTCTGGAACACGGACGGCGCCAGCGCGCCAAGCGCGACGCCGGCGATGATGCACAGGAACACCCAGAGAGTGAGATAGCGTTCAAACACGGACACGGTGCGGGATCTCCCAAGGCCGCCAGCTGCGGCCGATTGCGGCGAGAGCGTGGGCGCGGTCTGTTTCAGGACGACGACAGTTCACGCGGCCTGTCCCGAGAGTGTGAGGTCCGTCGCTCCCTCCATTTTCCCGATCTCGCCGATGCGCTCCTTGAGCGAAGCAAGATCGAGCTGCTCAAATGGCAGGTTGACGAAGGCGGAGATACGCCCGGCGAGCCGACGGTAGGTGGCAACGAAGGCAGCCTTCTGCTCAGCTTCGGTTCCCTTCACCCGGATCGGGTCGGGCAGACCCCAATGGGCCTGTAGCGGATGACCGGGGAAGGCAGGGCAGATTTCCCCAGCTGCGGCGTCGCAGGTAGTGATGACGAAATCCATCTGGGGCGCATCCGGCCTGGCGAACCCATCCCAGCTCTTGGAGGCGAGGTTCGTCGTGTCGTAGCCGAGCGAGTCGAGCAGATCGATAGCCATCGAGTGCGGCTTGAGCTTCGGCCGACTGCCGGCCGAGTAGGCCTTGAAGCGGCCTCGCCCCTCGCGGTTGAGCAACGCCTCCGCGATCAGCGACCGTGCCGAGTTGGCCGAGCAGACCAGCAGAACATTGTAGACGCGATCATTCCCAGCGGCAGGACGCAGCTGTGGAAAGGCCGCGGGGCCGGTCCCGCACCGGGGGGAGACGGCAAAACCCATCTCCGCCATCAGTTGGCTCAGCACAGGGCCCGCTGTGGACAAGCTGACGGCATAGATGATGGACCGTCCCTCGCGCCGCGACGTGACAAGGCCGGCACGCTCCAGCACGCCGAGGTGCACCGACATGGTATTGTGCGCTACCGCCAGCAGGCGGGCGATGTCGCCCGCCTGAAGGCCATAGGGCACATAGCGCAGCAGAAGACGATAAGTCTCGAAGCGCGTGCCTTGGGACAGCGCATCGAAGATCCGCGTGGCGTCTTCCCCATTCAGCTTCGTCTCGTCCATCTTGTCTCACCGTTCGAATGCTGCTCACGCGTCAGCCCAAGTGCCTCAGGCGCCGCCCTTGAAGGTCCTGGCCCAATAGTCCTTGACCTGCTGGACCAGAGCCGGCGGCAAGGGAACATAGCCGAGCTCGGACGCAAATTTCTCGCCCTCGCCCAGGGCGAAACGCCAGAACTCGAAGGCGGCTTGGCTGTTCGCCGGCACCTTCGGCTCGCGGTACATGAGAGCGAAGGTGGTCGCCGCAATAGGATAGGCATCCTCGGCGGGGGAATCGGTGATGACGACGAAAAAGTCCTTGGCGCCGGCCCAATCGAAGCTCAGCGCCGCCGCCTGGAACGCCGCCGCGCTGGGTGCGATGAACTTGCCAGCACGGTTCTGGACGAGGCCATAGGCCAGCTTCACCTGCACCACATAGGTGTATTCGACATAGCCGATGGCATTCGGGACCCGCTTGACCTCGGTCGAGACCCCTTCGTTACCGCGCGCGCCATACCCCACCGGCCAGGCGACTGCGCTGCCTTCGCCGACCTGCTGCTTCCACTCCGGGCTCGCCTTGGCAAGGTAGGACACCCAGTTGAACGTGGTTCCAGATCCATCGGAACGGTGCACCACCACGATCTTCGCGTTGGGCAGCTTGACGTCGGGATTGAGGGCCCTGATGGCGGGATCGGACCAGGTCGTGACCTTGCCGAGATAGATGTCAGCGAGAAGGGCGCCGGTGAAGCGGAGCTGGCCGGGCCCCACGCCGTCCACGTTGAACACCGGAACGACGCCACCGAACACGATGGGGAACTGGCCGAGGCCATATTTCTCCAGTTCTTCCGGCTTCAGCGGCTTGTCGGACGCGCCGAAATCCACCACCCCGTCCTTAATACGGTTGACGCCGGCCGACGAACCCACCGACTGGTATCCTACGATGTGGCCTGTGCGCTCACGAAACGCCTCCGCCCATTTCCAGATGATCGGATAGGCGAAGGTGGAGCCGGCACCCCGCACCTCCGCGGCGCGCGCCGGAGGCGCGAACATCGACAGGGCCGCGAGCGTCGCCGCAGCTGTCCAGACAAGAATGCGATTCACGGCTGGCCTCCCTTGGGTCCTAGCGACATATCGCTGGAAACAGATAGCTCCATACGAGTCATTATGTCGATAGGAGTGGACAGATCGCTATATGGCCTTCATGTCACTCTTGTGACGCCATTTACGTCGCGCCAATCGCAGCGATAGTATAAATTATCGATATGTCGATACAAATGGAAATGATGTAATGTAGAGACGGAATGCTCGCGAGGTTGAGAGGCAAATTTGTTCGGGAGGAGAAATGAATAATAGGCGCTTCATATGGACTTTATATAAGTAATATACGTCAATCGAAGTCGGATAGCCTCTCAAAAATTGCAATCAACCATGGACAATTGCCACGATGTCCATATGATTTACATGAAATAAAGCCAACCATAGCCTAGAACTACGTTGCGTCATATTCGATAAAATCTCTGTTGATTCAGGAATATCGCTCGATATACACAAATTGTCATGAATTTGTTACATAACATGCTTAGAGCCCGTGAGGCTAGGTGAGCATCAGAAGCCCTAGCGGCACTGTCCAGGGAGACGGCATCCTCATGAAGATCATCACTCTCGCGAGCGCCCTCGCGCTGCTCGCTACCGGCGCGGCCTTCAACGGCGCCGCTGCCCAGGCACTGGTCAAGGTCGACGGGTCGTCCACGGTATTCCCCGTGACCGAAGCCATGGCGGAGGAATTCCAGAAGGCGAACAAGGATATCAAGGTGACGGTCGGCATCTCCGGTACCGGCGGCGGCTTCAAGAAGTTCTGCCGCGGAGAGATCGACATCTCTGACGCCTCGCGCCCCATCACCTCCGCCGAGCAGAAGGCCTGCAAGGAAGCCGGCATCGAGTATATCGAATTGCCGGTCGCCCTTGATGCGCTCACGGTCATCGTCCACCCGTCCAACACCTGGGCGAGCGAGATGACGGTTGCGGATCTGAAGAAGATCTGGGAGCCCGAGGCCCAGGGCAAGATCACCAACTGGAAGCAGGTCCGCGACAGCTACCCGGATCGGCCGCTGGTGCTCTACGGCGCGGGCGTCGACTCAGGCACTTACGACTATTTCACCGCCGCCATCGTCGGCAAGGAGCATTCCAGCCGCGGCGACTTCACCGCATCGGAGGATGACAACGTGCTGGTCCAGGGCGTGGCGGGCGATCCCAACGCCCTCGGCTTTTTCGGCCTTGCTTACTATGAAGAGAACACCGGCAAGCTGAAGGCGGTGAAGATCAAGGTCGATGACGCCGCGCCCGCCGTGGAGCCGTCGGTCGAGAACGCCCGCACCGGCAAGTACCAGCCTCTGTCGCGGCCGATCTTCATCTACGTGAACAAGAAGGCGGCCGAAACCCGTCCGGAGGTGGCGAAGTTCGTTGAGTTCTACCAGGACCCGAAGCACGCGGTCGAGCTGGTCAAGGAAGTCGGCTATGTGCCGCTGCCCGAGGCCGCCCTGAAGGTGTTCCAGGAGCGCTTCAAGAAGCGTGAGATCGGCACCGGCTTCACCGGGTCCAAGGTCGGCGTCTCCGTCGAGGATCTCGTCAAGGAAAAGCTCGTCTACTGACAGGTGATCTTGAGGGACCTGAGGGAGGTGCTCCGGCGCCTCCCTCCATTCAGGTGAGGGTTGGACGTGGTCGCACCGGTGTCTCCAGACTCAAGAACAGGCCGGTTGCGCCTGACGGTTTCTCCGGTCTTCCTGGCGCGACGCCGGGTGGTGGACCGCATCATGCGCGTTGTCCTGTTTCTCAGTGCCGCACTCTCTGTCCTGGTCACGGCGGGCATCGTCTACGTCCTCCTGTCCGAAAGCCTGAAATTCTTCGCACAGGTGTCGATCATCTCCTTCCTGACCGACACACAATGGACGCCGGTGTTTCAGGACAAGCACTTCGGCATCATGACTCTGGTATCCGGTACTTTGGTGAGTTCGCTCATCGCCCTGCTCGTCGCGATTCCAGCCGGTACCGTGCTCGCAATCTATCTGTCGGAGTTCGCGCGGCCACAGGTGCGCGAGACCATCAAGCCGTTTCTGGAGCTTATCGCAGGCGTGCCCACTGTGGCATTCGGCTATTTCGCTCTTTTGTTCCTCACGCCCATCTTCCAGATCTTCATTCCCGGGCTGGCGGGCTTCAACCTGCTCGTGCCGGGCATCGTCATGGGCATCATGATCCTGCCCTACATCGTTTCCGTGAGCGAGGACGCCATGCGCGCGGTCCCTGCGGAACTGAGGGAGGGGGCCTATGCGCTGGGCTTCACGCGGCTCCAGACGGCGACGCGGGTGGTGATCCCCGGCGCCTTCTCCGGGGTGACGGCGGCCTACATCCTCGGCATGTCGCGGGCGGTGGGCGAGACCATGGTGGTGGCCATTGCTGCGGGCCAGCAGGCGAAGCTCGCCCTGAACCCTCTGGAGGGCGCAGCCACGATCACCTCCTATATCGTCCAGATCAGCCTCGGCGACGTGCCACATGGCTCCATCGCTTATCTCACCATCTTCGCGGCGGGCATGACGCTGTTCCTCATGACTTTCGCCTTCAACATTCTCGCCTTCTGGCTCCGCCAGAAATACCGTGAAGTCTATTGAGGGGATGGCCGTGAAGCCGCTCGCCGCTCAACCCTCCCGCCGCCTCTCCGACGCGGAAATCGTCGCTCGGGCGCATCGGTCCGACCGCAATTTCGCGATCCTGGGCCTCAGCGTGCTCGTCATTTCCATGATCGTTCTGCTGTCGCTCATCGTGGACTTCATGGTGGACGGGCTTGGCCGCATTGATCTTGATTTCCTGACGAGCTTCCCCTCCCGACGCGCTTCGGAGGCCGGCATTCTGTCCGCCTGGGTCGGCACCACGCTGGTGATGCTGGTGACGACGGCGCTGGCGGTGCCGCTCGGCGTCGCAGCAGGCCTCTATCTTGAGGAATATGCGCCGCGGAACTGGATCACCCATCTCATCGAAATCAATGTGACCAATCTCGCGGGCGTGCCCTCCATCATCTATGGGCTGCTCGCCCTCGGCCTGTTCGTGCAGAGCTTCGCCATGGGCCAGACGATTCTAGTTGCGGGCATCACGCTGGCGCTTCTCATCCTGCCCATCATCATAGTCGCCACACGCGAGGCGGTGCGCTCCATCCCGCTCGAGATCCGCGAGGGCGCCTATGCGCTTGGCGCCGACAAATGGCAGACGGTGAGCGGCTACATCCTGCCCACCGCGCGTCCCGGCATCCTCACGGGTGCCATCGTCGGTATGTCACGGGCCATCGGCGAGACCGCGCCCATCATCACCATCGGCGCGCTCACCTTCATCGCCTTCCTGCCGCCTTCACCGGTCCAGGACACCTTTCCGTTCATCAATTTCAACTGGCTCAACTCGCCGTTCACGGTGATGCCGATCCAGATGTTCAACTGGGTTTCACGTCCCCAGGCGGCGTTCCACGTGAACGCAGCAGCAACCGGTCTCATTCTGCTGCTTATGACGCTGCTGATGAATGCGATCGCCATCTGGCTGCGCTACAAGATCCGCCGGAGCATGCGCTGATGCTGCAGCCCGGCCTTTCGGAGAACGAGATGACCGCCGTGACCCCAGCATTGGACGCCGTGGCCAGCAAGGAGCCCGCCCCCCTGCGCGCTTCTGTTCGCAACCTCAATTTCTTCTACGGCGACAACCAGGCGCTCAAGGGGGTGGAGCTTCCGATCGTCGAGGGTAAGGTCACCGCCCTCATTGGGCCGTCGGGATGTGGAAAGTCCACGCTCCTGCGCTGCTTCAACCGCATGCATGACCTATATCCGGGCAACCGGTATCAGGGCGAGATCATCCTCTATCCGGAGGGGATCAACATCGTGGCGCCGGAAGTAGATCCAATGCTCGCGCGTTTGCGCATCGGCATGGTGTTCCAGAAGCCCAACCCGTTTCCGAAATCGGTCTATGAGAATGTGGCATCCGGCCTCCACATCCGGGGCATCCGGAATCGCTCCGAAGTGGATGGGCGCGTGGAAGCCGCGCTACGCCAAGCCGCCCTATGGGACGAGGTGAAGGACCGCCTCCAGGAATCCGCCTATGGATTGTCGGGCGGCCAGCAGCAGCGCCTGTGCATCGCCCGCACCCTCGCCCCAGATCCGGAGCTCATCCTGCTCGACGAACCCACTTCGGCCCTCGACCCCATCGCCACGGCGAAGATCGAGGAACTGATGGACGAGTTGCGGGGCGCCTACACCATCGTGATCGTCACCCACAACATGCAGCAGGCGGCGCGCATCTCGGATTTCACCGCCTTCATGCATCTCGGCCACATGGTGGAATACGACGTGGCCAGCCTGATCTTCACCAACCCAACCGAGGAGCGCACGCGCTCCTATATCACCGGCCGGTTCGGCTGAGGCGTTCGGCTCGGTGGGAGGCGGCGGGAAGTTCGCTCGTGGACTTGGCATTCGGGCGCTTCAGCGACGGCAGTAGATTCGGCCTCACGTCTCAGCCACGATCTTCCCGATGTCGGTGATGTCATATCCGCCGATGCTCTTGAACTCGTTCTGGAACCGCTCCGAGCGCAGGATCTTGAGCATCGTCGCGACCTCCGGTGTGTCGAGATGCTCTTTACGGACCACAAGGTCGTAGCGTTCCCTCTTCAGTGGGACGAAGTCCACATTATCTACTTGGCGGGCGACCTTTTCCATCCCCACCGCCACGTCGGCGTCGCCACGGCCCACTGCGCTCGCCACGGCGAGATGGGATTGGTTCTCGCTATCGTAGCCCTTAATCCGGCTGGCGTAGAGATCGAGGAGCTTCAGGTTCTCGTCGAGCAGCACCCGCGATCCCGCCCCCTTCTCGCGGTTGATCATGGTGATGTCGTCGCGGGCGAAGTCCTGCCATGTTCGGATGGCCTTCGGGTTGCCTTTGGCGACGTAGAGGCCCTGCATGCGGTAGGTGACGTTGACCACCGCGCAGCGCACGCCAGGCAGTAAGGCACGGACATAGGGCACGTTGTAGTCGTCGCCGGCGCTGTCCCACAGATGTGCGCTCGCGACGGAGACCTTGCCGTAATAGAGCGAGACGAGGCTGTCGTAGCTGCCGATATAGGCCCTGAGCGCCATGACGCCGTGCATGCGCATGAAGTTGGACAGGATGTCGAGGATGAGGTCCTGGCCGCAGATGATGAAGCCGTCCCCGGCCCGACGCTCCGCCTTCAGGTCAAAATACCGGTTCTCGTCGAATGCCGGGCGGCCTGCCAGCTCGGGCGCGCGCGCGGCCCTGCCGGAGCGCTCGATATAGTCGCGCACGTTCGCCTCGGTGAAGCGGATCTTACGGCCGACCTTGTAGAAGCCGATCCCGCCTGCCTTGATCAGAGCATAAATGCCGCTCCGGCTGACGTGCAGCCGCTCGGCCACATCTTCGACAGTCAGGGCGTTAGGCGTATCCATGGCATGTCCGGCATCTCAATTCATCTAATTTCATATCATTTGGCATATAGCTCGGCCTTCGGCCAGCCGTCCTGACCATTCTATCTTTACAAAACAACATCTATTCGCCACGCTCGGCTCATTAAACCAGCAATATACCCGTCAAATCGTTTGTTTTCGTATCAATTCATATCATTTCATACCATGATGGCGGCTCCGTCCGAACGATCATGGCCGGAGGCTCATCCATGTCCCAGCAGTCCATTCCACTGTCGTCCGAGCGTGCCAACACACGGGACGAGCGGGGGTCCAACCCTGGCCCCCCGCCGGTGCCGGCCTTCGCCGGGGGCGCCCTCATCGGCATGCTCGGCGGTCTCATCGGGCTTGGTGGCGCAGAGTTCCGCCTGCCGCTGCTGATCGGCCCATTCCGCTTCCGGGCGCTCGAAGCGGTCATCCTCAACAAGGCCATGAGCCTGGTCGTCGTCGCTAGCGCGCTGCCGTTCAGGGCGGCGACGGTGCCCTTCAGCGCGATCGCGACCAACTGGCCGATCATCCTCAACCTGTTGGCGGGTAGCCTCGTTGGCGCCTGGTTCGGCGCCGGCTGGGCCACCCGGCTCAGCTCCCGCACCCTCTACCGGGTCTTGGCAGTCCTGCTGGTGCTGATCGCCGTCGCCCTCCTGTTCGGACACGGATCGACCGCAGCGTCCGCGCTGCTTTCGGGACCCTGGCTGATCGTGGCCGGCGTCATTGCGGGATTCGCCATTGGCGTGGTCGCCTCGCTGATGGGCGTGGCCGGCGGTGAGCTGCTGATTCCGACGCTGGTGCTTCTCTTCGGCGCGGACATCAAGCTCGCCGGCAGCCTGTCGCTGGCGGTGAGCCTGCCCACCATGATCGTCGGCTTCACCCGCTACAGCCGCGACAACGCCTTCGCCACCGTCGCGCAGAACAAGGTGTTCGTGGCCGTGATGGCGGTGGGCTCCATCGTGGGCGCCTTCATCGGCGGGCACCTCCTTGGGCTTGTGCCCGAGCAGGTCTTGCTTCCCATCCTGGCGCTGATCCTCGTCGTGTCATCGGTGAAAGTGTGGCGCCACGGATGAGGGTGCGGTCTCGGCCGGCGCCAGAACGCCGGCCGATGGTGCCCGCCGTCAGGCCGGATACTCCTTCGACTTGAAGGTCAGGTGCCGCACGCCTTCCGGCGCGTCGGCGATCTTGCGGATGTTGCCCCACGTCTGCTTGTAGTTGGGGATGATGTCCTCGTTGACCCCCGCGGACACCACATTGCCCTGCACGCCGGTCGGGAAGCCGAACAGCATGAAAGTCTCCTTCCGCTTCGCCGTGGGGGTGGGATAGGCCATGGCCTGGGTGGAGCCGTTCTCGTTGTAGACCTCCACGAGATCGCCGCTCTTGAGGCCAAGCTCGCCCATGTCCTGCGGGTTCATCTCGATGAAGGGATAGGGCCAGCGATCCATGACCAGCTCATTCTCCACGTCAAGATAGGCGCTCTGCCAGACGAGGTTCGCCCGCCCGTTATTGATGAGGAAGGCGAACTTGTCCTTCTCCGCCTGTTTGCCGGGGGCCTGGAGGCCGCGCCACCGGGTTTCGGCGAACACCGCCTTGCCGTCCGGCTTGTTGAACTTGCCATCGGCGAACAGCCGCTTGGTGCCGACGATCTTGCCGTCTGCGAAGGCCGTGGCGGGCTCCTGGAAGCCGTTAGTGCCCATGGTCCGCAGGCGATCGTAGGTGACGAACGCGCCGCCCTTTTCGTTCTTGGCGTAGCCGTCCATGAAGGCGTCTTCCTCGCTCTTCCAGTCGAAGCCCTTGAACTTGTCCGCCACCTCCGTTTTGCCCATGGCGCGCAGCACCCGCTCCATGTGATTGGCGATCCGCGCGGCGATGAGGCAATCGGGCATGGCCTGGCCCGGCGGGTCCATGTAGCGCTCGGTAAGGCGCATGCGCCGCTCGCCGTTCATGGAGGTGAGGTTCATCTCGCCGGATGTCGCGGCGGGCAGCATCACATGGGCGGCCTCGCCGATATGGGTCGGCACGATGTCCACGTCGACGCTGAACAGCCCACCCTTGCGGATGGCGCCCAAGATGGCGGCCACCATGGCATCGCGGTCGCCGTAGGGCACGCTGGCCATGGCGTCCTTCACGAGGTCCGTGCGCATCTTGTAGGCGCGCTTGAAAGCCATGGCGTTGAGCGTGGTCTTGTAGTGGTCGCAGCCCCAGATGTGGTGCACGCCGCCCTTGCCCTCGATCAGCAGCTTGTCCACATAGGCTGCGGGCCGGCCCACATGGGCGTCGGACGGGCGGCAATAACCCTCCTGGTGGCCGCCCATGCGCACGCAGCCGCCGCCCGGACGGCCGATATTGCCGGTAGCGAGGGCGAGATTCACCAGCGCCTGGTTGGTGCGGTAGTTGTCATTGCCCCAGATGAGGCCCTTCTCATAGGCGAACATGGTCCGCCGACGTGCCCCGCCGGCCTTGGGCTCGCCGATCCAGGTGACCGCCTTGACGATGTCCGCCTCGCTGAGGCCGGTGGCGCGAGCGGCTTCCGCCACGCTCACCTTGTTGGCCGCCAGGGCCTTGTCGAAGTCCTTCGTGGAGGCCGCGATGAAACCCTTGTCGATCCACCCCTTCTCCGCCGCGTAGGTGAGCCAGGCGTTGAACAGGATCAGGTCGGTGCCGGAATTGAGGGCGAGATGGAGCACGTTCTCCTTGCCCGCCTCCACCTCGCTGGCATTCACGGTGACGGTGCGGCGCGGATCGACGATGACGATGCGCGCCTTGGCCACCGGCTCGCTGCCGAACTCCGCCTTCTTCTTGTCGAGGGAGGTTCCGCGCAGGTTGGGCACCCAGTGGTTCAGGAAATAGTTGGTCTGGGTTTCCAGCGCGTTCGTGCCCACCGCTACGAGGGTGTCGGCGAGCTCCGCGTCCTCGTAGCAATTGTTGAGCTCGCCCACCCCCATGTCGCGCGAGCCGTGGACCTCCGAATTGTAGGCCGGGCGATTGTGGATGCGGATGTTCTTTACCTTCATGGCGCCGAAATAGAGCTTTCCGGTGCCCCAGGTGTTCTCGTATCCGCCGCCCGCGCCGCCGTGGTCGAAGGCGGACACGAACAGGCCGTCCTCGCCCTGCTCAGCGATCACCGCTGCGGTGACGCGGGCGACGAGGTCGAGGGCGTCGTCCCAGCTCGTGGGCTGGAGCTGTCCGTAGCGCCAGACCTGGGGATCGGTGAGGCGCTGGAGCTGGGTGTTGCGCTGGCGCGAATAGCTCATCTCGGCGATCCGCGCGCCGCGCACGGAGCCGAGGCCGGAATTCACCACGCACGCCTTGTCGGGCTTGATGACGATGTGCACGTCTCGCCCGTTCTGCCTGACGATGTTGTACATGGACGGCGCATACCAGGCTGCGGTCTCTGCCGGCTGTTGCCTGGAGAGATCGACGCCGAAGGCGTTCTCGCCCGGCGCCGTGCCGCCCTCGTATCGGGCGTCCCAACTATAGGCCTTGTAGCCGCAGCCGACGATGCAATAGTGGCAGACGACGTTGTGGACGGTCGCATTGGCGGGAATGATGGGCAATTGGCCGATCTGGCGCTTGTAAGCCATGGTGTCCTCCCTCAGAGCACGTTGGAGAGGCGGCCGTAGAGCAGCTCATCCACGCCTTCGGCATAGATGTCGCCCTTCGCGTCCACACGCAGCGCGTATTGCGGCAGGTTCTGCGTCGCCTGGCCCCAGATCTGCTGGCCGCCTTTCTCGCAATCGAAGCGGGAATAATGGCCGGGGCAGTTCAGCGTCTTGTCCGTCGTGCTGTAAGAAAGGGGAAATCCCTTGTGCGGGCAGACGGTGGTGAAGCCGACGATGTCGCCGTCGGGTCCGGCGCCTCCGGCCACGCGTGTCCCGAGCTTCAGAAGGACGCCGGGCGCGTCGTCATCGGGATAGGCCACGTCCAGCGGCTCATTAACTTTCAGGTCCTTCACATTGGCGAGGCGGTTCGCTGGATATCTCACCAACGCGACCGCAGGGGCCGCCTTGGCTTGGGCCGGCAGAACGGAGGCGACGGCGGCGCCTGCGGTCGCAAGGCCGGCGCCGGTCAGGAAGCTGCGGCGGCCGGCATCGACGAGGCTGGGACATCTTTTCATGAAAGCTCCTCCCAGAGCGTATTGGTCCTTTCGGACGCAAGACGTCCTGCAGAAGCTGCGCCATGCGGAGCTGAGTAGAGAATTCAATGATTTAACGAGCGAGATGAGGCGAGCACGTCCGCCGTCCCGAACATGCTGCGGCGCCGTCTGTCCGGAAACCCGAACGCGCCGTCAGCCGTCGCTACCCAAACCGAGGCGGCGCATCTTCTCCCACAGGGTGGTGCGCCCAACGCCGAGGAGCCGGGCGGCGGCGGAGAGTTCGCCCGCGGTCGCGGACAGCGCCCGGAGGATGTGACGCTTCTCCGCCTCCTGGCGCGCGGATTCCAGTGAGCCGATCCGTAGGCCGGCGTCAGCGCCTTCGCGAACGATCTCGGGAAAGAGATCCCCGGGCATCAGCCAGGGGCCCAAGGCAAGAGCGACCGCACGCTCCATCCGGTTCCGCAGCTCCCGCACATTCCCGGGCCAAGGATGCTGCATCGCGGCCTCCTCGGCGAGGGCGCTGATCCCTTTCAGGTTGGTCTCGGTGTCCGCGCTATATTCCGTAAAGAAGCGCTCCATGAGCCATGGGATGTCATCGGGGCGCTCCCGCAGAGATGGCAGGCGAATGCTGACCGCGTTGATGCGGTAAAGGAGATCCTCGCGGAATTGTCGCTCGACAACTCGCAGCGCCAGATCGGCGTTGGTGGCCGTCACGATACGGCCGCCGAAGGCGATCTCGCGCTCACCGCCGACCCTCTGAAACGTCTTGCTCTCGATCAGCCGCAGGAGTTTTGCCTGCAACTCCGGACGCAATTCCCCGATCTCGTCGAGAAACAGCGTGCCGTCGCCGGCGCGCTCCACATAGCCGAGATGGCGCTGCGCGGCACCGGTGAACGCGCCTCGCTCGTGGCCGAACAGCTCGCTTTCCATCAAGTCGGCGGGAATGGCGGCGCAGTTGACCGCGATAAACGGCGCGGTCGCGTGCCGCGATTGCGCATGGATGAAGCGGGCGGCTACATCCTTACCTGTCCCTGTCTCCCCCGTGATGAGCAGATTGGAGGACAGGCGAGCCATCCTGCACAACAGAGCCTCCACCTGCCGGATGGCGGGTGAGACGCCCAACGTGCCGCCTTCCGTGGTTCCATGCGGCATCAGCAAGTCGGTGAGCCGCGCCAGGAAGTCCTCCATCTCGAAGGGCTTGGTGACGTAGTCCGCCGCGCCGGACCGCATCAGGCGCACCGCTTGGTCGATGTCGCCATGGCCGGTCACGAACAGGAAAGGCGGCGTCCGAGGCACGTGCGCCGCTTCCCGGAACACAGCCTCCCCATCGAGATCCGGAAGGCGGATGTCGCATACGATAGCCTCGAAGCGAATCTTCCGGATATCCGCCACCGCTGCGCAGCCGGTCCGCCACCAATGCACCCTCATTCCCTCCAGGCCGAGCCGCTGCGCGAGGCTCTCGCCCATGATGGGATCGTCCTCCACGAGGCCGATGACGGGAGGCTCATGCGACATGGGCGAGCTCCATTGGGGCGATGAAAGGGAAGAGAAGACGGATCCGCGTTCCCCCCGTTTCAGGCCGCTCGACCTCGGCCGAGGCACCGAGGTCGTCCAGGATGCGCCGGGTGGTCCACAAGCCGAGGCCGCCGCCCCAGGGTGGGCCACCCGTTTCCCCGCCAGCCGCAAGAAGGCACCCCGCAGGCTCGGGCAGGCCGCTGCCTCGATCCGACACGATTACATGCAGGGCCGTCGGCGTGAGCGACGCATCCACCGCCACTTCGCTTCCCGGCGGGGCGGCGGAAACCGCATTCAGCAGCAGGTTCAGCACGGCCTGGCGCACCGGGGTGCTGGGCAGAGGAAGCAACACGTCGACGGGACCGGAGAACCTCAGATCGACACCCTTCCGGCGCGCCGCGGGGGCAATCAGTAGCTGCAGGTCCTCGAAATCGGCCATGGCGAGGGGTCGCGGCGCCTGCTCCGGCCGATACAAAGCGAGGGTGGTGCGCACCACGTCGCGGATACCGACGAGGCCTCGTTCGAGAAGGCCGAGGGACGATTTTCGGACCGCCGCATGGTGTCCATGGGTCTTCAGCGTCGCCAGCGCGTTAAAAAGGCCGCCCAGCGGGTTGTTGATCTCGTGGGCGAGCGCCGAGGTGAGCCGCCCGAGGCTGCCGAGCCGATGCTCGTCCGCCAATTGTCGGGCTAGGTCCTCCCGCTCGTACATGGACCGGACCAGCGCATTGTAGGCTAGGAACAGGCGGGCGAATTCAGCGCCGTTGCGCGCGACCGCCTCCGGGGGAACGGGCGTCGCCCGCCCTTCGCTCGCAGCGCCCAGATAGCGCGAGAGCGTGCGCACCGGCGCCATCATGCGGGCGACGAGCAACCAGCCGGCCACGGCGAGCAGCAGCGTGACCATCCCGTTCGTGGCCGCGAGCGCGAGGACGACGTCGCGCCGCTCCAAAGCCAGATGGCTGGTGTCGAAAGTGGCGTGGATGATTCCGACGATGCGTCCAGGATAGGAAAGCACGCGCGTCGCGGTGGCGGATCTGGCGCCCGCCTCGAATCTGAAATCCCGGCCGGTTGCGAGCGGAGCGAGATCGGACGGGAGACGCACCCCAATGGGGAAGCGACGGGGATCGGACGCCGCGATCACGAGGCCCTCCGCGTCGGTGATCACGGCGCTCAACGGATGCAGGCTCTTGTTGAGGGCCTGTGCCCGCATGATGGCGTCATAAACTTCCCAGACATCGTCTCTTAGGATCGCGGGTGCGACCGCGGAGGAGAGGCTGTCCAGATAGGTCTGCGCCAAGGCGCGCAACTGGCGCTCCTGCGTCTCCCCCAGCCGGCTCAGCACGCGCTCGGAGAGTGCAAGCCCCACCAGCACCATGAGCGCCGCAACCGCTAGGGGCACCTTGAGGGTGACGGGCCACTGGCGGGGGTCAAGGCGCGCGATCATGGGCGTCACCCGGTGCCCGCGACGAGCGCCGCCTTTGCGGCGATGGGGTCGAAGAGGCTCGCCTCCTGCGGCGCGAAACCATCGAGCCGCAGCATGGCGAGCACCGCCTTGCCATCCTCGTCCTCGTTCATGCGCGCAAGCGCCTCCGTCAGCGCGGCGAGCGCCTGCGGGTCTGGCGGATGGCGCGGGGCAGCGATGGGCGGGAAGCCGAGCCATTCGGACCGGCGCAGGATGGCGACGCGCGACGTCAGCTCCGGCTCGATCTCCCGCATAACGTCCAGGACGTAGCCGTCCACGGAACCGGATTGGGCGAGGCCCGAGGCCACGGCACGGATCACGTTGCGATGGCCGTAGGTGAAGAAGGTGCGGGCGAAGAAGGACGGGGGCTTCAGGCCGTGCTCCGCGAGAAGCGCGCGGGTGACGAGGAAGCCGGAATTGGAATCGGGGTCCGAGAAGGCGTGGATATCGCCCTTGAGGTCCTGGAAGTCCCGTGCGTCACGGTCCCGGTCGACGATGAGGCAGGACTGATAGAGCGGCTGCCCGCGCCACAGCGGAACCGCGACCAGCTGGAGCGCGTCACGATGGGCGACGAACGGATAGCCGCAGATCCACGCGGCATCGAGCTGACCCGAGACCAGCAGCGCGGTGATCTCCTGATAGGTCCGCCGGCTGACGAGTTCGACCGGTAAGCCGGTGGCCCGCCGCAGGTAAATCTGAAGCCGGCCGAGCAGTTCGAGGTCGGAGGTCAGGAAGACGGGGGTCAGGCCAAAACGGATGATGCCGGCCGAGGCGCGCGCCAACAGGGGCACGAGCGTCGCGCCGACCATGGAAGCAGCGGCAGCAAGGACCGCCCTGCGGTCGATGCGCGAACCGGCGCCCATTTGCTAGGGCCTCCCGCTTTGTAATTCTTCTTAAATCGAAGAATAACGCGGATGGCCTGAAAGGCAAACGGGCATCCGTGTCAGCGTGAGAAACGACAATTTGCGCAGTGCCCCCGCCAGGAGGCTTGTTCTTCTGCCGTGGAATCAATTGGCGGCGCGAGGGCCACTTTCAAAGAACCCGCGCGGGATCGCGGCCGAAGCCGGCAGCCCGCACGGGCGTCTGACCTGCCTGTCAGGCCAGTGTTTCGATCGCCAGCGCGATGCCCTGGCCGCCGCCGATGCAGAGGGTAACGATGCCACGCTTGAGGCCGTCGCGCCGCATCGAATGGATGAGCCGCGTGGTCAGGATCGCCCCGCTCGCGCCGATGGGATGGCCATGGGCGATGGCCCCGCCTTCAACATTGACGACCTCTTCGGCAAGGCCGAGCTCGCGGGTAACGGCGAGGGCGATCGCCGCGAAGGCCTCGTTGATTTCCACCCGCTCGACCTCCGCGATCGTCCAGCCCGCACGCCCCAGCGCCTGGCGCACGGCTGGTACCGGACCGATGCCGAACATGCCTGGCTCCACCGCGCCGACGCCGAAGGCGACGAGCCGCGCCAGCGGCTCAAGGCCGTTCGCCGCGGCGAAATCGCGTTCGGCGAGGATCATCGCCGCGGCGCCGGTATTGAGACCGGGCGCGTTTCCGGCGGTGATGGTGCCGTCCTTACGGAAGGCCGGCTTCAGCTTGGTGAGGGATTCGATCGTGGTGTCCGGCCGATTGTGCTCGTCGCGAGCGAAGATCTCCGGCCCCTTGCGGCCCTTGATTTCGACACCGACGATCTCGGCATCGAATTTTCCGGCGGCCTGCGCCTGGGAAAAGCGCTGTTGCGAGCGCGCCGCCCAACGGTCCTGATCCTCGCGGGAGACACCACATTTGGTCACGAGGTCTTCGGTGTGCCAACCGGAATGCTCGCCCGAGAAGGCGTCGTTCAAGCCGTCGCGCAGCATGGAATCGTAGATCTGCGCATCGCCCATGCGATAGCCCCAGCGCCCGCCGCTCATGAGGTAGGGCGCGGCGTCCATGTTCTCCATGCCGCCGGCGATCGCCGCATCGGCGAAGCCCAGCCAGATCTCCTGGGCGACCGAGGCAACGGCCTGGGCGCCGGAGCCGCAGACCCGGTTCACAGTCATGGCCGGCACCTCCACCGGTACGCCGCCATGGACGGCCGCCTGGCGGGCGGGGTTCATCTTGTTGCCGGCCTGGACCACATTGCCCATGATGAGGCTCGACAGCTTGGCTGCATCGAGGCCCGAGCGACGGAGCGTCTCGCGCACGACTGTCGCACCCAGCTCGGTCGCGGGGACCGCCTTCAGAGCGCCATTATAAGTGCCGATCGCCGTGCGCACCGGCGCGCAGATGACCACGTCTCGTTTCGTCATGGACTTGGCCTTTCATGGATAACGACAGATCGCATTCGCGCGGGTGCGCGCAGCGCCTTGATGCGCCTCATGCCTTCCTTCGGATCGTCCCGTCCAATCGGGTCGCTTCCGCCACGGTGTTCGAAATCGTGCCGTACTTGCGGACGTTGGTGTGGAGCAAAGCCAGGCGCTGCTCCGTCTCGTCCGTATCGATGATCAGCTCGTAATCCACCGAGATGATCTTCGGCGGCGCGTCCTGCCGAACGGCGTGGAGCGTGACATCCACCCCGCGCAGCTCGAAATTCAGCATCGGGGTCACCCGCTCGATGCCCTTGATCATGCAGGCCGCGATGGCGGCAAGGAACAGTTCCGCCGGGTTGAAAGCATCGGCGCGCCCGCCAATGTCGGTGTCGAGGGTGATCTCGGCCTCTTTGGTGCGGGCGAGGCTGCCGTGTACGTCGATGCGCGACGCGTGAACCTTGTATTCCAGCATGGCGGCGCTCACGCCGCGAGCCAGCGGGCGAGATCGTCCGGCTTCGGCAGGCCGCCGGCGTGCACCACCTTGCCGTCGATGACGATGCCCGGCGTCGAGGCGATGCCGTATCCGGCGATCACCGCATAGTCGGTGACCTTTTCCACCGTGACGTCGAGCCCGAGCTTGGCCGCCTCATCCCGCACCATCTGCGCCGTTGCCTCGCAGCGAGAGCAGCCGGGGCCCAGCACCTTCACGTCTTTCATGGCTTTTGCCTTTCTTGTTTTAAGAAAACAGCGCGTTGAACAGGAAGCCCACGGCGAGGATGCCGATGCCGACCACGCCCACAAACACGGCAATCAGCTTGAGGCTTAGGACTTTGCGCAGGATGATCATTTCCGGCAGCGACAGGGCGATGACCGCCATCATGAAGGCGAGCACGGTGCCCAGCGCTGCCCCCTTCGCCAGCAGGGCCTCGACCACCGGGATGATGCCCGCGGCATTGGAATACATGGGAATGCCCAGCAGCACCGCAGCCGGAACCGACCACCACGCATCCCGCCCCATGATGGAGGCGAGGAGATCTTCCGGCACATAGCCGTGGATGAAGGCGCCCGCTGCGATGCCGGCGATGATCCACATCCAGACCTTGCCGACGATGTCGCGCACCGCGTCGAGGCCGGCCCTGATGCGATCCACCAGCGTCATACCGTTTGGCGGCAGCTCGACCGGACTGGCACGCACGTTGCGCACCCAGTCTTCCAGCCAGCCCTCCAGGTGCAGGCGTCCGATGACCCAGCCGGCGATAATGGCGATGGAGAGGCCGAATGCCAGATAGGTGAGCGCCACCTTCCAGCCGACCAGCGCGAACAGGAGGCCCAGCGCCACCTCGTTGACCATGGGCGCGGCGATGAGGAAGGAGAAGGTGACGCCCAGGGGCACCCCGGCGGAGACGAAGCCGACGAACAGCGGCACCGCCGAGCAGGAGCAGAAGGGCGTGACGATGCCGAGGCCGGCGGCCGCAATGTTGCCGAGCCCCTCGCGTTTTCCAGCGAGCAGGGCGCGGGTGCGCTCGGCGGAGAAGAAGCTGCGCACCACGCCCATGGCGAAGACCACCAGCGTCAGCAGCATCAGCACCTTGGGCGTGTCGTAGATGAAGAACGCGACCGCTTCAGCGAGATGGCTGCCTTGCTCCACCGGCAGGCGGGCCACTAGCCATTGGGAGAACGGCGCGAGCTGGGCATAGACCACGAACCAGAGGGCGATCGCCGCGGCCGTCACCGCCGCCCAGGTCAGTGACGATGCATCCCTCGGTGGCTTGCGCCCGGTCAATGACAGGTCGGCGCTCATGCGGCTCTCCTGTTCGATGAAGCGTCCAGGGTGGTGAGGACAGCATTGATGATGGTTGCCTGCTCGGCCGGCAGTTCGGGATTGCGACGGTAGCGCACCCATTGGGCGTCCCGCCGATCCACCACGACGCCAGCCTGCTTGAGCACCGCCATATGGCGCGACATGCGGGATTGGGTGACGCCGAGGACGCGCACGAGTTCGCAGACGCAATGCTCGTGCCCATCCCACAGGAGGTGGACCGCCGCGAGGCGGGTGGGTTCGGCCAGGGCCGACAGAAGGGTGAGGGCGGACTGCATACGCTTCTTTTACTTTAATGCGCATATGCGTTCAAGCGCATTTTATAATTAGCTTGTCACTGGGAACGCAGGGCTTCTCGAAATCAGGGGGAATTGAACCCTCACCCTCGACCTCGGAGCGGATATCTATGCTGCGGCTCGAAATAGCAATTTGAGATGGTTGCGTGCCCCCGCAACCATTCGACCCATACTATCTCGGTCTCCCTCTGTCGCGCCTAACAGCGCGGCGAGGGTGCCGTGTAGTTCCAGGTCCCTTCCCTGCACATCATCGTTTGGAAAGATCACGACGCGCTCGATGAGCCGGCGTGCCATCTCTATGACGGGTGCCCGTTCCTCGGCCGGCCGGCTTTCGATCTCGGCCCGCAGCTTGCGCACAATTTCCGAATAGCGGCTGACGATGGCCGGGTGGAACTCGATCACCTCCGGCTCGGCCCCCTCCGGCTTCCCCTGCAGCGCCTTCGCCTCTGCCGTGAGGGCATTGAGGCGCGCCACCAGGGCGGTGGGGTCCGGAAGGTCTGTCTTCGCGATGGTGTCCACAATTCGCGTAGTCTCGCGCTCGATCTCGCCCAGCCGCTTCAGGCGCTGCGCTTCCGCCCTGGTTGAGTTGGCGCGGAGCCGTCGGCGCTCGGCGAGATAGGCCGCTGTCACCCGCTCCAGCACCTCGGGGTGGAGGAGGTGCTCCTGCAGGGCGCCGAGGATCCGCTGCTCGAGCATCTTGAGGGAGATGAGCCGGCGGTTGTCGCAGGTTCCCTTCTCGCGCCGCGTGGAGCAGCCCAGCTTGTTCGGAGCGGCCACGATGAAGGAGCCGCCGCAGGCGCCGCATCGGCAGAGGCCGGACAGCAAGTGGCGGGGCTTGCGCTGCATGGGTGCGTTGGGCCCGCGGCCGGTGAGCCGGCGCTGCACCTGGTCCCACAGCTCGGGCGGGACGATCCGCAGCTCAGGCAACTCAACCACATGCCGCGCGCCGGCGGCGTTCGGGCGCGACACCCGCTTGCCTGTATCGGGATCCTTCACGAACCGCTGCCGATTCCAGACCAGCCGGCCGGCGTAGAGCTCGTTGCGAATGATGCCGTTCGCGCGCTCCCGAGAGCCGTTGATGGTGGAGGCGTTCCACTGCCCCCCTCGGGGGCCGGTCACGCCCTCCGCATTCAGGCGGGCGACGATCTCGCGCGGGGAGCTGCCGTCGGCGAATTCCGTGAAGATGCGGCGGACCACCTCGGCCTCGCCGTCGTGGATCTCGCGCACGCCCGTCCCCGCCACCCGATAGCCGAAGCAACGGCCGCCGGCGCTCTTGCCTTCGCGGATCCGCCCTTGGAGGCCGCGGTGGGTCTTCAAGGCGAGGTTCCGAAGGAAGAGGGCTGACATGGTGCCCTTGAGGCCCACGTGCATCTCCGACACCCGGCCGTCGGCGACGGTCCAGATTTCCACTCCGGCGAAGGTCATGCGCTCGTAGAGGGCGGCGATGTCCGCCTGATTGCGGGAAAGGCGATCAAGGTCCTCGGTGAGGATGACGTCGAAGGCCCCGCGCCGGGCATCCTGCACCAGCCTCTCGAAGGCAAATCGGCCATGCACGCTGGCGCCCGACACGGCGAAGCCCGAATAGACTTCAGCGACCACCCAGCCCTGCCGCTCGGCATAGGCGGCGCATAGGGCGGCCTGATCCTCGATGGAGCGCCCGTCCTGTTTGTCGGATGAGAAGCGGGCATAGACGCCCGCGCGCCGCTGCTGGTTCACTTTTCGTTCCCCACGCCATTTTCCCGCTCATGATCCCGCCGGGCCATCATCCGGGCAATGGCCTCGGCGAGCGCGATCACGTCCGGATGGGGCGGGCGAGCTGGGGATAGCGGGGGCAGCAGCTCTTGCCTGCGGCGCGCCATCAGCGCCAGGTCTCCTCGATGGCGGGGAAAATGGGCCCGGCGGGTGCGGCGCGCGTCTGCGCCAGCAGGATGACAAAGACGAGGAAGATGCCGACGACGATCAGCACCGCGACGATCAGGGCGTCACGGGCCCGCTCGAAATCGGAAGGAAGCTTCATCGCCGTTCCCGCGTCATGGTTGATCATAACCTCGGCCCGGGCCCAGCTCATCGCGAAATCTCCTTCAGGGCGGCGTCGCGCGCAGCGGTGAGCTCGGCCATGGCGTCGTGCGTGCCGCCATGGTCAGGGTGGTGCTCCTTCGCGAGGCCGCGATAGGCCGTCTCGACCATCTCGGCGGTGATCGGCTTGCCACCAGCGTCGAAGCCCAACACCTCGCGCCACGGCCGCCGGCCCGGCGCCGGCAGTGCGGGGATGAACCCCTTGAAGGTCGCGCGCACGAGCGAGAGCGTCCCATGCCGCAGCTCGGTGCGCCGGGCTTCGAGCACGTGGTGGATCGCCTGCAGGTTCGCGGCGGGCGTGTCGTATCGGTCCACCGGGATGCAGCGCTGCTCGCCGTCCCAGGTGAACCACACGGCGACGCCTGGGTCCGCCGGCCGGCTTTCACCAAGCGACACGTTGGACGACAGGACGATTCCCGCGACTGGACTCCCGCTATCGCGCCCGAAGGCCAGGAGCGAAGAGCGCACATTCTCCAGCGCGCCGGCGAGCGTCGTGCGGAACTGGCCTTTCTCGCGGGTTCGCGCCCGGGGAAAGCTCTCGGGCCAGGAAAGCGGGTAGGCGGCGGTCATCGGGCAGCCCTCGCCCTGGTCTCGGCGATAACCGCCTCAGCCCGGTCCTCGTCTCCGGTGGCGCACCACAGGGCGAGCGCCAGCACAAACGGGTCGATGCCGTGAAGCTGCCAGAACGCCTCCTCGCCGATCCGGTGTTGCGCCTTCGGATCATCTTGGTGGTGGTGCCGGCACAGCGGCACGGTCCATTCGTCGCTCGGGCGCTCGGCGCCGCCGGTCTCACGCTTCCCATGAAGCGCGGATGCCATGCGCACGTGGGCGCCCTCCACCTGCTTCCGGGAGCCACAGACGCAGCAGGGCAGGGAGCGGATGAACTTGACGTGCTGCTGGTGCAGCCGGCGCGGCCGGCGCTTGCCTTTAGGCGGCGCGGCGGCGAAGGCGGTGGCGGGACGCACGATGCGCATGGGGCGGCTCATGCTGCGCACTCCCAGGCACCGCGCTCCTGCAACCATGCATGAAGCCGGCGGCAGCGCTGGAGATCGTCCCACGCCCCATGCGCGCCGGCGCGGGGCTCTTCCCCCAGCAGGATGGAGCAGGCCTCATCCAGGCTCGGCCATTTGAAGGAGCCGTCCTCCCGGTCTGCCTCAATTCGGCAGAAGGGCGTGGCCGCCTTCATCGTGTCCACGAACTCTAACCCAGGACGGGTCCAGAGCTTCGTCTCCTTGCCCCGACGCAGCAGCATGCCCTCGATGATCTGCCGGTCGAAGTCGATCCCGTGGCCCACAACCATCTCGGACTGCGCCGCGAGGCCGCAGAGCACCCCAAGCGCGGCCACCTCGGAGAGACCCCGTTTGGCGGCGAGCCGTGTGGAGATGCCGTGCACGGCCTCGGCGCCGGCGCGCACCTGACGCCCCTCTGCCTTGATGTGCAGGTGGAAGAAGTCGCTCTCGGATTCGTCGATCACGAGCTGGGCGGCGATGCTCACCGCCCAGGGCTGGGAGGGATCGTCGAGCGGGCGGTCCCGCTTCAGGAGGTCGGACGTCTCGGCGTCCATGAACAGCACGGCGCTCATGCTCCTGCGAGCTCCCTGACCTGGAGGGTGACGTCCTCGGCGGAGATCTCGCCCTTCAAGCGGCGCACGTGCAGTGCGTAAATCTCCCGGAGGATGGCGGTGTCTTCATCGGGCGGGGCTCCAACGGCTTTGCCCACGAAGGCTTCGTGCAGCCCTTTGAGGCTGGCGGGCTGCACCGCGCGAGCGAGCGCTTGGTGGTAGGCCGTGAACTGTGCGGAGGACAGGCCGGGCTGGGGTTGGGGGGCGGACGCACCCGGCCTGTCCTCCTGCTCGCCGGGCGACACCGGCGAGGTCTCGGTGGGCGTGTCGAGCACCTGCTCTTCACCGCCTTGTTCTTCATCCCGCTGCTCGCCGGCCGTCTCACGCTCGACGTGCTCAAGCGAAAAGCCGGGCGCGGTCGTGCCCGCTTTCAGACGGGACGCGAGCGTCGGGCGCTCCGGCGTCACGTCGCGGAAGTCGCGATAATCGGCTTCGTCTTCGATGCGCAGTGCGTCGGCGAGCTCGGGGGACGCGGGCATGCGCTTCATGAGCCGGCGGATGACGGTCTTCTTCGCCATCTCGCCTTCGTCGGTGGCCCACGGCGTGGACTTGATCTTCTTCTCCTGGAAGGCTTTCCATCCGTCAGATCGGTCGCGGATGCGGTGGACCTCCCGGATGGACATCACCTCGAAGTCGGTTTCGCCGCCCGCCAGTTTCACCACGGCGTAGTAGGCGTAGGCCTCGCCTCGGTCCTGGGCGAGGTTCGGTTTGTGGTGCAGGCGCTTGTTGTCGCCCAGCACGCACTCGAACTCGTCGCGCTCGCACACCTCGTGGGCATAGGAGGCTGCGATCTCGCCGGACTGGCGGCCGAGCTTGATGAGGCCGCGATAGCCCACGCGAAGCTGGGGCGCGAGGCGGCGTTCCTGGTTGTTCCAGCCGGTGATGAGGTAGGCCTCGCCGAGCTGGGGATCCAGCAGCAGCCCCAGCGCCGCCGCCTTCGACACCTCGTTGAACACGGCCTCGGGGTCGCACTTCAGGAGGTTCGGATGCTGGCGCAGCGCGATGGCGAGGTTGCGCTCGAAGCGCTCGGGCTTCACGTGGGCGGGGAGGGAGGCGAACAGCCCGCTCGCCCGCTCCGGCGGCAGCACCTGCGCCCTGAAAGCTTCGAAGGGGCCGATGGTGGCGACCTGGTTCACGCCGCATCCTCCTGCGGGAGGAGGCCCACGTCGGTCTCGGCATCGAGGCGCTTGCGCAGCCATTCGGGAATGAACAGCTTGGCCTCGCCCTCGAAGGCCGGCCATTCGCCGCTCTCCATGCAGCGCGCGAAGGTGTCGATGGCGCGGCGCACCCGCCGGCGGGCGTAGCCGATCCAGCTTGCGTCCACCTCCACGATGCTCACCGCGTAGGGCGGCACCTTCTCGACGCACACCAGCACGAAGGCGGTCATGTCGATGTTGCACACGGCCTTCAGGCCCATGCCGGTGAGGGCGCCGGCCATGTCATAGCCGCGTTCAAGGATGGCACGCTCCATGGCCCGCGGCGCGGCGTCGGCGGCCGTCTTGAGGTCCACCACCACCCCGTCGCTCACCGGAAGAACGTCCGGCCGGATCTTCAGCCAGATGCCGGTGACGGGGTCGCGGTAGATGATGGAGCGCTCGACCTCGCCCTGAAGGAGGCCCTGGCGCACGAGCGGGTGGCGCGCCAGCGAGGCCGCGATCCCCTTGATGTGCTGGACCTGGTCGGGCGTCAGGACAGTCTTGCCCGCCTCCCGCTGGAAGTCGCGCCATTCCCTCGCAGCCTTGGTGCGGTAGTCCGGGTACTCGTCCGGCCGCACCACGAAGTGCTGGCGGAAGCCGGCCTCGCCCAAGAGCAGGGTGTGCGCCGCTTGCCCGAAGTCGAGGGCGTCGGACTGCTCCTGCTCGATCCGCTGCGGGTTCAGATAGCTGGTGGCCCAATAGTGGGCTGGGCTGCGCAGCTCGATCGTGCGCAGGCCAGAGGAGGACACACCGGGACCGTCGGTGCAGTCGCCGTGGTAGCGCTCGACGTCGAGGGCATAGACGCCGGGCTCCTTCACGCGCTCGAACGGAAGGAGAGGGTGGATGGGGAACTGAGCGGTCATGTCAGAACGCCTCCTCGCTGTCCGGAGCGCTGGCCGCGGCGTAAGCCTTCCGGCGCTGTTCCATCTCGTGGTTCACGGTGAAAAGGACGTCCTCGTCGAAGTCCCGCGCGGCGATCCATTCGAGGAAGCCGAAATCGACCTCCGACCAGAGGTGGCCGCGCCATTTGCCGATGTGGCAGCGCACCTGGAGCGCGGGCTCGTCGGTCCAGCGGATCAGGTCCTCCAGCGGGGCGAGGGCCAGCAGGTCCCGCAGGTGGAAGGCGGTCACGTAGGCATCGGGGAAGGCGCGGTGGGAGAGCGCCGCCATCCCGCGGTCGAGGTCCGCCGGCCGGCGCCAGTAGCGCAGCGCCTGGTTGGAATGAGCCGGAGCGTCGCGCCAGAGCCGCAGGGCGGCCTTATAGGTGCAGATCCACGGCAGGCCGCCGGTCAGTTCATCGGTACACCACTGGCGCTCCATCTTCGCGCTGTGCGCTGCGAAGGCGACGGGTGTTCCCCTGGATGGACGAAGCACCCCGGCAGCGGCGATGTCCCACGTTGGGGCTCCACTGACGTCCTCATCGGTGATGTGGTGGATGGCGGACGTCTCGGGCGGGATGGGCCGGCCGGGGTTCACCAGACCACCATCGCCGCCGGCAACGCGCCAATAGGTCAAACCGGTGGCGGGATTGGCAACGACACCGACAACGTCGCACCAGCCGATCTCGCAGACGGCGTGCTCGGGCGGCTCGAAGCCGGTGGTCTCCAAGTCGATGACGCGGATGAACATCACACCAGCTCCTTCTCGATTGCCAACCATTCGGGGAGATCGACCACCCAGCCCTGTTCGTCCTCGGCGGCGCGGGTGAGTTCGATCTGGGACAGCGGGAGCCACACGGTCTTCCCGGTGTTGTGGTCGCGGACCTGGATGGCGCGGTCGGTGCGCACCATGAGGTCCACGTTGATCTCCACGAGGTCGGACTTCATGGCCGGGCCCTCAGTAGGTGATCGCGACGTGCGGGACTTGCCCGGTCGCAATGAGGTCCACCACCTGCGCGGCCAGCTCGGAGGGAATGCCAATGCCCTCTATGGCGCGGGCCGCGTCGCGGTGGACCTTGTCCCGGTGCCGCTTGTTCGCCTCGCGCTTCGCTGCAGCGGCGGCTTCTGCCGCCTTGGCCTGCTCCGCCTCGCGCTTCACGCGCGCCTCGGTCTCGCGGGCGCGCTGCTCGGCCGCCTCCGCCTGCCGCTTCAGCTCCTGCTCGCGCGCCTCGGCTGCTTCCCGCTCGCGCCGGGCGGCTTCCTCTGCGCGCCGGGCGTCGGCAGCGGCTTTCTCCTCGGCGTCGCGCTTGGCCTTCTCCGCAGCCTCGCGAGCGATCCGCTCTTCGCGGTCCTTCTTGTCCCGCTCTTCCTTCAACCGGCGCAGCTCGGCGAGCTCGGCCTGTTCAGCCTCGTAGCGCTCCCGCGCCTCGATGCCGGCGCCGAGCTGGAAGACGGCAATCTCCTTGGCCCGGCCATAGGCGGCTTCGTACTCCTCGCAGTCCGGGCCGATGACGATGGAGTTCAGCTCGTCCAAGGCGGCGCGCATATCGGCCGCGGAAATCTGGAGCTGGCTCTTGGCGCCGAGCTGCTCAATGCGGGCGATAGCGGACTTGTGGGCGGCGACGCGCTGCTCCTCGGCCTGCTCCCACTCCGTGAGGGGCTTGCGCACCTCGTCGGCCCAGGCGTCGAGGGTATCGCGGGCGTGCTTGCGCGCCGCGTCGATCTTCTTCGGAATCTCCTTCTGGGCGTCGTTCAGCGCCTTGCCGGTGCCGTCGAGATAGGTCTTCACCTTCGTGATCTTGAAGGCGAAGGACTTGACCTCCGCCCGGCCCTTGGCGGTGGAGATGTCGGCGTCAAAGGCGTCGATCTCCTTGCGCACCATGGCGAGGTAGGGATCGAGCGCTTTCGGAGTGGTGAAGACCGCGAGCGCGTTCTGCGGCTCGATCTTGATGAGTTCGACGTCCATGGGTGGCGCTTTCTTGAGGTTGGCGACGACGCCGACCGCGACCTCTCCCAGGGTGCGGAAGGTGGGCGGCAGCGGCCGGCGGCTCATGGGGCGTAGGCCTCAGGCGGCCGCAGATTCGGGGGCGGCGGCCGGGGGCTGCTCAGGGGCCACGTAGGGCTCGAACTGCCAGCTCTCGCCCCACCAGGCGCACACCACGCCGTCATCGGCGACGGAGGCCGTGCGCATATCGAGACGGGCGCCGAAGGCCGGGTTGCCGTAATCGGACGGCTTCGTGGAGCCGGCGACCGGAGCATCCAGCGGATCGTCGATCACCTCGAGGACAACATGCGGTCGGCCGACGCCGATGAGGTTGTGATGAGGGCGGGGTGTCACGAGGTCCCCCGGCTGGAACGGACAGCCCGCGGCGTAGCGCTGCGCAACCTCCTTCAAGGTGGCCGCCTGCTCCTCGGCAGATGCCAGTCGGAAGGGCCGTGGGCTGCCTTCGGTGATCACCGCAACAAGTGCTTCAGCAAGTCCCATCTTTCACTCCATGGATGGCCCTTGGGCCGTTGAAGCGGCGGGCATGGCGCCGGCCGCGGGTTGGTCAGAGGCGGTTGCGCCGCCGGCTCCTGATCCACATCGATGCGTCCGCCAGCAGCACACCGAACGCGATGGCGAGACCGAGCGCTGCGGCCGAGGTGGCGAGGACAGCGATCATCGGGCGCTCCAGCCGGAGGCGGCCGCGACGAAGAGCTGGCCCGGCAGCAGGGAGAGGGTGAGCCCCGCCGCCACCGCCTGGTTCGCGATGACGGCACCGGCGAGCACAGCCTCGGCGAAGGGGGAAAGGGTTGGAGCCGCCGCGCCCGGATCAGGGCATGCGGAAAGGCGCGGCGGCTCAGGCGCGGCCACGATGGCGGCGCTTGTCTTGGACCTGCGACGACGCAGGAAGGGCAGGGGAAGGCGCATTGGTCAGCCCGCCCGCCGAATGGGGGTGCGGGCGCGGTGGCCCTCCAGCACCGTGTTGATCGCGTCGGCCAGCTCCTGAGCCAGAACCGGGCTTTCAACGCGCATGCTGATGCCGTGGAAATTGAATCGGTCCATGCGGATGGTCAGGCTGTCGTCGATCGCCCGCGCCTCTTCGGGAATTCCGAGGACTCGGAACTCGCACTGGATCTCGTCGTGCTTGCTCATGCGGCGCTCCTGTCGGCGGCAAGGGCGGAAAGGCGCGCATCAACCCGCGCCAGTTCGGTGTTCACGCGCTCGCTGCCACAGGCCTGAAAGAGGCTGTCCGGGCAGGTGAGTGGGTTGCTGATCCGGGCGCGCCAGTCGAGGAGATCCTCGATCTCACGCTGCGCCTCGGTGAGCCGGGCGCGGCGGTCGCGCTCCACGGCAAGGGATTGGGCCGCCTCAGCGGTCGCACGCGCCCAGGTGCCGGCCTGACGGAGCAGATCCTTGTCGCTCGGGCGGCACTCGGGAGAGCGCTTCTGCCAGGAGGCGCGCCAAGCGAGGTACTGCTCGTTGGCCAGCGCCGCGACGGCTTCCTGGTCGATCTCAAGGCGGGGGGCGAGGTGGGACCGCATCTCAGCGCCCCTTCGCTTTGGCGGCGGTCATTTCCGCGCGTTGGGCAGCGGCGTCATAGATGCCGGCAACGCCCGGTAAGCGGTCGCGAATGAGCTTGGCAGCCTCGCGCAGCTCCACGGAGCATTGGATGACTTCCCTCAGCAGCTCCGGCGCGGCGACGAGGAGGAGAGCTGTCGCTCGTTCGCGTTTGCCGAGATGTGGCCGGTCTTCGGAATAATCAGGGACCACCTCCGCGATGCAGCCGCGGTCAGCCGCGATGATCGGAATGAAAGGGCACCCGTTGAGTTCGTCGTCCTCTCCGACCTCGTATGGGCCGGGTGCCGGTTTCGCCTCGGCAACATCGGTCTGGCTGGTCATCGTGTCCGCTCCCCTTTCGATGTAGTGACGCTACGCCGTGTAGCGATATTCGTCAATACAGGGTGTAGCGTTTTTTTGTGTCGAGACGTATGTTCGCCTGTGTCGATGGCTCGACGTGCCGTGCGAGGAGCGGGCAGAGACGAGCGGTGGCAACGATTCCCTGAGAAGGGTCCCGGCTGAGTAGGCGGGGAATCGTCTGGCGGATTACCGAGGCGCCGGGTGAAAGAGGGAGCGGGTCACAGTCCACGCCGAACCAAAGCGGCGGACCCCGACGCAGGGCACTGCGGACGAATACGGCGGCAGGCTGCGGCGAAGCGCCCGATAGGGCCGCAGCTCGCATGCGAGACGTGGGGGTGTCCAAAGCCTCCCCTCGGCCAGCATGCAGCGGAACCTGGTTCGTGCGACGTCCGGCCGGCCCACGATGGCCCGCCGGCGGAAGGCCGCAGCGCCGCGCACGCGCCGGGAGACGCTGCATGTTCTAACGAGCTGGTATGGTTGGGAGGTTGGAGCGTAAAGTCGATAATAAGATAGGGTTTATAGAGTGATATACCTTAAACAGATTCAATATTTTGTTATTGTTGCAGGACTTATGGAATGAGATATGCGGGCGCGAGGTACCAATAGTTCACTTCTCAGTCGTTGAACCAGAGATAGATTTGATGGCGTGACGGCGTTCGCTTTCAAACACCGCAGTGGTGTCACGGATTTTTTCCCGTAGAAACTTTAGCGTTTCATGATTGGAAAAAGCGAACGCCAAAAAGAATAGTCCGAGGGTGCCGCAGAGGGTGCCGTAGGTTATCATCCCGTCTCGCACCGGCCCGCACTTCTGGGCCGGGTAAATAATGTCTGCAATCCCAAGTAATAGAAAAATCACTCCCGCCGCCCATTGGAAATTAACATACTTGCGGCGCTGTTCTAATTGTCCATGAAGTTGTCCGATTTCAGAAGCCTTATTGATGAGGTAGGTCAGATCCCCTTCGTTCAGTCCAAGCCTTGAGTGCATTGATTCCCCCTGTCGCGGTTCGGTAGTATACGGGTCTCCAATTGGCGCGGGACAATGCGGATCGTTGCGGCAATCGTAGCATTAATTGTTGGCACCACTTCCGCCCTTGCGCTGGAGTTTTCCCGGCACGAGAACGATAGCGCGACGCTGGCGGCCGTGATGGCCAGAGGGAAGATTGAGCCGGGCGATGCGGCCCGCTTTCGGAAATATCTCGCTTCGGTCCCGACCAGAAAGCGGGTGGCCATCTATCTGGATTCCCCGGGTGGCCGGCTCTACGAAGGAATGCGCCTGGGCCTTGCATTCCACGAACTCGGAGTGCGAACCGTCATTGAGGGAAACGGGGCGATTTGCCTAAGCGCTTGCGCCCTGGCGTTCCTGGCAGGGCAGGATGGCGCGGGAAAGCCTTGGCGGACGAAGTCGTCCACCAGCCTTTTGGGCTTCCATTCTTGGGAAAGCCAAATCCCAGATGGCAAAGCGTACACCGCGGCCGACATGAGGGAGCTGGAGCGCGACACCCAAAAGACCGTTCTCGATGTCGCCGACTATCTGAAAACGATAGGGACCGATCTCGAATTTCTAAGGGTGATGTTCCGCGCTTCCGCATCGGACATGAATTTCGTGTCGAATCCCGAAGCGATCAAAATTGGAATCAAGGTCTGGGATGAAAAATCCAATTCATTCCAGCAGTAGTTAATTCTCGTTTCAGTGGTCAGTCCACGCCTCCTCCGGTCTCAAATTCCTCTGGAATCTTGCCATATCTCGCGAGAACCACCGGAGCGCTCCACTCTCCCAGAGAGGGATCGGCGGAAGTTCGGGACCACGCGATGATACCCGCCTTCTTGTCCTTCAGCGCGCGGGCTTTCGCGCGGGCGTCCGAGGCGGATACGCACTGGATCGGCTCCTCAGCGCAGGCAAAGCCGTCCACCTCGATGAACGCTTGAAGGACGTGAATGGTTGTCGGTTCGGTCATGCCACAGCTCCTTCGGGGGCAGGGAACGCCTCCACGGTCATCCTTTTGCCGGGCAGTCCCTTGTCGCGGCACGAGCGGCAGAACAGGCGGTCCCGCAGATGGGTTGTGGTTGCGTCCAGGGGAAGCTGCCATCGACCCAGCTCACGGGCGAACAAGACGCCTCCGCGGCCGCAGTCGCGGCACAAAACCAGCGTTGAGAAAACCTTTGATAGCAACACTTCTCCCGGCTCGCCGCTCATGCTGCGCCCCAATAAGTTCACGTTATGTTCCCATTTTTGCCGAAGCTGTAGCGCGAGTCGAATCGAATCTGCGGTTGTGGAATGTGGGGAGAAGTCAACCAATCCCAGATGAGAAAATCCGGTGCACCGTCAGGACGCGATCCGCCGGGAATCGGAGGGTGTGGCTATGGCCATCCGGCGGGTTTAGCTGCTCGAGGACCAGCTCCTTGGCGTTCTTGGTGACGAACCGCTTCACGTAGCCATAGGGCGGGTCACCGTCCTCGCCGCGGATCTGAACCAAGACATAGTCGCCCTTCTTGACGGGCAGCCCGGGGTGGATGGTGAGTAGGTCTCCCGGCTCATACCGGGGGAGCATCGAATCGCCCGTGTGATAAACCGCATAGGCGCCCACGACATTTTCGAGGGCGGGCGGGCAGAGCACGTCAGCGATTTTCTGCCCGTTGAGAATGAACTTGCCGTCGTCGTCCATGCCGCCTGCCGCGTGGCCATAAACCGGCAGCTTCTTATGCGAGAAGGTCACTGGCAACGGGTAGGTTGCATTCGGCTCGGGCATAGCGGACTTCGCCGGTGGTGCTGCCGCGTCGATGCCTCCTGAACCGAAAAGGATATGTTCAGCGGTGGTGTTCCCGAATCGCTTTGCATACCGCTCGGCGTCGTTCTGGCCGATGGTTCTGGTGCCCCCCTCGTGGGCGCGGTATGAGCTTTCCGGCCAGTTGTTCTCCAGCGCCGCCTCTCGCGCGGAGCGATAGCCCGCGAGTTTCCTGGCTTCTGCCAGCCGCTTGCCCTGAGCGATTTTCACCGGATCCTTTTCCATCGCCTCAGAATGTAGCGCCTAAAGCGCCACATGCTGTATTGACTGATATCGCCACGCCATGTAGCGATAGATGTCATGAGCGGCTTTGATCAGATCTTCTCCGATTTTGGCGGCGTGTCCGTGATCTCCGCAATCCTGGAGATTCCCGACAGCCACGCCCGGACCATGAAAGCCAGAGGGTCGATCCCGATTGAATATTGGGATCGGCTCATAAAAGCCGCCAGCGAGAGGAGCATCCAGGGTGTGACCTGGGAAAGCCTCCAAGCAGCACGCCGCGCTACTCGCAAGGTCCGCGCATCCACCTCCGAGGTGGCGTGATGCTCGCCATTCGGATCGAGCTCTGGCCCAGCGGCGACAAGAGCCGGGCCCGCACAATCGCAGAAGCGACGGTCACCAACATCTCGGGCCTCGATGAAGTCTCCGATTATCAGGTTGCCGCCTTGGAGACAGCCAGCGATGTGACCGGGCTTCCGGCGCGAGCCGGCGGCTTCGTCATTCCTGGCCATCCGCGTAAGTCCACCGTGTGGATGCTCGTCGCCAAGGTCGCCATGGCGGCGGCCCGTCGCTTCACGCCCGATCCTGTTCCCGCGTCCCGCGACCCCGGCGCCCGCCTGGAAGCACCGCGCCGTGTCGCTCCCGTCCTCACCGATCCATCTCCTGTGTCCATCTCCTCGCTTGGCCCATCCAAGCACGGAGAAATTGGGAGATGTCCCAAAAGTCTTGGGAGCAGCACATGAGTGCCCTCGCCGAGGAAATGCAGGACGGCCTTCGCGCCGTCGCTGGCCCAGGCGGCAGCGTGAAGGAACGCATTTCCCGAGCGGCGCGCCGCACTGGCCTCGCCTATTGGCGGGTGTTCGACCTCTGGTACGGCAAGGCCCGCCGCATCGACGCCCACGAAATCGAGACCGTCAGGTCGAAGCAAGAGCAAGAGGAGGCGCTTCGTGCCGAAACTGATGAGCTACTCGCCCAGGTTCTTGAGCGTGTGGCTGCTCTTGAGGCGGCTCTTGCCGATCAGCGCGCGAGCGCGGCTTCGGGACCGGGCGCTAAGGCGATCGATCAAGGCGGCTTGGTGGGGCGCCTTCTGGGGCGGCCTTCGGGACCGCTGATCGGCGGGCCCTGATGCTGACCTCCGACGAACTCCGGCGAATGCATTCCGCCCTCGGCACGGTGCTGAAGACCTGCATCCGGGATCGCCGCGCGCTCGCCCGCAAGGATGCGGAGCACCTGCTTCCCGACCTGGAGAAGCTCCACCAGCACCTCGGCGACGCCGCGAACAAGAGGGGAAAGAGCCATGACGCCGCAAAGGCCGGCTGAAGGCCACGAGGTCCACAAGGTGGCGAGCCGGTTCGATGCCCAGCCCGGCCTCGCCACGCCCGAGGACTTCCGGCGCGCAGCGTACGCCGACCAATACGAGCTGCTGCGCACGGATGTCTTCGACACCGAGGATCGGGAGCGCATCGAGCGGCGCATCGCCCGGTTCAACTCGATGGCGCGGCGCCTGGAGTGGATGGGCGTCCAGCGGGGGAGGGCGGGCGCATGACCGCGGCCGTCGAAAAGAAAGCCCACGTCTGGGAGCGTGACCAACTGGACTGGTATGTCGAGCCGCCCGCCGCGACCGAGGCGCTCCTCACTGTCGAGCGCTTTGCCGGGCGTGTGTTCGATCCCTGCTGTGGTCAGGGCAACATCGTGCGCACGCTCATTGATTGCGGCGTGCAGGCCTATGGCTCGGATATCCGCCAGCGAGTCTGGCCGCAGCCCACCTGGTTCGTCGCAGAAGCGGACTTTCTGGCGGGCGATGCCAATGGGCCTCATCCGAACATCGTGATGAACCCGCCGTTCTTCCGCGCGAAGGGCGCTGAGGCCTTCATCCGCCATGCCATAGGGCAAGCGAGCGCCAAGGTCGCGGCTTTCGTGGATGTGCGCTTCCTCGCTGGTGCTGATCGGGCGAACGGGCTGTTCGCCGAACACCCGCCGCACCGCATCTGGGTCATCACGCCCCGCGTGTCCTGCCCGCCGGGCTCCTTCCTCGCCGATGGCGGGAAGGCCGGTAACGGCTCATCCGACTGGTGTTGGTTGGTGTGGGACCTGACCGCGCCGGCGCCCGCTCGCTCCGAATTCGGCTGGCTCCGCCGGCCCACCACCAAGGCAATGTGAGGAGCACACCATGGCACGTCCTAAAGGGTCGAAGAACAAGCCGAAGATCGTCCCCGCGAACGCGAACGCATCGCCTCCGCCCCCGGCGAACCACAACCAGCTCACGGACGAGCAGGAGCAGGCGCTCTTTGAGCAGCACAAGACGAAGTACGAGCACTTCCTCGCGCTGAAAAAGAAGGCCGACGCGGACTTCAAGAACGCCTGTAAGCTCGCGAAATCCGAGCTGGGCGACGGCGCCTTGGATGACATCAAGCTGTCGATCCAGTTGGAGACGCCTGAAGGCGAGGCCAAGTTCAAAGAGGAGATGGACCGGAAAGCCCGCGTCGCGAGGTGGAAGGGCCTCCCGATCGGCATGCAGGCGAGCCTCTTTGATGAGGACCGCACCCCGGGGGATGAGCGTGCCTTCGGCGAGGGGAAGCGCGCCGGCATGGCCGGCAAGGAGCGCCGGGCGCCCTATGACGCCGCCACCTCCCAGTTCCGCAAGTGGCTGGAGGGCTATGACGCCGGTCAGGAGGTGAACCGCTCCTTGATGAAGGACGCCATCAAGCCCCCCAAGGCAAAGGCGGACGTTCCGGCCACCGATCCCTTCGACGATGCGCTGCCCGCGGGCCAGTCGGACAAGGATTGGGAAGCTGCGGCCCCGGAATCGGTCGCCTGACATGCGCATCGCCGGCCTTGATATCGCGACTAACACCGGCGTGGGCCTCATCCTCGGCGAGGAGGTCCGAGCGCTGAGCTTCCGCCCCAAGGAGAAGCGGCCGTTCGGCCTCGGCCCCGGCGAGGTGGACTTCGCCTATGAGGGCCGGCTCGCGCGCGAGTTCCGGGACTGGCTGCGGCCGTTGCTGGTCGCCGAGGGCATTGAGGCGGTGGGGATCGAGAAGCCGCTCCCCCCGAACGTCACCTATCGCAAGCCCATCGTGGACCGGAACACCGAATGGGCCGGCACCGCGATCCGCTACGAGGAGAAGGGCGGCACCACCATGGCCACCATCTTCCGCATCTACAGCTTCGTGGGAGAGGCGTGCGAGCTGTGCGCCCGCCTCAACATTCCCGTGCACGTCTTCTCGCAGGACGCATGGCGAAAGAGCTTCCTCGGCTTCTCCAAGGCGCCCAAGGGCACCACGGACGGCTCTGCGTGGCTCAAGGCCCAGGCGAAAGCCCAGTGCGGCCGCATCGGGGTGGAGGTGAAGAACGCCGACGCCGCCGACGCGGTGGGTGTGGTCTGGCACCTGCGCGGCATCGTGGATCCGCTGAAGCACGGGCTCTTCGCGGCGGCCGAATGAGCGGGCCATGGCCACAGAGTTGGAACGGCTGCGAGAGGAAAACGAGTTCCTCAGGCTGAGGGTGCAGGAGCTGGAGGGTTTGCTCCTGAACGCCGACTTGCCGCCGAGCCTGGGCTTGTCGCGGACGGTGGGCAGAGTGCTCTCGCTCCTCCTCGCCCGGACCATCGTGACGAAGGAGGCGGTCATGACGGCGCTCTACAGCGTCGCGGTGGAGGACCCGCCGGACGACAAGATCGTGGCCGCCTTCATCTTCAGCCTCCGGCGCAAGCTCGCGCCCCATGGCGTGGCCATTCACAGCAAGGTCGGGCGCGGCGCGCCCGGCTACTGGATCACCAACGAAGACAAGGCAAAGGTGAGGGCGTTGTCATGAGGGAAGACGACTCCGACCACATCGCCGGCGAGCTGACGAAGCAGATCGAGCAAGTGCTCGACACCTATGCGCCCGGCTGGATCGAGCACCGCGGCAAGGCCTACCTGACATCGAAGGGCCCGAAGAAGCTGGGCAGCTTCCAGGTGAACCTTCAGGGCCAGCACCGGGGCCAGTTCTACCGCTTCTCCCAGCAGATCGGCGGCGGCCCGGTGAAGCTGCTCGCCTACCTCCTGAACGGCACGGTGGGCGAGCCCGGCCGCGACGACTTCCGTCGCGCCTTCGAGGAGGCCCGGGCCTTTCTCGGCATTCGGGGGCAGGTAGACCACGAGGCCGCCGCTCGCGCGCGCCGTGAGAGCGAGGAGCGCCGGGCGCAGGCGGTGCGGAAGGAAGAGCAGCGCCGCGCCCGCCGCGCCGACACCGCCGGCGAGATGTGGGCCCAGTGCATGCCCATCGCCGGCACGCTGGCAGAGCGCTACCTGCACGGACGCGGCATCCCCACGCCGCCTGTGGGCTGGCCGGACGTGCTCGGCTTCCACACCGGGCTCGAGTACGAGCTCGAAGCGGAGTGGCAGGACGGCCGCAAGGTGCGCGATGGCCGCGTGTTCCCTTGCCTCGTCGCCCGGGTGCAGGACATGGCCGGCAACACCATCGCGGTGTGGCGCATCTTCCTGAACCCCGAGACCGCCGGGAAGGCGCCGGTCGAGAACCCGAAGGTGGGCTTCGGCCCGGCCCGCGGCGGTGCGGTGCGCATTGGCGGGCTCGCCGAGATGATCGGAGGCGGGGAGGGGCTGGAGACCGCACTGGCCGCCTGGAGCCTTGAGGGCTACCGGCACCCGGTGTGGGCGATGCTCTCCACCTCCGGAATGATGACCTTTGAGCCGCCCATCGAGGTGCAGCGCCTGCGGCTCTATCCCGACGGCGACCTTCCGCGCAGGCTGGATGACGGCTCCATCGGCACGGCGCCGGGCATCGCCGCGGCGCGGAAGCTACGGGACCGGCTCGCGCCGGCCGGCATCCCGACGGTGATCAACCAACCGCCGTTCAACAGCGATTTCCTGGACGTGTGGAACGCGGCGAGGGGGGCGGCCTGACGATGCTTGCCACTACGATAGAGCCGTCAGGATGGCTCTATGCTGCCCATCCTGGCCCGAAGCTGCTCGTTATAGCTCTGGCCGTCCGCGCCTACGTGAACACGCCGGTGGCAGTTTGGGCACAGGGCAATGACAAAGCGAATGTCGTCGGGCCCACCGTCACTGAGGCGGCGGATATGATGAGGTTCGAGGTACGGGCTACCGTCGGCTCTCAAAAAGGGGGCCGGGCTTCCGCACCCCTCGCAGTGTCCACCCGCGCGGCGAAGCACATAGGAATGTACGGCGCGGCTGCGGGCGAAGACGTTCCGCGGGCTCGTGCCGACGACTCGGCCGATGCTAGCTGCCGCAATTGCTTCAAGCCTGAGCTCTTCGATGGAAGTCGTATCGCTTGCAGGCGCGGCGTCTTCCTCCACCTCCGAGACGGTCTCGATGGAGCGGAGCTCAAAGACCAAAGCGGTGCGGACCGCGCCGTCCCTATCTGGTCCGGGGCGCCTCAGCACATCCTCGCAGATCCATTCGCCTTCGAAGCGCAGGCTTCCGTCTCGCGCGACCTTTCGAAACATGAGGAGGGCCTTCCCCTCCTTCGAATGCTCCGCAATCGCGCGGTTTCCGCGGATCAGCTGCATGTCTCCGATCTGCCCTTCGCCAAAATATTCGAAGACGCCGTCCTCCCGGATGTTGTCGGTGTAACCGTGCTGGCCGCCTTCTTCGCCGGTGATGATGATGACCACCGGATGCTCGGCCGGAGTGATGATGCCGCCTTGCTGCTGGCCGCCGAAGCGCGCGTGAATATCGCGCCGTCGATTGTAGGTGCGGCCGCGCTCGAAGCCCCAAGTCATTTGGCATCTTCTCCCGACTGGCGTTCCGGACAGCTTGGGGTAGCCATCGTCGCCCTTGAGCGCAACCAGCGCGCAGTCGGGGGCCACATGCTCCTCGTTCGTACTAGGATCAACGGGGAGTTCATTGAGAGCACCGCGATCGGTCACATCACAGCCAACTTGCCGGAGCTTCCATATCGCAACTTCGAGGGTTGCCTTATCAAACAGGCCGGTGTTGGAAAATTTCAGGGCGATCGCCTCAAACGTCATTTCCCAATGGCCAGCCCTCACGAGTTTGACCATCGCCGATGTCAACTCAGGGTTCCTGATGATGTCGGTCATAAGCTTTACGTAATCGCCACCGCGGCGCTGGAGCATGGTTTCTACTCGGCGCGGATTGCATCCGAGTTGCGTGGCGAGTGCGTCGGCCTCTTTGATGCTGATGATGAGGGACCGAAGCCCTTGATCTGCGGACATTTGGAATGCTCCATTCGCGAAAGGAGCCTTCCAAGTAAAGCGAATTATTTTCGCCTCATAACGGGTCTTTGTTTTCCCATATTACAAAGTCGTGATGTCGTGTTCCTGAGATTGCCGCGGTCGGCTTTTTGGAAGAGGCACGCCCATGTCTCGGCGTGAGCTCCCCCACAACCTAGCCGCCGAACGCGCGGTCTTGGGCGCCTGCCTGAAGAGCGACACCGCTTTCTGGGGCGTCGCGGATCGGCTGCGCGCGGATCAGTTCTTCCACCCGCTCCACCAGCAGGTGTTCTCCGTCATCAGGGACATCTGCACGGAGGGACGGCTGTCCCTGTCCCTCGTCGCCTCCCGCCTGCCAGCGGAGGACGAGGAGGGCCGCTCCATGATGAGCTACCTCGCGGTGCTTCTGAAGGACGCGGAGGACGTGGGCTCGGTCGAGGACTTCGTGCCTGACATCGCCGAGGCGGCGGCGCGCCGGCAGCTCATCCACCTCGCCGAGAGCGTGCTGAAGGGGGTGAAGGCCGGAGAGAAGGGCGCGATGGACCTCGCCGCCGACGCGAGCGCGGCCATCCTGGACGTCATGCAGGTGGCGAGCCCCAAGCGCCCCCAGCGGATCGGCGACCTCGCCCGGAGCGTTGCCGGCGCCTCCCGGATGGCCAATGAGCGGGACGTGATGCCCGGCTTCGGCACGGGCATTCCCAGCCTCGACGAAATCGTCGGCCGCATGCTCGCCGGCGATCTCGTCTTCCTCGTCGGCTCGCAGGGCGACGGCAAGTCGGCGCTCGCCATGCAGGTGGGGATGCACGTGGCCATGTCCCGCCCGGTCCTCCTCTGCCAGATGGAAATGACCGCGGAGCAGGTGGCCGCGCGCGAGCTTGCCGCCGCCTCCGGGATCACGGTGGGAGACATTCAGGAGGGGGCGTTCAGCTTCGCCGACCGCGATGCCATGCTGCAGGCTCAGCAGTGGCTCGCCGGCCCGGACATGATGGTGCTGGACGATTCCCGCATGACAATCCGCCAGATCAGGGCCCACTGCATCGCCCTGAAGCGCACCCGCGGGCTGGGCATGCTCATCATCGACCAGCTCGACAAGATCAAGTCCGAGGCCCGGCATAAGGACCGCTTCGAGCGCCTGGCGGAGATCACCGGCGACCTCAAGGTCCTAGCGAAGGATCTCATGGTGCCCGTGCTGGTGCTCGCCCAGCGCACCCGCGGCGCCCAGCGGCGGGACGATCCTACGCCGCAGATCAACGATGCCGACGCGCCATCTATCGAGCGGGACGGGGACATCGTGCTCGCCGTCTGGCGCAAGGAGAGCTGGCTGCGCCAGAACCGGCCGCACAAGGACGCCGGCGCCGAGAAACACGGCAACTGGGAGACCCAGCTCGCCCTCTGCGCCGGCAAGGCCCAGGTGATCTCGCTCAAGCACAGACGTCGCAAGCCATTTGAGGAGCGAACCCTGAAATGGATTGGCAAGCTCACCCGCTTCGAGGAGCTGACATGACCCGCGCAGAGAAGCTCATCGCCGCCGCCCGCATCGCCCGCGCCCGCAAGGGCTATGAGCGCTCGCTCGCCCATGACCTGGAGCGGGAGCACGCGCGCGCCATGATGTACGGCGCCCAGGACTGGGACGCCGGCCGGGATACCGAGTGGGCGCGGGCGTTCGTCGCCCTGCGCACCAAGGTGGAGGGCGCCGAGACGACCAAGCGCAAGGCCAGCGACCCGCTTAACCTCACCGGCCACACCAGGCCCACCAAGCCGAGCAAGGTGGAGCGGAAGGCTCGGGCGAAGGCCCGGCCGAAGCAGGAGACGGTCCTGGACGGCGATGGCCTTCTCCGGAAGGTCGAAGTGAAGGGTGTATCTCTCCGCGGCCTGGAGGTGCAGCAGCAGCGCGCGGCGCAGGATTTCGCGCGGGATTGGGAATCGGCCTATCGCTCGCTCCGGTGCCGTGGATTCGAACCGACCGTGTCCGGTGGCGGCCATGGGAGCCGCGAGCATCTCGCGCGTGTCGAGGCGCAGGACCGGCTTCGTTTTGTTGAGGCTCGCTTGGGCCGTCGTGATTGGACCGTGCTCGTGTCCGTGGTGATCGGCGGTGCGGGTCCCCACGAGCTGACCAGTCGCGGCGCGCCGCAGCACCGAGTTGTGAGCGCGGAGATCAAGCGCGTCCTGAACATCGTGGCCGGCTTCTACCGGCCCGGCACCCGCCACCGGGACCCACTGCTGGACGCCTGCAACTCGGTCATCGAGGAAATGCAGCGCAAGGCCGGCTGATATCAGCGTCATGAATATCGCGAGCGAAACGCATCACAGACGTTGACCTCGGAATCAGTTCGTGATTCGTTCTAGGCATTCTCCATGAATCGCTCTTGCGTCGACCTCCGGGGACGGACCCGACGCATTACCCCGCCGCCGAGTTTGTTCCCTCTTTCGCGGCGGCGGGGTTCAATCAAGCGATTACAGGGCCTCCGTCGTCAGGCTCGAGCGTTTCCACTGGGAAATCGCCAGACTTCTTTTCGACCCCATCAAACCAGATGCATTCAGCAATCACTTTTCCGCCTGCGGCCGAATAGAAGCGGCTGATTGTCATGAGCGGTGATCCCGATTTGAGCCTGACGGTGTCGCCTGTTTTGAAGTCGGACATGGGCATTTCCCCTAAGGTCAATTGACGCCCGGAGCTTGGCACTACCGTGCGTTGAAAATCAAACGGAATTCAAATAATCAAATGGCTGCCCCCCGTGGTGGAAAGCGCCCCGGCGCCGGCCGGCCGAAAGGCTGTAAGACCAAGCGCCGGCGGGAAGTCGCGCAGCGCGCAGTGGCGGAGGGCATCACACCCATCGAGGTCATGCTCTTGGCGATGCGTGAGGCCGCGGAGCGCAACGAAATGGTCGAAGCCGCGAAGTTCGCGCAGATGGCCGCGCCCTACATCCACCCGCGGCTCCAGGCGATCCAGCACACCGGCCGGGAAGGCGGGCCCATTGAGGTGGCGGACATGAGCCGCAACGACCTTGCCCGGCGCATCCTGCACATGCTGCGGGGAGAGCAGTAACCCACACCACAGGTTGAAAGTCCGGCGCGAGGTGCGGCCGGAACCGGGGTTTTTACCGACCTCCGGTTGAATTCGCGCGCCCAGCCCACAGCAACCAGCAACAAGCGAGGGTCCGATGTCCTACGACGATTATCTCTCCATCCACGGGCGCAAGCTCGGTGTCACCCGCTCGGCCCCCACCAAGATCGTTCTCGACGGGGTAGAGCAGCCGCCGGTGACCGGAGCGGGGGAGGTGGTCACCACCGGCGGCAACCAGTTGCTGGATGGTGCCTTCACCTTCATCGCCATGCAGCCGACCGTGGGCGCCACGTATGCCGCCACGGCGGACGGCACCGGCACCGGGCAGGTGGCGGGCGCGGTCAGCATGGCCCAGGTGACCTCCGATGACGTGAACAAGATCATCACGCTCCCCAACCCGCTCACGGGCACCAAGTTTCTCGTGCTGCTCCCGGCCGCCACGGGATACGAGCTGCGCTCCCACAGTCCGGCGACTGTCTCGATCAACGGCGGCTCCGGGGCGAATGCTGAATCGGCGATCCCGGCCGGAGCGCTGGTGGTGATCTGGTGCACCGGCGCGGCCAAGTGGCAGGGCTTCACCATCGCCGCCAACGGCACGGTGGCCGGCATCGAAGCGGCGGCGGCGTAATGACGGTCATCGCCTATCGAGCCGGGGTGATGGCGGCCGACCGCGCCGTCACCTCCACCCACGGCATGCTGGCCGGCGGGGTCGCCAAGATCACGCGCACCTCCGCCGGCTGGCTGGTGGGCGCGTGCGGGCACCTGTCGGCGATGGCGGGTGTCCGCGAATGGGCCGAGGCGCTCCTGCACATGGGCGACGAGTTCGTGCCGCCGCGGGGCAACCTCGCCGACATGGATGCGATCTTCGTCTCGCCGACGGGGCGGGTGCACTATTTCGACGGCCATGGCTTCCCGGTCGAAGTGACCGGAGAGTATTTCGCCGTCGGCGGGGGCGAGTCCTACGCCATGGGCGCCATGGCCGTGGGAGCGGACGCCATCCAGGCGGTGCAGGCGGCATGCATGCTCGGCGCGGGCCTCGGCGGCGGCATTGATGTGGTGAGGCTTACGGGTGCCTGATCTCGCCGAGGTGCGGCACATGCTCGATGGGCTCCCGCCCGAAGAGCTCGCCCGCCTGAAGGCGCAGGTGCGCGCCGCGGTGCCGGACCTGTGGGTGCCAAACTTCGGGCCCCAGCTCGCCGCCCAGAACAGCCCTGCGGACGAACTGTTCTACGGCGGTGCCGCCGGCGGCGGAAAGAGCGACCTCCTGCTGGGCCTCGCGCTGACGCAGCACGAGCGGTCCATCATCTACCGCCGCCAGTACACGGACCTGGGCGCCCTCGTGGACCGCTCCGGCCAGATCGTCGGCCACACCAACGGCCTCAACCGCTCCCCGCCGCCCATCTTCCGCCTGCCCGAGCGCATCGTGCAGTTCGCGGCCATGGCGCGCGAGGAGGACAAGCAGGCATTCAAGGGCCGGCCCTTCGACCTGATCGGCTTCGATGAGCTGCCCGACTTCACGGAGAGCCAGTACACCTTCGTGACCGGCTGGAACCGCACCTCCAAGGTGGGTCAGCGCTGCCGCGTCGTCTCCGCAGGCAATCCGCCCACCACCGTGGAGGGCTACTGGATCATCCGCCGGTGGGGGCCGTGGCTCGATCCGCGCCACCCTCGGCCCGCCAAGCCCGGCGAGCTGCGCTGGTACGCCATCATCGACGGCGAGGACACGGAGGTGTGGGGGCCGGGGCCGGTCTACCACCCGAATACGGGACAGCCGGTCATCAACCCCGCGACGGGCGAGCCGGTGTTGGCGCGCTCGCGAACCTTCATCCGCTCCGGGGTGGCCGACAACCCGGACATGATCGACGCGGGCTATCAGAACACGCTCGCCGCCATGCCGGAGCCCTACCGCTCCGCCTATCTTGAAGGCCGGTTCGACGTCTCCCTGAAGGACGACGAGAACCAGGTGATCCCCACGCGCTGGGTCATGGAGGCGCAGCAGCGGTGGACGGCGGAGACCCCGTTCGGGCTGATCCCCATGACGGTGATCGCCTGTGATCCCAACGGCGGCGGGCGTGATCGCTGCATCCTCTCGCCCCGGTATGGCGGCTATTACCAGCCGCTGGTGGAGGTGAAGGGCATCCGAGTGGACGACGCCTCGGCGGTGGTGCGCGAGGTGGCGGCCGTGATGCGCGACCGCTGCCCCGTCGTGATGGACATGGGCGGCGGCTACGGCGGCCTGCCAACCAACATGCTCAAGAGCAACGGCTTCACCGTCGTGGGCTTCAACGGCGCGGCCCCCAGCACCGCGCGCACCAAGGACGCCGCCAACCTCGCCTTTTTCAACAAGCGCGCCGAGGCCATCTGGCGGCTGCGCGAGGCGCTCGATCCCGCCCAGCCCGGCGGCTCCCACGTGGTGCTGCCGCCGGACGATGAGCTGAGGGTCGACCTATGCGCCGCCCGCTTCGAGCTCACCCGCTCCGGCATCAAGGTCGAGCCGAAGGAAGACATCAAGGAGCGCATCGGCCGCTCGCCGGACAAGGGCGACGCCGTCGTCATGGCCTGGTCCGAGGGCGAGCGCGCCTCCGCCGAGGCCGTCGCCGCCCGCAACCGCGAATGGGGCATCACGCCCCGCGGTCAGGAGACCACCGCCAACCGGGGCTATGCCCACATCAAGAGGAAACACGGCTGATGGCCCGCTTCTGCTTTGACACCAAGGTGCCCGATCCGCCGCCGCCCCAGCGCATGCCGGACAGCGAGGATCCCTCTATCGTGGAGGCGCGCCGGCGCCGGGTGCAGGACACCCTCGCCACCTCGTCCTCGCGCCGGTCGAAGACGCTCTCGCAGGGCACGATCGCCCAGCCGGGCACTGGGCCCTACACCGCCACCAAGGCTTCGGGCACCTCCTAATGAGCCTGCTCGCCAAGGCACCGGGACCGCAGGACGGCAGCATCCTGCGCTTCGACCCGGCCTATTGGCAGATCGACTTCAACATCCAGTGCGCTGCCTCGCTGGTGACCGCCGGCGACCGGGCGCTGAATCTGTCCTGCACCTTCAGGACCGACAAGGACCTGGTGGGGCTGATCTGGCACAGCGTGGATGCGGAGAGCCACCAGCTCTATCGCTACGCCACCGACACCGACTATCGCGGCTGCGTCCTCAGGTTCGATTTCCGGCTGAAGAACCTCCTGCCGCTCGACCACGACCGCGGGCTGGTCCTCACCGCCATCGAGAACAACGAGGCGGAGACGCCCTATTACGTCCGCCTGGAGAATTACCGGATCGCCGGCACGCCGCTGAACGGGCGCGTGCTCCTCGACTTCTCCAGCGTCGAGGGCGGCTTCAATCTGCCCGCCGAGGCGGTGACGATCCCCTGGCACAACATCAAGCGGTTCTTCATCGGCGTCATCCCGCCGGCCTATGTGCCGCTGGAGGACAATACGGCGCGGCTCCCCATTGAGGAGGTGGAGGCGACGCTGGAGCTCTACAACATCTTTTGCACCGGCTCCCGGACCAGCCTCAGCGTGTGCACCGCGCCCCAGGCCGCCCATAGCCTCCGCATCGCCGATGGTCTGGACGATGCCTATCACCTGACGCCGCAGCGGATCGTGGATGGCGTGCGGCGCCTCGGATACCGCGGCTGGTATGTGCTCTATCTGGGCATCACCCACATGCACCAGGTGACTTGGGACGCGGGGGAGGGGCGTTTCATCGTCGATCCGGGCAAGCCCGTGCTCAACGCGCCTACCCGGACGTGGCTCACCGATCTGTTCATGCGGCTCGCCGGCACGGGCTTTCGCATCGTGGTCTCGCTCTCCTATGAGATCCTCAAGAGCGTGTGCCCCTCGGCCTGGATGCAGCGGGCATGGAACGATGCCCCGGCCCAGACCGGCTGGGAACCGCCCTCGACGCTGATCGCGCCCACGAACACTGCGGGCCTCGACTATCTCAGCGCCATCTTCGGCTGGTGCATGGACACGCTGAAGGCCATGGGCGCCCCGCTGTTCTTCCAGGTGGGCGAGCCCTGGTGGTGGGACGGGACCTATACCGACGGCTCGCCGTGCATCTACGACGCGGGCACGCGAGCGCTCTTCACCACCGAGACCGGGTTCGCGGTGCCGACACCCTTCCTCCAGTCGTCTTTCGATCCGGTCGGCCCGCACGGGCCCTATCTCTCATGGCTCCGGGACAAGCTCGGCGCCTCGACGCTCTACCTGCGGGACCACGTGAAGGCTGCGCATCCCGACGCCACGAGCCTGATCCTGATCTTCACTCCGCAGGTGCTGAACCCGGCTGCGCCGATCCTCGAGGTGCTGAACTTCCCCTATCGGGCGTGGCGCTCGCCGGCCTGGGACATCGTCCAGCTCGAGGATTACGACTGGATCATCACCGGGGAGTGGACGCTCCATTCCGGCACGCTGGCCGCCGGGATCGGCAAGCTCGGCTACAGCCTCGACCGCCTCCACTTCTTCGGCGGCTTCAACCTCCTGCCCGACACCGCCGACACGATCTGGCCCCGCATCGACCAGGCGCTGAACGACGGATTCCAGTGGGGCGTGGCCGAGACCTATGTGTGGGCCCGGCCGCAGGTGTGGCGGGACGGCTTCGTGTGGCAGGCATCCGCCGAGACCGAGGCCTGCTCCTGCGGATGCGCCGATTATGAGGGCGGGCCGATCCGTTCGGGCGGCTTCTCATTCATTCCGGCGCCGGGCACGGGCGGCAATCCCGTCCCGCCCTATGAGGATCCCGGCGACTTCGACGATGTCCGCAAGCCGCCGGCGGACCTCCAGATGGTGGGCAACAGCTTCGGCGACGTGCGCTTCTCCTGGAGCCCGAATGGCGAGGACCCCGGGGAGGTGAGCTACACCCTCACGATCTACGACCCCTCCACGCGCGCGGCGGTGCGCACGGTGGAGATCGACACCCCGACGGTGGTCGAGGGGCGGGTGCGGTTCGATTATCCGGTTGAGCTCTCCGCCGACGACTTCGGCTTCGCCCCCACCTTCCTGGTGTGGCGGGTTGCCACCGACGGCGAGGCGGCGGCGGCCCTTTCGGGAGCCGTGCCCGTCAACAACGCCGCCATCGTGAAGCGGGCGGTTATGTTCTGCGGGCAGTCGAACGCCCTCGGCCACTTCACCACGCTCTCGGGCGCGACGCTGGCGCAGGGCTCGGCGGCGGCATTCCGGCGGGCACTCGCCGCAGCGCTGGGCCTGAGCAACGTGGAGGTGATCCCGGTGCAGGCCGCCTGGGGCTCCTCCGCGGCGGATCGCTGGGCCGACGACAATCCGTCGTCCGGGACCAATTATTGGTGGGACCTCGACGCGGGCATCAGCGGGCCGCGCCTGTCGCAGGCGATTGCCATCGGCACGGGGCTCGGGGTGCCCGTCTCCGCCATCATCTGGGCGCAGGGCGAGAACGACGCCTCCGCCACCTCCGAGTTCGAGACCACCCGCCATTCGGATGCAACGCGCTTCCGCACCGCCATGGAGCGGATCTTCACGGACCTCAGGGCGGGGCTGGGGAACGCAGCGCTGCCGATCTGGACCCAGACGCTCGGCCGCGCCTTCTACGGGGCAGGGGAACCGCCGCCGGAGCCGATCGGGGCCACCTACAAGGCCTATCGCGACGTCCAGCTTGCCGTCGCCGCGGCGGACGCGAACATCCGGATTGGGTCCTGGGTGCCCGGCGCCGAGGACTGGCACAATTACGTGGTGGAGATGCCGGGTCCCGGCCGCATCCACTATCTCGCGCCGGTCTACCAGACGACGGCCGCCGAGCTGGCGGAGGCTGTGGCGGAAATGCTGGACCGCGCCGGTTCGGCGCCCGCCTGGACGGTGATGGGGCCGCCGACGGGCGTCGGTGCCACGCGCGAGGCGAACGACGACATCACGGTGAGCTGGGACGGCGGCGCCGGCGAGGGCTTTGCGGTCATCAACATCTCCGTCACCACCGGGGCGCGCCTCTCCTACACGGAGGTCACCGGCCCGGCCTTCACCTTCTCCGAGGCCGCGCAGCAGGCGGCTTACGGCCAGCTCGCCGGCTATGTCGCAGTCTACGTGATGCGGCGCGCCGGCGGCGTGCTCGGCCCCTCCACCTATTCCGTGATCGAGGTGCCGGCATGAGGCAGCGCTGGAAGGACGAACGCACCCCCTCGGATAAGGCGAAGGTGGTGATCGAGCTTGGAGACCGGCTGTTCTCGAACCGCGCCACCATGGAGAGCCTGTGGCAGCAGATCGCGGACCAGTTCTATCCGGAGCGCGCGGAGTTCACGCTCCAGCGCACGCCGGGCGCCGAGTTCGCCGACCACCTCATGACCTCCTATCCGGTGAAGCTGCGGGAGGAGCTGGCCTCGTCCATCCAGGCGATGCTCCGCCCGCCGGGCCAGAAGTGGTTCGGCATGTCCTCCGGCCGGGAGGAGATCGATCAGCACGACTCCGCCGCGCCGTGGCTGGAGCGCAGCGGCCTGAGGCTCTGGCGGGCGCTGGAGGATCCCAAGGCGCTGTTCATGCGCGCCACCACGGCGGCGGACCATGACTTCGTGGCGTTCGGCAACGCAGTGCTCACGGTGGAGCGCCATCCGGCGGGCATCGGCTTCCTGCTCCAGAACTGGCACCTCAGGGATGTGGCCTGGGCGGAGAACGCCCTGCGCGAGGTGGACACGGTGGCGCGCCGCTTCAAGGGCACGGCGCGCGGCCTCTTGCAGGAGTTCGGCCGGCAGCACGTCTGCGACAAGGTGGTGGAGATGATGGAGAAGAACCCCTACGGCGACGTGCCGTGCTTCTCCGTCGTGGTGCCGGTGGAGGTGTGGGACTACGCCTATACCGGGGAGAGCGAGAACGCGAAGGCGAGGCGGCGCGAGGCGTTCCCCTTCATGCAGATCGTCGTGGACAAGGCCCACGAGCACGTCATGCGGGAGACCCCGCTGCGCATCAATCCCTATGTGATCGTGCGCTGGCGGCTCTCGACGTTGTCCCCCTACGCCTTCGCGCCGCCGACCATCATCGGCCTGCCCGACGCCCGGCTTCTCCAGCGCATGACGCTCTCCATGCTGGAATCGGCGGAGAAGGGAGTGGACCCGCCGCTGATCGCTCGCGGGGAGAAGCTGAGGGGCGGGGTCAACGTCTATGCCGGAGGCGTCACCTATGTGGACCCGGACTATGACGACCGGACCGGCAAGGTGGTGGAGGCGTTGTTCGAGACCCAGGCGTTCGAGCCGGCCAAGGAGTTCTACGACCGCCACATGGCGATGATGAAGGACCTCTTCTACCTCAACAAGCTGACGCTGCCCGAGTTCAAGGACATGACGGCCTTCGAGGTGCAGAAGCGGATGGAGGAGTTCGCGCGCGCTGCGACCCCGCTCTTCGGCCCGCTGGAGACCGAGTACAACGGGCGGGTGCTGGAGAAGTCCATCGCCATCGGCTTCCAGACCGATCTCTTCGGGCCGCGCGAGGAAATCCCCGCGGTCCTGCGCGGGCGGGAACTGGCCTTCACGTACAAGTCCCCGCTGCGGCAGGCGGCAGAAGAGGTGAAGGCCCAGCAGCTCGGCACCGGCCTCCAGCTCATGCAGGGCGCCGCGGCGTTCGACCCGACCGTTCCGCAGAACGTGGACCTCAACAAAGCCACCCGGGAATCCCTGCGCGGCCTCGGCTGGCCGTCCGGCTGGATCAAGCCCGAGGACCAGGTGCAGCAGGAGCGTGAAGCCCAGGCGAAGCAGCAGCAGGCCGAAGCGGCCATGCAACAGGTGCAGCAGGGCGGTGAGGCCGCCGGCGCGGTCGCCGGTGCCGCGAAGGACGCCGCCGCTGCCGGCATCAACATTCCGAGCCTGCTTCAGGGCCTCGGCGGAGCCGCAGCATGAAGAAGCCGACCCCTGATCCCGCTGGGGAGCGCGTCGTCGCTCCGAAGGCCAAGCCCTTCACCCTGCGCGCCGATGCTCCGCACCTTCCGGCCGCGTTCTCCGTCGCCGAGCACGCCGCCGTCCAGGCGCTGGCTGCTGGCGCGGCGAGCCCGGAGCAGCAGCAGCTTGCCCTCGACTGGATCATCCACAAGGCCTGCCGGACCTATGACCTATCCTTCCGCTGGCCTGACGATCCAACGGGCCTCGGCATGGCCTTCGCCCAGGGGCGGACCTTCGCCGGCCAGCAGATCGTCCGAATGCTCAACACCCGCCTCGTGCTGGAGACGAGGCCCGCCACAAAGGAACCGAAATGAGCGATCAGCAGCAGGCCCCTGCACAGCAGCAGGGCAACGATGCGCAGGCCGCCGCCGCGCAGCAGCAGGCCGCGGCCCAGCAGCAGGATGGCGCCAAGCCCGCCGGGAAGACCATCGGCGAGGGCGGCGCGCCACAGGGGCAGCAGGATGCCGGCAAGAGCGCGCCCGCCGCCGACTGGGCCACCCTGCGCTCGGACTGGGCGGGCGGGGACGATGCCACCTCCAAGGTCCTGGACCGCTATTCCGACGGCAAGGCCTTCGTGAAGGCGCACAAGGAGCTGGTGGACAAGCTCGCGTCCGGCGAGCTGAAGACGGTCAAGAAGCTGCCGGAGAACCCCACCCCGGAGCAGATCGCCGACTATCGCAAGGCCAACGGGATCCCGGAGAAGCCGGACGGCTATGACATCCAGTTTCCGGTGGGCTTCACCCCGGACGAGGCGACCAAGGCGACGCTGGAGGAATACCGGGCGTTCGCCCACGCCAACCACATCCCGCCAAATCTCGTTAAGGGGCAGGTGAACTGGTATCTCGCGGCCCAGCAGAAGGCCGCCGAGGCACGCCTGGTGCAGGATGATAAGGACCAGAGCGACGGCGCCGAGCTGCTGCGCAAGGACTGGGGCCACGAGTTCGGCCGCAACATCCAGACGGTGCAGGCCATCTTTGAAGGCAACGAGGAGCTCTTCGGCGCCATCATGGGCGCGCGCGGCGCCGACGGGAAGAAGCTCGGCAACAACCCTGACGTCTTGCGCTTCCTGGTGAACGTCGGGGTCAACGCGAACCCCTCCATCCGCGAATATGCCGGAGACGGCTCCGTCACCCCGGCCAGCGCCGCCGAGCGCATCAAGGAAATCGAGGACCTGCGCACCAAGGACTGGTCGAAGTACCGCTCGCCCGCCATCCAGGAGGAGTATTCCCGCCTCCTCTCCTACATGGAGGCGCGCGGCCAGAAGGTTGCGTGATGGTCGTTCGTGATGAGTCTTGCCTGAATTATCAATATTCGTTACATAGAGTTCGCTTTTCGTTCCTGATCGGGGCCACCCCGGCATTGCCGGCCGCCTGAGACGGAACACCCGCACAAGAGCGGCAGCGGCGACAGCCGGCCACCCCGCATCGAGCGGCTGACCCCCTACATCGTCAGATCTGGAGAACAGTCATGGCCGATACGGCTCCCATGACCGTTTACCGCCGCGAGTGGGTGAAGGTGTTCGAACAGCGCAATGCGCTGCTGCGCGACACCTGCATCACCGAGGGCATGATCGCCGGCAACCAGGTGGTGTTCCCCCTGGGCGGCTCCGGCGGCGCCTCGGCGACCACGCGCGGCATGAACGGTCGCATTCCCGCCCGCAAGAACAACGTCCAGCAGATCACCGCTCCGCTGGTCGAGGCCCACGACAAGGTGGAGCAGACCCGCTTCAACTTCTTCACCGCCCAGGCCGACATGCGCCAGCTCCAGCAGGTGGAGTCGGTGGGCGTCATCAATCGCGAGATCGACGACGTCATCATCGCCGAACTCCAGCAGGGCACGCAGGACACGGGCGCCGCCAAGAAGGCGAGCCTCAGCAACACCCTGCGGGCGCGCACCATCCTGCTGAACAACAAGATCGATCTGGATGGCAACATCCACTTCGTCATCTCTCCGGCCTATGAAGCCTACATGCTCCAGGTGCCGGAGTTCGCGTCGTCCCTCTATCGGGGCGCCACCCCGCTCACCGCCGGCGGGGCCTCCCCGCAGGAGGGCAACCGCTACATGTACGCGGGCCTGAAGTGGATCGTGCACAACCGCCTTCCGGGCGTGGGCACGGCCAACGAGACCTGCTTCATGTACCACAAGAACGCCCTCGGCCATGCCATCGACACGGCCGGGATGAGCACGGCCGCCGGCTACAACGAGGAAGACGACTTCTACTTCTTCCGGGCCTCCGTGTTCCACGGCGCGAAGCTGCTGCAGAACAGCGCTCTCGTGCTGGTGGCGCACGACGGCTCCGAATACGTGGCGGAGTGAGCCCATGGCCTACAATCGGGACAACCTCGTCACCGTCTCCTTCGAGCCCCTCGGCGGCGACTTCAAGATGTGGCGCTACGCCAGCACGGACGCGACCGCGACCGTGGCCGGCGCCGGCTACATCGCGGATGCGCTGAAGATGGGCATGAAGGTGGGGGACATCGTCATCGTGTCGAAGACCGACACCAACGCCATCACCTTCCATCGCGTGACCGCGGTGTCGGGCGCTGGCGCCACCCTCTCGGCGGGCCTCTCCATCACCTGACGGCCCGACCATCGCTGAAACACACGCCCCGCCGGGCCCGCTCGGCGGGGCTTTTCTTTGGAGCCCAGCATGTACAAGCCGTTCGTGAACGACCTGAAGGAGACGCCCTTCGCCTGCGTCTCCTACACCATCAAGGTGCCGGCGGGCGTCCATATCGACGATCTGTCGAACCCGTCCTGGTGGACCCACATCCGGGCGCTCCTGAAGCCCGGCGACCTCGTGAACATCTTCGCGCTGGACCAGTCGCTCGACGTGGAGTTGCGGGTGCTCGCCGTGGATATCTCCGGCCCGAAGCTGCGCGTGCTGCGCGCCTATGTCGATCCCGTCGCCATGGAGCGACTGGTGGAGCAACGCGAGGCCTCCGCCGAGGAGCGCGCCCAGCGGCCGGCCTTCTTCGCCAAGTGGCAGGGTCCGACGGCCAAGTGGTGCGTCATCCGTACCGAAACGCTGGAGGTGGTGGCCCGCGAGCTGGCGACGCGCGAGGACGCGGTGGCAGAGGTGGAGCGTCTCCTGGCCGAGCAGGCCATGGCGGTGGTGGCCTGACATGGCCTCGGTCCTGTCGATCTACAACTCCGCTTTGACGGAGCTGGGCCAGCGCACGCTCGCCGACATGCAGGACACCGGGGGCGGGGAGGCGAAGCGCCTCCTCGACCGGAACTGGTGCGACGTGCGGGACCGGTGCCTGGAGGCCGGCTCGTGGTCCTTCGCCCTGCGCGCCGTGATGATCGACCCGGATGAGGGGTTCACCCCCGCTTTCGGCTATGACCACGCCTTCTCCAAGCCCTGCGACTGGAAGCGCACGCACGTGATCGCCGCCAGTGAGCAGATGCGGGCCGGCCTCGTGCCCTTCCTCGATCAGGGCGGGCACTGGTACGCCAACATCAGCCCGCTCTACGTGCGCTATGTGTCCTGCCACGACCAGTTCGGCGGGGACGTCGGGCAGTGGTCCGCCCACTTCGCGCACGCCATGAGCCTGATGCTCGCCGCCAAGATCGCGCCCAAGGCCATCGGCAGCAAAGAGGCGGCGGTCACGCTGGAGAAGGCGGCCGACAAGGCCCTGGTGGAGGCCCTGGCGCTCGATGCCGGCAACCTCGGCTCACAGCCGCTCCCGACGTCCTCCTGGGTGAACAGCCGGCGTGGCCGCTGGCCCAACGCCTACGGCTCTGCGAGGCCCTGATGGCAACGCTGCGTCCCGAAGTCGTCACCTTCAACAGGGGCGAGGTGGCGAAGACGGCGCTCGCCCGCGTCGATCTCGCCCAGATGCGCCTCGCCGCCGAGCTCCAGCGCAACTTCGTGCCGAAGACCTATGGGCCCATGCTCATGCGCCCGCCGCTGGAGTTCCTGGAGCCCATCGCCGAGCATGGCGCGCGCTCCCGGATGGTGCCCTTTGTCTTCAGCATGGAGGATATGGCGCTGGTGGAGTTCTGCCGGCTGGGCCTGCGCTTCTGGCGGCAGCGGGACGAGGTCACGGTGGGCGAGCACCCGGGAGAGCTCATCGAGCGCCTGGAGCCCATTCAGCGGAGTGATGCCGGCGCCGCCTTCGTCAACGGCAACTGGCTCAACGGCCTCACCGGCTGGTCCTCGTGGGTGTCGGGAACCCCCGCAGACGCGCCGGCGCCGGAGGACGACGACAAGCCGTCCTTCGATATCGGCGACCTCTCCGACTGGCTGAACAACTTGCTGAACGGCCTTGGTGCGGCGCAGACGGGCGGCGGTTCCTCGGCGAGCACCATCACGCCGATCTATCCCACGGCGGTGGCCGATGGCCGCGGCCTCGTCCTGAACGTGATCCCCCGCGGCGGATCGGTCCGGGTGTGGCAGACCATTCCCATCAGCGCCGGGCGCGCCGCGGTGGGCGTGCGCATCAACGTGACCCGGGGGCCGGTCATCTTCCGGGTGAACACGCCGTCCGGGCCCGCCGTCTTCGATACCGAGCTGGACACCGGCTACCACTCGATCGTGCTCCCGCCGGACCTCGGGGACTACACGTTTGAGTTCGAGAGCCGGCTCCAGCGGGAGATCATCGTCAAGTCCATCGCCTTCGAGCCGGCCGGGCCGCTGCTGCTGCCCTACTATGCCGACGGCGGCTACAACGCGGACTATTATTCGGGCGACTTCGCCAACCTGAAGCGGCTGCGCTGGTACCAGTCGGGTGACCAGATGTTCATGGCCCGGGAGAAGCGCGCACCGAGCATCCTCGAGCGCCGCTCGCCGGTCTCCTTCTCCCATGTGATCTACCGGCCGGAGGACGGGCCGTTCTCGGCAGACGTCACGGTGAAGCAGGTAAAGCTCCGGGTCGATGTGACCGAGGGCAACGGCCGCATCTTCGCCGATCGCCCCTTCTTCCGCGCCGGGCACCTCAACGCCCTCTTCGAGGTGTTCAACCAGAACTACAACCAGACCTTCACCCTCGGGGCCTCCAACGCCTACACGGACCCGATGCGGGTGACGGGGACCTGCTTCATCCAGAACGACCAGCTCTTCTCCGAGCGCTGGATCGTGACGAATTATCAAGGGTTTTACGACGGGTCCGCCTACCACATGGTTTCGCGGGACGATCCGGACGGCGGCTACAAGATCAAGGGTGATCCCTACGCCGCGAACATGTCGAAGAACACCTTCACGAAGAACAACGCCTCGATCAACAAGAGCGAGAAGACCACCGACTTCATCACCGACAACAACGCGATCAATTTCCACAAGTTCGGCTTTCGGGATGGCACCTACCGGTCCGGCTCCCTCACCGTGAACCAGCAATACCCCTGGGGCGGCGGCAAGGGGCGGTGCCGTATCACGCGGGTGGTCTCCTCTACCGAGTGCGAAATTGAGGTGCTGAAGCCCTTCTTCAATTCCACCTTTTCGGACTTCTGGAAGGAGGGGGAATGGTCGGACTACCGGGGCTGGCCGACGGCCGTGGGCATCACGGAAAGCCGGCTGTTCTGGGCCAAGGGCGACCAGATGTACGGCTCGGTCTCGGACAATTACGTGTCCCATGACATCGAGGCGAACGACAGCGGCGATAGCGCGGCGATCTCGCGCTCGGTCTCCACCACCGGCACCGTGGACAACATCCGCTTCATCCTGCCCATGTCCCGCCTGGTGGTGGGGACCGAGGGCAGCATCTCGTCTATCCGCTCGTCCTCCTTCGACGAGCCGCTGACCGGGGGAGCTTTCACGCCGCGGCCGGCGACCACCCATGGCACCTCGCCCGATATACAGCCCTGCCGCCTCGACGCGCGGGCGATCTATGCGCATCGCTCCGAGACGCGGCTCATGGAGTTCAGCTACAGCCCGCAGGTGCAGGACTATCAGGCGCGCGATCTGAACCTCTTGAACGACGAAATCCTGGAGGGCGTGGACGCCATCGCCATCCAGCGCCAGCCGGACACGCGGGTGCATGCCATCCGCCCGGATGGCACGGTCGCCATGTTCATGACGGACTTCCTCGAAGAGGTGGACTGCTGGTCCACGGTGGAGACGGACGGCGTCATCGAGGACGTGGCGGTCCTGCCGGCCAAGGGCGAGGATGCGGTCTATTACATCGTCCGGCGCACCACAGCCGACGGCACGCGCCGCTATCTGGAGAAGTGGGCGCGGGAGAAGGAGGGCAGGGGAGGGCTCGTCGGCGGCGACTCCTTCGTGCGCAGCCCATCCGCGGCGGACGCCTTCCGCCACCTGGAAGGCAAGCAGGTGGTGGCGCTGCGCGGGGACGAGGTGCTCGCCGACGGCAGCGAATACAAGCCCTATGGGACCATCAGCAACGGCCGCCTCGTGCTGGACGGCGCGGCGGTGGTGGTCTCGGCGGACCTGAAAGTCGGGCTCCCCTACCGCGCCCGGTACAAGTCGCCAAAGCTCGCCTATGGCGGGCGGGTGGGCACCGCGCTGTTGCAGAAGAAGGCGGTGAAGTCGTTCGGCTTCGCCCTTGCCCATGCGCACAGGAAGGCGCTGCGCTACGGGCCGGACTTCGGCCTCATGGACCCCATGCCTACCATCGAGGGGGATGAGATCCAGGCGGAGGATGCGGTCTACACGGTCTATGACGCGCCCATGGGCATGTGGGGCGGCGGCTTCGACACGGATTCCCGCATCTGCCTCGAATGCGCGGCGCCTTATTCCGCGGCGGTGCTGGGCACCATCTTCGGGATCACCACCAATGAATCCTGAAATTCGCCCCCTGGTCCCTGAGGACCTGCCGCGGCACTGTGGCCGCGCGGCCGGCGAGCGGACCGTGGGCCTGATCGGCTTCGTGGACGGGCGGTTTGTCGCCGCCGGCGGCCTCGATTACTGCGAGAGCGGCGAGGTCATCGCCTGGTGCAAGGTCACGCGCGAGGCGCGCCACCATCGGCTCGCCTTCTGGCGGGAGTGCCGCCGGGTGCTCGAGGCTGCGCGCGACGCCGGCCACGAGCGGGTGCTCGCCGTCGCCTCGCCGATCATCCCGACCGCGCCCGCCTTTCTCGCTCGCCTCGGCTTCCGGGAGGTGGGGACCCGCTTCGGCATGCGCCTCTTCGCCTGGGAGCCCTGACGATGTTCGCCCCCTTGATCGGCCTACTCGGATCGGCGGTCTCCGCCGTCGGCACCATCGCGGCCGGCAATGCACAGGCGGCCGCGGCCGAGTACCAGAAGAAGCAGGACCTCATCAACGCCAGTCAGGAGCAGGCTGCGGCCCAGCGCAAGGCTGAGGGCGAGCGGATCAAGACGAACCGCTTCATCTCCTCGCAGAAGGCGGTGGCCGGGCTCTCCGGCGGTGGCACGGCCGATCCATCCACTTTGAACCAAATCGGTGTGACCCAGCAGGAGGGGTCATTGCGAGAGGCGACCTCGCTCTACGAGGGGCAGGAGAAGAAGCGCATGTGGCTGACGGAGGCCCAGGCGGCCGAGATGGAAGCGAAGAACGCGAAGCAGGCGGCGATGATCGGCGCCGGTAGCTCCATCGTCAGCGGTCTTGGCTCTTGGGCGAAGGCATACGGCTGATGGTCAAAATTCCCGATATCGAAGATTTCAGCCCGCGCCGGGACTTCGGCGTGGACCGCGATGTGCGCGTCACCCCGACGCGCGCGAACATCTCCAATGCTGGCGCGCCGGGTGCGGCAGTCGCAGGGCTCGGGCGCGCGATTTCCGGGGTTGGCTCTGACCTCCAGGGCATCGCCGACAAGCAGAAGGCGGAACAGGAGCAACTCAACGCTTTCAACGCCACGACCGGCTTCTACAACACCACGGGGGCGGTAAACCGCGAATTGGACGAGCGCATGAAAAGCGCTCCCGCGGATGGATCCGGCGTGGACAAGATGTTCGGCGAGGTGTTCGACAAGAACTTCGGCGCTTACCTCGCGGGCATCACGGACCCGAAGCTTCGCGCTCGGAAAGAGGCGGACGTTGCCCAGGCCCGTGCGCAGTATGAGGCGCGGGGCCGCTCCACCATGGAGGGGCTACGCACCAACCACTACACGGGCGAGATCAACCGCTTTGGTACTTCTGCGGTCAATGGGCTCCAGCAAAACCCTGAAGCGTGGGATCCCACCAATGCGGGGCTAGGCCAGCTCATCGCTCAGTCTGGGCTTCCCCCTGAGGCAAAGAGCCGGATCATCGAGCAGTGGGAGCCGAAGCTCATCCAAGGCCGAATTGACGGCTACCATAGGCTTGCTGACCAAGCGGAGCGAGAAGGGCGGATCGACGAAGCCAAGGCGCTGCGCGCGAAGGCGAGCACATTCGCCACCGAGATGGATCGGCAGCAGGCGGCACGGGCAGGGGTCACGCCGGCCATGCCGGGCGGCGGTGGAACGGCGCGCCGTGCAGAAGGGCTCAGCCGACGGGCGCCGCAGGTGTCCGCAATCCTGGATGACCTCGCCGCCAAGCACGGCCTCGACCCCAATCTGCTCAAGGCATATGCCGACATTGAAAGCTCGGGCGATCCCCGCAACGTCACCGGCTCCTACAAGGGGCTGTTCCAGCTCTCCGACGAGGAGATGGCGAAGTATGGCGGGGGCGGGGACATCTTCGATGCGCGCGCCAATGCGGAGGCTGGAATCCGGATCCTGAAGGAGCGGGCGGCTGACTTCCAGAAGGAGTTCGGTCGCCCCCCGACGGCCACCCAGCTCTATCTGATGCACCAGCAAGGCGCCGCCGGCCTCGCGGCGCATATGCGCAACCCAAATCAGCCTGCATGGCAGTCCATGCTCTCGACGGCCGAAGGGCGCCAGAAGGGCGAGAAGTGGGCGAAGCTGGCGATCTGGGGCAACATCCCGAGCGACATGAAGGCCCAATTCGGCAGCGTGGAGAACGTCACCTCGGCGCAGTTTATGGACGTCTGGCAGCGGAAAGTGGAAGGGTCTGGGGGCACGGGCACATACGCCACCTACAGCAGCGCGATGGACCAGCAGTCGGAGGCGCGCCTGCGACAGGAACAGGTCCGCATTCGCGCAGCAGACAAGGAGCGCCACGACTCCTACGTCAACCAGATCGAGTTCGGCATCCACGACGGCACTTACGGCATCGCGAACCTTGTCCAGGACCGGCAGAACGGGGTCATCACCGACGCCGGCGAATATGTGAAGCTGGAGAAGCTGATCGAGGATCGCCAGGGCGAGACGAATATCCTTGCCGACGCCATCGACAAGATCGACGGCCAGAACAAGGCCTATGCGTTCGACCCGCTGGACAAGGACGACAAGAAGGCCGTCGAGCTGTATTCGGGCGCGCTAAGTGTCGGCAAGAACTTGGGAAAGCAGGACACCCAAGCTGTCGCGCAGGCTGCGGCAATCTTGGACCGCACCGGTATGATCCCAAAGGACGTGCAGGGGCCACTTTCGGCGCTCTACGGGTCGCGCGACTTGGGCGCGTTCACCTTCAGCATGGGCGCCCTCAGCGCGCTGTACAAGCGCAGTCCCGACGTGTTCACCAGAACATTCGGGACGAAGATGGCGACCGCGGCATCCATTTTCGCAGAGGGCTCGAACGTTCGAACAGCGCAGGAGCTTTTCGACCTCATCAAAAAGGACTCGGACCCTGCGGCCGCAGCCGGGCGGGAGCGCCTTTTGAAAGAGGCGGACAAGACCCTGAAGGACACGAACAACGGGCTCGGACTCACCGTCGCGGACTTGCCGGCCATCTTCGCCACCAACGTGAAGACAACCGAGGGGGCCGGCGATGAACTGACCCAGGCGGACAAGGATGGGTATGCCGGCACACCTCCGCTCAGCCCGCCCCAATCCCAGAAGCTCCAATACGATTACACCAAGCTCTATCGTGAAATGTATGTCGCCGCGAATGGCGATGCCGACCTCGCGAAGAAGCTGACCATCGAGCGGCTCCAGCGGCAGTGGGGAGAGACCGACATTCATGGCGGCGGGGACCGCTCATGGTGGAACAGCCTTCCGCTGATGGGCAAGGGCGGCCGCGTCATGAACTATCCCCCGGAGCGCTACTACCAGCCGGTGAACAACTCCTTCGACTGGATGAAGACCTCTGTTGAGGGGGTGATGAAGAAGGCGGGGGTGAAGGCGCAGGACTGGGAGCTGATTTCGACGCCCGAAACCGCCGCAGATGTGAAGGCGCTGGAGTCCGGCGCTGAGAACGCGCGGCCGCCTCGCTACGGCGTCTGGTTCAAGGACGAAACCGGCAAATGGGATGAATTGCGCGGGGCAGACAATTTGCCGGTGCGGGTCCGCTTCGATGGCAAGGCCGCGAAGAAAGCGGACGATCAGGCGCAGCTTCAGAAGTCCAATGAAGACGAGCGGGTGAAGGACACGATCTCCCAAGCGTACACGGGCTATCCGCTCCGCCGGACCCGCGCCGCCCAGGAAGCCCAACCCTATTCCGACGCGCCAAAGGGCGCAGTCGGCGGTGTGACAATTCCGGAGTGACATCCGATGGTCGATGAAACCACCTTGCCGGTGTCCACCAGCGAGGCGAGCCCGGCTGTGCCCGCGAAGGCGACAGAACCTTGGGAAAGCTGGGTGGAAGTCACACCCCGCGAGCCCGACGTGTTCACCATCCCCCGCCCGATGGAGCCGTTGCGCGAACGCCAGGGCCCCAACCTTCCTGATCGCGGGGTGCTCGGCACAATTCGGGATGTGGGCGGCGCCCTCCTATATGACAACGAAGTCGTGTCCACGATCCGCTCCACCTACGAGACCTGGGGGCTGAAGCGGGACGAGAGCTACAACCCCTATCCCGACATGGAAGGCTACGAGTTCGAGTTCGATCCAGCCTTCCGCGGACGCGCGGCCTATGTGGGGTCCGCCCCGGAGATGAATCTGCTCAAGCAGAATTTTCAGGACGAGAAAGAGAACGAGATGATCAAGGCCCAGCATCCCTACTGGGCAATCGGTCTCGGCTTGCCGCTCGGCTTTGCAAACCCCACCACCTTTCTCCCCGCCGGCGCGGTCTACCGGGTCGGCAGGCTCGGAGCTGGGCTCGCGAAGAGCATCGGAGCTGGCGCCCTGGCGGGTGCGGCGGGAGGCTTTGCAAACGAAGCGATCATGCAGGGCACCCACGTCGCCCGCACGCCCGGGGATTATCTCTCCAGCACGGCAGTGGGCGCGGCGTTCGGTGGTGGCGTCGGGGGCCTCTTCAGTGTCGGTTCGACCATCCTTGGCGAAGTGCTCGGCCGGTCCGCCTCCCAGCTCTCCAAGGCGGAATTTGACCGCCTGGCCCAGAACATCGAGGTGGGTCCGCGCCCGGTCTTCGACGATGTGCGACGCCAGCTTGTGGAAGCCGGACTGGCGGAGGAGGAAGCCGCAGCGAATGCAGCCATCTTGGAGGCACACTATGCGGCACGCGCGGAGCGGCGCGGCCTCGGCGAGAGCGCTTTCGACCTCTATCGGAAGGAGGGGATCGATGTACGGGCGGGCGAGGCCCCCGAGGCGCTGGGCGACGATGTGCTGGCCCAGGCGGCGCGATGGAAGGAAATCCCGGTCGGAGACGACATGGTGGTGCGCGGCTCGGTGCGCCGGGGCGCCGGTGGGCACGACGTGGTGGCCTTCGACCTGTTTCCGAAGCCCTCGGAGGGGCAGCGCCTGCCGGAGGGTATCGAGGGCATTCTTGGCCGTGTGGAGCTGGTGCGCCGGGATGATGGCCGCTGGGAGGTCGATTGGACGAACGTGCCGTCCCGCGAGCGCGGCAAGGGCTACGCGAGCAAGCTCTATGACGTGGTGGAGAAGGAGATGGGCACGGCCATGGTGCCCTCCGGCACCCTCCTGCCCGACGGTCATGCCTTCTGGGCGAAGCGGAACCCTGAAGCGGTCCAGTGGCACCGGAAGGTGGACGGGGCCTTCTATTCGCCCCGGCGTATGGAGGAGGAGCTGGCAGGCCTGCGCGCGGAGGAGGCGGCCGATCCCGGCGCCACGGGCACGCGCATCCAGGCGTTCGAGCATGCCCTCGCCAGCGTGCCGCCGGAGGGCCGGACGCCCGAGGCGATGGCGCGGATGTTCCAGTCGGAAAAGAACACGGGATCCCGACAGTTGCCCATCGAGATCGATCCCAACACGCCGGTCCCGCCGCTCTATCTGAACGATCTTCCGGCTCGCACGCCACACGAGGCCTTGCAAGACCTGATGTCCGTTCGGGGGACCTATACGGCGACCACGGGTCAGGCCATCGGCATCAGTCGCGACGTGACGAAGAAGGTCTTGTCCGGTTTCACCAACGATATCAAGAGACGGCTCATCCAGAACCTGCCGGATATCATCCAGAGCTCGGTGATCTACAACGGAAGCCTTCCGGACTACAGCTACGGTGTTGTCCATATCATCCTGGACGGACGCGATTTCACGGCCCGGCTGGTGATCAAGAAATTTCCCAAGGATGGAAGCCGCCTCTATCACATGGAGGGCTTCGACCTTGCGCCGAGTCCGAAGGAGGAAGGGCGGCAGGCTATTTCGGCGTCTGTGGGCAAAGCCCAGCAAAGCGACCCGTCAGCGCGGCCTGCCAGCGCAACGCCTCGTAATGTATCCGAAGTGGTGGCCGCCTTCAAGAATCTGCCTCCCCACGCCTTCTCGGTCTTCCAGCCCGGCGAGGGCGTGCCCCGCGGTGCCATCACGATGGAGAGCAACCGCGCTCTGATCGAGATGTTCAAGGGCCGGGACCAGTCCACCTTCATGCACGAGTCCTCCCACCTCTGGCTTTCCGAGCTGATCCGGGACGCCGAGGTGAGCCCCGCCATGAAGGAGGACCTCGATCAGGTGCTCTCCTGGCTGGGCGTGGACGACGCCTCCAAGATCGGCCGGGCGGAGCATGAGAAGTGGGCGGAGGGATTCGAGCAATACCTGCGGGACGGCAAGGCCCCGTCCTCGGCGCTCCAGCGGGCCTTCGACCAGTTCAAGGCGTGGCTCACCGCCATCTACAAGAGCTTGAGCGACCTCGGCGAGCCGATCCCGGATGAGATTCGCGGCGTCATGGACCGGATGCTGGCCGCGGAAGAGCGTCCGGACAGCGTCGGCGGGCTCGGTGCCTCTGGCGGCGCCGCATACCGGTGGGAGGAGGGCAACCGGCTGAAGTCCTCCCTCGGCGCCGCGGAGGTGGCGGGGAAGACGCCCATGTACGGCTCGCCCATCGCCTTCGTGCAGACATCGCCCATCGCCGCCACCCGGCGCGCCGCGGAATGGATCGGCGACGGGCGCCTCTCCTACGCTAAGAACGCCGAGGGCATTCCCACCGCCGCGGATGAGGCCATCGGCCTGCGCGGCAACCTCGATGATGTGAGGCGCCTCGCCCGGGCGAAATTTGCCGGCTTCACCCGCACGCTGGAGGACCTCTACAGCGAATATCGTTTCGGCCGGCACAAGCGGTTCGGCGACAACGTGCGGCAGATGTTCCCTGACCAGCAGCATCTCGACTTTGCCGACTTCAAGTCCGAGGTGTTCCACGCCGCCAACATGGGCGACAAGCACGCCATCCCTGAGGTCGCGAAAGCGGCCGGCGAGTTCCGCAAGATCGCCGACGCGCTGGCCGACAAGGCGGTGGAGATCGGCATCTGGAACGAGAAGCCGAGCCCGGTGGGCACGCTCTCCTATGCCACGCACCTGTTCAACACCCGCCTGGTCGGAAAGCGGAAGCAGGCGTTCGTGCAGGACACCGCCGGCTTCTACGCGGCCGACCAGCAGGTGAAGGCCCGCCTTCAGTCCCGCATGCAGGAGCTTGCCCAGCAGCGGGACGAGATGGACGTGCGCGCGCGCAAGCTCCAGAGCCGCATGGACACCGTGGACCGGCAGGAGCAGGAGCTGGCGGCGCGCACCAGCGAGCGGGGCATGGAGGCCCGGCGGGCCGGCCGGCGCGCGGATCAGCTCGAGGGACAGGCCGCGGGCGCGGCGGAGCAGGCCACCTCGCTCGACGAGTTCGTCGGCGCGGTGAAAGCGGACCTCAACAGCCCCGAGGCACGGGCGGAGATCGATGACCTTCGCGCCCAGGCGCGGGAGATGAGCCGCCTCGCCAAGCCCCGGACCCAGACGGATATCGCGCGGGCGGCGCGGTTCGAGCGGGATGCGGTGCTCTCTGGTGTTCGCCTTGCTGCGGAGATCGTGATCGGGCGCAAGCGGAGCTATGAGCCCCCCTCCTTCCTGCGGTGGGTCTCTCGGCGGGGAGGTGTCGCCGACCCCGAAGGCATCCTGAAAGGGCATGACCTGCCGCGCGGCGTCGTCACAAAACAGGGCCGCTCCCTGGACGAGCTTGGCGAAGCCATAGCGGAGGAGGCCGGCGGGCTGCTCCCGGAGCGTCCGACGCCGCAGCAGGTCGAAGACTGGATCGCGGCCGCGGCGCGGGGCGAAGAGCCTGGCTGGTGGGAGGCGCGCCAGCTCGATGCGGAATATGCCGGGCAATCACGGGTTGCTCAGGAGATCCAGCAGATGGCGGCCGAGCGCGGCACCACGCTGCGCACGCTGGATGACGTCGCCACCTTCCTGCGCGGCGAGGAGGGCCGGCCTCAGACTCTGGAGGACCTGGAGCGCCGACTCTCCGGCGAGGAGGACCTGCGCTCGGAAGGCATGACCGGCGGCGCGCTCGCGGAGGAGGCGCGGCAGGCGTTGGAAGGGGCTCTCGGGGAACGCACCTCGGCGCGGGCCGCGGTGCGCGACGCGATGGTGGCGCTTGCCGGCGTGCGTCGGCGCATGGGACGTGCCGAGACGAAAGCGGAGGAGGCGCTCCGTGCGCTCACCGCCAACAAGGACCGGATGGAGACGCTCTCGGATCGCGCCATCGACCTGTCCGTGCGCCGGCAGATGCTGGAAGCCGCCATGGCGAACCATGACGCGGAGGCCGCCGCCTTGCGGACCAAGATGGAAGAGGTGGTGGGGGCCTGGAACGGCAACAGCTCGAAGGGGGCCAAGCGCGCGCTGGAAAAGAGGGAGGCCGCGACCGAGGGCGCGCCCGCCGATGCGCCGCGGCTCAAGACCGCTGATAGCGCCGTGGATGATGCCGCGGAGGCCATCCTGAAGGCGCGGACCGACCTGACCCCGGACGAACTGCGCGCCCGCGCGGAGGAAACCTGGCAGCGGGTGGTGGGCACGCCTGCGGGACGCTTCCCCTATGACGATCAGGCCCCAACCGGCGCGGCCATTCGCTCGGGCAAGGAGGAACTGGGGAGGACCTTCCAGGGGCGCACCTTCGCCATGCCGTTCGACACCAAGGCGAAATGGCTGGAGACGGACATCGAGCACGTCGCCCGCGTGATGATTGAGCAGATGGAGATGGACATGGCCATCGTCCAGCGCTTCGGCTCCGTCACGGACATGGGAGGCCTGAAGCACATCAGCGCCGACGGCTCCCTGGTGTTCAGGGAGATCGTGGACGAAGCCCAGCGGCAGATGGACCAGTTCGCCTCGGACTATCAGGCCAGGACCGGCCGGGAGCCAACGGCGAAGGAGATCGAGGCGGCGAACGAGCGCATCAAGAAGCGGGCCGACGACGACATCGAGACGCTCATGAAGCTGCTGGAGAGGCAGCGCGGGTTGTTCGGGATGCCGGACAACCCGCAGGGTGTCGGCCATCAGGCGGCGCGCGTCGCCCGCGGCTTCAACATCCTCACCTCTCTCGGCTCGGTTGTGATCTCGGCCATGTCCGACCTCGCCACGCCGCTGGTGCGCCACGGAATGATCGAGCTGCTGGGCAATGGCTGGGCGCCCTTCGTCACCTCCATCGGCCGGGAGGTTGGGGGGCGTGCCAAGGAGGAGCTGAAGCTGATGGGCGTGGGGCTCGACCTGGAGCTGAACGCCCGCATGGCGGCATTCTCGGATGTTCTCGACGATTACGGCCGGGGCTCGCCGCTGGAGCGCGCGGTGGGCGCGAGCGTCAACAAGTTCATGGCTCTTACCATGCTGCCGCAGTGGACCGACATGGGGGAGCGCGTCGTCGGCTACACGGTGATGAGCAAGACGCTCAAGGCGGCACAGGCGGCGACGGATGGCCGGCTGTCGGGGCGCCAGCGGGAGATGCTCGCCGACCTCGGCATTTCCGAGCCCATGGCGGCTCGCATCTGGAAGGAATTCAGCGCCGACAATGGCGGCGAGCGGTTCGATGGACTCTGGCTCACGAACACCAGCGCCTGGCAGGACCAGGGCGCCGCCGAGGCCATGAGCATCGCGGTGGGCCGCGGGGTGGAGCGCTCCATCGTCCGGCCAGGCATGGAGCGGCCGTTCTGGTCGCAGGGCAATGAGGTGGGCCGGCTGGTTTTCCAGTTCCAAAGCTTCATGACCGCCACGGCGCAGACGGTGACTCTGGCTGGCATCCAACAGCGCGATGCCCGCGCCATCATGGGTTTCGCCGCCATGATTGGGCTGGGCGCAATGAGCTATGCCGCGCGGCAGGCGGTGCAGGGGCGGGAGATTCCGACCGATCCGGTGAAGCTGGTGGTGGAGGGCCTGAGCACGTCGGGGCTTCTGGGGTGGCTGGATCAAGCCAACACGATAGCGGAAAAAGCCACGTCCGGTCGGGTAGGGCTGTCTGCTCTCACCGGCGAATACACATCGCGCTACTCCAACGTCAACGAGATGGGGACACTTCTTGGCCCCGTCGCCGGCAAGGTGCAGGACGCTGTCTTTTCGGGAGGTCGCTTCATTGGCGACATGGCCCGTCCTCGAGGACAGGCGCCTTACGCTCACCGCGCAGACCTCGCGGCGCTCCGCCGCTCCTTCCTGCCGGGCCAGAACTTCTGGTTCCTCAGACGAGCAATCGACAACCTCGAAGATGGGCTAGGCGATGCGCTCGGCATGAAGCCGCGCAAGCGCACCCTCAAGGTTGGCGCGCAGTAAGGGATCACCACCATGGGAATGACCGACCTTGCCGCCGGCTTCATCACGGCCGCGGCGATCAAGGGGCCGTGCCGCGTGGCCACCCCCGGCGTCAACATTGCGCTCAATGGGCTCGACGTACTCGACGCCATCACGCTGATCGATGGTGACCGGGTGCTGGTGAAGGACCAGACCGCGAAGCACGAGAACGGCATCTGGATCGCACGGGCCGGGAACTGGGAACGGGCGTCGGACTTCGATAGCAAAAAGGAGGTGACCCGGGGCACGCGCGTGTTCGTGACCGACGGCTTCGCAGGCGCGAACACCGAGTGGTGGGTCTCCTCCCTCAACCCCGTGCCGGTGGGCACCGGCTCCATTACCTTCGCCCAGGCCTCGACTGCCGGCGCGGCGGTGTCCCCGGCGCGGAAGGTGGAGGCGGGGGAGGGGCTCTCCGGCGGCGGCGACCTGACCGAGAACCGTATCCTCAGGCTCGATATTGCCGGCCTTGATGTGCTCGCAGAGGTGGACCCGGTGGCCGACTATGTGGCGGTGGTTGATGCCAGCGATTCCGGGAAGCAGAAGAAGGCGCTCGCCGGAGCGATTGCCGCGGCTGGCAGCGTTCCCTCGTCTCGCGTGATTACCGCCGGCACCGGGCTTTCCGGCGGCGGCGCCCTGGCCGATGACGTCGGTCTCGCCCTCGACCTGTCCGAGGTGACGGCGAAGGCGAACATCAGCTTCGCCACGGATCAGATCGCGCTCCACGATCCCGCGGCGCCTGGCCCGGCGCGGTCTCCCGTCCCTACCTTTGTCACTGACATGGCCAAGCGCCGAGCTGCGGGCTTGGACGCTCTTGCTCTTGCAGCGGCTGGCGCGCGGGCGGACATCCTGGTGCAGGAAGAGGCAGTGGCCTTGGCCGGTGCGACCTCCGACTCCACCATCACAATCCCAGCCGGAGCCATTCTCCTCGCCGTCTCGACGCGCGTGACAGCGGCGGTCACCGGCGCCGGGTCCTTTGACGTCGGCACGGCCGACGATGGCGACACCTTCGCCGCCGCGCTGCCCACGGGAGCCGGCTCGACGAACATCGGCTCGGTCGGGACCGGTGTCTTCAATGTCGGCCGCGCCGTGAGGTTCACGGCCAACGGCGGCAACTTCACGGGCGGCGTGGTGCGCGTCGCCCTCGTCTTCATCCGCATCACCCCGCCCACCTCCTGAGGTGCACCATGACCTCCCCAGTTCGATACGAAATCCAGAAGGTCGCCATCGTCGGCCTGCCGGGGGCTGCCGACGACGGGCGCCCGGCTCCCGTCGAGGGCACCTTCATTGCCGACGGATTGAGCGGCCCCTTCCGGCCGAATGCCGGCCAGGTGTTCAACGTCACCATCTCCGGGGACTTCGTGGCGACGCTGACCCTCAAGCGCTCCTTCGACGGCGGCGTGACCAAGCACGAGCTGACCGCCGGCGGCGAAACCATCTACGTCTGGACGGCACCGGCCTCCGAGCGGGCGGAGGAGGGCGAGCCGGGCGTGGACTATTACCTCGAGTGCTCCGACTTCACTTCCGGCCCAGTCAGCTATCGGATCTCCTGATGAGCATGGACACCACTGCGCAGCAGCTCGCCGGCAGCGCGCTGCGCTCCCTCCGCCGGCTCAACCCCCTCGGTCGCGCGAAGGTCGCTCCCCAGCGCCATGTGCGCGTGCTGGCCGGCATCGATAGCCTCACGGCCGGCGGCGGGAATCCTGTGTCGTCCTATATCCCGTCGCTCACAAGCCGGCTCAAGCGGCGCCTCGGCGATGGCGGGCCGGGCCTCGTGTGGTTCGACGCGCTCCAGCCCGGCTTCTACAATGGGGCCACCAGCGGCACCGTGACCCCCTTCCTTGTCGGGAACCCCGCCTGGGACAGTGGGCCGCGATCCCATTCCCTGTGTGGGTTGGGAACCTCCTATGTCGGCGTCGCCGGTGGATATGCAGGCTTGGACCCCGGCGTTGCCTGGGACCGATGCCGCATCTACTTCGAGCTCGGTGCCGGCGGCTCGTTTGGTGTGGTCTCCGCCGGCGACGGCGCAACTGGTGCAAGCGTGGATGGCGCGCGCTATCCGACCGGAGAGCTATGCGCCGTGGACATCTATCAAGACGGCGTGGCCGCGACTGGGATCGCGGTCTTCTCGATCACGGGAAATGTCGTGCTGTTCGGTGCCGACTTCCTGAGGGATAGCGGCGGGGCGACGCTCTCCAACTGCGGCATCTCCGGGACTTATCTCTCGCAGCACGCCAGCCTCGATGATGCCTGGGGCCGCAAGTGGATGGAGATGCTGCGGCCTGACGTCTACCTACTCAACGGCGGGATGAACGACCGGGTGACGCTCGATGACGGGGGCTACGGCCACCTGATCGACAAGCTCGTGGGCCGCTGGCAGAGCGGGGGCACCCAGGTCATGCTGGTGCGTCCGAACGATAGCTCCGACGCGGGCAGCACCTTCCTTGCAAGGTATGACCGCGTCTTGAAGGGCGTCGCTATCGCCCGCGGGTGCGGCTACCTGGATGACCGGGACACTCTCGGCGCCTATGCGGCGGCGGTGGCGGCGGGCTTCATGGCAGACACGGTGCACCCCAACGCCGCCGGCAACGGGCGACGGGCGGCGGCCTATGACAAGGCGCTGTTCTGATCGCTCGCTTCTCTTCCTGACCGCCATGGCCAGCTCATGTGAGACTTGGAAACGAGGCACGAAGCCAAGGCAGGCGTAGCCTCAAATTGGCAGTATCGCACCGTCAGCGGCGGCTCAACCATGCGGCCATAATGGCAGCTATCACGAGCGCGACCACGACGAGCTCGAGCAGCCCCGGCATTCGAGCCCTCCAATTTTGGCGGTTGGCGATGCTTATTGCAGAACCAGCCAGAGCGCGCCGAAGACAAATGCTGCAGTGCAGATAACAATCCAGTCAACGCGCATGGTTGCCCCCCTGACACCAGCTCAATGAATGCGAGCATGGTGCCGCAGGGCGGCAGGGCGTGCATCCTCCAATTGAGGTAGCGGTGAGCCGGTTGCACGCGCAGGAGGTAGGGCCGCTTTTACCCAGAGCTCGTGTTTAAGCCGGGAGCCTGAGCACCAGCACCACAAGGGCTGCGAATGCGATGGTGACAGCGATCATCGCGAATTCCTGAAGCTCGGCTTACGACCATGGGCAGGACGAGCCGGGAGGCCATGGTTTAGGGGCCTTGCCGCCCGGCTCTGACCGGCTCCACGTGGCGCGTGAAGGCGGCTGCTCGTCCTTAGCGGAAAATTGGTGCACTGCGAAAGTGAGCCGGGTGACCTATGGGGGTAGGTCACCCGGCTCCCGTCCGCCCAAGTGTCAGGGCTTGAGGCGAACGCTCCCATTCTAACACGGCCGCCTCCGGGCGGCTTTTTCATTTCCAGCACATCATAGGTGAACCATGGCACGACGCGACATCAACGCGGCGGGGCTGGCGCTCGTGAAGTCCTACGAGAGCTTCGTCCCCTTCGTCTACGACGACCTGCGCCCGGTGAAGGGCGTCCCTTATGGCTACCGCGAATGGGACGGTAGCAAGCCCAAGGGCACGCTGACCATCGGCTACGGCCACACGGACGATGCCCAGCACCCGCTCAAGATCAGGAAGGGCCTGCGCATCACCGAGCCGGAGGCGTGCGCGATCCTCGACGCGGACCTCGACGAGTGCGAGGACCGCGTGGCCCGGACGGTGAAGGTGCCGCTGACGGACAACCAGTTCGCGGCGCTCGTGTCCTTCGACTTCAATACCGGCGCGATCGGCCGCGCCAGCTTCGTCAAGGCCCTCAACCGCGGCGACTATGGCGCGGTGCGCCCTGGCCTCATGCAGTGGGTCAAGTCCAAGGGGCAGACCCTGCGCGGGCTGGAACGGCGTCGCGAGGCGGAAGGCGCCCTGTTCACCCGCAAGGCCGTGGCCCGGGTCGTGGAGCCCATCGCCGCCGGCGCGGGCGTCCCCACCGGCACCGTCGTGCCGGACGCTCCGGTAGAGGAGCAGCCGCTTTCCCAGTCCGGCGTCATCCAGGGCACCGCCGCGGCGTCCGTGCCCGCCGGCGGCTTCACCGCCGACAAGGCGCTGGAGGTGATCGACCAGGCGCAGGGCGGCATTGACCGCATCCAGGCCGGGACCGTGCTCGGGCTCATTGCCGGCCTCGTGATTCTCGGAGGCCTCGCCTATGCCGCCTATTCCCGCGCCAAGGCGGCAGGGAAGCTCCCCCGGTGGTGGCCGACGTGGCTCGGCGGAGAAGCTGCGCGGGCGGCAGAGGCAGCGGCCTGATGCAGTGGCTTCTCTCCATCATCCCTTGGTGGCTCTATGCCATCGGCGCCGTGGCCGCCTATCTCGCGGCCCGGCGCTACCTCGGGGAGAAGATCGCCCTCGTCTATGCCATCGCCGCCGCCGGCTGGGTGGCGATGGACTATGGCGGCGACGCTCGGGAGGCGTGGCTGCGGGAGAGCGGCCAAGCGGCGGTCTCGAAGGCCGACGCCGCTGCGGCCACCGCCGCCGGCGCCCACGCCTCCACCCTTCAATCCCAGCTCGACGAACAGGCGCGCAAGCTCAAGGAGGCGACCGATGCGCTGGAATCTCTTGCCGGCCGTCCCGGCTGCTCTGCTGATGATGTCCTTGACCGGCTGCCAGGATGGGGTGGCCGGCCTTAAGCGGTCCCTCCCCCCGCTTCCGCCCGCCTGCAAGCCCGTCGATCCGCCGGCCATCCCGCGCGGGACAGACGCACGGGTGGCCCTCGCCAAGGTGGGAGCGGCCTTCCTTCAGGCCAATGGCCATCTCGCCGCGTGCCGCGACTGGTACGAGGCGGTGCGCGCTCAGTTCGCGAAGGGGTAGTCCATGAGCGACGTCGAAACCGACACGCGCGACCGGGTGATCCGCCTGGAGACCCAGATGGAGCACATGGAAAAAACCTTGGCGAACATGTCCACCAAGGTTGATTCCATGCACGCCCTCCTTCAGCAGGCGCGTGGCGCGCGCTGGTTTTTGGTCGGGATCGCAATGGTGATCGGCGCGGCCGGCGGCTTCCTCGTGAAGCTCGGCACGATTGTCGGGTGGCCAGTGAGATAGCCGGCCATCACATTTAATTGGCACGCTCAACGTCCGACATAATTGTGTAACCAGAGGGGGCTTTGAGAATTAGCGCGGCGGTGTATAATAATTATGGTCTCCGTCTCATGTCGTAAAACGACTGCGCTACTTCAATATTTTTAATTTCCCTATCTCGTTCAGCCTTTGAAAAATATGACGTATCCTCGAACAAATCCTTCGCTTCAGAAAACTGTCCGATATCAGTAAGGTAGTGTGCCTTTGTCTCCAGAAAAAATCTGTAATTTGATCGGCCTTCAGATATACTGTTCCCGTGAACCATCTTGTCCATGGCTTGAAGGGCTTCGTATGCTTTATTTTTATTTCCAGCCTTCAAAAAAATCTCCGCCTGCAGTCGCCTAACTTCAAATATCGTAGGAGTTTTCGATGCGGCGATCGAAATCAGTGATGCTGCGGCATTGTTGTCGCCTCTCAAATGCTCAAATTCGGCCCGTCGCGTCGTGTAAAATGAACGGCCGTTTTCTTCACCGACTCGCTCGAGCTTTGAAAAAAGGTCGGACATCTCGTTGGACATAGTCTTTGAATTTGACTTCCTTATGAGAATTGTTAGCAACATGTCTATCATATAGACGTTGTTTTGCGAAAATCCGTATGCTTTGCGAGCTAACGTCTCAGCCTGTTCTAGATCTCCTCTATAAAGAGCTATCGCTGCCAGCTCTCGTATTGCTGATATATTTCCCTCATATAAATCATACGCCTCTTGAAATAAATCGTGGGCGGCTGGAATCAGCCCCCTCATGCGAAGCTGAAATCCCTGAAGATATTTTACATTGCTGCGTATCCAGTGATCCTTGGATCGTGCCTGCAGTTTGGCGATCGCGCGAGTGAATACAGGGTCGTTTCCCGTTCGCGCCGCAGCAAGACAAACAGAACGGCAAGCGGAGATCAGTCCATTTGTTGAGAGGCGTGCTTCGCCCTTGAGAGCTTCCAGGCCGAATCGGATACTCTCTAGCCAATCGCGCTGATCGTAGCGGAGTTTCGCTAGCCAGACGTAGTGAGAGGGCAGCAAGAATGCGGCAGCCAATTCGGTTAAAGCCTCTCCGCTTTCCACGCTGGCGAGGACAGCCGAATCGACGAGCGAAACTGGCGCGGTTCCGTCTTCTATCCGAAGGCTCAGCGAGTGAGCCACAACTGAGGTGGCTTGCACTTGCAGGTCGGGCGGCATCTTGATGCGCGCGTCTCGTTCAATCGCTGTCCTTAAGGCGGGAGATAGGCGAAAGCGATCGCCTTCGCTATCTACGACATGTAGAAGCGTCAGCTTCTGCAGGCAGTCCGACAAAACATCCGGAGCAGTTTTCAGAGCCGCCGAAATGGTATCAAAATCTAATACCGGAATGTTCTTCAAAATTGTTAAAACGAAGCAATCGACATCAGAAAGATCAATTTTTTCAATATACTCGGATGTCTGGAGATGTTTCCATTCGATATAATTTGAGGGGTTTGCCAAAAACGCTTTGACGCCAACTTCATGAATATCTTCAACTATTCGATAGATATTGAATGGGTGCCCGTCTGTAAGGGAAATAATTTGGTTTAGTGAATTTTCGTCAATTTCGACGGATTTCCGTTTAAGAAGGGTTGATGTTAATCTAAACGCGTCGCTCCATTCCATAGCCGTGATGGGTAGAAAGGCGACGTCCGGGAATTGTGTACGATAGCGCTTGGGCACCATTCGCGGGGAAATGAATGTGGCTGGTGGATGTGGGCGAGCTTCGAGGTGCTTGATTAGCATCGTCATTTCAGGTGTCAGTGCGCCCGCCTGTGTAAGGACGCCGCCTTCATCAATCAAAAATGCCGCTTCATTGCTCGGTAGTAGAGAATTTAATAGATGAGCGGCAATGGTCATTATTTGATCGGCGCTCGAAATTGAAATGCTCGTCATTCTTGTTCTCAGATCGCTGACTGAAATTGTAGGTCTGAGCTCCCTTAGAATGTTGAAATATAGTTCATATGCGCCATCATATTTAGATATATGGACTTCAGGAAATATGCGTCCCACATGTGTAAAATGATTTTCGTAAAATTTAGCTGCGAGAGACCGCCGGCCAGTTCCAGAATTGCCAGATATATAAAGGCATTTTAGTGGAGGTCGTTGGTAGTCGGAGGCCTGTGCTTCGAGATTCTTAAGTTCGTCGGTCCGTCCAACAAAAGGGTGTGTGAAATGTTCAAGCTTATTGGACGCGGAAACTAGTTGCCCCATTATAAGGCGGGCGGATGCTTCTGGCGTGAGAGATTTGCGAACTATATTGTAGAATTTAATATTATCGCTCGCCAGAGTGAAAGCCTCATCATCGAGGCAAATTGCTATAAAGCGAGAAATGGAGCCGCGCGCGAGAAATTCGGTTCCAAGCAATACCTCGAAGTCAACATAGGAGGATCGTACGGATGAGCGTGACAGAAAAAGGCAAAATAGATCGCACCGCTTCAATGCCGCCTGAATTGCTGCGGAGTTCACAAGCCCCGCATCGAATGTGATCGAATCTAACTCATACGTGCCCGCCCGCATGGTTTCAGCGACAGCCTCCACGAAGCCCTTGTCTAAGGACGAATGAGAAAGAAATGCTCGCAAATCTACCTCCCCCAGGCGTGGCCGCGAGCTGATCCTACGACATTGCCTGGCCCATGGCCTAGTGCCTGGTGCCACGCCAGGAGTTTGGACCCTATCAGCTTGCCCTGACCCCCTATATCTCGTGGCCGGTTCTCCTTTTGTTCTCATAGGATCCATAACAGCAGATCAGCGCCGGAGACGACCATGTCCAGCGAGCCGCAGCCCGCCGAGCGAACCCCTTTTGACGTCAGCGGTGCGGAGATAAACGAGGCCTTGGAGGCCTGCGATGGGGATCCCCGGGCGACGATCCGCGCTCTCCTGGTCGGGCAAGCTTACCTTGAGCAGGATGTTCTGCGTTTAGGCGGATGCACCCTCGGCTCTCTCCGGGGCGCATGTCGAGGCTGAACAGCGTGCGAGCCGCACCGATATCGGCTAAGCGCCATCCTTTTTAATTCCTCGCGCCAGGATCTGCAGCGCACCGGCCGGCAACGGTCGTTGGAGCGCCTTCGCGTCTTCCCACGGTGCGTGCATCCAGGCGTCGATCTCTGTCGGCTCCGTCAGGATGACGGGCATCGCCTTCGGATGGATGCTGGCGACGGGTTCGCTTGGCTCGGTGGTAAGGAAGCCGAACAGGTCTACGGTCTCCACGCCGGTCTTCATCTTGCGGACGCAGGTCCATCCGGCCGTCCAGATCCCGGCGAAGAAGGCGAGGGGCCTTTCCTCCGAGAAGGCGAACCACACGTCCCCCCCGGCGGCCTTGTTGAATTCGCTGAAGCTGGTGAACGGCACGAGGCAACGGTTCTCGGGCGCCAGCCAGCGCTGCCAGTGCCTGCTCGAAGTGTTGCGTATGTTCGTGGTGCCGCTGTCCGGCTCTAGGCGCAGCAGCTCCTTGAAATCGACGGCCTGCCCCTTGGCCTCCAGCTTCGCCGCGCGCTTCTTTGCCGCCTCGATCAGCGCCAGTTGCGAAGACGGCATGCCCCAACGCGCCATGGCTATCTCGCGTGCGCCGTCGGCACCCGTCTTAACGATGGGCGCCTCATAGTCCGGGAAAATCCCCGGCTGCGGAGCCAGATTGCCGACGAGGCTCCGCGTGGCGCGCGTCAGGTCGATGATCGCTTGGACGTTCGAGGTGTGGCTGTAGAGGTTGCACATGGGCCGAAGCTACGGCACAGCGCCGGCCATGCGCCAGCCCCTATATCTCGTGGCTTGTTCTCTTTTCGTTCTCATGGAATCCATAGGCGCAGATCAGTGCCGGAGATGACCATGTCGAGCGAGCCCCAGCCCGCCGAGCGAGCCCCTTTTGACGTCAGCGATGCCGAGATAGACGAGGCCTTAGCGGCCTGCGACGGGGATCCTCGGGCAACCATCCGCGCCCTGCTGGTCGGACAGGCCTATCTCGAGCATGAGATGTCCCGGCTCATGGTGTTGGTGTCGGCCGGCTTCCGGCGCGGTGGGGCGGCGTCCGGATCATGACTCGCCGCACAAAGCGTCATTGGTCAACGACCCAGACGGAGGAGTTCATCCAGACCGTCGCAGCGGCCCGGCGTAGCGTTGTTCAGCTGATGGCCATCGCGCCTATCAGCTCTCCCGAGTATCGGGCGCTGTCCGCGTTCCTCGCAGCGATCCTGGAGGCTGCTATCTTCCTGGATAAGGACTGGACGAAGCCGGAGCAGAGCAGGGCAGGGCGGGAATGAGTCGTGCGGCGACATCGGCGGCCATTCTGAGCCTTGCCGCAATGGCGGCTGCCAATGCCGAGTCTCTTGCCGGCCGGGCCTCTGTGATCGACGGGGACACGATTGAGATCCATGGCGCCCGGATCCGGCTGGAGGGCATTGACGCGCCAGAGAGCCGGCAGACGTGCATGTCCAAGGAGACGGGCCAGGTGGTCCGCTGCGGCCAGAAGGCGGCCTTCTTCCTCGCCGACCTTCTGGCGGAGCACACCGTCACTTGCACGGAGGCTGGAAAGGACCGCTACGGCCGGATGCTCGCCCATTGCGCGGTGGAGGGGCAGGATGTCGGCGCCTCTATGGTTCGCGCCGGCTGGGCGCTCGCCTTCGTTGGGTACAGCCGGGAATACCTCCCTCAGGAGGACGAGGCGCGCACCGCCGGCGCGGGCATGTGGGCTACCGAGTTCGTCGCCCCTTGGGACTGGCGTAAAGGGCATCGGTGACGTTTCGGCATGGTCGAACGTCGTCGCCCCGGGTGATAACCTCCCGCCTCCGGCTTCGTCCGTGGGAGGGAATCATGAAGACGCTCGTAATCGCGCTCGCCCTGCTGTCGCTTTCGGCTGCCGCCGCCTCGGCGGATACCTGCGTCGCAAACGCCGACGCGAAGAAGCTCGCCGGCGCGGCGCGCACGAGCTTCCTCACCAAATGCCAGAAAGACGCGACTGCGGCCTGCACCACTCAGGCGGCCGACAAGAAGCTGCACGGCGCCGCGCAGACCAGCTTCACCACCAAGTGCGTGAAGGATGCCGTGGGGCAGTGAAACCGTCGGCAGGTCAGCTCGCCGGCTGGGCCGTGGGCTCGCCCGGCTTTGCCATTGGCGCGTGCCCCTGCGGCCAGACAATGTTCGGTGCGGCGTCGGCGGGCTTCTTCCCCTTTGGATAGAGGATGATCCGCAGCGGGTTCGGGGTGTGCTCCAGGGTCGCCCCGGACGCCGCATCGGCGGCGAGGCCGATTACCCCGCCCACGATCGCGTTGCCGACAATCCCCGCCGCGGCGCCCTCACCGGCGATTCGCGTCTTCACCTCGACCTCCTCCGGCTCGAAGCCCGCCTTGGTGAAGGTGACGGAGAACTCGTCCTTCCTGTTCACTGTCATGGTGCACGGGGTGGTGCAGGTGAAGCCGGTGGAGGTGCGGACATCCGCTCCGCTCGGCTCAGACTGGATCTGCACCTGGCTCGTGGTGCCCCGTGTAATCGTCGCGCAGGCGGCAAGCGACACCGTGGCGCCCATTGCGAGCGCCAGCCTCATCTTCTTGTTCATGAATAACCCCTGACCTAGCGGAACAATGCCAAGGGCCGGGTTGCGAGTCTATCGCAATTCTACCGCTGGGTCAGGCTGAGCAACTGCGCTTGCGCCGATTCGAGGAACGAAGCGGGATCACGAGGGGCGCGAGGTAGGTATGGGTGCGCTCAAATCGCGCCCCCGCAACCATCTCGACTTGCGATCGGCCCGCCCCTCTGGCGGGCCGTTTGCTTTTGAGCGAAATCGCAAGAGTTTCAGCCACTTCGCACGTCGATCCGAAGCTCGCCTTCTGCCGGCGTCAGGATGATCTCCTTCACCGGCGAGCAAATCAGGTCGGCCGCCGTCATCCGCTTTTCCTCCGAAACCTCCTGAAGCGCCGCATACAGCTCATCCACCTGGGCGTGGTTGTGATGCGCCATGTTTGGATGCAGGAGGGGCGGCGGCTCCTGGGCGTCCTGCAGGAACGCTTTTAGCTCCTTCTGGCGAGCCTCCAGCTCCTTCATGTGCTTCATCATCGGGGTGGGGGCGTCGTCGCTGTCGGACGCGAGGATGAGCTTCATCAACTTGTCGAGCTCCCGGTCAATTCGCTTGATCTCTGCCTCGGCCGCATCGAGGCCGGGTGCCGGCCGCTGGCGCTCGATGGCCATGGCGAGGGCTTCCAGCGCGATCTGTGTGTGCAATGTCTCGCGCATGGACCAGCCGACCAGCTTGCGGGTGTGCATGTCGAGCACGCCGGCAAGGGTGAGCCAGCCTTCGCCTGTGGGGATGTAAGTGAGGTCCGCCAGCCAGACCTGGTTCGGGGCCTGGGTCATGAAGTTGCGGGCGAGCCGGTTGGGAGCGATCGGTTAGGAATGGCGGCTGTGGGCGTCCGCGTGCGCCTTGGCACGGCGGCCAGGCCCCGGATGCCGGCGCGGCGCATGAGCCGCTCGATCCGGGACCGGCCCACGCGCCGACCGTGCCCTCTCAGGACCGCATGGATCCGGGGCGCGCCATAGGTCCCGCCGCTCTGCGCATGGATCAGCCGGATGTCGTCGGTGAGTGCCCGGTTGGTCTGCGCACGCAAGCTCTCCGGCCGGGCGCGCCAGGCATAATAGCCGCTGGCCGACAGCCCGAGGGCCGCGCACATCACCCGAACCGGCCACACAGCGCGATGCTCATCGACGAACCCGAACGTCATCGGGAGGCCGCTCCGAAGATGAGCGCGGCTTTTTTTAAGATGTCGCGCTCCATCCGCAGGCGCTCGTTCTCCCGCCTGAGCCGGGCGTTCTCCGCCGCAAGGTCGGCCGGCGACGGGCCCGCCGCCTGCAGGATCGGGCGCCGCGCCGGCCCCGTCGCCTGTGGTGCCAGATCTCTCACCCACCGCCGCAGAACCGTCTCGTGCAGCCCCAGCTCCTGCGCCACCTGCCCGGCGGAAAGACCGCTGGAGGTTACCCGCTCAACGGCCTCCCGCTTGAACGCCTCTGGAAACACCCGGCGCCGTGTGCCCATCGAACACTCCTCTGAAGCTCGCAAAAGCTAACATGGGTGTCGAAGCCGAGCGCGTTCTGGTCACCGGCGACGCCCTGCACGAGCACGTTGTCGTCCTCCGAAGCGGTGAAGCCGCCGCGGCTGGAGTGTTCCTTGCCGACGATGGCGGCGGTGAAATAGTCGTAAGTGCCGGAATCGACACCTGCTCCGTAGAGCGCCAGCGGACGATCGGGGAAGCTGTCGCGGACTTACTTCCAATTGGTGATCTTGCCTTGGGCCTCGGGCTCCCAGATCTTCTTCAGCTCCGCAACGGTCATCTCGCTGGCCCATGTATTGGACGGGTGGACGATGACAGTGAGAGCGTCGAGCGCCACGGGCAATTCGATATATTCGATGCCGGCTTCCTTGCAGGCCTTCTGCTCGCTCGCGGTGATCGGCCGCGAGGCGTTGGAGATGTCGGTCTCGCCGCGGCAGAACTTCTTGAAGCCGCCGCCCCTGCCGCCGATGCCGACAGTGACCTTGATGTCCTTGTTCTGCTTCTGGAACTCCTCTGCCATGGCCTCGGTCACGGGGAACGCCGTAGACGACCGTCAGCCTTGACCAGAGCCTGGGCCGCCGCGCCGTTGAGCGCCGCGCCGGCGGCAAGTAGCGCGAAGGCGCTCGCGAGAGTGGTGATCTTCATGGATGCGTTTCCTGGACGATGTCGCCAGGGCCTTGGAGCTCGCGCCCAGCATAAGCGGCTCTAGTAATTTATGTAACTAAATGATGACATTTGGTGTATATATAGAATTTCCGTCAATGTTGATTGTAATATTAGGCGTTCTTAAAATTATATATTCCATTCTTGGTGGAATAAGTACAATACAAAGTTCGACAATGGGATGGATTCAGGTACAATATGATACTAGGCGACAGTATATAGAGACGGACTCGCGGGATAATAACATCCTGAATCGGTCGAATATATAAATTCTACGAGTGAAAAATGCACCATGTGCGAAACTGTACCTTGAGGCAGTCCGCCATGCCTTTTAAATTATTTCTGCTAGCATGGACGCATCGACAATTGCGCTGTCGCTGCGGAAGGTGTGCCTCTCAGGTGCGTCACGGAAGTGACATAAGCATAATATAGCGATCTGTCTACGCCAATCGACATAACGACGCTGATAGGGTAAGCCTTGGAGCGGTTGTCGATGGAACAGGGAGGCAGCCGTGAACCGCATTTTTGCCTTGACCACCGCCACTGCGATTGCGGCCATATCCTTTCTCACGCCTGCCGCTCATGCGGGCGAGGTGCGGGGTGCCGGCTCCACCTTCGCCTATCCCATCATTTGGGAGTGGGCAGAATTGTTCCGTGAGCGAACGGGCCACCTTGTCGGCTACCAGTCGGTGGGCTCATCCGCCGGCATCAATCGCATCAAGGATGGCGCCGCCGATTTCGGAGCCTCCGACAAGCCCCTGAAGCCCGACGAATTGGAGAAATACGGCCTCGGCCAGTTCCCTATCGTGTTCGGCGGCGTCGCACCGGTGTTGAATGTGGACGGCGTGGGCCCTGGCCAGATCCGGTTCACCGGAGCCCTTTTGGCCGACATCTATCTGGGCAAGGTCGCCACCTGGTCCGATCCCGCCATCAAGGCCCTAAATCCCGATCTGAAATTGCCCGACGCGAAGATCGTGGTGGTGCATCGTGCCGATGGATCTGGCACCACGTTCAACTGGGTGTCTTATCTCGCCAAAGCGAGCCCCGAGTGGAAGCAGCAGGTGGGTGAAGGCAGCTCCGTGGCTTGGCCCGTAGGGACGGGCGCACGTGGCAACGAGGGCGTGTCGACCGAGGTCAAGCGAGTCAAGAATTCCATTGGTTATGTCGAGTTCACTTACGTCGTGCAGGCGAAGCTCGCCTACGGCCTGGTGCAGAATCGCGCCGGCAAGTTCATAGCGCCGAGCGCAGCATCGTTTCAGGCTGCAGCATTGAGCTTTGATTGGACCGCTGCGAGGGATTTCTTCGTGGTCATCAACGATTCCGCTGCGCCCGACGCTTACCCGATCGCTGCGACGACCTTTGCGCTCATGTACAAGGAACCGAAAGTCCCGGCCAACAGCCAGGTGGCGTTCGAATTCTGGAGGTTTGCTCTCGGGGACGGGGAAAAAGCCGCCTCGGAGCTTGGCTATGTTCCCCTGCCGCCGGCGCTGGTTCAGCAGGTGAAGGATTATTGGGCGAAGACCTTTAAAGGTGGGGTCTGACAGGTCTGGCCCTCGTGCACAGACCCATCTGTTCGGTGAGGTGAGATGGACGCGACACGGTTGAACGCAGACGACGCAACCCGGATTTTCGATGCGCTCTCCCAGGGCACGCGTCTCGAAACCTATCGCCTGCTGTTGCGCTATGTGCCCTATGGCCTACCGGCAGGCGACATCGCGCGCCTGTTGGCCGTGCCGCACAACACCATGTCCGTCCATCTCGGCTTGCTGGAGCGCGCGGGTCTCGTGACGTCGCGGCGCGAGGGGCGATCCATCATCTATGCCGCCAGCCTGACGACAGCCCGTCCGGTGCTGGCCCAAATGATGGCGGAGATGGGCTTCGCTGTCTCTCCCGGACGCGGAGCACGTGCCGCCGCCTTCCCTCAGCTCCGGCCTGCCGCCGCGAACGACCGTGTCTACAATGTGCTGCTCGTCTGCTCGGCGAACTCCGCCCGCTCGCTGATCGCCGAGGCGCTGCTCAACCGGGAGGGCCGCGGCCGCTTCCGCGCGTTCTCGGCGGGCAGCCGGCCGAAGCTGAAGCCGCATCCGATGGCGATCGACCTGCTCGGCTCGCTCGGCTACGACACCGCCCCCCTTGCCTCCAAGAGCTGGAACGGCTTCGCCGAACCGGACGCACCGCAGATGGACTTCGTCATTACCACCTGCGACGCCGCCGCGGGCGAGATCTGCCCCGCTTTCCCCGGGCATCCGCTGCAGGCCCATTGGGGCCTACCCGATCCTCTGGCGGTGAAGGAAAGCGAGGCGGAGCAGAAGGCGGCCTTCCTTGCCACCTACCGCCGGCTTGCCGGGCGCGTCTCCGCCTTCGTCAACCTGCCATTCGAGCAGCTCGATCTGGCGTCGCTGAAAGAGCGCATCGGCGAGATCGGCAAGATGGAAGGCGCGACGGATCTTACACTTGCCGGGCAGGCGGCGTGAGCCGTCGTCATCCTGAAACAGACCGCGCCCACGCTGTCGCCGCCGCCGGCCGCAGATCGTAGCCCTGGGAGATTCCACGCCGTGTCCGTGTTTGAACGCTACCTCACGCTCTGGGTCTTCCTGTGCATCATCGCCGGCGTCGCGCTCGGCGCGCTGGCGCCGTCCGTGTTCCAGGCCATCGGGGGGCTGGAAGTGGCGCGGGTCAATCTGCCGGTCGCGCTCCTCATCTGGCTGATGATCGTGCCCATGCTGGTGAAGATCGACTTCGCCGCGCTCAAGGAGGTCGGTCGGCACTGGCGCGGCATCTCGGTGACGCTGCTTGTCAACTGGGCAGTGAAGCCGTTCTCCATGGCCTTCCTCGGCTGGCTGTTTATCGGCCACCTGTTCCGGCCCTATCTGCCAGCCGACCAGATCGACAGCTATATCGCCGGCCTCATCCTTCTGGCGGCGGCCCCCTGCACGGCCATGGTGTTCGTCTGGTCGAACCTTACCAAGGGCGAGCCGCATTTCACCCTGTCCCAGGTGGCGCTGAACGATGCCATCATGATCGTCGCCTTCGCGCCGGTGGTGGGACTGCTGCTCGGGCTCTCCTCCATCACCGTGCCGTGGGACACGCTCTTGCTGTCGGTGGTGCTCTACATCGTCGTGCCGGTGATCGCGGCGCAGCTTCTGCGCGGACGCATTCTGGTGCGCGGGGGGCAGGGGGGGCTCGATCGCCTCCTCGGCGTGCTCCAGCCCCTTTCCCTTGTGGCGCTGCTTGCCACCCTGGTGTTGCTGTTCGCCTTCCAGGGCGAGCAGATCCTCGCCCAGCCGCTGGTGATCGCTCTTCTGGCGGTGCCGATCCTGATCCAGGTCTATTTCAACTCGGGCCTCGCCTATCTGCTGAACCGCATCAGCGGTGAAGCCCATTGCGTGGCCGGCCCTTCGGCCCTCATCGGCGCCTCCAATTTCTTCGAGCTGGCGGTGGCCGCCGCCATCAGCCTTTTCGGCTTCAAGTCCGGGGCTGCGCTCGCCACCGTGGTGGGCGTGCTCATCGAGGTTCCGGTGATGCTGTCCGTCGTGTGGATCGTGAACCGTTCCAAGGATTGGTACGAGGCCGGCGGCGTGAAGGTGACGGACGTCGCCGATCATACCAAGGCCTGAGGCCGCCGCGGCAACGCCGCACCATCTCAAGATCACAGGGAATGACGCTGCCATGAGAGTTGGGATCAACGGCCTCGGCCGCATCGGACGATTGTCGCTGCGCGCGGCCCTGGGGGCGGCGCACCGCCCGGACAACGACCCGCGTGGCAACAACCGGCTCGACATTGTCCACCTCAACGAGATCAAGGGCGGCGCCGAGGCGTGCGCCCACCTGCTGGAATTCGACAGCGTGCAGGGCCGCTGGCGCGCGCCCATCTCCCACGATGAGGGCAGCGTGCGCATCGGCGAGAAGGCCATGTCCTTCTCGTCCCATGCCAAGCCGGAAGACATCCCCTGGGGCGACCTCGGGGTGGATGTGGTGCTGGAATCCACCGGCAAGTTCCTCACGCCGCAGGTGCTCGAAGGCCACCTGAAGCGGGGCGCCAAGCGCGTCATCGTCGCCGCGCCGGTGAAGGACCCGTCCGTGCTCAACGTGGTGGTGGGGGTTAACGAGCAGCTCTATGACCGCGAGAGGCACCCCATCGTCACTGCCGCCTCCTGCACCACCAACTGCCTCGCACCGGTGGTGAAGGTGGTGCACGAGGCCATCGGCATCCGCCACGGCCAGATCACCACCATCCACGATCCCACCAACACCAACGTGGTGGTGGATGCGCCCCACAAGGACCTGCGCCGGGCCCGCTCGGCCATGCTCTCGCTACAGCCCACCACCACCGGCAGCGCCACCGCCATCGCCCTCATCTATCCCGAGCTGAAGGGCAAGCTGAACGGCCATGCGGTGCGCGCCCCCGTGCTCAACGCCTCGCTCACTGACTGCGTGTTCGAGCTGAACCGCGAGACCACGGCGGACGAGGTGAACGCGTTGTTCGCCAAGGCCGCCGCGGGTGCGCTCAACGGTATCCTCGGCTTCGAGCCGCGCCCTTTGGTGTCGGCGGACTATGCTCGCGACACGAGGTCCGCCATCGTGGACGGACCCTCCACCCTCGTCACCGACGGCACCCTGCTCAAGGTCTATGCCTGGTACGACAACGAGATGGGCTATGCCTGCCGCATGGTGGACCTCGCCTGCCATCTCGAACGGGCGGGCCTGTGATGGCGGCGTCCTCCTCCGCGGGCCTGCGCAACTACGCCATCGTCACGGCGGCCTATTGGGGCTTCACGCTGACCGACGGCGCCTTGCGCATGCTGGTGCTGTTCACCTTCTTCAAGCTCGGCTACTCGCCCTTCACCCTCGCCTTCCTGTTCCTGCTCTATGAGGCGGCGGGCATCGGGGCGAACTTCATCGGCGGCTGGCTCGCCGCGCGCTTCGGTATCACCCGGATGCTCACGGTGGGGCTCACCACCCAGATCGCCGGCTTCCTGCTGCTCTCGGCCATGTCCCCCTCGTGGGAGACCGCTTTTCTGGTGGCCTGGGTGGTGGCGGCACAGGGCGTGTGCGGGGTGGCCAAGGACCTCACCAAGACCGCCTCCAAATCCGCCATCAAGGTCACGGAAGCGGAAGCGAAGGGCAGTGCCGAGGGGCGCCTGTTCCGCTGGGTGGCGTGGTTCACCGGCTCGAAAAATGCCATGAAGGGCTTCGGCTTCTTTCTCGGCGGTGTATTGCTGGAGGCGTTCGGCTTCCGCCTCTCGCTGTGGCTCATGGCGGGTGTGCTGGCGATCGTGCTGCTCGGCGTCCTGCTGTCCCTGCCACCCATGATGGGCAAGGCCAAGGCGAGCAGCTCGGCGAAGGAATTGTTCGGCAAGAGCCGGGGGGTGAACCTGCTCGCTGCCGCGCGCGTCGCCCTGTTCGGCGCGCGGGACGTGTGGTTCGTGGTGGGTGTGCCGGTGTTTCTCTATGGCACCGGCTGGACCTTCCCCATGGTTGGTGGCTTCCTGGCGCTGTGGACCATCGGCTACGGCATCGTTCAGGCGGCAGCCCCGGCGGTGGTGAGCCGCAGCCCGGACGGATTGTCGAAGGAGGTTCCGGCGGCGCGCTGGTGGGCGCTGGGCCTCGCCCTCGTTCCCGTGGCCATCGCCGTGCTTCTCGCCGCGACGCCCATACGGCCGGACCTGATCGTGGTCATAGGGCTCGCCATTTTCGGCGTCGCCTTCGCGGTGAATTCCTCGCTGCACTCCTATCTGATCCTCGCCTATGCAGGATCGGAGAAGGCGGCGGAGGACGTCGGCTTCTATTATGCCGCGAATGCCGCGGGGCGCTTCGCCGGAACCCTCCTCAGCGGCCTGCTCTACCAGGTGGGGGGCATCACGACCTGCCTCGCCGGCTCCGCCGTCATGCTCGGCATCTGCTGGCTCACCACCCTGCTGCTGCCGACCCACGCCAGCGCCCTGGAGAAGGCCAGGCCCGGCAGTGCCCTGCCGAGCAGTTGAGCCGGCCGCATCGTAGTCGGTGCGTCACACAACAGTCGTACTCAAGATGCGATCCAATCGGAGATGAAGCCATGTCGCTCCTGCGCTCCCTGACCTGTGCCGCCATGCTCGCGGCGACCATGCTGGCGCCGTCCTTTGCCCAGGCCGAATTCAAGCTCGACCCGCGCTTCACCGACACCAATGGCGACATGGTGGCCGATACCCCGTCGGACCCGGCGAAGCAGCTCGACCCCGACACCCTCATCTTCGCCTATACCCCGGTGGAGGATCCCGCAGTCTATGCGAAGGTGTGGGCCGAATTCCTCGACCATCTCGCCAAGGTGACGGGCAAGAAGGTGCAGTTCTTCCCCGTGCAATCCAATGCGGCGCAGCTCGAAGCCATGCGCGCCGGCCGCCTGCATGTGGCCGGCTTCAACACCGGCTCCAATCCCATCGCGGTGGCCTGCGCCGGCTTCGTGCCCTTCACCATGATGGCGTCCAAGGACGGCGCCTATGGCTACGAGATGGAGATCATCACCTATCCCGGTTCCGGCATCACCAAGGTCGAGGACATCAAGGGCAAGAAGATGGCCTTCACCTCGGAGACCTCGAACTCCGGCTACAAGGCGCCCTCCGCGCTCCTGAAGTCGCAGTTCGGCATGGAGGCCGGCAAGGACTTCGAGCCGGCCTTCTCCGGCAAGCACGACAATTCCATCATCGGCGTCGCCAACAAGGACTATCCCGCAGCGGCCGTCGCCAATTCGGTGATGAAGCGCATGATCGCCCGAGGTGTCATCAAGCCCGAGCAGGTGGTGACCATCTACAAGTCGCAGACCTTCCCCACCACCGGCTATGGCTATGTCTACAATCTGAAGCCGGAGCTGGCGGCGAAGGTGAAGGAGGCGTTCTTCAGCTTCAACTGGGAGGGCACCGGCCTGCAGAAGGAGTTCAAGTCCGCCGAGCCGCCGCAGGAGAAGTTCATCCCCATCACCTTCAAGGACACCTGGGCGGTGGTGCGGCAGATCGACGACGCCATGGGCGTCAGCTACACCTGCAAATAGGCTCCGGCGTAGGCCCGGCATGAGTGAGACTGCGGGATGCTGACCATCGCCGGCCTGTCGAAGCGTTATGCCAAGGGGGACAAGGCCCTCGACGATGTCTCGCTCGGCATCCCGGCCGGCCAGGTGGTGGGACTGATCGGTCCTTCCGGCGCCGGCAAGTCCACCCTCATCCGCTGCGTGAACCGGCTGGTGGAGCCCACGTCCGGCTCCATCCGCCTCGGCGACACCGAGATCACCCGTCTCGGTGGGGCCGGCCTGCGGCGAGCGCGGCGGCGCATGGGCATGATCTTCCAGGAATATGCCCTGGTGGAACGCCTCACCGTCATGGAGAACGTGCTCTCCGGGCGGCTCGGCTATGTGGGCTTCTGGCGCGCCTTCCTGCGTCGCTTTCCCCAGGCCGACATCGACCGCGCCTTCGCCGTGCTGGAGCGCGTCGGCCTCCTCGATCATGTGGACAAGCGCGCCGACGAGCTTTCGGGCGGCCAGCGCCAGCGGGTGGGCATCGCCCGCGCCCTCGTGCAGGAGCCCGACATCCTGCTGGTGGACGAGCCCACCGCCAGCCTCGATCCCAAGACGTCTCGCCAGATCATGCGCCTCATCGTCGAAGTGTGCGCCGAGCGGCAGCTGGCGGCCATCGTCAACATCCACGACGTGGCGCTGGCGCAGATGTTCGTCCAGCGCATCATCGGCCTCAAGGCCGGGCGCATCGTGTTCGATGGGCCCCCGGAGGCCCTCGACACGGCCGCCCTCACCGCCATCTATGGCGAGGAGGACTGGTCGCGCACCATCCGCGAGGTGGAGGCCGACGCGGCCGAGGAAGCCGCCGCGGCCGACGCGGTTCGCGGCCTGAGAGCGCAGACGACGCCCGCCGCCGCCGCGAGGGCGCTGTGACAACGGCCCATGTCCCGGCGCGCCGCTGGCGCCCGCCGCCGCTCATCGCCAATCCGTATCTGCGCTATGCGCTCATCATCGGCGCGGCGCTCTATCTGGCGCTGGCCCTCGGCAGCGTCGAGGTCAATTGGGCGCGCCTCTCGGACGGGTGGGCACGCGGCCTACGTTTCGTCTCCGGCTTCCTGGAGCCGAATTTCTCCCGGCGCTGGGACGACATCGTCCAGGGCATGATCGAGAGCCTGACCATGACGGTGACATCCACCGTGGTTGGCATCGCCATTTCGGTTCCCATCGGCATCGGCGCCGCGCGCAATGTGGTGCCGCGGGCGGTCTACTACGTCTGCCGGTCCATCATCGCCGTGTCGCGGTCCCTGCAGGAGATCATCGTCGCCATCCTGCTGGTGTCCATGGTGGGTTTCGGCCCGTTCGCGGGCTTCCTCACCTTGTCCTTCGCCACCATCGGCTTCCTCTCCAAGCTGCTGGCGGAGGACATCGAGGACATCGACCCCGCCCCGGTGGAGGCGATCCGCGCCACGGGCGCGCCCTGGCCCGCGCTGATCGCCTTCGGCGTCCTGCCCCAGGTGGCCCCGCGCCTGCTCGGGCTGTCGCTCTACCGGCTCGACATCAATTTCCGCGAATCCGCCGTGGTGGGCATCGTCGGCGCCGGCGGCATCGGCGCCACGCTGAACACCGCCATCGACCGCTACGAATTCGACAGCGCCGCCGCCATCCTCATCCTCATCATCGCCATCGTGATGGCGAGCGAATATGTCTCCGGCCTCGTGCGCGGGCCGGTGAAATAATGCCGGTCATAGCCCTCCCCGAAGGCCGCCGGTCCTGGCAACGGCGCACTTCGCGCGGCCAGATCGCCGTGTGGTTCGGCTGGCTTCTCGCCGTGGCCTTCACCGTGTTCTGCTGGCGGGTGATGACGGAAGGCACCATCTGGGCCTTCGTCTGGGATGCCCCCACCCAGGCCGCCGACATCGGCGCGCGCATGGTCCCGCCGCGCTGGTCCTATTTCCCGGCACTGCTCAAGCCGCTTTGGGACACGCTCAACATTGCCACCCTCGGCACGCTCATCGCCATCGTGCTGTCGGTGCCGGTGGCCTTCCTCGCGGCACGCAACACCACGCCTAGCGCCGCCTTCGTGCGGCCGCTGGCGCTGTTCGTCATCGTCGCCTCGCGCTCCATTAATTCCATCATCTGGGCGCTGCTGCTGGTGGCGATCCTGGGTCCGGGCGTGCTGGCCGGCATCATCGCCATCGCGCTCAGGTCCATCGGCTTCATCGGCAAGCTGCTCTACGAGGCCATCGAGGAAATCGACGAGAGCCAGGTGGAGGCGATCCGCGCTACCGGCGCCTCGGGCGCCCAGACCCTCGCCTACGGGATCGTGCCGCAGATCATGCCCGCCTTCGCCGGCATCAGCGTGTTTCGCTGGGACATCAACATCCGCGAATCCACGGTGCTCGGCCTGGTTGGCGCGGGCGGGATAGGACTCAACCTGGAAAGCTCGCTCAATACGCTGGCGTGGCCGCAGGTGACGCTGATCCTCATGGTGATCCTCGCCACCGTGGTGGTGAGCGAATGGGTGTCCGCCAAGGTCCGCCACGCCATCATCTGATCTTCGGAGCCTGAACGATGACTGAGCATTCCCTTGTCACCATCTGGCACAATCCGGCCTGCGGCACATCGCGCAACACGCTCGCCCTGATCCGCAACGCCGGTATCGAGCCGACGATCGTCGAATATCTCAAGACCCCGCCCGCGCGGGAAGAGGTCGCCGCCGCCATCGCCGCGGCGGGCCTCACGGTGCGCGCCGCGACCCGCCAGAAGGGCACACCCTATGCCGAACTCGGCCTCGACGATCCCGCCCTCACCGACGACACTCTGCTCGATGCCATGATGGCCCACCCCATCCTCATTAACCGGCCGTTCGTCTTCACCCCGCTCGGGGCGCGGCTGTGCCGGCCGTCGGAAAGGGTCCTGGACATCCTGCCCGCGCCGCAGAAAGGGCCGTTTACGAAGGAGGATGGAGAGGTGGTGATCGATGCCGAGGGACGGCGCGTTTGCTGACGCGGGGAGCGCTTTCAAGTATGCCTTGATGATTGACACATTGATGATCGATGTATAGCCTTCCTGCATGTCTCGAACCTCTCCATCGGCCACCCCATCCGTTCCGCCGTCGCCCGCCCCGGTGCCGAAGCCCGGGCCCGATTTCCTGAGCCGTGCCTACTGGAACGGCACCATCAAGATGAGCCTGTCGAAATTCTTCATTCTGTGCGTGCTGCATCAGCGGCCCATGCACGGATACGACGTGGCACGGGCAGTCGAGGCAACGACGAACGGCTGCTGTTCCCCTGCAGAGGGCACCATCTATCCGGTGCTGCGGGAGTTCGAGGAGGGCGGATATGTCACCGCTGCAAGCGAGGTGGTCTCGGGCGCGAGCGCAAGGTCTACACCCTCACGGACAAGGGCCGCGCCGCCTTCAAGGTGGCGGTGGAGGCCTGGATGGACGTAACGCGCTGTCTGGTCGACGCGGAGAAGATGATTGCCGACGCGCCGGCCGAACACGCGGGCAACGCAAGATGCTGTCGGTGAGCCGCTTTTATTTGCTTTTATACATCGATCATCAATGGATCGATCATCGGAGTCTCCCGGCGTGACCCTATCTCTTCCCGTCGCCATCATCGGAGCCGGCCCCGTGGGGCTTGCCGCCGCGGCGCATCTCATTGCCCGCGGCCTCACGCCCCTCGTCTTCGAGCGGGGCGCCGGCGTCGGCACGTCGCTCAATGCCTGGGGCCACGTACGGGTGTTCTCGCCCTGGGCCTACAATATCTCGACGCGGCCGCCCGCACACTGTTGGAGGAAGCCGAGTGGAGCGCGCCTAACCCCAAGGCCCTGCCGCTCGGCGGGGAGATCGTGCGGCGCTATCTTGAGCCGTTGGCGGCTCATCCCGCCCTTGCGCCGCACCTGCGGTTCGGGGCACAGGTGAGCGCCATCGCCCGCCACGGCCTCGACAAGATGTCATCCGAGGGGCGCGCGGACACCCCGTTCGAGATCCGTTGGCGCGACCCGGACGGCGCTGAGCACCGTTCGCTCGCCTGGGCCGTCATCGACGCCTCCGGCACGTGGACCCAGCCCAACCCCATGGGCGCGGACGGCCCGCCGGTGCCCAGCGAAGAAGAGGCCGCTGCGGATATCGCCTATGGCATTCCCGACGTGTCCGGCACTGAGCGCGAGGCTTATTCCGGCCGGCGCGTGCTGGTGGTAGGCTCCGGCCATTCGGCCATCAACGTCGTGCTCGATCTTCTCCGCCTGCAGGAGGCGGCGCCAGCCACCGGCGTCACGTGAGCGCTTCGGCGCAACCGTATGGAGAAGCTGCTGGGCGGCGGCCTCAACGACGCGCTGCCCGCCCGCGGTGCCCTCGGCCTTGCGGCGACCCAGGCCATCGCCGCCGGCCGGCTCGATGTCCTTGCGCCATTCGCGGCGGAGCGGATTGTTCGCGGCGCGACGGGGCTGGACGTGTGCGGCCGTCTCGGCACGGAGCCCTGGACCGGGACCGTGGACCGGATCGTGGTGGCCACCGGCTTTCGCCCCGACCTTGCTCTGCTGCGCGAGGTGCGCATCGCCCTCGACCCCGCCGTCTAGGCGCCGCCGGCCCTCGCCCCGCTGATCGACCCGAACCTGCATTCATGCGGCACCGTCCCGCCCCATGGCGCGGTGGAGCTGGCCCACCCCGAGCCGGGCTTCTACATCGTCGGCTCCAAGTCCTACGGCCGCGCCCCCACCTTCCTGATGGCCACGGGCTATGAGCAGGTCCGCTCCATCGCTGCGGAGATCGCCGGCGATCACGACGCGGCGCGGAGCGTCCATCTGGTGCTGCCGGAGACCGGCGTCTGCAGCGTCACGCCGGTGACGCGAGGGGCATCCGGCTGCTGCGGTGGGCCTGCGCCTCAGGACGCCGATGCCTGCTGCGTGGATGATGCCCAGGCCAAAGTGGAAGGCGAGGACGGCTGCCGCCGCGAAACCGCGCCGGTGCAGGCGGAGGCGCCCCCCCTTCTGCGGTACGGCCGCGTGACCGGTGGCCTGGGCGGCGAGCTCGCGCAACCGGTGCCGGCGCGTCCGCTCTCGGGGCGCAGCCTGTTCATCACTGGCGTCGCCATCGGCCAGATCTGCTCCTGGGGCTCGCTCTACTACAGCTTTCCCCTCGTGGCGGAGGCCATGGAGCGCGACCTCGGCTGGTCGAAGCCGGATCTGTTCGGCGCCGCGACGCTCGGCCTTGCCCTCGGGGGCATTGCCGCCTTCCCCGTGGGCGCCGCCATCGACAAGGGGCACGGCAGGTGGGCAATGGCGGCTGGTGCCGGCCTTGCCGACCTCGCTTCCTGACGCCAACGCAGGATGTCAAATCTCATTTCGGTACTGGCCGCACGGACCTCCCAAGGCTCGCCGCACTGAAGCGTGTTTGGCGGGTGTCGATGGCCAGCCTCGTCTTTGCCGCTGACCGTGCCGGCAAGCTGACGCCGGCTCAGAAGAACTATATCTGGCAGCAGTTCTCGATCACCAAGATTCGCATGGCAGAACCGCCACTGATCCTCCCCCGTTTTTGTGGACACCCATGTTAGCTTTTGCGAGCTTCAGAGGAGTGTTCGATGGGCACACGGCGCCGGGTGTTTCCAGAGGCGTTCAAGCGGGAGGCCGTTGAGCGGGTAACCTCCAGCGGTCTTTCCGCCGGGCAGGTGGCGCAGGAGCTGGGGCTGCACGAGACGGTTCTGCGGCGGTGGGTGAGAGATCTGGCACCACAGGCGACGGGGCCGGCGCGGCGCCCGATCCTGCAGGCGGCGGGCCCGTCGCCGGCCGACCTTGCGGCGGAGAACGCCCGGCTCAGGCGGGAGAACGAGCGCCTGCGGATGGAGCGCGACATCTTAAAAAAAGCCGCGCTCATCTTCGGAGCGGCCTCCCGATGAAGTTCGGGTTCGTCGATGAGCATCGCGCTGTGTGGCCGGTTCGCGTGATGTGCGCGGCCCTCGGGCTGTCGGCCAGCGGCTATTTTGCCTGGCGCGCCCGGCCGGAGAGCTTGCGCGCGCAGACCAACCGGGCACTCACCGACGACATCCGGCTGATCCATGCGCAGAGCTGCGGGACCTATGGCGCGCCGCGGATCCATGCGGTCCTGAGGGGGCACGGTCGGCGCGTGGGCCGGTCCCGGATCGAGCGGCTCATGCGCCGCGCCGGCATCCGGGGCCTGGCCGCCGTGCCAAGGCGCACGCGGACGACCCACAGCCGCCATTCCTAACCGATCGCTCCCAACCGGCTCGCCCGCAACTTCATGACCCAGGCCCCGAACCAGGTCTGGCTGGCGGACCTCACTTACATCCCCACAGGCGAAGGCTGGCTCACCCTTGCCGGCGTGCTCGACATGCACACCCGCAAGCTGGTCGGCTGGTCCATGCGCGAGACATTGCACACACAGATCGCGCTGGAAGCCCTCGCCATGGCCATCGCGCGCCAGAGGCCGGCACCCGGCCTGATCCACCACTCAGATCGTGGGATTCAATACGCTGCCGAGGCCTACCGCGGGGCACTTGCCGCAGCGGGCATCACCCCATCCATGAGCCGCAAGGGCGACTGCTGGGACAATGCCCCCATGGAAAGCTTCTTCCACACCCTGAAAACCGAGCGGGTCCACCATCGCCTCTATGCCACCAGGGCCGAGGCGCGACGCGATCTGTTCGGATACATTGAGGGCTTCTACAATTCCCGCCGCCTGCACTCGGCCCTCGGCTATATCAGCCCAGCCGAGATGGAACGCAGAGCGGCTTAACCCCGTCCACTTTCTCGGGGGAAGATCACTCCTTGAGGTCTTGGGCGCTCGAGCCCCGTGCCTCCCGGTTGAGGCGGCCAGCGCGGTCGGCCGACGGAGATTCGGACTGCCGGCATGCGCCAGACCGTATGTTGTTTTATTATTTAGAACACTATTCTATATAGCGCCCTGCGCTCGCTTGTGACCGAGACAGCATTCCGACTGCGGACGAAGGAATCCGATCATGGCCGACGCCACTCTGACCTGGTCTCTCGACGACGCCGTGTGTCGCATCGTTCTGAGCCGGCCGGAGAAGGGCAATGCCCTTAGCGGGGCCGCGGTGCGCGACCTTGATCGCGCCTTCGATGCCGCCCTCACGCAGGGCGCGCGTCTGGTCGTTTTCGAGGGCGCGGGGCGCCATTTCTGCACTGGCTTTGACCTGTCCGATCTCGACAGCGAGAGCGACGGCGACCTTCTGCTGCGGTTCGTGACCATCGAGGGGTTTCTGCGCAAGGTGTTCGATGCGCCTGTCGTGACCGTGGCGCTCGGGCGTGGCAGCGTGTTCGGGGCGGGCGCCGATCTCTTCGCAGCCTGCGATCATCGCATTGCGGTGGAGACGCCCCGTTTCGCGTTTCCCGGCTCCGGCTTCGGACTGGTGCTCGGCACCGCTCGCCTTGCCAGCCGCGTCGGTCGCGACCGTGCCCGCAGCATTCTGTTGCGGGGCGAGGTCATCGACTCCGCCCGCGCCCAGGCCATCGGTCTCGTGACGGAGCAGATCGCGGAGGAGGGCATCGATGCCGCGCTGGCGGACCTCGTGCGGGAGGCGAAGCGCCTCGACCCGCAGACAGTAGCCGCCTTGCGCGGAGCCACCAAGGTAGGGGATGCCGATGCAGAGCTTGCGGACCTCTGCCGCTCCGCCGCCCGCGACGGCCTCAAGGCGCGCATCGTCGCCTATCGCGCTCACGTTCTGGCCTCGGCCAGACAGAAGACGGCCTGATCCGGCCGGCCCCGGTTGAGCAGGACCTGCCCAAGCTTGACCTCTCCGGGGAAGGCAGTTACGCCCTTTAATGCTCCGTACTGAATAGTGATACAGTGGATCGTACACTTCTCAAGGGACTGCGCGTTCTGGAGCATCTGGCCGGTCGACCCGCGCCCGGAGGCGTCAGCGAGCTCGCGCGCGAGCTCGACATGACCAAGAGCAACGCGCACCGCACGCTTCAGACGCTCGTCGCCGCCGGCTTCGTGCGGGCGTTGCCGGGCGGCACTTATGACTGCACGCTGAAAGTCTTCGAGTTGGCGGGGCAGGTGCTGGGGCGGCTCGATGTGCGGCAGGTCGCCGAGCCGTTCATGCGCACGCTGGCGGATGCGACCCTTGAGACGATCCATCTTGCGGTCCTCGATGGCGCCGAGGTCATCTATCTCCACAAGATCGAGAGTCCGCATCCGGTGCGGGCCTATTCCTCCATCGGTGGCCGGGCGCCGGCGCATTGCGTCGCGTCCGGAAAGGCGCTTCTGGCCTACCAGCAGGACGAAGCGCTGCGCGTCTTCTCCGATCCGCTCGCGGTTTTCACGCCGAATTCCATCTCCACGCTGGGCCGGCTGCGCGAGGAACTGGCGCAGATCAGGGATGCGGGATTTGCGGTGAATCGCGGCGAATGGCGCGAGAGCGTGTGGGGACTGGCGGCCATCGTCAAAGACGGCACGGGAGCCCCCGTCGCCGCGATCGGCATTTCCGGCCCTGTCGACCGGCTGCAGGACAGCTTCCCGGCGCGATACAGGGACGTGGTCATGCGGACGGCCGTCGATCTGTCACGGGCGCTCGGCCACAATCCCGCTCTCATGTCGGCGCGCGCGTTCAACCCGCCGAAGCCGATGGCCTGACGGGCCTGACCTGCGGCCGGCCGGTGACATCGCCGGCCGCGTTTTGAGCCCCCTAAGCCGTCTCGCGGCTCGGGGCCGTCTGGAAGACCTCGTCATTGTGCTCGCCAAGCTGCGGCGGCGGCCGGTCGATGCCGAAGCCCTTGCCGGAAATGCGCAGGGGCGAAACGAAGGTCTTGGTCATCACGCCCGAGGGAAGCTGCACCGGCTGAACCCATTCCATGTGGGCGACCTGCGGATCGGCCAGGGCCTGCGAATAGGTGTTGATCGGCGCGCAGGGCACCCCGGCTTTGCGGAACATCGCCAGCAAGTCCTCGCAGGTGAAGGCGGCGAATTCCTGTTCCAGGATCTCCAGGAGGTCGGCCTGGTTCTGCGCCCGCAGGCCGGTGGAGGCGAAGCGCGGATCCTCGAACAGATCGGGGCGGGAGATGGCCTCGCACGCCGCGCGATAGAGCGCATTGTTGCCGGCGGCCATGGCGAAGTAGCCGTCCTTGGCCCGGAAGGCCTGATACGGCGCGTTGCGGGGGTGCGCCGAGCCGAGGCGCCGCGGGTCCCTGCCGCTGCCGAAATATTCGCTGGTCTGCAGCGCCCCCATGGCGAGGGAGGCGCCGAACATGGAGGCGTCGATATGGCCCCCCCGCCCGCCGCCCCGCACATGGAAGAGCGCCGCGGCGATGGCGTAGGCCGCATAGAGACCGGTGCCGAAATCGGAGATCGGCACGCCGCACTTGACGGGTGGGCTGCCTGGCTCGCCGGTCACGCTCATGACGCCGCTCATCGCCTGAAGCGTGAGGTCGAAACCCGCCTCGCGAGAGCGGGGCCCTTCCTGTCCAAATGCCGAGATCGAGCAATAGACAAGGCCCGGGTGTCCCTCGCTGACCGAGGCATAATCCAGCCCGAGACGCGCCATCACGCCCGGCCGGTTGTTTTCCACCACGACGTCCGCCGCCGCGATCAGATCCAGCGCGCGCTGCTTGTCGCGCGTGCCCTTGAGATCCAGCGTGACCGATCGCTTGTTCCGGTTCAAAGAGGCGAAGTTCTCGCTGAACCCCTCGCTCAGCGGGGGCCATTGGCGCATGGAGTCGCCGCCGTCCGGATTCTCCACCTTGATGACGTCTGCGCCCATGTCTGCGAGCAGCATCGCGCAGAACGGGCCTGCGGCCACGGTGCAGAATTCGACGACTTTCACTCCGGCAAGGGGTTTCAATCTCTTCTCCTGAAAACAGGTCAGGCAGGCCATCGCCCGGGCTTTGGGGGATTGCCGTGCAAACTCAATGGATCTTGACGGCGGCCGCGCCCGCCGGCTCTCTACTTGTGCTCCCAGAAATTGGGCGTGACATTGAGAGAATAGCCGCTGCGAAATGTCTTGATATTTGCGTCTCTGGCGTACGCGTGACGGTTTATCGCGCCGATGTTTCCGCCATAGAGGTGAATGGAAACAGAGGATTTGCTGAGGCTCCCATTTTTCACCTTGTGAATGTCTCCGATGGTCGGCGAGACCATGTCGATGTCGCCGCTTTCGAGAATTTCGATGGCCCCTTCGGGTTGCATCGCCCCCTCGGCGATCTGGTAGCGCTGGGAGGTTTCCGATCCGCGCAGGACGCCAAGCAGGCCCCAGACCGTGTGGTCGTGGATCGGCGTCTCCTGGCCTGGCCCCCATACGAAACTGACCAGGCTGAACCGCTCGAGCGGGTCGCAATGGAGCAGATACTGCTGGTAGGTGCGCTCGTCCGGGCGGGCGAAGGCGTCGGGCAACCATTCGTCGTTGGAGATCAGGTCGCTCATCAGCGGCTTTGCGGCCTGCAGCATGGCCGGCTCGTCAAGGCGCTGGTCCGCGAGCAGGGTGAGCTCACGGATGAAAGTGCGGAACCTGCTGCTTCCTGACATGGGCACTCCTGCCGTCCGTGCGCCGATCTTGTCCGCCGGAAAGGCTGCCTGATGCCCCCGGGGTCCGGCAACGACCACCGTATCAATATTTGGAACGTCTTCCCATATTCTAGTCGCGGTGACTGGGAGGTCAATGATCGCGCGCCACATAGATGCGCCAGCGCCCGTCTTTCTCTTCAGCGAGCCGATAGAGGGCGCTGGATACGAAGGGATCGGCGGTCCACGCGCTGTCCTGCGGCGTGACGACAACGCCGCCGCAGCCAAAGGTCCGGCGCAGGGTCGCGACATCCTCCGCCGTTCCCATCCCGGCGAACACCCGGCCGAAGAGGGCCGCCGCGTCCGTCCGCGCCGATGCGGAGAGGGGCGCGAAGGCGAGCGCCATCTCCTCGCCGCCGAAGCACGAACGGCGGCGCGACAGGAGCGCCCACGACAGGTTGATCGGCCAGGGCGTCAGCTTCTCCAGCCGCGCCGGATTGCTGGCGATCCGCTCCTGCGGTCCCACGTGCCGCCGCACCGCCTGCCACAGCGCCGGATCGCCAGCGAATGTTCGGCCATCGGCGCTCTGTTCGCCCGCGATGTTGCGCCGGGCGAGGGCGAGGGTGTCCGGCAAGCCGATGGCAATGAGCGCGAGGCCGGCGGCCAGCAGCGCGAGCCCGGTCCGGGCGCGCGTCGTCTCGACCGCCCGAGACAGTCCCGCCGCGAGCGCGGCGCCGGCAAAGGCCGCGAGCACCAGCACCGCCGGCAGGACGGCGCGCCAGCCGAGATCGTTGTTCTCCCCCACGGTGCTTTGCAGGGCCGCGCTGACCGCCAGAGCGACAATGACGAGCGCCGCGAGCGCCCGAGCCGTCTGCTGCTCGGCCCTGCCGGCCACTCGCCCGGTAAAGACCAGAGCGAAACCCACGACGCCGGCGAACAGGACGCCGGGAAACTCCACCGGCAGCAGTACCAGCCCATAGGAGAGGGGATCGAGCACCGCGCGCAGAGCCTGCGGCCATCCCGGTCCGAGCACGGGGAAGGGGACCATCTGGACGGGCATGCCGCTCCCCCGCGCTGCCGCCGCATGGATCTGCGCCATCAGCAAAGGGGCCACCAGCGCCAGCGCCACCAGCGCCGCGCCGGCCAGTGCCGCGAGGAACCGCAGTCGCCCCACCGGAGGAGGTGAGAGGCCCAGCACCAGCGCCGCCGCCGTTCCCGCCAGAGCGAAGGTCACCCCGCCCACCCACAGGGAACTGCCGAACGCAGCCGCAGCCGCCAGCCCGATCAGGCCCGCGAGCACCGTAGCCTCCCCGGCGCACCGCCCGGCGCGCAGCCGCGCCATGAGCAGCACCGCGATCACACAGGCGGTGGCGGAGCTCACATGATGCGGGCTCCAGCTCGTCTGATAGAGAAGGCCGGCGAGGCCCGAGGCGGGATCGAGCACGTGGTCCACCCGCGCCCCACCGAACAGCGCCGCAAGGACCGGCCGCAGGGAGCCCGCCGATGCGGCGAGGAGCGCGAGGAAGGGCGCGGATAGGCTGGGGTTCAGACGGAAGGCGAGCCCCGCCACCAGCGCCAGCGCGGCGAAGCCGGTGAACCAGGTGGCCGCAGCATCTGCCGCCCAGCCTTGCGCGCCGGAGAGGAGGGCGAGTTCCGCCGCGCCGAAGTGCCAGAGATAATAATAGGCCACCGTCCCTGCCGCGCCGCCTGCCCCGAACACCGGGTTGGCTGGGGGGATGGCCCGGTTCTGGGCGATCTCGTCGATCAGGATGATCTTGGCATGATCGTAGATGGGTGAGGCGAGGGCGATGGCGCCGTCCGCCGTCACCTTCGGCAGCACCCCCAGCATGGGCACCAGAGCAAGGAGCCCCGCGAACACGAGCGCGGAGAGCGGAAAGGGCGCTTCATCCCGCGTGCGCGGCAGGGCGAGCGCGCACAGGCTCACCAGCGCCGCTGATCCGATGACGACGACCGGCGAGAGGCCGAACAGATGGGCCACGGCGAGGGCAGCCGGTGTCTGCGTCGCCCATCCGAGCGCCGGAGCGAGCGCCAGCGCCGCGGTGCGGCCTTGCCCCAGTCGCCGCGCGAGAAGCCAGCCGGGCAAGGCCCACAGGAAAAACGCCAGCAGGATGCACGGGAGAAGGCTCGGAAGGGAAACCATCACCGGGCAGCGCCGGCCGTCACAGGCCGGCGAACCAGTTGAATCCCTGCTTCTCCCAGAACCCAAGAGGGTAGGTGTTGGTCACTTCGATGGCGCGGATCCATTTGGGATTCTTGTAGCCGAGCTTTACCGCGGTGCGCAGCCGCATCGGGGCGCCGAACGGGTCGGTGATGGGTTCGCCCGCATAATGGGTGGCGAGGATAGTTTGCGGGTGGAGCGCCGAGGCCATGTCGATGCTCTCCATGTAATCGTCGTTGCCGTAGAAGGCGATGTACTTGGCCGAAAGGTCCGCACCGACGCGGGTGAGGAAATCCCTCAGGTTCGGCCCGGACCACTGGCCGATATAGTCCCAACCCTCCACGCAGATGTGGCGGATGATGACTTCCTGCTGCGGCAGGGCATTGATGCGGTCCAGCGTCCACGGCCGCTTGTCCTTGATGAGGCCGGAAAGTTCCAATTGCCAGGTGGAGACATCCACCGGCTTCACCTCGTCGATCTCATAATAGGCGTTGAAGCGGGGCGGCTTCACCACGAGGTCGCGGGAATAGGTGGGGGCGAGCCGCTTCGGGTCGAACAGGGCGGCCTGCACGCCGTCGTTGAAGTCGGAGACTGTGCGCAGAACGCCCTGAACCTCCTCGCGATTGGAGATGTCGCAGCCGGCGAGGAGCGACAGCGCGCCGAGGCTCAGCGAGCCGCGCAGCAGCTTGCGGCGGTCGATGCGCTCAAGGAGGGCGCGGTTCTCGACCATGAGGCTCTGGTCGGGCCGCGCGATGGAGGCCCGGTTCGGCCGGAAGAAGGAGCGGAGGGACATTGGCGTGGCCTCAGGTCAGCGCGAGGGATCGGGCGCGGGCGCGCCATCGGCGTGCAGGGGGGCGGGCGCGGGCAAGCGGGGGCCGCCGGTGAACATGGCGAGGAGTGTCTTCGGCACGAGCAGCGCAAGGGTGACGTGGACCACCATGAACAGCACGATGGCCGCCATGCCGAGGAAGTGGATCAGCCGCGCGGACTGGAAGCCGCCGAGCATCGAGACGAGCCCGGAGAACTGCACCGGCTTCCAGATGGCGAGGCCCGAGGCCACCTGCACCACGATGATGGTGATGACACCCACATAGAGCACCTTCTGCACCGCATTGTAGTGGGTGAGATCCTGGTGCTTCAGGCGAAAGCTCAACGCGGCGACGGCATCGGCGATCACTTCGCGCGGGCGGATGGGGAAGAACAGGCGGGCGAAGCGGCCGGTGGCGACGCCGTAGGCGAGATAGGCGAGGCCGTTCAGCACCAGCACCCACATGCCGAAGAAGTGCCACTGGAGCGCGTGCTGTGCCCACACCCCGAGCACGATGGCCTGCGGGAAATGCAGAAAGCCGAAGATCACCTCGTCATTGTAGATCTTCCAGCCGCTGCCGATCATCACGATCATGGCGATGGCATTGGTCCAGTGCATGATCCGCAAGGGGAGCGGATGCATGCGTCTTGATATGTTGTCTTTCATGTGCATCCCTCGCGTTTCGGGATTATTGAATTTCATTTTGTGTCACGTAATAAATATTGACCATTCATCGTAAATGATGACGTATATCGTCAATAAAACTATCTTGGAGACTTCGCATGCGCCCCAGTCGTTCTGTTCTCGCGCTCGCACTTGTCTTCGGCGCCACCGCCGCCGGCGCGCCGTCCTTCGCCGCCGGTCCGCCCCACGCCAGCACCCAGACGCAGCCGGCGGAGGACGCTCTCACCCCTGCCGAGCGAATGGCCGCGCGCTTTCCGCAAAAGGTGCGGGTAGGCGATCTCGTGGGCCTGCCGCTGCTCGATTTCGATGACCGCACGCTGGGCTTCGTCACAGAGGTGGCGCGGACGCCCGAGGGTGGCATCGTGCTGGTGGTGCCGGTGGGCGGCTGGTTCGGCCGCGGGGGCCGCCCCGTGCCGGTGCCCATCGAGACGGTGGCGATCCTCGGGCGGCAGATCGCACTCCTCGACATTCCGCGCGACGACCTGCCGAAGCTCGCGGCGTGGACACCGGGGGCGGGCCAGAGCGTGCCGGCGGACGACATCATCCGCATCGCCATCACCCGGCGCTGATGGGGAAAGGGCGCGGTCACGGCCGCGTCCTTTCCGTTTCCGCCAGCAGGTTCGCCGCCTCGATGGAGGGGATCTGCCACCGGTTCAGCGCCAGATGACGGCCGAAGCCGAGGGCGCGCCGTTCCAGCCGCGCGCGCAGGACCACATCCGCGATGGTCTCGAACTCGGCGATATGGGCGAGGCCGAGGATGCGGCGGATGATCTCCATGCCGGCGAAGCCCAATGCGTCCTGCCAGACGCCAGTGAGATGCGTCGTAAGCGCCACCGTCGCGCCGCCCTCATCCCCCTGCGCCTCGAACAGATCGAAGCCACCGAGGATGCCGGTGCGCTCGTGTGCCCACAGGCGCGAGAAGTCCGCCTCGAAGGTCCGCCACAGGGTGCCGGCGGTGGCGAGCAGGAATGCGCTGTACGAGCCCGCCGCCCGCGCGTCGGCGCGGTGGGCCTCCTGCGCGAAGGCGGCCATCCAGAGGTTGGCGAGGCATACGCCCACATCGAACCCCATGGGGCCATAGAGGGCGAACTCCGCGTCGATGACCCTTGTGTCGGTGGGCGTCGCCATCACCGAACCGGTGTGGAGGTCGCCGTGCAGCAGGGTCTCGGCGCAGGTGCAGAAGCGCGCCTTCATCTCCACCGCCGCGAGCTTCAGAGGGCGGTCGGCGCGGAAGGCGCTCGCGATGTCCTCCAGCCCCGGCGTATGCCGGTTGAGAGGCGCGGCCTTGAACGGGTCCGAGAAGACCAGTTCCTCGGTGATGCCGGCGAGTTCCGCATTGCCCGCGAACAAGGCGAGATCGGCCTTGCGCGCCAGCGTGGGCATGCACCAGTCCGAGCCCCGGAACAGCGTGCGGGCGAGATAGAGCCCGAGATGGGTGCCGAGCAGCGGCAGCTCCTCCCCCGCCATGAAGGCGCGGCGCACCACCTTGTGCGGTGTCAGATGCTCCATGGCGAGCATCGCCTGGGCGGGGTCGAAGAAGAGGAGTTCCGGCGTGCGCCCGGGATCGCGCCTGCCAAGGCGCGACAGCGCCTCGTGCTCGAAGAAGGCGCGATCGAGGGACATGGGCCAGCTCTCGCCCACTACGCGGGCATAGGGCAGGGCCTGCTTCACCACGACGGAGCCCTTCGGCCCCTCGACGATGAAGACGAGGTTGAGGTTGCCGTCCCCCACCTCCCGCACCTGCCAGGCCTCGGCCGGGCCGAGCCGGTCCAGAAGCTCCGGCCGTCCGCCGAGGCGGTGGGGCAGGCTTTCGGCGTCGAGGGCGAGATAGGCGGTGCGGTCGAGCATCGGGGCCGTCCTCTCAGCGGGGGTGAACGGCGCAGTGCGCCATCCAGGCCGTGGCGAAGCCGGCGGCGAGGGCGATGGAGCGCGCCGCGCCGTTGTCGTCGCCCTTCTCGAAATCGCCATGCACCTGGCCGAGTTGGTTGGTGACGTGCGCGAGGCAGAGCACCGGCCTGCCTTGCGCCTGCGCGAAGGCGTAGAGCGCGGCCGCCTCCATCTCCACCGCCAGCAGCCCCTCGGCCTTGCGCCGGGCGATGGCGGCCTCGGTTTCACGGAAGGGGGCGTCGGTGGTCCAGGTGGCGCCGGTCAGCACCGGTCCCGTGTCCTCGCTGCAGGCGGCGCGGGCGATGGTGATGACTTCCGGGTCCGCCGAGGCGAAGGGCGCGGGCGGCAGATAGTGGTAGCTCGTCCCCTCGTCGCGGAGCGCCCGGTCGATGATGATGTGGTAGGAGGGCGGCGCGTGCGCGGCGATCTGCCCGGCGGAGGCCACCGAGATCAGCAGCTCGCAGCCGCAGACGAAGGCCTGCTCCGCCACCAGCACGGAGAAGGACGCCCCCACCGCATAGCCAACGATGCCGAAGGAGAGGCCCGCCGCCTCCCAGGTCCACATGTCCGTGTGGTAGCAGGCCCAGTAGGGCGAGCGGACGGCGCCGAAATGCGCGCGCACATAGTCCACCATGTCGCCATCGGGATCGAGCAGCACCACGCGCGGCACCGGGCCGGCGTCGAGCCCCTTCTGGCGGCGCGCCTCGCGCATCATGTTCTCGGGCCGGAACACCGATGGCGCGCGATGATCGGCCCGCTCGATCAGCGGCAGAAAGCCGGAGGGGACAGGCACGGCGCGGATGCGCGAGAGGTCGTCGGTGTCATCGAGCGGCTGGAGCAGCATGGCGGTCACTCACATCTTGTTCGGCGCGACGGCGGGCGCGGCGCTCTGGGTCGCGACCCGCAGGAAGGTGGAGACGATGCGGCTGCCGGCGGTCAGCGTGGTGGAGAGGTTGCCGGCGACCTTGGAGACGCCGCCCCTGCGGCGGCGGTAGGCGACGGGAATCTCGACGATGGCGAGCCCGGCGCGGGCGGCGCGCATCTGCATCTCGATGTTCCAGCCGTAGGTGAGTTCCCGCATGCCGAGGCCGAGCAGCGCCTCCCGGCGGATGGCGCGGAAAGTGCACATGTCCGAATAGGCGACGCCGTAGAGCGCGCGCATGCCGATGCCCGCCGCCCGCCCCGCCGCCACCTGATGCCAGGCCATGGCGCCCGGCTCGCGCACGCCGCGGGTGCGGGACGCGATGACGAAATCCGCCTTGCCCTCGGCGAGCGGTTTCAGCAGGGCGGGCAGGAAGGCGGGGTCGTCCGCCCCGTCCGCATCCATGAAGGCGATGATGTCGGCGTCGCGCGCCTCGCACACGCCTGCGAGACAGGCGCGGCCGAAGCCGCGTCCGGAGGCGAGGACGGTCGCGCCGGCTGAGGCCGCGATCTCCCGCGTGCCGTCTGTGGAGCCGCCATCGGCGACCACCACGAGATCGACGATGCCTTTCGGAATCTCGGCGAGGGTGCCGGCGATGGCCTCGGCTTCGTTCAGCGTCGGGATGACGAGGGCGATCCTCGGAGCGTCTGCGCGGGCCATCTAGAGGCTCCAGCGCAGGCCGCAATTGGCACAGGCGGCCGGCGGCGTTTCGGAGAGGAGGCCGGCGCGGAACGCCTTGTAGGCGTCGCCGTGCCAGATGTCGGAGAGCGGCTGGGTTGTCGCGTCGCCCAGCGTGTAGTTCTCGTAGCCGCGCTGGGAAAAGGGGGCGATGCAGCAGGGCAGGGCGCGCCCGTTGGCGGTGAAGTACATCACCGTCCACGGCCGCCGGCACATGGACCAGGGCGAGCCGTCCTCCGATCGCTTCAGGCTCATGCCGGGCTCGGAGGCCGCGCCGGAGGCGGAGAAGACCATCCCCAGCTCCGCCGCCACCCGCGCCGCCTCGGCGATATAGGCGGCCTCGTCGGTGTTGATCTGCTCGTAGAGCGCCTGGTCCGGCCTGGCGCGGCCGATGGCTTCCTGCTCGAAGAAGACAAGGCGCTGGAGATAGACTTCCCGCACGCCGAGGTCCGCCGCCACGCGCACGAAGTCCGGCAGCTCACAGATCGTCTCCTTGAGCCCGGTGAGCCAGGCGGAGACGCGGGGATTGGTGTGGCCCTCGCGCTCCTGAAGCTCGCGGAAGGCGCGGACGTTCTTCAGGATGCGGTCGAAATAGTTCTTGCCCCGGATGGCGCGGTAGGAATGCGCGTTGGCGGCATCGAGGGAGACGCGCAGTTCGTCGAGGCCGGCGGCGATCATGGCGCGGCCGTTCTTCTCGGTCAGTACCGTGCCGTTGGTGTTGAACAAGACGTAGGTGCCGCGGTCCTTCAGGTAGCGGACCATGCGGTCGAGGTCCGGCACCAGCATCGGCTCGCCGACGCCATGGAGGACGCAGCGTTCGAGATCGGGGATCTGGTCCACGATGGAGGTGAACAGCTCCCAGCTCATGTCCGCGGGCGGTTCAAGCTCCTCATAAGTGCGCGGGCAGGTCGTGCAGAGTAGGTTGCAGCGGTTCGTGGTCTCCAGATAGAGGCAGACCGGCTTTCGCACCGGCACGCTGGTGCGCTCCGTTTCCGCCCGCTCGAAATAGCGTCGCGAGACGGCGGGTGCGCCGGGGGTGAGAGCATTCATCGGCAAGGTCCGTTGCTGGAAGTCAGGGGCAGTCGCGCTCAGGACGCGCGGCGGCAAAGCGGATCGGTGTCGGCGACGGGCAAGCCCAGCCGTTCGGCGAGGTCGGCGTGGGCGAGGAGGCGCCTCAGGAGGTTGGTGCTGTTGCGCGCGTCGCCCCGGGCATGGGGCGCGGGGCCGAATGGAATGCCGGCGATCAATTCGCCATGGAGCAGCCGCAGGGCATGGGCGTCGTCCACGTCGTACCAAGTCGGGAGCACATGGACGGGCAGGCCGATCTCGGTGGCGCGCGCCATCGTCTGCGCGAAGACGCGCTCAGTGCTCCAGTCGATGTCTGCGAACAGGTGCCAGTGGGGCGCTTTCAGCCCCAGCACGTAATAGCCGCCATCCGTGGAGGGGCCGAGAACCGCGCGGTCGCCGGGCTGGGCGAGCACATGGGCGAGTTCCGCGAGCAGGGCAGGGGGAAGCGTCGGGCTGTCCGCGTTCAGCACCGCCGCCGCCGGATGTCCCAAAGCGAAGAGGTGTGCGAGGGTCATCGTGAGGCAGGCGCCGAAGTCGGGGGCCACAGCCTCCATCCGGCCGACGCCGGGCGGCAGCACGGCATCGAAGAAATGCGCGGCCCCCGCCGGACCATAGGCCACGTAGGGCGTGACGGGCGTCATACGCCCGGCGGCGAGGATGTTGCCCACGATGTCCTGAATGAAGGCGGTGTTGAACGCCGCCGCTTCCCGGGGATCGAGCGGCGGACAGAGCCGGGTCTTGGTGCGCCCCGCCGCCGACGCTTTCGCCATCACGGCGATGGCACAGGCGCGCACGTCCTCGCACAGGTCGGTCATGGCACGCCCCCGTTCCGGCTGCTTGTCTGAGAGAGATTTCGCGGGGGACACGGCCTCCGTTACGTCGCTCACGAACGAGTGAAGCGGGGGCGTGGCGTCACATGCTGGCTTCTCCCAGACGGCCGCGCAGGCGGGCGACTTCCGCCTCCAGCGCGGCGATACGCGCCTCGCGCTCCTCCAAGGCGGCGGCGACCAGCGGCGCGTCGATCTTCTGCGGGATGTGCTGCGGGCAGTTCACGTCCCAGGCGGAGACCTTGAGGAGCAAGGCGCGCTCCGGAATGGCGCCGTAGTCTTCCGGCATCAGCCGCGCCACGAGGTCCGCGTCGCCCTCCACCACGGAGAGCTCGCCCCACACCTTGATGCGGCGGCGGTGGGTGTAATCCATCAGGAACAGGAAGGCCTTCGGGTTCTCCGAGGCATTGCCGACCGTGACGTATTGCCGGTTGCCGCTGAAATCCGCCATGCCGAGGGTGTGTTCGTCCAGCACGCGGATGAAGCCCTTCGGCCCGCCGCGATGCTGCACATAGGGCTGGCCGGCGGCGTTGGCGGTGGCGAGGAAGGCGGTGTCGATCCCGCCGATGAACTGCACGAAATCCGGCGTCAGCTCCGTGCGGAAGCCGCCGCGTGCCTCGACGCGGGCATAGGCCTGGCGGGAGCCACGCGCCTGCTGCGCGGCCTTCACCGCCGCCGTGAAGGCGACATCGCTGGAGGGCGTGATTGCAAGGGGTTCGGACATGGCAGCCTCCTTCGGAAAACAAACTGGCTTCTGGCCCTGTGGGGAGCCCGGCGGTGAGGTTTCGGCCGGCACCCGCCCGCGCTCCGCTGTTTGGGGGCGGTTCGCCCGGAAGGGTGCGTTCGGATGCCGGCCGCAGGCCTCAGGCGGCCCGCGGCGCGCCGGAGCGCACCACGGGGAAGTCGATCTCGGTGCCGGCGACGTTGTTGAGGTAGTTGGTGAAGATGTTCACGGCGACGTGCGCCACCACTTCGACCAGCGCGCCGTCGTCGAGGCCGGCGGCGCGGGCGGCGGCGAGGTCTGCATCGCTCACCTGGCCGCGACGGGCGACCACGGCACGGGCGAAGGCGATGGCGCCTTCCGCCTTGCTGTCCGCCGCGCGGCCGGCACGGGCAAGGGTGATGTCGGCCTCGGAGAGGCCGGCGCCCTTGCCGATGAGGGTGTGGGCGGAAAGGCAATAGTCGCACCCATTCACCTCGGCGACGGCAATGGCGAGGCTTTCGCGCGTCTTCGCCGGCAGGGCGCCGCCACCCAGCGCGCCGGACAGGCCAATGAGGCCTTCAAGAGCGGCCGGGGCGTTGGCGGCGACCTTGAACAGGTTGGGGGTGGCGCCGAACTTCGCCTGGACGGCGGAGAGCAGGTCCTTCGCCTTGCCAGTGGTGGTGGCGGGATCGAGGGCGGGGATGCGGCTTGAAGAGTGGCCCATGGGAGTGCCTTTCGCGTTTCGCTTCGGGTCGGGCCGGCGTTCGTTCGCGGCCCGGTGACGAATAGCTAAGGCTTCCCGCTCTTGTGCAGAACGGCTATAATCTGAAAGCAATTGTTTCACTTTTTGAAATCGAGCCATGGACCGCATCGACGCCATGACCGCCTTCGTCGCCGCGCTCGACGAAGGGAGCCTCGCCGGAGCGGCGCGGCGTCTCGGGCGCTCTCCGGCGGCCATCACGCGCGCCGTGGCGCTTCTTGAGGAGCGGCTGGGCACGCGCCTCCTCCACCGCACCACCCGCGCGCTGCACCTCACCAGGGCGGGGGAGCGCTATCTCGCCGCCTGCCGCGCCATCCTGGCCGAGCTTGCCGAGGCGGACCAACTCGCGGCGGGAGAGCGCACCGATCCGCGCGGTCTCCTCTCCCTCACAGCGCCCGTCACTTTCGGGCGGTTGCATGTGGCGCCGCTGGTGGAGGAATTGCTGGAGGCGAACCCGAAGCTGGAAGCGCGCCTTCTGCTGGTGGATCGCGTGGTGAGCTTGATCGACGAAGGCCACGACGCAGCGGTGCGCATCGGTCATCTGCCGGATTCCAGCCTCGTCGCGACGCGGGTGGGGGAGGTGCGGCGCGTGGTCTGCGCCAGCCCCGCCTATCTCGCCGCCCATGGCGTGCCGCAGGTGCCGGCGGACCTCGCCGGCCACCGCATCGTCTCCTTCTCGCAGGTCACGGACAATGCCACCTGGAGCTTCGCGCCCGGCCCCGGCGGCGGCTCGCGCAAGCAGGTGAATGTGCGCGCGCACTATGTGGTCAACGGCGCCGAGGCCGCCATCGATGCCGCCGTGCGCGGGCGCGGCATCACCCGGGTGCTCTCCTATCAGGTGGAGGAGGCGGTGGCCGCCGGGCGCCTCGTGCTGCTGCTGGAGGACTATGAAGGCCTGCCTTTGCCCGTGGCCATAGTCTATCCCGAGGCGCGCCTACCGGCGGCGAAGCTGCGCGCCTTCGTGACGTTCATCGTCCCCCGCCTCAGGAGCCGGCTCGCCGCCTTGCCGGTGTCGTCTGCCTCCAGACATCTGTCCGGTCGGGATTGAGCGGGCCCCGTTCCGGCGTCGGGGCATCGGCCGTCCGCGTCAGCCTTCCGTGCGCAAGGCCACCAGCTCGGACAGGCTCGTCACCACCACGTCCGGCGCATGACCGAGAGCTTCCTCCTGCGTGCGCAGCGCGCGGTAGAAAGCTGAAGCCGCCAAAGGCCCGGGCGCGGCCAGCTCGGCGGCGAGGGCAGCTTCCGGCACGCGCGAGATGCGAGCCACGTTGAAGCCGAACTTCTTCGCGCCGGCGATGTCGAAGCCGTTGGAGGAGACGAACATGACCTCGCCGGGCGTCACGCCCAGCCGCTCCTCCACCAGCTCATATGCGCGGGGATCCGGCTTGAAGCAGCGCTTGGCATCGACGCTGATCGTCTCCTCGATGAACGGCGCCAGCGGCGATTGGCCGACCAGCGCCTGCAACATGGCGGGGCTGCCGTTGGAGAGAATGGCGCGGCGCACGCCCGTCAGCCCGGCCAGCGCCTCGGCCGCGTCGGGATAGGCGGCGAGGCGGTGGTAGGCCTCGGCGACATCCTCGAACAATTGCTCCGTGGGCCTCAGCCCGAGGATGCCCAGCGTGTAGGTGAGGGCGCGGCGGGTGACGGACCAGAAATCCTGATAATCCCCCATGAGCGAGCACAGCCAGCTGTATTCGAGCTGCTTCATCCGCCACACCTGGGTGATGATCTCGCCATGGCCCGGAAAGGCCGCGTCCGTGACGGCGCTCACCGATTGCACATCGAACAACGTGCCATAGGCATCGAACACATAGGCCCGGATCATGGGCGGCATCCCGACATGGAGGGGCTGGGATCGCGCGCCGGATCAGACCGGCGCGCGCGGATTGAGGGCGGCGAGGGCGGGCTTCACCACCCCCTCCAGCAGGTCGCGGCCGGGGCGAAGGCGCGCCAGCACGCGCAGGCCGAGATGGACGCCGAGGAGCATGCGCGCCAGCTCCTGCGCCGGTTCCCGGTCCTGGATGGTGCCATCGGCGCGGCCGGCCTCGACGCGGCGAGTGAGGAAGGCTTCCACCTGCCCGAGGGAGGCGAGCGCCGCGGCGCGCAGCTCGGTGTCGTGCGGCCCCATCTCCACCGCCGCATTCACCACGAAGCAGCCCTTCATCTCCGGGTCGTCGATCGCCCGCTCCAGCGTCTCGCGAAAGAAGGCGGCGATGGCCTCGCGGGGGGAGATGTCGGGTGCTTCCAGCCGGCGGATGCGTTCCGCCATGCTATGGCTGGCATAGCGCTCCAGCGCCTTCTCATAGAGCGTGCGCTTGTCGCCGAAGGCGTTGTAGAGGCTGGCACCGGTGAGGCCCATGGAGGCGGCGAGATCGCGCACCGAGGTGGCCTCATAGCCACGGGTCCAGAAGCAGCGCAGCGCCGCATCCAGTACCTCGCCCTCGTCGAACGCCCTCGGCCGCGCCATGGTCCCCGTCTTTCTGCCTCTATCTCCGGCACAGCGTAACCCGCGCCGGAGAAGGCGTCATCCGGCCGGCCGGGCGGTCTGGCCGAACAGGACCTTCTTGCCCTCTTCGGTCACCGTCGGCCGCTTGGTGAAGGGTTCGCCCTTGGCATAGGCGGCGATGGTCGCCGGCCGCGCCGCCACCGCCTCGAACCAGCGCTTCAGGTTCGGGAAGGTGTCGAGGTCCTGCTGCTGGCGCTGGTGCGGCACGATCCACGGATAGATCGCCATGTCGGCGATGGAATAGTCCTCGCCCGCCACGTTGGCGCTCTTGCCGAGGCGGGTGTCGAGCACGCCGTAGAGACGGTTCGTCTCCTTCACGTAGCGCTCCATGGCGTAGGGGATGCGCTCCGGCGCGTACTGGACGAAATGATGGTTCTGCCCGGCCATGGGGCCGAGCCCGCCGACCTGCCAGAACAGCCATTCCAGCACACTCTTGCGGCCGCGCACGTCGGCGGGAATGAAACGGCCGGTCTTCTCCGCGAGATAGAGCAGGATGGCGCCGGATTCGAAGATCGAAATGGGCGCCCCGCCGTCTGCCGGTGCGTGATCGACGATGGCCGGCATCCGGTTGTTCGGGGCGATGGCGAGGAAGTCGGGCTTGAACTGGTCACCGGCGCTGATGTCAACCGGGATGATCTTATAGTCTAGGCCTGCTTCTTCCAGAAACAACGTGATCTTGTGGCCATTCGGGGTTGGCCAATAATGCAGGTCGATCATGCGGGATCATCCCTCTACTGGCATTCACGCGATCTAAAACCGCGCAGAACGCATTTTCCGATGCCGACAGCTTGCGCAGCCGTCTGATGCGTGCATTCTATATCAGTCGTTCTAAAACGCAATGCGCCGCTTCGGCGTCTGCCAGCGAAGGGTGGTCCCGGTGATCCGCTTCTATTTTCATCCCACGCCCAACCCGGCGAAGGTCGCGCTCTTCCTGGAGGAGACCGGCCTTCCCTACGAGATCGTGCCCGTCGACACGGCGAAGGGCGAGCAGCACGAGCCGGCGTTCCGCGCCATCAATCCCAACGGCAAGGTGCCGGCCATCGTCGATACGGAGGGGCCGGGGGGCGGAGAGGCGCGGGTGTTCGATTCCACCGCCATTCTCATCTATCTGGCGGAAAAGACGGGCCGCTTCGGCGGTGATCCGAAGGACCGGCCGGAGCTGCTCTCCTGGCTGCTCTTCATCGCCAGCGGGCTCGGGCCGTTCTCCGGCCAGGCGGTGCACTTCCAGCACGCCGCGCCCGAAGGGCTCGGCTATGCCGTCAACCGCTACCGGCGCGAAGCGGAGCGGCACTATCAGGTGCTCGACGACCTGCTGGCGACCCGCCCCTATGTCACCGGCAACGACTACACCATCGCCGACATGTCGCTTTGGGGCTGGGTGCTTCGGGCCGGGCGGGTGTTGAAGGGCGAGGAGGATCCGCTGGCGCGCTTCCCACACATCAAGCGGTGGTTGGCCGAGATCGATGCCCGCCCCGCCGCAGTCCGTGCCCGCGAGGTGGGCAAGGACCACAGCTTCAAGCCCATGGGCGACGAGGAATCGCGCAAGGCGCTCTTCCCCTCCAATTACCCGCCGGCGGCGTAGAGATCACGCCTCCACCCGGATGCCCACGTCGCCCTGTCGGTTGATCACGGACAGGGCGGCTGTGGCGTCCACCCGCTCCACCTTCACGTCGATCCGACCGTCCGCGACGGCGAGACCGGTGAGGGTGAGGGTGTCCAGGAATTCGGGCAGCATCGGCCGCTCGAACACCGCGCGCCGCTCGGCCACGTCGAAGCTGAGGCCGAGCGAGGCCTGGAGAAGCGCGAGTGGCGCCGCCGCTGCCCAGGCCTGGGGGGCGCAGGCGACCGGATAACCCACGGGCCCCCGATTGCGCTGGCGGGCGAAGCCGCAGAACAATTCGGGAATGCGCCTCAGGTCGAAATAGACGGACGCGCGAAACAGCCCCTCGAAGATGCGCGCCGCCTCGGCCCGGAAGCCATAGCGGGCGAGGCCCATCGCCACCACGGCGTTATCGTGCGGCCACACCGAGCCATTGTGGTAGCTCATGGGATTGAAGCGCGCCTCGCCCGCCGCCAGCGTCCGCACGCCCCAGCCGGAGAACGAACTGGTGTCCATCAGGCACGCCGCCACCGCTTCCGCCCGCTCGGGCAAAGCGATGCCGGAAAACAAGGCGTGGCCGGCATTGGATGTGCGCACGCGGCAGGGTGCCTTGTCGCCATCGAGCGCCAGCACGTACGTGCCCAAAGCCGGATCGAAGAAGGCGGCGTCGAAGGCTGTCCGCAAGTCGCGCGCCCGCGCTGCGTAGGCCTCCGCCGCAGCCGGTTCGCCGAGTGCCCGGGCGATGGCGGCGGCCGCATTCCACGCGGCATAGGCATAGCCCTGCACTTCGACGAGCGCGATGGGGCCGTTGGCGAGCCGGCCATCCGCGTGGAAGATGCTGTCGTGGCTGTCCTTCCAGCCCTGGTTCACCAGCCCGTCGCCGCGCCGGCGGCCATATTCGATGAAGCCGTCCCCATCGCGGTCGCCGTGCTCACGCATCCAGCCCAGCGCCGCATCGAGAGACGGCCACAGCTGGCGCAGCGTCTCGATGTCGCCGGTGCGCTCGAGATAAGCGCCGGCCAGCATCACGAACAGCGGGGTAGAATCGATACTGCCGTAATAGCGACGGAACGGCACCTCCCCGAGTTCCGCCATCTCGCCGAAGCGCACCTCGTGAAGGATCTTGCCGGGCTCGGCATCCGCCTCCGGATCAAAGGTGGTGGCCTGATTGGCGGCGAGATGCAGCAGTACGCCGCGCGCCAGTGAGGGTGTCACCCACAGGGTCTCGAACGCCGTGATCAGGGCGTCGCGCCCGAACACGGTCGAGAACCAGGGCACGCCCGCGTAAGGGTAGGGGCCCTCCGGCAGATCGGTGATGAGCACGTTGAGGTCGCTCACCGCCCGCCGCAATCCCTCGTTGAAATGATCGTTGGAGGAGGACACGCCCGCCGAGCGCGCCGTTCGCGCCCGCATGTCGGCCCGGATGTCCTTGAGGCCGAGCCGGAACGCCTGCCGCGCATCACGCCCCGGCTCAACACCGTCACAGCGGATTTCCACGAAGATCAAGAAGCCCTCGCCGGGCTTCAGCGTGAGCCGGTAAAGTGCGCGGTCGGCCTTGAGCGAGGTCGGCGTCGGGGCGAAGGCGAGGCGCGTGGTCCGGGTGCGCGCATCAAGGCCGCGATAGGAGAGACCGACATGGCTTTCGCCAACGACCGGCGCCGCGATGCGGCCGCGCTTCGCCCGATGGGAGCCACGCACCTCGAAGAGGTCCACGAAATCGGCATCGAAGAACAGGCCGATCTCGAAGGTCCGGGTCTCGCCGTCGAAATTGCGGATGGACAGGCACTCATGGCACGCCCCCCGGAACAGGAAGCGCGACCGGCGCAGATGGATGAGGTCGTGCGCCAGTTCGGACTGGTCGCTGCGGGCGGGAAGGTCCGGATTGGTGAGGTCGCAGCTCAGCGTCGCGTTGTCATCGCGCACTGTGGAGCCGAGCAGCAGCGGGCGCACGCCATCGATGGTGAGGAAGAACTGCGAGAGATGCCGCGTGTCGCGGTGGAACAGGCCATGGTTGCTGGCAAGGCCGGGGACGGCGTCGCCATGGGCATCGAACACGGCGAAGGTCTCGTCGTGCTTGAGCGTGCGCGGCATCGCCTCGATCTGCGAGGCGCTGGCCGCGATGGCATAGCCCGGCTCCTGCGGGTCTGCGGCAGCGGCGCGGGCCGCGGCATCAGGTGGGGGCATTGACGCGCCCGTCGATCAGTTCGCGCAACGTCATGCGGGGGGGCACGGGTGCGGCAAGGCGCTCGTAGAGGGCCACATAATCCCGCGCCATTCGCGCCGCCGAGAAGCGTTTCACGAAGGTGCGGCGAATGGCGGCCCGATCTAGCCGGTCAAGCTCGCCGACGCGCGCCACCGCCTCGTCCTGATCGGCGACGATGAAGCCGGTAAGGCCGTTCTCCAGCACCTCCGGTACAGAGCCGCACCCATAGGCGATGGTGGGCGTGCCGCAGGACATGGCCTCGATCATCACCAGTCCGAACGGTTCGGGCCAATCGATCGGGAAGAGCAGAGCCCTGGCATTGCCGAGGAACTGCGCCTTCTGCCGCTCGTCGATCTCGCCGATGTACTCGACGCCGGGGGTCGCCTCGACCATGGGGCGGATCTTCTGTTCCCAGTAATCCTCGTCCACCCGATCCACCTTGGCGGCGATCTTGAGCGGCAGGCCGGAGCGGGCAGCGATCTCGATGGCGCGGTCCGGCCGCTTCTCCGGCGAGATGCGGCCGAGGAAGGCCAGATATTCGCCGCCCGCCGCATTGAAGGGCAGCAGGCTCTCCGGCAGGCCATGATAGACGGTCGACGCCCAGTTCACCGGCGGCATGGGCTTGCGCTGGTGGTTGGAGATCGAGACCAGCGGAAACTCGTCATACAGCGCATAGAGCCGGTGCGCGGCGACGCTGTCGAGGCGGCCGTGCAAGGTCGTGAGCGTGCGCGGCGCGTGCTCCTTCAGCACGGGATAGTGCAAAACGTCGACGTGCACATGGATTACGTCGAATTCGTCCGCCCGCCGGCGCACCCGCTCCAGCATGAGCATGTGGAACACGATGGGGTCGACCGGACCCGGCGACAGGCGCAGGCCCATCTCGCACATGGGCTCCAGCTGTGCGGACGTGAGCGAATCGCCGCTGGCGAACAGCGTTACCTCATGACCCTGCGCCACCAGCTCCTCGGTAAGATAGGAGACGATGCGTTCGGTTCCTCCGTAACGACGCGGCGGCACGCTCTCGATGAGCGGCGCGATCTGGGCGATGCGCATGTGTCTCTCCTCCGGCGTCGCCGGCGCGATGTGGACCGAGGATGCGGACGTGGACCGGGTTCTTTCGCCTGAACGCGGCGGGTCGGGTCGTGGTTTCACTGCAGGTGCGAAAGAGTTGCGCCGGCCGACCTGCACTGGACGCGTCAGCTTGGCGGTGGGGCGATGCCGCGGTGCTGCGGATATACGAAATGTTATCCACACGCTGTGGACGAAAGAGAACATATTGCGAACTGAGAACAAAACAGGTACAACTGCTACGTTCTTATTTCCCTTGCACCAGCACCGGAGCGCGGCGATGACTCAGGCGACACTCCGACTCGTCGAAGGTTCTTCCATGGACAAGACCAAGGCGCTGGATGCCGCCCTCTCGCAGATCGAGCGGCATTTCGGCAAGGGCTCCATCATGCGGCTCGGCAAGGGTGGAAAAGCCCTTGAGATTGAGAGCATTCCCACCGGTTCTCTGGGGCTCGACATCGCGCTGGGCATCGGCGGCCTGCCCAAGGGGCGCGTCGTCGAGATTTACGGTCCCGAATCCTCGGGCAAGACCACGCTCGCACTTCACACCATTGCCGAATCTCAGAAGCGCGGCGGCACCTGCGCTTTCATCGATGCCGAGCACGCGCTCGACCCGATCTATGCCCGCAAGCTGGGCGTGAACCTCGACGATCTGCTCATCTCCCAGCCCGACGCGGGCGAGCAGGCGCTGGAGATCGCCGACACGCTGGTGCGCTCCGGCGCAGTCGACGTGCTGGTCGTCGATTCCGTGGCGGCCCTCACCCCACGCGCCGAGCTTGACGGCGAGATGGGCGACAACCAGCCCGGCCTGCAGGCCCGCCTCATGAGCCAGGCGCTGCGCAAGCTCACGGCCTCCATCTCCAAGTCCAACACCATGGTTATCTTCATCAATCAGATCCGGATGAAGATCGGCGTGATGTATGGCTCGCCGGAGACCACCACCGGCGGCAACGCGCTGAAGTTCTACGCCTCGATCCGCCTCGACATCCGCCGCATCGGCGCCATCAAGGAGCGCGACGAAGTGGTGGGCAACCAGACCCGCGTGAAGGTGGTGAAGAACAAGCTGGCGCCGCCCTTCAAGCAGGTCGAGTTCGACATCATGTATGGCGAGGGCGTCTCCAAGACCGGCGAACTGCTCGATCTCGGCGTCAAGGCCGGCGTGGTGGAGAAGTCCGGCGCGTGGTTCTCCCACGACAGCCAGCGCCTCGGCCAGGGCCGCGAGAACGCCAAGACCTTCCTGAAGCAGAACCAGGAGGTGGCGGCGCGCATCGAGGCGGCCATCCGCCAGAATGCCGGCCTTATCGCCGAGAAGATCCTCGCCGGCGATCCCGAGGAGGATGCCGAGGGGTCGGCCGCCGACGCCTGACCCTGACTTCGGGCGTGGCGGCTGCCGTGTCCACAGGTTCAGCGCGGGCGGGGCCGGACAGGCTCCGCCCGTTCGCGTTCCGGGTGCCCTTTCGTCTGCCCGGCTTGGCCTTGTGGCCTGGCGTTTCTGGACAAGCGGCGGACCCATCGTTAAACGAACCCGGTTCCGCCCGCCGCAAGGTCCGGGGAACCGCGCGACGCCCGAGGGATCGGCCCCGATCCGGCCCGAGGCGCTGGCGCGCGCAGTGATCACCAGAGCCGGCCGCCGCAAGGCCCGGCCTCCTAAGGACAGTGCCGGCACCATGAGCGGCGTCAACGAGATCCGGTCGAGCTTCATCGACTACTTCGTCAAGGAGGGCCACGAGGCCGTCGCCTCGTCGCCCCTCGTGCCGCACAACGACCCCACGCTGATGTTCACCAATGCCGGCATGGTGCAGTTCAAGAACGTCTTCACCGGCGTCGAGAAGCGGCCCTATTCGCGGGCGGTGACATCGCAGAAGTGCGTCAGGGCCGGCGGCAAGCACAACGATCTCGACAATGTGGGCTACACGGCGCGGCACCACACCTTCTTCGAGATGCTCGGCAATTTCTCGTTCGGCGACTATTTCAAGGACCGCGCGATCGAGCTTGCCTGGAACCTCGTGACCCGCACCTTCGAGCTGCCGAAGGACCGCCTGCTCGTCACCGTCTACAGCGAGGACGAGGAAGCCTACGGCCTGTGGAAGAAGATCGCCGGCCTCTCCGACGACCGCATCATCCGCATCTCTTCCTCCGACAATTTCTGGTCCATGGGCGACACCGGCCCCTGCGGCCCCTGCTCGGAGATCTTCTTCGACCACGGCCCGCACATCTTCGGCGGCCCGCCCGGCTCGGCGGACCAGGACGGCGACCGCTTCATCGAGATCTGGAATCTCGTGTTCATGCAGTATGAGCAGCTGCCGGGTGGCGAGCGCGTCGGGCTGCCGCGGCCGTCCATCGACACCGGCATGGGCCTTGAGCGAATCTCAGCCGTCCTGCAGGGCACCCACGACAATTACGAGACCGACCTCATGCGCGCCCTCATCGCCGAGGTCGCGGAATTCACCGGCGTCGATCCCGAGGGGCCGCAGAAGGCCAGTCACCGGGTGATCGCCGATCATTTGCGTGCGTCCGTCTTCCTCACCGCCGACGGCGTGCTGCCCTCCAACGAGGGGCGCGGCTATGTCCTGCGCCGCATCATGCGCCGCGCCATGCGCCACGCGCAGCTGCTCGGCGCCAAGGACCCGCTGATGCACCGCCTCGTGCCCATCCTGGTGCGCGAGATGGGCCGGGCCTATCCCGAGATCGTGCGCGCCGAGCCGCTGGCGGAAGAGACGCTGCTGCTGGAGGAAACGCGCTTCCGCCGCACGCTGGAGCGCGGCCTGTCCATCCTGGAGGAGGAGAGCCAGGGCCTCGTCTCGGGCGCCAGCTTCCCCGGCGACGTGGCGTTCAAGCTCTACGACACCTACGGCTTCCCCCTCGACCTGACCCAGGACGCCCTGCGCGCCCGCGGCATCAGCGTCGATACGGATGCGTTCGATGCCGCCATGGCCCGCCAGAAGGCGGAAGCCCGCGCCAACTGGGCCGGCTCCGGCGAGGCCGCCACCGACACGCTCTGGTTCGCCGTGCGGGACAAGGTCGGCGCCACCGATTTCCTCGGCTACGACACCGAGAAGGCGGAGGGCGTGGTCACCGCCCTGGTGCGCGACGGCGCCGAAATTGGGGCTTTGAACGCCGGCGAGACCGGGCTCGTGGTGCTGAACCAGACCCCGTTCTATGCCGAATCCGGCGGCCAGGTGGGTGACACCGGCCGCATGACCGGTGAGGGCGGCATCGTCGTCGAGGTGCGGGCCACCCAGAAGAAGCTGGGCGACCTCTTCCTGCACGATGTCAAGGTGGAGAGCGGCACGCTCAAGCCCGGCACCGCTCTGGTGCTGGAGGTGGAGCACGGCCGCCGCGCCGCGGTGCGCGCCAACCATTCCGCCACCCACCTCCTCCACGAGGCCCTGCGCCGGGTGCTCGGCGAGCATGTGGCGCAGAAGGGCTCGCTGGTCGCGCCCGATCGTCTGCGCTTCGACTTCTCCCACCCCAAGCCTCTCAGCGAGGCCGAGGTGGCCGAGGTAGAGGAGATCGCCAACCGCTTCGTGCTGCGCAACGAGCCGGTGGAAACCCGCATCCTCGCGGTGGACGACGCCATCAAGTCGGGCGCCCGCGCCCTGTTCGGCGAGAAGTACGGCGAGGAGGTGCGCGTCGTCTCCATGGGCACGGATGACGGCAACGGCGCGCCCTATTCGGTGGAGCTGTGCGGCGGCACCCATGTGAAGCGCACCGGCGACATCGGCCTCATCTCCGTGGTTTCCGAAGGCGCGGTGGCGTCTGGCGTCCGCCGCATCGAGGCGCTCACCGCCCGCGCGGCCCGCAAGCATCTCAACGGTGCGAATGCCGCGCTCATCGCCACCGCCTCGGCGCTCAAGGCCCCGGTGGCGGAGGTGGAGGCGCGCGTCGCGGCCCTCGTCGAGGAGCGGCGCAAGCTGGAGCGCGAGCTGGCCGAGACGCGCAAGAAGCTCGCCATGGGCGGCAGCCGGGGCTCGGCGGACGCCGTGCGTACGGTCGGCGACATCAAGCTTTTGGCCCGCCAGGTGGAAGGCATCGAGATCAAGGATCTCAAGGGCCTCGTGGACGAGGGCAAGAAGCAGATCGGCTCGGGTGTGGTGGCCATCGTCGGCGTCACGTCCGATGGCAAGGCGGGCATCGTGGTGGGCGTCACCGCCGACCTCACCGCCCGCGTCGATGCGGTCGCTCTGGTGCGTCGCGGCGCCGAGGCGCTGGGCGGCAAGGGCGGCGGCGGTCGTCCTGACATGGCCCAGGCCGGCGGACCGGATGGCGACAAGGCCGAAGCGGCCCTCTCCGCCATCGAGGCGGCGCTGGCGAACTGATCGGCGGCGCGGTCTCATTCTCGCGCGCGGGGTGGATTTGATCCAGCCCCTTGCGTTGCGTCGGTCCTTGTTGCCACACAGGGGTGGGGCGCCGTGGAAGGCAGCGGAGTGGCGACGCGGTGAACGACAGCTTCCTCAAGGATGCGTTCGTCTATCTCCTCGCCGCGGGCGTGCTGGTGCCGCTATTCCATCGCGCCCGCATCGGGGCCGTGGTGGGGTTCATCGCGGTGGGCGCGCTGGTGGGGCCACATGGGCTCGGCCGCCTCGCCGATACGTTGCCGCTGATACGCTTTATCACGATCTCCAGCCCGGAGCGGGCGGCGCCCTTCGGCGAGCTCGGAATCGTATTCCTCCTGTTCCTGCTGGGTCTGGAGTTCTCCACCGCGCGCCTGTGGGCGCTGCGGCGCGAGGTGTTCGGCGTCGGCTGCCTGCAGGTCGTGCTGTGCGGCGTGCCGCTCGCGTTCGGCGCGATCCTCGTGGGATATCCGCCCAGCGTGGCGCTGGTGCTGGGTTCCGTCCTCGCCCTTTCCTCAACGGCGGTGGTCAGCCAGTTGCTGATCGACCAGCATCGCGCCCTTGCGCCGCTGGGCCAGCTCGTGATCGCCGTGCTGCTGTTCCAGGATCTGATGGTCGTGCCGATCCTGCTGGCGGCCGAGCTTCTGACCGGCAATGCGCCGGACGTGCTCACTCTGGCCGGCCTGGCGCTGGCCAAGGCGGCGGGCGCGGTGGCGCTGATCCTCGTGGCGGGGCGCTTCGTGCTGGCGCCTCTGGTCGCGGCGGCGGCATCGACGCGCTCGCGTGATCTCATCATGGCCATCACGCTGGTTGTGGTCGTGGGCTCGGCGGCGGTCACCCACCGGGCCGGGCTCTCCAGCGCGCTCGGAGCCTTTCTCGCCGGCATGCTGCTGTCGGAGACGGCCTACCGCCATCAGATCGAGGTGGACCTCGAGCCATTCAAGGGCCTGCTCATCGGCGTGTTCTTCGTCACCGTGGGCATGAGCGTCGATTTTGCCGTGGTGCTCCCCCGGCTCGGCTGGGTGGTGGCCGGCGTCGTCTGCATTCTCGTTGTGAAGGTTGCCTTCACGTTTGCCGCCGGGCGTCTCATGCGGGTGGCGGCGCCGACGGCGGCCGAGGCGGCCGTGCTGCTGGCACAGACCGGAGAATTCGCCTTCGTGGTGCTGGCGCTTCTGGCGGCGAGCGGAGCGCTTGCTCCAGCGGATGCTGGCGTGCTCGTGGCCATGGTGGGCCTCAGCCTCGCGGCGACGCCGCTGCTCGCGCGGGCGGGGCGGCGCCTGGGGCGGCGGCTCGATGCCCGGCTTCATGAAGGTCTGGCGGTGCCACCGCCCACACGTCCGGAGCGGCATGTGATCATCGGCGGTTTCGGGCGGGTGGGCCGCACGGTGGCAGAAGCGCTGGATGAAGAGGGTGTCGCCTATGTGGCGCTCGATAACGATCCCCGCCGCGTGGCCGAGGCGCGAGGGGCCGGCCTGCCGGTGTATTTCGGCGATGCAGGACGGGCGGAGATGCTTGAGCGCCTTGGCGCCGAGCGGGCCAGTGCCTTCGTCGTCACGCTGGATGCGCCCAATGCGGCCGAGCGCATGGCGGCGGCCGTGCGCCAGCATTGGCCGGCTGCCGCGATCATCGCCCGGGCCAAGGATGCGGAGCACGCCCACCGCCTGTCCGCGCTCGGGGTGGCGGGCGTGATCCCGGAGGCGCAGGAGGCGAGCCTCCAGCTCGCCGCGCGGCTCTTGACGCAGCTCGGTCTCCCGGACGAGGTGGTCACCGCGCGCACCGAGACTGCCCGGGCTCGCATCGAGGCGGCGCTTGCACGCGCACGAAGCCAAGGCGGGCAGCGAATCTGAGGGCGAGATGAAGGTGCAACCGGTCCGGCGACGGGTATTCGACATTCTGGAACGGGACCTGCCGGGCGACCGCACGGCGGACTTTGTTCATTATTTCCTGATCGGAACGGTGCTCGTGTCGGTGGCCGGCGCGGTGCTCGCGACAGTGCGGTCGCTTGAGATCCACGATGCGTGGTGGTTCAAGGTTGGCGAGTTCGTCGCGCTGCTGATCTTCACCGTGGAATATGGCTTCCGCCTGTGGGTGGCGCCGGAGCACCCGCTGCGGCGCGGCATGTCCGACGCCAGCGCCCGCTTCAGCTATGCGCTGACCGTGCCGGCGCTGATCGACCTCGTTGCCATCCTGCCCTGGTTCGTGGCCCTCGCGACCGATTTCGACCCCCACGCACTGCTGGTCCTGCGCCTCGTGCGCTTCCTCAAGCTCGCGCGCTATTCCTCGGGCTTCAACGCGCTCTATCTCTCCATCCGGCGCGAGCGCTACGCGCTGTTGTCGTGCCTCATCATCCTGTGCTCGGGCGTGCTCATGTCGGCCACCGCCATGTACCTGACCGAGCGGAACATCCAGCCAGACAAGTTCGGCTCCATCCCGCTCGCCATGTGGTGGTCCATCACCACACTCACCACGGTGGGCTATGGCGACGTGGTGCCGGTGACCAACCTCGGCCGCGTCATCGGCGGGATCACCATGATTTCCGGCCTCATGATGCTGGCGCTGCCCATCGCCATCATTGCCGGCTCCTTCGCCGAGGTGATCTCCAAGCACAATTTCGTCGTCACCTTCTCGATGATTGCCCGGCTGCCGCCCTTCTCCGAACTCGATGCGCCCGTGCTGGGCGACATCCTGCCGGTGCTGCATTCCCGCAGCTTCGACCGTGGCCACCATGTGGTGCGGCGTGGCGAGGAGGCGGCGCATCTGTTCGTGGTGCTGGAAGGGCGGGTGGAGATGGAGACGCCGGACGGCATGCGCACGCTGGGGCCAGGCGAGGTGTTCGGGCTCCTGCCCGGCCACACCAAGCCCGATCCGGTGGCGGTGCGGGCGGTGGCCAAGACCAAGATCCTCTCCATCGAGGAGAACGAGCTTTACATGCTCGCCTTGCGCCACCCGGACGTGATCGGCCGGCTTTCGGAACTGCATCCGGACGTGAAGCCGGAGGGCGAGGCGCCGGCCGCCTGACGCCCGAAAAGAAAAGGGGCCGCGCACGGCGACCCCTTGATTTGCGGACCAGATCGCCAGCGGAGGCTCTGTGAGCTTCCGCCGAAGCGTCGGCTGCCTCAGGCCGCCATGGCCTTGGTGAGGTTCTCGGACACCTTGTCGAGGAAGCCGGTGGTGGAGAGCCACTTCTGGTCGGCGCCGACGAGGAGCGCGAGGTCCTTGGTCATGTCGCCGGCCTCGACCGTGTCCACGCACACCTTCTCCAGCGTATCGGCGAACTTGGCGAGGTCCTCGTTGCCGTCGAGCTTGGCGCGATGGGCAAGGCCCCGGGTCCAGGCGAAGATGGAGGCGATGGAGTTGGTGGAGGTCTCCTTGCCCTTCTGATGCTCGCGATAGTGGCGGGTGACGGTGCCGTGGGCGGCTTCCGCCTCCACCGTCTTGCCGTCGGGCGTCATCAGCACGGAGGTCATCAGGCCGAGCGAGCCGAAGCCCTGGGCCACGATGTCGGACTGCACGTCGCCGTCGTAGTTCTTGCAGGCCCACACATAGCCGCCGGACCACTTGAGGGCCGAGGCCACCATGTCGTCGATGAGGCGGTGCTCATAGGTGAGGCCGCGCTTGTCGAACTCGGCCTTGAACTCGGCCTCGTAGACTTCCTGGAAGATGTCCTTGAAGCGGCCGTCATAGGCCTTGAGGATCGTGTTCTTGGTGGAGAGGTAGACCGGATAGTTGCGCAGCAGGCCGTAGTTCAGCGAGGCGCGGGCGAACTCGCGGATCGACTCGTCGAGATTGTACATGGCCATGGCCACGCCGGCGCCGGGGAAGCTGTAGACTTCCTTCTCGATCTTGGTGCCGTCCTCGCCCACGAAGGAGATGGTGAGCTTGCCCTTGCCGGGCACCTTGAAGTCGGTGGCGCGATACTGGTCGCCGAAGGCGTGGCGGCCGACGATGATCGGCTGCGTCCAGCCCGGCACGAGGCGCGGCACGTTCTTGCAGATGATGGGCTCGCGGAAGATCACGCCACCGAGGATGTTGCGGATGGTGCCGTTGGGCGACTTCCACATCTCCTTGAGCTTGAACTCTTCGACGCGGGCCTCGTCCGGCGTGATGGTGGCGCACTTCACGCCCACGCCGTGCTTCTTGATGGCCTCGGCGGCGGCGATCGTGACCTGATCGTTGGTGGCGTCGCGATTCTCGACGGAGAGGTCGTAATACTCGAGGTCGATGTCGAGATAGGGGTGGATCAGCTTGTCCTTGATGTACTGCCAGATGATCCGGGTCATCTCGTCGCCGTCGAGCTCGACGACCGGATTTGCCACCTTGATCTTCGCCATGGGACGGCCTTTCGCGACTGCTCAATGAGCCTTGGTAAAGCGGGGGAGGCGATGGCGACGGTTTCGGCGCCAGCCGGCCTCCGGCAAGGGCCGCTATAGCACCGGTGCAGTGCGGCGCAAGACGGAAACCCGGCTAATGCGGTGAGATCGTTTCTCACGCAGCGTCGACCGGGCTGCCCTGGCCCTCGACACGTCCGGCCGGCCTGTGCGAACAGAGCCGGCATAAGGAGAGCACATGCCGGGTTCGGGTACCGACAGCACCAAGCCGTGGACGGCCGGAGGGCCGCTCGTCATCCTGGTGGAGCCGCAGCTCGGGGACAATATCGGCTCGGCGGCGCGCGCCATGGGCAATTTCGGCCTGTCGCGCCTGCGCATCGTCAACCCACGCCAGGGCTGGCCGAACGACCGCGCGCGCACCTTCGCCGCCGGGGCCGACCGCATCCTCGACGAGGCCCAGCTCTTCCCGGACCTGCGCGCGGCGCTGCATGACGTGAAATTCGCCTTCGCAACAACCGCCCGCGAGCGCGGCATGGCAAAGACCGTGGTGGGAGCCGATGCCGCCGCCGCGGAAGCCCGTAGCCGCATGGCGGCGGGCGAGGAGGTGGCGCTGGTGTTCGGCCGCGAACGCACGGGGCTCTATACCGAGGAGGTATCCTTGTGCGATGCCATCCTCACCCTTCCGGTCAACCCGGCCTTCGCCTCGCTCAATCTCGCCACCTGCGTGGCGGTGACGGCCTATGAGTGGTCGAAGGCGGAAAGCGGCGGGGCCTTGCCCTTCGCGCCGCCGGATCGCTCGCCGCTCGCCGACAAGGGCGACCTTTTCGCCTTTTTCGACCATCTGGAGACGGCGCTGCAGACCTCCGGCTTCTTCCGCTCGCCGGAGAAGGCGCCCTCCACCATCCGCAACCTGCGCAACATTTTCCACCGCCTCGGCCTGACCCGGCAGGACCTCGCGACCCTGCATGGCGCGGTCACGGCGCTGGAGGAGGGGAGGGAAGGGCGCGAGGCCCGCAAGGCGGAGAACAACGCCCGTGCCGCGGCGCGCAAGTCCGGCACCGGCGAGGCCGGCTGAGCCGGCCTTCCAAAGAGATCGCCCCAAACGAAAACGGGCGCCCGCAGGGGCGCCCGTTCTCTTTTTGAAGGAAGGTCGATCAGACCGAGTAGTACATCTCGAACTCGACCGGGTGCGGCGTCATCTCGAAGCGCATGACCTCGGCCATCTTCAGGTCGATGTAGGACTCGATGAAGTCCTTCTGGAACACGTCGCCCTTCAGCAGGTACTCGTGGTCCGCCTCGAGGGAGGCGAGGGCCTCGCGGAGCGAGCCGCAGACGGTGGGGATCTGCTTCAGCTCGGCCGGGGGCAGGTCGTAGAGATCCTTGTCCATGGCCTGGCCGGGGTCGATCCGGTTCAGGATGCCGTCCATGCCCGCCATGAACAGGGCCGCGAAGGCGAGGTAGGGGTTCGCGCCGGGATCGGGGAAGCGAACCTCGACGCGCTTGGCCTTCGGGTTGTTGGTGTAGGGGATGCGGCAGGAGGCCGAGCGGTTGCGCGCCGAATAGGCGAGCAGCACGGGAGCCTCATAGCCCGGGACCAGACGCTTGTAGGAGTTGGTCAGCGGGTTGGTGAAGGCGTTCAGCGACTTGGCGTGCTTGATGATGCCGCCGATGTACCACAGGCAGTAGTCGGAGAGGTCGGCATACTTGTCGCCGGCGAAGAGGGGCTTGCCCTCCTTCCAGATCGACTGGTGCACGTGCATGCCCGAGCCGTTGTCGCCGAACACCGGCTTCGGCATGAAGGTCGCCGTCTTGCCGTAGATGTTGGCCACCTGGTGGATGCAGTACTTATAGACCTGCAGGTGGTCGGCCATGGTCACCAGCGAGCCGAACTTGAGGCCGAGCTCGTGCTGGGCCGAGGCCACCTCGTGGTGGTGCTTCTCGACCTTGGCGCCCATCTTGGCCATGGCGGCCAGCATCTCGGAGCGCATGTCCTGCGCCGAATCGATGGGGGGCACGGGGAAGTAGCCGCCCTTGGTCTTCACCCGGTGGCCGAGGTTGCCACCCTCATACTCGGTGTCGCCATTGGTCGGCAGCTCGATGGAGTCGAGCTTGAAGCCGGTGTTGTACGGGTCCGCCTTGAAGCGCACGTCGTCAAAAATGAAGAACTCGGCCTCGGGGCCGAAATACACCGCGTCGCCCACGCCGGTGGACTTGGCGTAGGCCTCGGCCTTCTTGGCGATGGAGCGGGGGTCGCGGCCGTAGGGCTGGCCCGTGGTGGGCTCGAGCACGTCGCAGACGATGGAGATCGTGGTCTCCGAGAAGAAGGGGTCGATGCAGGTGGTCGTCGGATCCGGCATGAGCAGCATGTCGGACTCGTTGATGGCCTTCCAGCCGGCGATGGACGAACCGTCGAAGGCGGTGCCCTCGGTCAGGAATTCCTCGTCGACCATGCCGATGTCGAACGTGACATGCTGCCACTTGCCGCGCGGATCGGTGAAGCGCAGGTCGACATATTTCACGTCCTCGCTCTTGATGAGGTCGAGGACGTCCTTGGCCGTCTTGGTCGTCATGGGGTTTGCTACCTTTCTGCTGGCCTGCAGTTCGTTTCTTGGACGATTTGTTTCGAACGCGTCAGATCGCGTCGAGGCCGGATTCGCCGGTCCGGATACGGATCGCCTCTTCGATGGATGACACGAAGATCTTCCCGTCCCCGATGCGCCCGGTCTGGGCCGCGCGGCGAATGGCATCGACGGCCCGGTCTACCATATCGTCGGAGAGGACAACCTCGATTTTCACCTTCGGCAGGAAATCGACCACATATTCGGCACCGCGGTACAGCTCGGTATGGCCCTTCTGGCGGCCAAAGCCCTTGGCTTCCGTCACCGTGATGCCTTGCAGGCCGACGTCCTGAAGGGCTTCCTTCACCTCATCGAGCTTGAAGGGCTTGATGATTGCCTCGATCTTCTTCATCCGCTCCGTCTCCCTGACCCGGTCCGCCGCCGCACGGTCGAGCCGCCTTTTGTAAGCATGATATGTGCCATGCCTTGCGCCATTTGCCCATGCAGAAGACGCGCAAGCGGGGCGTCCCGATGTGCCCAGTTAATAATCTAAACGATGAAATATTAGGCGTAGTTCTAGAGTTATCGCACGCCGACATGAGCATGATCTGAGCATCTGAGGACCGGGAAGCCGATGCACGCACTGCTTGATCCCAACGAAATGGCGCGCGCGGACAAATTCGCCGTCGAAATGGGCACGCCGTCCCAGACTTTGATGGATCGCGCCGGCACGGCCGTCGCCGATGCGGTCGCGCGATATCCCTATCCCACCCGCATCCTCGTGCTCTGCGGGCCGGGCAACAACGGCGGCGACGGATTCGTGGCGGCGCGGGTTTTGGCGCAGCGCGGCTTCAAGGTGCGGCTCGCCCTCCTCGGAGACCGGGACAGGCTCACCGGCGATGCCCGCCGCGCCGCCGAGCGCTGGCGCGGGCCCGTGGAGGAGCCGGCCGCTGTCGATCTCGATGAGGCGGGCGTGATCGTGGACGCCCTGTTCGGCGCCGGCCTCGCCCGCGACCTCGACGGCGCGGCCCGTGCGCTGGTGGAGCGCATGGCGCGGTCGGGCAGGCCGATCATCGCCGTGGACCTGCCCTCAGGCCTCGACGGCGCCACCGGCAAGGTGCGCGGCGCGGCGGCGCAAGCGGTGGAGACGGTCACCTTCTTCCGCCGCAAGCCGGGGCATCTCCTGGAACCGGGGCGCAGCCTGTGCGGCCGGGTGCGGGTCGCCGACATCGGCATTCCCGACGAGGCGTTGGACGCGATTCGCCCGCAGGCCTTCGTGGACATGCCCGACCTCTGGCGCGATGCCTTCCCGGTTCCCGCCTCCAGCGGGCACAAATACACGCGCGGCCACGCCGTCGTGGTGAGCGGGCCGGCCTGGACCTCCGGCGCCGCCCGCCTTTCCGCGCGGGGCGCGTTGCGGGCGGGGGCCGGGCTCGTCACCATCGCCCTGCCGCGCGATGCCCTGCCGCTTCAGGCGGCCTCCTACGCTGCCATCATGCCGCGCCCGGTGGACGGGGCAGGGGAGCTGGCGGTCCTGCTCGCCGATGCCCGCCTCAACACGGTAGTGCTGGGGCCGGGCCTTGGCGGTGGCGAGGAGGCACGGGCCAGGATCGACATCGCCGCGCCCGGCCGCCGGCTGGTGCTCGATGCCGATGCGCTGACCAGCTACGAGGGGGTGCCGTGGGCACTGGCTCAGGTGGCGGCGCGCACCGCCGGTCTCATCGTGACGCCCCATGAGGGCGAATTCGCCCGCATGTTCCGGGGCGACGCGGAGGTTCTGGAGGCTCCCTCCAAGCTCGCCCGCACCCGGGCGGCGGCCCGGCGACTGGGGGCCGTGGTGGTCCTGAAGGGGCCCGACACGGTGATCGCCCATCCGGATGGGCGCGCCGCCATCGCCGAGAATGCGCCGCCTTATCTCGCGACAGCGGGGGCAGGGGATGTTCTGGCGGGCATCGCCGGAGGCCTGCTGGCGCAGGGCATGCCCCCTTTCGAGGCCGCCTGTGCCGCGGTCTGGCTGCATGGGGAGGCCGCGCGGGAGGCCGGGCCGGGGCTGATCGCCGACGACCTCCCGGAGGCGCTTCGCGCGGTGTATAGCCGGCTATTTTCAATGATCGAAAAATCTTGACGCGGGCTAACGAATCAGATTGCGGAAAGAACCTCCGCCATCTCGCGCCAGCCAGTGCGCCGAGACAGCGCCGTCCGAAGACGCTGGCTGCGTCTGCGGCGGCGCAAAAGTTAAGTGGCTGGTTTTAATCGCTAAACTGTCAGGCCGTGACTTGATACGTGCCCGACCCAACGACCTCTCCGTCTCCGCCACGCTGGGCGGTGACGCTCCAGGTGCCTGGTGATTGGGCCAGAAGGGCCACCCTTACTGTCGCTTTAGCCGGCACAGGAACCGTGTCGTGCCACCAGGGCTTCCATCCGTCATCGAGGCCGTCGAGGAGGCGCACGGCGTGGCCGGCCACATGAACCGACACCGGAGCGTCGAGGCTGTTGGCCAGGGTGAGAACCATTGCCTTGCCTGACTTCACGGTCCCCAGCGAAGCGGGCGCGCCACTCTTCCCCCCGATGGGCAGTTCAACGCGTACCGCATCCTTGAGCGGAATTTCAGCCGGCAAATCATTCTGCGGGAGCGGAGTGGGTGGGCCGGAGGGCATGGGGCCGGCCGGACCGACCGGCGTGACAACGGCGAGCCGGATCGGCTCCTGGGCGGTCTCGATCTCGATAATGGTGGCGTCCGCATCATCGATGGTCGCCGCCACGTCCACCCGCCCGCCCGGCGCGATCTGGATCCGGCCGTCCTTCAACTCGAAAGGTTGGGCGACAGGCTGTCCGTCGATGGCAATGACATAGGCGGCCGGCCCCTTGAGCCGCAGCCGCAGGAAGAGCGGGGTCGCGTTCACCAGCCGCAGACGGCTGCGCCCACTGGCCGGGCCCTGGAAGGTGGGGGAAAACTCGCCGTTGACCGGGAAGATCGGCACCCCGCTCTCGGGCGGAAAAGACTGGATGAACAGGAGGTTGTCCGAAGCGTAGGCGGGCGCGCCCGGCTCGTCCACGATGAGCGCGCCAGACAGCGCGCGGCGGGCGAGGGCAGGGGAGGAGGCGTGGTACCAGTAAGTGCCGGCATCCTTCGGCGTGAGCCGGATGAGCTTGTTCTGCCCGCCCGCGACGGCAGCGGAGGCGGAAGCGGCTGCATCGGCCGGCAGCCGCACGCCCTGCCACGTCAGGCCCACGCTCTCCTTGAGCGCATTGGCGAACTGGATCGAAAGCTCGCTGCCCTTCTTTACGCGCAGCACGGGGCCCGGCAGGGAATCGTTGAAGAGCGCGAGGTTGCCCTGTCCGGCGATGGCCGGGCGCGTGCCCTCGGCGGCGGTGAGCGCCACCGGCGCGGCGGCCTGTCCCTGCGCCAGCGCCCATTCCGGCAGAATGGCACCGGCAGCGCCGGCGAACGACAGGGCCGCAGCCCCCTTGAGAACGGTGCGACGAGAGGGAATCGGCGTGCTCACGCTGCATCTCCTGGCAGGGTGGTGGGACCATGTTACGCGGCCGGAAAAAGGGCAAGCGGCTTTCCTGCTCAGCTTCGTGACGCGATCGACGGTCCGCCCGTGCCTCAAGGCATTCGGCGCATGGCCTCGCGCGAGCAGGACCCTGGCATTGCACGGTTTCCAGCCATCGGGCGAGGTCATCCGCTGGCGTAGGGCAGGGTCTGGATGCGGCGTCCTGCCGTGGCCGGGGCGGGGACCGTGAGAGCACGGCTTCCGGCGCCATTTTCTTGCTGCGCGACCGCGCGGGCATGATATAAGCCGCGACCCGAACGGCGCGTGCGGCCTCGTGCGCGAGCGGTGGAGCCGTGCCCGGAGGCGTCGTGCGCTCAAGCGCGTCGATGCCGATATCGGGTGCGATCTCCCTTCGCCGGCATGAATGGCTTGGGCGCGTCGGGCCTTTGGGTGCGACGGGCCTTTGGCGAGACGGGGCCGCGGGCGTGGCGGAACTGGTAGACGCGCGGGATTTAGGTTCCCGTGACGCAAGTCGTGGGGGTTCGAAACCCTCCGCCCGCACCAATGCCGCCGCATGTTCGCGTGCCGGCCGCCGCAGGGCGGGCTGGTCGGGAGCAGGTCCACCGTGCCGCGCGGCCTCCGGCGATTGCCGCGGGATGCCGGTGACAGCGCTGAATTCAAGTTACCGCGCCTGGCGCGATGAGGATGTGAAGGCAAGACGATGCAGGTGACCGAGACCGGGGCCGAGGGCCTCAAGCGCGCGTTCCGTGTGGTGGTGTCCGCCGCCGACCTCGACGCCCGGGCCGACGCCCGGCTCAACGAGCTCAAGGGCCAGGTGAAGCTGAACGGCTTCCGCCCCGGCAAGGTGCCCGTGGCCCATCTCAAGCGCGTCTACGGCAAGACCGTGATGTCCGAGATCATCGAGCAGACCGTCAACGAGACCAACGGCAAGATCGTCGAGGAGCACGGCTTCAAGCTGGCGCTCCAGCCCCGGATCAAGGGTCCGGAGGAAGACCCCCAGTTCCAGACCCTGCTCGATGGCGGCAAGGACCTCGCCTACGACGTGGAGCTGGAAATCCTGCCGAAGATCGAGCTTGGCAATTTCAAGGACATCTCCGTCGAGAAGCCCGTGGTCGAGGTGACTGACGCCGAGGTGGACGAGGCCGTGCAGCGCATCGCCGACGCCAACCGCCCCTTCGCGACCAAGGATGGCCCCGCCGCCGACGGCGACCGCCTCACCATCGACTTCACCGGCTATGTGGACGGCGAGAAGTTCCAGGGCGGCGAAGGCCAGGACATCGACGTCCTGCTCGGCTCCAAGGGCTTCATCCCCGGCTTCGAGGAGCAGCTCGTCGGCGCCAGCGCCGGTGAGAACCGCACCCTCAGCGTCACTTTCCCCGAGGGCTATGCCGCCAAGGAGCTCGCCGGGAAGGCCGCGACCTTCGAGGTGACCGTCAAGTCCGTCGATGCGCCCGGCGCGATCACCGTGGACGACGCTTTCGCCGCGACCCTCGGCCAGGAAAGCCTCGAGAAGCTCCGCGAGACCGTGAAGGCCCGCATCGCGCAGGAATATGCCGGCGCCGCCCGCCAGAAGGTGAAGCGCGCCCTGCTCGACGGCCTCGACGCGACCCACAAGTTCGACGTGCCGGAAGGCCTCGTGGAGCAGGAATTCTACGGCGTGTGGAGCCGGGTGAACGAGGATCTCGCCGCCCAGAGCCGCACCTTCGCCGATGAAGGCACCACCGAGGAAGAGGCGCGCCAGGATTACCGCCGCATCGCCGAGCGCCGTGTGCGCCTCGGCCTGGTGCTTGCGGAAATCGGCGAGCGCAACAATATCCAGGTTTCCGATGACGAGGTGACGCGCGCGGTGGTCGAACGGGCCCGCCAGTTCCCCGGCCAGGAGCAGCAGGTGTGGGATTATTACCGCCGCACCCCCGAGGCTCTGGCATCCGTGCGCGCCCCCCTGTTCGAGGAGAAGGTCGTCGACTTCCTCCTGGAGCTCGCCAACGTGACCGAGAAGACGGTTACCAAGGAAGAGCTCTTCAAGGATGACGAGGACGAGAAGGCGGCCTGAGGCTCGGGCCGCGATCCGTCCTGCGACGAAATCGCGCGGCACGCCGGAAGCGGCGTGCCCTTACCCGCGCCCTCCCATGCGCCCCCCGGGGGATTTAAGATGCGTGATCCTGTCGATACTTACATGAATTACCTGATCCCCATGGTGGTTGAGCAGACCAACCGTGGCGAGCGGTCCTATGACATCTTTTCCCGCCTCCTGAAGGAGCGCATCCTTTTCCTCACCGGCCCGGTCGAGGACGGCATGTCCACCCTCGCGGTGGCCCAGCTCCTGTTCCTCGAGGCGGACAATCCGAAGAAGGAAATCTCGATGTACATCAACTCCCCCGGGGGAGTGGTGACGTCGGGCCTCGCCATCTACGACACCATGCAGTTCATCAAGCCGGCGGTGTCGACGCTCTGCATCGGCCAGGCGGCCTCCATGGGCTCGCTGCTGCTGACCGCGGGCGAGAAGGGAATGCGATTCGCGTTGCCTAACGCGCGAATCATGGTCCACCAGCCGTCCGGCGGCTTCCAGGGCCAGGTGACGGACATCATGCTTCACGCGCAGGAAATCCTCAGCCTCAAGAAGCGGCTGAATGAAATCTATGTGAAGCATACCGGCCAGTCGTTCGACGCCATCGAGAACGCCCTCGAGCGCGACAACTTCATGACCTCCGAGGCCGCCAAGGAGTTCGGGCTTATCGATTCCGTGATCGACAAGCGCCCGACCGACGAGGTCAGCAAGGCCGCCTGAGGTTGAGCGTCAGCTTGGCCGCGGGAGGAGGCGGGGCGATAGCGATAGTTGGGCAACACGCCCGGCGTTCTCGCAATGCCCCACTTGCGTGCGGTGCAAGATCGCGCTTGCATGTCGTTAAGCCGGCATCGGATGCCGCGTTGTCGGCCCCCGCCTCATGGTGGGGGCCTTCGCGTTTCAGGGCCATGAACCGTCGGGGTCCGGACTTCGTAATAAGTCCCGGGTTCAGGATTGCGAAAGGTCGTGAGCAGACGATCGGCGGACGGCGCGACCTTCAGGTCGGCGGCGGCGGGTCCCTTGGTCTGGGGAATGTCGTCAGCCTGCCTTGATCGCGTCGCCTCAGGGTGATTGGCTTTTGGGAAGTGGATCACCACATTCGGGTTTGGCGAGATTTTTGCTTCGTGCAAACCCCATACGAGGCCCTGACGGGTCGGCCGGTCCAAATGTCCGGTTCGTGAGGGCACTAGGAGACGTGAGATGAGCAAGACCGGCGGCAGCGACAGCAAGAACACGCTTTATTGCTCGTTCTGCGGCAAAAGCCAGCATGAGGTCAGGAAGCTCATCGCCGGACCCACCGTGTTCATCTGCGACGAATGCGTCGAGTTGTGCATGGACATCATCCGGGAAGAGTCGAAGTCCTCTCTGGTGAAGTCGCGGGATGGCATCCCGACCCCGAAGGAGATCCGCAAGGTCCTCGATGACTACGTCATCGGCCAGGACCACGCGAAGAAGGTTCTCTCGGTTGCGGTGCACAACCACTACAAGCGTCTCAACCACGCCACCAAGCACGGCGACGTGGAACTGGCGAAGTCCAACATCCTGCTGATCGGGCCCACCGGCTCGGGCAAGACGCTGCTCGCGCAGACGCTGGCGCGCATCCTTGATGTGCCCTTCACCATGGCCGACGCCACCACGCTGACCGAAGCCGGCTACGTGGGCGAGGACGTGGAGAACATCATCCTCAAGCTGCTCCAGGCGGCCGACTACAATGTCGAACGGGCGCAGCGCGGCATCGTCTACATCGACGAGATCGACAAGATCAGTCGCAAATCCGACAATCCGTCCATCACCCGGGACGTCTCGGGCGAGGGCGTGCAGCAGGCCCTGCTGAAGATCATGGAGGGCACGGTCGCCTCCGTTCCTCCTCAGGGCGGCCGCAAGCATCCCCAGCAGGAATTCCTGCAGGTGGACACCACGAACATCCTCTTCATCTGCGGCGGCGCCTTCGCCGGCCTCGACAAGATCATCTCGTCGCGGTCCAAGGGCTCCACCTCCATCGGCTTCCAGGCCAAGGTGGCGCCGCCCGAGGATCGCCGGCCCGGCGAGGTGTTCCGTGAGGTCGAGCCCGAGGATCTGCTGAAGTACGGCCTCATCCCCGAGTTCATCGGCCGCCTGCCCGTGCTGGCGACGCTGGGTGATCTTGATGAGGAGGCGCTGAAGAAGATCCTCTCCGAGCCGAAGAACGCGCTGGTCAAGCAGTACCAGCGCCTGTTCGAAATGGAGAGCGTGGACCTCACCATCCACGAGGAGGCCCTCGGCGCCATCGCCCGCAAGGCGATCGAGCGCAAGACCGGCGCCCGTGGCCTGCGCTCCATCATGGAAGGCATCCTGCTGGACACCATGTTCGATCTCCCCGGCCTCGAAGGGGTCGAGGAGGTGGTGATCAGCCGCGAAGTCGTCGAGCAGAATGCGCGCCCGCTCTATATCTACGCCGATCGCGTCGGCGACGCGGGTGCCAGTGCGTGACGTGTCGGGCTCCGCGCCTCTCCCCAAGCCTTGCGGTTTCGGGAGAGGGCGGGACATGACCAGAATTCAGCCGGCCCGGGCTCCCTCCGGTCCCCGGCTGGTCCCGGTCGGGGCATGAGGCGGGAGATGACGGCCGGAGCCGTGGCGCCGGTCCGCCCTCTTCTCCGGGCATTCGCCTGCCAGGGCGGATCCCCCAAAGAGGTCAATGGTGTGCCCTTGAAACGGGCAGGTTGCGTGTCCATCTACTTTTCGAAAGTTCCGGTCTCGGGGGTCGGACCTCGTGCCTCCTGCGGCGAAAGCCGCTTCAGCATTGAAAATCCACACCCGTCTCCGGCCGCGTGCACGCGCGGCAACGCAGTTCTGCGCCCAAATCCAGCGCGTGCAGTTCTTGAAAGGATTGCGTCATGACGAGCCAGAAGCCGCGCCCGCCGCTCGTTGCCGGAGTGTCCCAGACCTTCCCGGTCCTGCCGCTTCGCGACATCGTGGTGTTTCCCCACATGATCGTTCCCCTGTTCGTGGGTCGCGAAAAGTCCATTCGCGCCCTCGAAGAGGTGATGCGCGGCGATACCTACATCCTGCTCGCGACCCAGGAGAATGCGTCGGATGACGATCCGGCCCCCGATGCCATTTTCTCGGTGGGCACGCTCGCGACCGTGCTGCAACTGCTGAAGCTGCCCGACGGCACCGTGAAGGTGCTGGTCGAGGGCGTCAGCCGCGCCCAGGTGACCCGCTATACCGATCGGACCGACCTCTACGAGGCCGAGGCCATCACGCTCGACGATGAGGTCGGTGACCGCGTCGAGGGCGAGGCGCTCGCGCGCTCGGTGGTCACCGAGTTCGAGAACTACGTGAAGCTCAACAAGAAGGTGTCGCCCGAGGTGGTCGGCGTCGTCAGCCAGATCGACGACCATTCCAAGCTCGCCGACACGGTCGCGTCGCATCTCGCGGTGAAGATCCCCGAGAAGCAGGGCGTGCTCGAGACCCTGAAGGTGTCCGATCGCCTGGAGAAGGTGCTCGGCCTGATGGAGAGCGAGATCTCCGTGCTCCAGGTGGAGAAGCGCATCCGGACCCGCGTGAAGCGGCAGATGGAGAAGACCCAGCGCGAGTACTACCTGAACGAGCAGATGAAGGCGATCCAGAAGGAGCTGGGCGACGAGGACGGCAAGGACGACCTGCAGGAGCTGGAGGACCGCATCAAGCGGACCAAGCTCACCAAGGAAGCCCGCGAGAAGGCGACGCACGAGCTGAAGAAGCTCCGCCAGATGTCGCCCATGTCGGCGGAAGCCACGGTCGTGCGGAACTATCTCGACTGGCTGCTGTCGATCCCGTGGGGCATCAAGAGCAAGGTCAAGAAGGACCTCAACTACGCCCAGGAGATTCTCGACAGCGATCATTACGGCCTCGACAAGGTCAAGGAGCGCATCGTCGAGTATCTGGCCGTGCAGAGCCGTGCCAACAAGCTCACCGGGCCCATCCTGTGCCTCGTCGGCCCGCCCGGCGTCGGCAAGACCTCGCTCGGCAAGTCCATCGCCAAGGCGACGGGCCGTGAGTTCGTGCGCGTGGCCCTCGGCGGCGTGCGCGACGAGGCGGAGATCCGTGGCCACCGGCGGACCTACATCGGCTCCATGCCGGGCAAGGTCATCCAGTCCATGCGCAAGGCGAAGAAGTCGAACCCGCTCTTCCTTCTGGACGAGATCGACAAGATGGGCGCCGATTTCCGCGGCGATCCGTCCTCGGCCCTGCTCGAGGTTCTCGACCCCGAGCAGAACCACACCTTCAACGACCACTATCTTGAGGTGGACTACGACCTTTCGAACGTCATGTTCGTGACCACGGCGAACACGCTGAACATCCCGCCGGCCCTTCTGGACCGCATGGAGGTGATCCGCATCGCCGGCTACACGGAAGACGAGAAGGTGGAGATCGCGCGCAAGCACCTGATCCCCAACTCGCTCCAGAAGCACGGCATGACCGAGAAGGAGTGGACCATCGACAACGAGGCCCTGCTCACCCTCATCCGGCGCTACACGCGGGAAGCGGGCGTGCGCAACCTCGAGCGTGAGATCTCCACCCTCGCCCGCAAGGCGGTGAAGGAGCTGATGCTCTCCAAGAAGAAGTCGGTGAAGGTCACGGGCAAGAACCTCGAGGACTTCCTCGGCGCCCCGCGCTTCCGCTACGGCGAGGTGGAGACCGAGGACCAGGTGGGCGTCGTCACCGGCCTCGCCTGGACCGAGGTGGGTGGCGAGCTGCTCACCATCGAAGGCCTCATGATGCCCGGCAAGGGCAAGATGACGGTCACAGGCAACCTGCGTGACGTGATGAAGGAGAGCATCTCCGCAGCCGCATCCTATGTGCGCTCGCGGGCGGTGGACTTCGGCATCGAGCCGCCCCTGTTCGAGCGGCGCGACATCCACGTGCACGTTCCCGAGGGGGCGACCCCGAAGGACGGTCCCTCGGCCGGCGTCGCCATGGCAACCGCCATCGTGTCGGTGATCACCGGCATCCCCGTCCGTCGCGACGTGGCGATGACCGGCGAGATCACCCTGCGCGGCCGGGTGCTGCCCATCGGCGGCCTCAAGGAAAAGCTCCTTGCGGCTCTGCGCGGCGGCATCAAGAAGGTGCTGATCCCCGAGGAGAACGCCAAGGACCTGGCGGACATCCCGGCCAACGTGAAGAACGCGCTGGAGATCGTGCCTGTGTCGCGCATGGACGAGGTGCTGGCCAACGCGCTGGTTCGCCCGCCCGAGCCCATCACCTGGGAAGAGCGGCCGGTGAACAACCCGCCGGTTGCCGACGAGGACAACGCGGGCGTGGTCGCCCACTGACGAAAACCAGGCCGGATTGTCCGCAACCCGGCCTGTATCAACAGTTTCTGAACATTTTTAGAGGGCGTGTCGCCGCCATCTCCGGACCTTCGGGGAGCGTGGTGCGCGCCCTCAATCTTTTCAATGACTTAGCAGAGCCCGCGGGACGCTCCCTCCGCTCGCTCGCTCCTTTGCTGTTCGCAGGCGCACAGCGCAAAATCGTGCATTGGTGCGGGTTTGGCGCCGATCTCGCTTGCAAAAGCCTTATTTTCCGTGATGCTCGCGCCGTTCGTTCGGGGCTCGCCCTGCACGATTCGCGTTCTGACAACGGAAGGAAAGGTCAGATGACCACCAAGAACGAACTGATCGCCGCCGTGGCCGAAGAGGCGAAGCTGACGAAGACCGCTGCGGCTGCGGCTGTGGACGCGACCTTCGACATCATCGCCAAGGCGCTCAAGGATGGCGAGGAAGTCAAGCTGATCGGTTTCGGCAGCTTCTCCGTGGTGACGCGCGCTGCCCGTGAAGGCCGCAACCCGCGCACCGGCAAGCCGGTGAAGATCAAGGCTTCCAAGGCGCCGAAGTTCACCCCCGGCAAGGGCCTCAAGGAAGCCGTGAACGACTGATCGGGCCTTGCGGCCCGGACGCACGCTGCGCCGGCCGCGATCGCCGCTCCATGTGCCTCTCCGGACGGATGTCCGGCGGGCTATCCGGACGCTCCCGGCCCGGCCGTACCGGGCGGAGCGTCCCCGATCCGGCAAGCTACATTGCCGCCTGGCTGATTGCCGCCTGTCGGAAGACGCATCAAGCAGGTCGTGCCCTTCGCGCTTTCCGGTGTGGCACCCGCTTCCCAGAGACGGATCAAGCCCGCAGCGCCCCGTAAACGCACCCGTCGTGCGACGGGTCCATGGCGCGCGGTTTCTGCCCCAGGACTTCGCGCGGGGAATTGGACCCGACATTCGCACGTTGCGGGATCCCTCCCGATAACGGCCGGCCCCACGCCATGCCGCCCATCAGGATGCCTGCCCTTGCCGCTGGGGCCGGAGCGGATTATAGCGCGCAAAGGTCCTGCGACGACCGGGCGGTTAGCTCAGTTGGTAGAGCATCTCGTTTACACCGAGAGGGTCGGCGGTTCGAGCCCGTCACCGCCCACCATGTCCAGCCCCACCGCTTTCCTTCGTGACCCTGATGATTCCGGCCGCGGCGCAAGCCTCCCCTGACGGTGACAGGTGCGCCCTTGCGGCGTCCTCGGCGTGTCGGAATCCCCATCTCCGCGCCTGCCGCAAAGCGTTGCGGTTGCGCGGTTTTGCGGAGCCTGTGGACAACTTCCCGGCAAAAAATGCGCGGCTTGCTTGACTTGGGCGGAGGGGTGCCGTACCACGCCGCTCTCCTCGGCGGTCGGCAAGACCTGCCGCCGGTTCGGGGGTGTAGCTCAGTTGGTTAGAGCGCCGGCCTGTCACGCCGGAGGTCGCGGGTTCGAGCCCCGTCACTCCCGCCACTTCGATATTCTCCCATATCCGACCGAATAGACAGCCCCCACAGGGGTGCCGCTGTGTTGCGTCGTTGCAATGACATTGCTGCGCAACCATCCTAGGATCGCCGGGATTCACGGGAGGGGCGATGTCGGGCGTCCGGGTGCTGCTTCTCTATCCGCGGTTCGCGCAGGCGAGCTTCTGGCGCAATCTGGAGCTGGCGCGGCTCAAAGGCGCCCGCTGCATGGCTCCGCCTCTGGGACTGATCACCGTCGCCGCGCTGCTGCCCGCCCACTGGGAGGCGCGGCTGTGCGATCTGAATGCCCGCCCGCTGGACCCGGCCGACCTCGCATGGGCGGACGTTGTTTTCGTGAGCGGCATGCTGCCCCAGCGCCAGGAGGCGCTGGCCGCCGTCGCCGCCATGAAGGCGGCGGGCAAGGTCGTGGTGGTCGGCGGGCCGGATGTGTCGTCCAGCCCCGAAGCCTATGAGGCAGCCGATTTTCGTGTTCTCGGCGAGGCGGAGGCCACGCTCTCCGCTTTCGTGGCGGCCTGGGAGCGGGGCGAGCGCACCGGCCTCATCGCCGCGCCGGACGAGAGGCCGGACGTGACCCGGACGCCGGTGCCGCGCTTCGATCTGCTCCACCTGCCGGACTATCTGTTCGTGGGCGTGCAGTTTTCCCGCGGCTGCCCGTTCACCTGCGAGTTCTGCGACATCATCGAGCTGTATGGCCGGGTGCCGCGCACCAAGACCACCGAGCAGATGCTCGCGGAGCTCGATGCCCTTTACGCGCTCGGCTACCGGGGCCATGTGGATTTCGTCGACGACAATCTGATCGGCAACAAGAAGGCGGTGAAGGCTTTCCTGCCGCATCTTATCGCGTGGCAGCACGCGCACGGTCACCCGTTCCACTTCTCCACCGAGGCCTCGCTCAACCTCGCGGACGATCCGGCGTTGCTGGATCAGATGGCGGCGGCCGGATTTTATCTCGTCTTCGTGGGCATCGAGAGCCCCGATCCGGAGGTGCTGCGCTCCACCCAGAAGAAGCAGAACACCCGGCGCGACATCGCCGCCAGCGTCCACCGCATCTATGCGGCGGGTATCGTGGTCATCGCCGGATTCATCGTCGGTTTTGACAATGAATCCCCCGACGCGGCGGACGCCATGGCGGAGTTGATCGAGGAGGCCGCGATCCCGGTGGTGTCGCTGGGCCTCCTTTATGCGCTTCCCGACACCCAGCTCTCGCGCCGGCTGGAGCGGGAAGGGCGGATGTTCCCGCTGCGGGAAGAGGATTTCCGCAATGGCGACCAGACCAGCGCCGGGCTCAATTTCGCGACCCTGGAGCCACGGGTCGACGTGCTGCGGCGCTATCGCGAGGTCTATGCTCGGGTCTACGCGCCACGCGCCTTCTTCGGCCGTATCCGCCGGCTGTCGGAACTCGTCGGCCGTCAGGAGGGTGCGGTCAAATCTCCCGAGCCGCCTCCGCCACCGGCCCCCATCGACATCAGGCAACTCGTCGCCGATCTCGGGCGGCTGTTCGGCGTGCTCGCCACGGTCACCTGGCGCCATCCGCGCACGGCGGTGCATGTCTGGCCGGTGGTGCTGCGCGGGCTGAAGCGGCTGGACAGGCTGGAGCAGTTGCTCTCGCTGGCGCTGTTCTACATGCACCTCGGGCCATTCTCGCGGAAATTGGTGCGCGATATCTCCCAGCAGATCGCCGAGATCGAAGCCGGCGCGTGGGTGGATCCCCGCGCGGCGCAGCCGGCGCAAACCCCGCTGCGCGCCGCAGAATAGCCCGACGTTCCAAGCATTCAGGTTGACGCCGGCCTTCCCTTGGGTTCAATCCGGGGCGCGCTCCGGACTGGTCGGCGCTGCCTCATACTTCGGTCTTGCCATGCGCCGTCTTCGCCGTTTCGCCCTGCCCCTGATTGCCGTGGCGTTGTCCGTGCTCAGCCCCGCCGCCGCGTCGGCGGCCGGCGGCTGCACCGCGCGCCCGTCTCCGGCCCTGTCCATGCCGGCCGGCGTGAAGGCGCTGAAGGACGGCCAGCCGCTGCGCATCCTGGCCATCGGCTCGTCCACCACCGCCGGCGCGGGCGCATCGAGTTCGGACCAGACCTATCCGAGCCAGCTGGCCCGCCGTCTGGCGACGCTCATGGGCGAGGGGCGCGTCACGGTGATGAATGCCGGCGTCTCGGGCGAGACCGGCCCGTCCACCCTCGCGCGCCTGGAGGCGCTGGTGAAGGCGCAACCCGCGCCGCATCTGGTGATCTGGCAGGTGGGCACCAACGATGTCATCTTCGGCGGCGATCCCACCCGGCTGCGCGCGATCGTTACGCAAGGCCTCTCGGCCATCGCGGCCGCGGGCGCGGCGGCGATCGTGATCGACCAGCAGTATTTCCCCGGCATCACCGATGTCGCGCGCTACGAGAGCTTCGTGGACGCGGTGGATTCCACGACGGTCGGGCGTGGCGTGCCGCTCCTGCGCCGCTACGCCATGATGAAGCAGTGGGCCGCGCAGGATCCGCAGGGCTTCCGCAAGACGCTCGCGTGGGACAGCTTCCATATGAATGACGCCGGCTATACCTGCCTTGCGGACGCGCTTGCGCCGGCCATCGTCGCCGCCTCGCGGGTCAGCGGCGGAAACGCCGCCATGGCGACCCCGGCCGCCCCTGCGAAGCCAGCGCGCTGAGCATCGCGCCCGGCGCGCCGGCCCTCGTTTCGTCCGGGTATCAGGCGGCCGGGGCGGTCCGCGCAAGCCAGTCGCGCATGGCGGACATGTCCGCGGGCATCAGGCCGTGACCGCCCGGCAGCACACGATGCTCCACGCGGGCGCCGCGCGCGCCGAGCTGGGCCGCGAGGCGGGCCGCGTTCGCCGCCGGCACGATCGGATCGGCGGAACCCGAGAGCAGCAGCACCGGCGTTCCGGCGATAGAGCCGGCAGGCGGGTTCGCGAGCGGCACCATGGCCCGCAGCAGCGCCGCGCCGGAGAGCGCGTCCGGACGCAGCATCAGCATCGCCGCGGCGATATTCGCGCCGTTGGAGAAGCCCACCGCCACGGGGGCAGCCAGACCATAGGCGGCGCGGGCCTCGCCGATGAAATCGGCCAGCTCGTTGGCGCGCCGCACCACGTCCTCCTCGTCGAAGACGCCTTCCGCCAGCCGGCGGAAGAAGCGGGGCATGCCGCCTTCGCTGATCTTGCCGCGCGGCGACAGCAGGGCCGCGCCAGGCGACAGCATCCGGCCGAGGGGGAGAAGATCGTTCTCGTCGCCGCCGGTGCCGTGGAGCAGCAAGAGCGGCGCGGCAGACGGATCGGTGGCCGGAACGAAACGGTGGGTGAAGGAAAGGGGACCCCGCGCGGTGGCGGCGGGGCCCAGGGGCAGGGCGGTCATTGAAGTATTCCTTGCGGCCCGGCCGCGGGAACGGCCGGGCGATGATGGGGGTTCGGGCCTTTGCTCAGGCGACCTGCGGGAGAACCCGCTCGATCTCGGCGCGGTGCGCCTCGTACTGGGCCGGCAGCTTCAGCGCCTCGCCGAGATGCTCGGGCGCCTCGTCCACGGCGAAGCCAGGATCGTCGGTGGCGATCTCGAACAGGACGCCGCCGGGCTCGCGGAAGTAGACGGAGCGGAAGTAGTTCCGGTCCCGCTGCTCGGTGACATGGCGGCCGTGGCGGGCCGTCAGCTTCTCCACCATCTCGGCCTGTGCCGCGTCGTCGGCGGCGCGGAAGGCGATGTGGTGGACGCTGCCGCGTCCCTGCCGGCCGGAGAGGAAGCCGCCGGCCTCGCGGATGTCCACGATGCCACCGACCGCAACCCCGGGCGCCCGGTAGCGGATGCGGGTGCCCTCGCGACCGGCCTCTTCGAAGCCGAACACGTCGGTGAGGATGTCCGCGGTGGCGCCGGCCTCCTTCAGGAGGAGGGTCACGGAATGCATACCGCGAATGGCGTGCGCCTCCGGCACCTCGCCGCCGCCCCAGGCGGGCTCGGCCTCGATGCCGGGGACGCCGACGAGGGCGATGCGCATCCCGTCCGGGTCCTTGAAGGCGATCACGGTCTCACCGAAGCGCTTCTCCGGCAGGTCCGGTGACAGGCCGGCGGTGACGAGCCGCTCCGTCCAGTAGCTCACGGCGGCCTCCGGGATACGGAACGCGGTCTCCTGCGTCTCGCCCACGCCCGCCCGGCCGATGCCGGCCGCCTCCCAGGGGAAGAAGGTGAGGATGGAGCCCGGCGAGCCGGCGGCATCGCCGAAATAGAAGTGATAGGTGCCGGGATCGTCGAAATTGACGGTCTTCTTCACCAGCCGCAGCCCAAGGGTGCGGGTGTAGAAGTCGAGATTGCGGCGGGCCGGGCCGGCGATGGCGGTCACGTGATGAAGTCCGATGCTGCGCATGGTCTGCTCCTGATCCTCTGGGCGGCACCCCGGCCGCCGTTGAGACCAATCTATGCAAACAATTCCCGATTTAAAGTTCTTACTCATTGCATTAACGCAATGTCAGAATGCGACACGCGTTGGTTGGCGGAGGCCATGCCGTTGCGAAATGAGAGCGAAACACGGGTGGGCGGTATGATCGTGGCGTCTTGCGGCGACGCCTGTGACAAAAATGCTTTTCTCTCCCGGAAATGCGCATGAATCCTTGGCTTGTGCAGCCACCTGGAATCCCCTTCCGACACACGCAATGGTAAAGATCGCTCCACGGGCAAGGGGCGGGGCCTTGCCAGCAAGAGCCGGATGGTCAGGCATGCTGGTAAAGCGGTACATTACTCGGGCGTCTCGCTCGGGCAGGGGTGGTTTGTGCGCGTGGGCGTGCAGGCGCGGAATCGTGCTGACTGTGGCGCTGGGCGCGCTGTCGGCGCCGGCGCTGGCAGCGCAGCAGACCGCGCTGGCGGACTCCGATCCGGAATTCAACACTCTTTTCGACCAGTCCCTGAAGCGTCCGGCGGACGTGGAACTGGCCTTCCGGCTCGCGCGGCGCGCGGTGGAGGTGGGTGACTACGAGGCCGCCATCGGCGTCTACGAGCGCATCCTCTTCTACAATCCCAGGCTGGTGCGGGTGCGCCTGGAGCTGGCGCGGCTTTACTACCGGCTCGGTGCGTATGAATCCGCACGCGCCTATTTCGAGCCCATCGCCCAGTCGCCGGAGCTGTCGGGGCAAGAGCGGGACAACATCGCCGCCTATCTGGTGGAGATCGACCGCCGCCTCGCCACCAGCCAGTGGAGCTTCTACGGACAGGTGGGCGTGCGCTACCAGTCCAACGCCAATTACGGCCCCTCCAGCCGCCTCGTGATCGGCCAGGATGTGGGCGCGCTCCTGCCGCCGAGCGCCGCCGCGCAGGCGGATGGCAATGCCTTCGCCCTCGCCTCCATCCGCCACGTCTACGACTTCGGCAACCAGCGCGGCGATGTCTGGGAAACCAACCTCAATCTGTATTATTCGCAGCAGTTCCAATTGCAGCAGCTGAACCTCGGCTTCGCCGAGTTCAACACCGGCCCGCGCTTCGCGCTGGCGCCGGATGCGCTGCCGGGCTCCTCCATCCGCGCCTATGTGCTCGCCGGCGGCGTGACGCTGGGCGGGGACGGCTATCTCGGCACCTACGGCGCGGGCGCCTCGCTCTATCTGCCGTTCAGCGCCTGGTTCGGGCTCGAGCCGTTCGTGGAGATCCGCCAGCGCGACTACCAGTCCTCGCGGGATTATCCCACCGCCTCCTTCCAGAGCGGCGACATGTGGACAGTGGGCGGCAACGCCTTCGGCCGCATCACCGACGACTGGCGCTGGCGCGCGCGCCTCTCCTACAACGATGCCTCCGGCGAACTGCCCTGGCTCTCCTACAACACCTTCGCGGTGGACCTCGCGGCGCCGTTCGAGTTCCAGGGCCTGTGGGGCGTGCGCCGCTGGATCGCTATCCCGAGCGTCGGCTACTCGCGCTACAGCTACGACGCGCCCAACCCCTTCATCTCCAAATTCATCACCGAGCAGGACAACCAGTATCGGGTCGGCCTCGCGCTTGACGTGCCGATCCACGAGCAGTGGGGGCTGCTGACCCAGGTCCAGTACAGCTGGTCCACCTCGACGCTGCCGAACTATGCGTTCGACAATTTCAGCGTTTCCATCGGCCCGAACGTGCGGTTCTGAGGAGCAACGCATCATGCCCATCAGCACCCCCGCCCGCCTCCTGGCCCGTCTCCTGGCGTCCGTCGCCTCCCTCGCCATCGTGGCCGCCACCGGCCCCGCCCTCGCGCAGAACAGCGTCGGCACGGCCGCGGCGGTCAACCCGCGCTCCACCGGCAACGCCGGCTCGGGCGTCCGCACGCTGGAGCTTGGCGCCAGCATCATCCACCGCGAGCGCATCGAGACCAGCTCCGCCGGCAGCGTGCAGGTCCTGTTCGTGGACAAGACCACGCTGAACATCGGCCCCAACTCGAATCTCGTCATCGACGAGTTCGTCTACGATCCCAACGCCAAGGCCGGCTCCATGGCGCTCACCCTCACCAAGGGTGCGGCGCGCTTCGTCGGCGGCAACGCCAGCCACACGGGCGGGGCCGAGGTGAAGACGCCGGTGGCGACCATCGGCATCCGCGGCGGCGTCGCGGCCGTCATCCACCGCGACGGCGAGACGACGGCCATCCTCCAGTTCGGCACCCTCACCGTGGTGGGGCCGGGCGGGGAGACGGTGGTGATCCGCCGCCCCGGTTTCATGGTCACCGTCGGGCGCGGCGGCATGACGGGTCCGGTGCGCGTGTCGCAGGCCCAGATCGATGCGGTGATCGCCCAGACCCGCAGCCAGACAGGCCAGAACGGCGGGCGGCCCGGCCCCATTCCGGACATCACCGGCCTCGACCGGGGCTCCAGCCACCCGTGCGGCGTGCCGGTGCAGGGCCAGACCACCATGGACCTCGCCGCGGCCACGTGCCGTTCGGTGAACACGCAGCTCCAGGGCGAGGCGGACACCATCGCCCAGCAGGCCTCCCAGCAGAACCAGAGCAACGTCGTCATCCCCATCACCCCGCCGCCCTATGGCTACGGCAGCGGCGGTGGGTTCCCCGGCGGCTATGGCGGTGGCGGCGGCTTTCCGGGCTTCCCCAACCTGCCGACCTTCCCCGGCTTCCCGGGCTTCCCCGGTGGCGGTGGTGGTGGCGGCGGCGGCGGCGGACCCATCGGCTACTGAGCGAGCTTAAAGGAGCGCGCGGCAGCGCTCCGTCAGCGCGTCCAACGGATCGCGGGCGGCGAGTTCCGCCCGGTGCATCCTGCCCGCAGCAGCTGCGACCAGCGCCATGTCCCCGTCTTCCAGCGCTGCCAGCACCGGCTCCACCGCGATCCGCGCATTGGGATGGAACAGGGGGAAGTTGCGGCTGAGCCCGGCGGCCGCAAGCGCTTCGCCGTTCAGCCAATGCTCCACATGCACCGAGAAGGTGACTTGCGGCACGCCTGCCGCGAGCGCATCCGCTGCCACGCCGGCGCTGCCCTGGTGGATGAGCAGGCGGCTTCGGGCCATGGCCTCCGCCATGGAAACCGGTCGCCCATGCACCGTTGCCCCCGCAGCCGACAGTGGCGCGAGCCATGACGGATCGACCCCCGGCACGTAGATCTCCAGCCGCGGGGCCAGAGCCATCAGCACGGCGGCCACGTCCGGGCGCGCGGCCACGTCGGTGTGGATATAGGCAAAGATGGTACGGGTACCGGGCGAGGTCTCGCGCATCGTCTCGGCCATGACAGGCCCCTCCGCCTGCCGGCTGCGGAGGTCGGCATACGGGTCGAGCAACTGAAAGCTGCGCACGAAGGCGTCGTCGCCGGTGAACAGGGCGCCGATGCGATCGATGGGGGCAAGCCCGGTCTGTGCCAGCGCGGTGTTGACCGCCGCGACGACCTCGTCATCGGTCTGCTGGGACGGCATGAAATCGTGGAATACCGGCATGGCTTCCAGGTCCGCAGGCGGCAGGCAATAGGCCGTGCTCGCCTGCATCACCGGACAGCGCCCGCGCGCGGCGAGGCCTGCGAGGGGGGCATAGTCGCAGACCATCAGGTCCGGCCGCTCGGCGGCGAGCATATCGAGCCATGCGCGCAGCACCGGCCGCACGCTGTCCGGATCGCGCAGGCCGACGCGGGCGAGGCTATCCGTCAGGGTGGCGGAGGCGGGGATGTGATCGCCCGGACGCGGAGCGGGGGCGGGCCATGGCGGCGCCTGGATGAGGCGGATGCCGGCCTCGATCAGAGGCCCGGCGTTCTGCAGGTGGCGCACGGCCGCCACAACCTCGACGCCGGCATCAGCGAGCCGCCGGCCGAGGCGTGCCAGCTGGATGGTGTGGCCGAAGCCCGCGCCCTGCTCCCAGGTGAGCAGTACCCGCCGCGTCATCGCCGCTCCTTTGATTGACCTCTGGTGGAGTGGCCCAAGCCGCGGCGCCTGTCCAGCAGCGGTGGCGGGCAAGCCCGCATGCTGAATATATAAGCAATACGCCCATCTTGAGGGCAGCCGCCAAGTGCCTCATCGTGCGGCAATCGGCGATCCCAGCCGATGCGGGCGCACTCGGCCTGCCGCAGCGGTGTCTCGGGCCGCTGGCATGGCCGTTGCAGTCCACCGCAGCGAAACCGAGGAGCCTTTTCATGAGCCTGATGCGTTCCGTTTTCGCCGCGGTCCTCGCCACCCTGGCGGCGGCGCCGGCGCTGGCCGAGACCGACGTGAAGTTCGCGCTCGACTGGAAGTTCGAGGGGCCGTCCGCCCCCTATTTCGTGGCGCTGGACAAGGGCTACTACAAGGCCGAGGGGCTCAACGTGACCATCGACAGCGGTCCCGGCTCGGTGGCCGGCATCGCGCGCGTGGCGGCGGGCACCTATCCCATCGGCTTCTTCGACATCAATTCGCTGATGAAGTTCCGCGACCAGAACCCGGACAAGAAGGTCGTCGCCGTCCAGATGGTCTATGACGAGCCGCCGTTCGCCATCGTCAGCCTGAAGAAGACCGGCATCGCCAAGCCCAAGGATCTTGAAGGCAAGATCCTCGGCGCGCCGGCACCGGATGGCGCCTTCGCCCAGTGGAAGGCCTTCGTGAAGGAGAACGGCATCGACGCCGAGAAGGTGAAGATCGAGAATATCGGCTTCCCCGTGCGTGAGCCCATGCTGGCCGACGGCAAGGTGGACGCCATCACCGGCTTCTCCTTCTCCTCCTTCTTCAACCTGCGCCAGAAGGGCGTGCCGGCGGACGACATCGCGGTGATGCTCATGTCCAAGCACGGCCTCGTGCTCTACGGCAACGCCATCATGGTGAACCCCGACTTCGCCAAGGCCCATCCCGAGGTGGTGAAGGGCTTCGTGAAGGCGACCATCAAGGGCATCATCGACACGGCCAAGGACCCCAAGGGCGCCATCAAGTCGGTCATGAAGCGCAACGAGACGGCTGACGAGGCCATCGAGCTGGCCCGCCTCGAAATGGCGCTGAAGGACAATATCGTCACCGACTGGGTGAAGGCCAACGGCACCGGCGACGTGGACCCGGCGCGGCTGGCGAAGTCCATCGAACAGGTAGGCATCACCTACGACTTCAAGGCCAAGCCCACGGCGGCAGACATCTTCACCAGCGAGTTCCTGCCGCCCGCGAGCGCGCGGAAGATGTGAGGCCATCTCGTACCCCGGACGCATGCAGCGTGAGCGGAATGCGAGCCGGGGTCCAGCGCAAGGGTGCGCCGAAGGCGGCCTGAATTGAGGCAGCCGGGGCGATCGCCGGCTTCGCCGACCTTTCTCCTGGACCCCGGATCTGCGCTCCACCTGTGGTGTCGCTTGTCCGGGGAACGGTCGACGCAGAACCGAAAGGCCTTCCCGTGATCGTCCTCGACAATGTGACCCTCACCTATCCCGGCCGCACCGGCCCGGTGACGGCACTGGCCGGCACCACGCTCACCGTGCGCAAGGGCGAGTTCGCGGCGGTGGTGGGGCCGTCGGGCTGCGGCAAGTCCACGCTGATGAAGCTTGTCACCGGCCTTATCCGGCCAACCTCCGGCACCGTCTCCATTGACGGCAAGGAGGTGAAGGGGCCGGTGAAGGTGGCGGGCATGGCCTTCCAGCACGCCAATCTCCTGCCGTGGCGCACCGTGCTGCAGAACGTGATGCTGCCGCTGGAGATCGTCGAGCCCTATCGCCGCCGCTTCTCCCGCGACAAGGCCGCGTTTCAGGACAAGGCCATGGCGCTGCTCAACGTGGTGGGCCTTGGCGCCTTCGCCGATCGTTTCCCGTGGGAGATGTCCGGCGGCATGCAGCAGCGCGCCTCGCTCTGCCGCTCGCTCATCCACCAGCCGGCGCTGCTGATGCTGGACGAGCCCTTCGCCGCGCTGGACGCCTTCACGCGCGAGGAATTGTGGTGCGTGCTGCGCGATCTCTGGCAGGAGTTCGGCTTCACCGTCATCCTCGTCACCCACGATTTGCGCGAGGCGGCCTTCCTCGCCGACACCATCCATGTGATGAGCGCGCGCCCCGGCCGCATCGTGGAGACGCGGCAGGTGCCGTTCCCGCGGCCGCGCGATCTCGATGTCTGCTATCGGTCCGAATTCACGGAACTGGTGCACGAACTGCGCAACAAGATCGCCGAAGTGCGGCAGGCGGCGTGACATGAAAATCTCAAACGAAGACCTCGCCCCCGTCTATTTCACAGTTGCGCTGTTCGTGATCTGGGAGGTGGCCTGCCGACTGTTCAGGATCGACACCTTCATCCTGCCCGCGCCCACCGAGATTTTCGCCGCGATGGTGAAATACTGGTGGCCGCTCCTGAAGAACTCCTTTGTCACGCTCTGGACCACCATGGCGGGCTTCGCCATAGCGGTGGTGTTCGGCATTGCGCTGGGCGTGGTGGTCGGCTGGTCGCGCACCATCTATCGCGGGCTCTATCCGGTGATGATCGGCTTCAACTCCGTGCCGAAGGTGGCGGTGGTGCCCATCCTCATCATGTGGTTCGGCATCGGCGAGGTGCCGGCCATCCTCACCGCCTTCCTCATCTCCTTCTTCCCCATCGTGGTGAACGTTGCCACCGGCCTTGCCACCACCGAGCCGGAGCTGGAGGACGTGCTGCGCGCGCTCGGCGCCTCCAAGCTCGACATCATGCGCAAGGTTGGCATTCCCCGCACCGGGCCCTATCTCTTCGGGGCGCTCAAGGTGGGCATCACCCTCGCCTTTGTGGGCGCGGTGGTGTCCGAGACCATCGGCGCCAATGCGGGGGTGGGCCATCTCATGGTGCAGGCGGGCTCCAACTTCCAGATGCCGCTGGTGTTCGCCGGCCTCATCTCCCTCGCCATCCAGGGCATCCTCATGTACGCGATCTTCGCCGTGTTCGAGCGGCGGATGGTGGCCTGGGCCTTCCGTTCATCCCAGAGCGCGGGAGGCTGAGGGCGTGGCCATCGCCTTCCTGCTGAACGGCGAGCGGATCGAGGCGGCGGACGCCGCCCCCTCCATGACGGTGCTGGACTTCCTGCGCACGCGCCAGCGCCTCACCGGAACCAAGGAAGGCTGCGCGGAGGGCGATTGCGGCGCCTGCACCATCGCCATCGGTCAAGGGGTGGGCGGGGCGCAACGCTGGCAGGTCGCCAACTCCTGCATCCTGCTTCTGTCCCAGATAGACGGCGCCGAGGTGAAGACCGTGGAAGGGCTCGTCGGCTCCGCCGGCCTCCATCCGGCTCAGACCGTGCTGGCCGAGAGCGACGGCACCCAGTGCGGCTTCTGCACGCCGGGCATCGTCATGTCGCTTTATGCGCTCACGCAGGGGCGCGCGGACGATGCGTTGGTGAGCGATAGCGACATCCACGAGGCGCTGGCGGGCAATCTCTGCCGCTGCACCGGCTATCGCCCCATCGTCGATGCCGCCCGGGCGCTCTGCGCCGCGCCGCCGGTGGTGGAGCCTGAGAGCCTCCCGCCGATTGCCGGCACGCGCATCGCGGCACAGGGGGAACTGCATCTCGTGCCGCAGACCCTTTCGGAACTGGTGGCGCTGCGCTCCGCCTATCCGGACGCGGTGCTGATCGCCGGCGCTACCGACCTCGGCCTCATCCCCGCCAAGAAGCGGCGCGGCTTCCGCCTCGCCATCTCCACCCGCCGCGTGGCAGAGCTGAAGCGGATCGGATGGGAGGGCGACCACCTCGTCCTCGGTGCCGCCGTCACCTATGCGGAGGGGCTGGAGACGGTGGAGGCGGCGTTCCCGGCGTTCGGCGCCCTCATCCGCCGCATCGGCTCGCGGCAGATCCGGACCATGGGCACCTTCGGCGGCAATCTCGGCACCGCCTCGCCGGTCGGCGACACGCTGCCGGTGCTGCTGGCGCTCGATGGGGAGGTGGAACTGGCCGGGCCCGCCGGGATGCGGCGCATGAGGATCGCGGATTTCCTCACCGGCTATCGCCAGACCGCTCTGGCGCCGGACGAGGTGATCGCCGCGATCCGCCTCCCCCGCCTCGCCGAGGGAGAGCAGCTCTTCGCCTGGAAACTCTCGCGCCGGTTCGATCAGGACATCTCCACCTTGCTCGGCGCCTTCCGCCTGCGGGTGGAAGGCGGCCGCGTTACGGATCTGGCCGCAGCCTTCGGCGGCATGGCCGAGCGGGCGAAGCGTGCCCCCGCTCTGGAAGCGCTCCTCACGGGCGCGCCATGGGCTGATGCGCCGCCCGAAGGCATCGAAGCCGCGCTGGCCGCTGACTTCGCGCCCCTCTCCGATCACCGCGCCAGCGCCGCCTATCGCGCCAGCGCCGCCGCCAATCTGGCGCGGCGCCTGCATTTGGCCATCACACGCCCCGGCGTGCCGCTGGAGCTGGAGGCGCTATGACCCGCGCCGTCCATGTCCCCGCCCGGCACGAGAGCGCCAATGCCCATGTGAGCGGCCGTGCCGTCTATCTGGACGACATGCCGGAGCCGCCCGGCCTGCTCCACGCCGCATTGGTGCTGAGCCCCCATGCGCGCGCCCGCATCGTCGCCATCGATCTTTCCGCCGCCCGCGCGCTGCCCGGCGTGGTGGCGGTGGCGGCGGGCGACATTCCCGGCACCAACGACATCGCCCCCATCCGCACCAATGAGCCGCTGCTGGCGGCGGGCGAGGTGGAGTATGTCGGCCACCCCGTCGCTGCTGTCGCCGCGCCGACCCTCGATGCTGCCCGCGCTGCCGCGGCGCTGGTGCGGGTGGCGTATGAGCCGCTGCCCGCGCTCCTTGATCTGGATGCAGCCTATGAGGCCGGCGCCCGCGTCGGGCCGGATCAGCAGGTGGGGCGGGGCGATGTTGCGACCGCCCTCGCCACGGCTCCCTTGCGCCTCTCCGGTGAAGTGCGCTGCGGCGGGCAGGATCATTTCTATCTGGAAGGGCAGATCGCCATCGCCGTCCCGGGCGAGGACCGGGACATGCAGGTCTATTCCTCCACCCAGCATCCCACCGAGGCGCAGCATGGCGTCGCGCATGTGCTGGGCCTGCCGTTCGCGGCCGTGACGGTGGAGGTGCGGCGCATGGGCGGGGCCTTCGGCGGCAAGGAGAGCCAGGCCACCATCATCGCCGCCATCGCCGCATTGTTGGCCCATCACGCCGGAAGGCCGGTGAAGCTGCGCCTGCCGCGCGAAGTGGACATGGAGGCCACCGGCAAGCGTCATCCCTTCCGCGTGCGCTGGGCGGCGGGCTTCGATGCGGAGGGCCGCATCGCCGGTCTCGACATGGAGTTCGCCGCCGACTGCGGCAACGTGGCGGACCTCTCCCCCGCCGTCGTCTCGCGCGCCCTGTGCCACGCGGACAATTGCTATTTCATCCCGGCGACCCGCTTTCGCGGCGTGCTGGTGAAGACAAACACCGTCTCCAACACCGCCTTCCGCGGCTTCGGCGCGCCTCAGGGCATGCTCGCCATCGAGGCGGTGATGGACGAGATCGCCCGTCACCTCGGCAAGCCGATCGAAGAGGTGCGCGCCGCCAACCAGTATGGCGACGCCCCGCGCAACATCACGCCCTATGGCCAGGAGGTGGAGGACAGCCTGATCGAGGAGGCCATGGCCCACCTCGACGCCAAAGCGGACCTTGCGGCGTGGCGGGCGGAAATCGACGCCTTCAATGCGCAGAGCCCGGTGATCCGCAAGGGCCTCGCCACCATGCCCATAAAGTTTGGCGTGTCGTTCAACCTGACGACGCTGAACCAGGCCGGGGCGCTGGTGCATGTCTACACGGACGGCTCGGTCCACCTGAACCACGGCGGCACCGAGATGGGGCAGGGGCTGTTCGTGAAGGTGGCGCAGGTGGTGGCGGACGCCTTCGGCATCCCGCTCGACCATGTGCGCGTGTCGGCCACCAGCACCGCCAAGGTGCCCAACACCTCGCCCACGGCGGCCTCCTCAGGCTCCGACCTCAACGGCATGGCAGCGCTGATCGCGGCGAAGGAGATTCGCGGGCGCATGGCCGGGGTGGTGGCGGCGCATTTCGGCACGGCGGTGGAGGAGGTGGTGTTCGCGGAGGGCCGTGTGGCGGTGGGCAACCGCCGCCTCTCCTTCGGCGAGGCGGCGCATCTGGCGTGGCAGCAGCGCGTGCCGCTTTCCGCCACAGGCTTCTACAAGACGCCGAAGATCCACTTCGACATGGCGAAATCGGAAGGGCGGCCCTTCTATTATTACACTTATGGCGCCGCCGCCGCCGAGGTGGCGGTGGATACGCTCTCCGGCGCCGTCCGTGTGCTGAGGGCCGAGATCGTCGGGGATTGCGGGCGCTCGCTGAACCCGGCCATCGACATCGGCCAGATCGAGGGCGCCTTCGTGCAGGGCATGGGCTGGCTCACCTGCGAGGAACTGAAGTGGGATGCCCAAGGCCGCCTCGCCACGCGCGGCCCTTCCACCTACAAGATCCCCGGATCGCGCGACGTGCCGCCGGTGCTGAACGTCCATCTGCTCGACAGGCCGAACGCGGAGGAGACGGTGCTGCGCTCCAAGGCGGTGGGCGAGCCGCCGCTGATGCTCGCCATTTCCGTCTGGCTCGCGATCCGCGACGCCATAGCCGGGCTGCCCGGCGAGGGGCCGGTGGCGCTCGATGCCCCCGCGACGCCCGAGCGCGTGCTCCGCGCGGTTGCAGCGCGGCGTGCCGGAAGCTGAACACCACCGTCCCAGCCGCCATTCCCCTGTGTCAGCGGGTGGAAGCACCGCGATTTGCGTTGCCTGACAGGGGCGGTGTCGGATATGTCCCGGCGACGGCGCCACTGCGGGGCGCGGGCGTGATTGAGAGGACGTACAAGATGGCGCTTACCGGTCTCATCCCCTCCTTCCGTCTCTCGCTCCTGTCCGCCGTGGTCGCTGCATCGGCCTTCGCGCTGCCCGCCGCCGCCCAGACGGCCGCCGCGCCGGCGCCTGCCGCGGCCCCCGCCGCCGACCCGACCGAGACCCATTCGGTTCACGATGACTGGACCGTCCGCTGCAAGGGCAAGGACGAAAAGCGCGCCTGCGAGGCGGTGCAGACGCTGCAGACCCCCGATCTCGCGCACATCCTCGCCCATATCGCGGTGCGGGCCGAGAAGGACGGGCTGGTGCGCCTCATCGTCCTCACCCCGCCGGGCGTGTGGCTGCCGTCCAACGTCGCGCTGAAAGTCGGTGGCGTCGCCGACGTGGTGCTGACCTTCAAGCGGTGCGGCCAGCATTGCGTCGCCTCCGCCGAGCTGACGAAGGATCAGCTCGCCGCGCTCAAGGCCAGCTCCGGCAAGGGCGACATCGTGTTCGAGGACGGCTCGCGCCGCCCGGTCATCCTGCCGCTGTCATTCAAGGGCCTGGGCGCCGCCATGCAGGCCAGCCTCAAGGGCTGACCGTCCGCGCAACGCCGATCGGACAGACCAAAGGCCGGTGCCAGTGCGCCGGCCTTTTTCGTTGCGGCTTCCCAATTCGAGCTGCGCGAGCAGCCTCAGTTCGCCGGCGCCTGCTGCCGATCATCGGTCGGCGCCGCAGCGCCATCCATGGCCCGCTCTGCGCCTGCGGCCGCACGGGCCTTCACGGCTTCGAGCAGCGGGAGAGCGGCGCCGGAGCGCTCGATGAGGCTGAGCGGGTCGGCCATGATGCTGGGCTCGTTCCACGGTCCCCGAACGCTGAACGGCAGGTCGATGGCACCGGTCTTCGCGCCTTTGGCGGCCGGAAGCGCCGCGTGGCCGGCGAGGTCCAACGAGCGTTGGGCGATGGAGAGGGAGCCGGTCATCTCGATCTGCGCGCGCGGACCGCGCATGGCGAGCTCTTCCACGGTGCCAACGCCGTCGCTGATGGCGATGCGCCCGTTGAGATCGGCGAAGGCGGTGCGGCCGCCCCGCCAGTCGCTGCCGGCGGAGAGGGGCCTGCGCTCGATCCTCTGAAGAAGCTGCGCGACGTCGAAGCCGTTCAGATAGCCGTTGGCTGCGGTCAGCACTGCGCTGCCCTGGAGGTTCGTGGCGATGTCCTGGATGCTCCGTCCGGCACCCGTCACATCCACCTGGAACGTGCCGGTGCCCTCGATGCGGCGGAAGCCGCCGATGTCGTCGAGGGCGCGGGCAAGCTCCACTTCATTCGCTTCCGCTTCGAGCTGCAGTTCGGCCCCCGATGGGCGGCGGGCGATGGCAGCGGGGTCGGGCGCGGTGGGCGCGAGGGTCAGGGAGGCGCGCAGCAGGCCGCCCCAGCCATGGGCCTCGCCGATGGCGAGCACCAGCCGGCCGCCCGAGAGCACGGCGCTGGCGGCGACGGTGGAGAGCGCGGTGTCGCCAACGTCCACCCGCGCCGCCGAGAGCCGCAGGTCGAGGTCGCAGGCGCCCAGGGCGGAGAGATTGAGCGGTCCCCGGTCCCAGCCCTGCCTGTCTCCGCCGGTCAGACGCATGGTCCCGTAGGGCGCGAGGGTGATGCGATCGGCCGCGAAGGTGCCCTGGATCAGCGGCCTTGGGCCGGAAACCTTCACCAGCAGTCCGCCGTCACCCCGGTTGCCATCGAGATCGAGGCTCGCCTCGGTCAGCGCGACCTCGCCCTGCTCCAGCTTCAGGCGCGAGGCGAGCGAGAAGGGACCGAAGCCGCTGCGGGTGGGGGCCTCCATGCCGGCCCAGTCGAACAGGTCGCGCAGCGAATCGGCATCCGCCGTCACGGCGCCGTCCATGGTGGGCGCCTTGCCCAGCGCGGCGCGGCCGTGGAATCGGGCCCTGGCGCCGTCTGTCCCAACGGTCGCGCGCATTGGCGCCGGCGTACCGGCCATGAAAGCGGTGATGTCGTCGATGAACAGGGTGGCGTTGACCGGCTGCTCGCGCCAGTCGAACTGCACGGCGACGGCGATGCCGGCGCGGTCCAATACCCGGTCGAGGCTGGCTGTGATGCCGCTCACCAGCTCGCGGGTCAGTCCGCTGCTTGAACGCCATGCGATCGTGCCATCGACGATGCGCAGCTCCGGCCGGTCGGTCGCGGCGAGTACCGGCGCGATGCCGAGGGCGGGCGCCATGCCCTCCCCGGTGAGGACCAGGGTGGGATGCTCCACGATCACGTCGTTCACCACCACACGGCCGGCCAGGAGCTGCAGCAGGTCGAGGCGGGTCACCACATTCTCGGCGTCGAGCGACTGGCCGGCGGGCAGGGGAAAGCTGACCTTGCCGAGCACCACACGGGGGGAGGGGAGGAGGCGGATCGACGGCTCGCCGAGAATCTCCACCTTCTGTCCGGTCGAGCCGGCGAGCGCGTGGGCCGCCACCCGGCGCAACTCGGCGGCCGGTACCAGCAGCGGCACGACCGCCATGGCGACGAGCAGCATCGCCGCGCCCGCGCCGAGCACGGAAGCGGCGATCAGCCCGGCCCGGCGGGTGTTCTTGCCGACACGCAGCATGAAGATACAGAGGTCTCCGAGGGAGCAGGCGGGGCGATGCGCGCGACGCCTGAGGCCACGTTGGATCGTGGCCGCACCTTTAGCGGCCTCTGTGTCGCTTTGATGGCCTGGGGGCGCCGCGCCCTGAGTGTCAGTCGCGCGCCGAGGAACCGCCGCGCGCGCCGTCAGCCGATGCCGCGAGGGCGGAGGACGACATGCGGGCGAGGAGAATCACCGGGCCGAGGCCGACCAGCAGAATCACCAGCGCCGCCAGCGCGCCGTCCTCATAAGTGCCGCGCGCCGCCTCGCCATAGACGTGCGTGGCCAGCGTCTCGAGGCCGAGTGGCCGCAGCAGGAGGGTGGCCGGCAGCTCCTTCATGGCGTCGACGAACACCAGCAGCGCCGCCGTGGCGAGGGCCGGCCGCAGCAGCGGCAGCAGCACCCGGCGCACGGTGCGCGGCTGCGTCGAGCCGAGGCTGCGGGCGGCCATGTCGAGATGCGGTGACAGCTTGGCGCATCCGGCCTCGATGCCGCCCACCGGGATGGCGAGAAAACGGATGGCGAGCGCCATCACCAGCGCCGCCCCCGAGCCCGACAGCAACAGCCCGGTGGAGATGCCGAAGGACTGCTTCATCGCCGCATCCAGCATATTGTCGAATGAGGCGAGGGGGCTGAGGAGGCCGACGGCGAGCACGGTGCCCGGAACCGCATAGCCGAGGCTCGCAACCCGCGCGAAACCGGAGGCGAGCGGCGCGCGCGTCAGCCGCTGGCCGAGCGCCACCACAAGGCCGAGGCCGAGGGCCAGGGCCACCGTCGCCGCGGCGAGGGCGGCCGTGGTCGCGGCCTCGCCGAGGATACGGGTGGGAAAGCCGGTCTCCGCCATGCGTCGCACGGCCGAGATGGAGAGGTGCAGCAGCGGCACCAGAAAGCCGAGGGTGACGGGCAGGGCGCAGAAGGCGGCGGCGGCGATGCCTTTCAGGCCGGTCAGGCGCAGCGGCGCCTGCGGCCGGGCCGAGCCGGTGGCGACGAACCGCCGCGCGCGCCGCGCCCATCGCTCCAGCAGGATCAATCCCAGGACCAGCGCGAGCATGACGAGGGCGATCTGCGCCGCCCCGGGCAGGTTCGAGCGGTTCACCCAGGTGGAATAGATGGAGACGGTCAGGGTGCGCACGCCGAGGAATTCGGAGGCGCCAATGTCGCCGAGCACTTCCAGCAGCACCAGCGTCAGCCCCGCCACGATGGCCGGGCGGGCCAGCGGCAGGCCGATGCGCAGGAAGGCGCGCCAGCGGCTGGCGCCCAATGTGCGCGCCACCTCCAGCGCCGCCGCCGATTGCAGCACGAAGCTCGCCCGCGCGGAAAGGTAGACGTAGGGATAGAGCACCGCCGAGAGCACCAGGATGCAGCCGCCGGTGGAGCGCACATCCGGCAGGCGCAGGCCGCGCGGGCTGTCGATGCCGAGCATCGCGCGCAGCGCCTCCTGCACCGGGCCGAGGGGGTGGAGCACGTCGAGATAGGAGAAGGCGACGATGTAGCCCGGCACGGCCAGCGGCAGCAGCAGCGCCCATTCCAGCACCGAGCGGCCGGGGAAGGTACAGGTGGCCACCAGCCACGCGCACGGCACGGCCACCACCAGCGTCACCACGCCGACACCGAGAATCAGCAGCCCAGTCTCGGCCAGCGCATCGGGCAGCACGGTGGCGATGAGGTGGGGCCACATGTCGCCGGACCCGCGCGCGGCGATGCCGGCGAGGGCAAGAAGGGGCAGCAGAACGAAAAGCGCCACCAATCCCGACGCCAGAAGGAGAGGGGAGAGGTGGCGGGGGAGGCGGAGCCGCGTCGCGCGCGGCTCGCCAGTCAATGCGGTCTCAGCCATCGGCCGTCAGTTGTCGAAGCCGACCTTGTCGATGAGCTCGCTGGCGCGCTTGCGGTTCTTGGCGATGTCCACCAGCGGGATGGGATCGACCTTGAGCGGTCCCAGCGCGCCAATGACGGGATCGACCTCCGCTGAGGTGATGACCGGGTATTCCATGTTCTGCTTGGCGTAGACCGCCTGCATCTCCGGGGAGATGGCGAATTCGAGCAGCTTCACCGCGGCGTCCTTGTGGGGCGCGTTCTTCGCCACGGCGGCGCCGGAGACGTTCACATGGGTGCCGCCGCCCTGGAAGGTCGGGAGCAGCACGTTGATGCCGTCGCCCCACTTCTTCTGGTCGGCGCCGCCCTTGCCCGAGCGCATCAGGCCCACATAGTAGGAATTGCCCACCGCCAGATCGCAGATGCCGCCGAGAATGTCGCGGGCGCCCTCGCGGTCGCCGCCGGCGGGCTTGCGGGCGAGGTTGGCCTTCAGCCCGCGCAGCCAGGCTTCGGTCTTCTCCTCGCCATGATGGACGATATAGGCCGCCACCAGCCCGACATTGTAGGGGTGCTGGCCGGAGCGGATGCAGACCTTGCCCTTCCACTTGGGGTCGGCGAGGTCTTCATAGGTGATGGCCGAGAGCTTCACCTCGTCCTTCGCCGCATAGACGAGGCGGGCGCGCAGGGAGAGGGCGTACCAGTTGCCGGCCGGATCGCGCAGGTTGGCCGGAATGGCGGAGAGGGCCGGGGAGGTCACCGGCTGGGTGACACCGGCGTCCACCACGTCGAGCAGATTGCCCACGTCCACCGTCATCAGCACGTCGGCCGGGGAGCTGGCGCCCTCCGCCTTCACGCGCTCGGCGAGGCCATCCTTGATGAAGACGCTCTTCACCTCGATGCCCGTGGCCTTGGTAAAGGCCTCGAACAGGGGCGCGGCCAGGCCGGGCTCGCGGGTGGTGTAGACGTTGACGACCTGCTGCGCGCTGGCGCCCTGCGCCGCGACAAGCAGTGCGCCACCGGCGAGAAGGCTCCGCAAGAGATGAAAGCGACCCATCGAAATCCCCACGCCCGGGCTCAGAGAGAGCACCATGAGACTATGGAGATTTGGCTAGCCCGAGGCCTTACGAAGGGTCAATGAAGAAGGGCGTGAGCCCGGAAACATTGGAAGTTATCTAATTGTGAAATGAGCTAAGTCCGCCTCATCCAGTTTATACTTTCTCCAATCTGATCGTCGGCCAAAACAAAAAAAGCCCGGCATGAAAGCCGGGCTTTGGGTGTCGGGCGATGGAGAGGATCAATCCTCGTCGAGTTCGCCGATGTGGTGCTGGGCGTACAGCTGCAGGCCGAGCTTGGACACGAGGTCGAGCTGGGTCTCAAGGAAGTCGATGTGGCCTTCCTCGTCCGCCATCAGCTCTTCGAAGAGGTCGCGGCTCGGATAGTCCTTCACCGTCTGGCAGTAGGCGGCAGCTTCCTGGTAGAGGGCGCGGGCATCGAGCTCGGCGGCGAGATCGCAGTCGAGGATTTCCTTCACGTCCTGGCCGATTCGCAGGGGATCGAGCACCTGCATGTTCGGGAAGCCGTCGAGGAACAGGATACGGTCGGTGAACTTGTCCGCGTGGACCATCTCCTCGATGGACTCGGCGCGCCACTTCTTGGCCAGCGCCTTGTAGCCCCAATTGTCGAGCATCCGGTAGTGGAGCCAGTATTGGTTGATGGCGGTCAGCTCAGAGCGCAGGCCCCGATTGAGGTATTCAATAACCTTCGGATCGCCCTTCATCATCAGCTCCTGGTGCCGTAAGGCAGTTAGTTTCAATCAATCCTTAGACTAATTCTAAGGTGAGTGCAAGGTACGCAGAGGTGGCACCCGGCTTTTCACCGGGTGTTTCGGAAAATCGGTTTATGCAGCTTACTCGGCCGCGACCATTCCGGTAAGTCCCGCGACGGGACACTCATCCGCGCACGCACCGCAGTCGTGGGCCTGCACCTGATCCATCAACGTGCGGATGGTCCGGGCGCAGCGTCCGCACTGGGGCGAGCAGCCGAGGCAGCGATAAACTTCGCTGGGAGAGCGCAATGGGGTTCCGGCAAGTGCGTCGAGCACTTGCCGGTCTGAAAAGACGTTGCATGAACAAACGATCATGGCACGGCCCGAAGCTAACTTGGAAGGCTTCTAAAAACTTGTTTCTATTGCATTTTTTGCAGATGACGGGAGGCGCCGTCAACTCCGTACATATGCGATATGGAGCCTCGAAGGCCGTTCGGACAGCATTCTGCCTGCACAATGGAGTTGTTCCATTGTGCGGATACCACCAAAGTGGTGTTAGGACACCGTGTGCAAGCCGGTTCAGGCCGGCAGGGTGAGCCGGGCGATCATGCCGCGCCGCCGGCCCGGATCCTCGCCGGTCGCGGCGCTCCCGGCCGGATCGATGTCCAGCATTCCGCCGAGTCTCCGCGCGGCTTCGGCCATGCGGGCGAGGCGGAGCGGGCGTCCATCGGCGGCGAAGCGGTCGTCGGGCGGAAGACCGGAGAGCGGGTCGAGGGCCGCCGCGGCCGCCTCCGCATCGAGGCCGGCGCCCGCGTCGCTCAGTTGGACGACCGCGCGCGAACCTTCCGTCCCTTCCTCAGTGCCGAATACCGACACCGCGACCGCCCCGCCGGCCGGCGTCGCCGCGATGGCTTCCTCCAGCAGCATGGACAGCAGATTGGCGAGCGAGGCTTCATCGGCTTGAGCGATGACGTCGCCGGCATCGTCGAGCCGCAGCGCCAGCCGCCTGCGCCGGGCGTCCGGCAGGTGCGCGGCGATGGCAGCGCGCACCGCAGCCGAAACGTTGCACGCCGCTGCGGTCGTCTCGGCTTTCGGCGGCTCCGACAGGGCGGCAAGGTCGGCCAGCGTGGCGTTCAGGGATCTGAGCGCATCCCGCAGCGGCGCGTCGAGGGCCTCGGCCGGGGCATCCCGAAGAACAGCCATGGGTCCTTCCAGCCCGGCGCGCACCCGGCCCGCGAGGCGGGGGAGGAGGTTTTCCGGAGGCGCGGCCTCCGTGAGCATCGGGACGGGCGCCTGAGGCGCGGGAGCAGGCTCGGCCGGCTCGGGCGCCGGTCCGATGACGACGCACAGGAGCTGGTCCTCTGCGCCGGCGCGGGTCACGGCCGCGCGGCCGGGCAGAAGCTCGCCCGCGCGATTGCGGAGCGCGAGGGCCACCTGCCCCGAGGTGCCATCGTCCCGCACGCGATCGAGGGTCGCGATCGCCTCGGCGCGATCGGTCGGCGCGACGGCGATGGTGAAGGGCTCGCCAGCGAGATCGTGGGCCGGAAAGCCCAGGCGTTCGGCCGCGGCGAGATTGGCGAGGCGGATCGTACCGTCCATTTCCAACAGGAAGACGGGCCACGGCACCATGTCCAGCGCGGCGCGGCGGGCGCTCGCGCGGGCTTCACGGTCATCCGCAGTGCTGTCCAGCGGGCGGATGACGTGAATAAGCGCCGGCCGGCCGAGGAAGGGCGCGGCGACGAGACGGACCTCCACCGGAAGGCGGGCGCCCTCCGGCGTCAGCACATGCAGGGCGCCGGCTTCGCGGGAGAGGACTCGCTCCAGCCCTCCGGCGTCCTCCAACGCGTCGAGCCCGCTCCAGCCGGTCAGCGCCAGAAACGCCCGGTTGGCGTGGACCAGCGTGCCCTCCTGCTGCACGAGCAGGCTCACCGGCAGCTTGTCGAGAAGTTCCGCCTCGTCGCCGGAAGGGGCGAAAGCTTCGGGCGGGGCCTCGGTCGTCTCGAAGCCGGCGGGCGGCTCCGTGTCCGGCGGGATTTTGGGCCAGTCCTCGATGGCGGCGGCAAGCGTGCGGGCGATCTCGCGGAAGGCGGAGCTTTCCTGCGGGGAGAGGCTGCCCTGCCGGAGCGGCACCACATTGCGCCCGAAGGTGATCGGCGGCGGCGCCGTCGGGGTCTCCGGCTGCGCGGGTTTCTCGCCGAAGGCGGGTGTCTCCGCCGCCGTGACGATGCCGAAGCCGCGCACGCCCTTGAGCCGGCGTTCCGCATCAAACAGCGGCGCGCCGCCCAGGCTGAGGTCGAGCGGGGCTTCGGCGCCGGCGGCCGGAACCCTCGCGGTCCGTTCGGTGAAGCTCTCGCCTGAGGCCATGGCCTCCACGAGCGCATCGGCGTCGTCCAGATGCCCGCCGCGCTCCAGTTCGGCGAAGCTCGCGCCCAGGAACCGGCCCTTGCGGCTGCCGAGCGCCGCCGCGAACAAGGGCGACAGCGCGCGCAGGCGCCCGTCCGCGTCGCACTCCCAGGTCACCCGAAGCGGCTGGGCGAGGAGCGGGCGCAGCGCGGGTGGAACGGCAGGCGCATCCGCCGCACGTGTGGCCTCGGCCGGCGCGGAGACAAAGGCGGACGGGTCGGCGAACAGGATCGCGGGCCCCGAGGGCAGGGCGAGGGCGGCAAAGCGCAGGGTGCGCGGCGAAAGGTCTCCCGGCAGGCGCAGCCGCGCGACGCCGAATCCGGCCGCCGTGCGGCGGGCGAGGTGGGTAGCGGCCGTCATCACCACTTCGGGCGCCGTCCGGCCGGCCTCAATGGCGGCATGTGCGGCGGCCCGCGTCGCCGCAAGCACGCGGCCGGAGGCGACGTCGATCAGGAAGGAGGGGAGGTCCTGTCGCGCGAGGGGTGCCAGCACCGCCTCCGCGCCGGGAAGAGCGGACGCTATGGCCTCCACGCTCTCCCGCGAGAGGGGAGACGGGTCGTCCGGGCTGCCGTGGTGCTGCGTCATCGTGTGCAGGATCGCACCTTGCGGTGGAGGAGTGAACCGAGGCGGGGCATCCCGCCGCCCCTTATTCTCGGCGCCATTGATTAACGTCAGTGCAACTTCGCCGCGCTGCCTGCCATTCATAATGGCGAAGCGGCGACACGGTAGACTAAGATGGGTCGCTGCGCGGTGGCTTGCGCCGCCCGACACCCGGAGGAGAGACGGCCATGACGACGAAGTTCGGTCCGGATCTGGAACTGCCCCCAGAAATGCGGGCCATTGCCGAGAAGAACGTGGCGCAGGCCCGGCAGGCGTTCGAGACCCTGTTCCAGAATGCGCGGGAAACGGTCGGCGAGAGCGAAGGCCGTATCGAGGAAGTCAGCTCCAGCATCAAGGACTTCCGCCAGAAGGCCATCGGCCTGATGGAAGCGAATGTCGAGGCGAGCTTCGATTTCCTGCACAAGCTCGTGGCGGCCAAGAGCCCTCAGGAGATGATGGGCCTCCAGGCGGAGTTTCTCACCAACCAGCTGAAGACCGTGTCCGAGCAGGCGAAGGCCTTCGGCGACGATGCCAAGGCCCTCGGCGAGAACGCCGTGCGCACCATGGACGAACACGCCCGCACCCTCGCCGAGCGCCTGAAAACCCTGGCCGCCGCCGCCGCCCAGAGCGCGCAGACCGTGGCCCAGGATATGAAAACCGTCGGCGAGACCGCGGTGCGCGAGGCTCAGGCCGCAGCGGCGAAGGCGACCGATCCCAGCCAGCAGGGCTGACGGGATTACTCTACCGGCTGGCGCCGGCCCGCTTGGTTTCGAAACCTTGACTTGTGCAGCGCAGAATTTCATTTTGCGCTGCACGTTTACTGTTGTATAACCCCTTGGTCGGGGTAACACAGCTCATCTAGAATGCTCGCAATGCAAGCGCTTCCCGGCGCTTGGCGTGAAGCTGCGTTCAGGTGGCACTGCAGCAACGCACCTCGGCACGGATCGCCACGCCCCGGTTCCGAGGATGACATGAACGATACCTTCATCAAGGCTTATCAGGATCAGATCGAAGCGGCGAAAAAGGCGTTCTCGACCAATGCCGTTCCCGGCGTCGAGGTGCCCCCGGCCGTCCGCGAGATCGCCGAGAAGGGCCTCGCCACCTACCGCGAGAACTACAGCAAGCTGAAGGCCGCCGCCGAGCAGGTGAACGCCGCCTTCGAGGACAGCGCCACCACCGCCTCCAAGGGCGTGGCGCAGTACAATGCCAAGGTGCTCGAGGCGGTTCAATCGAACGTGAATTCCGCGTTCGACTATTTCAATTCGCTGCTGACCGCCAAGACCGTCGCCGAAGCCGTGGAGCTTTCCACCGGCCACGCCCGCAAGCAGTTCGAGGCCCTGACCGGCCAGGCCAAGGATCTCTCCGCGCTCGCGCAGAAGGTCGCTTCTGACTCGTCCGAGCCGATCAAGTCGTCGGTGGAGAAGACGATCCGTCCGGCCGCCTGAGCCTTCGTTCCATACTGACCGCCGCGTCCAGGCCAGCGTGCTTGACGCGGCGGTTCCGCCTTGTCATGACGCGGGGCGTTCCACCCCGCGAGTTGTCGCATGCGTGCCCTTGGTTCCGTTTCGCCGCTTCTGCTCGTCGGTCCGTCCTGGGTCGGCGACATGGTTATGGCGGCGAGCCTTGTGGACGTGCTGCGCCTGCGTGAGCCCGGCCGGCCCATCGATGTGCTGGCGCCGCCCGCCGCCCTTCCCGTCGCCCGCATGATCCCCGGCGTTCGCCGCACCATCCCGCTCGGGCTGGGCCATGGCGAACTCGGCCTCCTCGCCCGCTGGAAGGCGGGCCGCGCCCTGCGGGGCGAGGGCTATGGCAAGGCGATCATCCTGCCGCGCGCGTTCAAGGCCGCCATCGTGCCGGTCGCCGCCGAAATTCCCGAGCGCGTGGGCTATCGCGCCGAATTGCGCAGCGCGCTCCTCACCGACGCGCGCCCCGACCCCGACCGCAAGACCGCACGCACGCTGGACCGCTTCGTCGCTCTCGGCCTTCCGCCCGGCTCCATCGCCCGCGCGCCGCGCCCGCGCCTGATGCTGCCGGACGGCGCGCTGGACGTCGCCGCCGCCAAATATCCCCTCGCCGGCGAAGGGCCGGTGATGGTGCTGTGCCCCGGCGCGGAATATGGCCCCGCCAAGCGCTGGCCGGCGGCGAAGTTCGCGGCGCTTGCCGCGCTGGCGGTGAAGGACGGCTACCGCATCCGCATCCTGGGCTCGCCCAAGGATGCCGAGGCGGCGAGCGCCATCGAGGCCTCGGCCGGCGTGCCGGTGGACAATCTGGTCGGCCGCACCACGCTGATCGAGGCCGCCGCCATCCTCGCCGGCGCCGATGTGGTGATTTCCAACGATTCCGGGCTGATGCACATCGCCGGTGCGTTCGACCGCAAGCTGGTGGTGATCTATGGCGCGTCGTCGGAGAAGATGACGCCGCCGGCCTCGCCCTTCGCCCGCGTGGTTTCGCGCGATCTGCCCTGCCGGCCCTGCCACAAGCGCGAGTGCCCGCTGAAGACGCTGGCCTGCCTCGAAGGCATCGCCGCCGAAGAGGTTCTGGCCGCGGCCGAGCAACTGCGCCGATGAAGCTGCTGCTGGTGAAGCTGTCGTCGCTGGGGGATGTGGTCCACACCTTCCCCGCGCTGACGGATGCGGCCGCCCGCGTGCCCGGCCTCACGGTGGACTGGGCGGTGGAGGAGGCCTTCGCGCCGGTCGCCCGACTCCATCCCGCCGTTCGCCGCACCATCACCGTTCCGCTCCGCCGGATGCTGCGCCGGCCGCTCGCGGCGCTGTCCGGCGGCGAGGCCGGGCGCGTGCGGGCTGCGCTGGCGGCCGAGCCATATGATCTCGTGATCGACGCGCAGGGCCTGATGAAGAGCGCCGCCGTGGCCGCTCTCGCCCGTGGCCCCCGGCACGGCTTCGACCGAGGGAGCGCGCGCGAGGGGCTGGCGAGCCTGCTCTATGGCGCGCGCCACCACGTCCCCGAGGTGGAGCATATGGCCGTGCGCCTCCGCAAGCTGTTCGCGGCGGCGCTCGGCTATGGGCTCGATGGCCTGCCCGCGGATACGGGGCTTCGGCCGGCCCCCGGCGGCGCTCCCTATCTCGTCTTCCTGCACGGCACCACCTGGCCCACCAAGACATGGACCCTCGACGGCTGGCGCGCCCTGGCGGCGCGGGCGGGCGCGGCGGGCATGCAGGTGCGCCTGTTCGCCCACGGCGCCGAGGAGCGCGCCCGTGCCGAGGCCATCGCCGCCGGGCAGGGGAATGTGCGTCTTCTGCCGCCGCAGGGGCTGGAGGGTCTCGCCCCCGAGATCGCTGGCGCAGCCGGGGTGGTGACGGTGGACACGGGCCTCGGCCATCTGGCTGCTGCCTATGGGGTGCCGACCATCGGTCTGTACGGCCCGACCAACCCGGTGCTTACCGGCCTTTTCGGTGCCCGTGTCACCGAACTGAAGGCGCGGCGCGACTGCGCGCCCTGCGAGAAGGCCAGCTGCCGCATCGCCCCTGATGTGCGCGAAGGGCCGCCGTGCCTCGCCGATATCTCCGCCGCCGAGGTGTGGCAGGCGCTCGAAAAGCTGCGCGCTGCAGGCTGAGCCGCCGATTTGCCTCTCGGTAGTGCGGGGCAGGGGAGGGGAATCGATCCGCGTCAGCCTCTGCCGGCCGTCATCGGCGCAGACGTCGGTCCCTTTGCATGCGGAGCAGTGCCATGCCCGTGCCCTGCGCCCTTGGAGCACCTGAAAGCGTGGGTGCAAAGGCGCGGATGAGCTTCGCCCTACGGTTCAAAAGACATCAGCGGGACGTTTTGCTCCCCCGGGCAAAGGAGCCGGGGCAGGGCCTGTTTCGGACCAGGGCGGGGGAACGAAGATCTAGGAATTTTCTCCTAAACCAGAAATTATGTATATATCTCATATATTTATAATGAATTCATGAGAGATTAACTTAATACATTAAGTGGTAAATTAATGCCATTAATACCTCATGAAAATGGCATATGTATCTGATTTTCAATACAATTCTCTAATCTGCACGACTCTTGATTGGTCATTAAAGTCAGATATTAACCATAAAATATTGATATTTATGGTTAATTTTCCATCCTTAAAGTGCTTCTCGATCTTCCCCCAACTCAAGCGCCCGGCAGCCTGCGTCGCCTAGCGCCAACCGAAAAGACGACGAGTCGGTGTTTGATCGGAGGTATCTTGGCGCCGCTTGTGCGTCGCAGGCCTCCGGCTCTCCTCAGCTTGCGGGCCTGCTGCCGGCCCCTATAGTCACGCCGTTCTGGAGCGGCGGTGGTGGGAGGAAACGGGATGAGGACGCGCCGCGCCGGCCGAACCGGCCACCGCCGAGGCAAGGGGGCTGGGTCGGCCCATGCGTCGGCCGGAGGCCGGATCTGATGGCGGAGGCGTCGTCCGCCGGTTCTCTGGTCCTGGTGCTCGGCGGCGCGCGGTCCGGCAAGAGCCGGTTCGCGGAGCGGGAGACCATGCGCCACCCCGGCCCCTGGACCTATATGGCCACAGCCCAGCTTGGCTACGGCGGCCAGCCGGACACCGAGATGGAGGCGCGCGTCGCGCTCCATCGCGGCCGCCGGGGCGTGGAGTGGGAGACGGTGGAGGCGCCGTTCGCTCTCGCCGCTGCGCTGGCCACGCTGCCGCCCGCCCGTCCCGTGCTGGTGGATTGCCTGACCCTCTGGCTTTCCAACCACCTGCTCGCCGAGCACGACCTCGACGCCGAGGCGGCCGCGTTGGAGGCGGCCCTCGTCGCCCGGCCGGGCCCGACCATCTGCGTCGCCAACGAAGTCGGCTTCGGCATCGTCCCCGACAATACCTTGGCTCGCCGCTTCCGCGACGCCGCCGGCCTCCTCAACCAGCGCCTCGCCGCCCGCGCCGGCAGGGTGGTGCTGGTGGTGGCCGGCCTGCCCCTGACCCTGAAGGAGGAGACGCCATGAGCGACCCCATCCCCCCGTCTCCCGACGATGAGGCCGCCGCCCGCCATCGCGCCAAGATGGAAAAGCGCAAGGCGGTGCAGGACAAGGAGGTGGCGGAAAAGACCATCGAGAAGGGCCTGCTGGTGGTCCATACCGGCCCCGGCAAGGGCAAGAGCACGGCGGCCTTCGGCCTCGCCCTGCGCATGCTGGGGCGGGGCGGACGGGTGGGGGTGGTGCAGTTCATCAAGGGTGCCTGGCAGACCGGCGAGCAGGAGGCCTTCCAGGCCTTTGGCGACCGTGTGAGCTGGCACACCATGGGCGAGGGCTTCACCTGGGAAACGCAGGATCTCGCCCGCGACAAGGCCGCCGCCACCCGCGCCTTAGGCAAGGCGCGCGAGCTGATGGCCGACGAGACCATCTCGCTCGTCATCCTCGACGAGCTGAACATCGCCCTGCGCTACGACTATCTCGACCTCGCCGAGGTGGTCGCGACCCTCGCGGCGCGGCGGCCGGGGCTGCATGTGGTCGTCACCGGCCGCAATGCAAAGCCCGAGCTTCTCGCCGTGGCCGATCTCGTGACCGAGATGGGGCTGGTGAAGCACCATTTCGCTGCCGGGGTGAAGGCGCAGCCGGGCATCGAGTTCTGATGGCCCGCGCGCTCATGTTTCAGGGCACGGGCTCGGATGTGGGCAAGTCCCTCATCGTCGCGGGTCTCGCCCGTGCCTTCACGCTGCGCGGTCTCAGGGTGCGGCCGTTCAAGCCGCAGAACATGTCCAATAATGCCGCCGTGACGGCAGACGGCGGAGAGATCGGCCGCGCGCAGGCCTTGCAGGCGCGGGCCGCGCGGGTGCGCGCGAGCGTGCATATGAACCCGGTGCTGCTGAAGCCGCAGGGCGAGACTGGCGCGCAGGTGGTCGTTCAGGGCCGCGTCCACGGCACGGCGAAGGCCGCCGCCTACCAGTCTCTGAAACCCACCTTGATGCCGGCGGTGCTGGACAGCTTCTCGCGGCTCAAGGCCGAGGCCGACCTCGTGCTGGTGGAAGGCGCGGGCAGCGCCTCCGAGGTCAATCTGCGCGCCGCCGACATCGCCAACATGGGCTTCGCGCGGGCGGCTGACGTGCCCGTGGTGCTGATCGGCGACATCGACCGGGGCGGCGTCATCGCCAGCCTCGCCGGGACGAAGGCGGTGATCGAGGCCGCCGACGCGGCCATGATCCGGGGCTTCATCGTCAACCGTTTCCGGGGTGATCCGGCGCTGTTCGCCTCCGGCATGGATCTGATCGCGCGCCTCACCGGCTGGGACGCCCTCGGCCTCGTGCCGCACTTTCCCGATGCGGCCCGCCTTCCGGCCGAGGATGCGCTCGCCTTGTCGGCTCCGCCGCCGCCCAAGGCCGGGGCGCGGCTGCGCATCGCCGTGCCGATCCTGCCCCATGTCTCCAATTTCGACGATCTCGACCCGCTCGATGCCGAGCCGGGCGTCGAGGTGCGCCGCCTCCGCCCGCACGAGATATTGCCGCTCGATACCGATCTGGTGCTGATGATCGGCTCCAAGGCGACCATCGCGGACCTTGCCGCGCTCAAGAACGGCGGGCTCCACCACGACATCCTCGCCTTCGCCCGGCGCGGTGGGGCGGTGATGGGCCTGTGCGGCGGCTATCAGATGCTTGGCCAGACCATCGCCGATCCGGATGGAGTGGAGGGCGAGGCGAAGATCGCCCGTGGCCTCGGGCTGCTCGATGTCCACACGGTGCTGACCGGCGAAAAACGGCTGGAGGAGGTGAGCGGCACGGCCGAGGGCGCGCCCTTCCATGGCTACGAGATGCACATGGGGGCAACCCGGGGCGCGGATTGCGACCGCGCCTTTGGCCATCTCGCCGATGGGCGGCCGGAAGGCGCGCGCTCGGCCTCGGGCCGTGTCGCCGGCTCCTATGTCCACGGGCTGTTCGCCTCGGACACCTTCCGCGCCGCCCTGCTCGGCCGGCTGGGCGGGGCGGGCGGCGCCGTGGCCTATGAGGACGGCGTGGAGGCGACGCTGGACGCACTGGCCGCCCACTTGGCCGCCCACCTCGACCTCGACCGACTTCTGGCGCTGGCGCGCTGATCCCTCAGACGAGCAGGGTGAGGCCGGCACCCGCCAGCACCAGCAGGATCATGAGGGCGTCGGCGCGCCGGTACACCTTCAGCGCCATGCGCACGTCCCCAGCGGTCGCCTCGCGCCGGCCATCGCCCATGTAGGCGTCTTGCGTGAGCACGCCCGCATAGACCTTCGGGCCATTCAGCCGCAGCCCCAGGGCGCCGGCCATGGCCGCTTCCGGCCAGCCTGCATTGGGCGAGCGATGACGCGGCGCATCCCGCAGCATGGCCCGGCGGGCGTCGCCGGAATGCGCGCCGGCCGTGAGCGCCGCACCGGCGATGATGAGCGCTCCGGCGAGGCGCGAGGCCGGCAGGTTCACGTAGTCGTCCGCCCGGGCCGCGGCCCAGCCGAAGGCGGCGTGGCGCTCGGTGAGGTGGCCGATCATGCTGTCAGCCGTGTTGAGCGCCTTGTAGGCCGCCCCGCCCGCGAGCCCGCCCACGCAGAGCCACAGGGTGGGGGCCACCACGCCGTCGGAAAAATTCTCCGCCAGGCTCTCGATGGCGGCGCGGGCGACGCCCTCCGCATCCAGCGTCTGCGGATCGCGTCCGACGATATGGCCGACAGCCGCGCGGGAGGCTTCAAGGTTGCCGCTCTCCAGGGCCTCCGCCACACGCTCCACATGCCAATGCAGGGAGCGCTGGGCGATCAGGCTCGATCCTGCGAGGCCGAGGATCACGATGCCGAAGGGGAGGGGGCGCAGCAGCCATTCCAGTGCGAAGGCCGGCAGAGCGGCGGCCGCCAGCACCAGCGCCACGGTGACGACACCCAGGAGCCGGCGCCGGCCCGGTGCGAAGTCCGGTCGATTGAGGCGCCGGTCGAGGACGAGGATGAGCCGGCCGATCCAGATGACGGGGTGGCCGATCCGCCGCACCAGAGCAGCGGGATATCCCAGCAATACCTCCAGCAGCACGGCCAGCGCCGCGATTTCAAACGCCATTCGCTCCCCCGCTACCGCGTCGCGAAGAAATTATTGCGCCGCTCACGTCTGATCGTGTGGTTATTGTTGCGTTGCAACTAAAACATCGCCAGAATCGAACTTGTGGGTTATATTAGGGGCTTACCAGTGGTTCGTGCGGGGGCATTGACACCAGCAGGGATGTTGCGGACATGACGATGCTGAAGCTCCGCCCGAACAGCACCGTGACAGAACACTATCGCGATCCGGCCATCCCGCTCGTCCCGGACCACATGCGCATCTATGCCGTCGGCGACATCCACGGCCGGCTCGATCTGCTGACCGCGCTGCAGGCCGCGATCGACGAGGATATGGCCGCCAATCCCGGCCCCGACTGCATCGAGGTCTATCTGGGCGACTATGTGGACCGCGGCGCGCAGTCGTCCGGCGTGCTGGATGCGCTCATCAAGCGGCGGCAGGATCACAAGGCGATCTGCATCTCCGGCAACCACGAAGCGGTGATGCTGGAGTCCCTCCTGTCGCAGGAGGCGTTCTCGCGTTGGCTGCGCATGGGCGGCCTCGAGACCGTCTATTCCTATGTCCGCCCGGCCCCCGGTGTGGACGAGTCCCGGCTGTGGAACGAGTGGCGGGCCGCCGTGCCGACCCAGCACATCTCCTTCCTGCGCATGCTCTCCAGCCATTTTGTCTGCGGCGACTATGCCTTCGTCCATGCCGGCCTTCGCCCCGGCATTCCGCTGGAGGAGCAGACCCGCGAGGACATGATGTGGATCCGGCGGGAATTCCTCGACCATCCGGACTGGTTCGGGCACTGCATCGTTCATGGGCACACCCCCATGAAGGACCCCGAGGTGCTGAGCAACCGCATCAATATCGACACCGGCGCCTATGCCACGGGGCATCTCACCTGCCTGGTGCTTGAAGGCGCGGATCGCTTCCTCATCGCCACCTGAACGGCCGCAAAGAGGCGGCCGGCGCCTGCTGCGCGGTCGAGTCGCCGCTACGGCAGGGCTTGCAAAACGCAAGACTATCGCGGGTTCGGGGGCGTTAACCTTGACATCGTTGGCATGCCGTATCCTGGTACGGTTTTAGCTGTGACTCTTCTGCCACACGGGCGGTAGAACTGGCGTCGTTGAGCCAATCTCTGCTGCCCTGCAATATGCCCGCCCGCTTCCCTCGTGTTAGGTAGAAGCACGTAATTCACGGGGGCTTTGGCAGTGAATCTTGCCACCGAAAATTTGATTGGCCGGTTCCGTCGCACGACGCGAATCGCCGTCTCGATTGCCGTCTCCATGGCACTGGCCGGCTGCAATCTCCTGCCCGCCTCCGGACCTTATTCGGTCGAAGTCACAAGTGCCGCGACTCAGGATACCGACGGCGTCGGTTACAAGCTGGTGCCGGTGACTGCCCAGGTGGTCCAGGTGCTTGCATCCATGGATTCCAAGGGGCTCATCGGGACCTTCCGCAACGATCGCCGGTCCATTCCGGACATCAAGATCGGCGTCGGCGATGTGGTCGGCGTGTCGATCTTCGAAGCGTCGTCGGGTGGCCTCTTCATTCCCGCCGAAGCGGCGTCGCGCGCTGGTAACTTCGTCGACATCCCCGCCCAGACGGTGGATCCGAACGGCATGATCTCGGTGCCCTACGCCGGGCAGGTGCGGGCGGCGGGTCTCCAGCCCTCGCAGGTCGAGAAGGAGATCGTCGATCGTCTGCGCAACCGCGCCATCGAGCCCCAGGCCGTGGTGTCGGTGAAGTCGCAGCGCTCCAATTCGGTGACGGTCATCGGTGAGATGACCACCCCCGCGAAGTTCCCGCTGACGTCCTCGGGCGAGCGCGTCCTCGACGCCATCAGCCGCGGCGGCCAGATCACCAGCAAGGGCTACGACCTGTTCGTGACCCTGCAGCGCGGTAACCGCGAGGCGACGATCAGCTTCAACCGGCTGATCCGCGAGCCGGCCAACAACGTCTATCTGCAGCCGGACGACACCATCTACGTGTTTAGCCGTCCGCGCACCTTCCTCGCTTTCGGCGCAACCGGACGCCAGGGCCAGTTCAATTTCGGCGATGACAGCATCAGCCTGAGCGAGGCCGTGGCCAAATCCGAAGGTCTGGTGGACCAGCAGGCGGATCCCCAGTCGGCCTTCCTGTTCCGCGTTGAAAACCGCACCACGCTGGAGCGGATGGGCGTCGATGTCTCCCATCTGCCGGAGGCCCGCATCCCCACGATCTATCAGGTGAACTTCCGCGAGCCGACGGGCTACCTGCTCGCCACCAAGATCCCCATGCGGGACAAGGACATCATCTACATCGGCAATGCCGGTTCGGTGGAACTCACCAAGTTCCTCAACCTCGTGCTGCTGGGTGCCCTGACCGTGGAATCCATCACCAACGCCAACAGCAACATCTACGGCGTGAACTGAGGACTGCCGCCCCGCGCGGGGCGGTCTGTTCCGACATCAAGGAAATGCCCTGGCCCTCGCCGGGGCATTTTCGTTTTGGCAGGCGCGACGGCGGGACAGGGCGCTTTTGCGTCACCACGCGAGAGCGCTATGCTCTGGCCCAGATGGCGGACGGGGCCGCGCGACGCGGCAGTGGAAGGACCGGGACGGGATGTTCATTGCCTTCTTCGAGGCCCTCAAGGCGGCGGGCGTGCCGGTCTCGGTGCGGGAATATCTCACCCTCATGGAGGCCATGGACCGCGACGTGGCCGGCCGTCAGGTCGAGGCGTTCTACTATCTCGCCCGCGCAAGCCTCGTGAAGGACGAGCGCCACCTCGACCGTTTCGACCAGGTCTTCGGCCGCTGCTTCAAGGGGCTGGAGCAGGCGCTGGGAGAGGAGGGCCATTCCATCCCCGAAGAGTGGCTGCGCAAGCTCGCCGAAAAGCACCTCACGGACGAGGAGAAGGCGCAGATCGAGGCCATGGGCGGCCTCGACAAGCTCATGGAGACGCTCAGGAAGCGGCTGGAGGAGCAGAAGGGACGCCACCAGGGCGGCTCCAAATGGGTCGGCACCGCCGGCACCTCCCCCTTCGGTGCCTACGGTTACAATCCCGAGGGCGTGCGCATCGGCCAGGACGGCAACCGCAACTTCCGCGCGGTGAAGGTGTGGGACAAGCGTGAGTTCAAGGACCTGGACGACGGGGTCGAGCTGGGCACCCGCAACATCAAGGTGGCCCTGCGCCGGCTGCGCAAATTCGCCCGCATCGGCGCCCCGGATGAGTTGGACCTTGACGGCACCATCCGCGAGACGGCCCGCCAGGGCTATCTCGATGTGAAGCTGCGGCCGGAGCGGCGCAATGCGGTGAAAGTGCTGCTGTTCCTCGACGTGGGGGGCTCCATGGACTGGCACGTGGAGCAGGTGGAGGAGTTGTTCTCGGCCGCGCGCATGGAGTTCAAGCACCTCGAGCACTTCTACTTCCACAATTGCGTCTATGAGAGCGTGTGGAAGTCCAATGCCCGCCGCGCCTCCGAGCGCATCCCGCTGTTCGATGTGCTCCACACCTACGGCCACGACTACAAGCTGATCTTCGTGGGCGACGCCTCCATGAGCCCCTACGAGATCATGTTCGCCAATGGCTCGGTGGAGCACAACAACGCCGAGCCGGGAAAGCTGTGGCTTGAGCGCCTGCTCACCACCTATCCCAAGGCCGCCTGGCTGAATCCGGTGCCTCAGCCGCACTGGGGCTATACGGACTCCATCCGCGTCATGCGCCAGATCCTTGAAGACCGGATGTTCCCCCTCACCGTTCAGGGCATCGACGCCGCCATGCGGGAACTGACGTGACGGCCGCTTCTTCGACCGGGACGATCGCCTATGCCCATCTGCCCCGCCTCGGCGGGGCGGGCGTGCGGCTGGAACTGCTGCCGGAGGCCCTTTTGTGGAGCATAGGCCCGCGCGAGGGCCGGCTGCGGCTGGCGGACATTACGGCCGTACACTTGCGCTTCCTGCCGGCGAAATTCGCCGCGCCCAGCTTCGAGATGGATATCGCGGGGCGCGACGGGCCGCGCCTGAAGGTCGGTTCCGCCTCGCGCATCTCGCTGACCGGCGTGCGGGACCAGCGGGAAGATTATGCCGCCTTCGTCCGGGCCTTCCATCGCGCGCTCGCCGTCTCCGGCGCCACCCCTCGCTACCGGGGCGGATATGGCCCGCTGCGCTTCTGGGCAATGGTCGTTGCCGGGCTCGCGGCGCTGGCGGGCCTTCTTGCGGTGCTCGGCTTCGCCATCCTGCAGCAGGAATGGGCGTTCGCCATGTTCCTCGCGGCGATGGGCGCCTTCGTGGTGTGGCCCACCGCCGAGATGATCTGGCGCAACCGGCCCGTCACCTACGCGCCCGGCGCCCTGCCGCGCCATCTGCTACCGGCGTGAGGCGGCCGCCTCCTCTTCCTCCACCTTGCGCATCAGGCCTGTTGCGACATCCGCGAGGCGTGGGGCGGGAAGGGCGGTGAAGGGCAGAGGCCGCGTCACCGCAATGGCGGCAAGCCCAAGCCGGGCGGTGAGCAGGCCATTCACCACGCCCTCGCCCAATCGGGCGGAGAGCCGCGCGGCGAGGCCTTGGCCGACGAGTTGCTGAACCAGCGTATCCCCCGCCGCCATGCCGCCCGTAACGGCGAGGTGCCCGAGCACATGGCGCACCAGCCGGAAGGTGCCGAGCGTGCCCGGCCGCCCGCCGTAGAGGTAGGCGAGCCGGCGCATCAGCGTCACGGCGCTGTAGAGCACGAAGGCAAGGTCCACCGCCGCGCGCGGCGACACGGCGGTGACGACGGAAACGTTGCGGGCAGCGTCCGACACCATCTGACGCGCCTGCGAATCCAGCGAGGGCAACAGCGAGCGCTCGGCGAGGCGCACGAGGTCCGCGCCATCGATGATGCCGGAGAGATGGCCCTCCAGATCCATGCGCGCGCGGGCGAGAGTGGGGGCATGGGAGGAGAGCTTGAGCACGTCCCGCACCACGCCTTCCGCCAATGGGCGGTCGTCCTCGGCAAGGGCGCGCTCGGCGCGGTCGCGGATGTCGTCGAGCCGCGCCAGCCGCGACAGGCCGGCCACCTCCCGCGCCACGATCAGCACGGCGGCGATGAGCAGGAGGGCTGTGACGCCGATGCCCACCCAGCCGAGCCACGGCGCGCGGGAATAAAGGTCTTCAATCAGCTTGCTCAGACCCACATAGGCGGCGAGGCTCAGCACGCCGCCAAGGGCGGACCAGAACAAGGTGGCGAGCGACATGCCCCAGCCACGCTTCGGCTTCACGGGCACCGGGACGGGCAGGGCGGCTTCTACCTCCGCCATTTCGGGCGGAGCCAGGGTGATGTTCGCCTCGTCGAGGCGGAACACCTGCGGCCGCCGTGGGGAAGTGCGCTCGTCGCTCATGGTCCTGAAATGTCCTTCAAATGCGGCGACCGCAAGGGGCGCGGACGCGCGGATGGGGCGCGGGAGCGCCGCTCACAAGCCGGCGAGCGCGGCGATGTGTGGCTTGCCCCGGCCGGCCTGGGGCTTCAATAGGGGCAATAAGAGGGGCATTCCCGTCCACGAGAAGAGAGCCGCGACCCAAGAATGGCCGACGTGACCCTGCCTGCCGCCTTCCTCGCCGGCCTTGCGAGCTTCGTCTCTCCGTGCGTCCTGCCTCTGGTGCCGCCCTATCTGTGCTTCCTCGGCGGCAGCACGCTGGACGACCTCGCCGGTGCCGAGCCGGTGAAGGAGGTGGAGCGGCGGGCGCTGGTCGGCGCCGCCCTGTTCGTCGCGGGCTTCAGCGTTGTTTTCGTGGCGCTGGGGGCGGGGGCCTCGGCCATCGGCGACCTTCTGCGTGCGCATCTGGACGTGCTGTCCATCATCGCCGGCATCGCCATCATCATCATGGGGCTCAATTTCCTCGGCGTGTTCCGCATTCATCTGCTGCACCGCACGGCGCGCGCGCATGTGCATGCGCCAACGGGGCTGTGGGGCGCCTTCGTGATGGGCCTCGCCTTCGCCTTCGGCTGGACGCCCTGCCTCGGCCCGGTGCTCGGGGCCATCCTCGCGGTGGCGGGGTCGGAGGCGACCGTCTCCAAGGGTGCGGGGCTGCTGGCCGTCTATTCGCTGGGCCTCGGCGTGCCGTTCCTTGCAGCGGCATTCGCGGTGCGGCCGTTCCTGCGCGGCCTCGTCCACATGCGCAAGATGCTGCCGGTGGTGGAGAAAGCCATGGGCGCGCTGCTGGTGCTCACCGGGATCGCCTTCATGTCCGGCTGGATCGCCCATGCGAGCTACTGGCTGATCGAGACCTTCCCCTCGCTCTCGACCATCGGCTGAGGAGATTGCGCGTTCGCGGGGCTTCCGGGATACTCCGCGCCCCGAACCCTTCCCCGCGCGCCGGCGCAATGCCGGACCATCCCGCGCATGCATGAAGCCACCAGAGGCAATCCCATGAAGATCACCTGGTACGGCCACGCCGCCTTCCGGCTTGATTTCGACGACAAGGCCGTCCTCATCGATCCCTTCTTCACCGGCAACCCGAGCTTTCGCTCCACGGTCGAGGACGCCGCGCGCGGGGTGACGCACATCCTGCTCACCCACGGCCATGGTGACCATATCGGCGACACGCTTTCGCTGGTGGAAGATGCGGCCGACGCCAGCCGGACGCTGCCGGTGGTCGCCAATCCCGAGCTGTGCGCCTACCTCTCGGCCAAGGGCGCCGGCAATGCGCCGCAGATGATGAACACCGGCGGCAAGATCGACCTCGGTGGTTTCAGCGTGACCATGGTGCGCGCCGACCATTCCTCCGGCGGCCCGGCGGCGCCGTCCGAATATCTCGGCAACCCCACCGGCCTCATCATCAAGGCGCCGGGCGAGCCGACCGTGTGGCACATGGCGGACACGGACATCTTCTCCGACATGGGGCTCCTGTGCGAAATCCACGCGCCGAAGGTGGTGTTTATTCCCATCGGCGACCGCTTCACCATGGGGCCCGAAGTGGCTGCGCTGGCGGTGAAGCGCTTCCTGCCGGGCGTGGAGATCGTGGTGCCGATCCACTACGGCACCTTCCCCATCCTGGTGCCGGATGCCTCCGCCTTCGTCGAGGCGCTGAAGGGTCACCCGGTGAAGGTGGTGGTGCCCGAGAGCGGCGGCTCGTTCGAGGTCTGAGCGGGACGGGGCCTTTCGGTCCTTCCCATTGCGTCCCGGCGCCCGCAAGGCTAGGCCTTGCGGGATCAGAACAGGCTGAAGACAGGCCGCATGAGCGAACACACCGTCCGTACCGCCATCTATGGCGGCTCCTTCGATCCGCTTACCAACGGCCATCTGGACGTGGTGCGCTCCGCCTGTCGCCTCGCCGACCGGCTGGTGCTGGCGGTGGGCATCCATCCCGGCAAGGCGCCGCTGTTTGCCGCCGAGGAGCGTCTCGCCATGCTGCGCGAGGTGTGCGGGCCGGTGGCGGCGGAGGAGAATGCGACGCTCGAGGCCGTCACCTTCGACAATCTCATCATCTCCACCGCCCAACAGCTCGGCGCCACGCTGCTCATTCGCGGCCTGCGCGACGGGACGGATCTCGACTACGAGATGCAGATGGCCGGCATGAATGGCACGCTGGCGCCGGGCATCCAGACGGTGTTCCTGCCGGCTTCCCCCCGCGTGCGCCCCATCACCGCCACTCTCGTGCGCCAGATCGCCTCCATGGGCGGGGATGTCTCCGCCTTCGTGCCGCCCGAAGTGCTGGCGCGGCTTAATGCCAAGTTCAAGCGATAGCGCCCTCATTCGCCGCCGCGCCCATGCGGCCAAACCGCCCCGAGGCCGGGGCTTTCCGGGAGAGACCCATATGACGCGCCTATTCGGCCGCTTCCTCGCCGCAGCCTTCGTCGTGCTCGCCTTCGCGCTGCCGGCGGCGGCGCAGACCAAGCAGGAGGCAGAGAACATGCTTTATCTCGACACGGCCTACGGGCGGGTCGTTATAAAGTTGCGCCCCGATCTCGCTCCCAAGCACGTCGCGCGCATCAAGGAACTCACCCGCACGGGCTTCTATAACGGCGTGCCGTTTCACCGGGTGATCGCCGGCTTCATGGCGCAGACCGGCGATCCCACCGGCACCGGCACGGGCGGCTCCGGGCAGAAATTGGCGGCGGAATTCTCCAGCACCCCCTTCACGCGCGGCGTCGTCGGCATGGCGCGGGCTTCCTCGCCCGATAGCGCCGATTCCCAGTTCTTCATCATGTTCGACTCCACCCCGAGCCTGAACGGCCAGTACACGGTCGTGGGCCAGGTGGTGTCGGGCATGGAGTTCGTGGACAAGATCAAGAAGGGCTCCGGTGCCAGCGGCACGGTGTCCAATCCCGACAAGATCGTGAAGATGCAGGTCGCCGCCGACGCCAAGTGAGGCGCGGCCAGAAGATGCCCCGCCGCGGCCGGCTCAGCAGCCGCAGCAAATTCCCCGACCGGCGCCGATGCGCTGCAAGTGAAGGAAACGATTGATGAGCGATGAAGTCCTGATCCTCGAAACCACCAAGGGCCCGGTGACCATTGCGTTCCGTCCCGACCTCGCCCCCGGCCACGTTGCCCGCATCAAGGAGCTGGTCTCCCAGGGCTTCTACAACGGCGTGCCGTTCCACCGCGTGATCGAGGGCTTCATGGCCCAGACCGGCGATCCGACCGGCACCGGCATGGGCGGCTCGGGCAAGAAGCTGAAGGCGGAGTTCAACGCCCAGCCCCACGTCCGTGGCACCTGCTCCATGGCCCGCGCGCAGAACCCGGATTCGGGCGACAGCCAGTTCTTCATCTGCTTCACCGACGCCCGCTTCCTCGACCGCCAGTACACGGTGTGGGGCGAGGTGATCGACGGCATGGACAATATCGACCAGATCAAGCGCGGCGAGCCGGTGAAGGATCCGGACAAGATCGTCACCGCCAAGCTCGCCCCCAAGGCAGCGTGATTTTAGGCGGCGTGATTTTCGGCCATCGAGGCCGCTGAAATGAAAGGGCGCCCGCCGGGGCGCCCTTTTTCGTTCGGCCGAAGCTTGTCCTCAGATATCGTTGACCGCGCGCGGGCGGGCGTTCTTGAGGTAGGGCGGCTTGGGGATCGAGGCGTGGGCCGAGCGCAGCGCGGCGGACCAGCGCTCGCGCAGGTCGTGGAAATAGGGCTCGCCGGGCTCGATGCGGTAGATCAGCTCGGAACGCAGCGTATCCGGCGTCACCACCATCACGTCGATGGGCAGGCCGACCCCAAGATTGGAGCGCATGGTGGAATCCATGGAGATGAGGCTGGATTTCAGCGCCTCGGAAATCTCCATGTCGTAATTCACCGCCCGGTCCAGCACCGGCTTGCCGTATTTGTGCTCGCCGATCTGCAGGAAGGGCGTGTCCTGCGTACATTCGATGAAATTGCCGGCGGAATAGACCATGTAGAGCCGCAGGCTGTCGCCCGCGATCTGGCCGCCGAGCAGGAACGACACGTCGAAGCTGACATTGGACTGCTCCATGAATGGCCCGTTCACGCGGTGCACCTGCCGGATGGCGATGCCGACCAGCTGGGCGGCCTGGAACATGGTGCGGCAGTCGCGCAGCTGGCGCCGCTCGCCCATCTCATGATCTTCCACACCTTCGTGCAGCATGCTGACGACCGACTGGGAGACGGACAGGTTGCCGGCCGTGGCGAGGCCCAGCACGTGATGGCCCGGCTCCTCGAAGATGTGGAGCTTGCGGAAGGTGGAAATGTTGTCGAGGCCCGCATTGGTCCGCGTGTCGGCGATCAGCACCAGACCGTCACGGACCAGAACCCCACAGCAATACGTCATCGCCTGTCCCCAGATTGGCGGGGGACTATAGCGACCCGCCGGTGAGCCGGGCAACCGGGCGGATGATGTCGCGTCGCGATGAGGGCCGACGAAAGCGTGATGCCACTTGCGGCACGCGTCAGTCCTGCTCCTCCTCCACGCACCGGCGAAACGGGCCGAGTTCGGTCAGCACGGCCGAATCCTCTTCCACATGGCTGCGCTCGCGCTCCAGATACTGCGCGACGGCCCCGGCGAGGCCCGGGTGCACGATGTAGTGAGCGGAGTGGGTGGCCTTGGGCAGATAGCCCCGCGCCAGCTTGTGCTCGCCCTGCGCGCCGGCCTCGACGACCCTCAGGCCGGTGGCGATCGCATAGTCGATGGCCTGATGGTAGCAGACCTCGAAATGAAGGAAGGGGTGGTGCTCCACCGCGCCCCAGTAGCGGCCGTAAAGCGTTTCCGCGCCAATGAAATTCAGCGCGCCGGCGATGTAGCGCCCCTCCCGCCGCGCCATCACCAGCAGGATCTGGTCGGCCATGTGCTCGGCGGCCAGCTGGAAGAACTGGCGGTTGAGATAGGGCGTGCCCCATTTGCGGCCGCCGGTGTCCAGATAGAACATGAAGAAGGCGTCGAAAGCCTCTTCCGTCAAGGACTTGCCGGTGAGCCACTCGATGGAGATGCCCTCGCAAACCGCTTCGCGCCGCTCCTTCTTCAGCGCCTTTCGCTTGCGGGAGGCCAGCTCGGCGAGGAAGTCGTCGTAGGTGGCATACCCCGCATTGGTCCAGTGGAACTGGCGGTCGGTGCGCTTGAGGAAGCCGAGGGAGGCCAGCGCCTCCCATTCGGTTTCGGTGGAAAAGGTCACATGGGCCGAGGAGGCGCCGCGCAGCCGCACCAGCTGCTTGAGGCCGGCGCCGAGAGCCAGCTCGGCCGCCGCATCGTCCGGGTCCTTCAGCAGCAGGCGCCGGCCGGTGACGGGGGTGAAGGGCACGGCCACCTGTACCTTGGGGTAATATTCGCCGCCGGCCCGCATGTAGGCGTCGGCCCAGCCCTGGTCGAAGACGTATTCTCCCCGCGAGTGGGACTTCAGATATGCGGGGCAGACGGCGGCGGGCTTTCCGTCCGGCCCGTCGAGCACGAGGTGCTGTGGCAGCCAGCCGGTGCGGGCGGCGGCGCAGCCCGATTGCTCCAGGGCTGAAAGGAAGGCGTGGCTCACGAACGGCTCGGGGCGCATCGCCCCACCGGCCGCACACGCGTCCCAGTCGGCCGCCTTGATCTCGGACAGGTTGGGCAGGATGCGGATGTGGGCGTCGGCCATCGGGCTTAAGTGTGCATTGCGGTAGAAGCTGACCACCGCGACAGGACGCCGCAGATTTACGCCCCTATGCCTGCGGGGTGAAGCCCTCGAACACGATCTGGTCGGCCCCGGCGAGCGCGCGGGCGGCGTCGGCGGGGCTCCGGACCGTCCAGGCAGTCACGGGCAGCCCCTGTGCCCGGGCGGCCACGAGGGCGGGGTGGGTCAGGTCGGCGAAGCGATAGGAAATGAAATCGTAGCCGCTGGCAGCGCGGTGATCCATGTCCGCGAGCATCCGTCCCCGCTCGGGCGTCATGCCGGGCCAGTGGGCACCGTCATAGCGCGCCTGGGCGATGATGCCGCGCGGGATATGCGGCGCGCGCGCCTTGGCCTCGGCCAGCATGTCGGGATCGAAGGAGATCAACGCGACCTCGCCGCCATACCCCGCGATCGCATCCACAGCCCGTCTCGCGAGCCGTGTATCGCCGGAAAACGCGCTCTTGATCTCGATGAAGAGAGGCACCCGACCACCCACGCGGGCGAGGAAGGCCGCGAGGGTCGGGATCGTGTCCGCCGTTCCCGCGAGCGGAATGCGCCCAAGCTCCGCCGCGCTCAGCGCCGAGATCGCACCCTTCGCCGCCGTCAGGCGATCGAGGGTGAAATCGTGGAAGACCATGGCTTCTCCATCGGCGCTGATCTGGATGTCCAGCTCGATGGGATAGCCCGCGACGGCCGCCGCCTCGGCCGCCGACAGGGCGTTCTCGATGAGACCGCGCGCGGCGTCGTGCAGGCCGCGATGGGCGACCGGGCGGGCGGTGATCCAGCTCAGGTCGCCCATGCTCGGCTCCGCTCAGGCGATCTCGACGATGGCTTCCACCTCCACCGAGCAGTCGAACGGCAGGCCGGAGACGCCCACCGCCGAGCGCGCATGGCGGCCCTTGTCGCCCAGCACCTCGACGAAGAAGTCCGAGCAGCCGTTGACGACCTTGGGCTGGTCGGCGAAATCGCCGGTGGCGTTGACGAAGCCCACGAGCTTCACGATCCGCACCACCTTGTCGAGGTCGCCGATGGCGGCCTTCACCTGGGCGAGGATGTTGATGGCGCATAGCTTCGCCGCCGCCTGTCCGGCCTCGATGCTCACGCCCGCGCCGAGCTTGCCGGTGGCGATCTTGCCGTCCGCGTCGGCGGAGACCTGGCCGGACACGAACAGCAGGTTGCCGGTGCGCACCACCGGCACATAATTGGCGACGGGCGGCTTGGGGCTGGGCAGGGTGATTCCGAGTTCGGCGAGCTTCTTTTCGACGGATGACGTTTGGGCGGACGCGGTCATGGGAATCTCCTGCCTTATGCAGCGCGCAATTAAGCCATCCTCTTCGCCGAAGAGCCGCTTCGGCGCAAGCAAAGGGTCCGCTCGGGCGGTAGCACTGTGTCGCCCGAACCGGACGGCCGGAAGGAGTTGAGACATGACGAAGCATTTGCGCCTCGCCGCGGCGACGGTGGCCGGCCTGTGGTGCTTTTCCGCTCTGCCCGCTGGCGCGGTGACCCTGCTGCCGCACAAGGCGACCTACCGCCTCTCCCTCGACGGCTCCAAGCCTTCCGGCCAGCTGGAGGAGATGAACGGGGAGATTCGCTACGAGATCACCGGCGATGCCTGCGCCGGCTACACCACCCTGACCAGCCAGCAGAGCGCCGCCTCCACCGGCGGCGAGCCCGTGCGCCAGAGCGTCATCTCCAAGGCCTGGGAAGATGGCGCGGGCAAGTCCTATCGCTTCACGTCGACCACCGAGGGCGGGGACGACGACGGGCTGGAGCTTGAGGCCAATGTGGAACGGCAGGAGCCGCCGGCGCTCCGGGTGGTCGTCAGCAAGCCCGAATCGGCCACCTTCACGCTCAAGGGCGACATCCTGATGCCCACAGAGCATGTGAAGAAGGTTCTGGCCGCTGCCAGCGGCGGCGAGAGCGTCTATCAGGCCAAGGTCTATGACGGCGCGAGCGATCCCCAGAAGGTCTATGACACGCTGGCGGTCATCGGCCGCCCGAGCACCGACGAAAGCCGCATCGCGGCGCCCGCCCGGGCCGCGCTCGCCGGGCGCACCTTCTATCCCGTGACCATCAGCTATTTCGACGAGGGGGGCGTGGACCGCACGCCCGCCTACGTCATGAGCTTCTCCCTCTATGACAACGGCGTCGTCGGCAGCCTCAAGATCGATTACGGCCGTTTCGCGCTGGTCGGCGCCATGGCGACGTTCGAGGCCCTGACGCCGTCCGGCGCCTGCCCCCAATAGGCACTCCCATGCGCCATGTTCATGTGATGCTGCGCGGCCGGGTGCAGGGCGTCGGCTATCGGGCCTGGTGCGCGCGGGAGGCCGAACGGCGCGGCCTGCTCGGCTTTGCCCGCAATCGCCGGTCGGGCGCCGTGGAAGCGGTATTCGCCGGACCGGCGGAAGAGGTGGAGGCCATGCTCGCCGCCTGCCGCACCGGTCCGGCGGGCGCCCGGGTCGACGAGATGCTGGTCCACGAGGTGTCAGACGCGGCGCTGGCGGTCGGCGGCCGAGACCGCTTCGTCGTCCTCGAAACGCTCTAGCTGATTGTCGAGCCGCGCGACGGAGCCCGCCCTGGCGCGGGAGGCCCACGCTCCGCGCGGTGGCGCCTCGTCTGTCACGGCGGTATAGAGGCGCGGATGAGGAGTGCCCCGGTGACCGATACCTATCTCGACAGGGATGTGCCCGCGGCGGCCGCCGCCACCGGTTCCCACGGGGCGAGCACTTTGCAGGCTCCGTTCTGGGCGCGGCCCGAGGGCGTGGCGCTCATCGTCGCCCTCTGGATGGTGCTCCACGCGGCGATCGCGGTGGTCTTCGAGATCGCGGTGAACGCTGACGACGCCATCGAAAGCTACATGGTCCAGTCGCTGGAGCTTTCCTACGTTCCGCGCAATCCGCCGCTGTACGACTGGCTCCTGTGGGGCCTGCAGCGGATCTTCGGCGTCGGCACGCTGTCGTTCGCCGTGCTGCGCTACACGCTGCTCTTCGCCTGCGCCATGCTGGTCTACCGGGTGGCCCGGCGCATGATCGCCGATCCCCGACTGCAGGCGCTCGCCACCTTCTCGCTCTCGTTCATATGGGTGATCGGGTACCACAGCCACCGGATCCTCACCCATTCCAACGTGATGATCGTGGCCATCGCCGGCACCTTCCTGACGGTGATGGCCCTGAGCCGTCACAAGAGCCTCGGCCTCTATGCGGGGCTTGGCCTGTGGATCGCCGCTGGCGTGCTGGGCAAGTTCGGCTTCGTCGCCTTCCTCGGCGCCCTTCTGGTGGCCTGCCTGCTGGAGCCGGCCTATCGCAAGGTGATCCTGGACCCGCGCCTGCTCGTCACGGTCGCGGTGGCGGCTGTCCCGCTCGGTATCTACGGCTTCGCACTCTGGCGCTACGGCCAGAACGTGGCCGAGGCCACCGCCCAGACCATCGGCGCCACGGGCGCGGGGTGGGATGCGGTGGTCTCCAGCATGGTCGGTGCGCTGTTCGGCTATGTGCTGCCGCTGGTGCTGGTCGTGGCGCTGGTCTTCCTGCCCTACAATCGCGGCGAGGGCGCAATAGCCGA